>JBDOMM010000028.1:0-53798 GCA_039832695.1 Bacillus sp. (in: firmicutes)
AGTGGTTCGCTCGACTTGCATGTATTAGGCACGCCGCCAGCGTTCGTCCTGAGCCAGGATCAAACTCTCCAAGAAAGTTGATTAGCTCATTTTGTTACGTTGGCTTAACTTCATTAAGAAGTTAAATACTATTGTTTGTTGACGTTTTTGTTTGTTTAGTTTTCAAAGAACAATTTCAGCATCACTCGTAAGCGACTTTATTAATTTATCATAAAGTCATTAACGATGTCAACCTCTTTTTTAAGAAAAACCGTCACCGGCGAAAGCTTTAAATATTTGTTTCGCAGCGACGGTTATTAATATACCAAGGAATAAACAAAAGGTCAATAGGGTTTATTGTTTTTTTACGATAATTTTTTTGCCACCTTGTAACAACGGTGAAAAACACCATGACCCTTTGTTTCAACATTAACAATATCTATCAAATGTTTTTCAATCAGATACTCTATTAAGACTGCTAAATCCACAGAGTATGGTATTAATTCATTTTCATTCATGATCTCATTAAATAACCAATGATCCTTACTGCTAAGCACATCTAATAAATGAACACTACAGATTGATGTCCTGGAATGAATCATAAATTCACTCGCCAAAAATAAAAGTTCCAGCCGTTTCTCTAATGTTTCTTCACTATTTACAAGTTCTTCATATAACTTGTATATTTCTGGTTCGATCTGTTTCACTTGATGCCAAACAGTCAACTCTGGATGAAGGCCATTTTCTATTACAGCTAATCTCGCTAGATGATGCAGGGAGTGAACCACATGATTATACGCATCTAAAAACTGTTTGCTTTCAAATAGAGCTTTTCCATCTACATACCGACGGATTAACTTAGCAAACTCTAATCCCATCTTGATTTTTCGTCCATTAAATGGAAATTCGCGTAATTCTGTCTTTAAATTCGCTACATATTCATTTCGATCAAAGAGAATTTTTGCCTCATGGAGCCATTCAAATATTTTACGATTTGTTCCAAGTAGGATCCATTCCTTCAACTGATTTTCAGCAATTATATGCATGGCTGCTTTTTTATTGTCATAGGTGTAATGTTTAATAAATACTGGCCTTTCCGCCTCTTTGACAACCACTAGTAAAATAACATCAAAGGAATCAGTAATATGACTTAATTTTTGCTTTTTTTCAATTAACAAAACTCCAAGGGTATTCGATTGGCTCGCCCTCTCTTGATAAATAGGCCGAAGGATGTCTTCCATTCATCATTCCTCCAATTTTTTCGGGTATATATAGGTTCGACAGTGAAAACAGATTTCCTTCTTTCGTCAAAGACAAAATTCGACATTCTTCTGCGTAACCTTTTTTCTCCATAGATAAATATGATATAGTTTCTCTAGGAGGGAGTAACATGGCAAAATATTCGAGTAAAATAAATAAAATTCGTACCTTTGCACTTTCATTGATTTTTATTGGCTTTATTGTTATGTATGGTGGAATCTATTTTCGTACCTCACCAGTTATTATGACCATATTTATGCTTTTAGGTCTTATTTTTATTATCGCAAGTACAGTCGTATATTTCTGGATTGGGATGTTATCAACAAAATCTATTCAAGTAAAGTGTCCGAGCTGCGGTAGAGCAACTAAAATGCTCGGTAAAGTAGATATGTGTATGTATTGTCGAGAACCGCTAACACTTGATCAGGCACTTGAAGGTAAAGAGTTCAACGAATCCTATAATAGTAAAAAATAAAGAGAGGATGACTTACCGTACGCTAATGCAACGTACAGGTACAGTCACCCTCTTTTTAATGTAAAAGAAGATCAATCGCTAAAAATTAATGGACATCTTTACTTGCACAATCTGGGCAAGTTCCGTAAATTTCCATGCGATGATTTTCAACTTTAAATCCAGTGACATGTGAAGCTAGATGCTCCACTTCATCAAGTCCTGGATAATGGAAATCAACAATCTTCCCGCATTCCTCACAAATAACATGATAATGGTGGGATGTAACAAAATCAAAACGGCTTGATGCATCACCGTAGGTTAATTCCTTAACTAGACCGACTTCACGAAATACTCGTAAATTATTGTAAACTGTCGCCACACTCATATTAGGGAATTTTCCTTCTAACGCTTTATAAATATCATCAGCTGTAGGATGTGACATCGAGTTTATTAAATATTCAAGTATCGCATGACGTTGTGGAGTAATCCGAACCCCAGTTTCCTTTAAGGTATCCAACGCTTCTTTTAACTGATTCATCGCCATGCACCTCTTTTCCAAAAAAAATTCTTAAATTATAATTAATATAATTAATTTTACTAACATATTTATACTTTTGTCAATATTGCAACCTAACAAACCCTATGATTCACTACATTTTTTCATGTAAGGTTTGTTCATTTATCCCTAGTCGGTTATTTACGTAGCGAGCAGTGATAAACAAGAAATCTGATAAACGATTTAAGTAAGATAAAACAAGAGGATTTACATCCTCACCTAATGAAACTGCACACCTTTCCGCTCTTCTAGCGATCGTACGAGCCACATGAAACGCAGCTGCTGCAGGATGGCCCCCTGGCAAGATAAAATTTGTTAATTCAGAAAGCATAGCATTCCAATCATCAATTTGCTTTTCCATTTCCTCTATATCAGAAGAAGCGAGTGACCACTTTACTTCCTTCCCTTTCGGAGTTGCCAATTCTGCCCCAACATGAAAAAGATTTGTTTGTATTTTATGATATACATTTTCTATTATTTCTTTCTCTTGGAAATTTTCATTCCTTAAATGACTAAGGGCAAGACCAATCATGGAATTTGCTTCATCGCAGGTTCCATATGCTTCAACCCGCACATCATTCTTTGAAACTCTCTGACCGTAAATAAGAGATGTTGTTCCTTTATCCCCTGTTTTTGTATAAATCTTCATACATTAATCCTCCCTATGTAATTTATTGGCTTCAGTTTTTTTACACATATATTTAATCAATAATAGACATTATGAGAAAAGTATGCGTTTTCTTCATCATAACACCATTATTAACTTTAGAAAACGGAATATAACAGACTCTTTTTAAGCAAAAAAAAATGGGTCACTATGGACCCAAAAGTTTATCTGAGGAGGTATGCCCTAATAAAATGATATTCAAAATACCTTTTCTTGCATTGGACAAATGCCTTTTCTAGAGAAAATAGGCTGGAACTTGTTAGTTTAAATTTTCACGTATGTAAACTAACGCTTCTTCTACATGTCCCTTTACTTGAACCTTTCTCCATTCTTTAACTAGCTCGCCTTCTTTATTAATAATAAAGGTAGATCTTTCGATTCCCATATATTCTTTGCCAAAGTTTTTCTTAAGTTTCCATACACCGTAGGCTTCAGCCACTTGTTGATCTATATCCGCTAAAAGCAGGAATGGCAACCCATATTTTTCAACAAACTTTTGATGACGAGCTGTCGGATCAGGACTCACTCCTAAGATGACAGCATCAAGTTCATTAAACTTTTCAATCTGATCACGAAAATCACAGGCTTCTGTAGTACACCCCGGAGTCATATCTTTAGGATAAAAATATAAGACCACATTCGTACCACGAAAATCTGAAAGTGTAACAACCTCACCATTGCTCGCTTCCAACTTAAAATCTGGCGCTTTTTTCCCAATTTCAACCGTCATAATAATCACTCCATTTGAAAAGATTCCTTATTTATAGGGTAACGAATCTTTCTTGATAACACAAATATATCACTATTATTGCATTACTTTTCTCTTTCCAGCATTACTTTTGCTACAAAGGCTGCGGGTAATGTATATCCAATCAATGCTTCAATCACAGCAATAATTCTTCCTAATCCATTGGGCAAAACATCACCATTTCCGACAGAAAAAAGGGTCATTGCACTAAAATAAAAGCTTGTTTCAAAAATGTTATCTTTCGGATCCGGATTGACTTCTCTTAGAAGCGGCATGCCAATTAAATAAAACAATAGATAAATAAGTCCAAAGCCAATAATGATGGTTAAATATACTGTTCCTAAATAGAGGAAATTTTCCACTGACGCAAATTTACCTCTTATTGTATTAGGAATAAATAAGGTTCGTAAGCTCATGAATATACAAAAAATCACAATTGGAAGTAAGAAATAGAACATAGCTGACCACCCCTGCATGGTAATGAGAATTACTCTATTCCTATGCAGGCTTGCCTCATAAAATAGCAAAAAACCAGGCGAAAACCTGGTTTTTTTAAAAATTTAATAAAATGATTAATTTCCTGCCCCTCTATACTTCTTTACCCCTTGGTTCCAAATGAGGATTGATAGCGTAAAAAAGACTGCACCTATTACCGGGGTTAAAAATGAGTACCATAGCCACTCTTTTTTTCCAAGGAAGAAAGCGGCAGGGTACACTCCAACAAAGGCAAAGGGTAAAATCCAAGTTAATACAAACCGGATTAATTTATTATAAATATTTACAGGATATCTTCCGTAACTGCTAATATTGTACATCATAGGCATAAGAGACGTTCGTGCATCTGCCCAAAAACTGATGCAGGCAATCATGATGAAGATTCCTCCATAGACAAGTGCACCACCTATGACAAAAATAAGAAATAAAAATGGATCGTACCAATGGATTTCAAGATGTAAATGACTACCTGCATAGAACATAACCGCAAGTCCAGTTATAGCGCCCAATAGAGACTCCAATTCAATTCTCTCAAGAATAATCTGGAAGAGGCTATGAATAGGTCTTGTCAGGATGCGATCAAGTTCCCCCTTTACTATATACCTTTCATTGAAATCCCAAATATTAAAGAAGGCAGAAAAAACAGCTGAAGGTACAAGAAAAAAGCCATAAATAAAGATAATTTCGTCTCTGCTCCAGCCATTAAGGAAACTCGTATGACCGAATACAACTAAAATAAAAACAAGATTAATCGCTTGTGACAGTAAGTCTGAAAAAAACTCTACAAATAAATCTGCCCGGTATTGGAATCTAGTTTTTATGTATTGCGACGTATATTGAAAAAACATAGATAAGTAAAACAATGTTTATCCCCCTTGAATAATCAACTGCTTTCTCGCCAAGTACCACAGAATTTGAATTGGAATTATTAATACAATGACCCATACAAATTGTTGAGTAATTGCTTCCAATGCCTGGTGGTGTGAAAAGCCCTTTGTCAAAATCATACTTGGGAAGTAGCTGATTCCTTGAAATGGAAGGAATTTCATAATCTCTTGTGCCCATCCGGGAAAGAAACTAATTGGCAAAAGAAGCCCTGAGAATAAATCTATCACCACTCGTTTCGCCCGAATCAGACCCGCATTGTTATATAAGAAGAAAGTTGTAATTCCTGTTAATAGATTTAGCTCCGTATTGATAAAAAAGCTTAATAAAATTGAGAGAGCGAATAATCCCCATACACTTGGCTCCCACGTAAAGTGAATAGGAAAAATGAAATAAACAATAATCATCCCAGGCGCTGAAAAAAAGAACAGCCTAAAGATTCCTTCTCCTAGCCCTTGCATCGTCTTCATCGTGAGATAATTGTAAGGTCTGATTAATTCAACTGCCACTTTCCCTTCCATTATTTCCAACGCCATCTCACGGTCAAGATTATTAAAATAAAACGCTCGTGCCATCCAAGAAACGGCAACATAGGTTGTCATTTGAATAACAGATAGTCCAACAATCTGATCTTTCGAACCATAGATCGCATTCCATAAAAAATAATAAGCCCCAATATTAATGCCATAGATCAGAATCCCCGTATAATAATTTGTCCGGTATGCGAGCATCATTAAAAAGCGGATTCTGATCATTTCTAAGTATTTATCCACTTACACAGCACCCTTCTCATAAATATTTCTAATAATCTCTTCTGTGGATGTTTCATTAATTTTAATGTCCTTAATTTTAAATCCGGCAACCACTTTGGCTATTACCTGAGAGATGAGCTCATCATTGTCATCTAAAACAGCAATAAAAACCTGATCCTTTTCGTCTAGTTCCCATTTAACAGGCAGACCGTTTGTTAGATTTCTAACCGCAGCAAGGTCTACTTTTTCTAAGAATTGAAAGCGAAGTTCTTTTCCTTCTCCCCATTTTTCTTGTAGATTTTTTAAAGCACCGTCATAGATGACTTTTCCTTCATCAAGCATAATTACGCGCTCACATAGCGCTTCGATGTCGGAAAGATCATGTGTAGTTAAAAGAATGGTCGTGTTATATTTTTCATTAATTTCTTTTAAGAATTCACGAATTTTCAATTTCACGAGTACATCTAACCCAATTGTGGGTTCATCTAAGAATAATAATGGGGGATTATGAATTAGTGCAGCAGCAAGCTCACAACGCATCCTTTGTCCGAGAGATAATTTACGAACCGGTTTATCTAAGAGAGGCTCAATATCCAAGGTTTTTATGACATGATTCATATGATCGTCGTATTGTTCATCTGTTACTTTATATACCTTTTTTAATAGTCGAAACGATTCTTGCACAGCAATATCCCACCATAATTGTGAACGTTGACCAAACACAACTCCAATGGTTTGTACAAATTTTTCTCTTTCTTTATGAGGATTCATCCCATTAACCAGGATGTCCCCTGACGTAGGTGTTAAAATGCCAGTGAGCATCTTAATGGTTGTTGATTTCCCAGCCCCATTTTCACCAATGTAACCAACCATCTCTCCTTGCCTTACGGAAAAATTTATATCATTAACAGCCGGAACCACTTTATAATTTCTAGTGAACAAATCCCTAAAGGCACCTTTTAAGCCACTTCTACTCGAATAGGATTTAAATTCTTTCCTTAGATTTTGTACTTCTATAACATTCTTCATCTAGTACCTCCCGAAGCATTGTAATACCTAAATCATTAGTTTAGCCAAATCAAGGGGTTAAAACAACTACACTGCACTGAGGCGGAATTTTCTAAAAGTTGAAATAGATAATAGACGAATAAAAAAGTGTTAGAATAGAAGGATAGAAACATTCTAAGGAGGAAAAATAGTGCAATTTACGAATTCCGAAACCATACATAATGAAGCTCTTAAACACATTGTTGGAGGAGTAAACAGTCCGTCTCGTTCCTACAAAGCGGTTGGCGGCGGCGCTCCGGTTGTAATGGAACGTGCCCAAGGTGCCTACTTTTGGGATGTTGACGGCAATCAATACATTGATTACCTTGCTGCATATGGTCCCATCATTACTGGTCATGCTCATCCACATATCACAAAAGCCATTACTCGTGCAGCAGAAAGCGGCGTTCTTTACGGAACACCTACTCCACATGAAGTGAAATTTGCCCAAATGATTAAAGAAGCAATGCCTGCTTTGGATAAAGTTCGTTTTGTTAACTCTGGAACGGAAGCGGTAATGACCACCATCCGTGTTGCGCGCGCCTACACAGGACGCGATAAAATTATCAAGTTTGCCGGTTGTTACCACGGTCATTCTGATCTTGTACTTGTTGCTGCCGGGTCAGGTCCGTCTACTCTAGGCACCCCGGATTCAGCAGGCGTACCTAAAAGTATCGCTCAAGAAGTCATTACTGTACCATTTAATGATATTGAACCATTTAAAGAAGCATTAGATAAATGGGGAGATCAAATTGCTGCTGTATTAGTGGAACCTATTGTCGGGAACTTCGGCATTGTTGAACCTAAGCCTGGCTTCCTTCAACAAGTAAATGATCTAACACATGCTGCAGGGGCACTTGTTATTTACGATGAAGTCATTACAGCTTTTCGTTTTATGTACGGCGGTGCACAGGATTTATTAGGAATTAAACCTGATTTAACAGCTCTAGGAAAGATTATTGGTGGAGGGCTCCCAATCGGCGCCTATGGCGGTAGAAAGGAAATCATGGAAAAGGTAGCTCCATTAGGTCCTGCATATCAAGCTGGAACAATGGCCGGAAACCCAGCCTCCATTCTTTCAGGAATAGCCTGCCTTGAAGTACTAAAACAAGAAGGCGTATACGAATATTTAGACCGTCTTGGTGCCATGCTTGAGGAAGGAATTTTAGCAGCTGCTAAAGAGTTCAACATTCAAATTACCATCAATAGACTTAAAGGTGCGTTTACCGTTTATTTTACAAATGAAACCATAGAGAATTATGAACAAGCAGAAAACACGGATGGAGAAATGTTTGCTAAGTTTTTCAAACTCATGCTACATCAGGGAATCAACCTTGCACCATCTAAATATGAGGCATGGTTCGTAACCATTGCACATACAGAAGAAGACGTAGAAGCGACATTACATGCAGTCAGAAATGCATTTTCTCAACTTACGAACGAATAAATATACATTTTTTATGCACAAAAGGGAGTGGGAATAACTCCCTTTTGTTTTTTGTAATTAAATGAAAACGTTTACACTGATGTATATTCCTCTTTTATCCATCACAAAATTCCTATCCATTTCTTATCCAAAGTTTTGTATATTTATTTGATTTCTGAAAATTCATATGATACTATAAGATTATTATTATTTTTAATCCTTTAACCAAACACCCCGTTAAAGTATCAAACCGTTTCAAAACTTACTACAATAAGTAATTCTCTAATTATAAGTTTCATAGGAGGTGACTAGGCTTCGGCGGTAAATCCGTTAAGCCCTACAAAATGACACAAAAATGGAGCCCTTCCCTTTTTAAAGAATTCCATAAACAAGAACATGATGCCTGTGGTATAGTTGCGTGTCTTGAAAAATCAAAACAACCAACTAGAAAGAATATATTTGATTGTATTGACGCACTTGTAACGATGAATCACCGTGCCGGCTTTATTAATGGTGAAGGTGATGGAGTGGGAATCCATACGGATATACCTATTAAGCTTTGGAAAGAAAAATTATCTCAAGCAGGTCTAGACCCGCTGCTTGTTGAAAAAGAAGGCTTTGCAGTTGGCCATGTTTTCGTTAGTCAGAAGGTCAACTGGGAATCTACTAAGCAGGAATTACTTGATAAGCTGGCTAAATATGAGTTTGAGGTGGTTTATGAGTCTAATGAAGTAACAGACCCTTCTGCCCTTGGTCCAATTGCTGTTCAAGAAAACCCTGTTTTCTGGCAATTCGCCTGTCTATCTCATAAAAAAGAGCAGGAATTAACGAAGGCACTTTTTGAGACTCTAATTGACTTTGAAACGAATGAAGAAGTACACGTTGCATCTTTAAGCCAAAATCATGTCGTATATAAAGTAATGGGTGCTGGTGATATCCTGCCTCGTTATTATCATGATTTAGCAAGCCCACTTGTAGCTTCCACTATGACACTTGGGCATAATCGATATTCTACTAATACCTTATCAAGCTTTTTCCGAGTACAGCCTTTCAGTGTCCTCGGGCATAATGGTGAAATAAACACCATTGCCAAGCTTCGTGATGAGGCGAAAATGATTGGCGTTCCACTTGTTAAAGATGGAAGTGACTCACAAGACTTAAGCCGTACAATGGAAACATTAATCTGTCGTGAGGGATATTCCTTATTTGAAGCTATGGATCTATTGTTCCCTCCAATTATTAATGAAATAAAAGCTTACTCTAGCGAATTACAAGATTTATATACTTATTTAAGAGAAGCCTGGGGACACTTTGCACAAGGTCCAGCAGGAATCATCTCTCGTTATGGGGATGAAGCAGTATTTAGCGTAGATGCCTTAGGGCTTCGTCCACTTTGGATGCTTGAAACAGAAAGCTCTTACCTATTCTCTTCTGAACCTGGAATCATTCCCTCAAGTGAGTACGTCAATGAGCCAAAGCCTCTAGCACCTGGCGAAAAGGTTGGTTTTAAATGGAATGGCGACACACTAGCTGTATATGAACAGGACCGATTCCAAAAAGAAGTATATAACCGTTTTTCTACGAAGTTAAATCTGAATGAGTCAAGATTACGTCTACAGCCGCCTGTTTTAACTAAAACCGTAACAATGAGTTATCCAGATAAAATTCATAACGGCCAATATAAGGCTTTTGGCTGGGAACGTGATCACATTCAATTAATTGAACAAATGGCAGAAAAAGGTGTTGAACCTATTCGTTCTTTAGGTCATGATGCTCCACTTGCTGCCCTTAATTCGGAGCGAGTAAATATTGCTGATTATATTAAGGAAAGTGTGGCAGTTGTTACGAACCCTGCTATTGACCGTGACCGGGAAACAGAACATTTTTCAACTCGTGTAATCATTGGCCAACGCCCTACCTTATTTACACAGGAAAATACTGCTACTGTTGTTGAATTAACTTCTCCCCTTCTAGTAGAAGGAAAAGCAGGATTCAGCTGTGCAGAGACTTTAGGACAGCCAAGCTTTGACCAATTAGTTCAGCATTTTCACGAACAAAAATTAGCTGCCTATATCTCAACCACCTTTAAGAAAGAGGAAACTGTTGATCAAGCACTAAATAGACTAGCTGACGAAGCAGTAAAGGCTGTAGAAGCTGGAAAAACGCTTCTCGTCTTGGACGATGCAAAAGCACATCAAGAAGACTCATACTGGATTGACCCACATCTAGTGACGTCCGCTATTGATCAGGCGTTGGTAAAGGCTGAATTAAGAAGAAACTGTTCTTTATTGGTTCGCTCGGCAGCTATTCGCTCCCTGCATGACATTATTACGGTATTTGGATTAGGAGCAGATTTAGTTAGCCCTTATTACATGTTCTTAACGATTCTTGATGAGTCGACAAAACCACTAGTTAACCTTTACAGCGCATTAACTAAAGGCTTAGAAAAAGTGATTTCGACGATCGGTATTCACGAGCTTCGCGGGTATGGAAGACTATTCTCAAGTATTGGGTTACATGAATCCATTGCAAATGTATTAAATATCGTTAACTTCTTTGGATCTAAAGAAATTGAAACTGATTTTGAAGCAATGAAGCTAGAAGCTTTTTCAAGAGCTGAGGATTATCAAAATGAAAAAGAAAGAGTCGGAAAGACCTTTCACTTATTCCCACGGATTTGGAAAGCAATCGGGGAGGTAGCAGCAACAGGTGACTACAGTGCATATAGGGATAAAATTTCAGAACAGGAAACCCAAAATCCAACTACTATACGCCACTTGGTTCAGCTGAAGAAAGGCACGAAAACAGTTTCCCCTTCGGAAGTGGATCTTCGTGTAGGTGAACATGACTTACCGTTTATCATTTCTTCCATGTCGTTTGGTTCACAGAACGAAATAGCTTTTAGAGCCTATGCTGAAGGTGCAGACCGCTTAAATATGGTCAGCCTAAATGGAGAAGGCGGAGAAATTAAGGATATGCTTGGTAAATATCCGAAGACAAGAGGACAGCAAATTGCTTCAGGAAGATTCGGTGTTAACGCAGAACTTCTCAATTCTTCTAATCTTCTAGAAATAAAAATTGGGCAAGGAGCTAAGCCAGGAGAAGGTGGTCACTTACCGGGGTCAAAAGTTACTGCGAAGGTTGCCGAAGCTCGTAATGCAACACTTGGTTCAGACTTAATTTCACCATCAAATAATCATGATATATATTCAATTGAAGATTTAGCACAAATGATTCTTGAATTAAAGACTGCAAATGACCAAGCAAAAATTGCGGTTAAAGTTCCTGTAGTCCCAAATATCGGAACCATTGCGGTAGGAATCGCAAAAGCAGGTGCGGATATTATTACACTTAGCGGTTTTGACGGCGGTACGGGTGCAGCAAGAATCCATGCTCTTCAACATGTAGGCTTACCAGTAGAAATTGGCGTCAAAGCAGCACATAATGCCTTACTTGAAAGCGGACTCCGCCATAAAGTAGAAATTTGGGCTGATGGTGGTATGAAGAGTGCGATGGACGTAATAAAAATTATGCTTCTTGGAGCAAACCGAGTTGGATTTGGAACATTGGCAATGCTTTCTATTGGTTGTACGACCTGCCGTGGTTGTCATTTAGATACATGCCATGTTGGAATCGCAACTCAAATTGAATCAGAAGCACAAGCGAAAGAACACGGCTTAAGACGCTTTGTGCCAAGACAATTTGATTTAGCTGTCCAAGGAATCATGAATCTCTTTACAGCCTTTGGAACTGAAGTAAAAGAACTTGCTGCTTCATTAGGAATTAAAAACCTACAGGATGCTGTTGGACATTCTGAATTGTTAGAGCAGGTAAAGGGTGAAGGTCAGTTAAGCCTATCCTACCTATTGAAGCCACTTGAAATCAGTCAATTTGCAAAAACAGCAGCTTCAAAATCTATCGAAGAAGTACAAATGCAAGTCGCTGTAGGCGCAGAGTATCTCGATGGAAGTGTAGATCAATTACATTCTTCGAGAGAATTCGAAAGTGTGACTTCTGAACAGCGTGTTCTTGGAAGCCGTGTTTCTTGTCACCGAGTTCGTGGCAGACTCGATGGTTCCTACAAGCAGCTTCCGCCGGTGCAGCTTAAGTATAAGGATGGATCAATTCCAGGAAACGGTTTAGGGGCCTATAATAGTGCCGGTATCGAGATTACTGTTAATGGCGGTGGTCAAGACGGTGTTGGTAAGACATCCTTTGGTGGAAATATCCACGTCCTAAAATCAAAGGGCAAGGATGGCCAATATTATAATGGATCCGTTGGAAAAGGATTTGGATACGGTGCGCAAAAAGGGTTACTCGTTGCTCAAGGAAATGCTGATGCCCGTGCAGGAATTCGTCTTTCTGGTGCAGACTTAATCATTGGTGGTTCGGTGAAAAAACCAATTCCTCCTAAAGAGGCTGGAAATATTGGGTCAAATGCAAATATCAAAGGTTTTGCCTTTGAATACATGACCAATGGCCGTGGATTAGTTTTAGGTGATCCTGGTCCGTGGATTTGTGCCGGAATGACCGGTGGCGTCGTCTATATCCGTCACCAGCCTGAATTAGGGTTAACAAAAGAAGCCCTTCAAAGACGTATTGCTAAAGGCGCAAAGGTTTCCATTGCTAACTTAGATGAAAAAGGCAAACAGGATATTAATGAACTTTTAGGTAAATACACAGACTTGCTAGAACAGAATGGCCAGGAAATCGAAGCAAATCAACTTCGAAAACTTTTAACAGATTTGGATAACAATTTCGTGCAAATCCTCCCTGTTAAAGAACAAGCTGACCCATCTGTTTCAACAGAATGATTTGAAGATTATATGCGAAAACGTCCGCTCACAGCAGCGGACGTTTTATTTTTGCATTTTTTGTCACAATTTGAATAGTTATTTCATATAATATCTCTTGATTATATTCAGTAATCCATGTATAGTACTAAAATGTGTTTGAACAGACTAGTATAAATCTTATTCTTGAAAGGAATTTATTTGGATGAAGTTAGGTGCCCGCATCTTAAAAACGGGAATTGCAATTGTATTATCCCTATATCTAAGTCAATTATTGCATTCGCCTTCTCCAGTCTTTGCTGGAATTGCCGCGATCTTTGCAATTCAACCGACCATATACCGCTCTTATTTAACAATTATTGAACAAGTACAAGGAAATATCATCGGCGCATTACTTGCTGTAATTTTTGTTCTTGTCCTTGGGAATCATTTTATTGTTATTGGATTGGCTGCTATTATTGTTATTATTTTAAACCTTAAGCTTAAACTGGAAAACACCATTGGTCTTTCACTTGTTACGTTAATTTCCATTATGGAAACACATAGCGGTAGTTTTATTCAGTTTGCAGGTATCCGTTTCTCCACCATTATGATCGGAGTATTTTCGGCTTTCGTAGTCAATTTAGTATTTATGCCACCAAAATACGAAAACAAGCTATATTTTAAAATTAGTACGACAACCGAGGAAATCATTAAGTGGATCCGCTTAAGCACTCGACATGACTTTGACCACCAACTTCTAAAGACCGACATCGATAAGCTAAAAGATAGCTTGATTCAAATGGGCCAGTTTTATTCGATGTATAAAGAAGAAAGAAGCTATTTTAAAAAGAATACATTAGAAAAGTCACGCAAGCTTGTCATTTACCGCCAAATGTTATTGACAGCCAAAAAGGCATTAGATACATTAAAGCGACTGCATAGATTTGAAAATGAACTTTTACACCTGCCTGAAGAATTTCAACAAGCAATACAGGAACAGTTAGATTGTCTTATTTATCACCATGAACAATTAATGTTAAGATTCATAGGCAAAATTCCTACCTCTCCCTCCATTTCAGAAGGCAGTGTTTGTTTGGACAAAAAGGAACTTTTTGAAATGTTTTTAGTCTATCAGCAAGAAACCGAAGAACAAGATTCTCCGCATCTGTACCATACTATGCAAATTATTGCCTCGATTATAGATTATAGTGAGCAGGTAGAGCACCTTAACACCTTAATTACAAGCTTTCATTCTTATCACGATAATGAATTATCAATTGAAGAAGAAAGCGAAAATTAAAAAACCGAAGCAGATTATCCCTCTGCTTCGGTTTCTTTATGTTCAAGTTGTTGGACCTGAAATAATTTATAGTAATTCCCCTGCTTGGCCATAAGTTCATCATGTGTTCCTACTTCAACTATTTGCCCATGCTCGATGAGTACAATCCGATTGGCATGAGTAATAGTTGATAACCTGTGAGCTACAATAAAGGTGGTCCGGTCTTTAGCTAGCTCCTCTAGCGATTCTTGGATAGAGTGCTCACTTTCTAGATCCAATGCCGATGTCGCCTCATCCAGTATCAATATAGGAGGATTTTTCAAAAATACTCGAGCAATGGCAACCCGCTGCTTTTGACCTCCGGATAACTTAACCCCTCGTTCACCAACCCTGGTGTTATACCCATCAGTTAGGTTTAAGATAAATTCATGGGCATTAGCCGCCTTCGCTGCCCGATATACCTCTTCATCTGAAGAACCAGGCTTTCCTAATAAAATATTCTCTCTCACTGATTCACTGAATAGAATATTATCTTGAAACACGACTCCTATCTTGTCCCGTAATGATTGCACTTTAAAATCACGGATATCCATTCCATCAAGCGTAATGCGCCCTTTAGTTACGTCATAAAATCGTGGAATCAAACTGACAAGAGTTGATTTCCCGCCGCCGCTCATTCCTACAAACGCAATGGTTTCACCCTTTTTGACATGCAGGTTTATATCTTTTAGAACCATCTCATTATTTTGTTCGTAAGAAAAAGAAACATTCTCAAATGAAATATCCCCTTTTACATCCTTACATTCGCTGGCGTTGGGAACGTCTATTATGTCATATTTTTCATCTAAGAATTCAAATACCCGGTCCATTGAGGCAAATGATTGGGTAATCGTGGTTGAGGAGTTTACCAATCTTCTTAATGGACTGTAAAGCTTGTCAATATAAGCAAAAAACGCAACCATGGTTCCCAGAGATAAATCCCCTTGAATGACTAAGTAAGCGGAATACCCAATTACGATTAAAGGAGCAATATCCGTAATTGTATTTACAGCGGAAAAAGACTTCGCATTCCAGCTTGTATGCTGCAGGGCTTTTTCTAAAAAGTTCTTATTTTGTTTATCAAATTGTTTTTGTTCATGCTCTTCAATAGCAAAACTCTTGATTACAGGCATACCTTGGACCCGCTCATGAAGATAGCTTTGGACCTCAGCCAAAGCTTGAGAACGTGTTCTTGTAAGCGTGCGTAAATTACCGAAAAAGTACCTGACTGAAAAAGCGTAGAGAGGAAATAGCAATACCGACACAATAGTCAGGGTAACATTCATATAAAACATTAAAATAATTGCAATAACAATAGTAGCAATATCCAGCCATAAGTTCATTAATCCTGATATAACAAATGTTTTAGTCTGCTCCACATCGTTAATTACTCTTGAGATAATTTCGCCAGCCCTTGTATTAGAGAAATATCGGAAGCTTAATTTTTGGATATGTGTATACATGGTATCACGAATATCATATAGGATTTTACTTGATGTCCATTGGGCGAAATATTGGCGGTAATATTCTATAGGTGGTCGAAGTACAACAAATACAACAATCATAATACCCATTATTAGCATTAGTTTATGAATCTTTTCATCATGGGTCAGCGCATGATTTCCTACTATATCATCGACAACATATTTAATGAGCATGGGAATAATCAGAGGTATAGAAAATTTAATAACACCTATAATTATAGTTCCAATAATTTGCAACCGATAGGGTTTAACAAATTGAAGGTATCGGCGAATACTACTCAAGCGGATGTCCCTCTTTCATATAAAATTTAAAGCACAAACAAAAGAGGCTAACTCCTTTGCTTTTGAGTCAGCCTTAAGGTCACGATCAACGTCTATATGTTAAGTAACGTTCGTACCAAATATCAATAAAATCTGGTGCAAAGGGGCCCTGACGCTGTCTTATCCATTGAATTAATTTTTCAACATTTCTTTTAAGGATTTGATCAATCACATCTGGGTAGTTCATCTCACGTCGATGCCGTTCATATTCATCCTCGTCAAGTAAGTTAAAGGTCATATCAGGATATACTTTAATGTCAAGGTCATAATCAATATACTTAAGTGCTTCACCATCAAAGATGAATGGTGAACTGATATTACAGTAATAATAAATGCCGTCCTCACGAATCATTCCGATTACATTAAACCAGTATTGAGAGTGGAAATAGCAAATAGCTGGCTCTCTGGTAATCCACGTTCTTCCATCTGATTCTGTTACAAGTGTCCGATCATTCCCACCAATCACCAAATTCTGAGATCCTTTTAATACGGTTGTTTCTTCCCAGACGCGATGGATGTGCCCATTGTGCTTATAGCTATGTATTTGCATTGGTTCACCTTCGATGGGTACGCCCATATTCTCCCCTACCTTCATTCCTGAACGCTTTGTAACCTATTTCCAACCATAAATAAAATAAATAACGACAAAAGGTAACAAAGTCCAATTCCTATTTATTATTATTATAACGGTTGAACCCAGAATTTAAAACAAAAGAGCCATAATTCGATGGCTCTTTGTAAAATTTTGCGTATTTTTTTCAATTTCTTTATTGTTTTTCTACAAAATTGGAGTCAAATTCGTTTCTCGGTATGAATTTATGACCTCTTCTGTCTGTTTTTCAAAAATTAACTGAATCTCTTTTAATTCTTTTTTCATCAATTGAATATCTGTTTGAATACTTTCAAGATCTGTTGCATGTTGCAATGACTGAAGTTCTTCCTCAATTTGTTGGCAACGTTCAAGCTCGGCTTGAAGATAGAGTAATTTTTCCATAGTCACCATCTGCTCGGAAACTAATCGGTTGAATTGATTCATTTCCCTCACCGCCTATTCTTTAACTATCTTCCTACCTAATATGTATTCTTTAGTAACCCCTATTTTCCTTTGACTACTTCTGTAGAGTATTAAGAAGATTTGTCGAAAAATCAAAAAGCGGAGGCGCCTTGACCATTCAACAAAGAAAGAAGGCACTCTTTCGCATGGAAGAGTGCCTTCGCTTTGACGCTTATTAGCTTTGACCGAATTGGCCAGAGCCTTGGTTTTTCTTAGCTTGTGATTGTTGGTTTTGCTGTCTTACTTCAGCAGCATTTGTTTCGCTAGCGAATTCAGTTCCGAATTGACCAGCTGCACCTGCTGCACCTGCTGAACCTTGAGCAGATTGAGCGTTTTGCTTTCTTACTTCAGCAGCGTTTGTTTCGCTAGCAAATTCAGTTCCGAATTGACCAGCTGCACCTGCTGCACCTGCTGAACCTTGAGCAGATTGAGCGTTTTGTTGTCTAACTTCCTGGATATTAGTTCCAGCAGAAGTTTTGTTAGGCTGTTGATTGAAGTTTGCCATTGTAAATCACCTCCACGAGATTAATGTATCCCGTACCCGTGGAGATTATCCAAAAAATTATCGAAAAATAATTTAAACCAGTAAAGAGATTCCTCCATCAACAATGATCGTTTGTCCTCTAATCATGCTTGAATCCTCTGAAAGGAGGAACATCACACAATTTACCATATCATCAATTTCCACCATTTTACCTGCAGGCGTCTTTTCTCTTGCTTCTTGCAGTAATTCTTCTCGATTAGGAAAATGTTTCAGTGCTTCGGTATCTACTGCACCACCTGAAACAGCATTAACAATAATGTTTTTTGGAGCCAGTTCGACAGCTAAGTATCTTGTTAACGCCTCAAGTGCTGCTTTAGAAACACCAACAACTGTGTAATTTTCTAAATAGCGAATGGATCCAAGCGAACTGATGCTGACAATTTTGCCGCCGCCATTTCGCTCCATTAATTTTGCCGCTTCTTGTGCACAAAATAATAAGGCTTTACTATTAATGTTTAATGTCCAATCCCAATGAGACTCTTCCAGCTCCATAACGGGACGCTGTACGCCTGATGCTGCGTTATTAACGAATACATCTAAACGCCCGAACTCCTGCTCAATTTGAGCAAACATATCCTTAATCTTTGCGACGTCACCAACGTTTGCTTTTACAATAAAGGCTTTCCTTCCTAATGCCTCTACTTGCTCAGCTGTTTCAAGGGCTCCTTTTTTACTTCTTGCATAGTTAATAACGATATCATAGCCTGCCTCAGCCAATCTTAAGGCAGTCGCTTTTCCAATTCCTCTGCTGCTTCCTGTAATTAATGCTACTTTTTGCGTCATTCTTTTATTCCCTTCCTCATTGCTTTTCCTTTCATTTTAGCTTTTCCATGAATAGATGACAATTAATATAGAAAACTATAGGCAAATTGATGTAAAAGGAGAGGGTAAAACATGTATGTAGGGAGAGATATGACTGAGCTTTCCATGATGCCAAAAACTGATTGGAAAAACAGTGAACTTGCTTTTTTCCACCATTCCTTGCAGCAAATAGCCCCATATTTAAACAGTGAGGGACAAACCATTCATCGCGAAATTATTGAAGAAATTGAAAGCCGCGGTGGTATGCAAAGACAAGAAGCGGATTACACTCATGGTACAAAAATTACGTATGATTAAAAATGAACGCCGCATTTGCGGCGTTCATTCAGAGTCTTTTTGCTCTTGAGACAGTTTGAACATTTTTTGATATGGGACAGGAAAAGCATATTCTTTCATTTCTTCTAATGACACGAACTTCCAGTCTTCACTCTCAGGTATGAAGTTTTTCACCGCACCAGTATACACCTTAATATTCCATTCTAAATGAGAAAAAACATGTTCAATTTGCCCGATAATCTGTCCAAGACCTAGATCTAAATTCAAGGATTCCCTAAACAAATCAACAACCTGCTGTCGGTCAGATTGTAATGGATGATGTAGTTCAACAGTTGGAAATTCCCATAAATTAGCTAGTAGACCCTTCGATGGCCGTTTATGAATTAATATATTACCATGCTCATCTTCCACAATGGCTGCCGCAAGCTGTACATCCCTTGTTTTCACCTTTTTTGTTTTGATAGGAAGCTCCTGTTGTACTCCTTCATGAAAAGCAATGCAATGTTCTCGAACAGGACATAATAGACATGATGGGGAAGTAGGAGTACAAATCAGAGCACCTAACTCCATCAATGCTTGGTTAAAAGAAGATGGATCTTCATGCGAAATCAAATCTCGAACTGCTTTTTCAAATATTTTTCTTGAGGAGGCCTTTGCAATATCCTCCCGAATTAACAAAATTCTTGATAAGACCCTCATGACATTACCATCGACGGCTGGTTCTGGAATTCCATAAGCAATGCTTAATATGGCACCTGCAGTGTACGGACCAACTCCTTTAAGCGATGAAATCTCCTCTGGAGTGTTGGGTACCTTGCTATTATATTTCTCTTTTACTTCCTTAACTGCTGATTGAAGGTTCCTAACTCTGGAGTAGTAACCAAGACCTTCCCATGCTTTAAGTACTTTCTCCTCTTCTGCTTCCGCCAAGTCTTCAATTGTTGGGAACCAGTCTATAAAACGGTTAAAATAGGGAATTACCGTATCAACTCTAGTTTGCTGCAGCATAATTTCAGACACCCACACCTTATAAGGGTCCTGATCCTTTCGCCACGGGAGGTCACGTTGTTCTGCTTTAAACCAGGAAATAAGATCATTTTGAAAAGCATTTATATTAATTTTTTCTGAATTTTCTTGTTCAATTATCATAACTTTTATCCTCCAGATTGTTAAACACAACGAAAAAAGGGAATATAATAATATGCATTTCGTTTTACAATAAGCTAATTTGTCAATTTTGACAAGAACCTAATTATAGAAGGAGGATTCCTTTTGGATACTGGAACTCATGTTGTAATGGGGATAGCACTTGGCGGTCTTGCGACACTTGACCCTGTAGTAGCTAGCAGCCATGCCACTGCTACTAGTGTGTTAATCGCAGTAATAGCCGGATCACAAATACCTGACATCGATACTGTATTGAAACTTAGGAATAATGCCATCTATATTCGAAATCATCGTGGAGTCACTCACTCCATACCGGCTGTCTTATTATGGCCCCTTGTCATATTAGCCGTGGTCTATCCATTTTTCCCTAATGCTAATCTGTTGCATTTATGGGCATGGACTTTTGCCGCAGTTTTTATTCATGTATTTGTTGATATATTTAATGCCTACGGTACACAGGCTTTACGACCTTTTTCGTCTAAATGGGTGGCTTTAGGCGTCATTAATACATTTGACCCTTTTATCTTTGGAATTCATGTGGTCGGCATTCTTATTTGGATATTTGGTGCCAATCCAGGAGTTACATTTTTGTTAATGTATATAGTAATCTTTGGTTATTATTTAAAACGATTTCAGGCAAAGAAGAGAGTATTGGTTGGAGTAAGAGCTTTGATTCCGGATGCAACTGAAATTATTATTGCTCCGACAATGAAGTTCCATCAGTGGCGGATTGCCGCGATGAATGAGAAACAATTTTTTGTAGGACGATCAATCGACGGCAAGGTGGAAATTCTCGATTATTTTAAACGCATCCCTGTACCGAATACACCTGTGATTGAGGCAGCCAAGAAAGATAAAAATCTTTCAGCCTTCCTCTCTTTCTCACCTGTATACCGATGGGAAGTAGATGAATATGATGATTTTTATGAAGTTCGATTTATCGATTTACGTTATCGAAGTAATGGACATTATCCGTTCGTTGCTGTAGTTCAGTTAGATCATGATTTAAATCCAATTAGCTCCTATACAGGCTGGGTATTTAGTGAGAAAAAATTAAGAAAAAAACTCAGCATCATACCCAGTTAAAACAAAAGAAAACTCGTAATGGCGAGTTTTCTTTTTAATGTGTTTGACCTTTTCCCTGATTTAAAAAATGTTTATATTTCGGATTGGTTGCTATAAACTCATGGAGCTTATCTCCATAATTCTCAATCCATTGTTTAACAATTCTTTCTGTCATTTCACTGCCCTTATATTCCCAACCGGCTTTGGCATATGTAGTTTCGAAATCTTCCCATAAGAGCTCGACCCAAGTTCTTGCTTGGTCATAGGATAAGTCATGATTTTTTTCTAAAAGCAGTTTTGTTAATTCTTCTTGGTACACATTCATATTCCACCTCATTGCCATTTTCTTATAACATAACCTTTATTAAATGCGCAAATACTATCATTACGTGGTAAGCATTGAGATGCCGCCTTTGCTTTTCACGTTTTTCTCATTCCCAAAATGGAGGTACAGCATGAGAAATAAAGCAACGAATTTTCCTAATCAAAATAACAATAAGTTTGAAGGAGAGCCACGAGCAAAAGCAGAATATGCTTCTAAAAGAGCAAACGGCACGATTAATACCCACCCACAAGAGCGGATGCGTGCTTCTGGGGAACGCGATGACGAATCCCCTCAGTTTTCATAACTAAAGTACAAAAATTCTGCTAAAACAAACAAGCCAGAGATTTACTCTCTGGTTTGTCCTCTTATTTCAACTCTTTTAACATGGAGATTGGTAACGCCTCTTCTTGTCCATCACCTTTTAATCGATATCCCCAAGCGAATACGCCGTTCATATAGTCTATTTTAAAATACTGCCCAGGATCTCCTTCCACTTCATATATTTCTCCTGGTTTAAAGGAATCTGGATCCATTAAATAAGCCTTAGCCATTTGCACCTTTCTTTCAAGGACAGCAAATTCACTAACCATTCCCATTTGTTCCGCTTTTCTAGCTTTTTCTTGAAGCGAAGCGATCTCTTGTTTTAATTCATGCTCGGTCAAATCACTGTATCGTTTTTCCTGCGGCATTCAATTCACTCCCCTTTATCTTCTTTTTTTAGTATAGTAATTTTTAGAGGATTAATAAAGATTAAAACTCACATAAAAAGGAGATTTCACTATGAAAACAATCATCGTGACTGGGGCAGGTTCAGGCTTAGGTAAAGAACTAGCTTTATTATTTTCGAAAAAAGGGTTCCATCTTTTACTGGTCGGTAGAACAGTCGAAAAATTAGCACAAGCTAAACAGGAAATTGAATCATTAGGTGGAAAAGCTGATTTTTTATCACTGGATATCTCCAATTTTGAAGAGGTAGATTCAAAATTAAAAGGACTAAACAAGCGTTATCATATTGCAGCGTTGATCAACAATGCAGGAGTTGGTCATTTCGGGCCTTTTACCGAAATGGAACAAACAGAAATGAAAGAAATGTTCGAAACCAATGTAATGGGAACTATTTTGATGACGAAAGCCATCCTTCCATTTTTACTTCAAAATGGTGAGGGACAAGTGATGAATATTATTTCGACTGCAGGTCTTCGTGGAAAGGTAAATGAAGCGGTCTATGTTGCGAGTAAATTCGCTGTAAGAGGCTTTACAGAAAGCCTTCAAAAAGAATACGATGGCTCAAAAATAAAATTTAATGCTGTATATATGGGTGGTATGGATACTCCGTTCTGGGACGAAAGCGACCATGTTTCAGACAAATCACGGTTTAGGTCACCTAAGGAAGTAGCAGAGATAATAATGGATCAAAACGATCAGGATTCGATTATTATTGAAAGTAAAAAATCATGACTCGTGTCATGATTTTTCGCTTTCAGAAAGAAATCTTTCAATATAATCCATTGAAAATCCTTTTCTATATAGGGCTTGTTTCATCTTTTGCTGATATTCATACCCACTTAAATGCGCATACTTTCGATGGGCTTTTTTACCTTGGAAACGGACCGCTTCCATTTCCTCATCTTCTTCTTTTTCCACTTCTGTTTCGTTAACTGCTATTTGTATGACTTCAACAGGGTATCCTTTTCTAAGCAGTAAATGTTCTAATTTCTGCTTTTGAGTCTTTAAGGATTCCTTTGAATTTTTTTGAAAAAACTTCTCGGTCATTTTCGTTGCTTTCTCAATTTGCTGTTCTCTGGGATATTCCTCTAAAGAATGAATTAGGGTATCTTCCTTGATTCCCTTTTCCTTTAATTCCATTTTAATTAAATCAGGACCCTTATCTGTGGTATTTGCTTGTGTACGGACATAGGCTAAGGCATATTCTTGATCATTGATGTATTTTTGCGAAGTTAATCTATAGAGAACCTCATTAATGATGGGTTCATTAAGTTCTTTTTTTAAAAGGTAATCTTTGATCTCTTTTTCCGACCTCATCCTTCTGGCCAGATAATTGACTGCTAAGTTGTAGGCCTTACGGATATCGTCTTGATACTGAATTTCCAAGAAAGAAAAATCATCAAGCTCCATCCCTTTTTTTAAATTAAATTTAATTAACACATCGCTGTCGACACTAAAAGCAAATTCTTCACCCTTGCCCTTGCCATAATCCATAAAAACATTAAATCGGTCTACATTTTTTTGCTGTGTGGTGATTTTCGTAATAATAGCCATTTCCTTCACCTCACTCTCACTTTACCATACTTTTTTATAAAAATAAGGTAAAATAAAGCAAAAGGAGGTCTTCTACATGAAAATTGCAATTGCAGGTGGAACAGGCTTTGTTGGAAGGGCACTTGTCAATGAACTGAGCAAGTATGAACATGAAATCGTTATTTTAACTCGCAAGGCAATGAAGGCCAGCGAGAAGGCAAATATTCGATATTCTCAGTGGTTAACGGATGATGCGAACCCTGTTAGCGACCTCCAAAATACGGATATTTTTATTAACCTCGCAGGTGAATCGATTAACAGCGGACGCTGGACCGAAGAGAGGAAAAGTGAAATTTTGTCCAGCCGGATTGAAGCAGTCGATGCAGTCCTGGACATAATAAATCAATTAGACCGGAAACCGCGGGCGCTTATTAACGCCAGTGCAATTGGGATTTATGGAAAATCCGATAACGAGGTTTTTACTGAAAATACGGAACGGCTTGGCATAGATTTTTTAGCAGACACAGTTGTAAAGTGGGAACAAGAGGCGAGTAAGGCGGGTCCACTGGGAATTAGAACGGTCTTCTGCAGATTTGGTATCATTCTTGAAAAGGATGCAGGAGCTCTTCCTAAGATGCTGCTGCCATATAAATTGTTTATTGGCGGCAATATTGGAAGTGGCAAACAGTGGATGTCATGGATTCACCTTGAAGATGTAGTGAAAGGTATAATTTTTGCCATGGAAAAAGAACAAATTCAAGGTCCTGTCAATTTCACTGCTCCACATCCCGTAATTATGAGTGATTTTGGCAAAACGCTTGCTCAAGTACTTCATCGGCCACACTGGCTTCCTGTGCCTAGTTTCGCCCTTCGTTTGCTTCTAGGCGAAATGAGCACCTTAGTTGTAGACGGACAAAAGGTGTTACCTAAAAAGCTTTTAGATTATGGATTCCAATTCCAATACCCTGATTTAAAAATGGCATTAAAAAATATATTTTCCTAAAAAAAGTATCATTCCTTTCTTAAAAGGTAAAAATGGAAATAAGTACATACTTAGTGCTTTCATTTTTACCACTTAGCTTGATGACAATTAACAAAAAAATGTTGAAAGGAATGAGCAGAATGGCGGGAAAAAAGAAAAAAGATATGGGTAGAGGTAAATATACCTTAACAAGTACACAAGAGGTTTTATATCAGCGTGACTTTAAGATGGCTGACCGTGCAGGCGGTTATCATGACAGCAAAACTAAGCTGTAAGTGACGGGCTATACCATAGATATACCTTAATATAATTTAAAGTTTTTCCATTAATGAGCCCCTTTCTATTTGTAAAAGCTATTAAGGAGTGAGAGATTACTTTCTCCCTCTAGCTTAAATTTGAAAGGGGTTTTAGTATTGGGTCGTATGCATAATGGAGGTTCTCACAAAAATAATAAAAGCTCACTTCCACAAACACCGAAAAATATGAAAACAGATGGTAACGATGTGGAATACTCACAAGAATTTGCTGATCATGCAGATCTTGAAGCTCAAGCCCGTGCTAATGCCGCAAACCAGCGCGTTAAGAATAAAAATAGTCGATAACCTAAAAAAGGAGAAGCAGGGTTGCCCTGCTTCTCAAAGTATATATAAGGGGGAAATAAATGGTATATCAGCGAGCTCTAATGAGAGATTTCAGCGTGTAAAGCTGTTAGAACTCGGTATTACTGTTAGTTGGTATTCACATTCCTTGCAGGTGCCTTCTTGATATAACCTTTGATGAATGGGACTGCGTATCGGTCAAGGCCGAAGAGATATGCTCCAGTTCCTACGAATAGTAGGATCATTGCTGCTGTATAAAGAATTGGGTTAGTGCTTGTTGTGCCTGCCAGCATGAAGTTTAAGTTCATAAATGCACCGGCAAGTAATGCAGGTAAAGTTGCTAAACCGACGATTAATCCGATACCAACTAGTAGTTCTCCCCATGGAATTAATACATTAAAGATTTGTACATTTGGAATCGCAAATTGTTGTAAGAAATCAGCGTACCAAGCTTGAACTGCGGGATGATCCCCTGTTGCATTTGCTAGGGCGCCTTTTAAGAACCCCCCAGCATCAAATCCACCGGTTAATTTATGATAGCCTGCTTCAATCCACTGTAATCCAAGCCAAACTCTCAACACTGTCCATACCACTGCTGCTTGAGGGGTTTTGTACCATCTCATCACAATCATCTCCTATTAATATTTGTGAATTGTTTCACAAAATAATGTAACGATAATTTCTTTCCCCTTTCGATGAGGGGTGTTCAGCTAGCTGTGTCGTGTAGGAAAGTTAGTTTGTGCTTCTTTGTTTGTGAATTGTTTCACTATCTTCTCTACACTTATAATATACTCTCCTGCACTTTAAATGACAACGACTTTCACAGTTTCTTAACATATTAATGTTAGAAAATTGAATAGAATGTGAACTTTACATGTTACTAATGTTAGATATGTATTATCTTGTGGATAAAAATTCAGACTTTTGTGGATATTGTGAATAAGTCTGTGGAATACCTTTAAACCAGGACTTTGGATGTGGATAATGCAGTGGATAAATACGGAATATCCGTGACTATTGAATTAAATTTCTACATCTTGTTCAAATAAAAGTAGATCTAGAGGTTTGCTACTTCTACTTTTTCCTTATTCTCTCTCTAAAAGTAGATCTAGAACCTCTCTACTTCTACTTTTTCATTCTTCTCTCTGAAAAAAGTAGATCTAGAACCTGGTTACTTCTACTTTTTCCTTCTTCTCTCAATAAAAAGTAGATCTAGAGCCTGGCTTTCTTAAAATGAAAAAAAAGAGCCATATAGCTCTTTCATTATTTGTAGACTCTTATAAAGCCTTAAGCGCTTTTATCTGTTTCACCTTCTCGTATTCTCCTATAATCGGAAAATAGACTAGGTTATTTTGTTTGGCCAGAATGGCAATTTCTCTATTTGTCGCTTTGATTACAAACGTTTCCTCCGATACTTCCTCAATCCAAGTAAGTGAAGGTGTCACCAGCTTATGCTTCACTCCATGCACCAGCCACGTTTCCTTTTTATCATTCTTACTAAACCCCGTAACCGCTTCTTGAGAACACGTATTATTCTGTTTTTCTGGAGAATTTTTACACACATAGACTAAATCCTCAATTACCGCACTCGCTGTAGGAAACATTCCAGCTCCTGGCCCCTGAAGTGTAATCTCTCCAACTATATCAGATTGGACATTTACTGCGTTCTGGACGCCTTCTACATGGTAAAAAGGATGTTCTTTTCCCACTAAGGCTGGTTTGACAGTTGCATTAATTTGATCACCTAACCTTGTAATACTCGCAATATGCTTAAACCTTAGCCCTGCATTTTCAGCAACAATGATCAATTCACTGGTTATGGAGGTAATCCCTTCACGGTCAACATCCTGCCAAATAGGTTCTTTTCCAAAAGCCAGTCTGCTTAAAATCATGGTTTTATAAAAAGCATCAAATCCCTCCACGTCATTTGTCGGGTCAGCTTCAGCAAAGCCATTCTCTTGTGCTAATAGTAACGCCTGAGCAAATGACTGCTTTTTCTCCCTCATTTCTGTGAGGATAAAATTGGAGGTGCCATTGAGAATTCCTCGAATTTGCTTCACACGATTAATGTTTAATAACTGTCTAAGTGTTTGTATAACGGGAATTCCTCCAGCAACAGTAGCTTCAAAACCAACCGAAACTCTCTTCTCCTCTGCCAACTCAAGCAGTTCTTTCCCATGGTGGGCGAACATTTCTTTATTCGCTGTAATGATGTGGCATCCACGCTCAATCGCTGATTTCAAAAAGGTAAAGGTTGGCTCTTTATCTACGATGGCCTCTATAACTACATCCAGTTGTTTAAGATTAAGGATTTCTTCAAAGTCTGTAGTAACTAACACATTCTCACTAATGTTTCTTTCCTTTTTCATGTTCCTGATTAAAATTGCGGCAACTTCAACCTTCTTGCCTAATGCAGCTGTAAGCTCCTCACTGTGTGAATGTATTGTTCGATAGACTCCTTCACCAACTGTTCCAAAACCCAGGATTGCCACTTTTATTACAGACACAATCATCCATCCCTTCCCTACACGATTTTTAACACGCGGCTATTTTATTTTTACAAAAGAAAAACCCTCTTCAATAAGAAGAGGGTTGGATTCCTCCTCTTATCTATCAGGTTAAATAATAACCTGCAGGATTTAGCACCTTTTCAAGGAATACCTTGAAGGTTGCCGGGTTTCATCGGGCCTAGTCCCTCCACCACTCTGGATAAGAGTTTTTATTTGATTTTTCATTTAATTTCCAAGTTATAAAGAGAATTGTATTTGATGCAACGTTAAATGTCAATATATTCTTTCTATTTTAAATATTGTATCCCTGTAAATTTCGCATGCTCTTCTTTTACTAAATTAATAAAATTTCCCCTTTCAAAATCCATACTGGTAATCATTTTGATATTCTGCTCACTGCTTAAGAACCGCCTCACCTTTCTGTTTTGGTGAATGATATATGCATATCTAACATCCTTTTCGAGTGAAGTGAACCAGTCTTCTTCCCTTAGTCTTATTAAGTGCTTTTCAAATTTTGATTTAGAGAACCGATCAGGTATGAGAAATTCAATGACTTCTCCTGCGATATCAACAAGTAAATCAATGATAAAACCGCTAATGGAAAACCACTCCTTAGAAAGAAGGTAAATTGTAGATAAATCATCAATTTGTGTAGATATATTATAAAACTGTGTAGAAAAAATGTAAAAGTGTGTTGATATATCGAAAAAACGTGTAGAAAAAAGGCAAAAGTGTGTAGATATATCGAAAAACGTGTAGATATCGCCATACACCCCCCTTTTCACAGCAAAAAGAATCCCGCCGTTTGGCGGGTTTCTCACATTTTAACGCTTCAATTTTCCCTCAGCAAGCTCAATTTGCTTCTCAACCTGCTCTGGAGCCGTACCTCCAAAGCTGTTTCGAACCGCAACTACGTGTTCAGGAGCTAAAACCTCGTAAATATCCTCTTCAAATAAAGGACTAAACTCTTGATATTCTTCAAAGCTCAAATCTAGTAAAAACTTATTAGCTTGGATCGCATATAGAACAATTTTTCCAATGACCTCATGAGCCTCACGGAACGGTAACCCCTTTGTAACCAGATAATCCGCAATATCCGTAGCATTCGAGAAATCATTGTTAATTGCTTTACGCATCACATCTTTATTAACCGTCATCGTTTCAATCATTGGAGCTAATAGCTTTAAGGAACCTTCCAATGTTTCAACGGTGTCAAACATGCCTTCTTTATCTTCTTGTAAGTCCTTATTATAGGCAAGCGGCAACCCTTTTAGCACTGTCAAAAGCCCAATAAGGTTGCCATAGGTACGACCTGTTTTTCCACGAAGCAATTCAGGTACGTCTGGATTCTTCTTTTGCGGCATAATGCTTGAGCCCGTGCAGAATGAATCATCTAACTCAACAAACTGGAATTCCTGGCTGGACCAAATCACTAGTTCCTCAGAGAATCTAGAAATATGTGTCATGATTATAGAGCCAATCGATAAGAATTCGAGAATAAAGTCACGGTCACTCACGGCATCCATACTGTTTGGATACACGGTTTCGAACCCTAACAGTTCTGCTACACGTTCACGGTTGATAGGAAAAGTAGTCCCTGCTAACGCACCCGAACCCAGTGGAAGCCAGTTGACACGTTTTAAACTATCAATCAGTCTTTCCTTATCACGCTCAAACATCCAGAAATAAGCCATTAAATGGTGAGCAAACGATACTGGCTGCGCACGCTGGAGATGAGTATAGCCTGGAATTAAGGTTTGGACATGTTCTTTTGCCTGCTCGATTAAGGCCCCCTGAACATCTTCGATCAATTTAATCAGTTCCGTTGTTTTTGTTCTTAAATAAAGATGCATATCAGTAGCTACTTGATCATTCCGGCTACGGCCGGTATGGAGTTTACCGCCCACCTGTCCGATTTTTTCAATCAGTAGCTTTTCAATATTCATATGAATGTCTTCATCTTCTACTAAAAACTCCACTTGGTTCGCATTGACCATTTTTTTAATCGCTAGAAGGCCCTCTTTAATTTTTTCGGCATCCTCCACCGGAATAATTCCACATTCACCCAACATCTGCACATGTGCCAGGCTTCCGGCGATATCCTCTTTTGCTAACTTTTGATCAAAAGATATGGATGCTGTAAATTCCTCTACGAGCTTGTTGGTTTCTTTTGTAAATCGTCCGCCCCATAACTTAGACATTTCCTGCTCCTCCTTAAAATGAAAGAAGATAGCCCCCGAAATAGGATTCGAGGGCAATCCGAATTATTTTACAACCGTTTCTTTTTTAGTAACCTCTGAATATACCTTTGTTGGTAAGCCCCAAATCTTAATAAAGCCAACAGCCGCATTATGATCGAATGCATCACCTTTTGAGTAGGTAGCAAGCTCCTCGTTGTATAAGCTATATGGTGATTTACGGCCAACAACTGTGTGATTCCCTTTATGAAGCTTCACACGAATGGTTCCAGTCACAGTCTTTTGTGTTTCATCAATAAATGCATCAAGAGCTGGTTTAATAGGAGAATACCAAAGACCTTCATAAATGATCTTTGCCATCTGCTGCTCCACCTGCGTCTTAAATTGAGTAACCTCACGAGTTAATGTTAAGAATTCTAATTCCTTATGCGCATTGATTAAAATTAATGCACCCGGATTTTCATACACTTCTCTAGATTTGATTCCTACTAAGCGATTTTCAATGTGGTCGATACGTCCCACTCCATGCTTACCACCCAGTGTGTTTAACGTTTCAATTAACTGAACAAGTGGAAGCTTCTCCCCATTAAGGGCAACAGGTACCCCTTGTTCAAATTCAATTTCTACGTATTCAGCTACGTCAGGAGTTAGTTCAATCGGATTCGTCCAATCGAAGGCTGCTTCAGGCGCTTCTGCCCAAGGGTCTTCAAGCACTCCTGCCTCACAAGCACGTCCCCAAATGTTTGCATCAATTGAAAAAGGATTATCTAAATCTACTGGAATTGGGATTCCATTTTCCTCTGCATATTTAATTTCTTCATCACGTGTCATTCCCCATTCACGAACAGGTGCAACCACCTTTAGGCTTGGGTTTAACGCTTGAATAGATACCTCGAAACGAACTTGGTCGTTTCCTTTTCCTGTACAGCCATGAGCGACCGCTGTAGCTCCTTCTTTTTCCGCAACTTCTACTAATAGTTTTGAAATTAACGGGCGGGAAAGCGCTGAAGATAATGGATATTTTCCTTCATATAAACAATTAGCCTTTAATGCTGGTAAAATATATTCTTTTGCTAACAATTCTTTTGCATCGATCATATAGGCTTTAACCGCTCCAACGTTCAATGCCTTGTTTTTAATTGCCTCTAAATCCTTGCCTTCCCCTACATCAAGACCTAGAGCAATGACATCATAGCCGTATTTTTCTTGGATCCATTTCACTGAAACAGATGTATCTAAACCACCTGAGTATGCTAAAACAATTTTTTCCTTTGCCATCTGTATATTCTCCTCTTGCTTTTCTTGAATTTTTATTCAATCAATAGAATTATTATACAACAACTCTCGCAAAAAGTGAAACTATTATGCTAATAAAAGTTTTAAAATTGCTTTTTGCGCATGAAGGCGGTTCTCTGCTTCATCAAACACGACAGAATGAGTACCATCAATAATATCTCCAGTAACCTCTTCCTCACGATGTGCAGGTAAGCAGTGTAAGAATATATAGTCTGATTTTGCTAGTTTGCAAAGTTCAGCATTTACCTGATAGCCTTCAAACGCCTTCAATCTTTTTTCCGTTTCTTCTTCCTGCCCCATGCTGGTCCAGACATCTGTTACCACAACATCCGCGTCCTTGATTGCATCAAGTGGATCATTTGTAATGACAACCGAACAGCCTGTTTGCATGCCCGCTTTGATTGCTGCTTCAGTAATTTTTCCATCAGGTAAATATCCTGGGGGGCTGGCAATGCTAACATCCATTCCTACTTTTACTGCCCCTTCCATTAATGAATGGGCCATATTATTATTGCCATCTCCGATATAGCAAAGCTTTAACCCAGCCAGTTTCCCTTTGTGCTCCAGGATTGTTAATAAATCAGCTAATACCTGTGTTGGGTGTTGTAGATCAGTTAACCCGTTGATGACAGGAACAGTAGCATGTTCTGCTAATTCCTTCACAGAATCATGTGAAAACGTTCGAATCATGATTCCATCCACATAGCGGGATAATACTTTGGCTGTATCGGAAATACTTTCCCCACGTCCGAGCTGAATATCTTTTGAGCTTAGGAAGATGGCATGCCCTCCAAGCTGCAGCATCCCCACTTCAAACGAAACCCTAGTACGAGTAGATGATTTTTCAAAAATCATTCCTAACACCTTACCATTTAAGAAAGGCTGTGGCTTCCCTTGTTTTTGCATTTGCTTTAGTTCTAACGCATCATTTAACAGGTAAAGGATTTCATCAGTAGTGAAATCCGATAGCTGTAAAAAATCTTTTCCTTTCAGTTGCGGGTTATTAATTTCGTTCAATTTAATGGCTTCTAACATGGACGGCACCTTCTTTTTTAATTTTGTAATACTCACTTACCGTCCGTACTTGTGATTCCTGTTGTGCTCCCTTTTGCAGGCCAAATGTTGCCTCAATCGTATCTAAATGGGTGAACACAGGTATTTTGTAACGAACAGCGTGCTCGCGAATTTGAAACCCAAACTTCATTTTATTTCGACCTTGATTTGGAATATTGATCACTGCTTTAATTAACTGTTTACGGAAAAAGTTGCTTACATCCGCATCATCCTTGATCACTACCTCAACAGGAATGCCATTTTGTTGAAGGAAAAGAGCGGTTCCTTCAGTTGCGGCGATTCTATAATTTTGGTCGATCAATTCCGCAATGATCGGAAGACTTGCAGGTTTTTCACGATCCGAGATGGAGAAAAATAGATAATTTTTCTCTTTATCATCACTTAGTGAGAGAATCGATTTTTCAAGCGCTGCTTGGAACGTTACACCCATTCCTAGTGCTTCGCCTGTTGATTTCATTTCCGGCCCAAGTACATGATCAACGCCCTTTAGCTTACTTGATGAAAATACTGGCGTTTTTACAGAATAGTAGTTTGGTTCCGGTAATAATCCTTGGACTGGTGATAGCTCATGTAAGGACTGACCTAGTTGAACACTTGTTGCCCATTCGATCATCGGAACGCCTGTTACCTTACTAATGATTGGCACTGTTCTAGAAGAGCGTGGGTTTACTTCTAATACATAAACTTCATCTTCATAGATGACAAATTGAATGTTCATCATACCAATGACAGAGGCAGATTTGGCTATCTTACTAGCATAATCAATTAATGTTTGCTTGATTTTTTCTGTTAAAGAGATTGGTGGGAAAACCGTGATGCTATCCCCTGAATGAACACCTGCTTTTTCAATATGTTCAAAAATACCAGGAACGACAATGATTCCGCCATCACTAATAACATCAATCTCACATTCTAATCCAGGTAAATATTTATCTACTAATAATGGCCACATGGATGCCTGCGAGTTCCCCTCAAGCTGGACAATATATTGGCTAAGCTCTTCTTCTGAAAAAATAGTAAACATCGATTGACCGCCTATTACATACGATGGACGAACAAGAACTGGGTAGCCTAATTTTTCTGCTGCCTCTTTTAATTCATCTGGGTGTGAGACTGTTTGACCCTCAATATGGGGAATATTTAAATCTTCAAGCAGTTGATAGAATTCCTTTCTATCTTCTAAACGATCAACATTCTGAACAGAGGTACCTAAAATGTTTACTCCTTCTTCTTCAAGTGCATGCGCTAAATTAATCGCCGTTTGTCCGCCAAATTGAATGAGAACTCCTTCCACTTGTTCCTTTTCAATCACGTGGAGGACATCCTCTGCCGCTAGAGGTTCAAAATATAGACGATCGGCAACAGAATAATCTGTGCTCACTGTCTCTGGATTATTGTTGATGACAACGGCTTCGTATCCGTTTTTCTTAATTGCTTTTGCAGCGTGGACAGAACAATAATCAAATTCAATTCCTTGGCCAATACGAATAGGGCCAGATCCAATTACGAGGATTTTCTTTTTATTCGTAACTTCTACCTCGTCAAAACCATGCCACGTTGAGTAGTAGTAAGGTGTAATGGCATCAAATTCAGCAGAACAGGTATCAACCATTTTATAGCCCGGTTTTAGGTTTAGCTCTTTCCACTTTTTCCTCATTTCCTTTTCAGGAATATCGAATATTTGTGATAAAAGTTTATCAGACACATTATTGCGTTTTGCTTGTTTAAGCAGAAGGACAGGAACCTGATCCCATTGATAGGACGCCAATTCCTTTTCGATCGCAACGATTGAACTAATTTTGTGTAAAAACCATGGATCAATCTCTGTTAATTGCTGTACTTTTTCAAGAGTAATCCCTCTTCTAAAGCATTCGGCAATGATGAATAGCCGTCTGTCATTTGCTGTTGCAAGAAGGTCATAAAGAGTTTCATCTTCTGCTGATTTATTCGCCTCAAGACATAGACCATATACATTCATCTCCATTGACCGAATCGCTTTGTTTAAAGCCCCTTCAAATGTCCGGTCAATCGCCATTACTTCACCTGTTGCTTTCATTTGTGTCCCCAGTGTACGGTCTGCTTCTGGAAACTTATCAAATGGGAAGCGAGGCAGTTTCACCACAATATAATCAATCGCTGGCTCAAATGAAGCAAACGTGTTACCTGTTATTGGATTCACAATCTCATCCAAATGGTACCCAATCGCACACTTTGCAGCCATTCTCGCTATTGGATATCCTGTTGCTTTGGAAGCAAGCGCGGATGAGCGGCTTACCCTTGGATTTACTTCGATAATATAGTACTGATTGGATTCTGGGTGGAGAGCAAACTGAATGTTGCATCCGCCTATGATTCCTAGTTCTCTAATAACTTTAATGGAAACGTCACGAAGCATTTGATATTGAACGTCCGTCAATGTCTGAGATGGAGCAACTACAATGGAATCCCCTGTATGAACGCCAACGGGGTCCATGTTTTCCATATTACACACAATAATGCACGTGTCATTTGCATCACGCATGACTTCGTACTCGATTTCCTTCCAGCCTTTAATGCTTTTTTCAACTAGTACCTGCCCAATTGGACTGGCAGCAAGACCTTTTTTCAAGACGATTTCAAGTTCATCATCTTTATGAGCGAATCCGCCGCCCTCACCACCTAATGTATAGGCAGGACGGATAATTACTGGAAATCCAATTTCCTTAACGAACTTCACTCCTTCTTCGTAGCTGTGAATGATCGCAGATTCAGGAATGGGTTCACCAATTGTGAGCATGAGATTACGGAATCTTTCTCTGTCTTCACCGTTTTTAATCGATTCAACTGAAGTTCCTAACAGCTCTACATCGTATTTTTCCAAAATCTTTTGTTCATATAGCTGAACAGTTAAATTTAAGCCCGTTTGCCCCCCTAGGGTGCCAATGACTCCATCCGGCTTTTCTTTTTGAATGATTTTTTCTATCGTAGCCACATTTAAAGGTTCAATATATACCTTATCGGCAATGGCTTCGTCTGTCATAATGGTTGCCGGGTTATTGTTGATTAAAACAACTTCAATTCCTTCCTCTTTCAAGGCAATACATGCTTGTGTTCCGGCATAATCAAATTCCGCTGCCTGACCAATGACAATTGGGCCAGACCCGATGACGAGTACTTTTTTTAGTTTTTTATTTAATGGCATATACGGTCTCTCCCAATGAAGCTATCTGGCTTACGAATTCTTGAATGATATGTGCGGTATCGCTCGGTCCGGGATGTGCTTCCGGATGAAATTGTACCGTTTGGATTGGATAGTTTTGATGTTTTAGTCCTTCAATGGATTGATCATTGACATTTCGATAGGTGACATCAAAGACATTTTGGTCGATGCTTTCGTCCACGACAACATAACCATGATTTTGGGCTGTAATTTTCACTTTTCCAGTCATGATTTCTTTCACTGGGTGGTTACCGCCCCGATGGCCATATGCCAGCTTCGCTGTTTTTGCCCCGTATGCTAGAGCGATTAGCTGATGACCTAGACAAATTCCAAGTGTCGGATAATGCTGGCTGATCTTTTTGATTTCCGGGAACCATTTCTTTAAATCCATCGGGTCTCCTGGTCCATTGCTAAATAGAACACCGTCTGGATTCAAGGCTTTTACTTTTTCAAAAGAAGTAGTGTAAGGGACAATCGTAACTGCACAATTTTCTTCTAATAGTGCACTTAAAATTGACTTTTTATAGCCATAGTCCATTAATACTACGTGCGGCCCTCTGTTTTTATAATATTGCGTCTTCTTAGTGGATACTTTCTCCACCCATAACGTTGTTTTTTCGTTAGAAGAAAAATCTCTTTGCTTTGTTTTGCTTAAATACCCTTTGACTGTCCCGCGGCTGCGAATGGTTTTTACAAGGAGCCTTGTATCAACACCAGCGATTCCCGGAACGCCTGCCTGCTTCAGTCTCTCTGAAAATTTATAAATAGATTGATAATGACTTGGCGTTTCACAAAGGTCACTGATGATGACTCCAGATAGTGCGGGCGTAATGCTTTCATCATCCAATGCATTGATACCATAGCTTCCGATAATCGGATAACAAAACGTAATGATTTGTCCCGCATAGGAAGGGTCGGTAATGATCTCCTGGTACCCAGTCATACTTGTATTAAAAACTACTTCCCCGAGAGAATCCTTTTCTGCACCAATTAGTACACCTTCAAACACTTCTCCCGTTTCCAAAGTAAGGTATCCCTTTTCCAAAAACACTCACTCGCCTTTCTCTATACCTTGGAATGTTTTTTCCAATGCTTCTATAAATTCATTTATCTCTTCTTTTGTTACTGTTAACGGTGGTAAAATCCGAACAACATTCGGTCCAGCTGTTAAAATAAGAAGGTTGTTTGCAATCGCTTTTTGTACGATATCTAGTGCATTCGTTTCAACAAGCAGTCCCTTTAGCAGCCCTTTACCACGTATATTTTTAATAAACGCGTATTTTCCCTTCAACATTTCCAGCTGACTATCAAGGTATGTTACGACTTCTTTCGCATGTTTTAGTAAGTTAGTTTCAAGTATATGAGTAATGGTTGCCAGTCCTGCTGCCGTCGCTAATGGATTCCCACCAAAAGTACTGCCATGGCTGCCCTGTTCAAATCCCTTGGCTGCTTCTTCTTTTGCGATGATGGCTCCAATTGGGAAACCTGATCCAAGCCCCTTTGCAAGACTAATAACATCTGGTTCAATTCCGTACTGTTCGTAAGCAAAAAGTGTACCCGTTCTGCCAATCCCCGTTTGGATTTCATCGACCATCAACAAGATACCGTTATCCTTACAAATTTCAGCTAATTTTTTTACCCATTCAGGGTTTGCTGGAATGACTCCGCCTTCACCTTGGACAAGCTCTAGTAGGACCGCTGCAGGCTTTCGTGTTGTTAGCTCTTCAATCGCTTTTTCATCATTAAATGGTAGATAACTAAAACCTGGCATAAGTGGTGAAAAACCCTGCTGGATTTTTTCTTGACCTGTTGCTGTTAAAGTTGCCAGTGTTCTGCCGTGGAAGGATTGTTGAAATGTCACGACTTCAGAAGATTCGCTTCCCTTTACCTTGTTCGCATATCTTCTTGCAAGCTTTATCGCTGCTTCATTTGCTTCCGCCCCACTATTACAAAAGAAAACCTGATCCCCACAGCTATTAGCAACAAGTAGTGCCGCGAGCTTTTCCTGATTTGGAATATGATAAAGGTTTGTACAGTGCCATAGGTCTTGCAACTGTTCCTCTAGTTTTTCTTTTACAGCGTCAGGAACATGACCTAAATTACAAGTTGCAATCCCAGACGTGAAATCTAAATATTGCTTCCCTTGATCGTCCCACACATAACTTCCTTTTCCCTTTACTAAAGTGACCGGGAAACGGCTGTATGTGGCCATTATTGGGGAGGATAGAGAAACGGAAGTATCGTTTACCATTTACGCACTCTCCTCTTCTAAGACAATTTTTGTACCGATATCTTTACCTGCTGTGTAATCTATCAGACTATTTTTATCAAAACCATTGATGATCCCCACTTCAGGTATGTTGTGAACAAGGCCGTCTATGGCAGCCTTTACCTTTGGGATCATGCCACCGTAAATGGTTTGATTATCGATTAGTTCTTCAATGGTTGATTTGGTTGCTTTATCAAGCTTTGTTTTCACACCATCTTTTTCAATTAAAATCCCTGGAATATCACTGATAAAACAAAGATTGGCTCCCAGTGCTTTTGCAATCGCGCTAGCTGCTATGTCTCCATTGATATTGTAGCGCTGACCACTCGCATCAATGCCGATGGGAGAAATAACCGGTATATACCCTTGATTGACGATTCCTTCGATGACACTTTGATTTACACCAACTACTTCACCCACAAACCCTAACGTTTTTGCATCTGATGTCGGCACTGCTTTCAATAATCCTCCGTCTATTCCACTTATGCCAAATGCATTTCCGCCTACCTCGACTAGGTTTCTTACCACTAGTTTGTTAACCGAGCCACTCAGTACCATTTCCACGATATCCAGCACATCATGGTTGGTTACCCGTAAACCATTTACAAAAGTAGTTTCCACATTTAAATTTTTTAATAAGGACGTAATGAGAGGACCTCCGCCATGAACAATGATAGGTGTCCATTCACCTGATTGATGCATCTGAACGACATCTTCATAAAAAGATCTTGGCAGATTTTCTAACACACTTCCGCCACACTTAATGACTAGGTATTTCATTTTCGTCCTCCCTTACGTGCGGTAGGATGCATTTATTTTTACGTAATCGTAGGTAAGGTCGCATCCCCAAGCAGTTGCACTATATTCACCCTGGTTTAATTCAACATGTATTTTGATAACATCAAGTTGTAAGTATTCTTTAACTTCTTCTTCTACAAACATGCTTGGCAGCCCGTTTTCGAATACCGTATAAGGTCCGATTGATACCTTGATGGCATTCGGTTCAACAGGAACACCACTGTAGCCAATTGCCGTCACAATTCTTCCCCAGTTAGGATCTGTTCCATAAATAGCTGTTTTTACTAGGTTAGAAGAAATAATGGCTTTACCGACAGCACTTGCTGCATTTCGGCTGTAGGAGCCAGTCACTTGAACTTCTACTAGCTTGGTAGCCCCCTCGCCATCTCGAGCAATTTTTTTAGCAAGTGATTCACAAACGATTTTCAATCCCTGTTTAAACACATCCCAATCCGGATGATCCTTTGTTAACTGACTGTTTTCTGCTAATCCATTAGCCAAGACAAGAACCATGTCATTCGTACTTGTATCGCCATCAACCGTGATCATATTGAATGTTTGATTGGTAACGTCCCGAAGGGCTCCAAGTAGGTCTTCCTGTGCTATGTTTGCATCTGTAGTTACGAACCCAAGCATAGTAGCCATGTTTGGATGGATCATTCCAGAACCCTTTGATGCTCCGCCGATGCTTACCGTTTTTCCATCGATATTCATTTGCACCGCTGTATGTTTGACACATGTATCAGTTGTTAGGATGGCTTCTTTAAATAAGCTCTCATTTTCATATTCTTTATTAAGGATTTTTGTAACCCCTGATTTCACTTTATCCATCGGCATCAATTCTCCGATGACCCCTGTGGATGTCACTGCAACTAGATGGGCTTCAATTCCTAGTTCATTTGCAAAATCCTTTTGCATGGTATAGGCATCAAGTAATCCTTGTTCCCCTGTACAAGCATTGGCGTTACCAGAATTAACGATAATGGCTTGGAGCTTATTTTCTTTTGCTACACTCTCTTGAGTGACTAATAAAGGAGCCGCTTGAAAAATATTTGTGGTATACACGCCTGCAGCAGTTGCTGGAACTTCCGATACAATGTAGCCTAAATCGAGTCGTTTTCTTTTAATTCCACAGTGCATGCCACCTGCTTTATACCCTTTTGGCAAGGTGACACTTCCTTCTTCTAGTACCACGATTTCACTCGTTGATGTTGCTTGTGCCAATTTAATTTCCCCCTTCAAATCCCCTATTGTACGATTTTTATTATGGATACATTGGTATATCGGTAAGCCCCGTTTGTTCATCCCAACCATTCATCAAGTTCACATTTTGGATTGCCTGCCCAGCCGCTCCCTTAACTAAATTATCGATAACAGAGATAATCGTTAAGCGGTTGGTTCGTTCATCGACATGTAGCCCAATATCACAATAGTTTGACCCGGATACTTCTTTTGTTGAAGGGATCGTTCCCTCAGGCCGTACCCTTATAAAACGAGAATCCTGATAAAATTGTTTATATAAATCGATAACCTTTTTTGTTGAAATTTTTTCTTTTAGATTCACATACATCGTACACATGATTCCTCGTGTCATTGGGACAAGGTGGGTAGTAAAGGAAACCGTGATGGGATCTCCACTCTCATCTGTAAGGACTTGCTCAATTTCTGGAATGTGTTGATGTTTTCCTAGTTTATAAGCTTTAAAGTTTTCATTGATTTCGGCGTAGTGTGCGGTTAATGAAAGTCCTCTTCCTGCACCAGAGACGCCTGATTTCGCGTCAATAATGATTGAGTTTTTATCAGCTAGCTGCGATTTTAAGATTGGAAGTAGTCCCAAACTGGATGCAGTAGGATAACAGCCTGGATTGGCTATCAAATTGGCATTCTTAATTTTTTCGCTATAAATCTCACTTAAACCGTAAATTGCTTTTTCTAAATACTGCTCATTTGCAGGGGTGTGATGATACCAGGTTTCATATTCTGCACCAGACCGTAATCGAAAGTCGCCTGATAGGTCAATACATTTCATACCATGCTCTAGCAGCTGCGGAACAAGTTTACTGCTGACACCAGATGGAGTAGCAAGAAAAGTTAAATCGTTCGTTTCAGATAATCTTTTTGCATCAAATGTCTCTAATGTTTGATCCATTATTTCAGAAAGATGTGGATATGTTTCACTAAAGCTATAGCCCGCTTTAGAATTGGATACTACTGAACCAACCTCCAAGTAAGGGTGCTTCTGAATCAAGCGAATAAGTTCTACCGAGCCATATCCTGTTCCACCAATGATTGCTACTTTCATTTCTTCAACTCCCACGTTGCTTACATAATGAATTATTATACATACACATATATAATTATTCAATATAAAAATTGCCTAATTTTCGCTTTTAACTGAAAATTATTATGTTTCAATTTGTAAACGCTTTCACTATTGGATGTAAAATTATTCAAAAACCATGCATAATCACTAAAAAAGCCCTTGCCTAGTAGCAAGAGCTTCGATTAGAAAAAACAAAACTATTTATTGTTGAAGAGTTCGTCTATATTTATATTGATTCCATTGGAAGTGGATAAAACAGCCTACACAAAAACCGAGAATGGCCACAAATGCTGCTAGTGCCACCATGATGGTGAAAATATATCCTACGACATTCCACCCTAGTACAAAGCTGATAAACCCGATTCCGAGGCAAATCACTGCAATCGTTTGATTAAATTGCTGCTGGTCCCAATCTTCAGGAATATACGCCTTTGGATTTTTTCTTAAGAAAAGTTTTCCTAGCTGCATAATCGGATTAAAACCTAAAAAAAGTCCACTGAGTCCCGAGAGTAAGGGTATCAATAAAAACCACTCTAAACCAGAGAACCAAGTTAAGAGGACACTTATAACAATCACCGCTTGATTTGTCTTTACAAGAGGACGAGGAATGGAACGAATAGCTTCTGACATTGTAATACCAACCTTTCTTATTGGAATTATATGCTTACTGTTATTTTAACTCGATACGTCCTCTTTGTATAGTAAATTAATTTCAAAATATTATTTGTTAGTGCCCAAATAAAAAAGCAGGAAAATCCTGCTTTTCACAAACCATCTGGTCCACAGATTATTCCCTTTAAAATCGGGAACCTATTAATATGTTTCTGATTCTTCAAGTCGGAAACCTTCCACGACCACGTCTTCATCTATTTCCAACAACAAGCACCGTTTTCCCTGGAACGTTATGTACTTTACATATTTTAAGTCTTTTGGGTTGATTGAAAGATTTGCCACCTTGGTCTCGATTTTAATGGTTTTCGGAACTAAGCTGCTGGCCTTAAATTCGTGCTTTTCATCATCCACGATTGCTTTAAGGGCATGTTCCACTTTTGCCGTCTCTACATTTTCAACGCCGCTTACCGTTAAAATACGTTCGATATCCCGAGAATCCAACGTAGGAATTTCACTTTCTTCATTCTCTTGATTCTCCTGAACTAACTTATCGATTTCCTCATACACATTGGAAATTACGCGGGAATCCACTTCGTCTCCTATCACTTCTTTTAAGATGAAATCGAAGCAGTCCTTATCTTCCTGGGCAGTTATAATCTCTTCACAATTAAGCACTTCTTCCATAAATCTAAAGTCCGGTTGATTTGCTTTTCCTGCACAGTAAAGTATACGGTTTACATCTGCTGCATTATCGTTTAGGGCAGGGAAAAGGAAGCCTGATAAAGGAGAATCTAAATTAATAATGGGATCAAAGACGTTGTAGGATTTGTATTCCTTCTCAATATAATCAAACATTAAAGCTTTTTTCGGCACATCCGTTTTATTGAGACTACAAAGAATAAACCCGTTGGAATAGACCTGGTCATCCCCGCCTTCTTCAGATTCCGCGTTGCGTTTTCGGGTCGGCTTTCGATATTCTCCGCGGATAAACGTCACTACGGTATCAAATTCATAAACCGTGTTAGCAAACATTTTCACGACAATTTCCAACATATATTCTTTCCAGTCTTCCGTTGTTTCTTGTTGTAATCCTTCGTAAAGGAACATTTGGGTGCTGTCTTCCACATCCCGCATGAACTTCAGCTCAAATAGTTTAGCATCAAGTTGACCTGTTAACACTTTTTTAAAGTTTGCTAAAAACAATTCCTGCGCTTCCTGTTCTAACATTTGAAACGGCTGACTAACTTGATGATAAATCTCGCCTGATTCCTTTTGGACATACACATTAAAGATTTCTCGAATTTGCAGATTGTAATTGTCTAGTTTAAATTGCTTGCGAATATTAGCGATATCTTTTTTATTCATTTAGTCTCAACTCCTATTCTTGATTATACTGTTCAAAACTACAAATTGTAATAAGTGAGAGCCTTATCTGCAGAAAAAAAGAGCATACAAATCTTTCTGATTTGATGCTCCATTTCATTTTATTCATTCAGATTAGTATGCATCAAGTTTAAAACGCTTCGCAATTCCTTTACGGGCACCTGGCCAGGTGCCGATGCCTTTTTGGCTGAACCAAAAGTCATTGCCGAGCCAAATACTTCGCCGGACAATCGGCTAATGACTCCTTTACCTGCCATGGACATCGTAATGAAGGGTCTATCAGCAAATTGTTCTTTCATTGTATTAGTTGCATCTAACAGCGTAAGTACATCTGCTGAACTCGCTGGCATCACTGCAATTTTTGAAACATCGCCACCTAATTCCTGCGCTTTACATAACCGAGAAACAATTTCTTCTTTTGGTGGTGTTTTTTGAAAATCATGGTTCGAAAGTATAACAAATACCTTGCTTGCATGAGCTACTTCAATGAAGGATTTGATATCCTCTTCTTCATTAAATAATTCGATATCAATTAAATCTACTAAACCAGTTTCCAAAACAGCTTTGTTTAATTCGAAATAGTAAGCAGTACTGATTTCCTTTTCGCCACCTTCCTTTTTACTACGGAAAGTGAACAGAAGAGGAATCTCAGAAAGAATCTCACGAATTTCCGTTAAAGCCTCTTTCACTCGATCGATTTGCTCAACACCATCAAAGCAGTCGACACGCCATTCAACAACATCACAATCAAGTGCTTGAATATACGATGCTTCTTCAATTAATTGTTCTAAAGATTCCCCTACCATTGGAACGCAAATCTTCGGGACTCCTTCTCCAATTGTGACTCCCTTAACAGTAATTGGTTTCTTCATTCTCATCTTCACCTCTACTGAACATCAAAGTTCTCGATTAGTGTGCTGACAATCTCATCTGCTATCGTTTCGGCGTCCTTGTTGTCAGTATTGATTTTTAAATGATGCTGGGAATAGATTTCTTGTCTAGCAAAGTATAGTTCTTCCATTTCTTTCGTTGATTTACCTTGCAATACAGGGCGGCTGTCAATTATGAAATCCAAACGTTTTTTCCAGTTTTCTAAAGACAATTCTATGTAAATAACAATGCAAGAAGTTAAACATACCCGACGTATTTCTTCCTGTAAAAAAGCCCCGCCGCCAACAGAAATAATCTTCTGGTCCTGTTCTGCCAGGTTTGTAATTAATTCTTTTTCTCTTGCTCTAAATGCCTTTTCACCCAGTTGGTTAAAAATTTTAGAAACAGGCATATAGTATTCCTTTTCAATTTCTTCATCTACGTCAATAAATGGACGGTTAAGCTTCTTTGCCACAAGCTTTCCAACTGTCGTCTTTCCAACACCCATAAACCCAATAAATACAATACTTCTGTCGCTGTTTTTCAAAACCTTCCATCTCCCATAATGAACAAACTATTTAGATAATTATAAGGCTTATTCGACAAATAATAAACTAATTGTCCGCCCAATAGAAAAAGTGGTGCACAAGGCACCACTTAGTTTTTCATTTTCGGATCAAGGATATCTCGGAGGCCATCGCCCATTAGATTAAATCCTAGGACGGTAAGCATAATGGCGACACCTGGAAAGAATAATGTCCATGGCGCCTGGGTTATATAATTTTTTGAATCAGCCAGCATTTTCCCCCACTCAGGAGTTGGAGCTTGTGCCCCCATACCAAGAAACCCTAGAGCGGCAGCTTCAATAATGGCTGTTGCAATAGCAAGTGTCGCTTGTACAATAACAGGGGAAATACTATTCGGCAAAATATGACTTATAAGAATCCTCGTATCTCTCATTCCAACTGCTTTAGCTGCCATAATATACTCTTCTTGCTTCACACTTAGAACTTTTGAGCGAACGAGTCGTCCAAAGTTTGGAATATTAATAACAGCAATCGCAATCAAGGCATTTTTCAACGATGGCCCAAGGATAGCAACAACCGCGATAGCTAATAGGATACTTGGAAACGCGAGCATGATATCAAAAATTCTAGAAATAATTGCATCAACCCAGCGGCCATAATAGCCTGCTACAATTCCTAGCATTGTTCCAAATACAACAGATCCTAATACAGAGAAAAAACCTACCCATAAAGATATTCTTGCACCATACAGTATTCGTGAAAAGATATCTCGTCCAAAATCATCTGTGCCAAACCAATGTTCACTGGAAGGTGCCAGCATTCGGTCGGACAGTACCTGCTCCTTATAACTATTAGGGGCAATGACAGGAGCCAAAATAGCAATAATAATAAAGAATACAACAATTCCTAAACCAGCAACCGCTAATTTATTTTTTCCAAAAGACTGCAAGGCTTCCTTCCAGGGAGGTGTCAGCTTTTCTTCAACAGCTTTTACAGATAAATCTGCTGCGCTTTTTGCGAGTTCTGCCACTACTCATCCCTCCTCTATTTCGTATATTTAATTCTTGGATCCACAAATACATACAAAAGATCCACGATTAAATTAATGAGTACAAAGATCGCTGCAATAATTAAAATCCCTGACTGGATAACAGGATAATCTCGATAAGCAATGGCATCATATAAATACCTACCTATTCCCGGCCACCCGAAGATCGTCTCCGTCAGAATAGCTCCTCCCAAAAGCAGCCCTGTTTGCAAGCCGATAATGGTAAGCACAGGAATAACTGCATTCTTTAAAGAGTGCTTGTACACCACCCAAAACATACTTACTCCCTTTGCTCTTGCTGTTCGGATGTAATCTGATTTCATTACCTCAAGCATCGTTGCTCGGGTCATCCTTGCAATAATTGCCATAGGGATTGTTGCGAGGGCCGCAGCTGGCAAAATAATGTGTTTGAGAACTACTACGAATTGATCAAATCTTCCCTGCATAATTGTATCAAGCAAATAAATATTGGTTATCGCTGAAACTGGGTCCCTGGCATCCTCCCTTCCTGTAGTTGGAAGCCACCCTAAATCAATAGCAAATGCCCATTGAAGCATTAAACCAAGCCAAAAAATTGGCATCGAAACCCCAATTAGAGCAAATACCATCGCACCATAATCGAACCATGATCTTGAAAACCATGCACTTATAATTCCGGCATTTACACCTATGATAATGGCTATAAGCATAGCGACAATTGATAATTCAAGTGTTGCTGCTAAATATGGCCAAACCTCTGTATTAATAGGCCCCCTTGTACGAAGGGAAATTCCTAAATCCCCATGAAGGAGGGCATTAATATAATCTCCATATTGTATGTACCAAGGTCTGTTCAATCCTAATTGTTCTGTTAGCGTGGCAATCGCTTCTTTCGTTGCCCTTTGTCCAAGAATTACCTGTGCAGGATTACCAGGAATCGCATGGATAATCGCAAAAACAATGAGAGTCATTCCAAATAATACGGGAACTAATGAAAAAACACGACGGACCGTATAAGTAAACAACCTTCTCACCCCTTTTAAAAAGATACTGAATCTTACTTTTGGGTAATAAAAGGGGAGGTAAACCCCCTCCCCTTTTACCGCTTATTTTTTAAATTCAACTTTGTCGAGAGCTTCAGAACCTGTTGGATGCGGTAAATAATTTATAACATCTTTACTTGCTGCAGACAGTGGTCTAGAGTGAACAAGTGGTACCCATGGAGCATCTTCATGGATGATTTCTTGAGCTTGTTTGTAAAGGTCGTTACGCTTCGCCTGATCAGTTTCTTGTTGAGCTTTTATTAAGATATCATGTAATTGGTCGTTACTATAGAAGGAATAATTGTTTGCACCAATGCTGTCCTTATCCAACAATGTGTATAAGAAGTTATCAGGGTCACCATTGTCACCTGTCCAACCAAGCATATAAGCATCAAACTCACCTTTTGCTGCTTTATCTAAATATGTTGCCCAGTCAACCGATTGGATTTTTGCTTTAACACCAATTTTGCTAAAGCTTTCTTGAATAACCTCTGCTACCTTTTGGGCTTCAGGCATGTACAGACGCGCTACAGGCATTGCCCATAGATCCATTTCAAATCCATCTGGATAGCCTGCTTCTTTTAACAATGCTTTAGCTTTTTCTAAATCAAAGTCGTATTCTTCTACTGCGTCATTGTACCCTTCAACTGAAGGAGGCATTGGATTTTTAGCAGGCTCTGCTTGACCGCCGTAGAACGCATCAATGATTGCCTTCTTATCAATTGCATGGTTTAAAGCTTGACGAACTAATTTGTTGTCGAACGGTTTACGCGTTAATGTAAAACCTAAGTAACCTACGTTCATTGAAGGACGCTCGATTAATTGAAGATTCGGGTTATCTGTAACCGTCTTAGAATCAGAATTATTTAATCCGTCCATCATGTCGACTTCGCCGTTAACTAAGGCATTAAGTCGTGCAGTGTTTTCTGGAATGACACGGAAAATAACTTTGTTTAGCTTAGGTAATCCTTTTTGCCAGTAATCTGCATTCTTTTCAAGGGTAATACGGTCATTTTGTTTCCACTCGACAAATTTGAATGGACCAGTTCCAACTGGATGGTTTCTGAAATCGTCACCGTATTTCTTAAGAGCTGTCGGGCTAGCAATTCCGAATGGGGACATAGCCAGATTTTTTAAGAATGGAGCTTGAGGTCTTTTCAACACAAATTGGACCGTATTAGCATCAACCGCTTTAACCTCTTTGATAACGTGACCTTCGTCTGCTTTATAGCCACCAAACATCGTGTAGTAAGGGAATTTATCCGCGTCACCATTCATCCAGCGATCAAAGTTATACACAACTGCATCGGCATTAAAATCAGTGCCATCATGGAATTTTACTCCTTCTTGCAGCTTGAATGTATAAGTCAATGCGTCAGGACTGACCTCCCAGCTTTTTGCAAGTTTCGGGTGTACTGTTGTATCCTGCTCGCCGTAATCTAACAACGTATCAAAGATATTTTCTGTTACTTTGAAGGTGTCCCCTTCAGTTGTTGTGATTGGATCAAGTGATGTAGAATCTACACCACGGGCATAGATTAACGTATCTTTTCCTTTACTCGTTTCTTTGCCATCTTTTTCATTACTATTGCTTTTGCTGTTGCAGCCAACTAGGAACATACTGACGGCTAATAAAGAAACTAACAGCAGCTTAAACGTTTTTTTCTTCATACGTGTTTTTACCCCCTATAAGCTTTGTTTTTATATCATCAATGCAGCCAATCACTGGTTATATAAGTGACAGGCTACAAAATGACCATTGAGATTACTTTCCTGCGGTCTAGTAGTTTTACAAATATCCATGCATTCCTTGCACCTTGTATGGAATGCACAGCCTGAAGGAGGATTGGCTGGACTAGGCAGCTCCCCTTCTATTAAAATCGTTTTCTTCTTAACATCAGGATCTGGTATCGGTACGGCAGAAAGAAGTGCTTGTGTGTATGGATGCTTGGGATTCTCGTAAAGCTCCTCACTTTCTGCTAACTCTATTAATCTTCCTAAATACATGACACCCACACGATCACTAATATGACGAACCACCCCAAGATCGTGTGCAATAAATATGTAGGTAAGTTGGAATTCCTTTTGAATTTCCTTCATCAAGTTCAGAACTTGTGCCTGAATAGATACGTCTAATGCTGACACCGGTTCATCCGCAATAATTAATTTCGGTTTTGTCATTAATGCCTTGGCAATGCCGATACGCTGGCGCTGCCCGCCGCTAAATTGGTGTGGGTATCTTTTTGCGTGGTAGCTGCTTAAACCTACCACCTCAAGCATATCTCTAACCTGCTTCTTGCGTTCTTCTTTTGTCCCTATTCCGTGGACAATCAGAGGCTCCTCAAGAATCTGCTCAATCGAATGCCTCGGGTTTAATGATGCATACGGATCCTGAAACACCATTTGGATATCTCTACGTGTTTTTCTTAACTCAGCCTTTGACAAGCTGGTAATCTCTTTATCTTCAAAAACAATCTTTCCATCACTTGCTTCGATTAAGCGCATAAGTAATCGGCCAGTGGTTGATTTCCCGCAGCCACTTTCCCCAACTATCCCTAAGGTTTCGCCTTTTTTTACATAAAAAGAAACATCATCAACTGCTTTGACTTCGCCTTGTTTTCTTCCAAAAAGTCCACCTGTGATCGGAAAGTATTTTTTTAAACCATTAACCTCAAGAAGTAACTCCGACATGTTTATCACTCCCCTTCAGTGTATGTAGGAAACAGCGCACTTCATGTCCGTCTTTTTCCGTTTTATATAATTGTGGTGATTCTTCGTGGCATTGAGAAAATGCCTCAGAACACCTTGCAGCAAATCGGCACCCTTTATGGACAGACCCAGGTGTAGGAACAGTTCCTGGAATACTATAAAGCCGCTCCTTCTTCCCTCTTAGATCAGGCACCGATTTTAGCAGCCCGATTGTGTATGGGTGCTGCGGGTTTTTAAGGATTGTCCTAACATCCCCTTGTTCAACGATTTGACCGGAATACATTACAATGACTCGCTCACAAATTTCTGCTACCACACCTAAATCATGGGTAATCAAAATGATGGAAGTGTTCGTCTTTTGATTTAAGTCCTTCATTAATGCAAGAATTTGTGCTTGAATCGTCACATCAAGAGCTGTTGTAGGCTCGTCCGCTATAAGGACCTTTGGATTACAGGCCATCGCCATGGCAATCATAACCCTTTGCCGCATCCCTCCTGATAATTGATGAGGGTATTCTTTAAGTATTCCTTCTGCTCTTGGAATGCCGACTAACTTTAAAAGCTCGATACACCGTTGCTTAATTTGGACCTTTGTTAGGTCAGTATGTAATTTGATGGCCTCCATTAACTGATTCCCAACTGTAAATAGAGGATTTAATGACGTCATTGGTTCCTGGAAAATCATTGATATTTGGTTACCTCGGATTTTCCGCCACTCTTTTTCGGAAATGTTTTTCAGGTCTCTTCCTTCAAAAGTAATTTCCCCATTCTCGATTTTTCCTGGCGGAGAAGGGATTAGTCCCATCGTAGCTAAGGACGTTACACTTTTACCACTTCCGGATTCCCCTACAATGCCTAGGATTTCTCCATCCCTTAAATTGAAACTAATACCATCCACAGCTGGTACAAACTTTTTTCCTGCTTGAAACGATACCTTTAAATCATTTATGCGGAGAATAGGATCTTTATCCATATTTACACCTACTTTGACTATTAATTTCGTAAACCTAAATATTCTTCTGAAATATTAAAATTTATAAAATTTTAAAACTATTATGACATATATTACTTTAGTGTGACCATCGAAATTTGTCAATCAACAAAAAAAAATAAAAAAAGCCCGACACACCGCGGCACGTTAACGTATTAACGCACCGGGGGTCAGGCACCATAATTGGGGTTACTCTCTATATTGAATCCGTTGGATTTTTTCTTTTTTTATCGATTTGATAAAGGAGAGGATCATTAAAATCATTATTATAGTAAAAGGAAAGGCCGCTATAATGGAAGCGGTTTGTAAAGCGCCCAATCCCCCTGCCCATAACAATACTGCGGCTGAAGCCGATTGAATAATTCCCCACACTAATTTCACTCCATTGGGCGGATTAAGGTCTCCTCCTGTCGATTGCATCCCTAAAACAAAGGTAGCCGAATCTGCTGATGTGATGAAAAATGTGCTAATAAGAAAGATAGCTATATAGGACATAACATGTCCGAATGGAAAATGTAACAAGACCGAAAATAACGCAATTTCCTGCCCCTTTTCATTGATAATATCCATGATATGTTGATTTTGGAAATACTCCAAATAGACTGCAGAACCGCCAAATACAGAAAACCATAAGGCGCCAAATACAGTGGGAACTAGTAAGACCCCAATAATAAACTCTCTTATGGTTCTGCCTTTCGAGACTCGCGCGATAAAAGTGCCAACAAATGGAGCCCATGCAATCCACCAAGCCCAATAAAAAATCGTCCAATCCTGAACCCATGTATTTTGTTCAAACGGATTCAGCCTAAAGCTCATTGCAGTTAGGTTTTGCAGATAACTTCCTATGGAGGTCGTAAACAAGTCCATAATAAAGTTGGTTGGGCCGGAAAATAAAAGAAAGATTAAAAGAGCAATCGCCAAGAAAATATTAGCATTACTTAAAAAAGCAATACCCTTATCTAACCCAGTTGTAGCTGATAGCATATAGAGTACTGTAACCACTATGATAATAATTAGCTGGGTCGTAAAGTTGTTATGAATGGCAGGGATCATATATGAAGCACCCCCGCTTATCTGCGTAGCACCAAATCCAAGTGATGTCGCGACTCCAAATATCGTAGCAAAAATAGCGATAAAATCGAATAAGACCCCTAAAGGACCGTTCACGCGGTCACCTAGTAGCGGTGTTAAGATTTTACTAACAACTCCTGGGGTATCCTTTCGAAAATTGAAATAAGCTAGAATTAAACCAATCACAGCATAGATAGCCCATGGATGTAATCCCCAATGGAAAAAGGAATACCTAATGGCCATTCTTGCAGATTCTGCTGTTTGTCCTGTTCCGTTAGGTGGTTCATAGTAGTGTGACAGTGGCTCTGCCACCCCCCAAAAGACAAGCCCAATGCCCATGCCGGCACTAAATAGCATCGCAAACCATGTTAGACTGTTAAATTCAGGTTCATCGGTATCTTTTCCAAGCTTTAAGTTCCCATACTTCGTAAAGATTAATGCTAGTGCAAAAACTAGGAAACCACTTGCTGAGAGTAAATAAAACCAACCAAATTTTTCAATTATAGAGCCTTGAATGACACTCGTTACATGTTGAAGATTCCCGTTTGGAAGATATGATTTTGGGATCGTCCCCCAGATAATAAATAATAGACAAATAACTAATGCTACCCAGAAAACTGGCGTTATTTTTTTCACATTCTACACCCCTCTATTAAGACCTCTATCTAAGTATTTATAAAGCGGTGGATTAGTATGCAAAAGGATGGCGAATAAACGCCATCCTCTAATCGTTAGTGTATTTCTGCTAATGCTATTTCTTGATACTTTTTAAAGAATCCATCACAGAATCGGTCCCATTCTTCAGCAGCTTCTAAGGATGCCTCACTTACCTCTCCTAAAACAGGTCTTTGAAGTAACTCTTCTAGCTGCTCGGAAAATTGTTTAATTTTTTCCAAGGATGCACCTTTTAGGACACTACCAACAAACTCTGCGGGAGTATACCAATCTGAAACTCTCTGTAAATCACGGTATACCTGTGTTAATAATAAGTTCCGCGGCCCTTCCCATTGTTCGTTAACTACTACATCCCGGAAAATTCGTGGAAGCGAGGAGAACTCCTCCATTACTCCATGTCCGGCAAAAACCGATATAGCTTCACGTAATACTTCCGCCCCCTCATTTGTTACGCACATTTTTTGCAATAAGATTAATTCACGTAAATTGAAAAGTTGCTTTTGAATTTCTATCGGATAATTCGATTTAATCCCCGGATTAAGCGGCTGCTCTAATTTTAAAAATAAATCATAGATTTTAAACGCACCTGCCGTTGTTCGCTCCGCCGCATTTTCAATCCTTTTTAATTTACTGGTTGCCAGTGGATATTGGTTCACTTTTTTACCGAAAACTGTCCTGAAATCACTGTAAAGCCTGGCTTCTCTTGACGCCCGAAGCATAAACCCTGCACAAGCAATTCCAATTTCTAATCGTGACAGGGTAAGCACAATCCCTACCGCTACTGCTATACCTTTATCTTGTGGGCCGATTGGATAGGCTAGGGCACCATTATATTGAATTTCACCAGTTGGGACCTCAGCAGTACCCATTTTCCATTTAATCCGGTTAATTTGATAGCCGTTTCTCTTTTCCTTTTCCTTGTCACCTGGCAACCAGGAAGGAACGATAAATGTTGAAACCTTGTTAGACACTGATATTTTGGCTGTGACAACAGAATAATCTGCATGTGCTACAGAACAGAAAAATTTATTTCCGTACAAGCGATAGTTCTTTCCATCAGGAACGGCTTCAAGCACATTAGCCGGCAAGTCAGAGCCGCCTTGAATCTCTGACATAAATTGTGCCCCAATCGCAAATTCGCCGTTTATTCCTTCCTTTGAATGCCGCAAAATTTCTTGCAGTTCAGGATATTCTTCATTTGGAAATTGATCAAGAAGGACAATGAGACCATGTGTACAGGTCATTGGACAAGTTACACCAGCTTCACCTAATTGGTGAATTAACATTCTCTTCACAAAGCTTTCCCATGGTTCCATTTGACTAGAAAAGAGACCTTCACCAAAAACACCCTGTTCAAGTTTATGAACCTCCATGGGCCGGACAACCCGGTCAATTCGGTGATTAAACGCATCATAATGAAGCATGTATGGGCGTACCTCGGGCCTAGCAGTCCGTTCCGCTAATCGATTCCATTCATTTGAAACAGTTGGTGAAAACGCTAAGATTTTCTGATGAATCTGTTCATAACGAGAGGCTGTAAAATGTTTTACGGCTTTTTGCAGAAATGGTTCATCCCGATACCAATCTAGGCTGTCACGCTTATCAACAAATTCAGCAAACGAATAGGTATTTTTTCCACGGATGTCTGTACCTTGGGAAGCGATGTTCATAGAATGTCACTCCTTCGTATTGAATTATTCTAAAAATTCAATTTAATTATAACGGTTCTTTCATAAAAAGGACAATGACATTGGTACAGAATACCATTTTGAATAAATATCTTTACTGTCGTCCCAGACAGATATTGGGGGACAGTCCCTCATTGCGTTAAAGTGCCGGGGGACTGTCCCACTGGCCTTGCATAGAAGTATATAACTTGAATAAATTCAAAAATTTTACATTATGTTTTTAGTTAGTGAAACAAAAAGGGGAAGAAGGTGTTATATTGACCTTGTTCCCTTTT
>JBDOMM010000020.1:0-53333 GCA_039832695.1 Bacillus sp. (in: firmicutes)
TAGAAGACTTGTTTGTTTTAGGGAACAATCAAGGTCGCAACTTCTACAATAGGAGTTTTTTTCTTGTGTGTAAATACTATTTATTTGAATTTATGGGATTATTTTAAAGACGTGCAAGGCTAGTGGGTCAGTCCCCCGGTACTTTAACGCGCTACCATTCTGGGGGACTGACCCCATTTTGCGCCCCTAACCCTTTACCGCATTACCACCCCGGGGGACTGACCCCATTTTGTGCCCCTAACCCTTTACCGCGTTACCACCCCGGGGGACTGTCCCCAACAACACTACGAAGTTTCGCTATGTCAACATGTCAAATTTTGTTATGATAGGTTCAGGGAAAAACACACTCCCCATTATTGATTGAGGAGCACATGAACTTGAACATAAAACTTCGCACCTATATGGCGCTCATATTTGCCATCGGAATCTTCGCGCTGGCGGCCATCTTAAGCTACACCATCGGCCACCAAGCCAGCACTAAAATAGAAAAAGAAATCGGAAACACCCTGTCGACCACCGCCTACCAAATGGCAGACAAGCTCGACTTCTTTATGTGGTCACGGGCAGGTGAAATCGACATCGTTAGTCAACTAAAGGACATCCAGGAACCAACAGACAAAGAAAAGGTCCAGCAATTATTGGACCAGCTCCAGGTCAGCTTTCCTGCCTTTTCATGGGTAGGTCTAACGGATGCCAAAGGGAAAGTCGTGGCATCCACCAAAGGCATTTTAGAGAACGCGGACATTTCCAAGCGGCCCGTCTTCCAAGAAGGAAGAAAAGCCCGATTTGTCGGTGACGTCCATGAAGCGGTGCTCTTAGCCAAGCTCCTACCGAACCCTAGTGGCGAGCCCCTACAATTCGTAGACATTAGTCGCCCTGTGGTAGGGGAGGATGGAAAACAAGTGGGCGTTCTCGCTGCTCACTTAAGCTGGGATTGGTCACGACAAGTCCAGCAAGAAATATTAAAACCACTCAAGGACAAGATGAATACAGCAGAAGTCTTCGTCATCAGCAAAAATGATCAGGTCGTCTTGTTAGGGCCAAAACCAATGATCGGCAAACGCCTCCCACTCGATAGTATCAAGGAGGCACAAAAAGGCCAGAACAGCTTTCGAATCGAAACATGGCCTGACGGAAAAAATTATTTAACGGGATACGCTTTAGGTGACGGCTATCAAGACTATCCGGGATTAGGCTGGTCCGTCCTCGTTCGCATTCCAGAGGAAACGGCCTTTGCCACAGTGGATGACCTGCAGAAAACAATCCTAAAAACGGGCGCCTTATTGGCCCTCGTGTTTGCGATTCTCGGCTGGTTCATTGCTAGATATATCACCAAGCCGCTGCAGAGAATCACGAATGCCGCCAATCGCCTGCGCGCGGGGGAAAAGGTAGAAATCCCTCCGTACCGAGGTATCAAGGAAATCGAGATTCTTTCCTTGTCGTTACGCGAACTGGTAGATTCATTGGTGCAGACCGTGTCAGACCTTGGAAAAATGGAGACCCTGGCGCACCATGATAAATTGACCGGACTCATGAATCGGATTGCCTTCGACTCGTATATCAAAACAGCTTTGGAGAGGGCCAAGTCTCTAGGGGAGAGGCTTACCTTCCTGTACCTAGATTTAGACGGCTTTAAAAAAGTAAACGACACGTACGGCCACCAAGTTGGAGACCTCCTATTGCAAGAAGCAGCACGGAGACTTCAAGGATGTGTCCGCAGTGAAGAGGGCGTCTTCCGTATCGGTGGAGACGAATTTATGCTGGTACTGTTCACCTCAGCAGAAGCGCCTACTTAGGATACCTCAGCTGTTGCTGAAAAAGTAATCGAGAGCTTAAACCAGCCATTCAATTTGGTCAATGAACAGCTTCACGTAGGCTGCTCAATCGGAGCTGCGGTCTGGGAAGACATAACAATCGCCCCAATTGAAATCATCCGTTGCGCTGACGAAGCCCTCTACGTCTCCAAGCGAACAGGCAAAAACAAAGTAACCTTTCACAAAAACTAAAGGGGACAGTCCCCCGGCGCTTTAGCGCACCGGGGGACTGTCCCCAAATTGTAAACTTAGCACCGTGCCAAGGGTGAGTACATATAATAAGTGAAATTATTATATGTATACGAGGAGAAAATTTATGCTTACAGAGGCTGATGCAATTAGAACAGAGAGTTTTGGTTTTATTACAGTAATGCTCATTGGTCAATTGCCCACTCCATGTGATGTATTAGAAGAACTTGGACATTATCCGGGTACTGGAATGGGGGCTGCTCGAATTTATCTTAGAGAAGTGAGAAAACCAGGACTGGAAAATACGTACTGTATACAGGGATTGGGAAAAATTTGGAGTATAAATAGAATGATCCCTGACAAAATATCTAAAATTGTAGAGATTTATTTAAATAACCATCTTGTTAGGACAATTCGAGTCATAGAAGTCTCAGGGCGTGGGTGGTTTAATATACATTGATTTTAGGGATTTATGTCCAATAAATGAATGACGACAGGCGAACTGTCGTTTTTTTTATTTTTATACCTGAGACTGGCTCTTTTTTTGCCTAATCCAACCCTATGAAAATAAAATATTACAAATATATTACAAAACGCTTGCAACTCTGTAACATAGTTGTTATATTTATAACAGAATTATCCAATTAATAACAAAACTGGAATTTCGGCCGACTCTCTTAGTTTTGTGAAACACAATGTAATAGAATACTAAATTACTTTAATGGGGTGTGTAAAAATGAAAAAAACTGTAAGAGCCATCACTTTAGCAACAAGCCTACTATTAACCGTAGCACCAACTGTATCATGGGCAAGCACGACAACAAACAGCGCGACAACAGTAAAAGAGAATCAATGGGTGCAAAAAAGCAGGCATTGGTATTACATAAACAGTGCAGGTCAGTACGCCAAAGGTTGGAACCTCATCAACGCAAAATGGTACTTCTTTGATCAAACTGGCGTCATGAAAACCGGCTGGATCCTCGACAAAGGGAAATGGTATTTCTTAAGTCAATCAGGAGCCATGAGCACTGGCTGGGTATTAGACAAAAGCAAATGGTACCACTTGAGCGAATCCGGCGCGATGGACAAAGGCTGGTTAAAAGACCAAGGGAAGTGGTATTTACTAGATTCCTCATCAGGTGCGATGGCAACAGGTTGGCGAAAGATCAATTATAATTTTGCTGATGGCTGGTACTATTTCAACCCATCCGGTGGTGAGATGGCGACAGGCTGGATCAAGGATGGCGGGAAAGACTATAATCTATTGCCAGACGGCAGATGGGCCCACAACGTTATCGCGGACGGATATTTCTATGAAAACAACAAACAAAACAGCCCTGGAAGTGAAGTCATCAAGAACAATGTGGAACTGTTAAAGACAATTCTAAAAAGCGGACAAACGAAAGAGGAAGTACAGACCGCACTAGGTAGCCTGTTTGCAATTGAACCAACAGGATCATACTGGGAGTACTCAATGGTAACTCCAGGAAATGGCCAGTTTGAACCAATCAAATCGAAATTCAGCTTACTATCTCCGATTGATTTAGGTAATGGTACAGTCTCAATTAAGTTACTAATCTCTTGGGGTGAGGATAACAAACTAAAAGGCTACTCCATCGCCTACTTCAGCACCGACCAACGCCTACACCTATACCAAAACGCCCATAACACCGAAAGTGACGTCATCTGGTTCGGCAACCTAATCGACTAAAAGAAGCGGATAAATTTTGGGGACAGTCCCCCGGCGCTTTAGCGCAACGGGGGACTGTCCCCACGTCTTTGAACTAAGTACTTCCGCAGCTTCTCGTAATAAAACACATTCACAATCATAACAAAGCAATAGAATAGAACCGAATAGTAAATGCTCCAGGTTTTATAGGTAAACAAATGAAAGTGGACAGAAATCCATTCCAACGTACCTAAGATAGCAGTACATAGGATAATAAAAAACCATTTCTGCGGCTTTTTACTCTTATATACATGCATAAAAAAGAGCAAAGTCCCTGGGTAAACCAGGTTTTGAAGAAAGATATCCATGAGTTCCCCGCTGCCATTATCAATCGTATCGTAAAAATCGTAGGGCGGCATCGCTAAAAAATAATCCCCGAGCGTAGTGATCTGTAAATTAAGGAGCGAGATACAAATGATTTCGGACCAAGTCAGCTTCCGACGTTTGACGGAAATATAATAGACCGCCATTCCCACAATCAATGAAATCGCAAGAATGAACCACTCATTATCATCAAATTGCTTCGGGAGAATAGGCTTTATAGCCTTGTCATAAATCTCCATCATGTCGTAACACCATTTCCCTTCGCAAGATCGGCGGCAGCTTTTCCATGAAGTAAATGCAACAATACAGCACGATCATCGCAAGAACAAAATCAATGGAAGGATACCAACTCTTGCTTTTCGAAACCAAGACCCCAACAAACAGCAAGACCTTCTCGATAAAAACACCACCCGCGACCCAGGCGAAGCAAGTGAGAACCTTAAAAGACAGCCGATAGGGCCCCCGCAAGACATATAGGACCCACAAAATCAGGACCGGAAAGATAATCCCATATTGAAGTCTAGCCGACCAAAAAGGCAGATGCTCTTCGACCACCCTGAGCCTCTGATAGGGAGAGGACAAAAAATAGAAAAAGTTTTGACACCAGTAGGAGGAAAACATAAACAGAATAAAGACCTCGAACGGATCGAACCGCTTCTTTAGAAACCTCAGACTAACTAATAATAATCCTGATAAAACAAATAACAATAGAAAAATAATAACCACAGGCAACTCACCTTTAAAAAATGGAATTTACAAAGGTAGCATTTGCCGTTATGTACGGAAATATCCAATTGTGGCTGTTTGTCACACTCACGCCTAAAAAACCAAAATAATTTCACCTTTATTCATACTTTGTTCATAATTGTAGGCTATTATAAACACATGCAGCAAAAGGCATAAGCACCTTTTTCTGACCCCTTAAAAATATATTTATGTTGTGGTCCGGCAAAACCTTTTGCCGGATATTTTTTTGTCTTTTTTTGGGGCACCCTTTTTCGGGGGACAGTCCCCCGCTAAAGTACCGCATCACCGTGCCGGGGGACTGTCCCCGCAACTTGGACCAGTACATACAATTACCCTTTGTAGAAAAACCCACATATCGTCCGCTTTTGGGAAGTTATCGTCCACTTGAACCCTGATTTCGTCCACTTTTTGAGATTTATCGACCGCTTTCCGCCACATATCAGCCACTTACCAAACTATATCGGCCACTCATCCAAAATCCATCCCAATCCAAACATAAAAAAGCCAGTCCCCGCACTTTGGGGACTGGCTCAACTCATTATTCATTTCCACTTCGGGGGACAGTCCCCCACTGAGGTAACGCACCACCGCGCCGGGGGACTGTCCCCATCTTTACCGAACCCAAACCCCATTCGCATCAAAGACATAAGGTTTGCCACCAATAGTCACATTGCCTGTTACCATGGCGCCGCCGCTAGTGAAGTAGTACCACACCGTGCCGACCTTCAGCCAGCCAACCTGCATCGCCCCGCTGCTCGCAAAGTAATACCACGTCGAACCGCTCTTCATCCAGCCCGTCTGCATCGCGCCGCTATCCGTAAAGAAATACCATACCGAACCAGCCTTCATCCAACCAGTAGCCATCACACCGCTGCCATTAAAGAAGTACCAAACCGATCCGCTCTTCAACCAGCCCGTCACCATCGCACCACTACTATTCATGAAATACCAACTCGAGCCATCCTTCACCCAACCAGTCAGCATCGCGCCCGTGCCATCAGCATAATACCAGCTCGAACCGACCTTAAACCAGCCAACCTTCTTCACGAAAGTCGCTGTGTCGTAATAGTACCACTTACCGTTTTCCTTCACCCAGCCCGACTTCGCCTTCACAACAACGACCTTTGCCATCGGGCTCATATTACCATAAGCATCACTAACAGTAACATTAATTTCCGTACCAACAGGCTGCGTCGCAATCTTCACGGAGAACTTTCCATCCTCACCAACGAACCCGTTACCAATCACGTTATAATTATTCAAACTTACTTCCACATACGAACCAGCTTCCGCCTGACCCGTAAGCACCGCCGCACGGTCATTCACTTCATTGACAACAGGCTTCCCAGGAGCCGTCACATCGAAGACCGTCATCACTGCGCTATTGCTGACATTCCCAGCTGCATCCGTTGCCGTTACAAAAACATCAACCCCGCCTTTTTGCTTAGGAATCGTCACAGCAAAACGTCCGTCATCACCAGCAATACCAGATCCAATCAAGTGATCATCAGCAAATACTTCTACTTTAACACCAGCTTCCGTCGTGCCCTTCACCAGCGTCGTTTGATCCGTCATTTGCCCACCGTCAACAACCGGCTCAGCAGGTGCCGTGCCATCCTTGACCGTCACCACAACGGCTTCACTCACATTACCGCTCTTATCGGCAGCAGTAATCGTCAATTCCGTGCCCGCTTTTTGTTTAGATATCTTTATTGAAAAATAACCTTCACTGCCAGCAACCGCAGAACCAATCTCAGTACCGTCGCTCTTCACCACGACCATCTTCACGCCGGGCTCAGACTTACCAGTGACAACCTCATCCTTATCAAGTACTTGGTCCACAATCGGTTTCTCGGGAGCCGTCACATCTCTAACTACAACAACCGTAGCTTCACTCACATTCCCAGCCGCATCCGTTGCCGTAACCGTCAATTCAGTCCCGGCCACCTGCACAGGAATCGCGACAGTAAACGCACCACCTTCAGCAACCGTACCACTGCCGATTTCCGAACCACCAACCGTCACAGCAACCTTAGCCTCAGCTTCGGCCAACCCAGAAACCGCCGTATCCTTGTCCGTCACTTCATGTACCACAGGCTTTTCAGGCTTCGTCACATCCTTCACCACAACAACCGCAGCCTCACTCACATTCCCAGCCGCATCTGCTGCAGTAACCGTCAACGACGTCCCAGCCTTTTGCACAGGAATCTTTATGGAAAAAGAACCCTTGTCATCCGCGTCACCAGTTCCAATCACCTTACCACCGGCCTTAACCTCTACTTTCGTACCAGCCTCAGTCGTACCACGAACCGCACTGTCCTGATCCGTTACCTCGCCAACAACAGGCTTCCCAGGTGCCGTGCCATCCTTCACCACGACAGACGCCGCTTCACTGACATTGCCAACTTTGTCAGTAGCAGTCACGACAATCTTTGTTCCTTCCTTTTGCACAGGAATCGCCACAGCAAACGCTCCATCTTCAGCAACCGTACCCGAACCAATCACTGCACCGTTAACCTTAACCTCCACTTTAGAACCAGCTTCAGCGGAACCAGAAACCGTAGTATCCTGATCCGTTACATCACTAACAACAGGCTTCCCGGGTGCCGTGCCATCCTTCACGACAACCGTCACAGCTTCACTAACATTTCCTGCCTTATCAGTAGCCGTAACCACTATTACTGTTCCTTCTTTTTGCGCAGGAATGGCCACTGTAAAGGTCCCATCCTCAAAACCAGGATCCGGCCCATTACCATCCTCAGAAGCCATACCGGAACCAATTACCGCACCGTCAACGCGAACCTCTACTTTAGAGCCAGCTTCTGCAGAACCGCTAACCTTAGTATCCTGATCTGTTACATCGCCAACAACAGGTTTCCCAGGTGCTGTCCCATCCGTCACGATAACCGAAGCGGGTTCACTCTTATTTCCAGCCTTGTCAGTAGCCGTCACGACAATCTTTGTTCCTACTTGTTGCGCTGGAATTTCGACATTAAACGTTCCATCCGCCGATGCCACACCCCAACCAATCGCCGTTCCATTTGCACTTACCATAATAGTGGACTTCGCTTCCGCTTGTCCTTTTACAGACGAATCCGCATCCGTAACCTCAAAAACAACAGGTTGTGGAGGAGCAGTCACGTCTAATACTAGAACCGTAGCTGCTTCACTCACATTCCCAGCCGCATCTTTAACAGTAACGGATAACCACGTCCCACCTCTTTGTTTAGGAATATCCACAGTAAATGTGCCGTCTTCCGCAACCGTACTAGTACCAATCACAGACTCACCACTGCGAACCTCCACAACGGCTTTAGGTTCAGCTTGACCAGTAACAGCCGTATCACGGTCACTCAATCCATTTAAATCCGGCTTCCCAGGTGCAGTCAAATCTTTTACAAAAATCTCTTTCGAAGTTGTCAGCTCATTCGCTGCATTCCAAACCTCAAACTTCAAAGTCGTATTCTCTACTAAACCATTAACCGGAATCGAAAAATATCCATCCGCATCCGTATTCCCGCTAGCGAGCAGCTCACCATCTACCAAAACCTTCACAACTGCATTACCAGTCGTCTTACCAGTAAGGGCAGTCGAATCCTTTGTAAACTCATCTACATAGATGTCTGCTACTTCGTAAGAATGGTAATAGGTGTAACCGGACAAATCCGTAAGTTTTACTGAAAGAGAAGGACTATTTCCAATGTAAAAATCGTTCAATCTAAATGTTCCGTTGTCCTTTAACGCTACGCTCTGGCCGTTCACCTCAACGGCGACAAACGGAAGCGTCGCCCCAGTTAAATTCACTCGGCCGCCTGAGCTAACAAGCGGAGTGTTATAAAGATTGAAAGGAACACTCTCCATCACACGATTAGATGCTCGCAGCGAGGAGATCGTGTTAGATCCTGTAAAAATAGCTTGTCCATCAGTCGGAGTGTAATAGCCAAAAGTGACAAAGCTCGCACTCACCGTACCATTCACCGTCAGCCCACCATAACTGCGCAGGCCGCCAAGAACATAGACATTTCCGTTAATCGTCACACCGCCATTAATCGTTAACCGCGCACCAGGAGTGATATACACATCCGAGTTCACTGTCTTGTTCGACCAAGTCTCATACGAGGTAACGACATAGCTGTCCAACGGCTCAACACCCTTAAGCACGGTAAAATCACCAACACTTAAATTGGTCTCATCCGCTTTTACAACTGTTGTATTCGTATTACTATCTTTGATTTCAACTGAAGAAACCTTCCAGTCTCCAAGTTCTATATTTCCATCGATTGAAAAATCACCGCTAAAACGAGTGCCATCATACCAAAGTGGTATAGAAACGATGGACTTAGTCACAGGGGAAACAAGGTTAACCTTAGCTTCCTGCAAGTGGGTATCATCGGCCGCATCTACTGTAAAATGAACCGAATCGCCGGATTCTACTACCTTCTTATCGATGGCTAATCCCGAAAAGGAGGGAGGATTGCTCTCTGTATACACTGTAAACCGAGCAGAGTCCAGTCGTGGATCCGTCCAATCAATATTTGTGAGATTCATGGAAGTATCATAAATTTGGAGACCAGTAATTCGATATTCTCCTGACTCATAGGTAGAAGTTATCGTTAAAGAGCCCTCATAAGCCTTTGATTGGTCATTATACTGCATGGAAACATAAAGGACTTTGTTAGTAATCGGTGTACCGTAACGCACAGTGATATAGTTACTGTTGATGCCGACATCATCCGTAGCTTTCAACGTAACCTTCACCGTGTCACCCACCGTCGCCTCAGTCTTATCAACTGTTATGCTGTCAAATACCGGTGGGGTAATGTCAGCGTCAGAGGTGCCATACACAGTAAATCGAGCCGCATCCAATCGAGAATCTGTCCATTCAATATTTGTGAGATTCATGGAAGTATCATAAATTTGGAGACCAGTAATTCGATACTCTCCTGATTCATAGGTAGAAGGGATGGTTAAAGAACCTTCGTAATCCTTTGATTGATCATTATACTGCATGGAAACATAAAGGACTTTGTTAGTAATCGGTGTACCGTAACGCACCGTGATGTAGTTACTGTTGATGCCGACATCGTCCGTAGCTTTCAACGTAACCTTCACCGTGTCGCCTACCGTCGCCTCAGTCTTATCAACTGTTATGCTGTCAAATACCGGAGGAGTAATGTCAGCTCCGGAAGTCCCATAAACAGAAAAACGAGCAGAGTCCAGTCGAGGATCTGTCCAATCAATATTTGTGAGATTCATGGAAGTATCATAAATTTGGAGACCAGTAATTCGATATTCTCCTGACTCATAGGTAGAAGAAATAGTTAAAGAACCCTCAAATGCTTTTGATTGCTCATTATACTGCATGGAAACATAAAGGACTTTGTTAGTAATCGGTGTACCGTAACGCACCGTGATATTGTTACTGTTAATGCCGACATCATCCGTAGCTTTTAACGTAACTTTTACAGTGTCTCCAGCAGTAACGGAGGTTTTATCCACGGAGATGCCCTCAAACACTGGGCTTGTCACATCAGCTGCTGCCATAACATTGCTGAGGGGCACTGTGCTAATGACCAATAACACCGCCATAAATAGGGATATGACTCTTTTCAACTGAATCTCACTCTCTTTCTATTAAAAAATTCACGAATAGTTTAATAGTATCATATATATGTCGGAAAATGGCAATTACCTACCATTTTTATCGGATATATGTGCTGCAAATCTTCGTTTGTAAAAAATAATTCGTTCGAAATTCCGACAAATTTCATGGTTTATTTACTTCTTTAATTGGGTAAAACATTTACAATTAATGTATATTGTTGTAGAATTCAAAATTAGAAGAAAAAAAGGAGGGAAGTAAGAAATTGGATAGGAATGCGGGTAAGTGCGCGAACACCGTCGATTTTACAGCTATCGTAAAAAAGGCATATGACAAAGGCGTAAACGAAAACGAAATCACCCTTGATAAATTATTAGAAGAACTAAAAGCGGATCTGAAACAACTAGTAGTCTGCTAAATATATATATTTGATACATAAGGCTGTGCGAGGTAACCCTCCGCAGCCTTTTTCTGTGGGAAAATTGGTTAAATTACACTCCCGTGGGAAAAATAAAGTTAAGTCTCGGAGAAATAACCATCAACATCAACAGAATGCTCGTCAAGATGTTTAACATTGACCTTTTTTAATAATTTCTAGCCAATATAGAACTCTAAATGAAGTTGTATTCGCGAATTGTAGATAGTTATTCGCGGATTTCCAATTTTTATTCGCGAATCTTCAAGCCTAATTCGCAAATGTATCAACTTTATTCGCGAATCCACGGTCACAGCCGGAAAATCGACAAAACTTCCGATGCTCCATACATGTTTTGAGCGAATCTCAGGCAAATATGAGCGAATCCCAAAACTAATGAGCGAATTACCGTTCCGTATGAGCGAATTCGCCCCTTATATGAGCGAATCTAAAAAAAGGTAACTTAAAAACACCCATTGTATGGCAATCCGCAAGTTCTATCGGCGAATCGCAAAATCAAGACTATTTTCAATCCGGAGAATTCGCTTTTGAAAGTTATGAGCTATTTAGAGCAAACCTTACGGTTTATCGGAGGTAACCCATAAAATGCATACAATCCTAACCGCGGTCCTTCTCCTGGTGGCGTTCTGGAAGGGAGATTGGCGACACTGGCAAAAATACCATCTCACCTTTCTATATATTGTAATCTGTAACCTGCTCTACAACTTCCTCTGCAGAGACCATCTGCTCTGGAAACAAGACCCGGACTTCTTGCCGAAATCCCATGCCATCGTCGATCTCATCTACACCTTTATCAACCTCCCAACGGTAACCTTAATCTATCTCACACACTTCCCATTCAAAACATCCAACGGGAAACAAGTGAGATACATACTATGGTGGGTCCTCGGCTCACTAGCCGTCGAATACCCTTTCTATCAAATGGGCCGAATTCATTTGCAGCACGGCTACCATTTCTGGATGGAGCCCATCTTTTACACGAGCATGTACACCATGTTACGCCTGCACCATACCAGGCCGCTGCTTACCTATGGCATATCGGCCATCATAATTTTGTTTCTAATCCAATACTTTCACATACCCGTCAAATAAAAGAGGTCAATGCACATGTCGATCGATTACATAGTCATCATTCTTATGTGGGTAGTAGGAATACTAGCATACATCTTCCTAACCCCAAAAAATCACTACCGAAAAGTCCTATTTGCCTTACTCCTATGTCAGGCATTCGTGTGGCTCAGCTCACTCTTGCACGTAAAATTCCACCTGCTGGCCTTCCCAGTCCGGGAATTTCCGAAAGCCACCGACGTCCTGGTCACAACCGAATATTTCTTTTACCCGCTGCTGTCCGGGTTCTATAACGTCTTTGAGCCGCCCAAATTCAAACGCTCACTAGCCATGCGCGCCGTCTACCTGTCCATCTGGATATCCGGCCTGGTCCTAATCGACCACTTTCTAGAAAAATATACAAACCTAATCGAGTACGTCCATTACGAATGGTACTTCACCTGGATCGATTTCTTCTGCATCTTTGCCATCACGAACCTCATCTATCAGTGGTTCTTTAAAGACAAAGCGCACTTCACAGAGGACAGGGAGGTCGCCAAATGAGACTAGAATACTGGCTTTTACTCGCCGTCTGGGTACTCACCACGGGGCTCCTCTTTTTCATTCCGAAAAAGAAACGCCGACTAGCGACAACGGCCTTCCTGTTCAAACAAGGAATCACCTGGATCTTTGGCCTAGTCGTCGTCCAATACGGGCTCTTATCCTACCCGGTCCGGCTCTTCGCTGATGTCAACCGTTCGAGCTTCACCTACGAATTTTATGTCTATCCGGCGGTCTGTGCCATCTTCAATGTCTTTTACCCACACAAGCGCAGAAAACTCGTCCAGTTTCTCTATTACTGCGCCTATTGCACCTTCCTGACCGTGCCGGAAATCTTTATCGAAAAATATACCGAATTAATCAAATATCTCAACTGGTCCTGGTACTGGACCTGGATCACCCTGTTCCTCACCTTCCTCATGACGCGCACCTTCTGCGTCTGGTTTTTCAAAGGAATCGAAAAGGAAATCGACTAGGCTTAGGCGAATTCTATAGGTAGAAACACCTAGAAAGGATGGAATCTTAATGGATGTAGGCTTTGGTTTATTTGCATTAATCCCAATACTCATATACCTGGTCGTTCTAGGCCTAAGTATCTTCGTCATCGTTCGAATGGTCACCTTCATGAATGAAAAAATTAAACTAGACCGAGAACGAAACGCCAAACTGGACGCCCTCATCAAGGCCGTCCAAACCAATAAAGAACAATAAAAATAGAAGAGAGAAATGAAAAAATTTATCCTTGTGATAATCGTGCTTACCGCGACCCTATCACTCGTCCAAAGTGCCATTGCCGATAAAGTCCCCGAACATTCCTACTACACCTTCGCGGGCAAGATTCTATTGTCTATGGACATCTTCGGAGTCATGAATTTTATACCGAGTATCTTCATTTATATAGTACACGCGTATATAGTATGCGCTTTCATGGGAAAAGAACGCAGTACACCGTCTCAACACGGATAGGACTTAGTATCCTGGTGGGAGACCACAATTAGCAAGAAATGCATCCGTACCTTCGGCACCAGCGGCTATTCTAACTCCGAAAACGAATCATAAGATCACTGGCATAAGGGTAAAAGAGGGGCAGTGCGATGAGTATTTTTAAAAGGAAGAACTCACCGCCAGAAAGACAGCCATTACGAGGCAATCAACGTGGTCATGCGCAGGTATAATTGGAAAGGATTGAAGGTGAAGCCCATATCTGGTTCTATCTGTGGCGTATGGTAGTTATGAAAAGTTTCATAACGCAGGTGGCGTGTGGAATTTGGAAAGGGTGGTAGCTATAAAGCTAATTGATGTTTTTCTTCCCCGAAAAAGCATCTGCGCTAACTTAAAAAACAAACTTTTTAAAAATCTTTAAAGGATTATTCATAGTTTGTTCATAAAAGCGGGGTATAGTAAGGACATGCAAAGGAAAAGCATATTCTTACTTTTCTAGACCCCCTTTTTAAAATATTTGTATTGTTTGTCCAGCTTCTTTCATGGAGCTGGATCTTTTTTTGCCGCAAAGGTCCACAAAGTGAATTTTCTTCCATTATGGATTGTAATACCTTCCAATTTCGTAAAACCCCTTCAAAATTCTTACAAATGGGTGTTTAATAGAGTAGTGAGATAACGTACTGAAATAAATTTGAAATAATTCTGTCAAAAAACAGTAAATACTGGCAGATTGTGATATAATACTCTATGTTTTGTATCAGAAATTTAGGAGGACGAAATGGAAGAGACAATTAGTTTAAAAGAGCTGCTTGAAACCTTGAAAAAACGATTGCTGCTAATCGTTTCGATAACAGTCATTGCTGGATTAATAAGTGGAATAGTAAGTTTCTATTTCTTAACCCCGATTTACCAAGCTTCAACTCAAATTCTCGTAAACCAAGCAAAAAGTGATCAAAGCATGTATAACCCAGGTGAAGTACAAACCAACCTTCAATTAATTAATACCTATAATGTCATTATCACAAGCCCAGCGATATTAGATATCGTTGCAGATGAACTGGATTTAGATATGACGGCTTCCCAATTAAAAGGAAAGATTACCGTTGGAAGCGAAAAGGATTCTCAGGTCGTAAACTTGTCTGTTCAAGACCCAGATGCTGAAGTAGCTGCAAAAATAGCGAACAAAACAGCGGAAGTATTCAAAAAAGAAATTCCAAACATCATGAAAGTCGATAACGTGAGCATCCTAGCAAAGGCAGATGTGGCGGAAAATCCATCTCCGATTAAACCACGCCCATTAGTAAATGTAGCCATTGCGATTGTTGTGGGCTTAATGGCCGGTGTGGGACTAGCATTCTTATTAGAATACTTTAATAGCACGATTAAAAACGAACAAGATATCGAAAAAATATTAGAATTACCGATTCTAGGAGTCATTGCTACGATTGAAGACCAAAAGCTAGAAGAATGGAAGAATCGTAGAGCAGCAAGAAATACAACAGTAAGAGGTGAGACACTTGGCTCTTAAAAAGAATAAGAAGCTAACAAGCACAGACTCTAGCCGTAAGCTTATTACAGCCATCGCGCCAAAGTCACCGATTTCTGAGCAATACCGAACCATTCGCACTAATATCCAATACTCCTCTGTTGACGGAGATATTAGAGCCATCATGGTTACTTCTGCAGGCCCGGCAGAAGGGAAATCGACAACAGTAGCCAACCTAGCGGTCACATTCGCTCAGCTTGGGAAAAAAGTACTACTTGTCGATGCCGACCTTCGTAAACCGACCGTTCATCATACCTTTGGTGCAAACAACCAGGTTGGGTTTACCACTGTGTTAACAAAGCAAACGACACTTGAAAAAGCTGTAGTGGACACGGATGAGAAGGATCTATACATTTTAACAAGTGGACCGATTCCACCTAATCCTGCTGAACTATTAAGCTCGAAATCCATGGAGCAGTTTATAGAAGAAGTGAAAAATGAATTTGATTATGTATTATTCGACACACCGCCTTTATTAGCAGTGGCAGATCCACAAATCTTGGCTAATCAATGTGATGGCTCGATTCTTGTGGTGTTTAGTGAAAAAACAGAGATTGACCAAGCGAAGAAGAGTAAAGAGTTGCTCGGCAACGCAAAGAGTAAGCTCCTTGGTGTGGTGTTAAACCATAAGGAAATTAAAAATAACGATTATTATTATTACTACGGAGCAAAGTAAGAGGGTTGGGTGGATTTTGGTTAAAATTACCAGTCTATTTACGAAGATACGACAGTATTCGACAAAATACCACCCTTTCTGATTCTTTCTAATAATGATACTATTGTAATGGTTCTAAAATACCGGTTAGGGTGTGAAGAAAATGGTAGACTTACATTGTCATATATTACCCGGTGTAGATGATGGGGCAAAGGACTTAACGGAAAGCATCAAAATGGCAAAGGCTGCCGTACAGCAAGGAATTCATACGATTGTTGCCACTCCACACCATCTGAATAACCGTTATGAGAATCATAAGCTAACAATTCTTGCTAGAGTAGAAGAATTAAACCAAGTATTACGAGATGAGAAGATAGATATAAAGGTTCTACCTGGACAGGAAATAAGGATCCACGGTGAATTAGTGGAAGGTTACGATGTGGGAGAGATTCTTCCGGTTAATCATACACAGTACGTGCTGGTTGAGTTCTCATCTAGTCATGTACCGAGATACACGGAGAGGTTGTTTTATGATTTACAGAATAACGGCCTTATCCCGGTGATTGTGCATCCGGAAAGAAATCAGGAGATTATCGAGAATCCTGACATTCTTTATAATCTGATCCAAAAGGGAGCCTTATCCCAAGTGACAGCTGGAAGTCTAATCGGGGGCTTTGGGAAAAAGATTAAGAACTTTTCCATGCAATTGATTGAAGCAAACCTGACTCACTTCATTGCTTCTGATGCACATAACACAAGAAGTCGGACGTTCAACCTGCAAGAGGCGTATGATTTCATCCAAGCAAGGTACGGGGAAGAGATGGTGTACTTGTTTGGAGAAAATGCGGAGCTGTTAGTGGAAGGTAGTCACGTGTATAAAGAGGTACCGGAACGGATTACCAGGAAAAGGTTTTTGGGTCTTTTTTAATTGCCTTTGAAGATAAAGAGGGTCGCCCTTGAGGTCTTTTCTTAGTAGCTACTATATAAATGATTAAGCCGATGAGAATAAATTGGTTGTGTTATACATCTAATTCAGGCGGCATCGCCTGAACGGCGAGGCTTCCCTGTCCGTTATCCATGGGAGCACTCGATCATGCTGTGGGAGAGAAAGTATCTTATCCTTAGACGCAGGTCGTCAGAAGCATGGTGTGAGGACGGGTTAGATGCCCGATTCAATAAAAAACAATAAATATCTAATGAAAGAATAAGTGTAAAGACACTTGAGTTTCCATTAGATATTTATTTTTTTGCTCACTTGCTTTAGTTAATTAAAGAGATAGTAAAATTGCAAAAATGTAGAGTGGAGGAATTAAAGTTGAAAAGGGTTAGAAAAGCAATCATTCCAGCTGCTGGTTTAGGAACAAGATTTTTACCAGCAACAAAAGCAATGCCGAAAGAAATGCTTCCAATTGTAGATAAGCCAACGATTCAATACATAGTGGAAGAAGCGGTAGCAGCGGGTATTGAAGACATCATTATTGTAACGGGTAAAGGAAAGCGTGCAATCGAAGATCATTTCGATGTGGCGTCTGAACTTGAGAGAAACCTAATTGAAAAAGAAAAGTACGATATATTAGATAAGGTTCAGTACTCTACGAACCTAGCAGATATTCATTATATTCGTCAAAAAGAACCAAAAGGATTGGGACATGCTGTATGGTGTGCTCGAAACTTTATTGGAAATGAGCCATTTGCTGTGCTCTTAGGTGACGATATTGTTCAAAGTGAAACACCATGCTTGAAGCAGTTAATCAATCAATATGAAGAAACTTTTTCTTCCGTTATTGGCGTTCAAACAGTTGCTGATAACGAAACACACCGTTATGGAATTATTGATCCTTCATCACAAGAAGGAAGACTTTATCAAGTTAGTAACTTTGTAGAAAAGCCAAAGCCTGGTACTGCTCCATCAAATTTAGCTATAATGGGTCGTTACATTTTAACACCAGAGATTTTTATGTTCCTAGATCGTCAGGAAAAAGGCGCAGGCGGAGAAATCCAATTAACGGATGCCATTCAAAAGTTAAACCAAATCCAACGAGTGTTTGCTTATGATTTCGAAGGAACTCGTTATGATGTAGGGGAAAAGTTTGGTTTTGTGAAAACTACTATTGAGTTTGCTTTGCAACATGAAGACCTCCATGATGAAATGGTAGATTATTTAAAGAATCTAGTAGATTCATTTGATAATGAAAAAGTAATGTTATAGAGAGAAGGAAGGGGTCAAGTTTGTCAAATTTAGCAAATCAGGATGTTGCTTATATAGCAAAACAACATAGTAGTATTAGTGTAAACAATAATAAATTATATCTCTTTTCTAAGAGAGCAATTGATATTTTTGGTGCTTCATGTGGAATAATCATTTTAAGCTTCCTTTTTATTATTATTGGATTATTAATAAAGATAGAGGATCCAAAAGGTGCTATCTTTTTCTCTCAAAAGCGGGTAGGTTTGAATGGAAAGGAATTTAAAATGTATAAATTCAGATCTATGGTATCAAACGCAGAAGAGAAACTACAAGAGTTGTTAAAGTATAATGAAGTTTCTGGGGCAATGTTTAAAATGAAAGACGATCCGCGTATTACAAAAGTAGGGAAATTCATTCGAAAGACAAGTATCGATGAATTGCCCCAACTTTTCAACGTACTAAAGGGTGATATGAGTTTAGTTGGTCCACGACCACCTCTTCCTAGAGAAGTAGCTGAATATACAGACCATGATAATCAGCGTTTAATAGTTACTCCTGGATGTACAGGACTATGGCAAGTAAGTGGGAGAAATAGTCTTGGATTTGAGGAGATGGTTGAATTAGACCTTCAATATATCCAAGATCGATCGGTATTATTTGATTTAAAAATTATTATTAAAACGGTCCTAGTCTTATTTGGATCAAAAGATGCGTTTTAGAAAAGAGGGCAAATACATGATGAATTTAAACTCCAAAATATATGTAGCAGGACATCGTGGTCTTGTGGGTTCTGCAATTGTTAGAAAGTTAGTGGGAAAAGGATACACTAATTTAGTGTATCGTACTAGTAAAGAACTAGACCTAAGAAATAAAACAGCTGTTGACACTTTTTTCGCAGAAGAAAAGCCTGAGTTTGTTTTTCTTGCAGCAGCAAAGGTAGGGGGGATTGTTGCTAACAACGAATACCCAGCTGACTTTATTAGAGACAATCTATTAATACAAACAAATATTATTGATGCTGCGTATAGAAATGATGTTAAGAAGTTATTATTCTTAGGAAGCACTTGTATTTATCCAAAGATGGCTCCACAACCGTTAAAAGAGGAGTATCTTTTAACAGGTGAGCTTGAGCCAACGAATGATGCATATGCAATTGCTAAAATTGCAGGTATTAAAATGTGTCAATCTTATAATCGCCAATATGGTACAGAATATATCTCTGTAATGCCGACGAACCTATATGGAGAAAATGACAACTTTGATCTTCATACATCCCATGTATTGCCGGCTTTAATTCGTAAGTTCCATGAAGCGAAAGAAAGTAACGCTCCATATGTAGAAGTATGGGGAACAGGAACACCAAAACGTGAATTCTTATACGCAGATGACTTAGCAGACGCGTGTGTATATTTAATTAACAATTACTCTGGTAATGAAATAGTGAATATTGGTGTTGGGGAAGACCTTCCAATTAAAGAATTAGCAGAAAAAATTAAATTAGTAGTCGGATTTAATGGTGAGATTCAATTCGATACAACGAAACCGGATGGAACACCAAGAAAATTAGTTGATGTAACTAAACTAAATTCGTTTGGTTGGAAAGCAACAACTTCTCTTGAAGAAGGACTAAAGAAAGCCTACCAATGGTTTTTAGATAACCAATTAACAAAAGTAAACTAACATACATCGGAGGACAAAATGAAAAAAGCATTAATTACAGGTGTAACGGGACAAGACGGATCATATCTAGCGGAGTTTTTATTAGAAAAGGGCTATGAAGTGCACGGTTTGATCCGACGTAGTTCATCTTATAATCAAGAACGTTTAGAAGACCTTTTAACTGAAGAGGAAGCAAATGCGTTATTAAACAATAAAAACTTTCATCTTCATTATGGCGATGTGACAGATGCTTTAAATGTAACTCGTGTAATTGGTGATATTCAGCCAGATGAAATCTATAATCTAGCAGCTCAATCGCACGTTCGGGTTTCTTTCGATATGCCAGGATATACTTTAGATGTTGATGCTAAAGGTACCCTAAACATTCTTGAAGCAGTACGTATCTTAGGGCTAACAGAGAAAACACGTGTATATCAAGCATCTACATCTGAGCTTTTCGGAAAAGTTCAAGAAGTACCACAAAAAGAAACTACTCCTTTTTATCCTCGATCACCATATGGTGTAGCTAAAATTTATGGATTCTGGATTACAAAGAACTATCGTGAATCTTATAAAATGTTTGCTGTTAACGGAATTTTGTTTAATCATGAGTCAGAACGTCGTGGTGAAACTTTTGTAACACGCAAGATAACACTTGCTGCAGCACGTATTGCACAAGGTAAACAAAAGAAATTAACGCTGGGTAACCTTGATTCCCTCCGTGATTGGGGTTATGCAAAGGATTATGTAGAATGTATGTGGTTAATTCTTCAACATGATAAGCCTGAAGACTTCGTTATTGCAACTGGTGAAATGCATACAGTACGTGAATTTGTAGAACTTTCCTTTAAACATGTGGGAATCGAAATCGAATGGACCGGAAATGGTGTTCAAGAGAAGGGGATTAACAAAGCAACAGGTGAAGTTATCGTTGAAGTTGATCCTAAATTCTTCCGCCCTGCTGAAGTAGACCAGTTACTGGGGGATCCAACAAAGTCAAAAACATTATTAGGGTGGAATCCTACTAAAACTCCATTCGAGGAATTAGTTCGTATTATGGTTATTGGGGATATGAAAAAAGTAGAAAAAGAAGATAAAGTTAAGAAAATGTTTGATTAAGGAAGATATAATTCTGTGTAAAAAATGTAAAATCAAATATCTTTTTGGATACAAGTCTAATACAGTTAGATACAGAATTCCAGAAACTGGTTAAGGGCTCTGTTGGTTGGAGTAAGTTCAGGAGATGATATTTATGAATAAAAAACAAATATATAGAAAAAAAAGAGATTTTTATGTAATTGACAGTGTTGGTGTATGTGCGACAACCCGTAAGCAGTTTGTTGAAGAAGTGTTTAGCATGCCTACAAAACCAATTAGTGCCTATGTTGCACTGGTTGGTGTTCCTGCGGCAATCGTATCCAAAGAGAATCCTGAAATTGCCAAAGTATATAGTAATGCAACGATGTCTGCAATTGATGGAATGCCTATTGTGAATATTGGCAGAAAAAAAGGTATTAACTGTGAAAGATGTGCAGCACCTGATATTATGGGATTAGTTTTTGAAGAGAGCGTTAAAAGAGGAAAAACTCATTTTTTCTACGGAACCACGGATGAGACACTGAAAAGGTTAAAGGAAAATTTAGAAAAAGATTTTCCAGGAATTAAGATTACTGGAATGTATTCACCTCCTTTCCGTCCGTTGACTGAAGAGGAAGATGAAAGGGTTGTAAAAATGATTAATGCCGCAAGGCCAGATTTTTTATGGGTTGGTATAGGCGCCCCAAAACAGGAAATTTGGATGATGGAACATCAGAATAAAATTAATGACTGTGTAATGCTTGGTGTAGGAGCTGGATTTAACTTTTTTGCAGGTACACTTGATAAGGCCCCAGAATGGATGGAGAATTGGTCCCTTGAATGGTTCTATCGTTTGATGAAAGAGCCAAAGAGGCTTTGGAGGCGGTATATTCTTGGTGGTTTAAAATTTTCATTTTACTCCATCCAACAGAAATTTAAATTGATAAAGTAAATTCTTCATGCATGTGAAATTTGATAACAATTAATACAGAAGAAAAATTGAGGAGAAATAATTATGAAGAGCATTTTAGTAACTGGCGGTTGCGGAATGATTGGTTCCAATCTAGTTAAAAGATTAGTTAAAGAAAACTGGGATGTATATGTAGTAGATAATCTTTGGAGAGGAAAACTTGAATATTTGAATGATGAGAACGGAAAGCCTGTCATTGATATTGATACTCATTTCTTCAAAAAGGATTTAACTGATTATAGTGAATGTCAGGAAGTAATCGGAAAAACAGATTATATTGTTCATCTAGCCGATATTGTTGCAGGTATTGATTACGTGTTCAAAAATCAGGGTGAGCTGTTTAGAATAAATAACCTAATCAATTCCAATGTTTTTGATTGTTGCAGGAAGGTAGGAAACATTAAGGGTCTTATATATGTTGGTACAGCTTGCAGTTTTCCACTTACAAGACAGAATTCATTAGATCAGGAGCCACTAGTAGAAGATGAACTGTTCCCAGCTCTCCCTGAATCTGCGTATGGATGGAGTAAACTAATGGGACAGTTGGAAATGAGCTATCTTGAAAAAGAAACAGGTATTCCTTGCTGCACGCTAATGTTCCATAATGTTTATGGAACCCCAACAGATTTTGGTGAAAGAAGTCAGGTAATTCCTGCACTTATTAGAAAAGCAGTTAATTATCCAAACGAACCTTTCAATGTTTGGGGTAGTGGTCAACAGGGAAGAGCTTTTATTCATGTTGATGATATCGTAGATGCTTTGTGTCTTGCATTGGAAAAAGGCTGGGGCCATGGTCACATTCAGATTGGACCGTCAGTCTGTACTTCAATTAAAGAAATCGCAGAAACTGTTGTTAAGATCTCCGGTAAAGATATCAAAATTTTCTATGATACAACTAAACCTGAAGGAGATAAAGCACGTAGTGCAAATTACACAAGGGCTAAAGAAATTTTGGGATGGGAGCCAAAGGTTTCATTGGAGGAAGGTTTAAAGCAATCCTATGATTGGATTGAAAATCAAATTAGGATGGAAAATTTGCATAAAGTTAAATAATTCATAAAAACCATGTCTCGAAAATATTTAAAGATATTATTCAAGGCATGGTTACTTAAAACTATTTTAGATAGTTCAAGGAAACTTAGAAAGCTGGAAGTAATACTATGAAAATTGCTATTTTAGTCACAATGACAAATAATTTTGGAAAAAGAGGCTTTTATAATTCACAGGAAATTGGACTTGCTAGGGCATTTGGTCAATTTGGGCACACTGTTAAGATTTATAAAAGTGTTCGGAGCATTAATGAAAAGGGAAATGAAGAATTAGCTAAAAATGTGTCAATTGATTATATACCTAGTAGATATATAGGGGCTAATGGTTTTATACCAATGGATAAAATTGATAATACAATAGATGCACTTGTACAATTTGCTGATACACAGTTATCTGTTCCGTTGGTATATAAGTGGTGTTTAAAAAGAAATATCAAATATATTCCTTATATTGGGGTTACTGAAAGTGAAAGCACAAATTCACTAATTAGGAAAATTATTAATTTGAGGTTTAAAGATAATTTGAGAATTTTCCGAAAGTCAGTTTGCTTTGCGAAAAACTTAGAAGTCCAGAAAAAATTGAAAGAACTAAAAATAACAAGAGTTGAATTAGCACCTGTGGGATTAGATATTAATCAACTTAATCAGAATTATAATCAAGTTAAATCAGATGATTTAAAAATTAAATGGGGTTATGACACATCCGACAGAATAATCTTATTTATCGGAAGATTAGAAGAAGATAAAAGACCTATAGATTTAATACGTATATTCCATAGTATCTCTCAGAGAGACAGGAATGTAAAACTATTAATTATAGGTAAAGGCGCACTTAAAGATGAAGCAGTGGCATACGTAGAAAATAATAATTTAAGTAAAAATGTAAAATTCATTGAGAAGGTTGAAAATAATATAATCTGGGAGTTATATAGAATTTCATCTACTCTTGTTAATATGAGTAGAAAGGAGATTTTTGGTATGGCGTTACTAGAAGCAATGTATTATGAATGTGGTGTAGTAGCCCATACAGCACCAGGACCAGATGTAATTATCTTAGATGGAAAAACAGGATTTATTGCTAGAACAGATATAGAAATTGAAAAGTATTTATCTACTGATATTCCTTTAGAAATCAGAATTAATGCTCGAAATAGAGCAATAAACGAATTCTCTTGGAAAAATGCAGCAGCTCTTATGATAAATTCTATTAATCAATAGTAGTATTTATTTTAAATAAATTTTTAAAAAGAGACTATTAGTATACTTTGGGGGATTAAAATGAATGCTTTTAAGTTATATAAGATTGAGAGATGGCTGTATTTAAAAAAAGTACCTTTACTCCCAAAAATTATTAAAGGAATTATTTATTTATTGCATAATAGTTCAATACCATATGAATGTCAAATGGGAAAAAATTGTAAATTTTTATATGGTGGTATTGGTTGTGTTATTAGTAAAGATACGATTATTGGAGACCATGTTGTTATAGGGACTAATGTACTAATAGGTGGTCGTTCTAACAAAGTTGGTCATCCTAAGATTGGAAATAATGTATATATTGCAACTGGAGCGAAAATATTAGGGGATATTGTCATTTCTGATAATGTAATAATTGGGGCAAATGCAGTTGTAATAAAAAATGTACCTAGCAATTGTTCCGTAGGTGGAGTTCCAGCAAAAATATTAAAATCAAATATTGAAGTTGAAGAATATTGTAGTCTAGATAGATACGGGAAAAGTTCAAATTAAAATATAAAAGATTATTTATGTATTTAATTATTGTGAGTAAATAATTATTAAGTTATAAAAGGCAAGATCATCTCTGAGACTTTCAATTACTCAGGATTATTATTATTCACTTCTATCCTAATTGGTGAAGTAACTTAGTATAAAGAAATGTTTTAGCAATAAAAATTAAAATTTGCACATGGATTTTTTGCGTGTTTATTTTAGGAATCTAGAAATTTTAGATATGAACACGAATAATATATTCAGTTCATTGCTTTTTGTTCTTAGGGCTGAAAGAGATTTTAGCAAATATTAATTAATTGAAGGAGATTTTATGATTTATTTTGGAATTCCGTTAAGGAGTAAACATGTATCCAATGATTGGGAAATGGTTACAAAACTTTTTAATAGAACATTAAGGTCTGTATACAATCAGACTAATCCTAGTTTTAAAATTATTATAGCGTCCCATGAAATTCCTCAACTGTTTCAAAAGTATGATGATAGGGTTGAATTTATTCAAGTTGATATACCTACACCAAATACAAAAGATGAGATGATGATTGATAAGGGCTATAAGGTTCATGAGATAGGCATGCGAATCCGTGAATTAGGTGGAGGATTTACAATGATGGTGGATGCTGATGACTTAATTAGCAATCGTATAGCTGAATATGTTAATAATCATCATGATAAAAACGGTTTTTTATCCCATAATGGTTATTATTACCATATTGGTAATTCGTATATTAAGAAAGGGCACAAATTTCCAAATGGAAGTTCAACAATAGTAAAATATCTAATTGACGATTTACCTAATAAGCATTATGAAGAATTAGTTCCAAGTCAGAATAGTAATCCTCATATTTTGAGAAAACGTCACGGGGATATACCATTAATTTGTAAGCAATTAGGTAAACCTCTAGAGGCTTTGCCTTTTATTGCAAGTATATATGTTAGAGAAACAGGAGATAATCACTCCCTTATGGGAAAAGATGAATCTAGGTTCCGAACTATAGAGCAATTGATTATGCCTAAAATAAGAATGAACGATACGCTACGTGAAGAATTTTCAATAGATTGGATATAAAATAATGATAGAAAAGTTTTATTCTTGGAGATTTGCATATGATAAACCACAAAAGCCATTTATTTTGTTAAATATGATAAATAATGCGATGGCAAATATATTAATGCCAATGTATTATAAAAAAAGTTGTATTCAAAATGGTAAGAAACATGATTTAAAAGAGGAAATAATAATAACATTGACAACATATTCTAAGCGAATTAATACAGTTCATTTGTGTATAGAAAGTTTACTTCGACAACAAGTTAAGGCAGATAGAGTTATTTTATGGTTAGCTCTAAGTGAGTTTCAAAATTTAGAAAGTCTTCCTCCTTCATTAATTGAATTAACAAAAAAGGGATTAGAAATTAGGTTTTGTGAAGATTTGAAATCTTACAAAAAACTGTATTTTGCAGCGAAAGAATTTCCTAATTCAATATTAGTAACTGCTGACGACGATTTTCTATATCCCAATACCTGGTTAGAGGAACTAATCAGCACACATAAATTTAATAAATATTCTTTAGTTTGTCATAGAGCTCACGGTATACTTTTCGATAATAACAATTGTTTGTTAAGTTATGGAGATTGGGATTGGTATTCTAATAATATTGATGGACCATCGTTTTATTTACATCCCTTAACTGGTGCAGGTATTTTATTTCCAGTTGGTTTTTTTGACGATGAATTTTTTAATCTAGATGTTATTCAAAAATTTTCTCCGACAACTGATGATTTGTGGGTCAAAATTACATCTTTACGTAGAAAATTTCCTGTAGTAAAGGTTAAGCCTGTATCTAAAAGTTTAATAACGATCTCAGGCTCGCAAAAAGAATCTTTAATTAAAATAAATCAAGCAGTGGGAAATGATAAAGCATTGAGAGCATTGATGAATTATTACGGTATTGATTTATATGAACATATTAAAGTGTTGACAAATGATTATCAATTATCGGAAGAAAATTAAAGATAACAATGCATAGAAATCTCTTTAATTCCAATCACAATAATTTATTGCTGTAAAGCATATTTTACAATATTTATTACAAGCTAAAAGAAAAAAATAAAAAATTCTGTTTTAATTATGTGTTCAAAGTTTTAATGTTCAGTTTAGAAAAATAGGTTTGAATACTTATCGATAGAACTTTTACAAAAAATGCTCAGGTTAAAAGGTGTATTGGAATTTTGGACAATGCTAAATAAGGAATGGACAGTATGAGAGAAATTAAGATAAATAAAAAAGATTTTTTACTTATTATGATATTTGTACCGTTTTTAGAACCAAAGATGTTTCAGTACATTTCTTCTATTGATACAATATTTAATATTTTGAAAGTTTTATCAACAATATATATTTCAATTCAGATTTTGAATAATATAAATCGAATTAGTTTGTTTGGATATTTATGGGTATTTTATACATTGAGTTTTTTCATTCCTACAATAATTTATAGTGGGGATTTATGGAAGGTGATAATTTCATTACTTCCATCTATGTGTTTCGGCGTGTATCTTGATATCTTACTTAGGCATAACAGTAAAAAATGTATAAAGGCATTATTTACAATTTATACTAGCTATTTAATAATAAATAGTGTTTTATTATTAATTTTTAAAAACGGATTAGGTATGTACATCAGTGGATACGATTATACACAAGTTGATAGCAGATTAAACTTCTTAGGTCTAGATAATAGTTTTATTACAGCGTTTCTTCCAATAACGTTATTAGCAGCCATATGGCTTGGAATGAATAATAAAAAATTTAAAACATTAGTTATTATTATGTCGTTAAATATGATATTTGTTTGGTCTGGTACAGGAATAATTGGTTATACATTGGTTATCATATTAGTCTTTTTAAAACCAGAAAAATTAATAAAAATTAAACTTGCTACACCTTCTATTATTATTTATTTGATACTATATTCATCAATTGTTATTTTTAGATTTCAAAATTATTTTTCATATTTAATAGTGGATGTTTTAGGGAAGGATTTAACTTTTACAGGAAGAACAATATTGTGGGATCTTGCGTTAAGTAAAATTCCCCAGAAACCTCTTTTTGGCTTTGGGTTTACAAAGTATGATTTATTAGTTGCTCCTAACGGTAGTGCTTACAGCTCACATAATACAATTTTACAAATATTTTTATTAGGCGGAGTACTTGCATTTAGTATTCTATGCATAGCTATGTTTATTACACGAAACAAATTGAATAAGTGCAGAGAGAAGAACATTGCAAATATAATAAGTGTATTTATTTTTATATCATGGTTTTCTGGGATGACAGAAAATTATAGCTTAGAAATACAATTTTATCTGATGCTATTTATTGCTTATCATATTGACAGTATAGTAAAATCAGCTCGATTTGCAGAAATGAATAAAGGAAAAATAAATGGTGACTTATATGGATTTAGTTAATAAATTTTTTAAATATGCATCGGGTTCATTTGTCACACTGTTAGTCGGACTTGCAGCTACACCCATTATTACACGTTTGATATCTACCGAAACAATGGGTAAATACTCAATGTTTGTAACTATTGGAGGCCTATTAGCTTCTTTTTTATTTCTAGGTCTAGATCAATCGTTTGTAAGATTCTTTTATGAAGAAAAAGAAGAGAAGCGAATTTATTTATTAACTAAATGCATAAGGTTTCCATTAATTGTTGCCTTTTTTGTATGTTTTATTTTATTAATTTTTAATAAAAAAGTTTCATTATTTATCGTAGGTGAAAGTTCTTTAGTTACAGTAATTATTTTATGTGTATATATGGTATGTTTGGTTCTATCTCGATTTACTTCCCTATTCTTACGAATGAAACAACGAGCTGTTACGTATTCACTATTAAATACATCAAATAAGTTATTCTATTTAATTTTAGCATTAGTATTTTTCTATTATTTTTTTGGTGATAACGAACTCTCACTAATAATAGCAATATCCATTTCAGAATTTTTGTTTTTATCTTTATGCATATTTAATGAAAAGAAAGAGTATGCTTCATTAGTACACATAGAACAAATTGTTACAAGAGACAAAGATTTGTTAAAATATGGTTATCCCTTTATATTTTCTAATACTATTTTTTATATTTTACAATCAACTGATAAGATCATGTTGAATATATTTGCTGATTATAATCAAATTGGATTATTTAGTGGAGCACAAAATATAGTAAATTTATTATCACAAGTTCAAAATGTGTTTACTTTATTTTGGGTTCCAGTTGCTTATGAGCGTTATTTAAAATTTAAAGAAGATAGAGATTTTTTCCGCAATGTTAATGAAATGGTATCATATGGTATGCTTGTTTGTGCTATCGTTTTATTATGTTTCAAAGATACTATAGTACTATTTTTAGGTCCATCATATGCTGATGCTGTGTATATTTTTCCATTTTTAATCTTTATGCCCATAATGTATACTATTTCTGAAACAACGGTTTTAGGGATAAATTTCAAAAAAAAGTCCCATTATCATGTGGTAATAGCTGCGATAACAGCAACTAGCAATATCTTGGCAAATTTCGTTTTAATAAATTTTTATGGGGCTAAAGGTGCTGCAATTGCAACTGGTCTTTCATATATTGTTTTCTTTGGTTTACGGACATATTTTTCTCAAAAACTTTTTTATATAGAATATCCATTAAAACGGTTTAGCATTGTCCTAGTGTCCGTATATATATTAGCAATAATCGCTACTTTTAGTAAGGTAAATCTTATATTTATTGTTATTGCTTTTGTTATTTTTCTATTTATATCAATCCTTTATAAGGATATGTTAATTAAAAATTATCAATACATTAAAACTACATTTAAACAAAAATCCAAAAAAAATTAAAACAAATAGATATAATTAAATACGTTAAAAAGATATTTTTTTATTAACGTGAGAGTAAGTTTTGGTTGCTTTACCTAAAAAAGAGACATATAAACATAGATATTTTACCCTTAAATTTATCTATACTATCAAACTCATCAGGTCTACAAGGCCTGCTTTGATATGGAGGGGACGTTATGAAGCTAGTACTACTTTCAGGTGGGTCGGGAAAGAGATTATGGCCACTATCAAATGATACACGGTCCAAACAGTTTTTAAGGGTATTAGATAGTAAAAATGAAGTTAAACAATCCATGGTGCAACGTGTATGGGGACAGTTAGAATCACTTGGTCTAGCTAAATCATCAATTATTACTACGTCAAAAATGCAAAGAGACATGATTCATAGCCAACTTGGAATGGATGTACCAGTTATTATTGAACCAGAGAGACGGGATACATTTCCTGCTATTGCATTAGCAGCATCTTATCTCTATTCATTTAAAAATATGTCTGAAGATGAAGTAGTAGTTGTGCTGCCAGTTGATCCATATGTTGAGAATGAATTTTTTGAAACAGTAAAAGAATTAGAGAGTGTATTACTGGATTCCAATGCAGATTTAGCATTAGTAGGTGTTAAACCTACATATCCTTCTTCTAAATACGGATATATAGTTCCAAAAGGTGAAATTACAGAGCATTCCTATTTTAAGGTGAACCATTTTACTGAAAAGCCTAGTGAAGAAGATGCTCAGACTCTTATTAATAAAAATGCCCTATGGAATTGTGGAGTATTTGCGTTTAAATTAAAATATTTAATTAATATCTTATTAAAAATGGGATTGCCTACTCAATACGATGAATTGTCATTTCAATATCAATCTCTCCCTAAAATTAGCTTTGATTACCAGGTAGTGGAGCAAGCAGATTATATTGTTGCACTTCCTCATGATGGTTATTGGAAGGACCTTGGTACATGGAATACACTTACTGAAGAAATGGCAACCACCCAAATTGGTAAGGGTGTACTTAGTGAAGATTCAGTTAATACTCATTTAATTAATGAGTTGGATATTCCAGTTACAGTCCTTGGAACAAAAGACATTGTAGTTGCTGCGAGTCCAGATGGAATTTTAGTTGCTGACAAGGCTTCAAGTCCGAAAATTAAAGATTTCATTGGAGGTTTTGACCAACCACCTATGTATGAGGAAAGGATTTGGGGATGGTCTCGCGTGCTAGATTATGCAAAATATGATGGCGACAATGAAATGGTTACCAAACGAATTTGTATACACAAAGGTAAAAATTCCAGTTATCATTATCACAATTTACGTGATGAAGTTTGGACAATTGTCCGTGGGGAAGGCGAATTAGCATTAGATAATAATATTACAAGAGTGAAGGCTGGTGATATAATTCATCTTCCAGCTGGGAAGAAACATGGGATAAAGGGCCTTTCAGAGTTAGAGTTCATAGAGGTTCAAACTGGAATCGGAATTAGTGAAGATGATTTTACACGACTCTACTTTGAATGGAATGACGTGATTAATCATTTTAATAAGTCAAAAGCAAAAGTGATATTATAATCCTTTAGGAATAGGTTTGTGTTTTATCTGATTTTTTTTGTGCTCGGGGTGTAGAAATTGTGAAAACAATCGCATATTACATATCCGATTATGGGTATGGTCATGCTTCTAGGAGTATTGCAATAATTAGGAATCTCCTAATTGAACCTAAAGTGAAAGTCATTATTTGTCATTCTTTTGCTTTATCCTTTTTAATGAAATCATTATCTACTAACAGAGTGAAATATAGAAGAATAAAGACAGATATAGGATATTTTCTGGAAAAGGATTCAATTCAACCAAATAAAGAAAAACTATTAAACGAGTACAAAGACTTTATAGCTGATTGGGATTATTATTTCATACATGAACGAGAGTTTTTAATAAGAGAAAAGGTTGATTTAGTGATTTCGGATATTTCACCCATACCTTTTGAAGCGGCAAATAGTATAGGAATTCCTACTATTGGTATTTCTAATTTCACCTGGTATAATGCCTATCAAGGGTTAATTAACGAAGTTGAGTTAAAACCATATAAAGATGCATATCAAAAAATGACTTACTTTTACTCTTTAGCTGGATGTCAGGAGCGCTGGAATATTAAAAAGAGGGAGTACGGTTTTTTTTCTAGAGAAATAGAAAATCAAGAAGTAAAAAAAATTAGAAGACTAGTAGATCCATTTAATAATAAGTTTGTTATTTTCCTAGGATTGGGAATGAAAATTGATGTTGGTTCTCTAGAACTACTACCGATTTGGAAAAGTCCTAACTGTTCATTTTTAATATCCTCCAATATTGACGTCAATCTTCCAAATCTATTAAGAATACCTTGTAATTACTTGGAATCTCAAAACTACATTGCCGCATCAGATTTAGTTATTTCAAAGGCAGGTTGGGGAATTGTAGGGGAAGCTTTAATTGCTAGAATTCCATTATTAATTCTTAATCGACCATCTATGAAAGAGGATCAAAACACAATCAATTATTTACAAAAACGTCACTTATGTGGAACTATTGATTGGGATGATTTCAAAGCCTATCAAGTTGATAGATTTATGTATTCTAATATGAAACGAGAAATGGATATAAATAACTTATGCAATAATAATCAAGCTATGAATATATCCTCTGACATATTGATGGAGATTTTTTAATAATCTAACAACCAACAATAATAAGGAACTTATATTAATAAATTAATTGTAGCCAATAAGTGAAACTGCGTGCATTTTATATATACTTGATTGATATTATTTTTCGATATTGTTTTTTTATATTTTGAACTTAGAATTATTGCAGGGAATAAATTATAAATACAAAATTTTTAAAAGGCGGAATTTAAATTGAAAATTGCTGTAGCTGGTACTGGCTATGTTGGTTTAGTAACTGGAGTATGCCTAGCAGAAAAAGGGCATTCTGTTTCGTGTGTAGATATTGATGAAAATAAAGTGGAGTTAATGAGTTCAGGAATTTCTCCTATTTATGAGCCAGGTCTTGAAGAATTAATGATTAAAAATTTGGATAAATTAACTTTTACAACTAACTACAAACATGCTTATAAAGATGCGGATGTTGTTTTTATTGGAGTAGGAACACCAGAAAAGCATGATGGTTCAGCAGATTTGAAGTATGTCTATTCTGCTGCAGAACAAATAGCTCATAGTATTGAGAAGGATTGTGTAGTAGTAGTGAAATCGACAGTACCTATTGGAACCAATGATAAAATTGAGGAATTAATAAAAAACAGTCTTGCTCATAATGTAAAGGTATCGATTGCTTCTAATCCTGAATTTTTATCCCAAGGTACTGCAGTTAAGGATACTTTGCATGCTTCTAGAATTGTTGTAGGTGTAGAAGATAGTTATGCAGGTGAAATTTTGAAAGAAGTATATAAAGACTTTGATGCCCCAATCCTAGTTACAAATAGAAAAAGTGCAGAAATGATTAAATACGCATCTAATGATTTTTTAGCTTTGAAAATTTCCTTTATCAATGAAATTGCTAACCTTTGTGAAATTATAGGAGCTGATATCGATGATATTTCCCTTGGAATGGGGTTCGATAGTCGTATTGGTAATAGATTTTTAAACGCGGGAATTGGTTACGGGGGTTCGTGTTTTCCTAAAGATACAAAGGCTTTACATTGGCTAGCTAATTTCCATGATTACGAGTTAAAGACTATAAAAGCTGCAATCGATGTAAACGAAAATCAAAAATTAAAATTAATCAAAAAGTCTCGTAAGTATTTTGATAGTTTGAAGGGCTTGAATATCGCTGTCCTTGGACTAACCTTCAAACCGGGAACTGACGATTTAAGAGAGGCTCCGTCATTGGTTAATATCCCGATAATGTTAGAGGATGGAGCTAATGTAAAAGCTTGGGATCCTGTGGGTATTGACAACTTTTCAAAATTACAACTAGGGAGTATTAATTATTATTCGACAATTGAAGAAACTCTAAAGAATGCAGATGTTTGTTTTATTTTTACTGAATGGGAAGAAATTAAAAATTTCGATTTGTCCTACTACAGTAAACTAATGAAAACTCCAATTATTCTTGACGGTAGAAACTGCTACGATCTTACAAGTGCCCAAAATGCTAAGGTCATTTATGACTCCATTGGAAGAGAGACTATTAATAGTTTAGAGATGGCACTAATTTAAATATTTGGGATACCACGCTCTTACCTGATTAGGTAAGAGCGTTATTTGTTATACAATGTATTTGGTGTGGTAACATTATTCAATTCTATTCATATATAGTCCTAGTATATAATCGTATATTCATTTTCTATTTACTTAATTAAATTAAATATTAAAAAATGGAACTTTTTCTATTTCCTTATCATCAAAATTTTAAGGAAGTATTACAAAACTAAATATATTTAAAATTAGGCAATTTTTACCCGATTCTAAATTTTTGATTAATATTATTAAATTTTGCTAAAGCACAACCCTTTGTTAGAAAGTTAATTCTCTCAATAATTATATTTTACCAAATTAAACTTTTACTAGTTAAAAAGAAAGGACTTGTTAAAGTGCAAAAAAAAAGAGAAAAATGGATTGATATAGCCAAAGGTATTGGAATAATTTTAGTTGTTATTGGTCATTCAGGAAATCAATTTGCACACCATTACTTTTTTTGGTTTCATATGCCTTTATTCTTTTTATTAAGTGGCTATACTTTCAAATCAGATATAAACAAAAATCAATTTTGGGTTTGGGCAAAGAGACGTTTCTTTCAGTTACTAATTCCCTACTTTTCATTTGGAATCTTTATTATCATTCTAATAAGTAGTAAAAATATGCTTAATGGGAAATTAGAGTTAATTGATATTTTTAGGGATTTTTTGCGATTAGTCTTCGGCGGGCAAACATTGAAGGGGGCTTTTGCTGTATTTTGGTTTATTACTTGCTTGCTTGTAACGCAAGTTCTTTTTGCTATATTAACAATATTTGTGAAGTCAATTAAAACTCAAATAATAATTATTTTTGCAGCATTTATTTTTGGGCATTTTGAAGGTAAGTTTATTATCCAGTCACAAGTACCAATACCTTGGAGTGTGGATGTTGTATTAATTTCTACCGGATATTTTGCAGTGGGATTTTACTTAAAAAAATTTATCAATTTTCCATTTAAATTTAGATATTCAGCAATAATATTGGTTTTATCAATTATTCTCAATTTTGTTGAGTACTTTGGCTTTTATTCATATCATCTCGATATGAAATATCACCAGTATACTAATTTATTCTTAGATTTAATTATTCCTATAAATATGTCTCTAACTATATGTATACTAAGTTACTGGATTTCAAAATTGCCAAAAGTAAAGATTATAGAGTATCTAGGGGTATCTTCGTTGCCAATAATGTATCTTCACATTCCAATTAACATTATTTTTGGAAAAATTATAGGTGAATACAATTGGATTTACTTTTCAGTTATAGGTTTAACTATACCTTTATTTATTAATCTCTTAATTATAAAAAGATTTGCATTTTCAAGAATTTTACTGTTGGGAGAAATAAAACCAAATAACAAAATTAAAGTTAATGTATAGTGTAACTTAGATCTTAGAGCTCAAAAGAATTCTGGAATGAATAAGAAAAGGGTTTAAATGGTTAACTTTGTAATAATGTTGAGAAAATTCATTTTGCCCAATTAAGTAGACCTGATCTATAAAACTAATGTACTGACTGGATAATCCTAATTAAAACAAAATGGAGGAAGCTCTACGTTTATTGTTTTTCTCCCTTTATAATCTATGGTATTTAATTAGGTAGCTACTTGTTGAAATATTGAAGACATGACTAGGAATAAATGGGTATTAACTATTATAAAAAAGTATGAGTTTTGTCAAATTAGCACCCATTACTTAACCTTAATAGTTAGCTTAATCGAATAGATTAAAATTTGAAATTAAGTTAAGTGCTGGGCTTGAAGTAGCAAGCAGGATTGGAAAAGAGATGTGGATTCAATTGAACTGCCAAATCAATTCTCTTTAAATATATTTTTTACTGTGTTATTGTTCTGCTTGCTTGCATCTGGACTGGAGAAAAAATGAGATTTTATTTAATTTTGAGTAAAGGGAAGTCTTTTAAAGATTGTTAGGTGAAATTACTTCTATACTAATGGCTATTATGGTAAGAGAAAGTTAGAATGAAGATAAATGTTTTTAGGGGTGTTATTGTTAAGTTTGAAAAAAGGGGGGGGGAAATGGGCAAGAGAAAATGGTGGATACTAGCAACGATATTATGGATGACAGTGATCTTTTGTTTTACGCAACTTCCTTACTTTACAGGGAAAAGTACTTCAGGTGCAATTCAAAAGGTTGTTGTGAAGGAACATCAGACCGTACATACTCCGAGTGCAACTCAAGATGAAATTGAAGGAGTAAATCTGATAATTAGAAAAGCAACTCATGTGACTGTGTTTGGAATTCTAGCGTTTTTACTATTCAAATCACTAGAAATATATCGCTTATCGTACATTAGTGCATGGATATTAACTTTTCTTTATGCTATTTCCGATGAATATCATCAATCCTTTATGCCGGGAAGGGGTCCATCGTTTAGAGATGTTTTGATTGATTCCTCTGGGGCATTACTGGCGTTGTTACTAGTATGGCTTGTTAATAAAAAGAGAAGTTTAAAATATACATAGGTTGGGTAAACATGTTGCAACTATTTTCCCAACCTGCAAAATAGGAATTCTTTATTTGTATAGTGATTTTCTACTATTCTTTATTAGCAAATCTTGGTATAATGTAAGTAGATTGACATAGTTCGTACGAAAGGGCATAGCCATTGAAAGATGGTGTCGCAAAACTAAAGGGGCTAAGGTCTGTTAGGACTATGCCAGCCAGTTACCGAATATGATCACCTTCCTGCGAATTATGAACTATATAATAGGAGGGCTTTATATGTTATTTTTCATTGGTGGTTTACTAATGGGTTCTTTTACTATGCTGTTCATTATGAGTTTAATGGTAGCAGCCAAAAGAGGAGACCAACAACTAGAGGCTTTTTATCAGGATAAAGCGTATTAAAATATTAGTGTATATAAGTGCATGATAAAAGGAGGGCTTTAGAAGCTCTCCTTTTATTTCTGTTTGTGTCTATTTTAAGTGTAATGTTTTATGCAATAAAATTAATAATTAATTTCACCCAACCGAAAAACGCCAGCCATAAAGGAACACTAAGAGATGTACCCCACAATACCCCAACTAAAAGATTACCCTGCTCATCCATACAATCCACTCCCATTAGTAGATATAGACAACCTTTGTGTTTTTCAATTGCGTTTTACTAACTATAAATGATAACGCTTTCATAAACAATGGTTCGAATTAACGATATTCATTACATGGAAACCATCCTGTTGGGGGAGTTACTTCAAAAGACCTAATAAAAAGTTCTGCTAGTTTAAGAAAAGGTAATCTGCAGTTTATATATAATACTTTCGACAATTTCCTCTTAAATCCTTTGAAAATAGTAATAAGTCGTAAAGTATTCACTTTTATCTTCCGAAAATAAAGCGGGTGTTTTCCTTAAAAATGACGATAGGAAGCTGTAGGAACCATACAAAAGTAGGAAAAAGAATGGTAAAATAGTTATGATTACAAATTCCGTCAAAATACTCCTTTTCCAATGGAATAGGGATGTAGAATAAGATGGAAACTAGTCGATTGTTGGAAAAAATTAGTTTAATTGACTCATTGAAACTTATTTGGTCATTATAGCGAGTTGCTGAGATTTTTATTAGGAATTAGGGGGTTGGATGGGTGACGTATAAGAAGAGAATAACGGCTTTTGTCATCTTGGATTCGTTGATTGTGTTATCTGCCATTTACCTAAGCTATTTAACCTTTATTCCTAATTTAGAAATACTAAAAATGCCGATGTTGTTAGTAACATCGATCACTTTATTAGTCTGTCATCATTTTTTTGCTTTCATTTATAAGCTATATCATAAATCCTGGCAATATGCGAGTGTAGGCGAGCTAGTAGCCATTGTTAAAGCGGTGACCTTTTCGGTTGCCGGAGCAGCATTATTGCAGAACCTCGTTTATCATAATAAGTTTGTTCGGGTGTTGATGATCACTTGGATGCTTCACGTTTTGCTCATTGCTGGTTCAAGATTTTCGGTAAGAATGATTCGAGATGGTTATATGACTCACGCTCAAAGCTGCAAAAGAACACTCATTATTGGTGCTGGGTCGGCTGGAACTATGGTGCTTCGCCAATTACACCACAATCTCGATATCGACCTAAAGCCTGTTGCCTTTATTGATGATGACCCAGCTAAATACAAATTAGATATTATGGGGATACCAGTAGTTGGTAATTCTAGCGTGATTAAGGAAACAGTTGAAAAATATGAGATAGACAACATCGTTATCGCCATTCCTTCTCTTAGTAAGCAGGAACTTAACCGTATTTTTGAAGAGTGTATGAAAACAAAAGCCAAGACACAGATTTTGCCGAAGCTCGAAGATTTAATGACCGGGAAGGTATCTGTTAATCAGTTTCGAGAGGTTCAGGTAGAAGATTTATTAGGAAGAGAACCAGTAAGTTTGGATACTCATAGTATATCTGAATATGTTACGGGTAAAACGGTATTGATTACTGGTGCAGGAGGATCTATTGGATCTGAAATTTGCCGGCAGATTTCTGTATTTTCACCAAAGAAATTGATTTTGGTGGATCATTCAGAAAACAGCATTTATGAGATTGATTGGGAGCTCAGAAGCCGATATCCATTTGAGGTAGTTCCCTTCATTGGAGATATTCAGGATCGGAACCGAATGTTTGAGATGATGGAGGAACATAAGCCAGATGTGGTATACCATGCCGCAGCTCATAAGCATGTACCCTTAATGGAATACAACCCAAAAGAAGCGGTGAAGAATAATATCTTTGGAACTAAAAATGTAGCAGAGGCTGCGGATATCTTTGGTGTACATACCTTTGTCCTTATTTCTTCGGATAAAGCAGTTAATCCTACTAATATTATGGGAGCGACGAAGCGGGTTGCGGAAATGATTATTCAGCAGCTGGCACAAAGAAGCAATACCAAATTTGTTGCAGTAAGGTTTGGAAATGTACTTGGCAGTAATGGAAGTGTGATTCCGTTATTCAAAAAGCAGATTCAATCAGGAGGTCCAGTGACCGTTACACACTCGGATATGACACGATACTTTATGACGATTTCCGAAGCTTCTGGACTTGTTATTCAATCAGGAGCCCTTGCACTGGGCGGTGAAATCTTCGTGTTAGATATGGGTGAGCCTGTAAAAATCATTGATTTAGCCAATAACTTAATTAGACTGTCAGGATATACGGTAGATGAAATAGGGATTGAGTACACGGGAATCCGTCCTGGTGAAAAAATGTATGAAGAGCTTATGAACGATAGTGAAATCCATACGGAGCAAATTTTTCCTAAGATTCACATCGGAAAAGCAAGTGTGATTAATACTGATCTATTAAGTGATTTACTGGATCAACTTCTGTATATGTCAGATGGGGATTTACGTGACACATTACTCAACGTGGCTAACAATCACTCTGATCATATGCTATCAATGGCAAACTAAAGCGTGCAGTTCTTGTGTGAAATCAATTAATAGATTTGGGGTGTGTGGATAGTGATGTATAAGATCTATATAAAAAGAATACTGGATGTCATCCTATCGTTAGCTGGTTTAGTATTGATTGCACCTGCCATACTATTAATCATGATTTACATAAAGTTTGATTCAAAGGGTCCTGTAATATTCAAACAACGGCGTGTTGGGAAGAATAAAAAAGAGTTTTATATATATAAGTTCAGAACCATGAAGATAGATACACCTCGTGATGTGCCAACACATCTTTTGGAAAATCCAGACGTCTATATAACGAAAATTGGCAGAGTATTACGTAAATCGAGCTTTGATGAACTGCCACAAATATTGAATATCCTTAAAGGTGATATGAGCATTGTTGGCCCGCGCCCTGCGCTTTGGAACCAACAAGATTTACTAAAGGAACGTGATAAGTATGGAGCTAATCATGTTCAACCGGGTCTTACAGGATGGGCCCAGATTAATGGCCGGGATGAACTGCCAATCATAATCAAAGCCAAGCTTGATGGAGAATATGCAGAAAAGATGAGTTTTACTTTTGATGTGAAAATATTCTTTTCAACGATGTTGAGTGTAGTAAAAGGAAAAGATGTGAAGGAAGGGTGCCAAGAAACGAAGGTTCTTTAATAGTTGGCGGCTTTGGAGGAATAGGTATGCTTTATGTCACTGGCATCACGGGCCATACAGGGAAATGGTTTTTACAGAGATTAATAGAGGAAAAGTATCAAGGCAAGATCCGGTGCGTGGTTAGGGAAACGAGTGACACAACAATTCTTGATGAGGCTGAACTTGATATTGAAAAAGTATATGGCAGTCTTGATGACCCCCAATTTTTAGAGTCGTCGATGGTGGGGGTTGAGACGGTTGTCCATATTTCCTCTATTGTCTTTTCGAAAAATGTAGTAGAAGCGGCTATTATCAACCAAGTGAAGTGGGCTGTGTTAGTTCATACCACTGGAAGGTATTCCAAATATAAAAGTGCTTCGGAAGAGTACGTTAGAATTGAGGATGAGATTCTTCTGAAGCGTGACCAAATTGGCATAACGGTATTAAGACCTACGATGATTTATGGCTCATCTGGGGACCGGAATATGTACAAGTTAGTTGATTACTTATTCCGGCGCAAATTTTTCCCAATGTTCGGTAAAGGCGACAATTTAATGCAGCCAGTTCATGCCAGGGATTTAGGAAATGCCTATTATGATGTCCTAGTAAACAAGGAACGGACCTTTAATCAAGCGTATAACCTGGCTGGGGGTTCTCCGATAAAATATATAGATTTGGTGCGATGCGTGTCTACTACATTAGCACGTAACAATACCATCGTGAAAATACCATTATGGGTTTCCATTTTAGCAGCGCGAATTTATAATGCCCTGAATAAGAATGCGATCATCTCAGTGGAACAAGTACTCCGTATTCAGGAGGATAAGGCTTTTCCTTATGATGAAGCCACGGCTGATTTTGATTACAGGCCAGTATCGTTTGCAGAGGGGATTGTTGGGGAAGTGGAAGAGTATTTGGAAAATAGACGAGGTCAGGAATCATGAAAATCCTTGTTGTGTGCCAATACTTTTTTCCGGAACAGTTTCGTGTGAATGATATTTGCTTTGAACTTGTTAAAGCAGGTCACGAGGTAACGGTGTTAACAGGTCTTCCCAATTATCCGGGTGGAGTTGTGGATAAGAGATATAAAGATTTTAAAAATAGGGTCGAAGAGATAAATGGTGTGAGGGTTATTCGCTCGTGGCTTATGGGAAGAGGAAAAGGAACCTTTGGCTTGGCCTTAAACTATCTAAGTTTCGCTCTTTCTTCCACATTAAAAGCGATGTTTATGAAACCAGATTTTGATGTGGTCTTAGTGTATCAGCTTTCGCCTGTCACTATGGCGATGCCTGGGATTGTCTTGAAAAAGCGGACGAAAAAGCCTCTTATCCTATATTGTCATGATCTATGGCCTGAAAGCATCACTTCTGCAGGAATCTCAACAGAAGGAATGCTCTATCGAGTTTTACTGAGATTGAGCAAGTGGATTTATCGGAGTGCAGATAAATTGTTGATTAGCTCTAAATCGTTCGAGACCTATTTTAGACAAAGGCTAGGAATACATAGTTCGACTACCTATCTGCCGGTATATGCGGAGTCATTGTTTGAAGAAATTGAGGAGCCTAAAAGTCAGGACCAATCTATTCATCTAGTATTTGCAGGGAATATTGGAGAAACGCAAAGTGTGGAGACGATTGTTTTGGCTGCTAACGAGTTGAAAGGGGAGGGGCATATTACCTTTCATATTGTTGGTGAAGGCTCTTCATGGGACAAGTGTAAGGAGCTCGCGGCTAATCTGGAACTTACTAATATCATTTTTCACGGAGCATATCCTGTTTCAGAAATGCCGCGTTTCTATGAAATGGCAGATGCTTTTTTAGTTACTCTGAAGGCTAATAAAGAAATATCCTACACACTACCAAATAAGGTTCAATCCTATATGGCTGCAGGTAAGCCAATAATCGGAGCAATAGACGGTGAGACACAAATGGTTATAAATGAAGCTGATTGTGGGTTATGTGCTCCAGCGGAGGACTACATGGAACTGGCTCATTTAATAAAAAAGTTTGCTTTAGAGAGAGAGAAGCACTTCCAGTATGGACGGAATGCACGAGATTACTACGATCGGAATTTTTCTAAACAGATATTTATGCAAAGAATGAATAGTGTGCTTACATTTGCAGGAGGTGTACAACATGTTCAGCGGTAAAACTTTATTGATCACTGGAGGCACTGGCTCATTTGGACATGCAGTCATGAAGAGATTCCTGGATACGGATTTAAAGGAAATCCGCATCTTCTCCCGTGATGAGAAAAAACAAGACGATATGAGAAACCAATACAGAAATAACAAACTTAAGTTTTATCTTGGAGATGTTAGAGACCTATCAAGTGTGAAAAATGCCATGCATGGAGTCGATTATATTTTTCACGCAGCCGCATTAAAACAGGTTCCATCCTGTGAGTTTTTCCCGCTTGAAGCAGTGAAAACCAATATTATCGGGACAGACAATGTTCTGACAGCGGCCATTGAATATGGAGTAAAAAAGGTGATTTGCCTATCTACTGACAAAGCTGCTTATCCTATTAATGCAATGGGTATCTCTAAGGCGATGATGGAAAAAGTGTTAGTGGCCAAGTCGCGGACGGTGTCACCAGAAAGAACGGTTATTTGCGGAACAAGATACGGAAATGTAATGGCATCTAGAGGGTCAGTCATTCCGTTATTTGTTGAACAGATCAAAAGCGGTCAACCACTAACGGTAACAAATCCAAATATGACAAGGTTTCTGATGAGTCTAGAGGAAGCGGTAGAATTGGTCATCTTTGCGTTTCAGCATGCTGAAACAGGCGATATCATGGTCCAAAAATCACCGGCTGCGACTATCGGAAATCTAGCTATAGCGTTAAAAGAACTTTTCAACGTGGACAATGAAGTGAAGATGATAGGAACGAGACATGGGGAAAAGCTCTATGAAACATTGTTGACGAAAGAGGAATATATAACTGCCGAGGATATGGGTGTTTTTTATAGGATTCCAGTGGATAAGAGAGAATTGAACTATGATAAATATTTTTCAGAGGGTAATGAACAACTCGCTACAGCAGATGAATACAACTCGCATAATACAGAACGTTTAAATATAGAACAAATTAAAGAAAAGCTCTTAAGTTTAGATTATATTCAAGACGAATTAAAAGAGTGGGAGAGGAAGTTAGTTTCTATATGAAGTTCCTCGTTCTAGGTGCAACTGGAATGGCCGGCCATACGATTTGTATTTACTTAAAAGAACAAGGGCATGAAGTGGTGGCTTTTTCACGTACTGATTTTCCATATTGTATAAATGTGGTTGGCGATGTGAGTGATTTGAATCTCGTAGATCAAGTGATAAAAGACGGTAGATTTGATTGCGTTATTAATTGTGTGGGTCTACTAAATCAAGATGCAGAGAATAATAAACAGTCCGCTGTTTTTTTGAACAGCTATTTTCCACATTACCTTAGCTTTGTGACAAGGGAAAGTAAGACAAAGGTTATTCATATGAGTACCGATTGCGTTTTTTCAGGGAATGAGGGGAACTATAGCGAAAACGCCTTTAAAGATGGAGAAACCTTTTATGATCGTAGTAAGGCCTTAGGAGAATTGGAGAATGACAAGGATGTAACCTTCCGTACTTCTATTATAGGCCCGGACATGAAGAAGAATGGTATCGGGTTGTTTAATTGGTTTATGAAGCAGAGGGGCGAAATTTGTGGGTTCCATCGTGCGATTTGGACAGGTGTAACAACGCTGACTTTAGCAAAAGCCATGGAAGCGGCAGCCCAAAGTGATTTGGTTGGCTTATATCACTTGGTCAACAACGATACCATTTCTAAGTATGAACTGCTGAAGCTTTTTAATAGTTATTTTAAAGATAACGAAGTAGTGATATTAAAGGGTGATAGTGTGACTTTGAATAAGTCATTGCTAAACAACAGGAAAGATTTCGATTTTGTTGTACCTTCCTATGAGGATATGATAAAGGAAATGAGAGACTGGACGGAGCACCATAAAGAATTATACCCGCACTATTTTGGGTGAAGAAGAAGGGGCATTCATAATGAGTAAACTTAAGGTAATGACCATAGTAGGTACAAGACCGGAAGTCATAAGACTCAGTGAAACGATTAAAAAGTTGGATAAATACTTTCATCATGTACTTGTCCACACGGGTCAAAACTGGGACTATACGTTAAACCAGGTTTTCTTTGATGAGTTAGGCATTCGGGAACCAGACTATTATCTAGACAGCGTAGGAAGTAACCTCGGAGAGACAATGGGTAATATTATTTCGAAGTCTTATAATCTCTTAGAAGAAGTAAAACCTGATGCTCTTCTTATTTTAGGGGATACCAATTCAGCGTTATCTGCGATTTCAGCTAAACGATTAAAGGTACCTATTTTTCATATGGAAGCTGGTAATAGATGCTTTGATCAGAATCTTCCAGAAGAGATTAACAGAAAAATAGTGGATCATATTTCTGATGTGAATTTACCATATACAGAGCATGCAAGAAGATACCTCATTTCGGAAGGCTATAGAAAAGAACATATTTATGTAACAGGTTCGCCGTTAACAGAGGTAATAAAGAAACATGAAGCTGAAATCAACGATAGTCAAGTGTTAACGACTCTTGGGTTGGAGAAAGGGAACTATATATTGGTTTCAGCCCACCGTGAGGAAAATATTGATAATGAGAAAAATTTCTTCTCGTTAATGAGTGCAATTAATGAAATTGCAGAGCATTATCAAATGCCTGTCATCTACTCGACTCATCCAAGAAGCCAAAATATTATTGAGAAACGAGGCTTTGAGTTCCACCCCTTGGTTAGGAGTCTAAAACCCTTTGGTTTCTTTGATTACAATAAACTGCAATTAAATGCCTATTGCGTTCTTTCAGATAGTGGGACGGTTCCTGAAGAAGCAGCTATCTTAGGCTTCCCAGCAGTATCCATAAGGACATCCACTGAGCGCCCGGAATCCCTAGATAAAGGAGTCATCATTCTTGGTGGAATTAAGAAAGAAGACGTACTGCAGTCTGTGGAGCTCTGTAGAAGTATGTGGGAAAGTAATGAATGGGTGGAGCAGGTTCCCGACTATCAAGACACAAATGTATCGGTAAAGGTCGTTAAGATAATCCAAAGCTACACGAAGATTGTGAATAAGGTTGTATGGGGAAAGGAATAAGTACCTATGAATATCATGGTATTTGACGTTCCAGCGGAGACAAGCGGGGCATTGTCTGTTTTGAGGGATTTTTATCAGGAGGCTTCCACGAGTAAGGATACAAACATAAACTGGATCTTTGTTGTTGGCAGACCACAACTTGAAGAGAAGGAGAATGTAAAAGTAGTAAGCTTTCCATGGATCAAGAAGAGCTGGTTGCATCGGCTGTTTTTTGATTACTTTATTGCTCCTAAGTTGGTTAAACAGTACAGGGCCAATAGGGTGTTTTCTCTTCAGAACGTCATTGTCCCCTGTACCAAAGTGAGTCAGATCTTATACCTTCACCAGCCATTACCGTTTATTGATCATAAATTTAGTTTTTTTGATAATAAGAAATTCTGGTTATATCAAAATGTATTAAGTAAAAGTAACATTAAGTCTATTCAAAAAGCTGAAAAGGTCATTGTTCAAACCGAATGGATGAAGAAAGCTTGTGTAGAAAAGAGTGGAGTAGGGCCTGAAAAGATGCATGTCGTCCCTCCACTAGTGAAGACAGAAGTAAAACACTTTTTTAAGCCAACTACACCGGCATTTAAGACCTTTTTTTACCCAGCAACTGAAATGGTCTATAAGAATCATAGTTTAATAGTTGAGGCTTGCAAGGAGTTAAAGGCTAAGAGGATCACCGACTTTAAAGTGATTTTCACCCTACTTGGAAATGAAAATGACCATGTAGTTAATTTGTATAGAGAAGTAAAAGAGCATGATCTGCCAATTGAGTTTGCTGGAAACCTTCCTAGAGATCATGTCTTTGAACTATATACCAAGTCGATTTTATTATTCCCGTCTTATATTGAAACCTTTGGTTTGCCATTGCTGGAAGCCATGCTGCATAAAGGGATTGTACTAGCATCGGATTGTCCGTTTTCTCGTGAGATATTAGGTGGATATGAGAATGCTTATTTTTTTGATGCTTTTAAAGTAAAAGAATTATCAAATATCATGGAACGTGCATTAGAAGGGAAAATCCAGTATAAAGCCCCGCTACACTTTGACACAGTAGACCATTCATCAAACCAAACTCTAAAAATAGTTATAGGCTCTAAGGAATGAAGATTATGTCAGAACCTAAGGTATCAATTATTGTACCTGTTTTTAATGTAGAAGAATTTTTAATCCATTGTATAGATTCTCTAGTAAATCAAACATTGAAAGATATAGAAATTATCCTTGTAAATGATGGCTCCACCGATTATTCACTTTCTATATGTCAAGAATACGAAAAACAGGATAGTCGTGTGAGAGTAGTAAATAAGGAAAATGGCGGGCTATCTTCAGCTAGAAATGCTGGATTAGATATCGCAAGTGGCAAATATATCGCATTTTGTGACAGTGATGATTATGTTGATTTAACTATGTATGAAAAACTCTATCATGAGACTCTGAAAAGAGAAGTCGATTTAATTGCATGTGGGATATTTTTAAATGACTATGAAAAACAAAAGATATCACTTGTTACCCTTCCATATCCATCTAATTGGGTAAATAATAAGGATGATTTTGTAAATCATATTTTTAAAAAATATTTTATAGACCCAACTCATATTCTGACTGTATGGAATCTGCTTTTTAAACGTGAGCTCATAGAGAAGAACAACCTAAGATTTGCAGGGGAACCAATAGAGGATTATGCATTTATTCTCCAATATAGTATTTACACTAATAGTTTTATATTTTTAAACAAACCTCTTTATTATTATAGGGTTGTCAGTAACAGTCTTAGTAGGAAACATAATCCCCATCTTTTTGAAATATTACTCCAGATACAGGGAATTAAAGACAACTGTCTGCAAAAGATGAGGCTTTTAGATAACAAAATAGAAAAATTAAATGCTAAATGGTTTATAAGATATGCAGCAAAAATTATATTTTTAGAATTTGCTTTTAAGAATGATAGTTCTATAAAAGAAATTTCTCAAAGAAGTAAAATGCTAATTATGAATACTAGAACGCAAGATTTTTGTCAGGTTCTCTTTAAGAAGCATGACACTTTGAGTATGCCTATGAAAAGCATTGTAAAAACCTTTTTATATAATAGATATAGATTAGCAGTGGCTGGAGGATTCCTAGTAGGAAAGTTATATAGGCTCAAAAAACGGCTAAGTTAGAAATAGATAATTCTTATAAACAAGTATTAGAGGGGAAAAAATGGAGCTTAGTGTTATTATACCAGCCTATAATGTAGAAAAATATATTGATAATACCCTGAATTCATTGAACAAACAGAGTGAAAAAGAATTTGAAGTCATTATTATTAATGATGGGTCTACTGATAATACGATAGGAATGATTGAAAGAGTACTGAAGAAATATCAGTTAAGACATACGAAGCTCATTAATAAAAATAATGGTGGGGTAAGTTCAGTAAGGAATATTGGTATTGAAGAGGCTAGAGGTAAATATCTGCTGTTCTTAGATGGTGACGACTATGTCTCCATGAATTTGGTTGAGGAATTTATTGCGGTACTAAATGGTCAGGAATATGATGTTCTTTGTTGGGGATTCAATAAAGTTACTGAAGGTCAAATTACCATTAGTAACTATTTTGATATGTATCATCCTTATGATGGTCTTTTTACAGGTATTGATGCATTAAACCGTATCATTATTGATAAAAGTATGAAGGTATGCATAGGAAGTGCAGCATACAGAAGGGACTTTCTACTTAATAATAATCTTAGATTCACAGAAGGTTGTTCAAATGGAGAAGACCAAGAATTTATTATAAAGGCTTTTGCTATAGCAAGAACAGTTAAGTTTATTAATAGTGTATTGTTGTTTTATGTCCAGAGGGAAGGGTCCATTTCCCACACTTATAATATAAGAAGATTTGATGCAATAAGCGCTTTAAAAAGAAGCTATGAATATTTAAATAACACAAATATCCTAAGAGCAGCTGAAATAGTACATAGAATCATGTATGAGGACTGTATTGCTAATTATATTTATAACTTTAATTCTTGTATAGCCTATCTAGTAACAAATAGAAAATTATCATGTAAACAAGCTCTGAAATGGATCACCAATGACATCGAAAAAAATTATCCAGGGTTAAATGAGATGATTGTATTTCGTATGAAGGGATACCAAGGAGAAAATAAAAAGCTGTTAATTAGGGTAAAGGCTTTCCTACATTTTCAACCAATATACTACTGGCTCGTTTGTATGAAATTCAAGCTGAAAGTGGATTAGTAAAGAGGTAATCTCAATGGTTAAAGTAAGTGTAATAATACCACTATATAATGTAGAAAACTATATTGAAAAATGTGTAGATTCAGTTCTAAGCCAATCGTTAAAGAATATTGAAGTTATTTTGGTAGATGATGGATCACCTGACAATTGTGGCTTAATAGCAGAAAAGTATTCCAAAGTAGATAATAGAGTAAAGGTTATTCATAAAGAAAACGGTGGGCTTTCTTCTGCAAGGAATGCCGGATTGGATATTGCAATAGGGGAATATATTGCTTTTGTTGATTCAGATGACTGGATTGAAGCAGATATGCTAGAAACTATGTATCAAAGTGCAAAGATAAATGATTCAGATATTTCTATATGTAACTATAATAAGGTTTACGAAACACATGTAGAGCCCCATTTTTTGAAGATAGATGATGAGGTAATAGATATAAAAAGATTAGGCATACAAGAATATTTTTATCAATATTATTTCAACTATATTCATGGACACGAAGCATGGAATAAACTTTATAAAAGGAAGATTATCATTGAAAATTCGATAAGATTTGAAAATAATGCAGAGATTTTTGCTGAGGATTTGTTGTTTAATTTGTATTTTATTGTGCACTCTACCATTATTACTTCAAGTAAGAAATCTTTTTATAATTATTTACAGAGAACAGGATCTATCATGCAATCGCCTAATCCAAACTTAATCAATCAATTTGTAAATCTTATTGAGAAGTTTGTTATTTACATTCGAATTTATAGACTTGAAAAAGAGTTAAAGGATATATATCCGATGATATTTTTTAACCTAATGAGTAGTTCTATGTATGCCTATATAAGGTCTGGAGTATCTTATTTGGAACTTAAAAGTTTTATAAAAAAAGTCTATTCATTTTCAATGTACAAAAATATAATGTTACAACTCTTAATGGGGAGAACAGTAAGTAAATTTTGTAATAGAACCGGTCTTAATAGAAAAAATAATATTAATATAAGAATGTTTGGACTAATAAACTTCTTAGGACTTAATGGTCTAGCCGCTAAAATAATGATCTATAAGAACAGTGTATCCGAAAGAACTTAACAATAAAGAAGTGCTGGTAAGAATAGTAAGGGAGGAATATAGCATGGAGTGTATTCCTAAAATTATACATTATTGTTGGTTCGGTAAAAAAGCTTACAATGACCTAACTATTAAGTGTATTGAAAGCTGGAAAAAATATTTGCCAGATTATGAGTTAATTGAATGGAATGAGGATAATTTTGATATAGATACGAACAGATATGTGAGAGAAGCTTATGATTCGAAGAAATTTGCCTTTGTTACGGATTATGTAAGGCTTTTTGTCCTAAATAAATTTGGTGGTATTTACATGGATACTGATATTGAGATATTAAAGAATTTTGATGGACTATTAGATCATTCAGCTTTTACAGGATTCGAAGATAAAGATACTTTACAAACAGCTATAATGGGAAGTAAAAAAGAGAATGAATGGGTTAAAAGCTTATTAGAGTACTACGAAACAAGGAATTTTATTAATAAAGATGGATTTTTTGATTTAACAACTAATGTGTCTATTATTACTAACATTACATATCACAAATATAATATTACATTAAACAATAAACTTCAGGAAATTGAAGGGATACTAACTATTTATCCTAAAGATTATTTCTGTCCTAAAAATTTTTACACAGAAAAAATTTCATTAACCAAAAATACCTTTACAATACATCATTTTAATGGATCGTGGATAGACAATAATGATGTTAGAGCCCGAAAAATTGACTATAAAATTAAGAAACTATTTGGTAATAAGCTAGGAGAAATATTCATACTCATAATCCGTATTTATAAGGAAGAGGGTTTTAAAGCATTATCTAATAAAATAATCAAGAGAGCGAAAATAAGGTAACAATACTTTATTATGGCCAGTTTAAAATATGTCATAAATCAATCATTTGGAAGTGAAAGAATGCCAAAGCCTAAAATAACAGTATTTACACCGACGTATAATAGAGGATATATTATTAGAAATTTATATGAATCGTTAAGAAACCAGACTTATAAAGATTTTGAGTGGATAGTAATAGACGATGGGTCAAATGATCATACACAAGAATTATTTCATTCTTGGTTAGAGGATAAAAATGATTTTCCTATATTTTATTTAAAAGTTGAAAATGGTGGAAAGCATAGGGCAATTAATAGAGCACTAGACATGGCTAGTGGAGAATTATTTTTTATCGTAGACTCAGATGATTATTTAATTAATTCAGCATTGGAAAAAATCAGTGGATGGGAGCGTACTCTTGAACAATCCAATAATCAATTTGTAGGTATATCTGGAAATAAAGGCTACAGTAATCATAGAATTATTGGGGAGACTTTTGATGGGGAATTTGTTGATGCAACTTCCCTGGAAAGAGTTAAATATAATATTTTAGGAGATAAAGCTGAGGTATTCTATACGCATATCTTAAGGAAATATAAATTTCCAGAAATTGATGGGGAGAATTTTATTACAGAAGCTGTTGTTTGGGAGAAAATTGCAAATGATGGTTTTAAAATTAGATGGTTTAACGAGATTATTTATTTTTGTGATTATTTAGATGATGGATTAACTAAGGCCGGGATGGATTTATTTTATAATAATCCTAAGGGGTATGCATTATATTTAAAACAACAAATAGTTTTCTATAACTATTCTTTATTAAAGAAAATGGGAACTTATATAAAGTACTATGTAGGATTAAAAGGAAGATTAACAAAAAATGAAATTAGTCTTAACCTAGACATTAGCAAGAGTTATTTAAATTTATTAATAGTCCTAAAGTATATTAAATCATTAATTAAAGGAATAATATGAAAACAAAAAGAAGTATTTATAATTTAATGTTTGGATTTGGCAGCCAACTCTTAATAATAGCTTTAGGAATTGTAATCCCAAGATTAGTTTTACTTAGTTTCGGATCGGAAGTAAATGGTTTAATGTCATCAATTGGGCAGGTTATGATTTATTTAGCTCTTTTAGAAGCAGGGGTTGGTACAGCCTCTATTCAAGCGTTATACAAGCCCTTTTCAGAAAATGATAAGAATGAGATTAACTCTATACTAGCTGCAACATCCATATACTATAAAAAAACAGGAAGTTATTACTTTTTGGCCATAGTAGTATTGTCTCTTATGTATCCTTTTCTTCTAAATACTAGTTTGGATTACTTAACTGTTGTAATTATAGTATTTTTATCAGGGATAGGTGGAGTGATTACTTTCTTTTTCCAGGGTAAATACAAATTGTTACTTGCTGCTGAAGGAAAGGGTTACGTTAATACGGCTGTGGGAACAATTATAAGTGTTTTGACAAGCATAGTGAAAATTTCTTTGCTCCTCCTTAATTTTGGAATAATTACGATATTAGTATCCTATTCAATCTTAACCTTATTTCAAATGTTAATTTATGAAGTATATATACGAAAGAACTATAAATGGCTAAATTTAAAAGTAAAACCCAATTTTGAAGCTATAGGTCAAAAAAATTCAGTCCTAGTACATGAAATATCGTCATTAATCTTTTTGAATACAGATGTTCTAATCTTAACTTTATTTTGTAATCTAAAGATTGTAAGTGTATATGTCATGTATAATATGTTATTTACTATATTAGATAGTATTATATTTAATATTACTAGTAGCGTAACATCTGCATTTGGGCAAAGTTACAACGAGAATAAGGAAAAATATATTCAATTTTTCAATTCATATGAAACGTATTTTATGGCATTTGTTTTTTCGGTTTTTTCTATTACATACCTGTTAATTTCACCTTTTATTAGGCTGTATACTACAGGAATTACTGATATCAACTATAATGATCTTTGGTTACCAATTCTTTTTACTTCTATAAAATTGTTAAGTTATGCTCGTTCACCTGCAGGAGATGCAATAGGTATTGCGGGTCACTTTAAAGATACTCAAAAAAGTTCGCTTATTGAATCATCTATTAACATCATTTGTAGTCTTATTTTTGTTTATTTTTATGGGATATACGGTGTGTTGCTAGGGACAATTGTTGCTTTATTATATCGTTCAATAGATATAATTATTTATGCTAATAGAAAAATCTTAAATAGAGATCCATGGATTACTGTAAGACGTTGGGGACTTAATTCCTTTATATTTCTTAGTATTGCTCTAATATCTAATGTCTTTCGAATTAACCCGAAATCCTACCTTGAAATAATTCTATGGGCTTTTACATTATGCGGAGTAATCGTTCCTTTATACTTTTTACTAAACTCTGTAATGGAAAAAGAGGTTTATCAATATACAAAAAAGTTTATCAAATTATATTGGGGAAGAGAGAAAAAGAACCAATTTGTTTGATGTAAAATTCAAGTAAATAAGTTCAGCTCTTACTAAATAATTAAGCTAGATTAGTAGATAATCTAGCTTAATTTTTATTTTAAAAGCACCTCTTTGATTTTATCAAAAATCTCCTTGTCAATTTTAATATCAAATTTTCTTGCAAATAGCTTGTCCTTAATATTTGATAAGTCATTAAAATCTTTTGTTCTAAACACCGCAGGTTTTTCCTCTTTGTCCCAATCCACATATGTTAAATTATGAGTAACCTTATCTTTAAAGGGAGAATTATTAATAATGGTCTGGAAAAATATTTCATCTGGCACGTGTACATATTTAAAGAAACTAACAGTTTTTTTATTATTTTCAATATAGTTCATTACATATTCCAAGAATTCTTTTGAAAGTCCCCACCACTGTGAACCACCATAGAACTCAAAAGTCGGAAGTTTTCTTTTAATCTTAAATTTCATAAGTAAGCTTGTAATTAATAAAAATACCTTTTTTTTATACGAGATATTGTTACGGATAAATTTATTAAAGTGGAAATACTCTAGCCTTTTCATACCTTCATTAAGCCAAATGGAATTTGGTTTTTGAAAAGCATCTATGAATTCCTTACCGTTATTTTCGATTAGAAATGTTTTTATTTCTTCATTTTTCTTAATTGGGAAGTCTTGCCCGCTTAATAAAATAGCATAATCAAATTTTATTTTATAATGGAAGGCATATGTTATACACTCTAACGTTGCACTTACCAAACTAAAATCACCCCAATAACATCGGTGACGATTTGAAATTAAATGTACGTTCTCTTTTCCTTCAAAGGTAAGTAATAATTTATGATAATCTGCTGGTCTGCCGTTTAAGTCAAAATGGATTATGAAACATACATCTTCAGCATCTAATTGATGTATTAGTTGTATTATTTGTTCCGGATTTTTGTGTGACAATATTAAATATGCTATTTCCACGATGTATCTGTTTTTGATAATCTAGATTTGAGCCACTTATATACGATTTGATCACATAAAAAATGAGCCACATGATTTCCAATTCTATTAACCTCTCTTATGATAGGAAGTGACCAAACTTACTTCATATGAGA
>JBDOMM010000033.1:0-52237 GCA_039832695.1 Bacillus sp. (in: firmicutes)
TAGCGTCAAGCTAGTAAGAACCCTGAAAGATGATCAGGTTGATAGGTCAGAGGTGGAAGCGTGGTAACATGTGGAGCTGACTGATACTAATCGTTCGAGGACTTAACCAAGTTTTTAGCGAACTCAATGTTTATTGAACTTTCTTCTACATTATCTAGTTTTGAGAGAACGAACTCTCAAATAAAATAGTCTGGTAACTATGGCGAGAAGGTCACACCCGTTCCCATACCGAACACGGAAGTTAAGCTTCTCAGCGCCGATGGTAGTTGGGACGAAAGTCCCTGTGAGAGTAGGACGTTGCCAGGCAAATGAAAAGACAACCTGTATTGGGTTGTCTTTTTTGTGTATTGATGAAAAAGAGCATGTTTATATAAAAAGTACGAATTGTTTTAAAAGAAATCGCCTATAGACATACACCCAACTCCACATTACAACATAGTATATTACAGGATGGAACAGAGTGGAGAATTCGAAAAATTGTATACAAATAATATTTAAGGGACAGAATGGATGTATGGAGGTGGAGGACGTGAGTTCATTTTTAGCACATAGTCATTATGAGGAAACGTGCGTTATTTGCGAAAATCTAAAACCGAAGGGCATACATCTTTATACTTCTTTTATTTGTACGGATTGTGAAAGTGATTTAATACAAACAGATACGAATGATCCAAAGTATAAATATTTTCTTAAACAGCTTAGGAAAATAACGACACCTGAAATATTTTCTTAAATAAGTCCTTTTAGGGCTTTATTTTTTTTGGAATGGGTGGGGAAAGGTCAACACTTTTTTGTTAAAATAAATAAGACTCTTTAAAGGAAGTAAACAGATGAATAAACAAATGAATACACCTCTTTTTGACGCATTAGTTAAACATAGCCAATTGAACCCTATTTCTTTTCACGTCCCTGGACATAAAAATGGCTTTATCAATGAAAGAGATGCAAGCTTATTTTATGAACAGCTATTAAAACTCGATGTAACAGAGCTATCTGGCTTAGATGACTTACATTCACCTGAAGGTGTTATTTTAGAAGCTGAACAGCTATTAACTGAACTTTTTCAAACAAAGGAAAGTTTCTTTTTAATAAATGGATCAACAGTAGGAAATTTGGCGATGATCATGGCAACCTGCTCTGAAGATGATATAGTTCTCGTTCAGAGGAATTGCCATAAGTCTGTATTAAATGCTTTAAAGCTGGCAAAAGTAAGACCTGTATTTTTAGAACCTGAGTATGATGCTGACTGGAAGGTAGCAGCAGGAGTAAATGTCGATACTATTAAAGAGGCAATTAAACATTATCCTAATGTCAAAGCCATTATTTTAACCTATCCTAATTATTATGGAATGGTTTACGATTTAGAAGGAATTATAAAGGAAGCCCACCAACATCATATACCTGTTTTAGTTGATGAGGCTCATGGGGCTCACTTTATGATTGGTACACCGTTTCCGGGTTCAGCCATTGAATTAGGGGCAGATATGGTCGTTCAATCGGCACATAAAACACTTCCAGCCATGACGATGGGTTCTTATTTGCATGTGAACAGCCACTTAGTTGATATAAATAAAGTAAAGGATTATTTGCAGATATTTCAATCGAGTAGTCCCTCGTACCCAATCATGGCATCACTGGATTTAGCGAGAAAATACTTAGCTACATACACAAAGCGAGATATAGAGGCCTTACAAACAAGCATCAATCATTTTAAAGAAGAATTGGCAGCTATTCGGTCGATACAAGTACTAGCATACCCTAATCTTCAAGGGGACCTATTAAAACTAACCATTCAAACAAGATGCTGTCTAAGTGGATTTGAACTACAAAAGAGATTGGAAGCAGAGGCAATCTATACAGAATTAGCAGATCCATACAACGTACTCTTGGTTCTTCCTTTACTAAAAGAGGATCAAACCTATCCGTGGGAAGATGTAGTGAAGAAAATGAAAAAGGCTGTAGGGGATTTGCCTTATCAAGAGCATAAAAGCAAACATTCCATTAAAAACAATAGAATCTCTGAGTTAGCTATTCCTTATAGGGAATTGGCAAATTTAGTTGAAGCGGATGTGCAGCTAGAACAGGCAGTCGGAAAAGTATGTTCAGAAACCATTATTCCATATCCACCGGGAATTCCATTGCTATTAAAAGGAGAAGAAATAAAACAAGAAGTGGTTATACAGCTTCAAAGTCTGTTAAAAACAGGAGCAAGATTTCAAGGAGGCTCCATGCTTACTGAAGGCAGGGTTAAGGTATATAAAAAATAAAGAGTAATGTGCTTTTTAATATGGAGGTATTAGTTTGAACACTGGAATGTTTATTACATTTGAAGGTCCAGATGGGGCTGGGAAAACAACAATTTTAAGTATGGTAGCTAACCATTTTAAAGAGGCCATGGTTACTAGAGAACCTGGTGGCATCGATATTGCAGAACAAATTAGACGGGTTATCTTAAATAAAGAAAATACCGCCATGGATCCGCGAACAGAAGCCTTGCTGTATGCAGCAGCACGAAGACAGCACTTGATAGAAAAAGTAAAACCGGCACTAGAGGAAGGAAAAATAGTATTGTGCGACAGGTTTGTTGACAGCTCCTTAGCGTATCAGGGACATGCTCGTAACCTAGGAATTGATGAGGTATGGAGCATTAATCAATTTGCTATTGAGGAACTAATGCCACAGTTAACGATTTACTTTGATATTGAACCTGAGGCAGGACTAAAACGGATCAATAAGAATAAAGATAGAGAAGTCAATCGACTAGATTTAGAAGACCTCGAGTTTCACCAAAAGGTAAGAGAAGGATACTATTTATTATTGGAGCGCTTCCCTGATCGAATTGTAAAAATTGATGCTTCAGGTACAGTGGAAGAAGTATATGAACAGACCGTAAAGCTAATAAGTGAAAAACTAGCAAAGTAAAGGCCTACCTATGTGGGCCTTTTTTAAATAATTGAATTTATCGTGTGTTCCGCCCCTATAACAAATGTAAGAGGGACAATAACCTGTTATAATATAGATAAGGAACTTTTGTCGATAAATAGGAAGGAAAGGGTGTTCCACATGAAACTAATTATTGCTGTTATACAAGACCAGGATAGTAACCGATTATCAAAGGCCTTGATAGAGAATAATTTTAGGGCCACAAAACTAGCAAGTACAGGTGGATTTTTGAAATCGGGGAACACCACCTTTATGATTGGGACAGAAGATATTCGAGTGGACCGCGCGCTACAAATCATAAAAGAAAATTGTAGGGCTAGAGAACAGCTAGTATCACCTGTTTCACCAATGGGTGGTAATGCAGACTCCTTTGTACCATACCCAGTCGAAGTAGAAGTAGGCGGCGCAACCGTATTCGTCCTACCAATCGAACAATCCTTACATTTTTAATTCAAACATACATTAGTTATCTTAATACAGTAAGTGAGTGATTACATTGGTCAAATCATGGGATCAACTAGAAGAGCTACAGCCAACAGTCTTAAAAATGTTAAAAAACAGCTTAGTGAAAAATCGAGTGGCCCATGCGTACCTATTTGAAGGCATGAGGGGAACAGGCAAAAAGGAAATCGGATTGCTGCTAACCAAGTCTATTTATTGTGAGAATGTAATAGATGGCTATAAACCATGTGAATCCTGTACAAATTGCCGAAGGATCAATAGTGGAAACCATCCAGACGTGCATATCGTGGAGCCGGACGGACTTTCCATTAAAGTAGACCAGATTAGGAGCCTACAAGCAGAGTTTGCTAAAAAAGGTGTAGAATCTTTGAAAAAAGTATATTTAATCTCACATGCTGATAAAATGAGTGTGAGTGCATCTAATAGTCTTTTAAAATTCCTTGAGGAACCTAGTCCAGGAACGGTAGCCTTTTTATTAACAGAGCAATTGCAACAGATATTACCTACGATTCTTTCCAGATGCCAAATTTTAGCTTTCCAACCATTGTCCCCTCAAGTGATGACCAAACAATTGGTGGAGAACGGTGTAAAACCATCAAAAGCACCATTGTTAGCACAAATAACCAATAATTTGGAAGAAGCTCTTGCATTAAATGTCGATGAATGGTTTGCACAAGCCCAAAAAATAGTGTTAAAATTATATGAGGTGTTGAAAAAAAATCCGTTGGAGGCAATGGTCACACTCCAAGGAGATTGGTTTTCTCACTTCAAGGAAAAAGAGCAAATTAATCGTGGTTTAGATCTTTTACTTCTTATTTTTAAGGATTTACTATATATACAACTAGATAAGCAAGAGCAAATTGTTTTCATAGAAGAAAATGAACGGTTACAACAGTTTGCTTTGCACACATCTGGACGGCGCATATCGGATCAAATGTCAGCTATTCTTGATGCAAAAAGAAAGCTGCAGGCAAATATGAATCCTCAGCTGATGATGGAACAGCTTGTGTTAAAATTGCAGGAGGGATCTTCATTTGTATGATGTTGTAGGAGTACGCTTTAAAAAAGCGGGGAAAATCTATTATTTTGATCCAGGAGAACTCTCTATTGAAAAGGATGACTTTGTCATTGTTGAAACGGTCCGCGGCGTTGAATTTGGAAAGGCTGTCATTGCTCGCAAACAGGTAGATGAGCACGATGTCGTTCTTCCACTAAAAAAGGTGGTCAGAATTGCGGATCAAAAGGATCGAATGATTGTCGAAGAGAATAAGTTTGCAGCCCAGGAAGCATATGAGGTATGTAATGAAAAGGTGAATGAACATCAACTGGATATGAAACTGGTAGATGTAGAATACACTTTTGATCGAAATAAAATCATCTTCTATTTTACTGCTGATGGAAGAGTGGATTTCCGTGAGCTTGTAAAGGATTTAGCAGCAATTTTTCGAACACGAATCGAATTACGCCAGATTGGAGTACGTGATGAAGCGAAGATGCTTGGCGGCATTGGCCCTTGTGGGAGAATGCTCTGCTGCTCCACATTTCTAGGTGATTTCGATCCCGTTTCGATTAAAATGGCTAAGGACCAAAACCTTTCATTGAATCCTACTAAAATTTCTGGTTTATGCGGCAGACTTATGTGCTGTTTAAAATATGAAAATGATGAATATGAATCTGCAAAAGAACAATTGCCAGATTTAGGTGAAATCATCGAAACACCACAAGGAACAGGAAAAGTAGTAGGATTAAATATATTAGAGCGGGTGCTTCAGGTTGAACTAAAGGAACAAGAGCGGGTTCTGGAGTATACTTTGGATGAAATCATTAAAGAAGGTGCCTTTTCTATACAATCCACAGATTAATGAGGTGGAAGACGTGGATAAAAAAGAAATTTTTGAGTCAGTAAGTAATATGGAAACACAAATTGGACATCTTTATCAACAGCTGGGCGAATTAAAGCAGCACCTAGCCGAGATACTAGAAGAGAATCATTATTTAAAGCTTGAAAATGAACATCTGAGGCGCCGTTTAGATGTAACCACGGAAGATGGAAAGAAAGTAACAAAGAATAAGAAGGGGACAACCCCTGAAGCAACTCCTGGGGTAAAACCATTTGATGTTGGTGAAGGGTATGATAACCTCGCCCGTCTTTATCAAGAAGGGTTTCATATTTGTAACCTTCATTTTGGGAGCTTGCGTAAGGAAGGCGATTGTTTATTTTGTCTTTCATTTCTTAATAAAAAATAACCGTAAGAGGCTGACGAAATCAGCCTCTATTTTCATACATTTAATTGAAGGATGGATACGTGTGGTTAACTTAAAAGATGATGAGCGGCTTGATTATTTACTAGCAGAAAATTTAAGAATCATTCAAAGCCCCTCCGTTTTTTCCTTTTCACTTGATGCGGTGCTATTAGCACGATTCGTGTATGTTCCTATACAAAAAGGAAATCTGATTGATCTATGCAGTGGAAACGGAGTTATTCCGCTGTTTTTAAGTGCCCGTACCAAGGGACAAATTACTGGTGTAGAGATACAAGAGCGATTGTATGACATGGCGAATAGGAGTATTGAGTATAACGATTTACAAGATCGGCTACATATGATTCACGGAGACATAAAAGAAATGCCAAAGCAGCTGGGATATGGGAAATTCGATGTGGTTACTTGTAACCCTCCGTACTTTCCAACTCCCTCAAAGGATGAAATGAATCCTAACGAACATTTAGCGATTGCTCGCCATGAAATTTTTTGCACCCTTGAGGATGCGATTAAGGCTTCGAGTCAATTAGTAAAGCAGGGTGGAAAGGTGGCATTTGTGCACCGTCCGGGCAGACTATTGGATATCGTCACTTTAATGCGCCAGTATAGACTTGAGCCAAAACGAATTCAGTTGGTCTATCCAAAGAAGGGAAAAGAGGCCAATACCCTGCTAATAGAGGCAATTAAGGATGGCAGCCCTGACTTGAAGATATCTCCACCACTGTTTGTTTATGATGAGGATGATCAGTACACCCCGGAAATTAGGGCAATCTTATATGGAGAATAACAACCACTATTTTTATGTGTTAACATGTAAGGATGGCAGTTTTTATGGAGGATATACCACGAACCTTGAACGCCGTGTGATGCAGCATAATGAAGGCAAGGGCGCCAAATATACTAGGGGACGAGGCCCGGTAAAGCTGACCTACTACAAAGGTTTTGATAATAAAGGGGATGCACTAAGGGCAGAGCATCATTTTAAAAGTTTACCTCGAAAGAAAAAAGTCGAGTTTTTAATACGTGAAACGGGTGATGAACATGTGGCAGCAGAAAAGCTTTGAGAATGAAGATAATAAGGGAATTCTTTATCTTGTTCCCACTCCGATTGGTAATTTAGAGGATATGAGCTTTCGAGCAATTAGGATTTTAAAGGAAGCGGACTTGATTGCTGCAGAAGATACTAGAAATACAAAAAAACTATGTAACTATTTTGAAATTGACACCCCTATAGTGAGTTATCACGAGCATAATAAGGAAACGAGCGGTGAGAAATTAATTCAAAAGGTGCAGCAAGGTCTAAAGGTTGCACTTGTCAGTGACGCAGGTATGCCTGCCATATCAGACCCTGGATATGAATTAGTAACAGCTGCAGTCAGTGAGCAAGTGACGGTTGTACCGCTACCAGGAGCTAATGCAGCGCTAACTTCCTTAATCGCCTCAGGTATAGTCTGTCAGCCTTTTTATTTTTATGGGTTTTTACATCGAAGTAAAAAAGACAAACGCGCTGAATTAGAGGGTTTAAAGTGGCAAAAGGCCACCCTAATATTTTATGAGTCTCCCCATAGACTGAAAGAGACACTAGCCGTTATGCTTGAAGTTTTGGGGAATAGAAACATTGCTATTTGCCGCGAGTTAACAAAGAAGTATGAAGAGTTTATTAGAGGTACACTTGAAGAAGTAATCGAGTGGGCACATAATGATGAGATTCGTGGAGAATTTTGTATGATTGTTGAAGGCACAAGTGAAGAGGTAGAAGAGGAAGCCAGCTGGTGGGAAGATCTATCAATAGAAGAGCATGTGAATCACTACATGTCAGTCGAAAATATTTCTTCTAAAGATGCTATTAAGCAAACCGCTAAAGATCGCGGTCTGAACAAAAGAGAAGTGTATCAAGTCTATCATATTGAATAAAAAAAACTCCGGCACTTTACGTGCCCGGAGTTTTATTTTGCTAATTCAAAGTTATTTTTAATTTCTGCTAATAATTGCTCTGCACCTTCACGGCTTAGAATTAACTTTCCACCAGCAAGAGCTAAGTTATCATCAGAAACTTCACCAGTTACCTGACAAGTCATGTTTGGCTTGTATTTCTTTAAGATAATGCGCTCATCATCCACATAGATTTCTAGAGCGTCTTTTTCAGCGATTCCAAGAGTACGTCTTAATTCAATCGGAATAACCACACGACCTAATTCATCAACTTTACGAACAATACCTGTAGATTTCATTTAAAGTGATCTCCTCTCAATAGTACGATATTTTATCTATTTTTATTCGTCATTATTCGACAAAATTCTTACAGATTTATAATACCAGTACTTCCCATATTCGTCAATTATTTTATTTTAAAAACAATAGAAAAATTTTTCCAAGTAAAGAAACGTTGATTTAACAAGGTTTTACTAAAAATTCATACAATTGTCACAGATTTTTAATATTATTGGATTTTCAAATGTTTATTTGAATCAATCAGACAGCATTCGACAAATTTCTACAATAACAGACTTAATCCAATATATTTTTCGAGGTCGTCATTTATTTTATGGGGGTAAAAAGAAGTATTTTATAAAAGTTTCTAAAAAAGCGTCTTCTTGCACAAAAGTTTATTTTTCGGTATATTTTGATGATAGAAGCGGGAAAAAAAGGCAATAATGGGTAGATGAGATTTAGGCTTTTTAGCCTGGTAATTGTCTATCTTTTGAGCTGTGCTTTTCTGATGAGGAGGAAAAATAATGGAGGAAAAATTAAAAACGTTTTACCTTACCACACCTATTTACTATCCAAGTGGGAATTTACATATAGGACATGCCTATACGACTGTTGCAGGTGATGCAATGGCACGTTATAAACGGATGCGCGGATATGATGTTATGTACTTAACGGGAACGGATGAGCATGGACAGAAAATTCAGCGTAAAGCGGAAGAAGCAAATATCACACCACAACAGTATGTGGATGGAATTGTAGATGGAATCAAAGAGCTTTGGAAAAAGCTTGATATCTCTTATGATGATTTTATCCGTACAACAGAAGAAAGACATAAACAAGTGGTTTCAAAGATCTTCGCCAGACTTTTAGAGCAGGGGGATATCTACCTTGACCAATATGAAGGCTGGTATTGTACTCCTTGCGAATCATTTTTCACAGACCGCCAGCTAGTAGATGGGAATTGTCCTGATTGCGGACGACCAGTTGAGCTTGTTAAAGAGGAATCCTACTTTTTTAGAATGAGCAAGTATGCTGACCGCCTATTAGCATACTATGAAGAGAATCCGGAGTTTATCCAACCTGAGTCACGTAAAAATGAAATGATTAATAACTTCATTAAACCTGGGTTAGAGGATTTAGCTGTTTCAAGAACCACCTTTGATTGGGGGATAAAAGTTCCTGGCGATCCTAAGCATGTCATCTATGTTTGGATTGATGCTCTATCCAATTATATTACTGCGCTTGGATATGGAACGGAAAATGACTCTAAATATTTGAATTACTGGCCTGCAGATGTTCATCTTGTGGGAAAAGAAATTGTCCGCTTCCATACCATTTATTGGCCAATCATGTTAATGGCACTTGATCTGCCGTTGCCAAAGAAGGTTTTTGCCCATGGCTGGTTATTAATGAAAGATGGCAAAATGTCTAAGTCGAAAGGGAATGTGGTAGACCCTGTGACATTAATCGACCGCTACGGTTTAGATGCCCTTCGCTACTACTTATTAAGAGAAGTACCGTTCGGTGCAGATGGTGTATTCACTCCAGAAGGATTTGTTGAAAGAATTAACTTTGACTTGGCCAATGACTTAGGAAATTTATTAAACCGAACGGTTGCAATGATTGAGAAGTACTTTAATGGTGTGATTCCTGATTATGCTGGATCAATCAGTGAATTTGATGAGTCATTACTGCAAATGAACCGTGAAACTATTCAAAAATATGAAGAAGCGATGGAAAAAATGGAGTTCTCTGTTGCGTTAACATCCATTTGGCAGTTAGTCAGCAGAACCAATAAATATATTGATGAAACACAGCCGTGGACTTTAGCTAAGGATGAAGAGAAAAAGGGCGAGCTTGCAAGTGTAATGGTACATTTAGCCGAGTCATTACGCAGAATGGCGATTCTTTTACAGCCATTTTTAACTCGTACGCCTGGTGGAATCTTTAAACAACTAGGTATTCAAGATGAAGGTCTAAAAACATGGGAAAGTCTTGAAAGCTTTGGCGTGATTCCAAGTGGAACGAAGGTAGAAAAGGATGCCCCGTTATTCCCAAGACTTGAAATTGCGGAAGAAGTAGACTTTATTAAAACTAAAATGCAAGGTTCTTCTCCAGCAGCAGAAGAAAAGAAAGAGGAGAAGAAGGAAGATAAACCTGAACCAATTGAAGAAATCTCGATCGATGATTTTATGAAAATTGATTTGCGTGTAGCTGAAATCGTTGAAGCAGAGCCAGTGAAGAAGGCAGACAAACTTTTGAAGCTGCAACTTGATTTAGGTTACGAAAAACGACAAGTGGTCTCAGGGATTGCCCAATACTATAAGCCTGAAGAGTTAGTCGGACGCAAGGTGATTTGTATAACGAATTTAAAACCTGTTAAACTTCGTGGTGAATTGTCACAAGGAATGATTTTAGCAGGATCAAAAGACGGCCAGCTTTCCTTAGCAACTGTTGACCAGACGTTACCGAATGGTTCGAAGGTAAAATAATGTTAAAAAAAAGCGCCAATTATGGCGCTTTTGCTTTTAAAATGTCTAGCTACAGCGCCTAGCCCCTCGGGTCAAATAACCTTCGGCAATAAAAGTCAAAATGCGGACTTTTATTGCCGAAGAACATTTGCCTGTCGGGGCTGACCAAGGCGCTTCCGCTTTTCGATGTTTCACGTGAAACATTATTCGCTAAATTTTGTCTTTTTAGTAAAAAATAAAGTGTATTGCTGAAAAAAGGAGAAAAGTTATGCTATTCGACACACATGTACATTTAAATGCAGATCAATATGATGAGGACCTAGAGGAAGTTATATCAAGGGCACAAGAAGCAGGAGTCACTAATATGGTGGTTGTCGGATTTGACCGGCCAACGATTACAAGAGCAATGGAATTAGTAGAACAATATGACTTTTTGTATGCTTGTGTCGGATGGCACCCAGTGGATGCAATCGATATGACAGAAGAGGATTTAGGATGGATTGAGGAGTTAGCTTCACATCCCAAGGTTGTAGCAATCGGTGAGATGGGGTTAGATTACCACTGGGATAAGTCTCCGAAAGAGATCCAAAAAGAGGTATTTCGTAAACAAATCAGGTTGGCTAAAAAGGTAAAACTGCCAATCGTGATTCATAACCGGGAAGCGACGGCAGATATCGTAGAGATATTAAAGGAAGAAGGGGCTGAAGAAGTAGGGGGAATCATGCATTGCTTTAGTGGCAGCCCAGAAGTGGCGAAAGAGTGTGTAAAAATGAACTTTTACATTTCTCTCGGGGGTCCTGTGACCTTTAAAAATGCCAAAAAACCCAAGGAAGTAGCAGCAGAAATTCCTTTAGAACAATTGCTCATAGAAACAGACTGCCCTTATTTAGCCCCACACCCATATCGCGGAAAACGAAACGAACCGGGTTATGTTAGGCTGGTAGCCGAAGAAATTGCCGAAATAAAGGGCTTGACATTAGAAGAAGTGGCAGAGGCAACGACACGAAATGCTAAAAAAATATTCGCCATAAAATGATAAGGAAATTTGTCGAAGTGGCGGGAAGCTTGTCTTAATTTTTTCTGATAACAAAAAGTTCTACATGTCTCCTTTTCAACATAGGATAACCGTGTCGAGAAGTTTTTCTTTGCAAATTTTCCAGTTTTGTGCATAATTAGAAATACCTTCACAGGTGATGCAGGGATTGACAGCCGACACAATAGGTTCTCTATAATCTCTCCAAGAAAAGGAGGCGTTTTTCATCGTATTCCAAAACATGAAAAACCTGTTTCCCAAGTCTTTGAGTGGAAGGTCATGGGTCATTATTTTTGCTAGTTTTGTAGTTTTGCTAAGTACTTTGGGGATTCTTTTTTATGAAGGATCGAAGAAGACAGTGGCAATGACACTGAATGGCAAAGAAATGGTCATGAAAACACATGCAGATACGATCAAAGAGTTATTTGATGAAATGGATGTCTCACTTCGCTCACAAGACTACTTGTATCCAAACGCTAATACAAAGGTGAAGGACCACCTTAAGGTTGTTTGGAAACAAGCAAACAAGGTTCACATTGTCAAAGACAACGAGAAGAAAACGATCTGGACAACAGCCCAAACAGTGGCTGGGCTCTTAAAAGAGCAAAAAATTGCTTTAAATGAGCATGATCAAATTTCACCAAAACCACAAGCGGCAATAAAAGATAAGATGAATATAAAAATACAGATTGCTTTTCATCTTACATATGTGGACGGCGGTAAAGAACAACAAGTTTGGACCACTTCGGCTACGGTCGCTGACTTTTTAACACAACAGGGCATCATACTAAATAAATTAGACCGAGTTGAACCGTCATTAACAGCATCTATCAAAAAGAATGGTGTAGTTAACGTCATTCGAGTAGAAAAAGTCACCGATGTAGTGGAAGAACCAGTTCAGTTTGCCGTGGTTACGAAAAAGGATGAAAGTCTAGAAAAAGGTAAAGAAAGAGTTATAAGTGCAGGTATGCATGGCCTTGTTTCCAGGCAGTACGAAGTCGTGCTGGAAAATGGCAAAGAGGTATCTAGGAAACTAATAAGTGAGCAAAATCTCAAAGAGAAAAAGGATAAAATTGTGGCTGTCGGAACGAAGGATCTAGCTTTACAGGTATCTCGCGGCGCTGTAGAAACAGGCAAAGAGTTTTATGTAACGTCAACAGCATATACTGCAAATTGTAATGGCTGTTCCGGTCGTACAGCGACGGGTCTTAATTTACGAGCAAATCCAAATATGAAGATTATTGCGGTTGATCCTAGAATTATTCCGCTAGGTACGAAGGTGTATGTGGAAGGCTATGGCTATGCAGTAGCTGCTGATACAGGCGGAGCTATAAAGGGTTATAAAATTGATGTGTTCATGCCTTCTAACCAGGATTGCTATCGTTGGGGCCGAAGGAAAGTGAAAATTAGAATTTTACAGTAGTTTCTTCTATGCAGAGGGTCCTTCCTCTGCATTTTGCTTTTTCCGAGATTTTCTTTATACTAACATCGATACATACTTTTCTTTTTTTCTTACTTTAGTGTATGAATCTGTTCAATAATATAGACGATGGACATTACAAAATTGTTTCAATTTTTTTTCATTTTTTCTTATTTTATTACGAAGGAATTGGCTTGTATTATGAAGATTAAAGAAATCATTGTTGTTGAAGGAAAAGATGATACAACGGCGATTAAACGATCCGTTGATGCAGATACAATCGAAACGAATGGTTCAGCAGTTAATCAAGCAACCATTGAAAAGGTCAGAAGGGCCCAGGAAACAAGGGGGGTAATCATTTTTACTGACCCTGATTTTCCAGGTGAAAAGATTAGAAAGACCATTGCAGAAAGTGTACCCGGCTGTAAACATGCTTTCCTGACAAAAGCAGAAGCGATTGCGAAGGGTGGAAAAGGCCTAGGGGTAGAGCATGCCAGTCCTGAAGCGATAAGGGAGGCACTAAAGGATGCTCAAATTCTAAAAGATATACCTTCAGAGGTCATAACTCAGGAAGATTTGATAACGGCTGGTCTTATCGGCGGTGATGGTGCTAAGGAGCGCAGAATCTTGCTGGGAGAGATTTTAAAAATTGGCTATACCAATGGAAAACAATTGCATAAACGCTTAATGATGTTTCAAATAAGCAAACAGGAATTTGCAGAAGCATTAAGCGTTGTCTTACATCGGGAGGAAGAAAATGAATAAAGATATTGCAACCCCTGTGAGAACAAGGGCGATCTTAGAGAAATATGGTTTTTCATTTAAGAAAAGCTTAGGTCAAAACTTCTTAATCGATACAAATATTTTAAAAAAGATTGTTAGTTTTGCGGATTTAACTGAGAATTCAGGTGCTATTGAAATTGGCCCAGGAATTGGAGCGCTTACGGAACAACTAGCTCGTTCGAGTAAAAAGGTCGTGGCCTTTGAAATTGATCAACGACTCTTACCTATTCTGAAGGATACGTTGTCACCCTATCCTCATGTCAAAGTGATTCATAAAGATGTTCTTGAAGCAGATGTACAAAGTGTGATGACTGAAGAATTTCAGGACATTGAAGATATTATGGTCGTGGCGAATTTGCCTTACTATGTCACCACGCCGATTATTATGAAACTTCTGGAGGAGCATCTGCCTATTCGGGGAATTGTTTGTATGCTTCAAAAAGAGGTGGCAGACCGTATTTCGGCTAAGCCGGGCACTAAGGATTATGGTTCACTTTCTATTGCCGTACAGTATTATACAGAAGCGGAGACCGTTATGATTGTCCCTAAAACGGTGTTTGTTCCGCAACCAAATGTAGATTCTGCGGTCATTCGCTTAACCAGACGCAGTCAGCCGGCGGTTTCTGTGAAGGATGAGAACTTCTTTTTCCAAGTGACGAAAGCAAGCTTTGCACAGAGGAGAAAGACAATCTTAAATAATTTAACGAGTCAGCTTCCGGATGGAAAGCAGAAGAAGGAAGAAATCCTTTCCGCGCTATCAGCAAGTGGAATTGAGCCAACGCGCAGGGGCGAGACCCTCTCATTAGAGGAATTTGGCCTGTTAAGCGATGAACTATACCCATACTTCCATTAGACCCTTGATTAAGGGTCTTTTTCTTTTCACATGGACATTGCACGATGCATAGCCTAAGAAAGAGGAAATTATATAGAAAAGGCCTTTTTGCTGGTCTTATTGGAGTGACAGCAGTGAATATAAAAATAAATGATGTGGTAGGTAGAAAATCATATAACTGTGATATTCTATTTCGCGTTATTGATATTCAACATATGAATGGCCAAAGACTTGCCATCCTTTATGGAGAGGACTTTCGCCTTGTTGCGGATTCACCTTTCAATGATCTAGTGGTCATCGATCTAAATGAACGAGTGAAGCTGGAACAGGAATATAGGGTGCTGGAGGAGCAATCATTAAAGTTGTTTGAGCAAGATGTAGATCTAATAAGGCAGAGACAGGAATATGAGGCGACAGGGGGATATGTGAAGCCTAGTAATTACTTTCAAATTCCCGGGAAGGTCCTTCATTTAGATGGAGACCCCGCCTATTTGAAAAAGTGTATGATGTTATACGAAAAAATAGGGATACCTGTTCTCGGGATTCACTGCAACGAGAAGGAAATGCCAGAAAAAATTGGGGAGCTCATTGATTACTACCGGCCCGATATTCTTGTTATCACCGGCCACGACGCCTATTCGAAAGCAAAGGGTAAGATAACAGATATTAATGCCTACCGCCATTCTAAGCATTTTGTCCAAACAGTCAGAGAGGCGAGGAGAAAAATCCCCCACTTAGATCAACTTGTCATCTTTGCAGGTGCCTGCCAGTCTCATTTTGAATCTCTCATTCATGCAGGAGCTAACTTTGCCAGTTCACCATCTAGAATTAATATCCATGCTTTAGATCCTGTCTATATTGTTGCAAAAATAAGTTTTACTCCTTTTATGGAGAGAATAAATGTTTGGGATGTTCTAAGAAATACACTGACTGGAGAAAAAGGGCTTGGAGGAATTGAAACAAAAGGGGTATTACGAACAGGAATGCCCTACCGGCCCCACCAAGAAGAAGAGGAATAAGCCTTTAGAGAAGAGGAAGTACGCAACAATTCGTACGACCCCATTATTCTAATGGGCTTATTTTTTTTTGGATACATAATCCTTATACAATCAGGTAACGATAGAAATGTTGAATTTTAAGAGAAAAAGTAGAAGAAAAATTATTGACAATCTTTTTGTTGGACTGATATAATTTATGTTTTTGTTTGACAGAACTATGTCAGTGTGTTATACTTTACACAGTGAGGTGGACCGAATGCCAAAAACCTTAGCCGATATTAAAAAGGCTCTCGACACAAATTTAGGGAAAAGGTTACTGCTAAAGGCAAATGGAGGACGTAGGAAGACGATTGAACGTTCCGGTGTTTTAGCTGAAACTTACCCATCAGTTTTTGTTATTGAACTAGACCAAGATGAAAACTCATTCGAGCGTGTTTCATACAGCTATGCGGATGTGTTAACGGAAACAGTTCAAATTACATTCTACGATGAAACAACAGGACATGTAGCTTTAAGTTAGTATATAAGCAATGAGTGGCAGTAAACTTAAAGTTTACTGCTTTTTGCTGTCTTTAAGTGGCTGATTGATACGGAAGTTATCAAAACGTGCTTTTAATCCATACTAATAATGCTGTGGATTGAAAGGGGTTGTTTGAATGGCCAGGAGAAGAGGGATCATGTCGGATCGGTTAAAAGTAGAGCTTGCAAAAGAGCTTGGTTTTTATGATGTGGTTCAAAAAGAAGGTTGGGGCGGTATTAAATCTAAGGATGCAGGAAATATGGTGAAGCGGGCCGTAGAACTTGCCCAACAACAAATGGTCAATCGAGGTTCACATTCTTAATCCTTAAAAATGTACGTGAGCATTTCGTTTAAACAAATCTGTCCCACAGCTGCCAGGGGGCTATGCCCCCTGGTATTTATCTATCTTTTGATTCATATTTTTGCTAAGTTTGTGATAAAATAATTAAATTTATTAAGATATATGAGAACTGACGTCTTACATTTATCATTTTGTGGTAAAATAGGACAAAATGTGGATTTTTCGGAAAGCGCCCGTGCGATTGGCTCGCTTGAGGGTGGATCATATAGAAGTAGGTGGACGTAGTGAAGCTTTTAGTTAAAGCACCGGCCAAAATCAATTTAGCATTAGATGTTTTACATAAACGTCCGGATGGCTATCATGAAGTTGAAATGATTATGACAACCATCGATTTGGCTGATCGGGTAGAATTAACCCTATTAAATCAAGATAAAATACATATTCTTTCACATAACCGGTATGTTCCTGATGATCAGAGAAATTTAGCTTATCAGGCGGCACAGCTGTTAAAGGATCGTTTTCAAGTGAAGAAGGGTGTAGTGATTACCATTGAAAAAACGATTCCAGTTGCTGCAGGACTTGCTGGGGGAAGCAGTGATGCGGCTGCTACATTGAGAGGTTTAAATAAGCTCTGGGATCTTGGGCTGACATTAGATGAATTAGCTGAACTTGGTTCAGAAATTGGCTCGGATGTTTCCTTTTGCGTGTACGGTGGAACAGCTTTAGCAAAGGGAAGAGGAGAGATCATTACCGAACTTCCTGTACCACCTACATGCTGGGTGATTCTGGCGAAGCCGTTTATCGGTGTCTCTACCGCTGAAGTATACCGAAGACTGGATGTTAATGGGATGAAGCACCCTGATATTCAAGGAATGATTCAAGCCATTAATCAGCACGATTACCAAAAGGTATGCAGTAATGTTGGGAACGTCCTAGAAGAGGTTACCTTAAACCTTCATCCTGAAGTAGCCCAAATAAAGGATCAGATGAAGCGATTTGGAGCTGATGCTGTATTAATGAGCGGAAGTGGTCCGACTGTTTTTGGGATTGTGCAGCATGATTCCCGTATGCACCGAATCTATAATGGGCTAAGAGGATTCTGCGATCAGGTTTTTGCCGTCCGAATGTTAGGTGAACGGCACACGCTTGATTAGAGACGTACAATAATATATTCTTGAAGTAGAATATACGGGTTTTGGGGGTTCTTTATGAAATTTCGCCGCAGTGAACGTTTGATAGATATGACAAATTACTTACTCGACCATCCTCGTCAGCTTGTTCCGCTCACCTTTTTTGCAGAACGATATGCGTCAGCCAAGTCTTCAATTAGTGAGGATCTTGCTATTGTGAAGGAAACGTTTGAGCAAAGAGGAATAGGAACATTGCAAACAGTACCTGGTGCGGCAGGCGGGGTAAAATTCTTTGTGAAAGTCAGCAGGGAAGAAGCAGAGCCTTTTGTCAATGAATTATGTGAGTTAATTGCCAATCCAGAAAGACTGCTGCCTGGTGGGTATTTATACTTAACCGATATTTTGGGCGACCCTCAGGTAGTGCAAAAGGCCGGTCGGATCATTGCTTCAGCCTATGCAGATGCAAAAATTGATGTAGTTATGACCGTAGCAACCAAGGGAATTCCCCTTGCTTATGCAGTGGCTAGTCAATTGAACGTCCCAGTAGTCATCGTAAGAAGAGATAGTAAAGTAACAGAAGGGCCTACTGTGAGCATTAATTATGTTTCAGGATCAGCAAAAAGAATTCAAACCATGGTTCTTTCCAAACGAAGCATGAAGCAAAATTCGCGGGTCCTTATTGTTGATGACTTTATGAAGGCTGGCGGCACTGTCAACGGAATGATCAGCATGCTGGAGGAATTTAATTCTCAATTAGCCGGCATTGCTGTGTTGGTAGAGGCTGAAAAGATTCAAGAGCGTTTAGTAGATGAGTATATCTCGCTGGTACAGCTATCCGATGTGGATGTAAAAGATAAGAAAATTAAAGTAGAAGCAGGAAATTATTTTTCTATCTGGAGGAGTTAAAAATGAGAACAGTCCAAACAAATCAAGCACCAGCCGCAATCGGTCCATATTCGCAAGGAATTATCGTAAATAATCTGTTTTATAGCTCTGGCCAAATTCCATTAACGGCTGAAGGAAACTTGGTAACAGGTGATGTGAAGGAACAAACACATCAGGTATTTAAAAATTTACAGGCAGTTTTAACAGAAGCCGGTGCTTCCTTCGGAACCGTGGTGAAGGCTACTGTATTTATTAAAAATATGGATGATTTTGCTGCGATTAACGAAGTATACGGAGAATACTTCAGCACACATAAACCAGCACGTTCATGTGTAGAAGTGGCTCGTCTTCCTAAAGATGTCCTAGTAGAAATTGAAGTAATTGCGCTCGTAAAATAAACGAGCGCTTTTTTTATGGCTATGTTAGAGAACATTTTTGGTTTTATACCCTGTTGATTGGAGCGGAAGGCGCGAAGACTCCTGTGGGAGTATGGTTCAGGGGAGACCCCGCAGGCGCAAGCGCCGAGGAGGCTCGCCGAAACACCCACGGAAAGCGAAGCGCCTGGAGCGAAAATCAACAGGCATAGGTCAAAAAGAGGAGGAAAACAACCATTTTTTACAAATGTTCACTATTTTGACCTAAATTTTCAAAAAATTTTTTAATATAAAGAAGGAATATACAAATAATTGTTGAATTTATAACACTAGCTTTTTATACAAATGAAAAGGGTGTGAGCACATGGAAGTAACTGACGTAAGATTACGCCGGGTTAACACGGATGGAAGAATGAGAGCGATTGCATCAATCACATTAGACAATGAATTTGTTGTCCATGACATTCGCGTTATCGACGGAAACAACGGTTTATTTGTAGCTATGCCAAGTAAACGTACTCCAGATGGAGAATTTCGTGACATTGCGCATCCAATTAATTCAGGAACACGCGGTAAAATCCAAGAAGCAGTTTTGGCTGAGTACCATCGCCTAGGTGAATTGGAAGTAGAATTTGAAGAAGCCGGTGCTTCCTAAGGATTTTAACAACTAGGGCCTACTTCACAAGTAAGGCTCTTTTTTATTGTGGATTTTCTTTGCTCAAAAGTTAACATACCGTATCTCCCTACATACCTTCCTCCTCTTCGTAAAAAAACTTAAAATTATGAAATTAGACACATCCTGTTCATTCCTTGAAAATGGCGTCCATTTACGTTAATATTTTTAATGGATAAAAAGGTAAATTGGAGGACTGTCCATGTCTAATCGTTATGCTGTGATTTTGGCCGCAGGGCAAGGAACGCGAATGAAATCAAAGCTTTATAAAGTTTTACACCCAGTTTGCGGTAAACCAATGGTACAACACGTAGTTGATCAAATAAAAAAGTTAAATATTCACGAAATGGTCACCATTACTGGTCATGGAGCAGAAATGGTACAATCACAGTTAGGTGACACCAGCCTTTACGCCTTGCAGGAAGAGCAGCTTGGTACGGCACATGCAGTCATGCAGGCTAGCAGAATGCTTGAGGACAAAGAGGGTGTTACAATCGTTGTATGTGGTGATACACCTTTAATAACTGCTGAAACAATGGAGTCATTGTTTAAACACCATGAAGAATTATCTGCAAAAGCTACAATCCTCACTGCAAAAATAGAAAATCCAACGGGTTATGGCCGAATCATTCGAAATGAAGAAGGTTTCGTTGAAAAAATAGTGGAGCATAAAGATGCTACCGAAGCAGAACGAGAAATTAATGAAATCAATACAGGAACATATTGCTTTGACAATAAAGCATTATTTGAAGCATTAAAAAATGTATCTAATGACAATGTTCAAGGGGAATATTATTTACCGGATGTCATTGAAATTTTGAAAAATCAAGGGGAGGTAGTAACTGCCTTCCAAACGAATGAATTTGAAGAAACATTAGGTGTAAATGACCGTGTTGCTCTAGCAGAAGCAGAGCGAATTATGAGAAACCGTACGAATATTGCCCATATGCGTAACGGGGTGACCATCATTGACCCGGCTAACACCTATATTGAGGCTGATGTGGAAATCGGACAAGATACAGTGATCTATCCAGGAAGCATCATTAAAGGTACTACAATCATTGGTTCTGAATGTCATATTGGTCCAAATTCAGAAATTGATTCTTGTCAAATTGGGAATGAGACTGTGATTCGTCAGTCAGCAGCTCATAAAAGCTCGATTGGTTCTCAAGTGAATATTGGGCCGTTCGCACATATTAGACCGGAATCCAATATTGAAGATGAAGTGAAAATCGGTAACTTTGTCGAAATTAAGAAGGCTGTTTTCGGAAAAGGAAGCAAAGCTTCTCACTTGAGCTATATTGGTGATGCTGAGGTCGGCAGCGATGTAAACCTTGGTTGTGGTTCCATTACTGTGAATTACGATGGGAAAAATAAATATTTAACCAAAATTGAAGATGGAGTTTTCGTTGGCTGTAATTCAAATCTTGTTGCCCCTGTCACAATTGGAAAGGGTGCATATGTGGCTGCGGGTTCGACGATCACAAAGGATGTACCAGGTGAAGCCTTATCTATCGCCCGTGCACAACAAGTGAATAAAGAAAATTATGTTCAAAAGCTTAATTTAAAGAAATAAGCAATGATAATTGGAGGGCCATCATGTCAAATCAATATTTAGATCCGAACTTAAAGGTATTTAGTTTAAATTCAAATGTCCCACTAGCAAGAGAAATTGCTAAAGTTATTGGAGTTGAACTTGGGAAGAGCTCTGTAACTAGATTTAGTGACGGTGAAATTCAAATTAATATTGAAGAAAGTATCCGTGGTTGTGACGTATATGTCATCCAGTCAACTAGCTCACCTGTAAATGAAAATATCATGGAATTATTAATCATGATTGATGCACTGAAAAGAGCATCTGCTAAAACAATTAATATTGTTATGCCGTACTATGGTTATGCTCGTCAAGACCGTAAGGCGCGTGCTCGTGAGCCAATCACAGCGAAGTTATTTGCAAACTTAGTTGAGACGGCTGGTGCTACTCGTGTAATCTGTCTGGATTTACATGCACCGCAAATTCAAGGATTCTTTGATATTCCAATCGATCACTTAATGGGTGTACCTATCTTATCAGAATACTTTAAAACAAAAGATCTAAATGGCGACATCGTTATTGTTTCTCCAGACCATGGCGGTGTAACAAGAGCAAGAAAGATGGCTGAACGATTAAAAGCTCCAATTGCAATCATTGACAAGCGCCGTCCTAGACCAAACGTTGCAGAAGTCATGAATATTGTAGGTAATATCGAAGGCAAAGTAGCGATTTTAATTGACGATATTATCGATACTGCAGGTACGATTACACTTGCGGCTAATGCGTTAGTTGAGAATGGGGCAGCAGAAGTATATGCTTGCTGTACACATCCAGTATTGTCAGGCCCGGCAATTGAAAGAATTGAAAACTCTAAAATTAAAGAATTAGTCGTAACAAACTCTATTGCTCTTCCAGAAGAAAAGAAGAGCAGTAAAATTATTAACCTATCGGTGGCTCCATTAATTGGTGAAGCGATTATTCGCGTACATGAGGAGCAATCGGTAAGTACGTTGTTTGATTAATAGTCCTTTTACAGGACCTGGCTTATTGGTCAGGTCCTGCTCTTGATTTAATGAATTTCCGTTCCTTCCTTTTAAGAAAAATGTTTAGACCTTTCGATTTTAGGGCAATTTTATATAGACAGATATGAATAGGAAGGGGATTAAACTTATGAGTACTGTATTACAAGCGAAGGAACGAAAAGAATTGCGTCATTCTGCATTAAAGCGAATCCGAGAAAATGGAGACATTCCAGCTGTAATCTATGGGTCAAAGGTTGATAGTAAACCAGTCGTAGTGAGTTCTGCTGATTTAACGAAAACCATCCGCTCTGTTGGTAGAAATGGTGTTATTTCTCTCGATGTGGACGGAAGTAAACAAGATGTGGTTCTGACCGATGTTCAAAGCGACTTTATCAAAAAGGAAATTATCCATGTGGATTTCCTAGCTGTTGATAAGTCCTCTAAGATTAACGTCGATGTGAGACTGGTTCTTGTTGGTGATGCACCAGGAGTAAAAGATGGTGGCGTGCTGCAGCAGCCGGTTCACGAGTTATCGATTACTTCAACCCCGGATAACATTCCACAACAAATAGAAGTGGATATTTCCAACCTACAAGTAGGAGAAACCGTATTGGTCGGTGATATTCCTTCTGCAGGTGGATTTACGATTAACCATGAGGACGATGAAGTAGTTGCTTCCATCCTTCCTCCAAGACAGGAAGAGGAAATTAACTCTGGGGAACAACAAGAAGAAGGACACCCAGACAAAGAAGAGGGAAGAGAAACTACACCAGAATAAAAGAACTTTCAATTTAAGAGCAAAAGACGTAACCAATCTGAGGTTACGTCTTTTGCCGCATTAATCAATGGGAGAAAACCATGTTTCGAAAACTATTTAAAAGGTTGGCTGAACCGGAAGAGGTGGGAAATATGAAATGTATCGTTGGTTTAGGTAACCCTGGAAAGCAATACGATCAAACAAGACACAATATTGGCTTTGAGGTAATTGATGAATTATCCCATCAATTCTCCATCCCGCTGACACAGTCTAAATTTAAGGGACTGTTTGGAATGGGAATGTATAAAGGGGAAAAGGTCTTATTATTAAAACCACTTACATATATGAACTTATCAGGTGAATCCATTCGCGCAGTCATGGATTACTATCAAATAGATGTGGAAGATTTAGTGGTGATTTATGATGATTTGGATCTTCCAGTCGGGAAAATTAGACTGCGTCAAAAAGGGAGTCCTGGGGGGCATAATGGAATTAAATCCACGGTGGCACATCTTGGGACACAGCAATTTAATCGTATTAGAATAGGCATTGACCGTCCTACACCGGGAATGAGTGTGCCGGATTATGTTTTAGGACGCTTTCGCAGTGAGGAAACAGCATTCATGCAGGAGGCAGTAAAAAAGAGTGCCGCAGCCTGTGAATCCTGGTTAGAGAAGCCATTTTTACAAGTAATGAATGAATATAATCAATAATTGTTCATGTAACAAGCCGTACTTTCATATGATTGAAAAAGACAGAAATCGATTCAAGTCTATTGACCGTTCATCTAGTTGAATAAGTTCCTCCCAACAGGTACATACTAATAAGGAAACATAGAGTAGGGAGGGACAGGCGTGGCCATTCATTACCATTGTCGTCATTGTGGTACAAAGCTTGGTTCCATTGAAAAAGCATCGATTCATAGCGAAACACTGGGTCTTCATAAATTAACGGAGCAAGAAAGACAGGAAATGGTTGCGTATGACTCATCCGGCGAGATTCACATCACAGCTATTTGTGAAGACTGTCAGGAAGCTTTGGAGCGGAATCCAGATTACCATCAATATGATTTTCTTATTCACTAACCAGCTTTGGAGCTTAATCCAAAGCATTTTTCTATTTTTAATTTTTTACTATTAAAATTGTAATTATATTTGATTCTGAATGATAAGAGGCCATTGGCCATTTATATATTGTAGGAAGGGAGGAGAAACCTTGGATGGTTTAAAGTCACTGTTCCTTAAACAGGAAGATGTCCACTCAGTCATTGCTGGAGTGGAGGAAGGTTTAAGAGAGCAATTGGTCGCAGGCTTATCAGGTTCCTCACGAACAGTATTAACGGCTTCAATCTACGAGCAAATGCAAAAGCCTATTATGCTTGTAACCCATAATCTATTACAAGCACAAAAACTCTATGATGATATTGTAAATCTACTAAGTGACAAGGAAGTATTTCTTTTTCCCGCCAATGAATTAATTGCAGCCGAACTCAGTATTGCCAGTCCAGAGTTGAAGGCCCAAAGAATAGAGGCATTAAACCATTGGAGTAAAAGCAATAAAGGGATTTTAATTGTCCCCATTGCCGGTTTGAAAAAAATTGTCCCTCCTAAGTCGCATTGGAAAAAGTATCAGCTGTCGTTAAAACTTGGGGAAGATATTGACATCGATCAGCTGCTGAATACGTTGGTGAAAATGGGCTATACCCGTGCTGAAATGGTTAATACGCCAGGGGAATTCAGTGTAAGAGGCGGAATCATCGATATTTATCCTCTTACAGAAGCTAACCCGCTTCGAATTGAATTATTTGATACGGAAATTGATTCCATTCGCTATTTTTCTCTAGAAGACCAGCGTTCTAAAGAAAAAGTAAAAACAGTGATGATTGGTCCTGCTACTGAAATCCTCTTTGAAGATGAGGATTATAGCCGAATCATTGGTAAGTTAGAGTCAGGATTAGCACAAAGTCTACGGAAGCTGAAGGATGACAAAGCCAAAATCCAGCTTTCTCAAAATATTAGTTTTGAATTAGAACAGCTGAAAAATGGGCAAAAGCCCGACCAAGTTTACAAGTACTTATCGCTAGCCTACGAGAGGCCTGCTAGTTTACTAGACTACCTTCCAGCAAACGGTCTCGTGTTTATTGATGAAATAAGCCGTGTGCAAGAAATGAATGAGTCATTGATCAAGGAAGAAGCCGAATGGTATACAGGTCTACTTGCTGAGGGTCAGATTATCCATGACCTCCATATCTCACATGACCTGCAAGTCATGCTGCAAAAAAAGGAATTTCCTATTGTCTATATGTCCTTATTCTTACGGCATGTGGCCAATACAAGTCCGCAAAATATCATTAATGTTTCTTGTAAGCAAATGCAAAACTTCCACGGTCAAATGCATGTATTAAAGGCAGAGGTCGATCGATGGAAGAAGGGCAATTATTCTATTCTCTTTTTAGGTCCAGATGAGGAACGGGTAAAAAAATTAGAGCGTGTTCTAGAGGACTATGAAATTGAAGGAAGTATTGTTAAGGATAGTCAGCAGCTTATGCCTGGTAAAGTGCATATCATGAAAGGAAACCTGCATGCAGGGTTCGAGCTATCCATTCAAAAAATTGCTGTGATCACGGAGGAAGAACTGTTTAATAAACGGGTGAAGAAGTCAGTCAGCCGTCAAAAACTCTCCAATGCCGAACGAATTAAAAGCTACTCGGAGCTCAAAGTGGGAGACTATGTGGTTCACGTTAATCACGGGATTGGAAAATACTTAGGGATTGAGACGCTTGTCATCAACGGGATTCACAAAGATTACCTCCACATTCGCTACCAGGGAACGGATAAACTGTATGTACCTGTTGAACAAATTGACCTTGTTCAGAAGTATGTGGGCTCAGAGGGCAAGGAGCCTAAGGTCTATAAGCTTGGCGGCAGCGATTGGAAGAAGGTCAAGAAGAAGGTTGAATCATCCGTTCAAGATATTGCGGATGACCTAATTAAGCTGTATGCAGAACGCGAGGCAGCTGTAGGGTATGGCTTTTCCCCTGATGGTGATATGCAGCGGGAATTTGAGACCTCCTTTGCCTATCAGGAAACAGAAGACCAGCTTCGTTCCATCCATGAGATTAAAAAGGATATGGAAAGAGCACGTCCAATGGATCGTCTGCTTTGTGGTGACGTTGGCTATGGAAAAACAGAAGTAGCGATTCGTGCAGCCTTTAAAGCCATTGCTGACGGGAAACAGGTAGCCTTCTTAGTACCGACAACGATATTAGCGCAGCAGCATCATGAAACGTTACGCGAGAGATTCCAAGACTATCCGATTAATATTGGCTTGCTAAGCCGCTTCCGTTCAAGAAAGGAACAAACAGAAACGATTAAAGGCTTGAAGGCAGGAACGGTGGATATTGTGGTTGGAACCCATCGTTTGCTTTCAAAGGATATTGTTTATCGTGATCTAGGGCTGTTAATTATAGATGAAGAACAAAGATTCGGAGTCACACATAAAGAGAAGATTAAAAAGTTAAAAACCAATGTTGATGTATTAACCTTAACAGCCACGCCAATTCCAAGAACACTTCATATGTCGATGTTGGGCGTCCGTGACTTGTCTGTTATTGAAACACCGCCAGAAAACCGCTTCCCAGTACAAACCTATGTAATGGAATACAATGGATCGCTGGTCCGCGAGGCAATTGAGCGGGAACTTGCAAGGGACGGACAAGTATTCTTCCTGTATAACAGAGTAGAAGATATTGAACGTAAAGCAGAGGAAATTTCTATGCTTGTTCCTGATGCACGTGTTACCTGTGCACATGGACAAATGTCGGAAAATGAACTGGAGTCTGTTATGCTTAGCTTCCTTGAGGGTGAATTTGATGTGCTTGTAAGTACGACCATCATTGAAACTGGGGTAGACATACCGAATGTAAATACATTAATTGTCTTTGATGCCGATCGTATGGGACTTTCACAGCTTTATCAGCTGCGAGGTCGTGTGGGAAGATCCAATCGTGTTGCGTATGCCTATTTTACTTATCGTAAAGATAAGGTTTTAACAGAAGTCGCTGAAAAACGACTGCAGGCTATAAAGGAATTTACCGAATTGGGCTCAGGATTTAAAATTGCGATGCGAGATTTATCGATTAGGGGAGCTGGTAACCTATTAGGTGCCCAGCAGCATGGATTTATAGATTCTGTCGGATTTGACCTTTACTCGCAAATGCTAAAAGAAGCGATCGAAGACCGTAAGGGAGATCTTGGAGCGGAAGTAAAGAAATCTGTGGAGATTGACCTTGAAATTGATGCTTATATTCCTGATTCGTATATTAAAGATGGAAATCAAAAGATTGAGATGTACAAACGGTTTAGAGGTGCTGATTCCCTTGAAGAAATCGAAGAGTTGCAGGCCGAAATCCTCGACCGTTTTGGAGAATACCCGGAAGAGGTAGCCTTCCTTTTCCAAATTGCTGAAATAAAGGTTCATGCCCTTGCAAATGGTGTAGAGCAAATAAAACAAGCAAAACAAGAGATAACAATCTTAATAAATGAGCAGGTGACCCAAACGATTGACGGAAGCAGGCTCTTCCAGATTGGCAGTCAGTTTGGCAGAAATGTGACCCCTGGAATGGAGGGGCCAAGGTTAAAAATCATGATTAAGACAAAGGAATATCAAACACATCAGTGGCTTAATATTGTTGAAGAGATGGTGAAAGGAATTTCCATGGCGAAGAGAGGCCATGAAAATCCTGTGAACTAATTTCCTGTATATGTGAAAAAGTGAAAATTATATGTCTAATGTGTATAGAACTTTCCAGATGAAAGATACTAAGTTCAAAGTTGGTGATGATTTCAATAAAAGGAAACTTATCATTACCAAGTTGAATAATCATCAGATGAAAGTGAGGCAACATTGGATGAAAGCAACTGGAATAGTTCGTCGAATCGATGATTTGGGTCGTGTTGTTATTCCTAAAGAAATACGTAGAACGCTGCGTATTCGTGAAGGAGACCCGTTAGAGATTTTTGTGGATCGAGACGGGGAAGTCATCTTAAAGAAATATTCACCAATCAGCGAGTTAAGCGATTTTGCCAAGGAATATGCAGAAGCCCTATTTGATAGCCTCGGTAATCCCATTTTAATTTGTGATAGAGATACGTATATTGCTGTCGCTGGCGGGTCTAAGAAAGAGTATTTAAATAAGAATATTAGTGATTTAGTCGAAAAAACGATGGAGGAACGGAATTCAGTACTACATACACAGCAAGGTGAAATTGCACTGGCTGATGGAAATGACGAATCCGTATCTTCTTATACCATTGGACCAATCATTGCGAATGGGGATCCAATTGGAGCTGTCATTATTTTCTCTAAAGAAGGAACACTTGGTGAAGTAGAACAAAAGGCAGTCGAAACAGCTGCAGGGTTTTTAGCTAGACAAATGGAATCGTAAATTTTTCTCCAAAAAAAAGGCAGCGGACCCGCTGTCTTTTTTATTTAATCTTTTGTTAATCTTTTTTCCTGATTTAAAAGCAACTTCGGACAGAGTAGGAGTGAAAAGCAGTAACATTGTCAGAAGTCAGGTCAACTTCGGACAGAGTAGGAGTGAAAAGCAGCAACATTGTCAGAAGTCAGGTCAACTTCGGACAAAGTAGGAGTGAAAAGCAGCAACATTGTCAGAAGTCAGAGTAACTTCGGACAGAGTAGGAATGAAAAGTAGCAACATTGTCAGAAGTCAGAGTAACTTCGGACAGAGTAGGAATGAAAAGCAGCAACATTGTCAGAAGTCAGGTCAACTTCGGACAGAGTAGGAGTGAAAAGCAGCAACATTGTCAGAAGGCAAGGCAACTTCGGACAGTACTGATGAAATTAATAGTATCAAGTCAAAAGAAGTAGATTTCAACGGAAAACATAAATATGAAAAATAACAATCCTTGCTAGAACGGTATTTATATTTCATCTAATATGATGTCTTCATATGCTATAATACTTTGGAGTTTATTATTAGTGGGTGAAGCGATGTATTCAGGGAAGTCTGCCAATCAATCGAAGGCTTTGTTTAGAGGGGCGTTTATTTTAACTATTGCGGCGCTTGTGGTAAAAATTCTAAGTGCGTTTTACCGCGTTCCTTTTCAAAACATTGTCGGTGACGTTGGTTTTTACATATATCAACAGGTATATCCAATCTATGGGATGGCTATTGTCTTATCTACAACAGGCTTTCCGGTAGTCATATCTAAACTATACGCAGAGCAAAGAGAAAAAGGAAACACGGAAAAGTCCCGCCTTCTTCTTTTTACCTCATTTATCTATTTACAACTATTTGGGTTTATTTGTTTCCTTGTCTTATATTTAGGAGCCGAGCGGATTGCTCTTTGGATGAACGATCCCCATTTAGCTATATTATTAAGAGTAGTTTCTATTGTATATCTGACCTTTCCTTTTGTCTCGCTGCTGAGAGGATACTACCAGGGAATTGGGGATATGGTTCCAACTGCTCTGTCGCAAGTGGGAGAACAAACCATTCGGGTGTTGACGATTCTTGTTCTGTCCTACCTGTTTATGCAGAAGGGATATTCGCTCTACCTTGTTGGCGGAGGGGCGATGTTTGGTTCTATTACGGGAAGCATAGTTTCTAGTATTATTCTGTTTATGTTTTTATGGATTCGTAAAGAATGGAAATGGATTGCGCCCACACGAGGGATGTTTCGGACCTTTACTGTAGAAGCAAAAGAAATCGTAAAGGCACTGACCCTTCAAGGATTGATGATTTGTTTAAGTGGGATGCTGCTAATCCTTATCCAATTAGCGGATTCCATGAACCTTTACTCGTTATTAACGAACAATGGATTCGATAAGGAAGATGCCAAGAGTCTAAAGGGCATCTTTGATCGGGGGCAGCCTCTCATTCAATTAGGTACGGTTGCAGCAACCTCATTGTCCTTAACCCTTGTTCCACTTATTACCCGTGAGAGAATGGCAGATGAACAAAACAATCTAACGGGAAAAATTCAAATGGCATTAAAGGTAAGTATCGTCATTGGCCTAGGTGCATCAGCGGGTCTTTGGGCCATTATTAGACCGACGAACATCATGTTGTTTGAAAATGACCTTGGTTCAACGGAATTAGGAATACTCGGCTTTGTTATTCTTTTTACATCGATTATTTTAACGATCATTGCCATTATGCAGGGGCTAGGCAGGTTGTTGTTCCCTGCCTTAGCCGTAACCATCTCGTTTCCTCTCAAGTACGGTTTAAATATGTTGTTGGTTCCCTGGGTTGGAACCAAGGGGGCGGCTATTTCTACCATTATTACGTTGACTTTTGTTACGCTGTTATTATTAGTAAGGCTAAAGAAGATATTAGCTGCTTCACTTTTAACCGGCCGCTTTTTTACAACTGTTATCTTGGCAACTGTGGTGATGGTCGTGTTTTTAAAAGGGTACATCTTGGGTACAGATCAATTGTTAGGCCATCTTGGTATAGAACGAATAGGAGCTGCTGTACAGGCTTTAAGTGCTGTCTGTTTTGGTGGCATCCTCTTCATGATAATCATCATAAGAGGCAGGGTTTTCCTCGAGCAGGAGTTGGCATTATTTCCACTAGGAAGTAGATTGATACATTTTTTAGCGCGAAAGGACAGGAAATAAACCATGGCGAAAAAAATTGAAGTTCTTGGATTAGGGGCAGGAGACCTTGAGCAACTGCCGGTTGGAGTTTATAAAAAGTTACTACGTTCAGGGCATGTATTTTTAAGGACAAAGGAGCATCCAGTAGTCCAGGACTTAGAAAAGGAAGGAATGACCTATTCCTCCTTTGATACTGTTTATGAAAAACATGAGCAATTTGAAGAGGTATACGAAGAAATAGTCCAGACTTTATTGAAAAAAGCTGAACAAGAGTCTATTGTCTATGCTGTTCCGGGGCACCCGCTTGTAGCGGAACGGACGGTTCAGCTTCTGTTAGACTATGGTCCTCAAAATAACGTGGAAATTAGCATTGGTGGCGGACAAAGTTTTATTGATGCCTTGTTTGCCTCTTTAAAAATTGACCCGATTGAAGGATTTCAACTGCTTGACGGCACCGATTTACATACAGGTCAGCTGCAATTAGAGCAACATATGATTATCAGTCAGGTGTATGATCAGTTCGTTGCCTCTAATGTTAAATTAACCTTGATGGAAAAACTACCGGATGTTTACGAGGTATTTATCGTCACTGCAGCAGGTAGTACACAGGAGATTATAGAAAAAGTACCACTTTATGAACTTGATCGAAATGTATCGATTAATAATTTGACTTCTGTTTATGTTCCACCTGTGGTACATGAAGAGATTCTCTACAAGAATTTTTCAAAGCTGAGGGAAATCATTGCGGTCTTAAGAGGACCAGATGGCTGCCCATGGGATAAGAAACAAACACATGAGTCATTAAAAAAATATTTAATTGAAGAATGCTATGAAGTCATTGAAGCCATTGATAGTGGAGATATTGATCATTTAATCGAAGAACTCGGTGACGTTCTGTTACAGGTGATGCTTCATGCTCAAATTGGTGAAGATGAAGGGTATTTCACTGTAGATGATGTGATTGAAGGTCTTTCAGCTAAAATGATTCGCCGTCATCCTCATGTTTTCGGAAATGGAAAAGCGGAAAGTGCCGAGGAGGTCGTCCAAAATTGGCAGCAAATTAAGGAACAGGAAAAAGGCAAAGGTCCCTCTTCCTTATTAGAGGGTGTCTCAAAATCCCAGCCGAATTTATTGCGAGCTTACGAACTACAAAAGAAAGCGGCAAAGGTTGGGTTTGATTGGCAGGAAATTACACCTGCTTTGGAGAAAGTGAAAGAAGAGCTAGAAGAATTTATCCATGAATTAAATGGGACAGATGAAGGATTACGCTTGGCAAAAAAGGAATTTGGAGATTTATTGTTTGCGTTTGTTAACGTCGCTCGATTCCTGAAAATACACCCCGAAGAAGCGCTATTCGAAACGAACGAAAAGTTTATCCGCCGTTTTCAGCATGTAGAGAGAATGGTGGAGCAAAGCGGAAGAACCTTTGAAGAGCACACGCTAGAACAGCTCGACAAGTACTGGGACGATGCTAAAGAAAAAGGATTATAAGGAGGAATCGCATATGCGTCTAGATAAGTTTTTAAAGGTATCGAGACTGATTAAAAGAAGAACATTAGCGAAGGAAGTATCTGATCAAGGCAGAATTGAGGTTAATGGAAAAGAGGCAAAAGCCAGCACGACAGTAAAAGTTGGCGACGAATTAACCATCCGTCTCGGACAGCGTATAGTAACTGCCCGAATCGATCGAATTCAGGATACAACAAAGAAAGAGGACGCTGCAGAGTTGTATACAATCATTAAAGAAGAAAGACTGGGTCCTACGGATAGCTTCTAATTCAAATGTTCTAATCTCATCGTTTAACACATACAAATGTACAAAGGGTTGTACAAATGATTGTGAGGGATGAATGATGAGTCAATATTATGAAACTAATCCATCAAAGAGTAGTGTTCCTGACCATGATGTTATTATGAGAGGGAGAAAACTCCTTGATATTACAGGCGTTAAACAAGTAGAAAGCTTCGATAATGAGGAATTTTTGTTAGAAACGGTGATGGGTTTCCTGGCAATTAAAGGACAGAACCTGCAAATGAAAAACCTCGATGTCGAAAAAGGGATTGTCTCTATTAAGGGAAAAATCTTTGACTTAGTTTACTTAGATGAGCAGCATGGGGAGAAGGCTAAAGGTTTCTTTAGCAAGTTGTTCCGATGACACTTTCTACGCAATTTCTAACCATGCTTTCCATGATTGGAATGGGGTCAGTTTTTGGAGCCATGTTTGATACGTATCAGAGGTTCCTAAATCGGCCGAAAAGGAAGCAATGGATTGTTTTTATCAACGATGTACTGTTTTGGGTCATCCAAGCTTTACTTGTTTTTTATACATTATTTATAGTTAACGATGGAGAGCTTCGGTTTTACATCTTTATCGCTCTCTTATGTGGATTTGCTGCCTATCAAAGCTTGTTTAAAGGAATCTATTTACGGTTGCTGGAGCTGGTCATCAATACGGTGATTGCGACGATTAACTTCCTGAAAAAGACCTTTAGACTCCTTATTTATAAACCAATTGTGGGTCTTATCCAGGTAGTGATTGTCATTATTGTGGCATTTGGCAGGGGCATATACACCCTTGTCAAATTTATTTTTAAAGTTGTATTATTTATTCTTAAAATGATTTTCGTCCCTTTGCAAAAAATTCTACTAATTTTTTGGAAACTTTTGCCGAAAGGTATTAAAAAAAGCGTCGAGAAGTTATATAATAAAACGGCAGGAAATTTTAAGGAAATCAAGAATTATATTATTAAGTTCATTCATAAATGGAAGAAAAGAAAAGAGTAAGGAGGGAAAGGGAAATGGGAGCGGAGCCGAAACTCAATGTATCGAAAATGCAGACAACCTATGTAAAACAACAAGAATATGCGGAAATTGCCTCAGCTAGGAAAAGAAAACTATTAATCAGACGTCTCGCGCTGTTTTTTGTTTTCGCTAGTGTACTAACCTATTTTATGATTTCCAGCACTATTTCCCAAACCGCTAAACTCGAAGAGAAAATTGCACAAAAGAAAAAGCTTGATCATCAGCTGGCTGAACTAAAAAAACAGGAGGATATTCTGAAAGAGAATATCGTCAAATTGAATGATGATGATTATATTGCCAAACTCGCAAGAAAAGAATATTTTTTCTCTGAAAAAAATGAAATCATATTTAATATTCCTGAAGATAAGAAAGAAAATTAAGCAATTTTGCGTCTTATTGACACTGATTTTTTCCTTTTTGTATAATATAGGGTAAGATTGATTTTTTATATTCTTAAGGAGGAACATTCTTTTTATGTCAATTGAAGTAGGCAGCAAGTTACAAGGAAAGGTAACAGGGATTACAAAGTTCGGAGCGTTTGTGGAGCTGCCAGAAGGCTCAACAGGACTTGTGCACATCAGTGAGGTTGCGGATAATTATGTTAAAGATATTAACGATCATCTTAAAGTAGGCGACCTGATTGAGGTAAAAGTCATTAATGTTGAGAAGGATGGGAAAATTGGCCTATCCATTAAAAAGGCAAAGGATAGACCAGAACCACAACAAAGATCCCAATCACAACGTCCTCGTCAGGGTAGAGCAAATGATCGGAATAATGCGAAGCCTGAAAATTTCGAAACAAAAATGGCGAAGTTTTTAAAAGAGAGTGAGGATCGTTTAACTTCCTTAAAGCGTCACACAGAATCCAAGCGTGGCGGAAGAGGAGCGAGACGAGGCTAACTTAGCTGCTTATTTTTATAATAACTATATCAATCAAAGACAGGTCTAATGGACTTGTCTTTTTTTATTTTAGGCTGTGTTAAAGAACAGTGTTGATTTTTATACCCTGTTGATTGGAGCGGAAGGCACGAAGACTCCTGTGGGAGTATGGTTCAGGGGAGACCCCGCAGGCGCGTTTCTCCGAGGAGGCTCGCCGAAACACCCACGAACCGCTCGTGCCTGGAGCGGAAATCAACAGGCACATTTAACAGAGCCTTATGTTAATCGTGCAAAGGCTTCGACAATAAAGTAGTTAGTTAATATTTATTGATTGAAAACAGTGAAAACCGTCGAACGATTATTTTAATTTTTTCACTATTTTGACAAACTTCTAACCCTATTAATTTTATAATTATCTGTACGATGAAAGAATAGGGAGTGTGATTTATGGAAAAGACAAATGCTAGTTTCATAGAACCAATCAGAGAAGTCAACCTTCATTCATCAAAATGGGATATGGGAAGGGGGCTTAAGAAAGTTCAGTTCATGCTTGAATCCTTTTTTATTAAAAAGGGCTTCCTCTTACTCCTAGTCGGTTTCTTACTGGGACGAGCTTTAATATTGGCGAAGTTGACTCCATTCTGTCTTCCCTTCTTTGCTTCTGTATACTTAATTAAAAGGGATCGGGCACCGCTTGCCCTAATCGGACTGACTGTCGGAGCAGCCACAATCTCGTTAGCCAATGCGGCGTCTACCTTTATCATAACGATTCTATTTTTAGCGATCTTCAGGATTAGTAGAAAGTGGCTGACCAACGAAATGAGGGCGATCCCTTTCTTTGTCGGGATTATTCTAGGAATAGGGAAATTGGCAGAAGCATTCGTCTTAACTAAACAATTAACTCTGTATGATCTCATGATGGTAGGGGTACAAGCCAGTCTCGCCTTTATTTTGACACTCATCTTTTTACAAAGCATTCCATTGTTAACCTTGAATAAGCGCAGACAATTATTAAAAACAGAAGAAATCGTTTGCTTAATTATTATGCTTGCTTCGATCATGACAGGCACCATTGGCTGGAAGGTTTATGATTTGTCGATTGAGCATATTATGTCGAGATATCTAGTATTAGTGTTTTCCTTTATTGCTGGGGCAACAGTTGGTTCGACTGTTGGTGTGGTAACGGGCCTAATTTTTAGTCTTGCAAGTGTATCTAGCTTCTATCATATGAGCTTGCTAGCATTTTCGGGTGTTTTAGGCGGCTTGTTAAAAGAGGGGAAAAAAATAGGGGTATCCGCAGGGTTAATGATTGCCACTCTTCTCATCGGCATGTATGGGGAAGGCGGGGGCTCGATCCTGTTAACCGTATTGGAAACTACGGCAGCTATTTTCTTATTCCTCCTGACACCACAGGCCTTAACCTCAAGATTAGCCAAATATATTCCAGGTACACCAGAACATACAGCTGAACAGCAGAAATACATGAGAAAAATGCGCGATGTAACTGCGCAACGGGTGTCACAATTCTCGAGTGTCTTCCACGCTTTATCAAAGAGCTTTTCTAAAATGGAAGTGCAACCCGATGAGAATGAACATGACCGGGAAATGGATTACTTTATGAGTAATGTGACAGAACGAACCTGTCAAACTTGTTTTAAAAAGGAACAGTGCTGGGCGAAGAATTTTAATACAACTTATGCTTATATGGAAGAAATTATTCATGAAATGGATCAAAATGATGGGAATGTATCTCCACGGTTATCGAGGGAATGGGACAAGCATTGCACGCGTTCGAAAAAAGTATTCGAAACAATTGGTCAGGAATTAACTTTCTTTCAAGCAAATCAAAAATTGAAGAAACAGGTGCAGGAGAGTCGTAAGCTGGTTGCCGACCAATTGTTAGGTGTGTCCGAAGTAATGGAGAACTTCGCCAAGGAAATTCAAAGAGAACGTGAAAACCATCATAAACAGGAAGAACTGATTATGGATGCACTTCAGGACTTTGGTATCCATATTGAACAGGTAGAAATCTATAGCTTGGAGCAGGGCAATGTTGATATTGAAATGTCCGTTCCGTTTTGTAATGGCCATGGTGAGTGTGAGAAGTTAATCGCACCGATGCTATCAGACATCCTTGGGGAAACGATTATTGTAAATAAGGAGGAATGTGCCACCTATCCAGCCGGTTTCTGTCACGTAACCTTCCGTTCCAATAAAGCCTTTACGGTAGAGACTGGAGTTGCTCATGCGGCTAAGGATGGCGGTTTGGTTTCAGGAGACAGCTATTCTACCATTGAGCTTGGCTTAGGCAAGTACGCCATAGCTATTAGCGATGGAATGGGAAATGGAGAAAGAGCCCACTATGAAAGTAAAGAAACGTTGCAATTACTACAAAAAATCCTCCAATCAGGAATTGAAGAAAAGGTGGCTATTAAATCTGTTAACTCGATCCTTTCGCTGCGAACAACGGATGAGATTTTTTCTACATTGGATTTAGCGATGATTGACCTGAAGAATGCTTCGGCTAAGTTTTTAAAGATCGGCTCTACACCAAGCTTCATTAAGAGAGGAAATAAGGTTATAAAGATTCAGGCAAGCAACTTACCGATGGGGATTATTCAAGAGTTTGATGTCGATGTGGTAAGCGAACAGCTTAAGGCTGGAGATTTACTAATTATGATGAGTGATGGGGTGTTTGAAGGACCGAAGCATGTAGAAAATTATGATTTATGGATGAAAAGAAAAGTACAAGAACTACAGACTGACGACCCGCAAGAGGTGGCTGACTTAATCATGGAGGAGGTTATCCGATCAAGATCTGGATTGATAGAAGATGATATGACAGTCACGGTTGCAAAAATAAAACATAACACACCAAAATGGGCATCCATTCCAGTCTACAAAAAAAATGCGTAGGAATGTTTAAGAAATATACTGTGTTTTAAGGTAATAGTTAATTTTGGACACCCTGTTGATTGGAGCGGAAGGCGCGAAGATCCTCGAAAATGCTGGCGCATTTCCTTCGTGCGGTGTTAATTCGATGAAGTTTATTCAATGTCCTGTGGGAGTATGGTTCAGGGGAGACCCCGCAGGCGCAAGCGCCGAGGAGGCTCGCCGAAACACCCACGGAAAGCGAAGCGCCTGGAGCGGAAATCAACAGGACATGTTAATATAACAAGAAAAATTGTGTACATGCCTGCACACTTTAAACTGATTATTTTACCCGCTCCATTGGAAATTATGTATAAATCACTATGAACCCGTCGAAAATGGTACCAATACGTTTATGGAGGGAGAAGGTTATGTACACAGGGAAAATACGCCAGATCCTATTGATAACAGATGGATGCTCTAATCAAGGTGAAGATCCAATTGCTATGGCTGCCCTTGCCAAAGAACAGGGAATTACGGTAAATGTCATTGGTGTAGTTGAACAGGATATTATTGATGAAAAAGGTATGACCGAAATTGAGGGAATCGCCCTTTCAGGAGGAGGAGTCAGCCAAATTGTCTATGCACAAGCTCTTTCTCAAACGGTACAAATGGTCACTCGTAAAGCGATGAATCAAACGATTCAAGGTGTCGTGAACAGTCAGTTAAAGCAAATCTTAGGCGGTTCACAAACGATGGAAGATCTGCCTCCAGAAAAAAGAGGAGAAGTCATGGAGGTTGTTGATGAATTAGGAGAAACTGTCGAATTAGATGTGTTGATTCTTGTCGATACAAGCGCAAGTATGAAGCATAAGTTACCGATGGTGAAAGAGGCGTTATTTGACCTTTCTCTAAGCTTAAATGCTCGTACAGGTGATAATCAGTTTTCAGTTTACGTATTTCCCGGGAAAAAGAATGATGTCGAAAAACTGCTAGATTGGACACCAAAGATGCAATCTTTGACGAGTGTTTTCTCTCAGCTTTCGACAGGTGGAATTACTCCGACCGGCCCGGCATTACGAACGGCTATTTCAGCCTTTAATCAAAAACAATCGTTAAGGAGCCTGCTTGAACGTGATGATGAATCATACTTTGAAGAATCAATGTAAGGTGAGTCCAGGGACAATCATTTCAGGAAAATGGCATTCAAATAACTATACAATTATAAAAGAGCTAGGATTTGGGGCGAACGGGGTTGTCTACCTTGCGAAACACAAAAACACTCATGTAGCTTTGAAAATGAGTGATAACGGCATGTCGATTACTTCAGAGGTAAATGTCTTAAAATCCTTTGCAAAGGTCCAGGGTTCAACCCTCGGGCCTTCTTTACTTGATGTCGATGATTGGCAAAGTCCTCGTTCACGAATCTCCTTTTATGTTATGGAATATATTCAAGGTCCGGATCTTCTAAACTTTATCCGTGAGAAGGGAAAGTCATGGTCAACGGTTTTATTTATTCAACTGCTAAAGGATTTAGAAACACTCCACGAAAACGGATGGGTATTCGGCGATTTAAAGCCAGAGAATTTGATTGTTACTGGACCTCCTTCCAAAATAAGGTGCATTGATGTGGGGGGTACCACAATTAAAGGCAGGGCTATTAAGGAGTTTACGGAGTTTTATGATCGAGGCTATTGGGGACTAGGCTCTAGAAAAGCAGATCCTTCCTATGATTTATTCGCTGTGGCCATGATTATGATTAATACGGCATATCCAAAACGATTCACTAAAACTATTGGGGGTATACAGCAGTTAAAGGAAGCGGTCCGGCAAAAGCCAGAGCTAACCAAATATGAAAAGATTATTCTCCGAGCCCTTCAAGGTCAGTACAGTAGTGCAAAGGAAATGCGGGAGGATCTTCTAGAACGGATGGTTGAGAAAAAAGCAGATTCCAAGCCGACTCAATCACAAGTGATAAATAACCCCAGCTCCAATCAGGTCAAAAATGGAGCAGCAAAAAGTCAAAAGCATGTATCAAGACAAACTTACCGAAAAAAGAAGAAGAAAAGCGCATGGTTAGAATTTTTTATCATTGCTGTGCTTTTAGGTGCTTTCTATGCGTGGTACACATTCGATAAATTACTTTAAATAGTTGAAACCTTTTTTAAATACAATCGTATTAAGGGAGTAATCCTATATTTGTAATGCCTAAGTTTTGATAGTTATTTATGGTTAGTGGTAAGCTATTGGTATTCTTAAATTATTTTTGTAAATACTTTGTTTTAAGGAAAGAGTGCCATACTATGTTGGAAACAAAGATTGAGGGTTATCTTAATCGCCACTCGTTTCAATTAGATAACAAACAGATTGTCGTTGGAGTTTCAGGTGGTCCTGATTCCCTGGCACTGCTTCACTATCTGCATTCCCAAAAAGATAGGAGAAACCTTTCCATCGTTGTCGCTCATGTGGACCATATGTTCCGCGGAGCGGAGTCCTATGAGGATGCACTGTTTGTAAAAAGGTTCTGTCAAGAATACGAGATACCGTTTGAAATGAGACAGATTGACGTAATGAAAATAATGGAGGCTACAGGAAAGAGTTCTCAAGTAGCAGCCAGAGAAGTACGGTATCAATTTTACTCGGAAATAATGGAGAAATATGATTTCCGCTATTTGGCCCTCGGTCATCATGGCGATGATCAGATTGAAACCATACTCATGCGCTTAACGAGAGGCAGCTCTGGAATGGCGAGAGCAGGGATTCCATTTACACGTCCGTTTGGAACAGGATTTATTTTCCGCCCGTTCCTCACTGTGACAAAGGATGATATTAAGCAATATTGTAAAAAGCATGCACTAAATCCGAGACTAGACCCTAGTAACTTAAAAAGTATCTATAGTAGAAATCGATTCCGTCAACAGGTTCTTCCTTTTTTAAAGGAAGAAAACAGTCAGGTTCATGAGCATTTTCAACGGTTTAGTGAAGAATTGCAAGGTGATGAAGCCTTCCTTCTGGAATTGACAAAAAAACACTTGATTTCCGTAATGACAAAAAGAGAAAAGGGCAAAATTACTATTGACATAAAAACATTTCTTGAGATGCCTTTACCTTTACAAAGGAGAGGTATTCAACTAATATTAAACTATCTTTACAAAGAAAAGCCTGCTTCTCTTTCTGCCGTACATATCGACCAAGTTTTTTCAATCATTCATCACCGTGAACCTTCAGGTAAACTTGATTTCCCAAATGGTTTAAAAGTTATTCGCTCATACCTTCAACTGACGTTCCAATTTCAACTAATTAAGGCGAAACCTTATTATCTTGAGATAGTCGAACCAGGAATGGTCATACTGCCAAATGGAGGGAGTATTCGAATCGATTATTTAGACGGGGAAATTCCTGAATTTCATCATCCATACACTGCTTTGTTTCATGTGGAAGTGGTCAAATGGCCGCTTGTCATCCGCACAAGGAAAAATGGTGATCGAATGACATTAAAAGGAATGCAAGGATCAAAAAAAATAAAGGATATTTTTATTGATCAAAAGGTTCCTGTACAAGATAGGGACACATGGCCTGTAATAACCGATAGTGAAGATTGTATTCTCTGGCTTCCAGGTTTAAAAAAATCTTCATTTGAAGGTATAGATTACAATGCTAAGCAATATATACTACTCACATACAATAAGTAATGATCTTCTAGGGGGCACATTTTATGATGAATCAGGATATTGAAAAAGTGTTAGTTTCAGAAGAGGAAATCCAAGAAAAAATTAAAGAGTTGGCTGGACAGTTAACTGAGGAATACAAGGACCGTTTCCCGCTGGCAATTGGTGTCTTAAAAGGTGCAATGCCTTTTATGGCTGATTTATTAAAGCGGATGGACTGCTATTTAGAAATGGACTTTATGGATGTTTCAAGCTATGGCAGTGCCTTTGTTTCTTCTGGGGAAGTAAAAATTCTTAAGGATTTAGATACTTCAGTTGAAGGCAGAGACATATTAATTATTGAGGATATCATTGACAGTGGCTTAACACTCAGCTATTTAGTTGATTTATTCCGTTACAGAAAAGCAAAGTCAATTAAAATTGTTACATTGCTTGATAAGCCAACAGGCAGAAAGAGTTCCATCCAAGCAGACTATGTAGGATTTATTGTTCCAGATGAGTTTGTTGTCGGTTATGGATTGGATTATATCGAAAAATATCGAAACCTTCCATATATTGGGGTTTTAAAACCGGAAGTATACAGCAATAATCAATAAATTTCATTGAAAATGGAATCATAAACCCTTCAACGATGGGCTTTTTACAACCTATAGAATTGAGAGTAATTCCTTGAATTAGTAAGATTTTCTATGATACTATTTAATATAGTTTTTACCCGCGGGAGGAGGTAAGAGATGAATCGGATTTTCCGTAATACCATCTTTTATTTATTGATATTTTTAGTCATTATTGGTGTAGTTAGCTTCTTTAATGGAAGCAATGAGACTACAAGTCGTTTAACGTATGATAAATTTGTTTCAAAGCTAGAAAACGGGGAAGTAAAATCTTTCTCCATGCAACCTGAACGAGGTGTTTTCGAAGTTAGAGGTGAGGATAAGGCAAGCAAGAAGTTTATCACCTACGTACCTAACAGCGAAAAGATCCTTGATCGTATAGATAAGGCAGGGAAAAATGTAGAAGTGATGCCGGCGAAAGAAACAAGCGGCTGGGTTACATTCTTTACTTCGATTATTCCGTTTGTGATTATCTTTATTTTATTCTTCTTCTTATTAAACCAAGCTCAAGGCGGCGGAAGCCGAGTAATGAACTTTGGGAAAAGCAAGGCTAAGCTCTATAATGATGATAAGAAAAAGGTTCGTTTTAGAGATGTAGCTGGTGCAGATGAGGAAAAGCAAGAATTAGTTGAGGTTGTTGAATTCTTAAAAGACCCTCGCAAATTCGCTGAGCTTGGCGCTAGAATTCCAAAAGGTGTCCTTTTGGTAGGACCCCCAGGAACGGGTAAAACATTGTTGGCAAGAGCAACTGCTGGTGAAGCAGGAGTGCCTTTCTTTTCAATCAGTGGTTCTGATTTCGTTGAAATGTTTGTCGGTGTTGGTGCTTCCCGCGTACGTGACTTATTCGAAAATGCGAAGAAAAATGCACCATGTATCATTTTCATCGATGAAATTGATGCAGTAGGACGTCAGCGTGGAGCAGGACTTGGCGGCGGACATGACGAACGTGAACAAACATTGAACCAATTATTAGTTGAAATGGATGGTTTCGGTGCGAATGAAGGAATTATCATTATTGCCGCAACGAACCGTGCAGATATCCTTGATCCAGCATTATTACGTCCAGGACGTTTCGACCGTCAAATTACGGTTGACCGCCCAGATGTAGTGGGTCGTGAAGCAGTTCTTAAAGTACATGCTCGTAATAAGCCGTTAGATGAATCAGTTAACTTAAAGAATATTGCTATGCGTACACCAGGTTTTTCAGGTGCCGATTTAGAAAACTTATTGAATGAGGCAGCGCTTGTTGCAGCCCGTAGCAGTAAGAAGAAAATCGATATGGAAGATATCGATGAAGCAACAGACCGAGTGATTGCCGGCCCGGCTAAGAAGAGCAGGGTTATTTCAGAAAAAGAACGTAATATTGTTGCTTTCCACGAAGGTGGTCATACGGTTATTGGGTTAGTACTTGATGAAGCAGATATGGTTCACAAGGTTACAATCGTACCACGTGGGCAGGCTGGTGGATATGCGGTAATGCTTCCAAGAGAAGACCGTTACTTTATGACTAAACCTGAATTACTTGATAAAATTGTTGGTCTATTAGGTGGACGTGTCGCTGAGGAAATCGTTTTTGGAGAAGTAAGTACGGGTGCGCATAATGACTTCCAACGTGCGACCAGTATTGCTCGTAAAATGGTAACCGAATATGGTATGAGTGATAAACTTGGACCGCTTCAGTTTGGCCAAGGTCAAGGCGGTCAAGTATTCTTAGGCCGTGACATCCATAATGAGCAAAATTACTCGGATGCGATTGCTTACGAAATCGACCTTGAAATCCAAAGAATTATTAAAGAGTGTTATGAAAGAGCTAGAAAGATTCTTACTGAGAATCGTGATAAGCTTGATTTGATTGCTAAGACTCTACTTGAAGTGGAAACGCTTGTTGCTGAACAAATCAAATACTTGGTTGAACATGGTCATATGCCGGATCCATCCCTTCACTTAGATGCTGTGAAAATTGGACCGAAAAAAGATGATGTGAAGGTTAACATCAATACAAAAAAGGAAGAGGCTCCTAAAGAAGAGAAATCCTTTTTAGATACTCCTCCTGATGATATTGATTATAAGTAAACTAAGATAAAAATGAGTGCTTCATTGAAGCACTCATTTTTTTCATTAATATACTATTTATGGTATGATGTTTCCGAGTAAAATAATGAAAAATCGGTAAAGTGAGTGATAGATTTGATTTTCGTATTTGATGTAGGAAATACAAATATTGTTTTAGGTGTTTATCAAGGGGATGAACTGAAATATCATTGGCGGATAGAAACAAACCGAAATCGTACAGAAGACGAATTTGGTATGAATATAAAAGCATTATTTGATCATTCGGGTCTATCTTTTACCGATATTGACGGTATTATTATCTCTTCTGTTGTACCACCGATTATGTTTGCATTAGAAAGAATGTGCCAAAAGTATTTCCATATTAAGCCGCTGGTTGTGGGACCTGGAATCAAGACAGGACTTAATATTAAATATGAAAACCCTAGAGAAGTGGGTGCAGACCGAATTGTGAATGCAGTGGCTGCCATCCATGAATATGGAAGCCCGCTGATTATTGTTGATTTTGGTACGGCCACCACCTATTGTTATGTAAATGAAGAGCGTCAATATATGGGTGGAGCTATTGCTCCTGGAGTTGGCATCTCTACGGAAGCGTTATATTCAAGAGCTGCAAAGCTGCCAAGAATTGAAATTGCCCGTCCGGAGGGCGTTATAGGGAAAAATACAGTAGCGGCCATGCAGGCGGGTATTGTCTATGGATATGTAGGACAAGTAGAAGGTATTGTCAAACGAATGATGGAACAAAGCGGCAAGAAGCCTACAGTCATCGCTACAGGTGGATTGGCTAACTTAATTGCCCAAGAATCAACTATTATTGATATCGTTGATCCGTTTTTAACTTTAAAAGGATTGCAGCTTATCTATAAACGCAATATGGGATAACCTAAGGATTAGCAGCAGAGAAGGGAGTTTTACCATGAGTGATTATTTAGTTAAGGCGTTAGCCTTTGATGGTAATATACGAGCATATGCAGTAAGAACAACAGAAACTATTCGTGAGGCGCAAGAACGCCATCAAACGTGGAGAACAGCTTCAGCAGCACTTGGCCGCACGATGACCGCAGGGGTCATGATGGGAGCAATGCTCAAGGGTGAAGATAAGCTGACCATTAAAATCAATGGTGGCGGTCCACTTGGTCCAATCGTCGTTGACAGTAATGCTAAAGGAGAGGTCCGTGGTTATGTAACCAATCCAGAGGTTGACTTTGAATCCAATGAGCACGGTAAGCTGGATGTCCGCCGCGCGGTTGGAACGGACGGGATGTTAGCGGTAGTAAAGGATATTGGTTTACGCGATTTCTTCTCTGGGCAGGTTCCACTTGTATCTGGAGAATTAGGTGAGGATTTTACTTATTATTTTGCAACCTCTGAGCAGGTGCCATCTTCTGTTGGTGTGGGTGTGCTGGTTAATCCGGACGATACCATTTTAGCAGCGGGAGGATTTATTTTTCAATTGATGCCTGGAACTCCTGAATCTGTCATTTCGCAGGTAGAGGAACGCTTAAAAACCATTCCGCCTGTTTCTAAACTAATCGAGCAAGGTTTAACACCTGAGGAGATTTTAGCTGAGTTATTCGGGAAAGAACAGGTAAAGATATTAGAAAAGATGCCTGTACAATTTGCTTGTAACTGTTCTAAGGATCGTTTTGCCAATGCGATCATTGGATTAGGGAAAGCTGAAATTGATGCTATGATTGAGGAAGACGGACAAGCGGAAGCTCATTGTCACTTCTGTAATGAGAAATATCTTTTCACTAAAGAAGAATTAGAAGAAATGAAGCAGGAAGCGAAATAAGCATTCCTAGGGGGAAAGAAATTGGGGAAGAAGCAGCTTTGGATGGTAATTGCTGCCCTTATTTTGGTGAATGTCCTAACGATTGCTTTTTATCAGTCGAGAGTAAACGAAGCAAGTGGGGCAGCGATGAGCGAGGAAACCGTTGCAACAGTAGGGAAAACGGAGATTTCCAGGCAAGATTGGCTAAATGAGTTAGAAGCTAAATATGGAAAAGATGTCTTAAAGGAAATGATCGATCAGAAGGTTGTAACAGAGACCGCAGCTAAGTACAAAATAAAAATCTCAGATCAAGAGGTTGAGCGTGAATTTAGAATGCTCCAAACGACTGTGGATCCGTTTAGTCAAAGAAATCATGCGAGCGAGAAAAAGTGGAAAGAAGAAATACGTAACACCCTTCTGTTAGAAGAGCTTTTAACAAGAGATGTGGCAGTATCGACTAAAGAGTTGAAAAGGTATTATGCGGAAAATAAAAGTGTTTTCAAGGTTCCTACTGCTTATCATCTATCACATATTATTGTGAAAACAAAAAATGAAGCAACAAAAGCATCGAAAGAGCTAGCACATGGATCTAGTTTTTCTGCATTAGCCATGGAGCGTTCGATTGAGGAATTCTCGGCTAATGAAGGCGGAGATATCGGGTATATTACGGAAGAGGATGAACGTTATCCCCAAAAATATATCGAAACTGCTAAAAGGCTGAAAAAGGGAGCATACAGTAAGCCGATAAAGGTTGAGGACGGATATGCCCTAATAAAGCTTGAAGGAAAGCTAAACGGTAAAAGCTATTCCTTTGATGAAGTAAAAGAACAAATACGCAGACAAATTGCCCTTGAGCAAATGAAAACCCCTGCAAACGCTTCAACCTTTTGGGACGAGGCTGGGGTAGAATGGTTCTACGGCAAAGATAAAAACAAAGATTAAAGTAAAAAAACACAGGTGAACTTCTGTGTTTTTCTTTTACGAAATTTGCGGAAAATTTCATCATTTTAGCGAGTTAAAACAATTGACAAAACAAGTATAAAACTGGTAAATTTATGATAAATCCAATAAAAATACTCGGAATAGAGGTGCCAATATGGTTCGTGTTGCAAATTCAGTTGCCGAATTAGTCGGCCAAACTCCTATTGTAAAATTAAACAGATTAGTAGATGAAAATAGCGCTGAGGTTTACTTAAAGCTGGAATATTTTAATCCGGGCAGCAGTGTAAAGGATCGTATTGCATTAGCGATGATTGAAGCAGCAGAGGAAAAAGGCTTAATCAAGCCTGGAGTAGATACAATCATTGAACCTACTAGTGGAAACACTGGGATCGGACTTGCGATGATTGCTGCAGCAAAGGGATACAAGGCAGTTTTTGTTATGCCTGAAACCATGAGTTTAGAAAGACGCAACTTGCTTCGTGCTTATGGTGCTGAATTAGTATTAACCCCTGGACCAGAAGGAATGAAAGGTGCCATTGCTAAGGCAGAGGAACTTGTAAAGGAGCACGGTTATTTCTTACCACAGCAATTTAAAAATGAAGCAAATCCTGAAGTTCACAGAAGAACAACAGGTAAAGAGATTGCTGAACAAATGGACCAGTTAGATGCTTTCGTTTCAGGAATTGGAACAGGTGGTACGATTTCAGGAGCAGGCAGTGTGCTTCGTGAAAAATTCCCAGAGGTTACAATTTATGCAGTAGAGCCACAGGATTCACCAGTATTATCCGGTGGAAAACCAGGCCCGCATAAACTCCAAGGACTTGGAGCCGGATTTGTACCTGAAACGTTAAATACAGATATTTATGATGAGATTATTAAGGTTGGAACAGAAGAAGCTTTTGAAGCGTCACGCCGTGCAGCGAAAGAAGAGGGAATTTTGGGTGGAATCTCTTCAGGTGCAGCTATTCACGCAGCGTTAGAAGTGGCTAAGAAGCTTGGAAAAGGGAAAAAGGTCTTAGCGATCATTCCAGATAACGGTGAGCGTTACTTAAGTACACAACTTTATCAATATGATGTTGAGTAAATAAATAGGAGGAGGCATTGGCAATTGCCAGTGCTTCTTTTTTTTATAAGAATATGTAAATTTCGGCTTCGAGAATTGTCCAGCTCCAGCGCCTAGCCAGTTTTCATCCTGAATCATCTACCTTGAGTATCTTGTAACAATCATGGCTTGATAAAGCGATGATTGTTACAGCTCGGGTCAAATCACCTTCGGCAAGTAAAGTCAAAGAGCGACTGTTCTTGCCGAAGAACATTTGCCTGTCGGGGCTGACCAAGGCGCTTGCGCTTTTCTTATATGAAACTATCTGTCATTTCATGTATGATAAAGGGAGTGAAAAATTTTAGCTAGGAGGAATTGGGTTGAACACACACCAAGGACAAATCCATTGTGGACCTTATACCTTAGACTTTACAAAAAAAACCATGATTATGGGCATTCTAAATGTCACTCCAGATTCCTTTTCGGATGGTGGAAAATATAATCACATTGATAAAGCCATCATTCGTGCAAAAGAGATGGTTGCGAACGGTGCGGATATAATAGATATTGGTGGAGAATCAACCCGTCCAGGCTTTGCAGCTGTTTCCGTGGAAGAAGAGCTAGAACGTGTCATCCCTATGATTAAGGCTGTTTCCGAACATGTCCAAATACCAATCTCTATCGATACCTATAAGGCAGAGGTTGCCAAACAAGCACTTGAAGCTGGTGCTCATATTATAAATGATATTTGGGGCGCGAAGGCAGATGATCAAATGGCACACGTGGCAGCTCAATTTGATGCTCCCATTGTGTTAATGCATAATCGCCATGATCGCAACTACCAAGTATTCATGCGAGATGTCATCAATGACCTTTATGAAAGTATTGCGATTGTAAAAAGAGCCGGGGTCAAAGATGAAAAGATTATTCTTGATCCAGGAATCGGATTTGCACGAGATTTCCACGAAAATGTGTTGACGATGCAGAATCTAGATAAATTAGTGATGCTCGGCTATCCCGTTCTTTTAGGAACATCAAGAAAATCCTTAATTGGACAAGCATTAAACCTCCCTGTGGAAGAAAGAATGGAGGGTACAGGAGCAACCATCTGTTATGGAATACAAAAAGGCTGCCACATCATCCGTGTGCATGATATTAAGGAAATGAGCAGAATGGCGAAAATGATGGATGTGCTAATGGGAAAGGGTGAAGCGCTTGGATAAAATTTTTGTCAACAGAATGGAGTTTTACGGATACCATGGTGTATTTCCTGAAGAAAATCGCTTAGGACAACGATTTGCGGTTGATTTAACTGTATCAGTTGACTTAAGGAAAGCGGGAGAAACGGATGAACTTGAGCACTCTGTCAATTATGGTGAACTCTATCAGGTTTGCAAGGAGATTGTTGAGGGGAAACCGTATAAGCTGGTGGAAGCTGTTGCGGAGCAAATTGCTTCAAGTGTATTAGAGCAATTTGCATTAGTCCACGATGTAACGGTAAAAGTTATTAAACCAGATCCCCCTATTCCTGGTCACTACCAGTCAGTTGCAGTTGAAATTATGAGGAGAAGATCATAGTGGGAAATACAGCATTTATAGCTCTTGGTTCTAACATGGGAGATCGCTATGGCAATCTAATGGATGCAATTAAACATTTATTAGATTATTCACAGATAGAGTTAGTAAATTATTCCTCTATTTATGAAACAGACCCTGTTGGTTATGAAGACCAAGATTTATTTTTAAACATGGTAATCGAGATTCGAACAGCATTTAGTGCAATGGAACTATTAGATGTCTGCCTGAAAACAGAATTAGTTCTTGGGAGAAAAAGGGAAATAAAATGGGGCCCGCGTACAATTGACCTTGACATTCTCCTTTATAACCAAGAAAATATTGAAACAGAGAAACTAGTAGTTCCGCATCCGAGAATGCTAGAACGGGCATTTGTTATGATTCCACTTTTAGAAACGAATCGAAACATCAGTATTCCAGAAATGGAAAAACCTCTTACAGCATGGTTAAATGCAATACCTGATAAAGAAGGAGTCCGAATATGGAAGCAGAAAAATGGGGAAGACGTATTCGAGCCTATCGAAAGCTAAAAGGTTATACACAAGAAGGCTTCTCGAGGGAACTAGGTGTATCAGTGTCAATATTAGGAGAGATTGAAAGAGGAAATCGTCTGCCTGCAGAGGATTTACTAGAGCGCATCGCTCACTCCTTAAAAATAACGATAGATGATTTAAGTCCGAAAGAATAAGGAGGGCGTAATAGTTGTTAAAGATCGGCGATATTGAAATGAAAAATCCTGTTGTCCTAGCACCAATGGCCGGTGTATGTAACTCAGCATTCCGTTTGACGGTCAAAGAATTTGGAGCAGGCTTAGTTTGTGCCGAAATGATTAGTGACAAAGGAATCGTTTTAAAAAATGAAAAAACAATGAATATGCTCTATATTGACGAACGTGAAAAGCCACTAAGCTTGCAAATTTTTGGCGGTGAAAAAGAAACACTCGTAGAAGCAGCAAAATTTGTAGATAAAAACACGAATGCAGATATCATCGATATTAATATGGGCTGTCCGGTTCCGAAAATTACGAAGTGTGATGCTGGGGCTAAGTGGCTGTTAGATCCGAATAAAATCTATGAAATGGTTTCTGCTGTTGTGGCAGAGGTAGAAAAACCAGTTACAGTTAAAATGCGTATGGGATGGGACGACGAGCATATTTTTGCGATTCAAAACGCCCAGGCTGTTGAGAGAGCAGGCGGTAAGGCAGTTGCCCTTCACGGTCGTACGCGTGTTCAAATGTATGAAGGAAAAGCAAACTGGGATATCATTCGTGAAGTTAAACAATCTGTTAATATTCCTGTAATCGGTAATGGGGATGTGCAAACACCACAGGATGCAAAAAGAATGTTAGATGAAACCGGTGTTGATGGCGTCATGATTGGCAGAGCAGCTCTAGGAAATCCATGGATGATTTACCGTACGGTTCAATATTTAGAAACAGGTAAATTAATGGCAGAGCCTTCTGTGCGTGAAAAAATTGATGTATGCATCCTGCACCTAGATCGTCTTATTGCACTTAAGAGTGAGTATATCGCTGTACGGGAAATGCGTAAGCATGCCGCTTGGTATTTAAAAGGTGTTCGTGGAAATGGAACAGTTCGCAATGCTATCAATGAGTGTAATACAAGAGAAGATCTAGTTATCCTTCTTAACGGCTTGGTTGCTGAGGTGGAAGAAAAGGAACAAAGTCAATTAATCGTAGGTTAATTTGACAATGAATCTCTCTTTTTCTATACTATTTTTGTTTAGAATGAAGCTGCCAGTAGGATAACTGGCAGTTTTTATTCTATTTACGTACTTTTTTGATGTCTGAATTCTTAAGTTTGTGTAAAATAATATAGTATGTAAAAAAAGTGATAATGCGCGGATTTATATAGCGTTTTACATAATAAAAAAATAAATGGAGTTGATAGCTTTGAGTCAGGAAGAATTAAATGACCAACTGAGGGTCAGACGCGAAAAAATGAGCAGTATGCGTGAACAAGGACTTGATCCTTTCGGTAAGCGTTTTGACCGTTCTCACAGCGCAATGGAATTAATTAATCAATATAGTGAAACAGAGAAGGAAGAGCTTGAAGCCCAGAATGTTTCTGTTTCTTTAGCGGGACGTATTATGACGAAGCGTGGTAAAGGGAAGGCAGGATTTGCCCATATTCAAGATTTAACTGGTCAAATTCAAGTGTATGTTCGTCAGGATGCAATTGGTGAAGAGTCGTATAAGATATTCGATTCTGCTGATTTAGGCGATATCATTGGCGTAACTGGTACTCTATTTAAAACTAAAGTCGGTGAGCTTTCAGTAAAGGTTGAGAACTTTGAGTTCTTAACAAAAGCACTTCGTCCACTTCCAGACAAATTCCACGGTTTGAAAGATGTAGAGCAGCGCTACCGTCAACGTTACTTGGATCTCATCATGAGCCAAGAGAGCAAGGCGACATTTATTGCTAGAAGCCGTATTATTCAATCGATGCGCCGTTATTTAGATAGCCACGGTTATTTAGAGGTGGAAACACCAATGATGCACTCTATCGCTGGTGGAGCATCCGCTAGACCGTTCATTACACACCATAATGCTTTAGATATGCCATTATTTATGAGAATCGCAATTGAGCTTCACTTAAAGCGCCTCATCGTTGGTGGACTTGAGAAGGTGTATGAAATCGGCCGCGTATTCAGAAATGAGGGTGTGTCAACACGCCACAACCCTGAATTCACAATGATTGAGTTGTATGAAGCGTATGCAGATTACAGAGATATCATGAGCTTAACAGAAAACCTAATTGCACATATTGCAGAAGAGGTTGTAGGAACTACAACTATTCAATATGGAGACTATGAAGTAGATCTTAAACCAGAGTGGAAGAGACTTCACATGGTTGATGCAATTAAAGAATATACAGGTGTAGACTTCTGGAAAGAAATGAGTGTAGAAGAGGCGCGTCAACTTGCAAAAGAACACGGCGTAGAGATTAACGATAACATGCTTTACGGTCATATTGTTAATGAGTTCTTCGAGCAAAAGGTTGAGGAGAAACTGATTCAACCTACCTTTATTTACGGTCATCCAGTAGAAATTTCGCCGTTAGCGAAAAAGAATGAGGAAGATCCTCGCTTCACAGATCGTTTTGAATTGTTTATTGTAGCTCGTGAGCATGCGAATGCCTTCACGGAACTAAATGATCCAATTGATCAAAGAGAACGCTTTGAAGCACAATTAAAAGAGCGTGAACAAGGTAACGATGAAGCCCATATGATGGATGATGACTTCGTCGAAGCATTAGAATATGGAATGCCGCCAACAGGTGGACTAGGAATCGGTATCGACCGTCTAGTGATGTTACTAACCAACTCACCATCTATTCGCGACGTCCTATTATTCCCATTAATGCGTCATCGTTAATTTTTTGAAAAAGTGTCGGGTAAAACCGGCACTTTTCTTTTGTAATATTAGTATGAATATTTTTACTTTAGATAAATAAGAATAAAAGCGAAAAAGGCTATTGCGCCCCAGTGATAATGGTGGTATATTAATATCTGTTGCTGCGAGACAGTAACACAGCAAGAAAAAAGAAATTAAAAAGTTGTTGACTTTCAGTTGATAACTTGGTAAGATAATAAAGTCGCTTTTGGGCGACGGTGAGATTGTTCTTTGAAAACTAAACAAACAAAAACGTCAACAAACAATAACATTTAACTTCTTAATGAAGTTAAGCCAACGTAACAAAATGAGCTAATCAACTTTCTTGGAGAGTTTGATCCTGGCTC
>JBDOMM010000017.1:0-13150 GCA_039832695.1 Bacillus sp. (in: firmicutes)
CTGAGCCAGGATCAAACTCTCCAAGAAAGTTGATTAGCTCATTTTGTTACGTTGGCTTAGCTTCATAAGAAGCTAAATATTATTGTTTGTTGACGTTTTTGTTTGTTTAGTTTTCAAAGAACAATCTTAAAGTGAAATTTGGAGCGGGTGATGGGAATCGAACCCACTACATCAGCTTGGAAGGCTGAGGTTTTACCAGTAAACTACACCCGCATATTAATATGAAATGGTCGGGAAGACAGGATTCGAACCTGCGACCCCTTGGTCCCAAACCAAGTGCTCTACCAAGCTGAGCTACTTCCCGTAATAAGAATGGCGCGCCCGAAAGGAGTCGAACCCATAACCTTCTGATCCGTAGTCAGACGCTCTATCCAATTGAGCTACGGGCGCATCTTTTAAAATCAACTTTCAAAGTATATCATACTCAGTTTGGTTTGTCAATAAAGTTTTTGGTGCGGCCGAGAGGACTTGAACCTCCACGGGGTTGCCCCCACTAGGCCCTCAACCTAGCGCGTCTGCCATTCCGCCACGACCGCGTTATAATTAGCGACAAAAACAATCATAACACGATAACTACTTTATTTCAAGTGGAAATGTTTGGTTGGTGCGGGTGAAGGGAGTCGAACCCCCACGCCTTGCGGCGCCAGATCCTAAGTCTGGTGCGTCTGCCAATTCCGCCACACCCGCATATTAATTAAAAATGGTGAGCCATGAAGGACTCGAACCTTCGACCCTCTGATTAAAAGTCAGATGCTCTACCAACTGAGCTAATGGCTCATTTCCATCTAAAACTGAGCAATTGGCTCAATAAAAAAAATGGCTGGGCTAGCTGGATTTGAACCAACGCATGTCGCAGTCAAAGTGCGATGCCTTACCGCTTGGCTATAGCCCAATATTTATTAAATAAGAAACTATAAAGATTAAGAAACAGGAAATGAGTCAATGTCACTCCCCGTCCCAGATGACCCTTACGGGATTCGAACCCGTGTTACCGCCGTGAAAGGGCGGTGTCTTAACCGCTTGACCAAAGGGCCGTAAAATATTATGGCGGAGAAGGAGGGATTTGAACCCTCGCGCCGGTTACCCGACCTACACCCTTAGCAGGGGCGCCTCTTCAGCCTCTTGAGTACTTCCCCATAATGGCTCCGCAGGTAGGACTCGAACCTACGACCGATCGGTTAACAGCCGATAGCTCTACCACTGAGCTACTGCGGAATAATACTTATTTCGTCTCAACATGGGTTATTGCCCTGTCGACTCTTTACATTATAATGACCGTTAAACAGAAAGTCAACATAGTTTTGTAAGAAATTTTAATCCCATATTTTTCTCTCTAATTTAAAGTTATTTCCTTTGCTTTTACAAGCTTACCACGGCATTTTCCACATACATATCTACTGGTATTAATACTTCTCTTTCTTGTATAAGTCTGCTTACAATTGGAGCACTGATATATTAAAAGCTTTTTCGCTGAACGTTTCACTTGTTTATTAGGAAGTTGGGAGCAAAATCGAGGAGCATTTACTTTTTTCAAGAGTGCTTTAAAGTCTGCATCTTTATGCTGATAGCCCTTACCCTCAAGGTGGAGATGATAATGGCATAGCTCGTGTTTAATGATGCCAATTAACTCATTTTCCCCTAACTGCTCTAAGTATTTTCTATTGATTTCTATATTATGTGTACTAAGTAGATACCTTCCTCCTGTAGACCGCAATCTTGGGTTAAAGGCCGCTTGGTGACAAAAAGGTTTTCCAAATGACTCATCAGATATCTTTTCGACTAATATTTGCAATTCCTGCTCGGTCATTTTACCTTTCACCCCTTTTTTCGCGAACGTGACAACCTATTATAGCATATATTGTATATACCATTAATGGTGACGAACTTTTCGGGAGGTTTTCATTATGCCAACTTGGTTGCAAAACCAAATGAAAAGGGCTTTCTATGAGAAGGACCGATACCAGATCAAACTCTTAAACCAGTGCTGGTTTTTTTACAGAAAAAAACACTGCTCATAAAAGCAGTGTTTCCTTTTTTATTTAGTTTAGTTGTTCGGAATAGTTAGGTTCTCAAAGAGTAAGTCTACATTACCCAAATCAGTTCCGAAACGCTTTCCCGGGCATGTAGAACCTCTCTACGTTACCCAAATCGGTTCCAAAACGCTTTCCCGGGCACGTAGAACCTCTCTACGTTACCCAAATCGGTTCCAAAACGCTTTCTCGGGCACGTAGAACCTCTCTACGTTACCCAAATCGATTCCAAAACGCTTTCCCGGGCACGTAGAACCTCTCAACATTACCCAAATCGGTTCCAAAACGCTTTCCCGGGCATGTAGAACCTCTCTACGTTACACAAATCGGTTCCAAAACGCTTTCTCGGGCATGTAGAACCTCTCTACGTTACCCAAATCGGTTCCAAAACGCTTTCTCGGGCACGTAGAACCTCTCTACGTTACCCAAATCGGTTCCAAAACGCTTTCCCGGGCACGTAGAACCTCTCTACGTTACCCAAATCGGTTCCAAAACGCTTTCTCGGGCACGTAGAACCTCTCTACGTTACCCAAATCGATTCCAAAACGCTTTCCCGGGCACGTAGAACCTCTCAACATTACCCAAATCGGTTCCAAAACGCTTTCCCGGGCATGTAGAACCTCTCTACGTTACACAAATCGGTTCCAAAACGCTTTCTCGGGCATGTAGAACCTCTCTACGTTACCCAAATCGATTCCAAAACGCTTTCCCGGGCACGTAGAACTTCTCTACATTACCCAAATCAACGCCGAAACACTTACTCAGGCACGTAGACCATCCCTATGTTACCTCGAGCCGTTCCAAAACAGTAAGGAAGGAACGTAAAACCACTAATCTACCTCAAGCATCCGAACTATTATGACGGCGGTAGCATCGTAAGAGCGACCCTACCCTTTTTCATATCAACTGAATCTACCCACACCGTTACTACGTCACCAACCGAAACAATATCTAATGGATGCTTTACAAATCGGTTACTCAGTTTAGAAATATGAACCAAACCATCTTGTTTCACTCCGATATCAACAAACGCACCAAAGTCTACGACGTTTCGGACTGTCCCCTGAAGCTCCATGCCAGCCTTTAAGTCCTCGAGCTTTAATACGTCCTTTTTCAACAATGGTCTTGGTAAATCATCACGCGGATCACGTTCAGGTCTTACCAACGCATCAATAATATCCTTTAAGGTTAACTCTCCAATAGAAAGTTCTTCAGAAAGAGACTTCAGATCCAGACCACTAAGGGCTGTTATCAACGCTTCCGTTCCTAAATCATCCTTCGTAAATCCAAGCTTCGTTAATAACTTTTTCACTTCACCATAGTTTTCCGGATGAATCCCTGTACGATCCAACGGGTCTTTTCCGTCTAGAACACGCAAGAAACCAATCGCTTGTTCATACGTTTTGGCACCCAAACGAGGGACTTTCTTTAATTGAACCCTGCTGGTGAATTTCCCTTCTTCTTCACGCTTTTTCACAATATTGTTGGCTGCTGTTTTATTCAGACCCGCCACATATTGTAATAAAGAAGATGAAGCCGTATTAACATTTACCCCTACTCGGTTAACTGCTGTCTCAACGACAAAATGCAAGGATTCTGATAAACGTTTTTGAGACACGTCATGCTGGTACTGCCCAACACCCACTGATTTTGGATCGATTTTCACCAACTCAGCAAGCGGATCTTGCAGACGTCTTGCAATGGAAACAGCACTTCTTTCTTCCACCTGGAAATTAGGGAACTCTTCTCTCGCTATATCGGAGGCAGAATATACACTGGCCCCTGCTTCATTAACAATCAAATAGAAAATTTCTTCATTCAATTCTTTTAAAATATCAGCAACAAACTGCTCTGTTTCCCTCGAAGCCGTTCCGTTACCGATGGCAGCCATTTCTACCTTGTACTCACGCAGGATTGAAATAAACTTTTCACGCGCCTCTTTAGTTTTCGAAACAGGCGGATGCGGGTAAATCACATCAATCTTTAGTACTTTTCCTGTTTCATCCACCACTGCCAGCTTACAGCCTGTCCGGTAAGCTGGGTCGACGCCGATCACCACTTTACCTTTAAGCGGTGGCTGCAATAACAAATTCCTCAAGTTTTCAGAGAAGATGTGAATTGCTTGTTCTTCTCCTTTTTCCGTTAATTCGCTACGAATTTCTCTTTCGATCGAAGGCTGAATTAATCGCTTATAGCTATCCTCTATTGCTTCTAGAACAATAGGCGCTGAAGGTGAGTGTTGATTGCGAATCCATTTTCTTGAAAGATAGGACATAATTAAATCTACATTCATTTTAATAGATACCTTCAAGATGTCTTCCTTTTCGCCGCGATTTAAAGCAAGCGTGCGGTGGGGAACAATCTTATTAACCGGTTCCTCGTATTCGTAGTACATTTCATACACGTTTTTCTCATCTTTTTCCGCATCTTTCACTGCAGATGTTACGGTACCAGACTTAAACGTTTCTTTACGAATCCATTTGCGGCTTTCCGCATCATCAGAGACCGTTTCAGCAATAATGTCCTTCGCACCAGCAATCGCATCTTCAATCGTAAGAACTTGTTTCTCTTCTGATAAAAATTCCTTGGCTTTTTCCTCGATGCCGCCCTTCGGGAATGTCATTAGCCATTCAGCTAGTGGTTCTAATCCCTTCTCTTTTGCAACAGTTGCCTTTGTTCGTCTCTTTTGTTTATACGGGCGGTATAAATCCTCTACTTCTTGGAGCTTTTCTGCTTTCGTAATGGCCTTACTTAGCTCATCTGTTAGCTTTCCTTGCTCCTCGATAATCCGAAGAACTTCTTCTTTTCTTTGTTCGAGATTCTGTATGTATTGCCATCTTTCTAAAATATCACGGATTTGGACTTCATCAAGTGCTCCTGTCATTTCCTTACGGTAACGAGCAATAAAAGGAACTGTGTTTCCTTCCTCTAGTAATGAAATAACACTCTTTACTTGTTTATAAGAAACCGCTTGTTCAGAAGCGATTTTTGCTAGTAGCTGATCCTCTTTTACAACCGTATCATTCACAAAACAATCCTCCAATTTTGTATTGATCTAGTATATGTACCTCTACTCCCTTACATATTGTACCAAATTTTGGTTGGTACATAAAAAGAAAAGCAAGCTGGCATCGCTTGCTTTAGGCAGAATTATAGTTTGAGGTCAGGATATGTATGAAAAAACGCTCTTTTAGTAAAGAGCGTGCTGTAGAACTAAAATTCGATGAGACCTAAGCTTACCTGCAAGGCTTCATCCACTTTCTCCATCATTTCGTCATCGAGATGGGTAATTTTATCGGTTAACCGCTGCTTATCAATTGTACGAATCTGCTCTAACAGAATGACCGAATCTCGTTCAAATCCGTAGCGCTTCGCATCAATCTCTACATGAGTAGGAAGCTTAGCTTTTTGAATTTGAGCTGTAATCGCTGCAACAATCACTGTGGGACTAAACCGATTCCCGATGTCGTTTTGGATGACAAGTACTGGTCGGACGCCGCCTTGTTCAGAACCAACAACTGGGGATAGGTCCGCGAAATAAACGTCACCACGCTTGACAATCAAAGGATTATCCTCCGCTTACAAGACGTTCAACTGTGTGTTCTGCCTCATATTCTGCTTGAAATGCTTCTGACGCAATTCTTAGATTAATTTTAGCCATTTCCATGTATCCACGTCTCATAGACTCGCGAATTTGTCTCTTTTTACGTTCGCGCAGATACATTTTTGTTGCCTGGTAGATAAACTCGCTTCGGTTCACATTTTCTTGCTTAACGAAACCATCTAATTCCGTTAAAAGATGTTGCGGTAATTTCACCAAGATTTCCGTAGTTGCGCCGGATTCAGACACAAACATACACCTCCACCATCACTACACACCAATATAATTTATCTGTACCATTTTTAATAATAACACTAATCAAGCTTTATTCATAGACTAAATATAATTCTACTGTATTATAAGCCAATAAAAGATGCTTTTATGCACAAATTACCGCAATAACATAAATATGTTTGAATTTCTTTATTTAGGCCTAATAATTGTTCAACAAATCGTTTTTTAAATCGACAACTTTGCCGTTCTTTTTATACAGACGAGGAACACGATTGGCGATGATACATGGCACCTCATAATTGATTGTCTCTAGTTTTTTTGCGACCTCATTTACGGAAATGAATTGATTTTCCTGTGTCCCGATTAGAGTAACCGTTGTTCCAATCGGTACGTACCGCGGGAGGCGGATCATGCATTGATCCATACAAATTCTGCCGACAATTGGCGAACGTTCTCCAGCTACCAGCACTTCTTGCCCTTGAAGCTTACGAATCCATCCGTCCGCATATCCAATAGGAATTGTACCAATCCACTCTTCCTCTTCGCTTTCGTAGGTGGCTCCGTAACTCACTTTGTCACCTTTCTCGAGCTTCTTCACATGGACAAGCCTTGAATGCAAGGAGAAGGCTTCTTTTAATGCAAAAGGAATTTCCGGTTCCATTTCGAGTGATGGAGTCAGGCCATACATGGCAATCCCAATTCGAACGGCATTAAAGTATGCTTTCGGAAAACGCAGAGCCGCAGCACTGTTACTTGAATGGATGTATTTTGGTCGCTCCGGTAATGCCGCTATCATTTTTTCAAATAACTCCAGCTGCTGTTGAAAATAGGTTTGATCCAGTTCATCTGCCGTTGCAAAATGAGTGTACACGCCTTCTAACTGGAAGCGTTCGTCCTCTGCAATCAGTTGCTGAATGGAGAGCAGTTCCTCTGCATTTCGGATTCCAATTCTGCCCATTCCTGTATCCAATTTAATATGCACCGAAATGGATTGGTCGCCTGCCAGATGTTTCCCGGCTTCTTGCACCCATTCCTTTTGAAAGACCGTTAGGGTAATTGCAAATTTTGCTGCTACTTCTACATCTTCTGGCCGTGATGCTCCTAAAACAAGAATGGGAGCCTTAATCCCTTTATTCCTTAAAGCAATCGCTTCATCCATAAAGGCTACGGCTAAATAGGACGCACCAGCCTCTAGCGCAGTTTGTGCTACCTGTTCATCACCATGACCATAGGCGTTCGCTTTGACCACCGCGATGATCGTCACATCTTGTGGCAAATGTTTTCTAACAGATGTGACATTCTCTGTGATGTAATCCAAGTCCACTTCAGCCCATGTATCTCGATAGAAATATCCTTGCTCTTCCATACTTCCACTTCCTATTTGAAATTCACATATTCCATTATTTTATCACAAAACATATCATACTACTTTTTAACGATGCAATATAACAACTAGCACAAAAAGAAAAACAGACCCAAAAAATGGGCCTGTTTTTGCCTTACTTATTTTACCGCATCACCTTGAACGGATTTTGCCACCTCGATCATTTCATCCTTCGTTAGGTTTTTCGATGCAATCATATAATCAACGCCACCGTGTGACCAAGAAATAGAATGGTCTGTCACCGCTCCAATCGTTAGGCCTAAGTCGACGATATCCCCTTCAACATAGGTTGGTGTAGTAGACGCTACTTTCGCCGTAACTTTTTCTTGTACAAGTGTGTACGACTTCTTACCGTCATAAGTAAGGACCACGCGTTTTCCATCCTCAATGGCTACCTCTTTCTCACCAATAAGCTTCGTACCTTTTAACTCCACGGTAGGGTACTTCACGCTAAAGGATTTGTCGCCGGCTTCTGCCATGGCTGGTAATCCAAGCTGGGCACGTGTCATATTTTTCTTCATATCGAAATCATCTTTATCAAAGCTAGCATTGAATTTAACCTTTGAAAACTCGACAGTCACAAGAGCGTTTCTATCTGGATCCATTACCTTTACAACGGCAGGTGATAGGTCACTCTTATTTAGTTTAATTTCTTGGGTTGGAAGCATACTATTATTTTGATAACGTGTTTTTGTCTCGAATACATAAAAGTCCTTCGTGGAAGTGAATTTGGCCTCCTTGTCCGAAACAATATCCTTAATTAGCGATTCATAAAGGTACGCCTGGCTGCTGTTTTGCGGCCAATCACTTTGGAAACGGAAGCTTTTGTTTAGTGCTGGAGTAAGGACGAATACTCCTTCATTATTTCGTAAAATCATTTGGCTTTGATCTTTTTCGGCATTCTTTAAATTGACGCGATAGAAAGTAGGATCCTTATGCCAGATTTCTACGTTGTATACTTGTGAATCCGAACCCATTTTCAAGGTCATTTTTGCATTGACTTTGTAGCTCGATAAATCTCCTAATTTACCATTTAACTCTTTCACCACGTCATCTTGTGATTTAGAGCCACAGGCAGCTAGTAAAAAGATGACCATCAGTCCTGTCATGAGCAGCACTAACTTTTTCTTCATTCCTTCAACCCCTTCTTGTCTCATTTCATATGATTATTGAGAAGAGAAAGGCAGGGATCAGGCAAATGACCATAGCTGACCTTGTCTCTCCTAGTTCCCTATGAATATATGAGACAACCTTAGGGTTTATGATAAAGAAGTTGCCAAGCTATTTATTTTTTCGAGTAGAGGAAATGTGAAACCTTATTGTTCTTTGGCATCCTGTTGATTGGAGCGGAAGGCACGAAGACTCCTGTGGGAGTATGGTTCAGGGGAGACCCCGCAGGCGCGTTTCTCCGAGGAGGCTCGCCGAAACACCCACGAACCGCTCGTGCCTGGAGCGGAAATCAACAGACTAGTATCCTCACTACACTTCCTCAATCACCACTTGTGCTACTGCGTAGTCTCTGCTGTGTGAGATGGATAGGTGCGCATGGACGTTTGGTTTTACTATATGCGGTTTTCCTAGTTGGTCGGTGATTATTTCAATGTCTAGAAAGGATAGTTCCTTTCCGATCCCTGTTCCTGCCGCTTTTGAAAAAGCCTCCTTTGCGGCAAATCTACCTGCTAGAAACTCCACTTTTCTTCGTTCTGAGAGAGTCTCGAAGGTATCTCTTTCCCCGGCAGTTAAAATCCGGTCAATTAACTTCAATTGTCTATTCAAGATATCCTGGATTCTGGAAAGTTCTATAATATCAATCCCAATTCCTTTAATCATCATTCATCCATCCTTCTATTTATATTATCAACGGCATATTAGTGTACAAGACCGATATTAAGGTTATCATGATAGTGAGAGGAGGGTATTTATGTTTACGAGGACTGAAAACTTGCGTGAATTCTTACGTTTCTATCCCGTTGTTTCGATTATTGTCTGCATTCACTTAGCATTATATCTTTTAACCGTCTTGCCCATATTTCCAAACTATTGGTTCTTCGAAAACTTTTCAGGGGTCAACCTTTATATAATGGAAGGGGAATATTGGAGACTGATTACACCCACTTTTATGCACAGCGGTTTCTCCCATATGCTATTTAATAGTTTCTCACTTGTCCTTTTTGGGCCGGCCCTGGAGCGTATGATTGGCGGAGGGAGATTTCTATTCGTTTATCTTCTCTCTGGAATCATAGCCAATGTGGCCACACTTCTGCTGGAGCCATTAACGTATACACATGTTGGCTCAAGTGGTGCCATCTTTGGAATTTTCGGCTATTATATCGCCATTACCATCTTTCGCAAACATATGCTCACAAAACAAAACTCACAAATTATTATCACACTTAGCATAGTTAGTTTAATTATGACCTTTTTACAGCCAAATATTAATATTACCGCTCATCTTTTCGGCTTACTAGGCGGCTTTTTATTAGGGGCCATTCCTTATTATAATAAAAAAGACCTTTCTGAATCTATTAGGGGGACCGCCAGCTGGGCAACTAGCAGAAAGAAAAACTTATCTACTCAATCTCCAATCAAAGTTCTGATCTGGGCTTTCGTTCTTATTGTTGCCATTCTCGGATTTTGGAGTCAAAAATAACAGGGACGCTCTCGAAACTATTCTTCGGAGCTGTCCCTGTTTTTCTGTTCTCTTGTAAACCACTCATAAACCTTTAGACTATCATTCTTCTCCATATCAACAACCGTTCCTCCCGCATTCCCTGCACCCGATTCAACAAATGCTTCTATTGTACAAAGCTGCACTTTATGCTGAAATGGACTTTCCCTAAGCTCAAGGCTTTGAAGTTTATTTTTCTTTATTAAAACTGTTATCCGCTGTGTGGTACGATACCTCAAGCTTAACTGTTGTCCATCAAGCTTCCAGCCAGCTGCTCGATATTTTAGAATGGCTCTGAAGGTAACAATGACTAAAAGAAGTAGAGAAAGCAATCCCCAAAGCTTTAGAAAAATAATAGCTAGAGCGGCGATTGGCACTACCCAAGACCAGCTGCGAAAAATATACCGTCTTAACGCCCGCTTCGGTACGGGTGTAAACGAAGTGGTCATACAATATTCCGGTAAAAGCGTGTCGAGAACGGAAGCTATTTGATTTAGTTTAATCATAGGTAAAATCGTCACGTTTGCTCCTTCTAGATTTTCAACGGATCCTCCTGCACTTTCCACATGGACTGTTGCATAGCCAAAAATCTGCCGAATGATATTTTCACGGATTTTTACCGCTTGAATCCGTTTGATAGGAATGGTGATCTGGCGACGCTCTAAAAGACCCTGTGAAATAAGGAGATCCTTTTCTGCTTTTATCACCGTAAAATTAGCGTATTTTAATAACGTTCCGACAAGGGCGATCATCCAGGAAATCAAAAAAACAAAAAATACGATTATAGCTATAATAATAAGGTTTCGTTCCGCCCATGTTTCGAAGCCGCCAAACAATTTTTTAAAAGGAATGAAATCATCTAACTGACTCAATACGGCAAAAACTGCTGAGATGACAACCCCCACCCCGCCGGATGTTAAGGATAGCATGATCAATTGCTGTCGGGAGATGTGATATACACTTGGATGCCCTTGTTCTTCCAACCCTTCAACCCGACGATTTCCTTTTGCCGTCGCTACAAATTCCTGTATGATTTGCGCCTCTTCTTTCGTGATTGCCGATAATACTGCATCGGCCCCCTCATCCTGTTGGCCGCCAGCTGTTTCAATTTGCACTTTGACAAGTCCAAATAACCGCTGTAAAATCCCTTCTGTTACATCTATACTCTGAATTCGTTCATACGGTATAAACCTTTTCTTTCTCACAAAGATTCCATATTCAATTCGAAGTTCATCCGGTTCCATTTTATATGTATATCGATACCACGATAATAGCCCTGATATAAAAGTAAAGATGACAATAACCGCAGAAGCAAGCATGGCATAGAGCAAGGAACCTGCACTATCCCTTCCTCCCGAAAATAATATGGCAAGGATGGGGATCACCAATCTTTTTGCTCTTTTTACCGTATTAATTACACTAGCAATCGGATGGAGTCTTCTTGCCTTAGACATCTTCTTCCGCCACCCTTGCTAACTTTGATATATAAAGGCGCAATTCTTCTGCTTCACTCACTTCTAAAGCGGGAATTTCATGAGAAGTGGCAGCTGTATACACGACCACAGAGGCAAGTTTGTACCTCCTTAAGAGTGGCCCTTGAATCGTATCAACATGTTGCACTCGTACCATCGGGACTAGTGTCCGGCTGCGGATGAACATCCCTCTTTCTAGTTCCATCTCTTCCTCTCGTACCTCATACCTCCAATAGCGCCATCTAAGAGTTGGAAATATAAAGATATCTAATACAGAAAAAATAATTCCCAGCACAATCAAGATAAGAGCAATCCAAAATGGCCAATCGAAAAAATCAATGAGGAACAGGAAAATTGCAGTGATTCCCCAGCCTATCAGTGACTTTATCCCACCTGAAATGCGCCAAACGGTTAAGGCCTTTTTCGAGATTCTTTTCTGTAGCTCCATTCTTAACTCTTCCCCCCTTACCTACATCTTTATGTTTTAGTATACCTCGACAGGAAGGAACTGGCATAATTATTCCATCTCAAAGCTAGATTGATCGAGCCATTTTAGGCCCTCATACCCCTTTAAATCCTTCACCAATTGAAAAAGCGCCGCATCCTTCTGCTTGGCTTCAATCATACAGTGAATCTCCGGTACCGTTCCTTTTATTTCTTTTAAAAAGTCCATAAACATGTCGGGGTTGACCGTATCCGCATGCGCGCGAAAATCCTTTTCGGAACGAGGACTAGAAATATGCATTTTTATCGGTAACGGCGAATGTGCCCATGTGCTAATAATCCGCTCCCAGTCTGACACCCAATCCAACTCTTCATAATTTGCTAAGTGGTGATGATAATCAAACACCATTGGAATTCCTAATTTTTCACAGAGATATAACGTTTCCTTTACGGTGAAGGTGGTATCATCATTTTCAAGCATAATCATTTTTTGGATAGCCGGCTTAATGTATGCCCAGTTATGAATAAACTGTTCGAGCGCTTTTTCCTTATCATCATAACCTCCGCCGACGTGCAGAACACACCGGTGTTCAGTATCAACGTTCATTCCTTTTAGCATAGCCTGATGCATCGCAAGGGTCTTAAGGGAATTTTTCAAGATATTCTTATCCGGTGTATTTAAGACAACAAAATGGTCAGGATGGAAATCAATTCTTATCGATTTTTCTTTACTATAACTCCCCAGCTCACGGAGAGGCTCTCTCAACGGTTCCATATAGTCCCAGTCAAGCAACTCTTCATGATTAGCAAGGGGAATCAGACGTGAACTTAATCTGAAAAAGTGAATTTCGTTAGCCGCATTATGCTTTAATAACCGCAGGCAATTTTCTATATTTGAGATTGCAATTCTTTCTAGTTTCCGAATGGCGGCCGCTCGGTCTTTAATCCGGCTGAATTGCGCAAAGGTCATCGTTTGAGAGGGGGAAGCATTGGCTACCTCTACGCTCATTGCCACATAGCCAAGACGAACAATTGTCATACCATCACTCCATCGTAAGGGTTTTTATTATCATTCCCTTTTTGAACAAGAAATGCGTAAGCACCTTGATTAGCCCCGACAGACAATTTTCTTATCGGAAAAAGCAGCCTACAGTTTTGCCGCTTACTTTGAAATTATCTTTAAAAGACTACATCGACGTTATCAGATTTTTTATTGAAAAAAGTAGATGTAGACCCCGTCTACTTTGACGTTATTGGGCTTTTTATTGAAGAAAGTAGATGTAGACCCCGTCTACTTTGACGTTATTGGGCTTTTTA
>JBDOMM010000017.1:13250-51934 GCA_039832695.1 Bacillus sp. (in: firmicutes)
TTGAAGAAAGTAGATGTAGGCCCCGTCTACTTTGACGTTTTCAGATTTTTTATTGAAGAAAGTAGATGTAGACCCCGTCTACTTTGGCGTTATTGGGCTTTTTATTGAAGAAAGTAGATGTAGACCCCGTCTACTTTGACGTTATTGGGCTTTTTATTGAAGAAAGTAGATGTAGGCCCCGTCTACTTTGACGTTTTCAGATTTTTTATTGAAGAAAGTAGATGTAGACCCCGTCTACTTTGGCGTTATTGGGCTTTTTATTGAAGAAAGTAGATGTAGACCCTGTCTGCAACTCATTGACTTTACTTGCAGAAGGTTATTTGACCCGAGGGGTTAGATGCTGGAGCTCGACAATTCTCGAAGTCGAATTTACCAATTTATTTATGCAAAAGAAAAAAAGCATGAACATAAAGTCCATGCTTTCTTAATCTCTATGATTTAACGCTCTTGAAACGATCTTGGCTTAGATGATTTACCGCCAGTTCTTTTTTCACCGCTTCTTGGTTTTACCGGTGCCTTTTTTCTGTTGCGATCGCCACCACCATAAGATCCTCTAGAATCATCTCTTCTTTTACGGTCACGATCATTGTACGACTTTCTTTCTCTTTTTTGTGGAAGCTGTTCTTCTGTCAGCTTAACCGGTGTCGTATCAGGTTCTTTAGTCAGCATCTTAAGGACAGCAGCGATTACTGTTTCTGCATCATTTTCTTCAAGCAACTCTTGTGCAGCTGCTTTATAGTAATGCAAGTTATTGGATTCAATCGTTTGAACGATTTTTTCAACAACCGCTTTTTGTTGACCTTCTAATGCTTCATCAAGCGTAGGAGCCTTCATTTTATCCATCTTACGTTTCGTTGTTTTTTCAACTACTGCAAGATAAGATTTTTCACGTGGTGTGATGAACGTCATCGCCATACCTGTTTTACCAGCACGTCCTGTACGACCAATACGGTGAACGTAGCTTTCTGGATCCTGCGGGATATCAAAGTTGTATACATGAGTTACACCAGAGATATCAAGACCCCTTGCAGCTACGTCTGTTGCTACAAGAACATCGATCGATCCTTCTTTAAACTTACGAAGAACAGAAAGACGTTTTGCCTGGCTTAAGTCACCGTGGATTCCTTCTGCTGTATATCCTCTTAATGTTAATGCTTCTGATAGCTCATCAACACGGCGCTTCGTACGTCCGAATACAATCGCTAATTCTGGTGATTGAATATCAAGAAGTCTTGTTAACACATCGAATTTATTTCTTTCTTGAACTTCAAGATAGTATTGCTCGATGGAAGGAACAGTCATTTCTTTCATTTTCACACGCACGATTTGCGGGTTCTTCATGAACTTTTCTGCCATTCTTTGAATTGGTCCTGGCATAGTTGCAGAGAAAAGTAACGTTTGACGCTCTTCTGGAGTCGCCGCAAGAATGGATTCAATATCTTCAATGAATCCCATGTTTAGCATTTCATCTGCTTCATCAAGGATTACTGTATTTACAGTATCTAGACGCATCGTTTTTCTATTAATATGGTCTAACACACGGCCTGGGGTACCAACAATGATATGAGGGGCTTTTTTGAGTGAACGGATTTGGCGACTGATATCCTGACCTCCGTAAATAGGTAGGACACGAACTCTTTTACCCGATCCAATTTTATAAAGCTCTTCTGAAACTTGAATCGCTAACTCACGGGTTGGTGCAATGATAATCCCTTGAATAGCATCCATTTTTGTATCGATTTTTTCCACCAATGGAATTCCGAATGCAGCTGTTTTACCGGTTCCTGTTTGAGCTTGACCGATCAAATCCTTATTTTCTAAGCTCAATGGAATCGTTTCTGACTGGATTGGTGTTGCCTCCTCAAAACCCATTTTGAGTACAGCTTTTAAAGTAGCCTGGCTTAGGCCTAAATCTTCAAACTTTGTCAATGTTTTCATTCTCCTTCATCTATTTGAAAATATTTATAGTGCTGAATATTTTCGTCCGATACGCATCAAAATGCCGTAGTAATCAGGTAACAACTTTATTTTACCAAAAAAAAGACATTCTCCAAAGGAGTATGCCCTTTTTGCTCGTTCTTTAGACACGTTGATGATTATCATACCACTCTTACTAGTATTTTGCAATAAAGACGAGTTGCTTACTATTTCCAACTAGTCTTACCGCTCCATCAAAAAGTCTAACACTTGATTAAACAGGGCTTCACGTTCTTCACAATGGCAGATATGATGCTTCGATTGCTTAATATAGGTAAGTTTTTTTTGTTTCGCGCCTATGGTTTGGTATAAATATTCAGCACTTTTTAGCGGTACAATCCCGTCACACTCCCCTTGTGCAATTAGTGTGGGGACTTTCACTTCTGTTAGAAGGGGTTTAATAAAAGTAACAAGCTTACGAAATTGCAGTGTCGCCGCTAAAGGTGTTTCTGTTATTTTTCTTTTATAGCGGTGAAATAATTCATTCTCTTTTAAGTTTCCTTTTATCGCATCAAGGAAGGTCTGCTTTATATCAGTCGCCAGCTGCTTAGGATTAATATAATAGGCAGCTGCACTTAATAAAATTAATTTATCTACAGGATAACTGGCAGCAAGATAACTGGCAATCATACCCCCCATCGAGAAACCGACCACATATACTTCGTCACAAGTGTCGATTAGCTGCTTTAGCTCTGCCTCCGCATGATTAATCCACTCTTGAAAATGAATCCCTTTTAACGAATTAGCCTCACCATGCCCGGGCAGCGTCGGCACGCGAAAGACCCAATCTGTACGTTGTTGTAAAAAGGCAACGAGCGGTTCCACCTCATACGGGGCACCTGTAAAGCCATGGATACATAAACAGCCAATCATCTTGTTTCACCTGCCAATCGTCCTTTTCCTGTAGCTTAGTTTTGTAATGCGGTAACAATTTCCTCCATTTTCATTCCGCGCGATGCCTTTACAAGGACTAATGTCTGTTCATTTACATGCTTTTTTAGTTCCTCGATGAGTTCCGTTTTATCACGGAAAGCAAAGACCCGATCCTCTCCCAGGACCTTCCTAGCACCCCTGGCCATGTGTTCACTGAGCGTACCATAGGTAAAGAGATAGTCCATTTTTCCCGCATCCAGGCCTTCACCGATTTGCATGTGATATTGCTCCTCTTTTGGCCCGAGCTCAAGCATGTCACCTAGCACAAGGATCTTCCTATTGTATCCTTGAAGGTTAGACACTAATTCAATTGCAGCCATCATAGAGGTAGGACTCGCATTATAAGCATCATTAATGATTTTTTCGCCGCGTTTGCCTTCTACTAATTCCATTCGCATATTTGTCAGCTTGATACCCGAAAGGCCTGCCTTCATTTTTTCAAATGGAATAGAAAAATAACGAGCAATGTGCATCGCAGCTAATGCATTTAAAATATTATGCGTACCCAATACAGGAAGCTCGAATGTTTCTGATGAAGCATTGATTTTAAATTGATTCCCTTGGTTCAGTTGGGTGATTTCTGTTGGATAAAAATCATTCGATTCCGTTCTTCCAAAGGTCTTCACTTGAACATTGCCTTGATATTGTTTAATCCGCTCCATCAAGAGCGGCTCATCCCCATGTAGGACTGCCAGTCCACCATCTTGAAGGCCTTGGAGAATTTCAAATTTTGCTTCTGCAATCCCTTCGCGGGAGCCTAGGTCAAGAAGATGGGACTCACCGATATTGGTAATCACAACCGCATCAGGACGTGCAAGTTTTGTGAGGAATTCGATTTCTCCTCTTCCGCTCATCCCCATCTCAAGGACAGCCACTTCAGTATCCTCATGTAAGCCTAAAACCGTTAACGGAAGTCCAATATGATTATTATAATTTCCTTCTGTTTTTTGTACTTTATATTGAGTAGATAAAAGGCTTGTCGTCATATCCTTAGTCGTCGTTTTTCCGTTGCTGCCAGTAATACCGACGACCTTAACAGGTAACTGATTCCGATAATTACGTGCTAATTCTTGAAGTGCTATCAGACAGTCCTCTACGATTAAAATAGGCAGGTTTTCTGGTGGATTAGGAACATCCTTTTGCCAAAGAGCAGCAGCTGCTCCTTTTTCAATTGATTCCACCACATATTTATGACCGTCCACACGTTCCCCTTTAAATGGGACAAATAGACTTCCTGCTTCTATTTTTCGAGAATCAATGGTCACTCCGTTGATCACTACATCTGAGAATGCACTGCTATCATTGATAGCTGACACCATTTCAGAAACTTGTTCTAATGTCCGCTTGATCATTCGGTACCCTCCTTTTGAATTATTAAATAGAAACGGACACGGCACATCAGCCGTGTCTCCGTTGTCTTCTCTTAGAACTAGAATGTATATTTAATGTTTTGTTTTTCTGTATGTCTTTCGATTGCCAACTGGACGAGTCGCTCAATTAATTGCGGATACTCAAGTCCTGTATGCTTCCATAATAACGGGAACATGCTAAACGGTGTAAAGCCCGGCATTGTATTGACTTCATTTATTAATAATTTACCCTCTTTTGTTAAAAAGAAATCAGCACGTACAAGTCCAGAGCAATCTAATGCTTTAAACGCTTGAACCGCCATTTCTTTTAACTCCAGATATTCTTCCTCTGCAATATCAGCAGGGATGATTAGTGCCGTATCCCCATCTTCATATTTGGCTTTATAATCATAAAAGTCCTTTTTCGGAACAATTTCACCAGCTACAGAGCATTCTGGAGCATCGTTTCCTAATACAGCAATCTCAATTTCACGGGCAACCACACCCTCTTCAATAATGACTTTTCGGTCAAATTGAAAAGCTTCCGCAAAAGCTGCCGCTAATTCTGTACGATTCGTACATTTGCTAATCCCTACACTTGAGCCAAGATTTGCCGGCTTCACAAAGCAAGGGTATCCTAGTTCTGCTTCTACCTTGCTGTATGCTTCGTCTGCTCCTTTTTCCCATTCGCTCTTAATAAAAGCAACATAGTTTACTTGAGCGAGACCCGCTTGTGCAAAGACATTTTTCATCATAACTTTATCCATTCCAGCAGCAGAGGCTAGTACGCCATTCCCTACATACGGAAGATTTAATAATTCTAATAACCCCTGTACGGTTCCATCTTCACCATTCGGTCCGTGGAGTAATGGGAAAATGACATCAAGGGGAGCAGCCTTTTCTTGTTCCGCTTGGAACAGTGATGGCGCAAGTGATAGAGGCGATAATTGGTTTCCTTGTGAAAACGCAAGTGCTTGAACGGTCTCTACCGGCTCGCTAAGTTGTGGCCCTTTAATCCATTGGCCCTCGACATTTATGTAAATAGGATGAATTTCAAATTTTTCAAGATCTAATGCTTTAATAACAGCAAGAGCTGTCTGTAAAGAAACTTGATGCTCGGCGGATTTCCCCCCGTATAATAAACCTAGTTTTGTTTTCATACCAAAACCTCCATATTATCTTTCACGGTTTTATTTTAACACTTTATCATTTAAGAAAGTAATTGTAGCACTTCTATTTTAAAATGTTTTTTCCTCTTGATTATTGTATGTTTCCAATAGCTTGATTAAATACAAACGATTGGAAATTCGTCCTTTTTATTCGCAGGAAATACAAGTAATAACCCGGTTAAAAGACAGAGGCTGTCTCATAAGGAGTCAGCCTCTCTACATTACATTTAATTTCCACTCTTTTGTTTTTTTATCAAAGATCAGTTTCGCATGGTATGATTTATTCGAGATATTTTCATATTCCTCATACATGTCATCCATATTGGCAAAATCACCAATCACCCAGATGGGAATCTCCAAGCGCCCGCGTTGATGGTCTGCATCTCTTAAAGAGATACAAATCCCTTCTTTAATAAATGGAGTCAATGAGAGTAGAATCTCTTTATTGACCGCTGGATACACACGTTTTTTCCGAATGCCCAGAATGGATTTTTCAAGCTTCAACTCGCCGACCTTGTCCGCAATGACTTCACTTAGCAGATGGAAAAAATCCTTAAAGCTTCGGTAATATATTTTGTTAAACCAGCCATCATCGTGAGCTAAGTAAACAAATCGATTCCCCAGCTTATTATAGAAAGGCAGCTTTAGATGTTGCTTTTGGTGGCCTAAATATAATAATTCAGCCAACTCCTGCCCTGATAGTTCATTTAAGACCTCTTCTTCAATAAAATCAATCCAACAAAAGTCCCCGTAACTGTAGACATCTTCACCAGCTAATTTTTTTATTCTATCTTCCGGACAATATTCGAGTAGTGTATGCATATTGAAATCAGCATCATCAAAACGGTGCTTTAACAAAAGCAGATGGTTTAATGAGCCTGAAAAAGCAGCAGCAAATTCATCGAATTCAATACCGTAGGACATAACATACTGGTCTGTTTGGTTTAAATGGACATAGATAAGATCCCGTATGTCTTGATGATGCTTCTTCAAAGCCAAACTCCTCCGATCAAACACATGTAATTTATGTCAAAAAAGAATTATTAAAACCTTTTGTTCATACTTACTTATTTTATCAAAAAGTAGGTCAAATAGCTTATTTCAATTCTTTTACAAATAATATTTTTGAATAACACCTTTGTTGCTTATTTATCTATTTTCTTAAAGTAATTACACATACTATTTTAAAGTCCTATTCCCTATTATTTCTGTTTCTCCTTTATTTCATCGATTTATTTTTTACAACTGCATGCACCTTAAGGAAAGGAGTGTGGATCCCTTGATTAAAGATATGACTCAAGATGAAATAAATCTTTATATCATTAAAACATTAAAGGAGAATAAAAAGGCAGAGTTTGAATCGATCGTTGATGAGCTTCAGCCCTATGATCTCGCAAAAATATACGAGGACCTCCCCGAGAAACATCGGGCGAGATTTCTTCTGTTTTTACAATTTGATCTACTGGCTGATCTAATGGAGGAGCTCCCGAAATTAGAGCAACTCGATTTATTAAATATGCTCGGAATTGAAAAATCAAGTAAGGTTCTCGACTTGATGGATAATGATGATTTGGCCTTATTACTAAATGAATTGTCTCCCGGAAAAAAGGATTCTCTTTTATCCGGAATGAAGAAGGAAGAGTCCACTGCGGTTAAAGGCATTATGAATTATCCGCCTGAAACTGCCGGAAGAATTATGACAAACCGCTTTGTGTGGATTCGTGACTATTTCACTGTCAAAGAGGCCGTTGAAAAATTTAAGGTTTTTGCAGGATTTGCAGAATCAATCAACTATATATACGTTATTGATGAAGCACGTAAACTCGTAGGCGTTGTTTCGTATCGGGACCTACTTTTAGCTGAACCCGATGAAAAAATCCGTACCATCATGTATGAACGAGTCATTTCTGTCACCGTAACAACCGACCAAGAGGTGGTAGCCCGTACAGCGGAACGGTATGATTTCTTAGCCGTGCCCGTTGTGGACGATACCAATGTCCTGGTAGGAATTGTGACGGTCGACGATATTATTGACGTGGTGATCAAAGAAGCGAATGAAGATATTGAAAAATTATCAGCAACAGGGAAATCGATTGATTTTGAAACTAAAATGTTTGTGGCGGCCGCGCGGCGGTTACCATGGCTAATCTTGCTCTTGTTTATTGGACTTATTTCAGGAAGAATTATCAGCAGCTTTGAGGATACCTTGCAGAAGGTGGTGGCTCTTGCCTTTTTTATGCCCATGATTGCAGGCATGACTGGGAATACAGGTACACAGTCCCTTGCGGTCGTCGTAAGGGGGCTCATTTCGCATGATATTGACCGAGGGGTAATTACCCGATTGATCACCAGGGAGCTAGGTGTAGGCATCACAATTGGAATCACCTGTGCCATCCTCATCTCCATCATCGCTTACATTTGGCAGGGCAATCTCATCTTAGGAGCCGTCGTCGGCTGCTCATTATTTTTCACCTTAATTATCGGCACGCTTGCAGGGACCATTATTCCCCTTATTCTATATCGATTGAAGATTGACCCTGCGGTGGCCTCAGGGCCGCTAATTACCACCTTAAACGACATTTTTTCCTTGCTTACCTACTTTGGTATTGCAACCATGTTTCTACAGCACCTTCGTTAATTGTCCAGACAACATACCTAGTTTGCATGAAAAATAAGAAACATTTTTTCTTAACAAACGTCATTTATTATAAGAGCTGTAATATTTTCCCTAATTTCCATTGAGGGATAACTGTGGCCATGCTAGCATAAAGTTATATTATTAGAAAAAATTGGGTGTTTTTATGGACAAATATAAGAAGAAAATAGACCGTTTTGATTGGACATTAACGTTGTTGCTTTTACTCTTTTTCCTTGTTAGCTGTGCGGCCATTTATAGTGCTCAGGCTTCAGGGCAATATGGAGAAAAAGACTTCTTAGTCATGCAAATCTTTTGGTACGGGGTCGGAGCCGCCATCATTTCGGTTTCCATCTTTATTGATGCCGAACAGTACAAGCGGCTTTCCTGGTATTTATATGGCTTTGGTCTTTTCTTACTAATCGCCGTATACCTTGCCCCTGAATCCCTTGCCCCTGTTAGAAATGGAGCAAAAAGCTGGTTCATACTTAAAGGGGTAGGCTCCATCCAACCTTCAGAGTTTGTGAAGATTTTCTTGATCTTAGCTTTAAGCCGGCTAACCACCAGCCATCAGGAAAAGCATTTAGAAAAAACCTACACGAGCGACTTTCTTTTACTACTCAAACTGTTTGCAACCACTTCCGTCCCGTTAGGCTTGATTATGCTCCAGCCTGATCTGGGGACAGGGCTCGTGATTCTGTCCATCTTAACCGGGTTCATCCTTGTTTCCGGCATAACCTGGAAACTCATTCTTCCTATTTATAGTACAGGAATCTCCATTGGCGCCTTAATCTTCTACCTTGTTTTACAAAAACCTGAAATACTTGAAAAATACCTCCATGTGAAGACCTATCAATTCAATCGAATCTATACATGGCTGGATCCAACCAATCATTCGTCAGGGGCAAGCTATCATCTATTAAAATCGTTAAGTGCCATTGGCTCAGGGTTAATTACCGGGAAAGGTTTCAACAACCGTGAAGTATATCTCCCTGAAGCACATACTGACTTTATTTTCAGTGTCATCGGCGAGGAATATGGCTTCGTGGGTGGCAGTATCGTCATCGGTCTTTTCTTTTTATTAATTTATCATTTAATTCGAACTTCCCTTGAAACCAATGACCCATTTAATACGTATGTATGTACAGGAATTATAAGCGTCATTACCTTCCATGTGTTTCAAAATATCGGGATGACCATTCAGGTCCTGCCGATAACCGGTATTCCGCTGCCGTTTATTAGTTATGGAGGAAGTTCGCTTATGGGTAATATGTTTGCTATGGGGCTGGTTTACAGCATCCGTTATCATCATAAAACCTACTTGTTTTCTTCAAGCACGTCTTTAAGTAGTTAGTCTTATTTATTTCTTATTCAGACAATCTACGATAAAATAAACGAAGACAATAATCTTTCTACATAAGTGAAGGTGAATTATGGCTGATTTTATTAATGGAGTTTTGGAGTTTTTATCACAGTTAGGATACCTTGGGATTGCCCTCGGATTAATGATTGAGGTGATTCCGAGTGAAATCGTGCTTGGATACGGCGGATATATGATTGCACAAGGCCATCTCAATTTTATTGGTGCCGTCATTGCCGGTACCATTGGGGGAACAATTGCTCAATTGTTTTTGTATTGGGCAGGTTATTACGGAGGCCGTCCATTCTTAGAAAAATACGGGAAATTCGTCTTAATCAAGAAGAGTCATATTGATGTTGCGGAGCAATGGTTTGAAAAATATGGCGCTGGTGTCATTTTCTCTGCACGTTTTATTCCAGTCGTGAGACATGCTATTTCGATTCCTGCAGGTATCGCCAAAATGTCTGCGACAAAATTTACGCTGTACACAGTGGCAGCAGTATTACCTTGGTCCATCCTCTTCCTCTACTTAGGAAAGGTGCTCGGAAGCAACTGGTCACATATCAAAGAATACGCGCAACCTTATGTCATGCCAATCATCATCGCAGCAATTGTACTAGGCGCCATTTACTTCTTAGTCAAAAAAACAAAGAAAACCACCGATTAACGAAATCGGTGGTTTCTTTTTTTTTCGTTATGAATGTTGTTCTGAAAATTTCTTTTGTGCCCACGCATCCAGCTTTTTCACATGCTTTTTACCAATCGTAAAACCATATACAATCAGTAACACAATAATCAACGTGAAAATATCAATTCTTTTCGTCGCAATAAAGTTTACAATCCCCATTAAAACCTGTGGAATCACACCTGTTAACGCAAAAAGCACAGTGGCTACCTTAAACCAGAAGCTTGACTTCAATCCATACCTCGCATAAAGCAAGAAAAAGGTAGAAGACCACGCCAGCACTTCAAGAACAACCAAGATCATCCACTTGTTCTCCACCAAAAAATCCAAAGTCCCTCTCACCTTCTTTACTTTTTAAAATGGAACGGCAATGTGGCAACAATCACTTTCTTTTTAAAAATAAGGTAGGTTCGGATCAATAAGCTGGATTGATTATGCAAAATGTTATGCCAGCTTTTCTTCGTAATGAACTGCGGAATCAATACCGTCACTCGGTAATTGTTTTCACTCGCTTTATGCTCCACCGTATCAATAAACTTCGATAAAGGCTGCAGCACACTGCGGTAATGCGATTGCAGTGTAACTAACCGTACATCCGGCTGCCATTGCTGCCATTTTTCTTCGAATCGTTTTTCATCCTCACGATCAAAGGAAACATAAACAGCAAAGATTTGATCCGTAATCGACTTAGCGTAGTTGATTGAGTTTGCAACCACCTTGGTAATCCCTGCGACCGGAACAATGATGACATTACCTGAAATATCGAATTCACACTCTCCTGGTTGAAGTCTTAATTGTTCTCCTACCGATTCATAATGCTTATAAATTCTAAGGAATCCTATAACAATTAACGGTAAAAAGATAATAACAAACCACACTTGACTGAACTTAGTGACAAAGAAAATGATTAATACGGTTAGTGTAATCAACGCTCCGATTAAATTAGCCGTCAATTTGGCAATCCAGCCGGCTGGTTTTTCCCGGAGCCATTTTAAAATCATCCCTGTTTGCGACAATGTAAACGGAATAAATACCCCTACCGCATAAAGTGGAATCAGTGCCTCTGTTTGCCCTTGGAAAGCAACAATGAGTATAATCGATGCAATCCCTAAGGAAACAATCCCGTTCGAATAGCCCAAGCGGTCTCCCCGAATCGTAAACATTCTTGGCATGTACTTATCTTTTGCCATGCTAAAGGCTAACAAAGGAAACGCGGAGTAACCGGTATTAGCTGCCAGCACTAAAATTAGAGCTGTCGTTCCTTGGATAAAATAATAAAGATAATTACGTCCGAACGTTTCCGCCGCAATTTGTGAAACCACCGTTTCATCATGCTTTGGAGAAATACCGTAGTAATACGCTAAAAATGTGATTCCAGAGAATAAAATTGCTAAAAGTGAGCCCATCAGGATGAGCGTTTTGGCAGCATTCTTTGGTGCAGGGTCTTTAAAGTTCGGAATCGCATTTGAGATCGCTTCTACCCCTGTTAAGGCAGAGCATCCGGATGCAAAGGCCCGAAGCAGCAAGAACAAGGTTATCCCTTGTACCGGAGCCCCTATTGCTGCATGCTGGGCAGTAGGTGAAACATCTCCCGTCATAATTTTATATAATCCCACCCCGATTAATATGAACAGAGCGATGACGAATAAATAGACAGGATACGCTAAAATCGAAGCAGACTCTGTTAACCCCCGTAGGTTCAGGATCGTAATGAAAACGACTAAAATACAAGCTATTAATACCGTATGGGTATGCAGGGCAGGAATCGCTGAAGTTATGGCGTCTGTACCTGCGGAAACACTTACCGCCACCGTTAGTATGTAATCAACTAATAATGAACCCCCGGCAATTAATCCCGCTTTCTCCCCTATATTTTCTTTTGAAACAAGATAGGCACCGCCGCCTTGCGGGTAAGAATAAATAATTTGGCGATACGATAATATGAGCGCTGCTAGAAGAAACAATACTCCTATTGCAATAGGAAGAGAATACCAGTAGGCAATCACACTTATGGTAGCTAATACAATTAATATCTGTTCAGTCCCGTATGCCACAGAGGAAAGAGCATCTGAGGACAAAATCGCTAAAGCCTTAAAAACATTTAATTTTTGTTCACCTAATGCCGTTGATTTTAACGGCCGGCCAATTAACAATCTCTTAAAAGAAGAGAGCATGTGAGTCACCCACCACATTCAAAGTAGAATTACCGATTGATTTTATCACAAGATATCTGAGAAGATGAAGTGTTTTCTTTATGACATGATTCTTTTTCTAGTTTAGAGTACCCGCATTTCATGGCCTTCACTCGTTTTGAGCGGTTTTACCATAATAAAAAGCATGAAGATTCCGCTCTTCATGCTTAGCTTTTCATTTATTTGGCGTATTATTGTGGTACGGAAAAGCCCTCAAGCTCTAGCAGCAATTTTTTAATGGGGGTATTCGTACCTGCATACCCTCCCAGGCTTCCGCTTTTTCCAATCACACGATGACAAGGGATAATAATAGGTATTTGGTTGGAACGATTAGCTTGTCCAACTGCTCTAACAGCTTTTGGGTTACCAATCATTTCTGCTACGTCCGCATAGCTCTTCACTTCACCGTAAGGAATGGATTGCAACGCCTTCCAAACTTTCATTCGAAATTCCGTTCCCTCAATGGATAGCGGCAGGTCAAAATCCTTCCTTTTTCCGTTGAAGTATTCGTCCAACTGACGAATCGCTTCCCCACACAGTACCGGGTCTTCTTCGAGGTCAGGATGGTCATTCAAAAAGTTTTCCCAATCCTCCTCAAATAGCTCGATTCGCTTAATCCCCTCTGTATCTGCAATCACTCGTATGGTTCCAATAGGAGACTGATACGCAGCATAACCTAATTTCATCGTGCTCACTGCCTCTCTTCTTTTCATTACCCTTATTATATAAAGAAAGCTCGCCAATTGGCGAGCCCCCTAATTATTCCTTATTTACTTTACCTCGACAGCTTTGATCAGACGCTTCATTGCTTGCATCTGGCCTAGGTGAAGGGTTTCATGAAAAATAGCAAAGCTGGTCAGCTCGCCAAATGTTTCTTGACCAAGGAATGGCGTTTTTAGCTTGGCATTAAAGCTTTCCACTGGAATCTCTTTGATTCTACCTAGTTGTTCCTTTAACTGGCCAAGCAACACCTGTACGGACGGAACTTCCCCCTGCCAATCCGCTGGTTTCGTTCCATTTCCAAATAGCTCAACGTAGTTAGCTGGTAAATCGGTTGATTTCTTCGGGAAACCGAACATAAATTGCTCTGCCACTGTTAACACATGGCCAACATGCCAGTGAAGGGTATTGTTAAAGCCTTCCGGTTGCACATCGACCAAACTCTCTTCTAGCGATTCCACGGTTTTTACAAAATACCCTCTTGTTACTTCATAGCTTTTAAATAGTAATTCACTCATTCTAATGCCCTCCCTTTTTTACATAATTCTATTTTATAACAGGATGGAAAATCCTCTTACTAAAAAGCTCTACATTTCCTCAGGTGCTTCTATTCCTAATAAACGCAGTCCTTCTTTTATTACGATCGTTACGGCCCAGACAAGCGCCAAACGAGACGGTTTTGCTTCACTTTCTTCTAAGATTTTTACCTCGGCATAGTACTTATTGAAAGCCTGGGCAAGGTCGACAATATATTTTGCCACCTGCGATGGATCAAAGTTTTCACAGGCTCGTTTAATTGCCGGTGTAAACTCCATTAACAGGCTTGTCACTTTCCATTCGTTCTCCCAAGAATAATCATATTCAATAGAATCAAATTTAGAATACCCGTCTCCTTTTCTTAAAATAGAACATGCCCGAGCATACGTGTATTGCAAGTATGGTCCTGTTTCGCCTTCAAAGCGCAGCATTTCCTCAAGCGAAAACTCGATATCATTCATGCGGTTGTTTTTTAAATCGTGGAAAATGACCGCACCTACCCCCACTTGTTTGGCTACTACATCTTTGTTTTCGAGGTTTGGATTTTTCTCCTCAATATTCTGTCTAGCCATCGCGATCGATTCATTTAATACTTCCTCTAATAAAACAACTTTACCTTTACGGGTCGACATCTTCTTCCCGTCTTTCAACATCATGCCAAATGGTACATGAACCATTTTTTCCGCCCATGGATAACCCATTTTACCTAACACAGCGATTAATTGCTTAAAATGAAGGCTTTGCTCATGGCCAACCACATAGAGGGATTGAACAAAGTCATAGTTTTCCTTACGGTATAGCGCAGCCGCTAAATCCCGCGTCGCATAAAGTGTAGCCCCATCTGATTTTTTAATGAGGCATGGCGGCAGCTGCTCCTCCGTTAGTTCCACTACCTGTGCTTGGTCGGATTCCACGAGTAATTGTTTCTCCTCTAGGATGTCGACAATCCGATCCATTTTATCATTATAAAAAGCCTCTCCGGCAAAGGAGTCAAACTGGACATTCATAAGCTCATAAATTCTTGAAAATTCCTTCAGTGACTCGTCACGGAACCATTGCCAAAGCTTGAACGCTTCTTCATCCCCGTCCTCCAACCGCTTGAACCAGCTGCGCCCCTCGTCTTCCAGTGCTGGATTGTTCTCTGCTTCTTCATGGAACTTAATATACAGCTGTAATAATTCTTTAATCGGATTCTGTTTAACCTTTTCAGCCTCTCCCCAAAGCTTATAGGCCGTAATTAATTTCCCAAACTGTGTGCCCCAGTCGCCAAGGTGGTTGATTTTAATCGGCTGATAGCCACACTTTTCAACAATGTGGGCTAACGCATTCCCAATTACAGTGGAGCGTAGGTGCCCCATGGAAAACGGTTTGGCGATATTTGGTGAGGACATATCAATAGTGACATTGCCGCCGCCAAAATCCTGTGAGCCGAATTGTTCTCGTTGCATGAGGACTTCACTGATTACTTTTTTCGAAACAAGTTTTTTATTTAAAAAGAGATTGAGGTAGGCTCCTACCACTTCTACTTTCTCAAATGTGGCTGAGTGGATTTTCTCACTTAATTCTTGTGCAATGAGGTTTGGCGATTTACGTTTTAGCTTGGCTAGTGTGAAGCATGGAAAGGCTAAATCTCCATGTGATGCATTTTTAGGCTTTTCGATCATGAGTTCCAGTTCATTTTCGGTTATTTCCTGCTCAAGCAGTTCATAAAGAATTGCTGCAAGCTCTTTTTTAAAATTCATTCTGAAGACCTCCCTAATTATCTTTAGAAAATAGAAAAACTCCCGCCTCTAATAAAGAGACGAGAGTTTGTTAAATCCCGCGGTACCACTCTAATTGTTCTTATCGAACCGGCTTTTCCTTTTGTAACGGAGGAGTCTCCGATGCACCCTACTCTGTTCAGGTCCACATCTCAAAAGTGCGCTTCATTATCTATTCCGTATCAGGCTCCCACCACCCCTGACTCGCTGTAACATCCTAGGTAACTACTATCTTTTTCATTGATTTTTCCGACTTTATTATCAGCTATTATACTGGAAGGAAAAGGATTTATCCACTGAATATTGATTATTTTTTCTAATAAGGAAATTCTAAGTCTAAAGGAGGGATTCACTTGGCGAGAAGAAGAAATAAAATCCTCGTTCCTGAGGCAAGGAGCGGCTTAGATGCCCTTAAGGCAAAGGTGGTTCAATCACAAAGCCCGGATGAGGCGAAGTTTGAAGCTGCCGAAGAGGTCGGGGTACCATTACAACGAGGCTACAACGGAAAGCTTACCTCTGAACAGGCAGGTAAAGTGGGCGGAAGACTTGGCGGAAGCATGGTCCGCGAGCTTGTCAAAATGGCGCAGGAAAACCTAACGAAAAAACAGTAATTGTGTCAAAGGGGGTCAGACCCCATTTTTTGGTCTGACCTCCTTATTTTTGAAAAAAAGTTTGACAATTTTGTGACAATTGATAGAATATTCTTAACAAGGAGTTGATGATGATGCGTGATATCCATTTAAAAAGCATTTTTACTTTTAAAAGAACCGCTATTTTCGGCAGTATGTTAGGCATTATTCTTATTTTGTCAGGACAATTTGCAAGCGGTTCCAATAATAGTTATTTCTTGACCGCCCTCGGTTTTGGAATACTGTTAGGCTCTGTAGTCAATTACCTGTTCGGAACCTTTCTAAGCTTAATGGAAGAATATACAGCTAACAGCAAAGTGACCCCAAGTACAACAGGGTACTCCAAGAAGCGATAACCTTTATTAATGGCTGTGTTAAAGAACAGTGTTGATTGATACACCCTGTTGATTGGAGCGGAAGGCACGAAGACTCCTGTGGGAGTATGGTTCAGGGGAGACCCCGCAGGCGCAAGCGCCGAGGAGGCTCGCCGAAACACCCACGGAAAGCGAAGTGCCTGGAGCGGAAATCAACAGTGCATTTTAACAGAGCCAAATTAATTAATAATAAAGACTTGTGCCATTTGTCGCACAAGTCTTTTTGTTTATATGCTCAATCCTTTTAAAAAGAAAACTTTTATGATTTCCGCAATTTGTTCGGAACTCAACGGTTCATGATGACGCTCCCAATCGGAGACAAGGGCAATGTACATTTTTAACAACAGGAAGCTCGTTAACTCTACGTTTGTTGATGGAATGGATCCCTTCGCAATCGCAGTTTCAATTTTCCCCTTTAGATAGGTAATAATCTCATTTTCCACGTGTTGCAACATTTCAGAGACGGCTATGGTTCCCATTTCCGCTTCCTCTTGGACCAACTTGATCATAAGCTGGTGCTGTGAGCGGAATTCTAGTAAGCGATAGAGCGCACGGTGGACTTTTTCCGTAAATGGCAGATCTGGTTGAATCACTGCCTCTGCTTCTGCTATCATTTCTTTTACTAACGTGGAAATGATTTCTTCGAATAGTTCCTCTTTATTTTTAAAAAAGGTGTAGATTGTTCCCTTTCCTACATTGGCGAGCTTCGCTACCTGGTCCATGGTTGTAGCTTTATAACCAAACAGCGAAAAGGACTTAGTTGCAGCCTCTACAATCATCTTTCTTCGATCGGGTGCCATTCAGACCTCCCTCCTTTTTGACTATTTTAGTTCTACGGTCATATAGATAATTTCACTATAGCACAGCTTTATAGCGGTTTCAAACCTCTGGAAATTTGTTTGAAAAATGGACAAAAAACATGACCGGTACTGCTGGTCATGTTTTTCTTTTCTATGCTAAGTTCCGGGCCATTCCCTTTTTTAATTCCACAAAGATTTCTGCAAACTTAGGGTCCCATTGGGTACCTTTTCCCCCATGAATGATGGCTAAGGCTTTGTCGACCGGCATGCCGCTGCGGTATGGACGATTAGAAGTCATGGCGTCAAAAGCATCCGCAACAGCAATAATTCTTCCGAACAGCGGTATATTTTCACCGCTTAAGCCCTCAGGATAGCCCTTACCATCATATCGTTCATGATGATACAGGACTCCTTCCATTACTGGTGGCAGCTCTGAAAACCCCTGAACCTGCTTAATAATATTTCGGCCTATTTCAGGGTGCTTTTTAATCGCGGCGAACTCCTCATCCGTTAATCGTCCATCCTTAAGCAGGATTCTGTCAGGCACACCAATTTTTCCGATATCATGCAACAGGGCTGAGGTCCGTAACAGCTCCAGTTCTTCTTCACTCAAACCTGCTTTTGCTCCAATTTCAAGGGAATAGGCAGCAACGCGGGTCGAATGTCCAGAGGTATACGGGTCCCTGGCATCTAGCGCAGTAGTCATACCTTCTAAAAAGCTCGCAAACATCGCCTTGTTTTTTTCATCGCGAGCCTGGATCGCCTCTATCATATGATTAAATCCATTAACAAGACCTGCAAACTCATCGGAGTACAGCGCATCCGTTTTTACCAAGGAGCCTTCCTGAACCTCTCGCATGGACTCTCTAAGCTGATCGATCGGTTGATGGACATCTAGAAATAATAGCTTGGCTCCATAGTAGGCAAAGATGAGACCTAGCACAATAATCACGGCGGCCCAGCTCCAAAAACCTTGGCCCGAATTTTCGCCGATATCCAGTTTTACTTGAGTCGCTAACCCGAATAACAGAATCGGAAACACGGAAATATAGAGAAAGCTGAACTGAAACTTTCGCTTAATCGAGAGAACCATTTTCCCTTTTAGCGTATATTTTTCTCCGAATTGCTTGATCGCCATGTGCTCCACTTTTTTTAATAAAGGCTGAACAGCCTTGATGGCAAGGAAGAACTCAATAATTCCGTGCATTCCTGCCACAAGCGTAGCCCCGGCCATTGCTAGCAAAATATAATAGTAATGAATGGTTAATAACTGCAGTTTAATAGCTACGGTTGTTAGAATGATTGCCGGAATAGATAAGCCCAATAAGTGCGGCCCCATAATCCGCTTGAATGTTACTAGCGGAAATCCATGCAAATAATCAAACACACGTTGCAACCCTGCAAATTCGTGTATTTCTTTCGTAAATACATCAGAAATAGGCGTCATGCTCTTAGAAAAATGAAGAAATTCTACGATCATCATGATGACAAAAGAAATGGCTAAAATTCCTATCATATAGATATTTTCAGCTTTCGTAAGGGTTAAGGTGAAAAAGATAAAGACACCGCCAACGACCCCAACCGCTAGCGATGACCCTAGTAAATAATTTTTTAACAATTGCTGTCGAAATCGTCTATATTCACTCATACATGATTGGCCTGCTTTCAGAAAAACTAGATTAGTACCAATTATTATAAACGAAGCGCCTATCGTTTGTATCTATAACTACCTTAAATAGGAAAAAATCTTAGGACCCCGTTGAGCGATAATGCCTTACTCCAAACTGCCAGATCAAAAAACAGGGGAGTATAAAGAGGCTTCCGGCTATTGGCGTGAGCAGGTAAAGGACGTCATTCCCCTCTGTCTTCCCGAGAATATACAGTAACGGCAAATAATTGACCGTGCCAAACGGGATTACATAGGTAAAAAACCTTGAGACCCATTTTTGATAGATATTAAGAGGATACTGGGCCATCTCCCTGCCGCCATCGGTAAAAATATTTGCTACCTCTAGACCCTGTACGGTCCAAAAACACATGGTGGCCGCAAGCATATAGATCCCCGTAAAGATAAGTACCCCACTGATGATCATGAACAATAGTGTCGTAATTTTTACCAGCGTCCAATCGATTGATAGATTCATTAACGCCCAAATTAATACAAAGAAACTTTGAAGCAGTCTGCCAAATCTCGTAAACTCAAATTGGGAGCCCAATACTTGGACAAAGGTACTTCTCGGCCTTACTAACACCCGATCAAAGTCTCCCTTAATGATCAGACTTGAGAAGGAATCAAAGCCCCGTGCAAAGCATTCACTAAGGGCAAAGGCCATATGAATAATCCCAAAGCAAAGGGCTACCTCAAAAAACTGCCACCCCTTTATTTGACCAAATCGCTCAAACAATAAGTACACGCCTGCAAAAACGGCAAACGGAATAAAAAACTGCCCTACTGAAAGCAGCAAGAAGGATGTCCGATACTGCATTTGAGATTTAAAGAGTATCTTCAAATATTTAAAATAAAGTCGCAACCTCCATCAACCTCCTTGAACAACGACTTTCCTTAAAATCCGGGTAAGTGAGAACCTTCCTAAGCCAACCAGCACAGCCAAATAGCCAAGCTGGATCAGAATTCCGATGATAGCAACCTCCTCAGAGATATGTCCGGAATAGACCCTGAATGGAAAATCGGCCGTCCAGCGAAACGGGAGGACATTAGCAATGGTCTGAAGCCATGATGGCATGAGCGGAACGGGTATGATTAGGCCTGCAAAAAACTCTCCAAGAACACTGAATACTAAAAGTGAGCCCACCGGTGACATGGTCACGAATACGGATATGTATAAGAACATTGAAATTGCAATCAACAGAAGTAATCCTAGCAATAAGGTGATAATAAAAAGTATAAGTGTAGTCACGTTTGGCGGTAATGTCAGGCGGTAAGGAGCAGGCAGCATGAAAGCAATGATCATTATAGGGAAGCAGCGCAGCAGTGCACTCGACAGCCGTTGGGCAAGCAGCTTTGCATACCAAAATCCATAAAGTTCCCATGGTCGGCACAGCTCATAAGCAATATTTCCACTTGTAATCAGTTCAAACAGCTCGTTATCGCGGAACCACATTGTAACAAATACCAGAAAGGCTTGCTGCAGCCAAATATAAGTAATAATCTTTGGCAGCGATATAGGCGGTGTCTTTGTTGCATGTTGATAGAAGGCATCAAACACCATAATAATGATCATGCCCCAGAAGAACTGCGTAGCCACTCCAGCGAACGCAGCCGTCCGATACTGCATCCCCATGTTAAGCCTCAGTTTTAAAAAGGATACATATGGCCTCATATTTGGTACTCCTTATAGAGTTGGACAATGATATCCTCGATCGGCTGAGCCTCGATGGTTACATCTTGAAGCTCAACCTGATTGGACAGCTGGGCGATCACATCGGATGTCTTGATCTCCTCCGTATCGACGCTCAAAACCACCCGCTCAGGTGACCAAGAAAGGATGGAAGTCCCCGGGATTTGAATTTGCTTTGAATTTTTTTCATAATCAGCCGTTATCGTTTTATGGGTACCGAACTGTTTTCTTAATTTATTTAAATTGCCATCGTATAATAAGCTACCTTTTCCGATCAGAATGACCCGTTCAGCTAATGCTTCAATATCGTTCATATCGTGTGTAGTAAGGATAACCGTTACACCTTTTTCCTTGTTAATCGTTTTAATAAACTGGCGGACAGCTATTTTCGAAACAGCATCAAGGCCAATAGTCGGTTCATCTAAAAATAAAATCTTGGGATTATGAATGAGGGAAGCTGCAATTTCACAGCGCATCCGCTGCCCTAAACTTAACTGGCGGACGGGTGATTGGACGATGGTTTGCAGTTCAAGTGTTTCAATGAGCAGATCAATAGTGGTGTTATATTCTTGCTGTGGAATCTTGTAAATATCTTTTAAGAGTTCAAATGAATCAAGTACGGGAACATCCCACCAGAGCTGGGATCGCTGGCCAAAAACCACCCCGATATTTTTTACATATTGCACGCGGTCTTTCCAAGGGGTATAGCCCATAATGCTACAGCTTCCGGTGTCAGGCACCAGGATTCCACTCATAATTTTAATGGTGGTAGACTTTCCTGCCCCATTCGGCCCGATGTAACCGACGATTTCTCCTGGATTAATAGAAAAAGAGATATCCTTCAGTGCTTCTACAATCGTATGTTTTCGGTAGAATAGAGATTTTGCTGCTTCCCTCACTCCAGAAGTGCGCTGGGCAACCTTATAGGATTTTGAGATACCTTCTAATTTAATCAAAACGCGTCCCTCCCTTTTAAGTCACAGAGGAAAATAATAACATTTAGCGGATTCTATTGTCAATAATATTCCGAATAATTAAAGTTAACTAAATGTTCATTTGTGTTGGACGTGTTTATAGGTGATTTTTATTAGAATAGATATGAAGGTTTTTATTCAGAAAGGAAGTGGCCAATGGATGTTTTAAAGTCTCGTATCGAATCAAAGGAATTATTTGTCTGGAGGAGTTTATATGCACGAAGTGAATTAACGTCAGATGAAAAATATTACTATCGTACCCTTGAAAAGGGCTATGAAGGTGAGTTGATGTTCGATCAGCTGACAAAGGGGCTTCAATCTGATGTTTACATTTTGAACGGTCTACTCTTTGAAATTAACAACTCTTATTTCCAAATCGACACCCTTCTGATTGCTCCTCAAAAGATCTACGTATTCGATGTGAAAAATTCCGAAGGTGACTATTTGTACGAAGATGAAAAGTTTCGGAGGCTTCGGGGTGGCAACGATTTGAAAAATCCATTACACCAATTGGAACGGTGTGAAACATTACTTCGCCAATTTTTGAAAAAACTCGGCTATCATTTACCTATTGATGGTCAGATTGTCTTCATTAACCCTGAGTTCACCCTATATCAAGCTCCCCATGACAAACCAATTATTTTTCCAACGCAGTTAAATCAACTTGTCCAGCAATTAAACACAATTCCTTCGAAGCTATCAAAAAGACATACGGATCTTGCTGATCAATTAATGTCTGCGCACCAAAATGAGTATCCCTTTAGCAAATATCCTCCCTATCAATTTGACCAATTGAAAAAGGGAAAAATGTGTGCAATGTGCCATTCCCTTTCTACTTTCCAAAGAGATCGACGTTTGGTATGCAATGATTGCGGCCATGAAGAGGCTATAGAAGCTGCTTTCCTCCGAGCTGTGACGGAGTTAAGGCTGCTTTTTCCGGATAGGAAGATTACTACTAATCTTGTTTACGAGTGGTGTGGTGAGGGTAGGGATGAGGGTGGTTCACGAAAGAGGGTTGTTAGGATTTTGAGAAAAAACCTTGGTTCTAAAGGGTACGGGAGATGGATTTACTATGAGTGAGCAAAGATTGTATTTTAAATAAGTAATATTTTTGTATGCGACTGTTTTGTGTTATTTGATTTGCCCTGGGTCTCGTAGATACACTGTACGAGACCTTTTGCTGTTTTTTCCTTTTGGATTCGGTCGCATAGAACTCCTCTACGAACCCTTTTGCGATTCTTTCCTCTGGCTTCGGTCGCATAGAACTCCTCTACGAGACCTTTTTCGATTCTTTCCTCTGGCTTCGGTCGCATAGAACCTCTCTACGTGACCTTTTGCGATTCTTTCCTTCAGCTTCGGTCGCATAGAACTCCTCTACGAACCCTTTTGCTGTTTTTTCTTTTGACTTCGGTCTCATAGAACTCCTCTACGCGACCTTTTGCGATTCTTTCCTCTGGCTTCGGTCTCATAGAACTCCTCTACGAACCCTTTTGCGATTCTTTCCTTCAGCTTCGGTCTCATAGAACCCCTCTACGCGACCTTCTGCTGTTTTTTCCTTCAACTTCGGTCTCATAGAACTCCTCTACGAACCCTTTTGCTGTTTTTTCCTCTGGCTTCGGTCGCATAGAACCCCTCTACGCGACCTTTTGCGATTCTTTCCTTCAGCTTCGGTCGCATAGAACTCCTCTACGCGACCTTTTGCGATTCTTTCCTCTGGCTTTGGTCTCATAGAACTCCTCTACGCGACCTTTTGCGATTCTTTCCTCTGGCTTCGGTCGCATAGAACTCCTCTACGAACCCTTTTGCTGTTTTTTCCTCTGGCTTCGGTCGCATAGAACCCCTCTACGCGACCTTTTGCTGTTTTTTCCTCTGGCTTCGGTCGCATAGAGCTCCTCTACGCGACCTTTTGCTGTTTTTTCCTTTAACTTCGGTCTCATAGAACCCCTCTACGCGACCTTTTGCAATTCTTTCCTCTGGCTTCAGTCGCATAGAACTCCTCTACGAACCCTTTTGCTGTTTTTTCCTTTGACTTTGGTCGCATAGGACCACCTCTCTGCGAAACCATTCTCTTCTTTTTCCATTCCCACAGTCAAATAGCCACCTAACCCTCATAGAAATACCGCCGCTTAGCTTATCTAAACGGCGGCACATCAAACGATTAAACAAACTTTTGTTCAACCCTGCGAACCTCTTCGTATGGCTGTACTACGACAAATCCTTCGCCCTCAAATCTCATTTGGATAGACTCGCCGCTTCCTCTTCCAAAGAACGTCTTCAAACTGATATCCGTCTGAAACTCCGGACGAAGATTACCTGACCAAGCTACCGTTGCATTTGGATCTGTAATGACGGGCTGTCCCGGCTTAACCCTCAGCGTGAGTGGTTCATAATGAGTCGTAATGGCAATCATACCCGTGCCTTCACAACGAACATTGAATAAACCGCCCGCCATTAGCCCGGCAATCTTTTTCATTAACTTGATCTCCCACTTAATACTCGGCTCAAATGCGAGCAAATCATTCCCATTCACAAAGATAGATTCATTGTTTAAATGGAGAATGATGATTTTTTTACCAGAGTCCGCCAAATACAATTTTCCTTGCCCACCGGCTTTCATTAATGAGGCCCCTTCACCAGTGATGGCCTTCTTGAATGCTGTTCCTAGTCCATGCTCCAATATTCCTTCGCGCTCAAACTTGATTTCCCCATGGTACGCAACCATCGACCCCGCTTTCGCCCATACCTGACCGTCCAGATTTACCTCTAGCATTCTAGGAGTCTCTAATTCAAAGAATCCCTCACCTTTATCTACCTGCTCTGTTTTATCAATAAATTCACTAATCGAATACTTACTCAATCTTTCCCCTCCTAAATATCCGCCTTCCTTTGAAAATTTTACCATACTTTCCCTTTTAAAAAATACACCGTTCAAGTAATTTGAACGGTGTTCCCAGTTTTATTTCCGTACCACTAAATGCGCAAAGTGAAAATGATCGAAGGCATGCAGGCCATCCTCCCCATCCGTAAAATACCACTCTTGAATATTTTCAGGGGATAAATTTTCATAGACTAACATATTGCAATCCTGGAGTTCTAGATCAAGCATAAGCGGGTCAAAACCGGTGACCATCGGCTCACCTGTATGTGCAGTAATTTGTCGCATTTGGATTAATTTCTTGGAGGCTAGTGCGTCATTAAATGCAGTATCGTCGAGGTAATCAAAGATGAAAGAACTACCATTCACAGACAGATCAGAAACAGTAGAAAGAAGTTGATAGAAATCTTGTTTCTCTAGGTACATAACCACTCCTAATAAGCTGAAGTAAGTTAAGGTTTGTTTATTATAGCCGACCTTCATTAACTCATCCTGAAGCGAGTCCTTTTTAAAATCAACAGGGACGAACCTTACGTTCTTCGGAATTTCCATCCCCATTTCTTGAAGGCGGTTGATTTTAAACGCTTGGGTTGCAGGGTGATCGACTTCATAGATAATAAAATCATCAGGGAGGTTTTCTTGTCTCCATGCAAATGTGTCAAAGCCTGCACCCAGAATCACATACTGTCTGACGCCTCGTTCAATCGCTGATAAAAGTCCATCCTCAGCGTAACGAGCACGGCTGACTAATTGTGGAACGGTCTGATTGTTCATTACCCATTGCAATTTTTCCTCAAATGTCTTCAATGTTTCACTTTTTTCCGGAGCAAAAAACGCAATGGCATTCGCCCAGTTCGTGCTGATCAACTGCTTTTCTTCCTCTTTTAGCAGCGTACTGGCAACAAAATCATTAAAAATTGGTTGGTTACTTTGCAATGCATGATATCCCCTAGCATAGCAGCTGACTAATGCCGTTAAACTTTCCTTATTTTTTTCCAAAGAAATTCCCCCTTCTAATAAAAACAAAAAACTCCGAACAGAATTCTGCCCGGAGTTTATTATATGACACATTGTATTAATTTACAATAATGTAAAATTATAGCATAAATAAATTATTTTGTCAAGGTTTTTTTATAACTATTCAATTTCCGGTTCATTTAACTGCCTGACATACTCATGATCAAAATTACCCATTTGAAAGCTGCTCCCATTTACAGAATTCATCGTTCTTGCTTCTTTCCCCGACTTGTTATAGGGAATATAACCAAAATACATCCCTGCATTAGGTGTGATCCCGTTATTAAAAAGTCCCGTTGGCTCAGTGGAACCGACTTGTAAAAGGGCATTCATAGAGGAAGCCCATTCTGCTGGCATCTTCAACACCCCATAGGACTTTTTTTGTTCAACCAATTTTTCCATTTGAATCCTTGGCTCATACCATAATTCTCTATTAGCTCCATGATAGCCTCTATCCCTAATCAAAAATAATTTCAATTGATTTACCTGGTCATCCGGATGGAAGTTCCATAAAAGGTAAAACGTTGATGGGTCATTATTGTCTATTTTCCAAACATGAATATCCCCTGTAGTGCTGATGGAAACAACTTTCCACTTATGCTGTTCCCATTGCCAATAACTCACTCCATACTTACCTTCCTTCGAAATAAAGGGGACAAATCGGTGCCGCTCATCGATAGCAACGGTATCCTGAATGACATTCGGTGAAGCCTCCGGAAAAATGCGTTGAATCTTCTCGACTAATTGATCACTTTTGGGAAACGCAGTCGGTTTCGAAAAATAGTACCAATAAACCAATATACTAGATGCAACAATGGCAACAGCTAATAAAAAGAAAATAATCACTTTTCTATTCATTGCTAGTTCCCTCCCCTTAACAGTGACTCTTTAGAGCGGAAATAAAGCTGCTTTTTTGGTGTTGTTACTAGTAACCCTTTGCCATCAGCCTCTATGTAAATGACTGCATGAAAGTCGCTTCCCCATTTAGACGTAAAATCAATAAGTTGATAAGGAAACTTTTCGCTCCTATTATCAGGTTTTACTGCGCTTGATTCAATTTCGTTATACCATTCAATTCCATGGTTCACTGTGGACTTCATATTAGGTAATTGTTTTTGTAAGCTTTCCTTATCTAATATTTGCTCTTTTGCAGAAGGATGTGTAGCGATTACGGAAGCATCCTCCACATGTGAAATAAATGTCGAAAGTTCATCTTCCGAGTAAATAGCCTGATGAACTGGTATAGATAATAACGTAGCTGTTAAAAAGATGAAATTTGCCCAAAAGCCAAGCCAAGCAAACGAACGGTATCTCTCCCATCTGCCTTCCTTGCTCTTTAAAAACCAAAACAATATCCAAACACCTAATGGTAAAATTGCAATCTTTATCGGAGTATCCGCCACATTCCAATTGATAGAAAATGAAAAGAGTCCAATATACATGCAAACAAGAATCTTCCAAACCTTTGATTTGTCAGGTTTACGTTTGTATAGCCGGTAGGCAATCAGTCCAATTATGGCCCACGATATAAGATCAAAAATTAACTCTATTAGATTAAATGAAAAATCATATGTAATATCCATCCTTCCGCCTCCCACTTTACATAATTCTCCAATTACCTACAAATATCCTTTATTAAAAAGGCAGGAGTCTACACTCCTGCCTTAAAGCTAATTATTATTTTCTCCCTTACCATTTAAGCCATCCAATATTGCTGGTTTTGGTGCCTCACTGCTCAGTAACCCACTATGGCTAACACCGCTAACCCCCACATTTTTAGCCCCATTCAATATCGAACTAGTATAAGGACTTATCACTTCATCAGTTGTACTGTAAATAGAGGTATATTTAACAAAAGCACCCGGAGTCTCATCCCCACTATTTAGATCCTGTAGGAACTGGCTATCTGGCATCATTTCTCTTGCACCGGCGGTAAAGAAGCCGTAATAGGCGCTGTTTGTACCATGATGCGGTGAACCAAGTGTAATCACATCGTTAACCTTGCTAGCTCCATCCAAATTTTTAATATAATATCGGGTGCTCAGGCCGCCCATACTGTGAGCAATAATATCCACCTTGGTAGCCTTCGTTTTTTTCAATACTTGGCTAACAAATTGTGATAACTCATTCGCATTTTGTACATTGCTTCCTGTTGTATTCGAAAATTGAATGGCAAATAAACGACTCTCCGGCCAGCCAGCACTAATCAGCCACTGTTTCATCGTATCGAAGCTCGATGTGGAACCGGTATACCCATGGACAAAAATAACGGGATCAACAGTTGGTGATGTGGTGTTCACCCTTGCAGCATAAGCGGATTGATACACCCCAAAAACTAAGATGAAGACTGTCAACAAACTCATTACTCTTTTCATAAACAACCTCCCCAATAGTAACCAATTAATCTATTAAAATTAGAACAGTACCTTTAATTATATATTCCGATATTTATATGAAATGTCGGTATTCTTTTATTATTTTTTAATAGGGGGAGGTTCCTGCTTTATAACACAGGCAAAAAAAGCCCCGCTCCAATACTGGAACGAGGCTTTTGTTTCTCCTATATACAATTACTCAACCGTTACTGATTTAGCAAGGTTACGCGGTTTGTCTACGTCGCAATCGCGGTGTAGGGCTGCGTAGTATGAAAGTAATTGTAATGGAATGACAGAGATAAGTGGTGTTAATAGATCATTTACTTCTGGAATCACGAAGCTGTCTTCGTCACGGTTTAGACCCTTCATTGAAATGATACATGGGTTTGCACCGCGGGCTACAACTTCTTTTACATTTCCACGAATACTTAGGTTAACACTTTCTTGTGTTGCAAGAGCGATTACTGGTGTACCTTCTTCGATTAAAGCGATGGTACCGTGCTTTAATTCACCGCCAGCAAAGCCTTCTGCTTGGATATAAGAAATCTCTTTTAGCTTCAAGGCACCTTCTAATCCAACATAGAAATCAATGCCACGGCCGATAAAGAAGCAATTACGTGTAACAGATAAAAATTCTCTTGCGATTTGTTCGATAATCTCTTTTGAATCACATAGAACTTCCATCGAGTTAGCCACGATACCTAGCTCTTTTACAAGATCAAAATCAACGCTTAGGTTACGGCTCTTTGCAGCCACTTCCGCTAAAATGACAAGTACCGCTAACTGAGCAGTGTAAGCCTTTGTAGAGGCAACAGCAATTTCAGGACCTGCATGTAATAAAAGCGTATAGTCTGCTTCACGAGAAAGTGTTGAACCTGGAACGTTCGTAATCGTTAACGCCGGGTGACCCATTTCTTTCACATTGACTAGAACAGCACGGCTGTCTGCTGTTTCTCCACTTTGTGAAATGAAGATAAACAACGGCTTTTCAGAAAGCAACGGCATGTTGTAGCCGAATTCACTTGAGATGTGAACCTCAACTGGAATTTTAGCCATTTTTTCAATGAATTGCTTTCCAACTAGACCTGCGTGATAAGAAGTACCAGCAGCGATGATGTAGATACGGTCCGCTGCATTAACAGCATTGATGATGTCACGATCAATCGTTAATTCACCCTGCTCATCTTGGTACATTTGAATAATACGACGCATCACTAGCGGCTGTTCATCAATCTCTTTAAGCATATAGTGTGGGTACGTACCCTTTTCAATATCACTTGCGTCAAGTTCTGCTTTATATGGAGCACGGTTGATGACTTCACCGTTAAGGTTTTGAATCGTCACTTCATCCTTTGTAACGATAACAATTTCTTTATCCATTAGTTCCACGTATTGGTCTGTTACTTGAAGCATAGCCATCGCGTCACTTGCTACTACGTTAAAGCCATTACCAAGACCAACAAGAAGCGGACTCTTATTTTTCGCAACATAAATCGTGTCATTGTCCTCTGCATCTAGTAGAGCAAGGGCATAAGAACCATGCAACAATGTTAAAGTTTTACGGAATGCTTCCAAGACATCTTGGCCTTCGTTAACAAAGCGTTCAATCAACTGTACGATGACTTCTGTGTCTGTTTCACTTACAAAGTTTACGTCTGTTAAAAAGTCGTTCTTTAACAGATCATAGTTCTCGATCACACCATTGTGAACTAAAGTAAAACGGCCTGAAGCACTTTGATGCGGATGAGAGTTCACTTTACTTGGAACACCGTGTGTTGCCCAGCGAGTATGACCAATCCCGATGTTAGCCAATACGTCCTGATCTACAATGTTACGTAAATCTGCAATACGACCCTTTTCTTTAAACACGTGAATGCCATTTTCGTTCTTTACAGCAATACCTGCTGAGTCGTATCCTCTATATTCAAGTTTCTCTAACCCTTTTAATAAAATTTCTTTCGAGTCGTTATTTCCAATATATCCAACAATTCCACACATTTTCTGTTTCCTCCCTGATACAGGGGGCAAGGCTCTTTGGAGGCAGACTTGCCCCCTTATCTCTGTTTTTTTAGGTATCTGTCTATACCGTTTTAAACATTACATTTAGTATGCGCATATTCTTCTCTTTGTGCACAGAGTTGCCCCTATGTTTTATAGAAGAATTTTTTCGGTTGTGCGTCGCAACCGGGAGGTATCCGCCGAACATTCGATAAACCTCCTCCTCGTCAACTAATCTACCCACTGAAGATTAGTTCAGGCGCTTTTATTGTATTTTTAACCTTACTATCCACCTTTCCATATTAGAATGGTCAACCTGCTTTAAAAACAAAGCAAGTTAATACTACTATGATTGGCAGAGTCCGTCAACTAATAACCTAAAAATATAAATATTTTCCATATATAACCGATAATACATAATAAAGTATGCAGGTAGCTACACCTTAGTTCCCCCAAATTGGAAAAGCTCCAGCTTTTATGCTGGAGCCTCGTTCCCATTATTCTTTTAATTCCATTTCCTCTTTTACAACGGCAACAATACGATCTACATAAGCATCGCACAGTTCCTGTGTTGGTGCTTCTGCCATTACACGAACAAGCGGTTCAGTTCCGGAAGGACGTACAAGAATTCTTCCGTCGCCAGCCATTTCAGCCTCTACCTGTTCAATGACTTCCTTTACGCGAGCATTATCCGTTACATGGTGCTTATCTGTTACACGAACATTCACAAGCTTTTGAGGAAATTTTTTCATTTCTCCTGCTAGCTCTGATAATGGCTTTTGTGTTGCCTTCATAATGTTTACTAATTGTAATCCTGTTAATAAACCGTCACCTGTTGTGTTGTAATCTAAGAAAATAATATGACCGGATTGTTCTCCACCTAAATTAAATCCGTTTTTCTTCATTTCTTCCACGACATAGCGGTCTCCAACTGCAGTCGGTACACTGGTAATTCCGTGGCTTTCTAAGGCTTTATAAAAACCAAGGTTACTCATGACTGTAGAAACAACCGTTCCGTGCTTTAAGCGGCCATGTTCTTTCATGTATTTACCGCAGATATAAAGAATTTGATCCCCATCAACAATATTTCCTTTTTCATCGATTGCGATTAAGCGGTCGCCATCGCCATCAAAGGATAAGCCAACATCGGCACCTTTTTCTTTTACTAAAGCAGCAAGTGCTTCAGGGTGGGTAGAACCAACACCTGCATTGATATTTAGCCCGTTAGGTGAAGCTCCCATCGTTGATAGATCAGCATCCAAATCGGCAAATAGGTGTGAAGCTAATGATGAAGTTGCCCCGTGTGCACAGTCTAATGCAATATGAATGCCGGAGAAATCTTCGTCCACACTATTCTTTAAGTATTGTAGATACTTTTGTCCACCTTCGAAATAATCCATGACTTGTCCAAGATCCCCACCCGTTGGACGTGGCAGTTGATCTTCAGGTAAGTCCATTAACTCTTCAATTTCATTTTCCTGCTCATCAGATAGTTTAAATCCGTCTGGGCCAAAGAATTTAATACCGTTATCCGCTACAGGGTTATGTGAAGCAGAAATCATTACACCCGCCTGTGCACCTAACGCTTTTGTTAAATAAGCCACACCTGGTGTTGAAATGACGCCTAAACGCATAACCTCAGCACCAGTAGACAATAATCCGGCTACGAGGGCGCCTTCAAGCATATGGCCAGATATACGAGTGTCACGCCCGATTAGTACTTTTGGACGATCCTTATCCTTTGTTAAAACATAACCGCCAAATCGGCCTAATTTAAAGGCTAATTCAGGTGTTAATTCACTATTTGCTACTCCGCGTACGCCATCGGTACCAAAATATTTTCCCATTTTTAAAAATCGCTCCTTCAATATATAGGCTGTATCTTATGCATTATTTTTAGTAATCGTTATGCTCGCCTTTGCTTTATCTGGTTTCCAATCCACATCTTTAGGACCTTCGATTTGAATATTCACATCATGTTCCCCTTCTGAAAGACTGGATAGGTCCAGGTATACGCTGAAGTCCTCAGGCTTTAAGCCACTGACAGCCGCACTTGGACCATAAACCAATAAGCTAATCATTTGATTCGACGGATCATTAATTTCCACACTGTAGGTATCTGATAATCCTCGAATTTTCAAAGGGATACTCGAAACGGTCTTTTCTTCTGTCTTCTTGACAACGACGGTGGCCTTCACCATTTGCGGTGTCACCTTCGTTATTCCATTCGAAATGATAACAGGTAAGTCGAGTGTGGTATTATCCGTAATTTTACTTACGTCCACTTCTACACGGACACTTTCTGTTTCTTTGAGAATCTCTTCCGGGCCGATAATGGTCGCTTCTTTTACATCTAAATCAATGGATTCGATTGTCACTCCTGCAGGCGGTGTTCCCTTCTTTTGTATCGTTATCGGAACGGTCTTACTATTATCCTTAATCGGAATAGTGACTTTTACCGTACTTGGTTCCACCGTAACATCCAACTTATTTAAATCCTTGTCTAACACTTGGACAGTAGCTTCCTTCGTTACTGAATTCTTCCACTTTTCTTTTGCCTCTACAGTCGCTTTTACATAAGTAATTCGATCAATTGCACTTTTAGCACCCGTGATTTTTACCTTATTTGGTTCTACCACTGGTTGTCCGGCGGAATATCCATCCTCGATTTGGTTCTTATTGAATTCTGCCTCGACTTTGAATTCCTTGGTGATTTTTTCTTGTACAGATACTGTAACAGTACCTGGTTTCAAGGTTGCATTTAGTTTATCGGAGAGATCTTTGACCTCTAGTTTCACTTTTTGCTTTCCAATTTTTGCATTCGTTAAATCGACGAATACTTCAAAATTTCTTAACGCATTGGCAGACTGAACATGTGTCTTTGGCCCTTTAAGAGTAACATCCACTGTATCTGGGATACCAGTGACCACTAAATTTTCTGTATCATAATACACTTTTACAGGGAAATCCTTAATCGTAACGGACGATTGCACTCCTGGTACATTCACATCCGACAGTTGTTTACCTGTGTGTGGTGGGATCGAGTTATACAACAGAACAGCCAATAACAACGCAAGAATTTTTATAAACCAAGGGTTATCCATCAATTTATCCATTATTCTTCCCCCTCCAGTTCCAACGAGCGGAAGAAGCTTGTTTCGCCTTGTTATGAATGACTAATTCACTCGTAAGTAATTCTTTTAATCCCTCCGACTTTAAATCACGATGTAATTCTCCGTTCTTTGTAAGAGAAATACTACCGGTTTCCTCTGAAACAACAACCGTAATACTATCGGTTACTTCACTTATTCCTAGTGCCGCTCGGTGCCGGGTACCTAATTCCTTTGAAATAAATGGACTTTCTGACAAAGGTAGATAACAGGCAGCCGCTGCCACACTGTTCTTTTGAATAATAACAGCCCCGTCATGTAATGGTGTGTTTGGAATGAAAATATTAATGAGCAATTCCGAAGAAATCGTTGAACCTAAATGTATACCTGTTTCTATGTAATCACTCATACCCGTTTCTCTCTCAATGGAGATCAAAGCACCAATCCGTCGTTTTGCCATATAGTCGGTAGCCTTAATAATCGCTTCGACTGTTTTTTCCTGGTCATCATCATCCGGATTACTGCTCCTTGAAAAGAACCGCCCTCTACCCAATTGCTCAAGAGCTCTCCTAAGTTCAGGCTGAAAAATAATAATTATAGCAAGAAATCCCCAATTTATGGCCTGTTGCATCATCCAGCTTAATGTGGCTAAGCCAAGGAATTCACTGACAACTCTGACTAAGAGAATCACCAGTATCCCTTTTAATAACTGAACAGCTTTTGTTCCCTTTATCACATTAATCAGTTTATAAATGACATACCATACGAGGACAATATCAACAATACTAGCTAAATACTTCCATACAGTGAAATCAGCAAACTGCATTGTTTTTCCTCCGTAATTTTATAAAGACCTATTTTTATGACAACTCAATTATTATACCATAAATTCTTCATATACTTATTATATGTCTATATTTAGGCGAAAACTCCCTCTTTCCTGAGAAAAGCGGAAGCGCCTTGGTCAGCCCCGACAGGCAAATGTTCTTCTGAAAAAAAAGTCGCTCTTTGACTTTTATTGCAGAAGGTTATTTGACCCGAGGGGCTAGGCGCTGGAGCTGGACATTTCTCGAAGATTACGATAAAAAACAAATCACTCATACACAGAGTGATTTGTTTTTAGTGGGTTGCAGGCTGGTCAAAAAGGTTCAAGACATCTTGTCCTGTCTTTTTCATATGATACCAAATCCAGTCAAATACCTCATTTACCTCTTCAATTTTTCCGGTTACATGTCCCGCAGACGCTAAATATTTCTCACCATGGATGACCGTCACGTCTCCTTGGACTTCGCCCTCTATTTTCAGTTTCCCATTACGAACAGTAACATCGCCCTTTACAACTTCCCCTTTAGGAACAATAACCGTATTATTTTTGACGATTAGGTTCTTTTGCTTAGATACAGCAAATTCCTGGTCCTGGTTCCATGTAGAGAATAAGCTTCCCAACATTAAGACTACGAATACGGATGCCGCAGCAAGTATAGGATGATTCTTTAACCATCTCTGCATCGAAATCTGTTTCTTTTCCTTTGGGAGACGAGCTAACACATTTGCCGTAAAATCATCTGGAGCTTGCATATGAGAAGTGCTTTTTACAAAAGCAATCGTTCTTTTTAGTTCATGAAAAATCGCATCGCATTCCGCGCAGCTTTTAAGATGGTCTCTTAGTATTTGTTCCTTTTCTGGTTCTATTTCTTCATCTAAAAATTCGTGCATTAGTTCAATGATTTGTTCTGGACACATTTAACGTTTCACCTCTTATCACACATATCTTAATTGTTGTCTCAACGCTTCTCGTCCTCGGTGAATTCTTGTTTTGACCGTTCCTAGTGGCAAATCAAGAATTTCACTTATTTCATTTAATGACAGTTCTTCAATGTATTTTAATACGATTGCAGAACGGTATTTTTCAGGCAGTTTTAATATTTCCTGCTGAACAGTTTCATGCAGTTCTAAGCTTTCAACCTCTTTTTCCGGCAACGGCGTATTTGATGGGACCTGCGCATACATCGTTAATCCTTCTGTTCCTGCTACCTCTGCATCTAAATAATAATCGGGTTTCTTTTTTCTCATGCGATCAATACATAAATTAGTGGCAATCCGAAACAACCAGGTTGAAAACTTTAAGTCTTGGTTAAACGATTTGATATTTACATATGCACGGATAAAAGCTTCCTGTGCTACGTCTTCTGCTTCATGGCGATTCCCCAGCATTCTATAACAAAGCTGATAGACGCTATTTTTATATATCTCAACGATTTCACCAAAGGCATCTTGGTCGCCTTTAATAACTTGTTTTATTCTTTTTTTAATAATAGCTTCCATTAAATTACCTCAGCTCCAATGCTGCTATACGATACTACGTATCCCTAGCAAAAAAGTTTCGTTTAAAACGAAATAACTTCTCAACATCTTTAATATTAACAAAAATTTACTAATTACGTTAAGCAATTAGTTTAAAGTTTTTTCCTTGGGGTAAAAAGATAATAATAACGATTCTATAGAAAAGAGGTAGTGGCAAAGTGGGTCTTCAACGTCCTAAATTATTGGAGGAAATAGAGAACTGCCGACATGAAATGGTTCGGCTTGCATCTGAGACTTCTTTGTTACATCCCCATGTCATAGCAACAAGTAAAAAGCTCGATGTATTACTGTATCAATATCATACCTTAGATTCTAAAATGTAAAAAGCAGCTGCAGAATTTGGGCAGCTGCTTTCATTTATTATAATAGTTTTTCTCCAAATAATGATCCCATCAGTTCAACAGCACAGACAGCTGTTTTATTTTTTTCATCTAAGATGGGATTCACTTCTACGAACTCTGCAGAAGTAATAATTTTCGCTTCTTCGAGCATTTCCATCGCAAGATGACTTTCTCTGTAGCTTATTCCACCCATAACCGGTGTACCTACTCCTGGAGCGTCGCTTGGATCTAATCCATCTAAATCTAGTGACAAATGAACACCATCTGTTTTTTCCTTAAGATATGAAATAGTTTCTTCCATTACTTTCGTCATACCCAAACGGTCGATTTCATGCATGGTATAGACTTTTATCCCTTTTTCTTTTATTAATTCTTTTTCGCCATCATCAAGTGCTCTTGCACCAATAATGACTACATTTTCAGGCTTTACTTTTGGGGAATAGTTAAGAATCTGGGTTAATAAAGAGTGGCCCCATCCAAGGCTGACTGCTAAAGGCATTCCATGGATGTTACCTGTTGGGCTTGTCTCCGCTGTATTCAAATCACCATGCGCATCATACCAGATCACACCAAGATTTTTATAATGCTTAGAAACACCGGCTAATGTACCAATAGCAATGCTATGGTCTCCACCCAAAACAAGTGGAAATGTACCAGATTGGATCACTTCATCTACTTTCTCAGCCAGCAAAGTGCTTTTTTCAGCAACTAGATCTAGATTTCGTAAATTTGATTCCTTATCTACGACAACTTCAGGTCTTCCGACCGGGATATCACCTAAATCATGAATTTCCTCAAACAGCGGTTTCAAACGCTCGTAGATTCCTGCATAGCGGATGGCACTAGGCCCCATATCTACTCCACGACGCATTTGGCCTAAGTCCATAGGCATTCCAATAATTGAAAGTTTCTTAGTCAATGCAATTCCTCCCTAGCCCTTATTACTTCTATTTTAACCGCTTTCAAACAAATGACTCAACTCGACAGAATTGTGTATATATATGCGGTGGGGTGGGGTGGGTTATGGTACTCTATTTGACTGTGCTGTTTCTGCTGAAGTCAATGAGATGGGGGAGGGCTTATGTGGGGCTGTGGACGGATTTTTACTTAAGAATCATGATTACTGGATCTGGGGACTCCTCTATGCGACCTTTTTTTCTTATCAATCCAGAGTTCGGGCTCATAGGACCTCTCTATGCGACCTTTTTCTCTTAATAATCCAGAGTTCGGGCTCATAGGACCTCTCTACGCGACCTTTCTTTCTTTACAATCCAGAGTTCGGGCTCATAGGACCTCTCTACGCGACCTTTTTCTCTTAATAATCCAGAGTTCGGGCTCATAGGACCTCTCTACGCGACCTTTTTTTCTTTACAATCCGGAGTTCGGGCTCATAGGACCTCTCTATGCGACCTTTTTCTCTTAATAATCCGGAGTTCGGGCTCATAGGACCTCTCTATGCGACCTTTTTTTCTTTACAATCTAGAGTTCGGGCTCATAGAACCTCTCTACGCGACCTTTTTTTCTTTACAATCTAGAGTTCGGGCTCATAGAACCTCTCTACGCGACCTTTTTTTCTTTACAATCCAGAATTCCGGCTCATAGGACCTCTCTACGCGACCTTTTTCTCTTAATAATCCGGAGTTCGGGCTCATAGGACCTCTCTACGCGACCTTTTTCTCTTAATAATCCGGAGTTCGGGCTCATAGGACCTCTCTACGCGACCTTTTATTCTTATTAATCCAGAGCAAAGGCTCATAGGACCTCTCTACGCGACCTTTCTATTTTTATAAGATAGAATTCCAGCTCATAAAAAATAAAAAAAGCCTTAAATCATCATCTGATTTAAGGCGAATATGTAGTGTGATGGTGGAGCCTAGCGGGATCGAACCGCTGACCTCCTGCGTGCAAAGCAGGCGCTCTCCCAGCTGAGCTAAGGCCCCATCTATGGAGCGGAAGACGGGATTCGAACCCGCGACCCCCACCTTGGCAAGGTGGTGTTCTACCACTGAACTACTTCCGCAAATTCACAGATAAAACCCGAGGATATTTCTCCAAGGGTTTTAACTTTAATTATGAGCCATGAAGGACTCGAACCTTCGACCCTCTGATTAAAAGTCAGATGCTCTACCAACTGAGCTAATGGCTCTTGGCTGGGCTAGCTGGATTTGAACCAACGCATGTCGCAGTCAAAGTGCGATGCCTTACCGCTTGGCTATAGCCCAATAGTGATTAACACTTATAGTATGTCCAACTTTTTTAAAAATATAAATGGTGGAGGGGGACGGATTCGAACCGCCGAACCCGGAGGGAGCGGATTTACAGTCCGCCGCGTTTAGCCACTTCGCTACCCCTCCATATTTATTTTTTAAAAAGTGGTGCCGGCGAGAGGACTTGAACCCCCAACCTACTGATTACAAGTCAGTTGCTCTACCAATTGAGCTACACCGGCAAATAGTTTGAAAAATATATGGTGGAGGATGACGGGATCGAACCGCCGACCCTCTGCTTGTAAGGCAGATGCTCTCCCAGCTGAGCTAATCCTCCGAAATGGTGACCCCTACGGGATTCGAACCCGTGTTACCGCCGTGAAAGGGCGGTGTCTTAACCGCTTGACCAAGGGGCCATAAATATTAATATAGGTAAGCTTCCAAGCGGGCTCGAACCGCTGACCTCTTCCTTACCATGGAAGTGCTCTACCTACTGAGCTATGGAAGCATAGCTGAATTTACTTGATGACATAAAAATGGCTCCGCAGGTAGGACTCGAACCTACGACCGATCGGTTAACAGCCGATAGCTCTACCACTGAGCTACTGCGGAACAATAATATAACAGCCTGGCAACGTCCTACTCTCACAGGGACTTTCGTCCCAACTACCATCGGCGCTGAGAAGCTTAACTTCCGTGTTCGGTATGGGAACGGGTGTGACCTTCTCGCCATAGTTACCAGACTATTTTATTTGACACTATTTTATTATAATGTCTTTTTTAATTTTTTCAAGAGGAAAATATAATTTTTTCATTCCCTCAAAACTAGATAATGTAGAAGAAAATTCAATAAACATTTGAGTTCGCTAAAAACTTGGTTAAGTCCTCGAACGATTAGTATCAGTCAGCTCCACATGTTACCACGCTTCCACCTCTGACCTATC
>JBDOMM010000001.1:0-207972 GCA_039832695.1 Bacillus sp. (in: firmicutes)
ACAGTTTAGTTGACGGAATCGAGTTCCACGGGTGCGACGTTCTACCCCGACTACCGTAATGATAAGACCATAAACAAAAAGGTCAACCAGAAAAATCTGGCTAACCTTATATTACGAACGGGTGCAAGAGTTAAAGATGGATCGCTGCGGCGGTCTTTTTGCTTATTATGCTAACGAAGCAGGTTAGCAGTTCAAGAAGGATTCCACACTAATCAACTCGAATAGACTATTAAAAAACAAATATGTTGCTGTCATAGGAGGAGAATTATGAGAATTTTTGATGAGGACAATAAAATACCTATTAAGAATGTATCCATCTTTCTTACTAGAAGTGAAGCAGCTGAAATGGTGGATTCTTTAAATGACATATTAGAAAATTTCCAGCATAATGCTGACCACGCTCATATTAACGACAACGATTATAAACGTGAAATCACAATATGTGTATATGAAGATAATGATTTAAGAGGATTCAATGAGGAAGCAAAAAAACTAATCAACGAGGATAATTAGAGAATTTACTGCGGTCAATTTTTCTTTTCGAAGTACCGAAGCAGGTTAGCTCAAGAAGGGTTTTCCAATATCTGTATAATTATTCCTGTAAATACGATGTTGAGGAGGAACATCGTTGAACCAAAACAGATAGGATGGTTATTTTTAGTGTTTGCTGGATGCTTTGGCTTGTTAACTGGTCCCAACTAAAAACAAATCCTTCGCCTAATCACCTTAGCTGCCACCTTGGCGGCTTTTCTTATTAAACAAACGGGCAGGTTACTTTAAGAAGGAATTGATGAAGTACACCTCGAAATAAAATTGAAGGCATTAAATATAAAGGGAGAGATGAGATTGAATTACAGTGAATATAATAATCCAAATAATTGGATTGGCGGTTTCTATGAACTTTCAATCGAGTTTCACCCTGTCGGAAATAATGACAGATTGAATAAAGCACTTAATGCTCTTCAAAGTTTCAAATTATTTAGGGGGCTTTGGAAAGAACGCCAGGACTTTCAAGCAGGTTCTATTTCATTACCTATAAACATTGATGATAACAGTGTAAGTCAATTTTATGGCACTTTAATAATGACTGATGGAAATACATTACCTTGTTTGATTTCATTAATACGAATCGAGGGTGAATCTGATTGGTTAGATATATCAATACCACAGGCTTCGTTCGAAAAGTTCTACCCTTATAAATACCCACTTGCAAAAGAACTCAATCCTTGGTTAATTAAGGTTGATGAGACTTTAATAAGATTAGCTGAAACAATCTTTAGCCATTCTCCCTTTGAATTAGCTATGATTGGGGAAGAAATTTCAGGCTACACCAACCAAGGGCAAATTTCTTTTGAAGATGTAGGAAAAATAAATTGTATTCTTCCTGCTCATTTACAAAAACATCTTGGAATCAAAGAAAAAGGGAAAGAACTAACAAACCAATTAAGGTATTTCGGTTAATAGAATCCCCCCACAAATGTAAAAAAAGGGAAACTAAGTGAGATTGTGAAGGAATGTACTTACGCTAACGGGTGCAAGAGTGAAATAAGCAACGCATTCAAATGCGTTGCTTTATTTATATTAAAAATACTTCGTATATAATTGCTGCCTGATACTTCCACTTAACTGGGCTTACTTTTTTAACGTGACTTAAGGGTGCTCCACGGTTATGCTTTTCTCCGGTTGTTAATGTCGAAGCCGGCGAACTACAGTGTATTGGCAGAGTTAGCGGCTCTGACCCTTTTGGGGATTTAACTTTGTGATGTTAATACAACCTTTTCAAACATACAATGCAAGGTTTTACTAATAACATTAGGGAATAGGAATTTGTTTGATTTCTATTGTTAATATTTTCTATTTTTGAAATAATGAGGGTAAATCATTTGAAGGTAGAGAGGTGTCATTTTTTGGCTGCGGATAAAAAGTATCAAATCTTTATTAGCTCGACTTATAAAGATTTGATAAAGGAGAGAGCTAGGGTTACAGAAACAATTTTATCAATGTATCATTTTCCAGTTGGAATGGAAATGTTTAGCGCTGGTAATGATGATCAATGGACTATCATAAAAAGAACTATAGATATTAGTGATTATTATGTATTAATAGTTGGTCACCGATATGGTTCGACTGCTGATGAAGGTATTTCTTACACTGAAAAAGAATATGATTATGCACGAGAAAAGGGAGTACCTGTTTTAGCTTTTATAAAGGATAGAGATGCAGCAACCAGACCCTCAGAAAGAGAAAGTGACCCGGCGTTACAAGAGAGGCTAGTTAATTTTGTCAATAAAGCAATGAATAGTAAAATGTGTGATTTTTGGAAAACGGAAGAAGAGTTAGCTTCTAAGGTTTCCATAGCATTAATGAAAGAGTTTACTAATAACCCTAGGGTAGGATGGGTGCGAGCTGATCAATATGAAACGGCTCAGGTGGAAAACACGAAAGAAAAATAGAATATTATATAGTAAATTATTTAAATGATAAAGAAAGACAGGGGTTGAATAAGAAATCCTTATACGGGTATAGGAAAGAGCTTTACTTATTCCTAGAATACTCTAAAGATAAAGCTATTTTTGAAATTGATACCAAGCACATAAAAAGTTACCTCAGATATAGAGAGGATAACTTTGAAGTAAAAGCTAGAAGTACGTTAGGTCAAATCCGCACGATTATAAAATTGTTTTTTGATTGGCTTGTTGAGGAAATAATTATTGAAAAAAATCCAGTAAATAAAATTAATCCATATATAGTTGAACCAGCGGTAATAGAGGCGTTAAATATCCAAGAAATTAAGGAAATACAAAATGCTTGTGAAACTCCAAGAGAAAGGGCATTAATTGAAGTATTATTATCGACAGGGTGCAAACCTGGTGAAATAGTAAATATTAGTTTGAAAAACATAAACTGGGATAAAAATACCATTACATTAGGGGAGACTAATAAAAATCGAGTTGTATTGTTAACAGAGGATGCAAAGAAATACTTACTAAAGTATTTAGAAACAAGGACAGAAAATACAGATTTTCTTTTCGTAGCAGGGAAGAAGCCCTATGGAAAATTGAGTAGCAGATCGATTCAAAGGGAAATAACTAAAATTTCTAGCAAAACAAAAATTAGTAAAAAAATTTCTCCAATTACTTTTCGCCATACTTTTGCCAAAACAATGCTTGAAAATGGACATCCAATGTATATCGTTCAGTCATTATTAGGGCATAAGAGTTACAGTAGCACCTCTGAAACTTACATAAAAGTCACAAATGATAATATTAGGAGTATCCTAAAGCTTGAAAACATTTATTAACCTCACCAACTCCATGTGTTGCTACATACACTCTGAACATGTGGAGTGTGTAGTACGTAAAAATATTTATATGATTTAATTACAAGTTAAGCCGATGCTTAAAATTAGCATTGCTTTATTTTATAAAGATGATTAGTATTATTCAACTATTGGGGAAAATGACTAACAAAATGTAAAATTTTACGAACTCAATAAAGTGTACCGTAGACTCGCACAGAAACAGGAAAAAATACCCAGTATTGAGCCCTTAGAAGAATATTTATAAGGTATGATTTCAGGATGGTAAAGTAAGGAGCAGGTAATTGAAAAAGTATATCAAAATACTCCATGTGTTTATAAAACTTGAACTAAAATTGTCTAGAAGCATTTCGTTGCCATAAGTTTTATGTGGAAACATATCCTTGCCATAAGTAGCTAAAATCATACTGAGGGTCCCAAAGGTTGTTGGAAATTCCCTTGTGATTTTAGCGGTAGTATAGAAAAATGCTTTTTAAAATGCTGTGGTACCAGGCTTTGGCAAGGATATGCTTCAAAGCACGGCAAGAATATGGTTCAAGTCACAAGAAATGCTGGTCTTTTTTATATATGAAAAAAAGTATCCTCAAATGTTATTTTCTGTTTAAGTAGTAATGAACTGTATTTGCCGTTTCGAGGGGTAACCTTCTCATAATTATCGAGTATCCAAAGGGCACGGTTTCTTTTTTTATCAACACGAAGATAGGGAGAAATTTGTCTCAGAGTGGATAAAACGAGTTCTTTTTTCTTAATTATTAAAGTGTATGAATCTTTATGTTTCTCAGGATTATAGTTCTTTTTATTGTTAATTGTTCCTCCAGTTAAAGTATGTACATAAGAAAGCAATTCCTTATCTGTTGAAGCAATTGTAATACAAGGACGACGATGTTCTTTTTCATGCATTCTGGTTAGTGTGATTGATCCCTCTCCATCAATAATCCCAGCAATATAGGCAGCTTCCCAATTTTCCATTAGAAATCCTCCTAGTCTTTTTTATGTAAAAAAGGAACGTATGTTTCATATTAATTGTACTACTATCGTTATTTTAAATAAAGTCCCTTTATTTAAAAAGTTCCACCTCCAATAAATGGTTAATATATTGTAGCGTATAAACCATTTAGAATGAGGTGGATGGATGTATTTTTTTAAACCCATATCCGATGAGGTTAGAATGACACGATTAAACTTTCATAAAAGGTCTAAAACCGTGAGGCTCGTTTTAGGGTCTATTTTTGCCTGTATGGCAGCGGTTCTTCAGTCTGCCGGTGGTTTTTTACCAGGGGTAGGATATTTAATCAGTCCGCTTGCTACTGCACCTGTATTGTTATGTTCTATGCTTTCTTTACCGATTGGAATAATAACTTATTTTCTAACAATGTTACTGCTACTCATACTACAGCCAAGTGAACTAATAGTATTTCCATTTACAACAGGGTTGTTAGGTCTCGGTATAGGGACATCATGTTATTTTTTCAAAAAAAGAATTAGTATAATTGTTGGCGGCGCGGTACTCTTATTGCTTGGAATTATGAACCTTCTCTATGTTTTTCACTTTCCAGTTCTCGGACCAGTTGTCTCTGATTCTTTTTCATTTCTTACAACAGGCATGATCTTTTTATTTGCTTTCTTTTATAGCTGGCTATGGGTTGAGAGTGGTTTACTCATTTTTAAAAGGCTGAAAGGGTTTATACCTTAATGACTTTCCAAACCACCCCGGTAGCAACTGTACCATACACTTTTTTCCATAGGGTTTAAAAGATTAGCTCTCTAAGTGAACATCAATTAATACAATTCCTGAGGTTTGTAAAGCCTCTTTTAGTACGCTCTGAAATTCTGCTAGACTCCGAGCGGGCAACCCCTTAATTCGAAAACTGGCAGCTAATTGGATAAAATCGGGGTTATTAAAGGTTACGCCGTAACTTTCTCCAAATAGCTGATTCATTTGCTGCTGCTCCAGTTTTAAAACGGAATCATTTAATACGATGATAATGAACGACAGTCCTAGTCTATTTGCCGTCTCTATTTCAGCAAAATTCATTAACGCGCCGCCATCACCTGTAATACAAATGACGGGATCATGTGGACATGCAAGCTTTGCACCAATCGACCCCGGAATGGCTATTCCCATTGAGGCAAGACCATTTGAAATGATTAACCGATCTGGCTTTTTAGGCTGATAGGTTCTGGCAATGGATACTTTATGGGCACCGACATCTGAAATGACAATAGTTTCTTCTGGTGTAAAATCCTCAATGCAGTGAAGTATATTTTCAATGGTAAGGTACTGATTTGATGGTTTGGGTTGCCCCTGATTTATTTGATAAGCAGAAAATAGTTCTTCTCTCAGATTCCCGGAAGGTTCCCATGTTTTGGGGACAGTCCCCCGTTGCGCTAAAGCGCCGGGGGACTGTCCCTTTTGATTCAGCAGCTGAAGTGTCTTCTTGATGTTTCCAACCAGTTCACTTTCAACTGGATAATATTCATTTGTATCAGCGGGCAATGAATCAATGTGTAAAACAGGTATTTTCTTTTTATTCCAATCCTTTGGCAGTTTTTCGATAAAGTCAAAACCAATGGTAATTAATAAATCAGCTTTGTCGATCCCCTGTAAAACTTCATCATTTTCGTTAAATCCGAAGGTGAAATAATTACATGGATGTTCTTTAGCTAATATCCCTTTTGCCTTAAAGCTGTGAGTAACAGGGGCTTGAAGGGTATTGATCAGGGTTTGAAGTTCCTGGACTGCATTTTGCCTAACCACAGCGTTACCTACTAGAATAAAGGGTTTCGTACTGTTTTGGATGATTTCGTAGGCAGCATGTATCGCATCTATTGTAGGGACACTCTCCGGCATCGGCTTTACGGGGAGAGGCTGATTAGAAATCATTTGAGAGGAAAAGTTCTCTGGTATCGTAACGGCCACCGAACCAGGCTTTTCCATTAGGGCCAATCGGAATGCTTTTCGAATGGTCACAGGTACAGACAGTGAATCCTGGATTTGTGTACTCCACTTTGTGACGGGTTTAAATAGAGTAAGAAGGTCTATGTATTGGTGTGATTCTTTATGTTGCCGTTCCACACCAGCTTGTCCAACTAATGCCAACACGGGTGAATGATCGAGCTGTGCACTGGCAATACCAGTCAAAAGGTTTGTTGCTCCAGGACCCAGGGTGGATAAACAAACACCTACTTTCTTGGACAATCTCCCATACACATCTGCCATAAAAGCAGCACCTTGTTCATGCCTCACATTGATAAAGTGGATTTGTTTTGACTTTGATAATGAATCTGCAAGGTATAGAGTTTCCTTGCCTACAATTCCAAAAACATATTCCACGCCTTCATTTTCCAAGCATTTTACGATTACATCCGATACTTTCATAGCGACCTCCTTTTTTATTAGTTTGGTCTTTATTCCAGGTATACACTACTTTAAAAGTAAAAATATTTACTAGGACGCATGTGACTACACTTGATTTCCTATCTTATATCTTATACAATCAACTTACTAAAAAACGGAAGGGTGACCTTGGGACGATGATCTTTTAATCCTATTTCTCATGGAAAAACTCGTTATCAAATACGATTATTTTTTCTGGATAGGATTAGTCTGTACTTTTATACAAGTCGGAAAGATCATTACTTCCCTTCTGTCAGGGATAGAATGTTACTCGAATTTTGTATAGTACTGCCTCCTGTCCAGAAATGAAGCAGGAGGTTTTTATATGGATTTAAACAAAACTGAAGTCACAACAGCATCACCAGGTAACCTATTCCGGAATCGCGTATTTTTAGCCATCATCATGTCCGGATTGTTTTTACAAGTGGGGATTTGGGTTCGCAACTTCGCCGTGTTGCTATTTGTTATGGACCAGACAAATGGCGATGCATTCGCTGTTTCCATGATATCAGTGGCTGAATTTGCACCAATCTTTATTTTTTCCTTTATCGGCGGCACCTTTGCTGATCGCTGGGCACCGAAAAAAACGATGGTTTGGTGTGATATCTTAAGTGCCATATCCATCTTTGTCGTGTTGATTACCCTTGTATTTGGAACATGGAAAGTAGTCTTTTTTGCCACGTTAATCTCTGCCATTCTCTCGCAATTCTCCCAGCCGTCAGGGATGAAGTTGTTTAAAATGCATTTATCGGAAAGTCAAGTACAGTCGGCTATGTCAGTCTATCAAACGGTTTTCGCGCTATTTATGGTATTAGGGCCGGTTATTGGAACATTCGTCTTTCAATCATTTGGCATCGACGTTTCCATTACGATTACGGGCATTGCTTTCTTGCTCTCTGCAGGGGCACTCGCTTTCCTCCCAAAGGATCGCCCGATGGAAGAAGCGCCTGAATCTACCTTGCTGCAAGAAATGAAAAGTGGAATTAAGTATGTGTTAGGGAAAAAGGAATTAAGTCTTCTAGGCTTGTGCTTTATGGCTGCAGGTTTGGGAGTTGGCTTTATTAACCCTTTATCCATTTTCCTCGTAACAGAACAGCTAGAACTGCCAAAAGAGAATCTTCAGTGGCTGCTAATGGTCAATGGGGTGGGAATGATTGTTGGAGGCTTAGTTGCGATGATTTTCGCCAAAAATGTCCCGCCGCAAAGACTTCTGGTATTTGGCATGCTAGTCAACGGTATAGGCATCGCTGTGATGGGGTTATCAACCAACCTATGGGTTACGCTGACAGCAGAGCTTTGCAACGGGCTCATGATGCCATGTATTCAAATCGGAATTAACACGTTGATATTACAGAAAACAGAGGAAGCTTTTATCGGTAGGGTAAATGGAATCTTAAGTCCGTTATTTGCCGGATCGATGGTTATCACTATGAGTTTAGCGGGTATTTTAAAGGAGCAATTTTCATTAGTCACGACCTTTGAACTTTCAGCCGTCATGTTTATTATCGGTGTATTAGTCATCTTGCCTATATACAATCAGAAGGCGCAATCAAAGCCTGACCTTATTCAATCTGCTGATTAAAAACAACCCCTCTTTGGCCTGGTTCAAAGAGGGGTTAATTTATTTTAAGATATGACATTCAAAATGATTTTTTCACCAGGTTTTAGTCCTAAATTTGAAGCTTCGCCAGATGGAAGTTCTACTACGGAGTAAGCATTTTGGATAGGTTTAACAAATTTCCACGGCTTCAACCTTTCAACTATTTTAACAATTCGCCCCTCTTTACTAAGAAAAACTGCATCAATTTCAAACTTCATAAAACACATGTGAATGGAATTACAGGGAATGATCCATAAGCCCTCGTCCACCAATTCTTCCTTTCGAAACATTAATCCTTTTAATCTTTTAAAAAATGAATCAGCAAGGCTAATAGAATAGGGAATGGTCCTCGTTACTTGCTTCATTATAGTAATCTCCTTTACTTGATTTGTTCTTTATATTGAATATACCTTATTGAAGGGTGGTTCTCAATATTGAACATTGTTGAATTGTGTCGTTTTTTATTTAGAACAATTTAACTATAAAACTATTTACAATTTATGTCTTAAGTACTATTATTTAGTCAAGGGTTGTTCACTAAAAAGAACAAACAACGAACATATGGATAATATATAGAACAGATGTTGTTTGGAAGTTGTTCGGTAAGATGAACGGCACTCAAAAAATTAAACTATTTCTAGGAGGAAAAAACATGTTGAAAAAAATTAAGGGCTTAGTAGTAGAAGAAAAAGGACAAGCGTTAACGGAGTATGGATTAATTATTGGACTTATTGTTGTGGGGTGTGTAGCTGCTCTAATAGCATTAGGACCAAAAATTGCTGGATACTTCACATCAATAAATTCTAAACTTTAGAATTTATGCCCTGCTTTTCATGGGAGAAAAGCGGGGCTTACTTTTATTAAGTTGGAGGTCAGAGATTGTGATAATTTTTCTAACTTTAGTTTTAATAATAAGTATAATTACAGATTTAAGATCAAGGAAAATATTAAATATAGTTACTATCCCTTCAATTCTAATAGGTTTAGTTTATTACTTATTTACGGGAGGGATTGAAGGATTCATTTATAGTGGAAAAGGATTTCTTGTAGGGGCGGGCCTCCTTTTAATTCCGTATTTACTTGGTGGAATGGGAGCAGGAGACGTAAAACTAATGGCAGCAATCGGTGCACTAATGGGAACTGGCTTTGTACTTTATTCATTTATCTATACAGCCTTAATTGGTGGTGTAATAGCTCTTTTTCTAATTCTTAAAACAAGAGGTGTGAAAAACTCTATTAAAACTGTATTTTTTCAAGTTGCAACTTTTAGAAGTAATCTTGGAGAGATTACTATACAGAACGAGAAAACTGGCAGCATCTCCTTTCCATATGGAGTCGCAATAGTTTTAGGGACATTTACCACACTTATCTGGGGTGGGTTTTGATGAAATCTGAAAAAGGGCAATCGCTCGTTGAGTTTGCACTGGTCCTGCCATTATTAGTTTTATTACTGTTTGGAATTATTGACTTTGCTAGAGTATTTCATGTTTATCTGACAATGGATCATGCAGGAAGAGAAGCTGCTCGGTCAGCTAGTATTGGGAACGATGTTTCGGAGATAAAAAGTACAGCAGTAAACGATGCAGCAAGTATCGGTTTAACAGCCGATAAGGTTGTCATCTCTGGTACTCGAAATTCGGGAACCGATGTAACGATAACCATTACTTATCCGATAAATTTTTTAACTCCAATAATTGGAGAAATTGTTGGATCCATAACCTTGAAAGACACCACGACAATGAGGGTGGAGTAAATGAAAAAGTTATTCAGATTTTTAAATTTGCAAGATGAAAGCGGATCGACATTGGTTATAGTGGCCATTTCATTGGTCGCTCTCCTTGGCTTTACTGCTTTAGTGATAGATGGTGGAAGGCTTTACTCGGAGAAAAGCAAGCTTCAAAAAGCAATGGATGCAACTGTTCTTGCTGGAGCACAAGGGCTAATGACCAGCGAGGCCCGGGCGATATCAATCGCAAAGGATATATCAAAAAAAAATGATTTTGAAGTGTCAGAAAGTAACTTAACGATAACCGGAACTTCAATTAAAGCAACTAAACAAATAAATGTTCCTATGACCTTTGCCAAAGCGATTGGGATCAATGATGCCACAGTAAGTGCTTCTGCTAAAGCAATAATTGCTCCATTAAAGAAAGCAAATGGAATTGCTCCACTAGCGATCGAGAAAGACGAGGTTCCAAATGCAATCATATTAAATTGTGGAGGAAAGCCAGGAAACCATCACGGAAACTGCGGTTATCTTGATTTTGGGAATGGAGCAGAAGGGTTAAAGGATGCATTCATTAACGGTGGTTCTATGGAAGTTGGTACTAGTATTGTTGAGACAGAACCAGGTGTAAAACAAGGGAAAGTAGATGAAGCAATTAATACACTAATTGCTAGGGATTCTGCCAAATCTCAATGTCAAAGTGCCGCTACCGCTGATAATTCTTGTGACAGGGTAATAACCATTGTGGTAATTGATTCATGGGATGGTGCTAACGGCAAAAGTAAATTAAATGTAGTAGGCTTTGCAGCATACTGGCTGGAAAAATATGAAGACAAAACGATCTATGGGAAATTCATAAAAATGGTTTCCCCTGGAGAGATTGGTGCCGGAACTGGAATTGGAGACTATAACCTATATGGGGTTAAACTTGTGGAATAAATGAACCACCCATGATGTAGGAGGATATTATGAATACCAAAAAAATATGGATGATCTCATTAATACTTGGCATGGCTGTAGCAGGCTTCGCTTATTTTACCGTTTTTGCAAAAGAAAGAGTGACAACTGCTTCTGGAACAGAGACAAGTCAGCAACAACAAGCGACGGACAAAGCAGATAAGCAAGCGGAAGAAAAGAAAAAAGCAGATGAAGAAAAGAAAAAAAGTGAAAGAGATTTTAAAAATCCTCTTGTTGAGGTCAGCAAGGGAAAACGAGCAATTTCAATCAAGGTAGACCTCGAGCAGGGGGTATCTGGTTACATCGCACAAAACTCTAAGGTAGATGTCATTGCTTATGAAACTACGAAAGATGCCGCAGGAAAAGAATTCAAATCTGCAGTCCTTGTACTTGAAAATGTAAAGGTACTAACCTCTGGAAAATCTTCAGATAACAAAGAGGAAGCCCTTCATTACGAAACAGTAACACTAGAGGTAACACCAGAAGAAGGGATCATGCTAGGCTTAGCATCCAAGGATAAGGACGGATTTTACCTCATGCTCCGAAATACCGATGATACTGAAAGTGGTAAAGCAGGGTTAAAACAAACAAGAGAAGTAATTAAAGATGACAATGGGGAGGGTAAAGATTCGAAATGAGTATAAACTGGATTTATTTTTCTGATACCAATACTCCTCCTGGAGAAATTAAAGCACTATTGGAAAAAAAGCATTTTCAGTTAACAGCAACCAATCAGGTTGAAAAGCTTCATACCCTTTTAGTCCAAAACAACCAGTCGGTTTTATTCATCAAAGCACATACCTTGTATAACGTATATGAGCTGTGTCAGGAAATCTCTGTGCTTTACCCACATGTATATATCATATTGATTGTTGCAGATAACATGGAAAATTTGAAAAAGGCCATGCTGATGGGTGCGTCTGACACACTCCGCTCCTCTTATACTGACGACGAGCTTAGTGAAGCAATTGATCATGCGAAGAAATATATGGAGCACCGAGCCAAAAAGGATTCCAAGTTCCATGTAAAAGAAAAAAGTAGAGTCATGGCCGTTGCCACTCCAAAGGGTGGTGTCGGTAGAACACTAGTTACAGTTAATCTAGCGATTGCTTTTGCTAGATTGGGGAAAAAAGTGGCGGTCATTGATGGAAACCTACAATTTGGTGAAGTGGCTATGTACTTTAATTCTAAGCCCAAAAGAACCATTTATGAATGGGTAAAAGAAGCCTATAGCCGTGGTACAAATTCCATTGATCAATACATGACCGCTGTTGATGGCGATGTATCAATTCTTGCAGCACCACCACGTCCCGAATTCTTCGAAGGGATTTCAGAGGAACATATGAAGGAAGCAGTTGAAGAAGCGAAAAATGTATATGATATCGTCCTGATTGACTTGCCAGTATATCTTTCAGAAATCCATTTACGGTGTTTGGATTTGGCAGACGACATATTACTTCTAGCGAGCAATGATATCGCAGTTTTACGACTAAGCCAGCTTTACCTAGAAACGCTTGAAACGATTCAGCAAAAAAACAAAGTAAAACTGATTTTAAACCGATTCGTAAAAGGTCAAGGATTGGAGCTTAAGAAGATCGAAGGGATTTTTGAAATGCCGATTTATCATCTTTTACCCGAACAAGCGAACGTGGCAGCTGCCTCCATTAAATCCGGTGAGCCATTTATGCTCTCGAATTCTCGAAGCCAAATTGGTAAGGGTGTCTGGAAGTTGGCAGAGAAACTCTTTGAACAAATCAATCCAGTCGAGGCCGAAATGAAAAAGGAAAAACGTTGGTTTCTAATAGGTAAGTAAGGAGGGGATTCCGTTGTCACTGTTTGAACGATTTAAAGAGGAATCAGTTAAAGGTCAAGGAAACATAAGTATAGCAACTGATACCCTCGAATTTCAGGTGCAAAAGAGGTCACAAGAATTTTGGAAGCTGGAAGCAGAACTCCACGATTTCCTTTTAGAAGAGTTAAAGAAATACCCAGGACAAAACAAAGAACAAGAAACCATCAAAATAGAAGAACTAGGCCAAGCTTTCTTTGAACAAGAGGGCGGTAGACTCACATTTGAAGAAAAAAGAGAAATTTTGAATTACGTCAAAGACGAGTTAATGGCATATGGTCCCATTACTCCGTTATTAGAAAACCCATCGATAAGTGAAGTCATGGTTAACAGCTATGATGAAATTTATTATGAAAAAAATGGACGGATTATCAGGAGCAATGTTCATTTCGTTGATAACTTTCATGTTATGCGTGTTATTGAGCGGATTGTTTCGCCGATTGGTAGACGGATCGATGAGAGTTCCCCCATGGTAGATGCCCGTCTGCCTAATGGTTCGCGTGTCAACGCCATCATTCCACCTTTAGCGTTGAAGGGACCTAGTTTAACCATCAGGAAATTCTCTGAGACTCCTTTTACGATAAAGGATCTCGTTCGTTTCGAAACCTTAAACAAAGACATGGCGGAGTTCCTTGATGTATGTGTGAAATCCAAACTTAATATTTTTATTAGTGGTGGTACGGGGTCAGGAAAAACCTCTACATTAAATGTCTTATCATCTTTTATTCCTAACAATGAACGGATTGTTACCATCGAAGATGCGGCAGAGCTAAAACTCAATCAGGAACACATTGTGGCTTTAGAATCACGTCCACCAAATATAGAGGGGAAAGGGCAAATCACGATTCGGGATTTAGTTCGAAATTCATTACGGATGCGTCCGGACCGTATTGTAGTTGGTGAGGTGCGTGGGGCCGAAGCCTTGGATATGCTCCAAGCCATGAATACCGGACATGACGGCAGCTTAAGTACAGGTCACGCTAACTCACCAAGAGATATTTTATCCCGTTTGGAAACGATGGTATTGATGGCTGGGTTTGACCTTCCGGTAAAGGCTATTCGAGAACAGATTGCAAATGCGATTGATTTAATCGTTCATCAATCGAGATTGAAGGATGGTTCCCGGAAAATAACTCATATTACCGAAGTGCTAGGGATGGAGGGGGATACAATTATCCTCCAGGATATCTATTTATTTAAAGAGAGCGGGCTTTCTCATGACGGGAAAATCGAAGGAAAATTTATTTCTACAGGTATTCGTCCAAAATTTACTGAGCAGCTTGAATTAAATGGTTATTCAATGCCTGCTTCATGGTTTGTTGGGGAGTGGTAATAGTTGAAACTGATTTTGGAACTAACAGCCATTTTTTTAATTACAAGTTTGTTGATCTTTCTTTTCTTAAGGAATTATACAAATAAGAAAAAAATCTCGCAGCGATTAAATGAATTTTTACCTGCACGAACCCTTGTAGAACCTAACAGCGTAAAAGAAAAAAAACAACCACTCTTTCAGCGCTTTTTCTTATCAATTAGCTTACTTTTTAAGGATGTCCAATTTAGTGAAAGTACAGAGAAAATTTTACTTGAGGCAGGAAGCAAATTAAAACCAGAGGAATTTTTTGCACTTCGATTATTGACCGCAGCAGGTTTAGGTATCATGGCCTTCTTAATGGGGTTTTCCTGGTATTTGATTGCCCTTCCGCTTATCATGGGTTTTGTCATTCCTAAATTCCTCGTGCAGAAAAAAAGAAAAAAGAGGCTTCATATATCATCTCTTCAGCTAATTGATATATTGGGAATGATGGCAAATTCTATGAGGGCAGGATTTAGTTTTATGCAGGCCATGCAATTGGTCGGCAAAGAAGTATCCGATCCGCTTGGTCCTGAATTTGATAGAGTTGTCAGGCAGGTGGGGTTAGGAATGCCAATGGAAGAGGTCTTTGAAGGATTAGTCAAACGGGTCCCAAATAAAGAGCTTGAAGTAGTAGTGAGAGCTATTCTGGCACAAAGAAAAAGTGGAGGGAATCTGGCTGAACTCCTCGAAAGAATGGAGGAAACCATTAGGGGTAGAGTGAGAATTCTAGAAGAATTAAACACACTAACAGCCCAGGGGAAAATGTCTTCTTGGATCATCACACTTCTACCAGTTGGCTTAGGCCTATATTTATCTCTCGTAAACAGAGATTATTTTGGCCCCATGCTTGAACATCCACTTGGCTGGGCAATGCTCTTTATCTGTGGGATTTCGATTATGATAGGCTGGATATTTATTCAAAAGATTATTCGAATAGAGGTGTGATCATGCAAGAAATGATTCTTATTTTATTATCAGGAGCCTTCCTAACTTATCTCCTTGCAGGCATACTTTTTTCCGTATTCAAAAGACAGATTGCTTTTAATGAACGTGTAGGGAAGTATTTTGATGAACCTAACATAAAAGAAAAAATAGAGCAGTCAGAGAATCTGAAGGAAAGTAAAATAAAACAAAGATTTCAAAAGTATTGGGTAAAGGGAACTCACTGGTTGAATAACAAGGTGTCGAAAACAGAAAGAAAAAGAATAGACAGTCTTCTTCGTGATGCGGGTTATCCCTTTAAAACGGCTATTGACTTTCGGTTGTTTCAGCTTGTATTAAGTACGGCACTCAGTCTTCCTTTTATTCTTTTCATTCTGCCTGTTGCTGATAATAAAATGTCAACGTGGTTATTGGCCATTACCATGGCGTTGCTAGGCTTTCGCTTGCCAGTTTTTTTACTTGGGAAAAAGAAGACAGCACGAATAAAGGAAATTAATAAGTCGATGCCTGACTTTTTTGATATGGTCAACCTTTTGCTTGAGGCAGGTATGGGGCTGGATTTAGCGATTGCAGAGGTGTCTAAAAACAACAAGGGTCCACTTTCTGAGGAGTTTCTACATACATTAGAGGATATGAAACTAGGAAAATCCAGAAGAGAAGCGTTCTACGATCTTCGTAAACGCGTACCCTCTGATTCGTTTCAAACGATTATCACTTCATTAATCCAGGCGGATCAACTGGGAATTGGTATGGCTAAGGTGCTGGGGAATCTGACAGTTCGGGTGCGGGAACAGCGGCGTGAAGCAGCCCGTGAACAAGCCATGAAAGCTCCTGTAAAAATGCTATTCCCAATGGTGTTTTTCATTTTTCCTGCCTTATTTATCATCATATTAGGACCGTTAGTCATTACCTTGGTTACAAAGGGATTCGGTGAGTAATTATTAGTGATGTTCATTGATAAAGAGACCAGTTAATTCTGTAACGGGTTCCGTTTCCTATCACAAAACGTTAATTTACAGCTAAAAATGTTTAGTAAAATGTATGTCAAATTGCACCGCAATCTGCGGTGCCTTTTGTTTTGTTTTTAACCAATAAAATAGCCCAGTCCGATATGATACGAACTGAGCTAATATCTGTATTTATTTTTGCTTCCTATTCATCTTTATTTGGTTCTAAATGTTTATACTTTCGAGCTTCTACTTCATTAGGAAAGGGAGAACCTTGCCTAATCTCACCATCAATTCGTCTATATTCATAAATATGTTCAGGTTCATCTTTAAACGTAACAAAAGCTGCATAATGATAACTACCTATTGTTAACTGAGTTTCTATTTTTTGAATTTGGTTCTTATTATATTCTTTTAATAAATAGGTATAAGTATCATCCTTTAAAGAATTAAGTTGATATTTTATATATCCATACACTCCAATGGGAAGAATTATGATTAGCCAAAAAATAATTGTTATCAATATTATAAATTTCTTTTTCATAATATTCCTCCTCGTAATGTACCTAAAGTTATTAAATTCAACATATGATTGAAAAATTCCTTCTTGAACTAACTGCACATCAGTTTAAGCACATCGCTCACAAACTCGTTATCATATTTCTACACCTTTAAAGACAATACCTCTGAATATCAAAAATTCCTATTATCGTTTATAAATAATATCTCTCCAACTGTATACTCTGTCAGCGATTCCAATTCTTTGTGCAGGCGTTAGTTCCTCTCCAAAGGATTTAAAGGGCTGACAAAAGTTATAGTAAGTTCGTAAAATGGTGATTGCCATTTGAGCATATTTTGGATTGAAATTGCTGTAAATATATGATTTCCCGTCACCCCTAGAAGTCACCAATGGGCGTTCCAAAATTGATAAGCTACGCCTTATTTCCTGTAAAAAGGCATTCACCGAATTGTCATTTGCCCTTACAATAAGTCTTGCCAAATGCTCATTTGATAATTTTGAGGTATCGGTAAGAACATCAATGTAACGGCTCCCACGGTCCGCCATCGCAATCGGATGTTCAATTTTATTCGATTTATTGACGGCATAATTGGTTCCATCTGGTGCAATTTTTGTTTCGTAAAACTTGTGTACAGCCAGTCTTCTTTTCAAATATTCTATCGCAACCTCATAGTCGGATTGTTCCGATAAGAAATTGTCCTCCGCCCAATTTCTCAGGTACTTATTTGAATCAATAAATTCCTGGAAAGCAGCTTCTCTCGAAAGTGTCTTGTCGAAGGTGTTAATAAAATGATGCAATCTGCCTTGTTGAATCTCAACTGAAAAAGCCTTTTTTATTGCGGACTTCAATACCATATCATCATCACTGACCACACGCCACTTGTCCGTTTTTACCATATCTTTGATAAGAAACATTTGAGCCATCGCAGTATAGGTATGATTAACGTGTAATCCATCCACATATTTGCCTCTTAGCTGTAATTCCTTCATCTCAAGGTAGTATTCGTTTTGGCTTTGAGTATCGTTTGGAGTCGGCTCCATTGGATAATACGAATACTTGGTATATTTAGCATTCTTCCTTAGCTCCACTGGCAAATGGTCATCTTTATAGGTTTCGGTGTCCTGTTCCAATTGTTTGAAGTCAATTTCCCAATCGTAAGCCACATCTGCCCGGAACACATAACGGGATGAGGAATCAGTAGAAACCACAGTTTGTGTTGGCAGTTGTTTTTCGGAGACAGTGCCTTTTGTCCTTGGTTGTCCCTTTTTTCGAACATTGTTAAGGTGATACACCATCATATCGGTATTTAACCAGATTCGGGGAAATGTCACTTTGGCAAATTGTTTTGTTTCGTGTGTTTCTAAAAACTCCAAACAACAACGGTATAACCACTCTAATTTACTGTAATAGGTGCTTCTTCCTATCCCTAAGATTTTACAGGTGCTAGAAACAGGAACCCGATTAATCAAATGCTCGGCAAATAAAGGCAAAATATCATTTCTCTTCTGAGCGTAGGTAGTTGATTGTGACTTGTTCGGTAAGAGATTTGTGTATTTTCCGCACGATTTACATTGAACTTTTTGTGCATTAGAACTCGCTTTTCCTCGCTTATAAAAAGACTTCGGGTTATCAAAATAGGTATCATTGCTTAAACAGCCATCTTTATGGAACTCGTAATCAGGTTCTAGGGGGACGATTGAGTTAATTCGAATTAACCGTTCAATCTCAGTAGCCAGAGACCAATTAGAAAAGGTCTTCGTGTAACATCCTAAAGTTGGTACGCCTTTAATATCTGTCGGGTCAGGAACGCAATTGATTGTCCGGCTTTCTTCTTTCCCAGACATTTTGTATCTTTTGATTTTCCCTACGCTGTAGCTTATCTGAGGTTGATAAAAATTTTTGCAAAACGGGTCGGAACAATAATTCAGTTGAATTTCATATGTTTTCCCTTTCCAATGTAAGTGGACGGGGCGAAAGGCGTAATGAATATATGTTGTTTTCATTTTTTTGTCGGAAAGAGCGTCATAGTCTGCCTCACGCTGTTTCATTTCCATGGATGTGATGTTAGGGTCAATACGGCATATAAGGTCGGTTTTAGTTGCTAGACGTTTTATTTTAGTCATCACTTAGCCCCAATTCACGTTTCAATCTTTTATTACTCCGTTTACTTTCAACAAATTTTATAAAGTCATCATCCTTTAGTAAATGCGGTAACGTTTCTTCGATTATCTGAGCAGGAGTTAACCCTGTATAGTCCGAGTAATGCTCTAAAATTTTTCGTGATTGAAACGATAACCTCAGTGTTACATCCTCGGCATTGGGGTATTTTGGTTTAATTTTCACATCAACACAACTCCTACTATTTGGTAAATTTCTGTATGTCAATTTGTATACAAAAATGTAATGTAATTTGTAGGGGTACACTGACCATTGTACCCCTACATTTTCATATGCAAATTGTACTACAAATTTACTAATAATTATAACCAAAATCCCTTCACACCAAACAAAAATGACCTACAAATTAGCATACAATTTGTAGGTCATTTTACATTACATTTTTAATGTTTGTGATAGGCAACGGAACCCGTTATTAATTCTGGATCTCTTTTTTAATGTTGAGGATTATTAGTTAGTTAGTTTAATACAATATTGTGCAGTATTGAAAGAAGTGTAAGGACCCCAACGCTGACTAAGATAGAAAAAATTGATTTTACTGTAAAATTAGAGACGGATGAAAAAAGCTTAGAAGTAAATAAGCTAAGCCACACGACCACCGTCAAAATAATAACGCTATCAACTAAATAATAGGAGATTACTCCACGATAAATAATTACACACAATACCAAACTTACAAGCAGTGGCACAAGGAAATCTTTTCTCTCCTTCAAGCACGGTTCACTATCAATCTCCAGCGACCCTGAAGATAGCAACGGGTACAAAAAATAGGGAAGAACGAGACCAAAACTGGTGCCTGACACCAAGCGTTTGATATTGTCACTTTCAAAAAGTTGCAAATAGGAGCCTAAGCCGTCAATCATCATAGGAACCATTAACAATAGAAGAAAGAGGCTTACTTTAATGGTAGGTATGGTAATTTTCTTGTTTCTCTTTGAAAAATGCAAATAGGTGAGCGAGGAAAATATTCCTATATAAATTCCTGTATCGCGGGCACAAACGGAAAGGGTTTCCCCTGAAATTTGGAGTGATCGTTCCTCTAGCTGGTGGCAGATCGCTTTTCCAAAAAAATCTAATAGTTCGTGTAACAACCCTATCACTCCTATAGGAAGAACCCAATTCTCACAACAGGAATTGGGTCTGCATTTTAATACCCCGACATAAACGGTAAGAAGGAAAAGGCTGAAAGAGCAAACCAACAAATACAGCTTAATAAAATCATCCCCAAAGCAATGTATAAACAGGTCTTACCAACAGCTTTCTTTTCAGGATCTTGATCGTTCATCCAAATAATTCCGAGCACAATCCCAACTACAGGGATAAGTATGGATAAGATATAAAAGAGTGCTTTTTGCCCACCTGACACTAACTTCACCTCCATACCCAAAAATAAGAGGAATTCCGTCTAGTAAGAAAATCCCGTTCAATGATATCTATGTTAGCCTTCTGAAGAATTTGCCTGTCCACCTTTTAGAAATTTCTGATTTATTTTCCTAGTGCTGGTACAAATTTCTTTTTTTATTGTTATAATAGATTGGTAAAAAGTGGAGAGGGTATAAAAGGAAATTTATGAGATACCGACTTTTGGAGGATGCGCAGATAGTACAGTTATATTTTAATATAATTGTAATATATTTAATAGAATAGTAACAATTTGGGCGGAGCTTCGTCTATAATAAAGAAAGATATCAAACATCAAAGAGGGTATGAAACATGGGGGATCAAAAGCACGGATGGTCAAAAGGTACAATTGCTATTGTCATAGTGGCTATTGGGTTCTTGTTTGCGGGCGTATTTGTTAATAACTATTTTAAGGCAAAAGCTGCAAGTAAACCTATTACTCAAGAAAAAAATGAATTTAGTAATCATCCAAATCCAACCTCAGAAACGATCGTTCAAAATAGCAAGGATTCACGGCACGAAAAGGAAATGATTCACAAAAAACAGGAACAAGCAACGGCTTGGAGAAATCAGCAAGAAAGAGAGGCGACTAAGCCTCAAGAAAAACCAACCACAGACACAGCCGCGGCACCGCCTACATCACCAAAAGATCCAGCAACCACAAAACCAACGTCAACGGACACGAAAACACCAGCAACACAACCACCTGCAACACAAACTCCTGCTGCAGGAAAGAAAACGGTATACTTAACATTTGACGATGGTCCGGCTGCATTTTCCGGAGACATCATCGCCCAGTTAGAAAAATACCATTATAAAGCAACATTCTTTATGATTGATGGAAATATCAGGAAATACCCAAATGCCGTAAAATTAATGGTTCAAACGGGTGAAACTGTAGGACTTCACAGTGTGTCGCACAATCAGAAGGTGTTCTATGCATCGGCCGCTTCTGTTATCAATGAATTAACTCAAAATCGCAATACATTAAAAGAAGTTTCAGGGGTAGATTCCTATATTATGAGAACTCCGTATGGCAGTGTTCCGGGCATGACCGCTGAGTATCGAAAAGCAGTGAATGATAATGGCTATTTAATGTGGGATTGGAATATTGACAGTAAAGACTGGTATTATAAAGATGCACGCTATGTCGAGAGTGTCAAACAACAGTTAACCAAATTGGCGAATCATAATGGTCCAATTGTCATTCTCATGCACGAGAGAAAAGAAACGCTTGCTCATTTGCCTGCTTTACTCGATTACCTAAGTAAGCAGGGGTATGAGGGGAGAGCAATCGATAGCTCGATGACGCCAGTTCAGTTTACGGTAAGATAGGGTTTTTTAAGGACAGAATGCCTTCGCGTCTGATATAATTAACATGCAGTTAATAGTATAAATAATGGGGTTAGATAATTAACGATGATAAATAAACTTTTGCGCAGCAGTGGTTTTAAGAGAATATCAATTTTTGTCCTAATTGCACTCGTATTATACGCGATGCAATCCATGATTAATTTAATTTTACTTACATTTATTTTTGCCTTTTTAATGGATCGATTAGTGCAATTCATTGAAAAGAAAATTCCACTTAATCGTAAGTTAATTGTAATCACATCATACGCATGTATTGTTGGATTGCTTTCCTATGGGTTGGTTATGTACTTACCAATGATTGCCGGAGAAATAACGGCGTTAATCAAGCAGTTAACGGCATTTTACACATCCAAACATGATAATATCTTTTTAAACTATGTGGTAAAACGGCTTGAAGAAATTAAAATTTCTAGTTATCTGGAACAAGGATTTACTTTTGTACTAAAGTATTTTACAGATATTAGTAAAATTACGTTGCAGGTTTTGTTAGCCTTGTTACTCAGTTTATTCTTCTTGCTAGAAAAGCCACGCTTAATCCAATTTACAAAGAAATTTAAGACGAGTAAAATTGCACCATTTTATGCGGAAATTGAATTTTTTGCTCAAAAATTTGTGCGTACGTTCGGTAAAGTCATTGAGGCCCAATTAATTATTGCAGTAGTCAACTGTATTTTAACAACGATTTCATTATGGTTGCTTGATTTTCCACAATTAGGCGGATTGTCCATCATGATTTTCGTCCTGGGTTTAATCCCTGTAGCCGGTGTGATTATTTCCTTGATTCCTTTGGTTATTATCGCCTATAGTATTGGCGGAATCATGAAGGTGCTTTATGTCGGCATTGCTATCATGATTATTCATGGTATTGAAGCCTATATCCTAAATCCAAATTTAATGAGCTCAAAAACGAATCTTCCTGTTTTCTATACATTCATCGTGTTGATTTTTTCAGAACACTTCTTTGGAATCTGGGGTCTGATTATCGGAATTCCTGTGTTTGTTTTCCTTTTGGATGTACTAGAAGTGACGGAGACGAAATCGGATATAAAGAAAACGTAAAAAAAGCCCGCTTGTGGGCTTTTTTGTTTGTCCAACTTTTTGATATGCTAGAGGTATGATGTAGTCGAGGAGGAGTTAACATGGGCGAATGTAAGTTGAACCATTCACAGGAAGATGTGAAAAGTAAGTACGATTCACAGGCTGAATTTTTACCAGAGGATATGAAGCCATTATTCAATCAGTTCTTTGCAGGTGAGCATACACAGGAGCTTTTAAATGAAGTTTTCCATTTGTTGAAAAAGTATGACTTAGCGTCGGCAGAAGAACAAAGTGCCCGAAACGAGCGATTGTATTTGGTGTTAAGGAACGTATAATAGCTGGAACATTGGGTCGCGTAGAATTTTAAAGCTACGTGGCCCCTTTTATTTAATTTTATTGTTCATTTTTAATCGAAAAAGTAAAAGTAGAGCGAGTCTACATGGACTTTGGCCCGATTTTTTGAAGGAAAAGTAAAAGTAGAGGGCGTCTACATCGACTTTAGCCCTCATTTTTCAGGGGAAAGTATAAGTAGAACGAGTCTACATCTATTTATACTCGTTCTTTTGGAGGAAAAGTATAAGTAGAACGAGTCTACATCTATTTATACTCGTTCTTTTGGAGGAAAAGTATAAGTAGAACGAGTCTACATCTATTTATACTCGTTCTTTTGGAGGAAAAGTATAAGTAGAACGAGTCTACATCTATTTATACTCGTTGTTTTGAAGGAAAAGCAGAAGTAGAACAAGTCTACATCGACTTTTATTCGTTTTCTTGAAGGAAAAGTAGAAGTAGAGCAAGTCTACATCGACTTTTGCTGGATTAATCCAAGGAAAAGTATAAATAGAGTGAGTCCATATCGACTTTTGCTCGCTTTTTTTAAAATTCCTATCCACTTAGCAGATACACGTCTTCCTCTTGACTCCAATCTTATCACGCTGCTCGATTTTTTTAATATAATCACTAGCCATCGGTACCTTACAGGCAGTGTTTCCAACATCAACATGGACTTTACCAATAATGTCTGCAACCCGGATCGCTTCTTCGTAAAGATCCACAACATAAGCTCCAACACAAATAACAAAATTGTTCATCACATAGCGGACACGATTCTTTTCCGAGTGTATCGTCGTTTCTACTTGCTTTAGAAGCGATCTAATTTCCTCCAGGTCAAGCTCTTCATCAGGCGTAATCGATAAATAATTAGAATACGTACTCCACCCAGCTACGGCTGTCATCTCGGCATCTGATTTCATCCATTCCCGAGCCAGTTCTAAAGCATAATTGCTTTCAGCAGCGACGCTGGCAACCGTATATTCCGCAAGCATGTACCAGTTGGCGTTCTTCACCCAATCCTGAAGCGTTTCTTTTTCCATTAGCTTAGGCTTTACGGAGAGTCCTGCTAAATACATAGCGTCATGATTACCCGTATTATAGAGCGCCAATGCTAGTTCTTGATCCTTTTTCACGTACTTTAGAAGCTTCTTTAAATCGCCCACTTTTACACCGTAGAAGGTTCCTTTTGCGCCATGATTCAAATAGGTTTTCTTTGTTTGCTCAGAACCCAGTTCCTCCAACTTCTGCATCAATTCCTCTAATGTCATTATGTAACCTCCATCGGTCATTTGCTTTTCATTATTTTACCATCTACTGATGGAAAATTCCTTGCCTTTGAAAAGGAATCGAGTTTAATTTTCATGAAAAAGGTTATTTTTGAAAATAGTAAGGATATACCTTAGCAAAGAAAAGAGGATACGATGGGAGAAATATTTCAATTATTAAAGCGTGGAAATAAATCAGCTATGCTGGCAGCAATTGTTAATACGGTCATCTCTATTATTAAAGGCGTCGCCTATATGTTTACCGGAAATGTCGCGATGTTTGCGGAGACAATGCATAGCTTAGGTGATGCAGCGAACCAGTTCTTTGTATTTATCGGCTCTGCTTTAAGTAAAAAGGCACCTACTGAAAAATACCCAAATGGCTTCGGCCGCCTAGTCAATCTTGTTCTGTTAGGGGCTGTTCTTATTGTTGGTATTATGGCCTTCGAGACAATCAAAGAAGGCTATCATCATGTGGTGCACCCAACAGAAGCTGGCGGTTTTGCCATAAATGTTACCGTTTTGGCGGTTGCCACGCTGTTAGAGACCTTTGTTTTGTTTAAGGCGATGAAGGAAGTGTTGCACGAAATTGAGGTAGAAGCCAGTGGATTCTCGGTGTTTGGAAAAAGCATTGCAAATCTGGGAAGGGCGAAGCCGGCAACAAAGCTAGTATTCATGGAGGATTTAGTCGCAACTATGGGTGGCTTGTTAGCCATTATCGCGGTTGTTATCTCACATTACACCGATTTGCACCAATTGGAAGGCATTGCTTCTGTTATCATTGGAATAATGATGCTTTTCGTGGTAGGTAAAGTATTTTTAGATAACGCAGCCGGGGTGATCGGGCAAGCGGATGAAGAAATGGAAAATAAGATTGGTGCACTTGTTATGGCCGACCCGGATGTGAAGGACATTCAGGGGATTACGGTCATTAAAGAGGGTGAAGATCTCCATGTCGAGCTGGAAATTGAGGTGGATCCGAAATTAACAGTAGCAGCAGCCGATGATATTAAAGACCGTTTGGAAGAAAAAATCATGGCAGAAAAAGGGGTCGTAGACGTTACGATTGAAATCGATGAAGAAGATGGCGTCATGACCTGGAAAAGCAAGGATGGATTAGAAACTGAATAACTGCAATTAGTGAAATGGGCAGCCAATGTATCATATTGGCTGCCCATTTCACTATTCCCAAGGCTTCTTGGTTGTAAAAACCCCAGCGAGTTCCTTACTGCTTTTTCTATGTTCTTTCCGCTTTTCAGCACGATCTTTTCCTGTTTCGAAAAGCTTCTTTTCTTCCGCAGTCTCAGGAATAATGCCAGGGACCTTCGTGGGCTTTCCGTTCTCGTCTAACGCAACAAACGTTAAAAAGGCCGTAGCAGCAATCTTCCTGTCACCGGACATTAAGTTCTCAGCAATGACCTTGACGAAAATTTCCATAGATGAGTTCCCTGTATATGAAACAAACGTCTCAATACAAACTGAGTCCTTTGGCGTGATTGGACTCAGGAAATCCACGGAATCAATCGACGCCGTTACACATTCTGCCCGGGAGTGTCTCACGGCTGAAATGGATGCGATCATATCGATATCGCTAATTAACTTGCCTCCAAACAATGTGTTATGGTTGTTTACATCATTTGGAAAAATCCTGCTCGTTCGTACCACTCTAGATTCATTACATGTTTTAGCTTCCATTTTCATCACTCCACCATCCAGCCCTCAAAAAACATAAAATGGCCATGGGCATATTTTTTGTTAGTATGGCCACGATAGTAATAGATTATCAGTCCGCCTTATTCATGTCACTTACGACGGATTTTGTGGCTTGTTTGGTGTTGATAATACAATGGTCACCTAGGTTAATGGTACAGCCAATTACTTTACTATTAGCCGTATTACTATCCTGAACAGTAGGACCAAGGTTAATATTTGCATTATTATTTATAGCGTTAACTTTAAAATTGCCAATATTAATTGAAAAAGGCATTTTTGATCACCGTCCTATTTTATTATATTTTTCAATAGGACAGGTGATTGTCCACACACCTAGAACAAGCAGTTAAATAATGAGCGAATGAAATAAAGATGTGGTACAGTACATATATCAATATTTGGTCAGGAGGTACACTCAATGAGTTTACAGGCACAAATCATGAAAGACTTACACGTTGCTCCAAACATTCAACCAAAAGAAGAGATTCGCAAGAGAGTCGACTTTTTGAAAAATTATCTGTTACAAACAAAGTCAAAGGGATATGTATTAGGCATTAGCGGTGGCCAAGATTCTACACTCGCTGGTAGACTAGCACAACTGGCGGTAGAAGAACTGCGAAATGAAGGAAAGGATGCACTTTTTATTGCTGTTCGTCTTCCATATGGTGTTCAAAAGGATGAGGAAGATGCCCAGCGTTCATTAGATTTCATCCGTGCTGACCGCCAACTTGTGTTTAATATCAAGCCAGCCGTGGATGAAGTTCAAAATGAATATAACTCAAGTATCGATGCTGAGCCGTTAAGCGATTATCATAAAGGGAACGTGAAAGCACGTATGAGAATGATTGCCCAGTATGCTGTCGGTGGAATGGAAGGTCTCCTTGTGATTGGGACGGATCATGCTGCGGAGGCGGTAACGGGGTTCTATACCAAGTATGGTGATGGCGGTGCAGATATCCTGCCATTGTCTGGGTTAACCAAGCGCCAAGGGAAAGAGCTTCTTAAGGAACTGGGAGCTGACGAACGCCTCTATTTAAAGGTACCAACAGCCGATCTCCTCGATCAAAAACCGGGTCAGGCAGATGAGACTGAATTAGGAATCACGTATGATGAACTCGATGATTATTTAGAAGGAAAGTCCGTTTCGCAAGACGTAGCTGAAAAAGTGGAAAAGCGTTATCTCATGACAGAACATAAGCGTCAGCTACCTGCTACGATGTTTGATGACTGGTGGAAATAATATAAAAATATGTAAAGAGAGAGTGCCTTAATTAATTGGCGCTCTCATTTTTTTGGTATGTATAATGGATAATCCTATTCTAATTTCCATTAACCCCATATTTGAAAGAGAACAATAGGAAGTTATAATGATTCATGTTGTTGTTTACTATTTTTTACATTTCGTCACACTAATACTTTAGCAGAATAAAATTTTCCATTGACACAAAGGAGTATCCACCCTATATTTAATAACGGTGTTTCATATTTATACAATTAATTGTTAACTTAAAACATTATCATACAATAAAAATAAACCTTCAGTGGAGAGAGGTGTTCGAAACATGGGGAAGACAAATAAGTTAGGATTTTTGGTGCTAACGGCACTGGTAGTTGGTAATATGGTAGGCTCGGGGATTTTTATGCTGCCACGATCACTATCTGAATCAGCGAGTCCTGCCGGCGTTATCTCTGCATGGCTTGTTACAGGTTTTGGTGTATTGATGACGGCACTCGTGTTTGGAAATTTAGCCATTCGTAAGCCAAAATTACAAGGCGGACCGCAAATCTATGCTAAAGATTTGTTTAAGCAAGGTTCACATGCATCAACATTATCAGGCTTTATGTCGACTTGGGGTTATTGGATCGGAAATTTAGCAGGAAACGTTGCCATGATTACAACATTTGCGGGTTACTTATCAACATTTTTTCCGATTTTAACAAGTCAGGCAGACTGGTTTACCATTGGTAACTTTACACTAAAGGTAGGTAATGGTTTAACCTTCATCGTGTGTTCCGTTCTTTTATGGGGAACGCACACCATCATTCTTCGCGGAATGGAAAGTGCCGGGAAATTAAACTTTGCCGCTACTGCTGCGAAGGTTGCAGGATTTATCTTATTTATTATCGTTGGATTGTTTGCTTTTGAAAAAAGTAACATGCTTCCATTCATGGCAGAAAGACTCGATGATGCTGGTCACTCCATCAGTATGATGAAGCAAATAAACAATGCAGCGGTAAATACGTTATGGGCATTTATTGGGGTAGAATCAGCAGTGGTGTTTGCCTCACGTGCGAGAAGACAAACTGACGTAAAACGCGCAACGATCCTTGGCTTATTTATAGCACTTGGAATTTATGTGGGAATTAGTACACTAGTTATGGGAATGTTAGACCAAAACACACTTATTCACTCTGATAAACCATTAATTGATGCGATTTCAACAGTTTTAGGACCAATTGGTGGAAAAATTTTAGCAGCAGTTGGACTGATCAGTTTATTTGGCTCAACAATCGGTTGGTTAATGTTAAGTGCTGAGGTTCCATATCAAGCAGCAAAGCAAGGCTTATTCCTTCCAGCCTTCTTAAAAGAAAATAAAAAAGGCTTACCAGCTTTTTCAATGATCGTATCTAACGGTTTAGGGCAATTATTTATTTTCTCTACGATTTCAAAATCAATCTCGGGTGCATTTGACTTTGTCATTGTCATTGCCACTTTATCGTATTTAGTACCATACTTTATTTCATCTGTTTATCAACTGAAACTAGTTGTCACTGGTGACACCTATAAAGGAGATAAATCAAGAGTAGGAGATGGAATCATTGCACTCCTTTCTACAATTTATTCTGTATGGGTGATTATCGCAGGTACAGCAGATATTAAAACATTTACCTATGGAATGATTCTATTAGCAAGTGGAATCCTTTTCTACGGACCATTATTAAAAAAGAAAAGAACAAACAGCACACAACAAAAAGCCGCATAAATTTGCTAGCCTATCAGGATTTCTCTGATAGGTTTTTTTTATTTATAAAGGGGCAAAATAAATTTCGATTCCCAACAATTTTCCTTTGACAGAAAAGAAATGATGTACTATGATAATTAAATCCTACAAAAACCATAAGAATTAGGGGGTTTATCATTATGAAAAGATTAACTGTACTATTTGCACTCTTATTAAGCTTTATGTTTGTTCTATCAGCATGTGGCAAAGATGAAAATGCTGATAAGAAAAAAGAGAACAAAACAGCTGAAAAAGCTGATGGAGATGTGTTGAAAAAAATCAAAGATAACGGCACGATTACGATTGGAACAGAGGGTACATACCCACCATTCACATTCCATGATACAAGCGGTAAATTAACAGGATTTGATGTCGAGCTTGCTGAAGAAGTAGCGAAGCGTCTAGGTGTGAAAGCGGAATTCAAAGAGACACAATGGGATGCGATGTTCGCGGGGCTAGATGCCAAGCGATTTGATATGATTGCGAACCAAGTGGGAATCCGTCCAGATCGTCAGGAAAAGTATGATTTCTCTGACCCTTACATTACGTCAGCTGCTGTGTTAATCGTAAGCAAGGATAACGATAAAGTAAAAAGCTTCGAAGATATTAAGGGGTTAAATTCTGCGCAATCTTTGACAAGTAATTACGGAGATATGGCTAAGAAATACGGAGCAAACCTTGTAGGCGTCGAAGGATTCCAACAAGCAATTGAGCTGCTAGGACAAAAACGTGTGGATGTAACCATTAATGATAAGTTAACATTCTTAGATTTTAAAAAGAGCAAGCCAGATGCCCCCGTTAAAGTAGCGGCAACAAGTGATGATGCCTCAACAAGCGGATTTATGTTTAGAAAAAATAGCGGCGACCTTGTAGATGAAGTCAACAAAGCGTTAAAAGACATTGTTGATGATGGTACGTATAAAAAAATCTCAGAGAAATGGTTTGGTGAGGATGTACTTAAATAGTATTTTTACTGATCCAGAAAGAGCACAAAAGTTATTTGATATTGCAAAAAGTTCCCTTCAGCCGATGCTGGAGGGAGCTCTTGTCAATACAATTCCATTAACAATTATAAGCTTTATTTGCGGCATAATTTTAGCGGTGCTGACTGCATTGGCCCGAATTTCTCATGTGAAAGTTTTGCAAATAATCGCAAGAGTTTATGTTTCAGCTATTCGAGGAACACCGTTACTGGTGCAATTATTTATCATTTTTTATGGACTTCCTAATCTCGGTGTTACCCTCGATCCATTTATTTCAGCGGTTATTGGATTTTCTCTTAGTGTGGGGGCGTATGCATCAGAAATTATTCGGGCTGCCATTCTTTCCATCCCGAAAGGCCAATGGGAAGCAGGGTATTCAATTGGGATGACCTATACACAAGCATTGCGGAGAATTATCCTGCCCCAGGCAGCTAAAGTATCCATTCCTCCTTTATCGAATACCTTTATCAGCCTTGTAAAAGATACGTCACTCGCTTCACTGGTGCTCGTAACGGAAATGTTTCGCCGTGCACAGGAAATCGCTTCAACCAATTATGAGTTTCTATTGGTTTATTCCGAAGCAGCACTCCTTTATTGGGTCATTTGCTTTTTCCTATCCGTCATTCAAGGTTTTATGGAAAAAAGACTGGACCGATATGGAGCCTAGCATGGGGATTATAGGAAAAAGGGAGTTTTACGATGATTTCAATTAAAGGTCTATATAAACAGTTCGGTCAATTAGAAGTGTTAAAGGGAATTGACCTTGAGGTGGAGAAGGGGAAAGTGGTGGTTGTCATCGGGCCATCTGGCTCTGGAAAGACGACCATGCTTCGCTGCTTGAATGTGCTTGAAACTCCAACAAAAGGGATTATTTCTATTGAAGATCAAAGTCTCGATTTTTCAAAAACTGTTTCGAAAAAGAATATTGCTTCCTTTCGACGTTTAACGGGGATGGTGTTTCAAAACTATAATCTTTTTCCGCATAAAACGGCCCTTGAGAATGTGATGGAGGGACCGGTTGTGGTGAAGGGTGAAAGTAAAGAGGCTGCCCGTAAAAAAGCCCAGACCCTCTTAGAGAAAGTGGGCCTAGGAGATAAAATAGACTACTATCCGGCACAGCTTTCTGGTGGTCAGCAGCAGCGTGTCGGAATAGCCCGGGCGCTTGCCATGGAACCAGAGGTCATGCTGTTTGATGAACCGACATCTGCGCTTGATCCGGAGCTAGTGGGCGAAGTACTAAAAGTTATGAAGGACCTTGCTAATGAAGGCATGACCATGATTGTCGTTACTCATGAAATGCGCTTTGCTCGGGACGTGGCAGACGAGGTCATCTTTATGGATCAGGGTGTCGTGGTCGAAAGAGACAAGCCAGAAGCCATCTTTACTCAACCGAAAGAAGAACGAACTAGAAAGTTTTTGAATATGATTCAGTAAGGTGCTGTAGCTCGGAGCTATGGCACTTTTTTGATTTGCAAAATAAAGTTCATATAATCTACTCCTACCATTGCAGGATATTAATAAGTTAAATAGAAATAATGTAATATCCGGTAAATTTTTGAAGAAAAATGAAACTTTTTCCACATAAAAACGTAAATAAGGTACCTACATAAGAAGGGACTGATGCCTTTGGAACTATTCAGCATTCCTTTAGAAACCATCTATCTGTATGGCCTGATTATCTCGGGTGTGTTAACTGTTTTGTATGTATTGTTTGCAGATGTGTTTCATTTCCATGGAGCGGGAGATGGAGGACTACACTTTCTAAATCCTGTTCTAATTTTTGCTTTTATCACTGTCATGTCGGCAAGCGGCTATTTGTTCGAAAAGCTATCATCCTTACATTACTTATTAATATTAGCTATCTCTGCAGTCGCCGCGTTTATAGTGGTCACGTTATTAAATGTGTTTGTATTAGTACCATTATCTTCTGCTGAAGAGTCATTGGTCTATAATGAATCAGATTTACGGGGACGTATTGGTACCGTGATTACAAGCATCCCTGCCGATGGTTTTGGGGAAGTGCTGATAGATAGTATAAGTGGAAGAATTGCGAAACCTGCATCAAGCTTTGACGGAGAGCAAATCCCGAATGGCACAACTGTGCTTGTCGTGCAGGTGAAAAATGGGGTACTTGAAGTCACTGTTCATCAAGAATTAGAGAGTTTTATTTAGAAGGGGGTTTTAAGAAATGGGATTTAGCATTATTTGGGTTGTTATTGGTATTGCCGTACTTATTCTCGTAGCATTAATTGGTGTATTTATTACTAAGTATCGAACAGCCGGACCCGATGAGGCGCTTATCGTAACAGGGAGCTTCCTCGGTAACGGGAATGTCCATGTGGACGAATCAGGAAACAAAATCAAGATTATCCGGGGCGGCGGTAGCTTTATTTTACCAGTATTCCAACAAGCAAAGCCGCTTAGCTTGCTATCAAGTAAACTCGAAGTGACCACTCCTGAGGTATACACAGAGCAAGGTGTTCCCGTTATGGCCGATGGTGTCGCGATTATTAAAATTGGCGGTTCTATTAGTGAAATCGCAACGGCTGCTGAGCAGTTCCTCGGCAAGCCGAAGGAAGACCGCGAGAATGAAGCAAGAGAAGTTCTTGAAGGACATCTACGCTCGATTCTTGGTTCGATGACGGTAGAAGAAATATATAAGAATCGAGACAAGTTTTCGCAGGAGGTCCAAAGAGTTGCTTCACAGGATCTGGCGAAAATGGGATTAGTCATTGTTTCATTTACGATTAAAGATGTTCGTGATAAAAATGGTTACCTTGACTCACTTGGTAAGCCGCGTATTGCCCAAGTAAAACGTGATGCCGATATTGCTACGGCCGAAGCAGAGAAAGAAACACGGATTAAAAAAGCGGAAGCCGCTAAGGAAGCAAAACGTAGTGAACTGGAGCGGGCAACAGAAATCGCTGAAGCAGAGAAAACGAATCAGTTGAAAGTTGCTGATTTCCGCCGTGAGCAAGATATTGCCAAAGCCCGTGCAGACCAAGCGTACGATCTTGAAAGTGCACGTTCGAAGCAAGAGGTAATGGAGCAAGAAATGCAAATCAAGATTATCGAAAGACAAAAGCAAATTGAACTAGAAGAAAAAGAAATACAGCGTCGCGAACGCCAATATGATTCAGAAGTAAAGAAGAAGGCAGATGCGGACCGTTATTCTGTTGAGCAATCAGCTGCTGCTGACAAAGCGAAGCAAATGGCAGAGGCGGAAGCGAATAAATACCGAATCGAGGCCATGGCAAAAGCAGAAGCTGAAAGAATCCGCTTAGATGGTTTGGCGAAAGCAGAAGCACAAAAAGCGCAAGGTTCTACCGAAGCAGAAATTATCCGCTTAAAAGGTTTGGCAGAAGCGGAAGCCAAGGAAAAAATCGCCGAAGCGTTCGAGCAATTCGGGCAAGCGGCGATTTTAGATATGGTTATTAAAATGCTTCCTGAATATGCGAAGCAAGTGGCAGCTCCATTATCCAATATCGATAAAATTACGGTCGTGGATACGGGCGGCGGCTCAGGTGAAAATGGCGGTGCCAATAAAATCACCAGTTACGCAACGAATCTAATGGCGAGCCTTCAGGAATCCTTAAAGGCTTCAAGTGGAATCGATGTAAAAGAATTAATCGAAAACTATTCAGGTAAAGGCAATGTGAGAAAAAGCATTGAGGAATTAACAGACGAAGTGAAAAAGAAGACCGAATAAATAACAAAAACTCCTTATCGAATATGGCGATAAGGAGTTTTTACTTAGAGGATAATCTCAAAGGTAGTCCCTTTATTTGGGCTGCTAGTTACCTCCACGGTGCCACCGTGGGCCTCGACTAATTGTTTTACAATGGCTAGTCCAAGTCCCGATCCGCCAAGGGCGCGGGTTCGTGACTTGTCCACACGATAGAAGCGTTCAAATATCCTTGGTAAATCCTCCTCAGGAATGCCCTTTCCTTCATCCTGGATCTTGATATGGACCTCACCGCTCATTTGTTTAACCCCAACCTTAATTTGTGTATATGGCTCGGAGTACTTACGTGCATTATCAATCAGATTCAATATGACCTGTTCAAACCGAATGGGGTCAATCGGTAAATAAAGATCGTCTGGACATTCCAACAGAAGATTCAATTGCTCCTCTTTTAAAGCTGGAGAAACTTTTTCCATGATTCCTTGAAAATAAGGGCGCAAATGAACCTCTTCTTTTTCGATAGAAAATGTATTTTCGTCCATTTTCGCCAAATGAAACAGGTCCTTCACCAGTTTGGATAACTTTAGTGATTCTTCATGGATAATATCTAAATAGTGACCCTTATCCTTTTCGTTCGTTTCCTTACGTCGGGCGATATCAGCATAGCCTTTAATATAGGTTAACGGAGTTCGCAGCTCGTGTGAGATACTTGCCAGGAATTCATTTCGTTCATTCTTTAGAATCTCTAGGTCACTCGCTAAGACTTTAATTGATTCTCCCAATTCTCCGATTTCATCCTTCCCTAGCTTTGGTAAAGAGACGCTGAGGTCACCTTTACTGATTCGTTTGGTCGCCTCACTCATTTTAATAAGCGGGTGTGTTACCACCCTGGTTAAAAACACAATGATAATCATCATAAATAGAAGTGAAAGCAGTCCTGCGAACAGAAAGTGCTGGTTCAGTCCGGCAATTAAGTCTTTTATCTTTTGTGTATTTTGAAACATATAGACATAGCCATCAATCTTTTTATCAACCACGACAGGACTGATAGAAGCAATATACGTCGCTTTTTTCCAATCATCTTCTAAGATGAGTCCTTCATGTGGAATGTTCTTCGGTGTTCGTCGAAGAATCTGCTTCATTTCATCTGTTACATTATTGGATGACATATAAATCGATCCATCCGGCTTTGTTAGGATCACCTGTGTATCGGTCCGTGCTTCCATCATGGCAATATGTCTAATCGTTTCTTCATGGAACGATGCCTCTAAAACTTCACGATGATTATTCCCCCTGGTCTGGAGTGCAGACAGCTCCTCGTGCACGCGGGAATGAATGATATTGTTATGCAAAAAGAACATGGATATCGTTTCTAACAGAAAAATGGTTAAGAAGAATAGCAAGCCTATTTTAAAGGATATTTTATTCATTCCAGTCAGCTCCTCACTCCCTAAGAATACTACAACTTCATAAAGGAAAACCGCTCATTTTGTAGACGTTTTTCTAAAATTGAAGATGTTTTGACTAACTTGTAACGAATTTGTGAAGTTACAAAAATCACAGGCCCAAGATGATATAGTAAATATATGGGGAGTGATCATAATGAAAATTTTATTAGTGGATGATGAACGAAGAATTGTAGAAGTTCTAGAAGCCTATCTAGAGAGAGAAGGCTATGAAATTCACAGTGCTGATAATGGACTAGATGCGTTAAAAAAAGCGAAATCGATCAATCCTGACTTAATCATATTAGATCTCATGCTGCCCGATATTTCTGGGGAAGAGGTTTGCCGGCTCGTACGGAAAGAATCAGATGTTCCCATTCTGATGCTTACGGCTAAATCGGCAGAGGATGACCGAATCAATGGAATTGTCATGGGAGCAGATGACTATTTAACCAAACCATTCAGCCCACGGGAAGTGGTTGTTCGCGTTCAAGCAATCCTCCGGCGTGTGAAAAAGGCGGAAAAAGTACAACTTCTTGAATTCAACGGTAAAAAGCTTGTCATTGACATAATTAAGAAGGAAGTTAGAGTAAACGATGAATACGTGACATTAACTCCTATCGAATATAAGTTATTAACGAATATGGCAGAAAATCCGGGTCGTGTGTACAGCCGGATGGATCTATTAGAGAAAATTCAGGATGAGGGCATGTATTACGAAGGATATGAACGCAGCGTCGATACCCATATTAAGAACCTCCGGAAAAAAATTGAGCAAGATACACGGCAGCCGGATTTCATCGTAACGGTTTTTGGGATGGGCTATAAATTTGGAGGGGTACTAGATGCTGCAAACACTCCGGTCTAAAATCCTGTTTTATTTAGTTTTGATCTCTATGATTGGAATAGTAATTGTCAGCTTCTTTATTCAGTATGGGTTTGAAGAGAGCTTTAATAGTTATTTGGATCGTAATAGGGAAAAGAAGATTGATAGAATTATCACGGAAATTGAGAAGGATTATAGGAAAAATGGCCATTTTACCAGTGATCCTGTGTATGGTCTATTGCACGAGCATGCCATGACCGATCAGCTTTATTTTCAATTATATGACCGCTTTGGGCAGCTGCAGATGGATTCCTCTAACATTCGTAGCATGCTGAATAGCTTCGGGTTGACTGAACCAGCACCGGATGGGGAGGAGTGGCATTCTAAATCCTATATCCTAAAAGTAGATAATACCCTTATCGGGAAACTCGTGGCGATTTATCCTAAAGGCTTAATTGATGATGAGTATACGTTTATTCAAACCATTCAGCTCTATATTTACGCAGCGGTATGTTTAACGATTGTACTCGCCATCGTCTTCAGTATGCTTTTTTCGAAAAAGCTGACAGCCGGTTTAAAGAAGCTATCTTTTGCCGCAAATGAACTTCAGCAGCATAATTTGGACATTCGAATCCCATTGTCAGGTTTGCCTACTGAAGTGAAGCAAATTGCTATATCCTTCAATAACCTTGCAGAATCCTTGGCAAGGGAAGAGATGCTTCGGAAGCAGTTTACAGGGGACCTGGCACATGAATTAAGAACACCTCTTGCCACGTTAAGGAGTCAAATTGAGGCCTTCCAAGACGGAATTTGGGAGCCTACACCACAGAGGCTTCAGGTAAGTCACGAAGAATTGATGCGTCTAGTAAGACTAGTGAATGAACTGGAAAAATTATTGGCTGCGGAAAATCCGCAAATTAAGCTGGAAAAAATAGAATTAGAGGCTGGCAGTGTATTAGAGGCACTTTACGAAATGTTTATGCCCATATTTAAGGAGAAGGGTGTAAATCTCTACATCGAGGAACCGAAACAGGAGGAATTGTTTGAAGCGGACAAAGACAAGCTCATGCAAATCCTGTCAAACATCTTAAATAATGCATTGAAATATACACCGGAAGGAAAGAATGTTACCTTGTCCGTAGAAACGGATAAGGCTGGTTATGTCGGCTTCAAGATTCAAGATGAAGGGTCTGGCATGGCCGAGGATGATATCCCACATATATTTGAACGGTTCTACCGCGGCGATAAATCACGTGACCGGAAAACAGGCGGGGTTGGCATCGGTCTCTCGATTGTGAAGGCTTTAATGGATGCCCATAAAGGACTGATCAAAGTAAAAAGTAAATTAAACAAGGGAACCAGCATTACCTTATGGTTTCCGCAAGAAAATTAGAAAAGCGCAAGCGCCTTGATTATCCCCGACAGGCAAATAACCTTCGGCAAGAAAAGTCGTTCTTTTGACTTTTCTTGCCGAAGGTTATTTGACCCGAGCTGTAACAATCATCGCTTTATCAAGCCATGATTGTTACAAGAGAGATTATTCAGGGTGAAAACTGGCTAGGCGCTGGAGCTAGACAATTCTCGAAGTCGAAATTTATACTTTCTTATAAAATAAAAAAGGCCTCTGCGATATGCAAGGCCTCTTTGCTTACTCTATTAAATCTTTAATATTGTACACTTTTCCACTTTCTACATCTCCACTAAGCAGCAAGTTTACTAGTGCATTTGCCACAGTGTCAGCCGATAAGAGAAGACTTTTCTCCTTAAATTCTTTGAAGCGCTCCAAATCCTTAAACGCTTCTTTAGAGGAAGAGCGAATGATCGCCTGCATGTTGGTATCCATGACTCCTGGACTGAAGGCTATGATTTTGTTGTTCGTGTTCATTTCAGCCTGTTCTAGTGCTGCTGTCTGTGTAAACATATTAAGACCCGCTTTAGAACTGCAGTACACACTCCAGCTCTCGATCGGACGGACGGCTGCCCCGGAGGTTACATTGACAACCTGTACTCTCGTATTTATGACCTGCGCTTTGTTTAGAATGAGATTGGTAGTAATGATTGGTGCAATTAAGTTGACTTGGATATTGCGGATGATCGGCGTTTGATCTAAATTGCCGACAGTCTGGATTGGTTCAATTACGCCAGCGTTATTAAAAAGTAGAATCTCTTTAGGATCCTTTTCAAAAATCGAATGGGCTATTTCCATAAATACTTCCTGAACTTCTTTTTCCAAAGAGAGATTGCAGGAATAATGCTGATAAAATAGACCTTTTTCAGCTGCCAATTGTTTTATTTCCTGATTTTCTGATCTTGAAACAGAAACAATGGCAATTTGTTCTTGTATTAGGCGTTTCGCAATCGCTTCACCTAGCCCTTTGGATGCACCGGTTATAATTGCATATTTCATGGCACGAACTCCTCCTTAAAACACCAAGTTATTATGTATCTGTAAAAAGTAAACTTCTACCATATTTTATTCGTGAAGTTAGTTTTAATCAATTAAAAAGACAGTCTCCGTGAGAGCTGTCTTTCATCGTGCGACTGGATAGAATTTTTTCCATTCATTTAAGAAAGGGGAGGTGGACGCATTCGGATGTTCTAACACCCTTGATGTTGGTCCCGTTTGCTTCACTTCACCATTAGCAATAATGGCAAGCTGCTTTGTAAGATAATGAATCTCCATCAAGTCATGGCTGACAAACACAGCAGTGGTATTCGCTTCCTCAATAATTCGTTTGAAATCTTCCATTAGCTTAATCTTAGTCGGAAAATCTAAAGCAGAAAAAGGTTCATCGAGAAAAAGAATCTCTGGATCCACAATCATAGCTCGTGCTAAATTGACCCTTTGCGCCTCCCCACCAGATAAATAGAGCGCATTTTTTTTAGCCAGATGTGTGATGCCAAATACCTCCATCCAATGAGCGACTTTCTCCTTAATAATGTTTTTTGGAATCTTTCGTAAGATTAAGCCGATGGCGATGTTGTGAAAAACAGTCGCATCTAAGAGTAATGATTGCTGAAGGGCAATCGAGAATTTCCTTCGTAACTCTAAGGGAGCATTTCCATTCGGGATGGACTGTCCACGGTAAAGAATCTCACCGCTCGTTTGATTCTCAAGAAAAGCAAGTACTTTTAGCAGCGTGCTTTTTCCCGCACCATTGGGTCCCATTATGCCGAGGAATTCTCGTGGCTGAATCTGGAATTCAGGAATATTGAGAATCGTTCTACCTTGTCCTTTAAAAGTGATGTTTTTCAGTTCGATCAATGGGCTCATGAGAATCGCTTCCTTTGTTGTAAAAAGGTTAATATGGCCGTAATCAATAGGGCAACAGTCAATAAAATAAACGAAAGAGCGAGGGCAATATCAAAATTCCCTTTCGATACTTCCATCACAATCGTAGTAGTTAATATTCGAGTATCACCCTGAATATTGCCTCCTACCATCATGGCAGCACCCACCTCAGCTATAACCCGGCCGAAGCCAGCCATTACCGCAGCTAGAATCGCAATCTTTGATTGTTTGACAAGAATGACTAACGTTTGGAGCCTCGTTGCACCAAGCGCTTTGATTTGCAGGAGCATTTTATCATTCACTTGCTGAAAAGCGGAACAGGTTAAGCTTGTAATTATAGGCAATGACACTAATACTTGTGCCATAACAATAGCTGTAGGTGTATATAGCAGGGACCAATCACCTAACGGGCCGGAACGCCATAAAAACATGGTAATCCAAAGTCCGGCAACAACAGGGGGGAGGCCCATACCCATATTAATGAATAATAGAAGTAATTTGCGTCCTCTAAATCTAGTTAATCCAAGTAGAATACCGAGGGGAAGTCCAAGCAAGGTACTAAATAGAATGGCAATTAAACAAACCTTTAGAGTCAGCCAAGTAATTTCAAATACCTCTTTGTCTCCAGAGAAGATCATTTCAAATGCTTTCTTAAGTCCATCTAGTAAAAGTTCCATGCATTGCTGCCCTCCAGGTGAAAAATAGAGGCTAACTCAAAAGCAAAGGTGTCAACCCTCTTATAAGTCAGCCTCGCTTGACAAACTATTCAGTATATTTATAGAACAAAGATTGACCGTATTCTTTCTTACCGAAGTTTTCAATTACATCTTGGGTTTTTGGATCTACCATAAATTCTACGAATTTTTCTGCATCCTTACTATTAATTTTATCATGCTTTTCAGGATTTACTTGCATGACATGATAAATGTTCATTAAATCCTTGCCGCCTTCAACAACAATTTTAAGAGTGTTTAAGTTTTTCTCTTGGGCAAGCCATGTAGCACGGTCTGTTAGTACATAGCCTTTTTTCTCAGCTGCCACCTGTAAGGTTTGGCCCATACCTTGACCTGTTGATACATACCAGTCACCTGCAGGCTTCATGTTCGCTAAAGTCCAGATGCCAAGTTCTTTTTTGTTTGTACCAGAGTCATCCCCACGGGAAATAAAAGTAGCTTTCGCCTCTGCCAGCTTCTTGAACGCAGCAGTAACGTCATCACCGCTGACACCCGCTGGATTCTCTTTTGGACCAACTAAAATGAAGTCATTATACATTACGCGCTTATAGTTAATGGCATCACCAGCATCAACAACTGCTTTTTCAGCTGCAGGGGCATGAACTAGAAGGGCATCTGCTTCTCCTTTTGTTCCCATCTCTAATGCTTGTCCAGTACCAACTGCAATCGTTTTTACTTTTACATTATTTTGCTTCTCAAACATAGGGATAAGGACATCCAATAAGCCGCTGTCCTGTGTACTTGTTGTTGTCGCAAGAATCATTTCTGTTGGTGCTGCCTTAGTTTTTTTCTTTAGATCTTTTGCCGCAACATCTTTTGTTTCTGAATTTCCGCAAGCGGAAAGGACTAATAGCATGAAAGCAAATAAAACAGCAACATAGTGATTTTTTAACATGTGGTTTCCTCCGTTAAAGTAGTTTGATAGATTACTTTTCCTAAGTCTGCAATTGAATACCCTTCTAATTCCGTTAAGCTGTCTTTGAACTCAGGAGATTGCAGGTATTGAATTAAATCTGTTAAGTTCTGCTTGTTTTCCTCTGTTAAACGGAACACTAGGTCAAAGTGTTCTTGGGCAACGGGAACAAAATCAAGACCTAAATGACTAGCAGCAGATTGAATTCCGAATGCTACGTCAGCGATTCCCCTGCTAATATAGGAAGCGGCGGAAAGATGATTCCACTCTTCATTGTTGTACCCGTTAATTTTACTAGGGTTAATTCCATAGCTTGATAGCTTGGAGTCAAGCAAGAATCTTGTTCCTGCTCCTTTTTGTCGGTTAATGAATTGGACATCCTTCCTCACTAGGTCAGAGAAATCAAGAATACTCTTTGGATTCCCCTTGGCGACGATGAAGCCTTGCTGTCTAGCAGCGAGTCGAAGGACCAGGATCGATTCATAGACAAAAAGCTGATGAATGAATGGCAGGTTATACTCTTGGGATGTCGGATCTAATAGATGAATGGCTGCTATATCACACTGCCCGCGGTAAAGCATCATAAGTCCCTCTAGACTGCCTATGTATGAAGGTTGAATTTGTACGTTTAATGCCGTGCCTGCTTGTTTAGCAAAATGCTCGACGAGAAAATCATGACTCCCTGATATTCGAATGGATAAAGCATGATTGTTGGTCGGGTTTGTGGGGCCTGATTGAATTTTCTTTGCCGGAGCTTTTGTATTTTCTTTATACCTTTCAAGCTCGGCGTGATCAATTCTCATTTTGTTACCGATCTTAAATGCCTGCAGCTCACCTCTTTTTATCAGCTCATAAACCGTATGTTTTGAGATTTGAAAGATTTGGGCCACTTCATCGGGAGTATATGCCTTTTCTTCCATGTGTCACCCACCTTTTCCAATTCCAAGTTAACTTTAATAAAAGATTATCACATTGAATGTGACTTTTGTTAAGTTTTGTTAAGTTTTGTTTATTCTAGTGAAGAATTGTCACGTATTGTTCAAATGGGGATGCAACTGTCACACTTAGTTCACAAACTTCACGTTTTGTTCAATGGTGAGCATGGAAGTTTGTTGTAGTATAGTAGTAGAAAATAAAACTAGTGGATAAAGAAAGGGATGATGGGCATGTCAAAACTTTTATATATTACAGCTAATCCGAAGAACGATAGTAAGCTTTCAAAAGGAATGCAAATTGGAGAAGTATTTTTAGAGGAATTTAAAAAAGAGCAGCCGGATGTGGAAATTGAGCGCTGGCATTTATACGATATGGAAATCCCTGATATCGATATGGATCTACTTTATGCGAGAGCTAAATTATCGTTCATGGGCTATACAAAGGAACAGTTATCAGAGGCGGAGCGGACAAAGCTGGAAAAGATGCATGCGTTGGCTGATCGTTTTATCGATGCGGATTATTATGTGTTTGTTACACCAATCTGGAATCTAGGTGCCCCGTCCATTTTGAAAAAATTCATCGATAACTTATTTATTGTAGAAAAAACCTTTACGAATACCCCGGAAGGACCAAAGGGACTTCTTACTGGCAGAAAAGCAATTCATATTCAAACTCGCGGTGGAATTTACTCAACAGGACCAATGGTTGATTTCGAGTTCGGTGATCGCTACTTAAGGAAGGTATTTGAATTTCTAGGTTTTGAGAGCTTGGATACAGTTGTTGCAGAGGGCATGGACCATTTTCCGAAAAAAGTACCGGAAATTATGGCAAAAGCCAAAGAACAAGCAGCAGATGCAGCACGCGAGATGGCGAAACAAACGGCAACAGTATAAAAAAGGCAGTTCGAGTCATCTCGAACTGCTTTTTTGTGACTGAAATCCATTCTATTTGCGAAAAAACAAGGTTTATTTGCGTAAGCTCACCTTTTATTTGCGATAGTACAAGTTTTATTTGCGAAACTGTCCCAGCCCAGGATCGCTCTACGTTTACATTCCCTACAAAAAGGCGAGGAAAAGTCGAAGTAGGCTCGTTCTACGTTTACTTTCTCTTCAAAAAAACGAGAAGAAGTCGAAGTAGACCCGTTCTACTTTTACTTTCTCTTCAAAAATGCCAGCAAAAGTCGAAGTAGATAAGCTCTACGTTTACTTTTCCTTCGAAAAAACGAGAAGAAGTCGAAGTAGACCCGTTCTACTTTTACTTTCTCTTCAAAAATGCCAGCAAAAGTCGAAGTAGATACGCTCTACGTTTACTTTTCCTTCGAAAAAACGAGAAGAAGTCGAAGTAGACCCGTTCTACTTTTACTTTCTCTTCAAAAATGCCAGCAAAAGTCGAAGTAGGCTCGCTCTACGTTTACTTTCCCTTCAAAAAAACGAGGAAAAGTCGAAGTAGACCCGTTCTACGTTTACTTTCCCTGATTAAAACTTCCCTGTAAACTGGAAAACTAGCACGATAATTCCCAGTGCCCACACATAGATCGCAAACGGCTTTAAGGATTTCTTTTTTAAATAACCGATCATCCATTTAACGGCAATATACCCGAAAATTGCAGAGGAAATAATGCCGACCAGCAGGGCTGATAAAGATATGGTTTCACCTTGGCCATCCAATAAATCTTTCGTCTGCAAGACAATCGCGCCAGCAATAGCAGGTGTCGATAAAAGGAAAGAAAAGTATGCAGCTGTCTCACGGTCGAGCTTTCGCCAAAGAGCAGCTACAATCGTCATCCCTGAACGCGAAATGGCTGGCAGAATAGCTACTGCCTGAAAGGTACCAATAATGAATGCATCCATGTAGCTAATATCATCCATCTTTTTATAACCGTTTTTAACGGAATCAGCGAACCACAGGAATAGCCCTGTTAAAAGGAATTCCCAACCAATTGTTACCCCAGTCTTGGAGATTTCATCAATATAATCTTTAAATGCAAGCCCAAAAATTACTGCCGGTATGGTCCCGACAATCAACAAAAAGGTTAATTTACTAAAAGGGTTTTTAATGATTTTTATAAATTCATTTTTATAAAAAACAAAAACTGCTAGTAAGGTACCGACATGAAGCATGGTGTCGAGCAATAGTCCAGCTTCCTGTAATCCAAATAAGTTCCTTCCCAAATACAGGTGTCCTGTACTGCTAATGGGTAAAAATTCAGTCAACCCTTGAATAATCCCGAGAATAAGTGCTTCCAGTTTTGTTAACATAAGTCCCCTCTCATTTCTATTATTAATAAGCTTGTACGTTAAAAAGATATGCAGCAAACAGTTGGTTCATGAAATCCACTTTTATTGATTCACGAAAATCTCAAGGAACCAAACAAATTATGTGCAAATGAAGGGCCGACTCCCATAAAATAGAAACATACCCGTTCGAGAGGAGAAACGCGTTTGGAAAATACACATCTTCATTTCAATACGTCTATCGGAGTTAAAAAGCCAGAAAATATTCGGAACAAACAACAGGCATGTCCTTTTTGCGAACGTGACCAGCTGACGGACCTTATTGCAGTGGATGGCCCCATCATCCTATTAAAAAATAAATATCCTGTTTTAGAAAATGCCTACCAGACCGTTTTAATCGAAACGGACGATTGTCAGGGAGAGCTGTCTACTTATTCAAAGGATCATTTGCATCGCTTAATTAAGTTTGGACTGAAGCATTGGTTAGAAATGGAGGGAAGCGGGCGCTATCGGTCGGTTATTTTTTTCAAAAATCATGGTCCATTATCAGGTGGAACATTAGCACACCCGCATATGCAGATTGTAGGACTGAATGATATTGATTATAGGGAAAAAGTGACGCATGAAATGTTTGAAGGGCTTGTGATAGCAGAAGAAGAGGGGACTATGTTCACACTTTCGACCAAGCCTCGTGTCGGATTTTATGAGTTTAATATTGAAATGAAAGATTCCAGCTATCAGGAAGCATTTTCGGAATATCTGCAAATGGCGGTCCATTATATTCTCAATCACTTTCCTTTTAAGGCGACAAGCTACAACATCTTTTTTCATCATATTGACGATAAAATCTATGCCAAGGTTGTCTCTCGCTTTGTCACGACTCCACTCTATATTGGCTACGGCATACCACAAGTACCAAGCAATCTGGAATGGATGGCAGACGAGGTAAAACGGATTTACTTTAATATGTAGGAAAATAGTATGTAAATAAAACCATTGTCGTTTAGAAGTTGTGATTTGTCGTTTTTAAAAATATAATGGAGGAATGGACAAGTTTTAATATAAGGTGGAGACCTAGCATGACTTCAAACAAAAATACAACTTCTAAACTTGATTATAATCTCGTTTTTATATTGATATTACTTTTTCTAGCCAGCTGTTTAGCTATTTATAGTGCACAAGCAAGCGGACAATATAAGGAAAATTTCTTACTAAAACAAATCGTTTGGTACGTTGTCGGCGGGGGAATCATCGCGAGTGTCATGACACTTGATTCCGACCAATTGCGAAAACTTACCTGGTATGCGTATGGTTTCGGAATTTTCCTACTTGCCTTCTTGATTATCGCACCACCAAGTATTGCACCGGTCATTAACGGAGCGAAAAACTGGTTTAAGGTTCCGGGAATGGGGACCATCCAGCCGTCAGAGTTTGTTAAAATCTTTATTATTTTGGCTCTTTCTCGGACGATTGAGGACCACCACCACAAAAATCCAATCAAAACCATTCAATCTGATTTCTGGCTGCTGCTTAAACTGGGAATGGTAACAATGGGACCTTTGATCCTAATTATTAAACAGGACTTAGGAACATCACTTGTTTTCCTTGCCATTTTGTTAGGGATGATCTTTATTTCGGGAATTTCTTGGAAACTGCTTACGCCGATGTTTTCAGCAGGTATTTTGCTCATTGGGACGATATTTTACTTTGTTTTGTGGAACCCAGACCTGCTTGAAAAATATTTAGGTGTTAAACAGTACCAATTTAATCGGATTTATTCCTGGCTTGACCCTTATAGTTACCAAGGCTCGGATGCGTATCAGTTGACAAAATCCTTACTCGCGATCGGGTCAGGGCAGACAGGGGGAAAAGGAACGGGTAACCGTGAAGTCTACCTGCCGGAAAGCCAAACTGACTTTATTTTTAGTGTCGTTGGTGAGGAATATGGATTTATCGGTGCGAGTGTTTTAATCAGTTTATTCTTCTTATTGATTTATCACATTACAAAGGTTGGAATGGAAACAAAGAATAACTTCTATACCTATATCTGTGTAGGCGTAATCAGTATGATTACCTTCCACGTGTTTCAAAATATCGGAATGACGATTGGCGTTCTGCCGATTACGGGTATTCCATTACCGTTCATCAGCTATGGCGGTAGTGCCCTCATGGGGAATATGCTCGGGCTGGGCTTAATCTTCTCCATCAGATACCATTATAAAAAATACATGTTTTCAACCACAGCATAAATTTGAAGAGAGCGGGTCCCGCTCTCTTTTTTGTTGCTTCAAAATTGCAAGTTGGCGGAATAAATTGCAAAGTTGGCGGAATTCCAGCCCAAGTTGGCGGAAAAAATGGAGAAGTTGGCGGAATTCCGGCCCAAGTCGGCGGAAAAAATACAAAAGTTGGCGGAATCTCCTAACTAACATCCCACAACCATATATAATGAAAAAGACCGCCTATATTCATGGCGGTCCAAACTTACTATTTTTTTAAGAAAATCTTCTCAACATCATCAAGCATAAGGTTAGCAGCCAGGACACCGCCAGCAGTGTTCCAGATTGCATCGTTTACTTCGTGAACTTCGTCTTTCTTAGCTACTTCAAGGTTTTTGAATAATGGATCAGCAAGCCATTCTTTCGCAAGCGTATTGCCTTTTCCATCCCCAGTATCATAGGTGAAGTAGAAGAGGATATCTCCATCCATCGCAGGAATACGCTCTTTCGTTACATTCTTTTCTGCAAAATCATCGACGTTTTGGCTTTCAGGACGAGCAAATCCAAGGTCATTTAAGATAACACCTGAGAAGGTATCCTTATGGTAAATACGAACTTCTCCAGACATAAAACGAACCATAGAAACCTTCATATTCTTCTTATCGCCAAGTTTTTCCTTAATGTCAGCAATACGACCGTTATACTTTTCTAATACTTCATTACCTTTATCAACTTTATTAACAGCCTTTGCATATAGACTAAAGTTTGTCTTCCAGTCACCGCGTAATGTTTCAGCAAAAACAGTCGGTGCAATTGCACTTAACTGCTCATAAATTTTTTCCTGACGCATTTTATTACCGATAATTAGGTCAGGTTTAAGAGCAGCAATTGCTTCAACGTTTACTTCGCTTTCTGTACCCACAACTTTTGTGTCCTTTAATTGACCGGCAATATGCTCATACCAAGGATCGCCAGTCCAAGACTTAACCGCACCAACAGGAGTAACTCCCATAGATAATAGGGCTTCTGTTCCTTCGTTTGTAAGAATGACTACGCGCTTTGGTGTACCTTTGATTGTTGTCGACCCCATGGCGTGTTCTACTGTATAGCTTTTTTCAGCAGCCGTCTTCGGTGCTTCTTTCTTTTCGGTTGTTTTTTCCTCTGTCCCGCCACAAGCTGCTAATAAGAAAATGGCTAGGATTGAGAAAATAGATAATATAGATTTTGTCATTTTCATATGTATAAATATCCTCCTTAAGTAAATGTAAATGATAATCATTTTCAATGACATCCTTATCATAAAATGAACGAAAGGAAGATGTCAACGATTTAATTGAAAATGATTTTCAAAATCAATTACAAATTTGTGAACAACAATAAAAAGGTAAATGAAAATGATTTTCATAGTCATTGACAATCATTATCATTTAGAGATAGACTTGAATTAATTACTACTATAAAGATGTTAGAAGGGTTTTAAGCACATGCTGTTAAAAACTACACCATTAAAGTGGGTAGGTCTCATTACGGCAATCCTGCTCATGCTGTTATTAATGTGTGCCAGTGTCATATTAGGTTATACAGATACCAGCTGGCAGACAGCGATTGAGTCCTATACGAATTATAATGGATCAAACGAACATATTATTATTCAAACTGTTAGATTTCCGAGAGCACTCATTGCTTCTGCTGTGGGGGCAAGCCTAGCAATTGCCGGGGTTCTTATGCAAACGTTAACCAAAAATCCATTGGCATCACCAGGAATTTTTGGAATTAATGCAGGAGCAGGATTTGCTGTTGTAGTTGCTATTACGGTATTTTCTGTGACTGATCTCCAAGCTTTTAACGGATTGGCCTTCTTGGGCGCAGCCGTTGCCGCAGTTAGTGTTTATGCTATCGGTTCCTTTGGCAGAGAAGGGTTAACACCGATGAAGCTTACCTTAGCAGGAGCCGCGATGTCCGCCATGTTTTCTTCCTTTACACAAGGCTTACTTGTGGTTGATGAAGCGGCATTGGAGCAGGTTTTGTTTTGGCTGGCGGGGTCGGTTCAAGGAAGGAAATTAGAGACCTTATACTCTGTTTTGCCTTATATCGGGATTGGCTGGTTAGGAGCCGTGCTTATTTCTGGAAAAATGAATATCCTGTCCATGGGGGAAGATGTAGCTAAGGGACTTGGGCTGAACACAGGGCTTGTCAAAGTGGCAATTGGTGTGATTGTCATCTTACTAGCAGGCGGTTCTGTTGCCGTTGCTGGTCCGATTGGGTTTGTGGGAATTGTTGTTCCACATATCACACGCTCTATTATTGGAATTGATCATCGCTGGGTGATTCCCTTATCTGCTATTTTAGGAGCCATCCTTTTATTAGCAGCAGATATTGCTGCACGATACATTTTAATGCCATCAGAAGTGCCTGTCGGTGTAATGACAGCAGTTATTGGAACTCCGTTCTTTATTTTTATTGCGAGAAGGGGGTTCAATGCACGATGAGCAAATATAGAAACTTCCGTTTATTTAAAGATAAAGTTTCTTTTTTAATTGATAAGAAAGCAGTTATGATTTTTGCCATCCTACTTATTACAACCTTCATCGTTTTCGTTATTAGTACGGGGACAGGGGAAATGAAAATAAACCCGTTAACAGTTGTACAAGTATTATTTGGCGGCGGCCCCGAAATGGAAAAGCTTATTATTACCTCCTTTCGATTGCCAAGAATTATAGTTGCCTTAATGGTTGGGATTTCATTAGCTGTTGCCGGTGGGATTTTACAAGGAATGATTCGGAATCCATTAGCCTCACCAGATGTTCTTGGGATTACCGGGGGCGCAGCCGTTGCAGTGGTTGGCTTTTTAGCCTTCTTTAGTGATAAAAATAATGCCTTAACCGTCAGTATTGCATGGCTTCCTTTGGCTGCCTTTTTGGGTGCTGGAATTGTAGCGTTTTTAGTATACTTCCTTGCTTGGAAAAATGGGGTTTCACCTATTCGCCTCGTTTTAATCGGGATCGGTATTTCTACGTTGATGCAGGCTTTAACTACATTAATGATGATTATGGGACCTATCTATCAGGCGAGTCAGGCAAACATATGGATTACCGGTACAGTTTACGGGTCAAACTGGAAAAACGTTGCAACATTAGTACCGTGGACGGTCTTGTTTCTCATTATTGCGTTCTTGGCAGCGAGAACCATTAATATTCAGGAACTTGGCGACGAAGTGGCGACGGGATTAGGAGGCATGGTTCAAAAACAACGTTTCCTCTTATTAATGATTAGTACAGCATTGATCGGAAGCTCTGTTGCCTTTGCTGGGGGAATTGGCTTTGTTGGCTTAATGGCACCACATATGGCAAGGCGCTTAGTAGGCTCTTCCTTTGGTGCATTGCTTCCAGCTTCCGCCTTAATTGGCGGGATCCTTGTGATGGCAGCAGATTTGATTGGGAGAACGATGTTTTCACCGTTAGAGGTACCTGCAGGAGTGTTTACAGCGGGTATTGGTGCACCGTACTTTATTTACTTACTTTTTAAAACAAGAAATGCATAAGGCAAGACAAACGTGGAAAAAAGGAGCTGGCGCGAGATGAATGCGATTGAAACGAAGGGTTTATCACTTTCATATGGAGAAACACTCATTATTGATGAGTTGGATTTGACGATTCCAAAGGGTGAGATTACCGTTTTTATTGGAGCAAATGGCTGCGGAAAGTCAACACTTCTTCGTTCCATCGCACGTCTCTTAAAGCCATCCACTGGCAGTGTGTTGCTCGAAGGAAAAGCGATCGCTAAACTTTCTACCAAGGAAGTAGCCAAAAAGATGGCCATTTTACCACAGTCTCCATCTGCTCCAGAAGGGCTTACAGTTCTACAACTTGTAAAACAGGGACGTTATCCTCATCAATCATGGTTAAAACAATGGTCAGAAGAAGATGAGAAAAAGGTGAACGAAGCTTTGAGAGCGACCCGGTTAGAGGAGTTAAAGGAAAGAACTGTAGATTCACTTTCCGGTGGGCAAAGACAACGTGCTTGGATTGCCATGACATTGGCTCAAGATACAGATGTGATCCTTTTAGACGAGCCAACCACCTATCTCGATATGACGCATCAAATCGAAATCCTCGACTTACTATTTGAATTAAATGAAAAGAAAAAGCGGACGGTTGTGATGGTGCTTCATGATCTTAATCTAGCCTGCCGCTACGCTCATAATATAGTAGCAATTAAGGATAAAAAGGTATATGCAGAAGGGAAGCCGGAGCACGTGATCAATTGCAGTCTGGTGAAGAATGTGTTCGGAATGGACTGTGAGGTAACAATGGACCCGTTATTTGGGACTCCATTATGCATTCCTTATGGCAGGGGAAGATGTATTCTCGATAAGGCGGTGGCAATGAATGGATAAACAGCTGACTTCGGTGGAACTCCAAGTTCTAGAGAAATACAGACTTAACAGTGGCACGGGGGCTTCCTTTCCTGTTGCCAGGCTGCTTGATGAAACGTTCCTTCAACACTTTCTTGCCAATGTTGCTCTTACTATTGGTGCGCCTTCATTAAGAGTTGCAGGATCTATTTTTATCAAAAGATATGCCTTTTTACCGGTAATGGCTCTTTATAGCATGACCGTCTGGAATAAAAGCTTGAATATATCCCTCGACAACATTTCAATGGAAATGCCCAAAGAGGGGGAACCATGGCTCCCATCTTTTTCGTTAAAAGAACTGACCACAAAGGAGTGGAAAGGGGAGGACCGCGATGTATGGCGTGCAAGTGTGATGAAGGACCTATTTGCGAACAACATTGGTCCAATCATTACTGCAATAGAAAAAGCTGTGGGGATATCTAAATCCATTCTGTGGGAAAATATCGTTGTATACCTATTTTGGCTCTATGAAAAGGAATTGAAAGAGAACGAGAATAGTAATGTTGCAGATGATTTTCGCTATTTGATTTTTGAAGCAGACGGGTCCTTATTTGGCCTATACGATATCAATCCTCTTCAAAGATATTATGGTGAAAAAAAGTACGTAGAAGAATCGAATGAGGAGATTCGTTTGAGAAAGACGTGTTGTTTTTCTTATCAGTTGTCAGAAGGTAAACGCTGCAAAATATGCCCATGTGCTCATTTGGGTAAGGACGGAAGGTGTAATGATGGAGGAGAAAGTATTTGCTCAGCAGTTCGAAGCTTTGCTTGAGAAGTACAGCGAACTTTTGGTAGGAGAATCCAATGAAGAGACAAAGGAAAAGGTGAGGGCGTGGGCTTTGTATACCCATATTGCGAAGTCCATGCCTGCTTTAGCAAAGCATTGGAATGAACTTTACCCAGAGGCTAAAGAGGAAATGAAACAGATTATTGGTGAAATCAAACAAATGAACGAACAGCACCGGAAATCTGTTCAATAAGTACATAAAGAAACCCGGAGGCGTCGCCTTCGGGTTTTTACTTATTGCATTGTGTTATTTCCGCCGCCATGCTGTGGCAGTTGGTTGGTATAACCTTGGAACTGCTGGTACGATTGCTGAAGCTTTTGTTGATCGGCAGCTTCAATTGCATACCAGCCTTTTCTAAACATTAGATCATAAAGATCACGCTGACACTGTTGTGTCTCAGTGAAAATTTGCATAACATCCTGATATAATCCTTCATGGCTTGCTTCATGCAGTGCCATTGTATAAGCGGTAGTCATGTATTTTTCCGTTGAGAGAATATCATTAATAAAATCACGGTCGTTCATTTGTGGTGTCTTAGGTACTTGAGATTCAGGGTTTTGAATCTTTTGCTGGTTTTGGTTCATGGTCGAATTTCCTCCTTTTTTGTCTAGTTCCAGCGCCTAGCCCCTCGGGTCAAATAACCTTCGGCAATAAAAGTCAAAAGGCGGACTTTTCTTGCCAAAGAACATTTGCCTGTCGGGGCTGACCAAGGCGCTTCCGCTTTTCTTTATTGCATATTATTTAATGGTTGTTGTTGATTAGAATGCATGCCCAAGTGGCCAAGAAGCTGTTGGTAGTGACGCTCATGCATTTGGCAAACCTTTTCTGCTTCTGCCTTAATTTCTGGGTCTTGGCACTGACTGGCAAAGAAATGGGCTTTTTTCGAAGAAAGTAAGTTCCATGACATCATATCTGTTAAATATAGAGCATCTTTTGTTGATACGACACCTGGAGGCTGTTGCATGGTTGCTTGTTGATTTTGCATGTTCATATTTTGCTGCTGCATAAAAATCCCTCCTACTAGTTTGATTAATTACTTACCTTATTGTTCTGTTGAACTTGTCTGTTGATTTTCGCTCCAGGCACGAGCGGTTCGTGGGTGTTTCGGCGAGCCTCCTCGGCGAAACGCTCCTGCGGGGTCTCCCCTGAACCATACTATTGAATAAGCTTCATCGAATCGACACCGCACGAAGGAAATGCGCTAGCATTTTCGAGGATCTTCGTGCCTTCCGCTCCAATCAACAGGGGATAAGAATCAACAATGTTCTTTTATAAAGCCTACCTTTTAAATTGATTGTTTTGGCTATTTTTTTTATCTAAGTGGGCTTCTTCGTTTCCTGGCCCGCCGTTGCCCTTGACACTGGCAGCACTGACTCCAGCTTTTGAAGGGTTTTTCTTCATTTTCGCCATCTTTATCACCTCAAGATTAGGATGCCCAGTGCTTAGAAATTATGTAAGTAGAAACAAGTGTTCAAAAAAATTTCAATTTTCCGCTATTATCGATTGCACAAATTTTCGAAATATTTTATTATAGGTAGTAACAAAACTCATTCAGAAATATTTTTTTTGACTAAAAAATGAATGAGTATTCATTCAAAGTTTGAAGGGGGAGACAGTGTTGAACCAATTGATTAAGAAAGCAGCTGTCCTAGGATCAGGAGTCATGGGTTCGGGGATTGCAGCGCATCTAGCGAATATCGGAATTCCTACACTTTTATTGGATATCGTGCCACGTGGATTAACAAAAGAAGAAGAAGCAAAAGGACTCACATTACAAAATAAACAGGTGCGCAACCGAATTAGTGCCACTGCCATTCAAAAGCTATTAAAGCAAAAGCCGGCCCCGCTTACTTCTAAGAAAAACCTTGCTCTTATTGAAGCAGGTAACTTGGAAGACGATTTAGTGAAATTAAAAGACGTTGACTGGGTGATTGAAGTAGTAGTTGAAAACTTAAAGGTAAAACAGCAGGTTTTTGAAAAAGTAGACCAGTTCCGTAAACCTGGCAGTATTATTAGCTCCAATACCTCAGGTATTTCTGTAGAGGCAATGGTTGAAGGCCGTTCAGAAGATTTCCAAAAGCATTTCTTAGGAACACATTTCTTTAATCCACCTCGTTATTTAAAATTACTCGAAGTCATACCAACTCAGTACACTGATCCAGAAATTCTTTCATTCATGAAAACTTTTGGTGAAGATGTATTAGGAAAAGGTGTGGTTGTGGCAAAGGATACACCTAACTTCATTGCGAACCGAATCGGTACGTACGGTCTTCTAGTCACGGTTCAAGAAATGTTAAAAGGCGGCTTAAGTGTAGGGGAAGTGGATTCCATCACAGGTCCGCTGATTGGCCGCGCGAAGAGTGCAACCTTCCGTACCTTGGATGTCGTCGGTTTAGATACCTTCTATCACGTAGCCAACAACGTTTACGAAAAAGTAGAAGGTCATGAGAAAGAAGTATTTGAAATTCCTGCATTTCTTAAAACAATGGTGGAAAAAGGCTGGCTTGGCAGCAAGTCCGGACAAGGGTTTTTCTTGAAAAAAGGAAAAGAAATTCTTGAGTTAGACCCAACTACTTTGGAGTACGGACCGCGTAAAAAACTTTCTACTCCATCGGTTGAGCTGGCAAAACAGGAAAAAGGCTCAGGGAATAAATTGAAAGCGCTTGTTTACGCCAATGATAAAGCTGGACAATTCTTATGGAATACCACCAAGCAATCACTCGTATACTCTGCGAAGCTTTTAGGTGAAATTGCCGATGATATCGTAGCTATCGACCGTGCGATGAAATGGGGCTTTGGTTGGGATAAAGGACCGTTTGAAACATGGGATGCAATTGGTGTAGAAAAATCAGTTAAAAAGATGCAGGAGGAAGGAATTGTAGTACCTGCATGGGTGACTGAAATGTTAGAAAAGGGCTTTAGCTCCTTCTATATAGAGGAAAATGGTGAATCCTTCTTCTATCATAACGGTCAATATCGATTAGTTGAATATAATCCGAAGGTGATTGATCTTCAAAAGATTAAAAAGCAAAAAGGTGTCATTAAGAAGAACAGCGGTGCAAGCTTTATTGACATTGGCGACGGTGTTGCTCTTCTTGAATTCCATTCACCAAATAATGCCATTGGTCTTGATATCGTCCAAATGATCAATTTTGCCGTGGATGAAGTAGAAAAGAATTATAAGGGTCTTGTCATCGGTAACCAAGGTAAGAACTTCTGCGTTGGAGCAAACCTTGCTATGATGCTGATGGAAGCACAGGATGACAATATTTATGAGCTTGATTTAGTGGTTCGTCACCTTCATAGTGCGTTATTAAAAGTGAAATATAGCTCGAAGCCAATTGTTGCAGCACCATTTGGTATGACGCTTGGCGGTGGTGCAGAGGTTTGTCTTCCAACTGCACATATTCAAGCTTCATCTGAAACCTATATGGGACTTGTCGAAGTCGGTGTCGGCCTGCTTCCAGGCGGTGGAGGCAACAAAGAACTGTATATTAAGCACTTAGAAAATCTTCCAAGCGGTGTTCCGTTTGATCTGCAAAATGTTGCAAATAAAGTATTCGAAACCATTGCCATGGCTAAAGTTTCAACCTCTGCAGAGGAAGCCCGCGAAACGAATTTCTTAGACACATCGGATGGCATCAGCTTTAATGGAGATCACCTCTTATATGATGCGAAACAAGCTGTACTGGCATTACACGAGCAGGGCTATAAGCCAAGAGTTCGTAGAAAGGTTCCTGTGGTCGGTGAAACCGGTTATGCAACCCTTTTATTAGGTGCAGAAGCAATGCGTCTATCTGGCTATATCTCCGAGCACGATTTAAAAATTGCCAAGAAAATTGCCTATGTCATCGCTGGTGGAAGAGTACCATTTGGAACGGAAGTAGATGAGCAATACCTATTAGATTTAGAAAGAGAAGCATTCTTAAGTCTAATCGCAGAGCCAAAATCACAACAGCGTATGCAGCACATGCTGGTAAAAGGTAAGCCATTACGTAATTAATAATATTTTTCTAATTTGATAGAAAGCGAGGGAACTTGCATGAGAGAAGCGGTAATCGTAGCCGGAGCCAGAACCCCGGTAGGTAAGGCAAAGAAAGGAACGCTTGCCCATGTTCGTCCTGATGATTTGGGAGCGTTAGTAGTAAGAGAAACATTAAAGCGTGCAAGTAATTATGAAGGAAATATCGATGATTTAATCATTGGCTGTGCCATGCCGGAAGCAGAACAAGGCAATAACATGGCCCGTAATATCGGAGCACTTGCAGGTCTACCACACACAGTCCCTGCAATCACAATCAATCGCTTTTGTTCTTCAGGACTACAAGCGGTTGCCTATGCAGCCCAGGGAATCATGACTGGTCAAATCGACACAGCCATAGCAGGTGGTGCGGAGTCAATGAGCATGATTCCAATGATGGGGCATGTGGTTCGACCAAACATCAAACTTGCCGAAACGGCACCGCAATATTATATGGGAATGGGCCATACAGCAGAAGAAGTGGCTAAGAAATATGGCATTAGCCGTGAAGACCAGGATGCCTTTGCCGTAAGAAGTCATCAGCGAGCAGCCAAAGCAATTGCTGAAGGTAAATTCGTCGATGAAATCGTACCAGTGGATGTGACCATTCGTACCGTTGGACATGATAATAAACTTATTGAAAAAACAGTGAAGTTTTCACAAGACGAGGGCGTTCGTCCAGAGACAAATCTCGAAACATTAGGTAAACTGCGCCCTGCCTTTTCTGTAACAGGATCTGTAACTGCCGGAAATGCTTCACAAACAAGTGACGGAGCGGCCGCATTAATGGTAATGGACCGTGAAAAGGCGGAATCCCTTGGTTTGAAGCCATTAGCTAAATTCAGATCATTCGCAGTTGGCGGCGTCCCACCTGAAATCATGGGTGTCGGCCCAGTGGTTGCTATTCCAAAAGCAGTAAAGCTTGCTGGATTAGAGTTATCCGATATTAATCTGTTCGAATTGAATGAAGCCTTCGCTTCCCAATCGTTACAAGTTATTCGTGAACTAGGCTTAAATGAAGAGATTGTGAACGTAAATGGAGGCGCAATTGCCCTTGGACATCCACTTGGATGTACTGGTGCAAAATTGACGCTTTCACTCATCCACGAATTAAAGCGCAGAAATGAGCAATTCGGTGTAGTAACGATGTGTATCGGCGGCGGAATGGGTGCTGCCGGAGTATTTGAACTCTTGTAAAAAAGATCAGGGGCAGGGAACCTAGCCCCTGGCTACTTAACACAAAAGATTAGGAGGAATAAAGATGGCAAATCAAACAGAAAAAATTATTAAAGGCGGAAGCTTTTTAATTGAGGATGTTTCTTATAATCAGGTGTTTACACCAGAAGATTTTACAGATGAGCACAAAATGATTGCTAAAACAGCAGAGGACTTTGTGGAAAACAAAGTACTTCCGCAAATTGAACACTTAGAAAACCATGAGTTTGATCGTACAGTAAAGCTTCTTAAGGAAATGGGTGAGCTTGGTCTTTTAGCAGCTGATGTACCAGAAGAATTTGATGGTCTAGGTCTGGATAAAATAACTTCTTCACTAATCACTGAAAAAATGTCAAAAGCGGGCGGATTCTCCCTATCCTATGGTGCTCATGTAGGTATCGGTTCATTGCCTATTGTTTTATTCGGTAATGACGATCAAAAAGGCAAATATTTACCCGGCCTTGCTTCAGGTGAAAAGCTTGCTGCCTACGCATTAACTGAGCCAGGTTCTGGTTCCGATGCCCTTGGTGCAAAAACAACAGCAAAATTAAATGCGGAAGGCACACACTATATTTTAAACGGTGAAAAGCAATGGATTACAAATGCAGGCTTTGCCGATGTATTCGTCGTGTATGCAAAAGTAGATGGCGAACACTTCACTGCATTTATCGTTGAAAGAGAATTCCCAGGCGTTTCAACAGGCGCTGAAGAGAAGAAGATGGGAATTAAGAGTTCATCAACTCGTACCCTTATTCTAGAAGATGTTCCTGTACCGGTTGAAAATCTATTAGGCGAATTTGGTAAAGGCCACGTAATTGCCTTTAATATCTTAAATATCGGCCGCTACAAATTAGCTGTCGGCGGTGTCGGCGGTTCTAAGAACGCCTTTGAAATGACAGTAAAATACGCAAACGGACGTAAGCAATTTAAAACGCCAATCTCTCAATTTAACTTAACAAAAGAGAAATTCGGTACAATGGCATCCAAAATTTATGCAGCAGAAAGTGCTGTTTACCGTACAATTGGCTTATATGAAGATAACCAAGGAAAGCTGACTGATGAAGAAGCGAAAGATATTAAAAAAGTAGCGAATTCTATTGCCGAGTATGCCATTGAGTGTTCATTGAATAAATTCTTTAACAGTGAAGTGCTAGATTATGTGGTAGATGAAGGCGTTCAAATCCATGGTGGTTATGGATTCATGCAGGAATATCCAATTGAGAGAGCATACCGTGATTCTCGTATTAACCGTATTTTCGAAGGTACAAACGAAATCAACCGCTTGTTAGTGCTTGGCACTTATCTTCGTAAAGCAATGAAGGGTGAGCTTCCATTATTCCAAAAGGCTATGGCCCTTCAAGAGGAATTAATGATGCTTATGCCTGAAGAGCCAGGTGATGAGCCGCTAGCACAAGAGAAATATTTAGTGAAAAATGCAAAGAAAATCGGCTTGCTTGCAGCTGGTTTAGCCGCACAAAAATACGGCAAAGCCATTGAAAAAGAGCAAGAAATCTTCGTCAACATTGCAGATATCGTATCTAATGCTTATGCCATGGAATCTGTCGTTTTACGTACAGAAAAAGCAATCGCAAAAGACGGTTTGGAAAAGAGCAAGCAAAAGCTTCTTTACACACAAATCTTCTGCCAAGAAGCATTTAATAAAATTGAAGCAGATGCGAAAGAAACACTTGTTGCCGTTGAACATGGAGATACTTTACGCATGATGCTGTCATCTCTTCGCAAATTTACTCGCCATACACCGATTAACGTGGTAGCGAAAAAACGCGAAGCAGCAGACGTTATTATTGAAGCAGAACGTTACATCGTTTAATTTTTCTTTTAAGGGCTCCCTTTATGTTTGAAGGGAGCTCATAATTTTTTATAAAATTATCGTAGAAAAAGAAGGAGTATTTACGAAATTAGTCGAATCTTAATTTTGGTACATATTTTTTGCATTAGGATTTTAAAAAACGTTATGATAATATTCAAATGACGTTAGTGCGTCATTTGAATTAGTGGGAAAAGGCGGTGAAACTTTTGTCTCTTACTTTTTACTGGTATCCAAAATGCGGCACATGTCGAAACGCAAAAAAATGGCTGGATGCCCATCATCTTTCCTATGAAGAAGTACATATTGTGGAACATCCCCCAACTCGTGAGCAATTGCAGGATCTTTATGAAAAAAGTGGTCTTGAACTAAAAAAATTCTTTAATACTAGCGGTATGAAATATCGTGAATTAGGGATAAAGGATAAGATGAAGACTGCCACAGAGGAAGAACTGCTGGCATTACTAGCCTCCGATGGGATGTTAATTAAACGGCCGATTTTAACGGATGGCGAACGAGTCACCGTAGGCTTTAAAGAAGAAGAGTATGAAAAAATGTGGTTATAGCCCGCTCTTCTGTTCCTGACTCATTGAAATCGATTTAATTCGATGATAGATTTTTTAGAAAAAAACAATGGAGGGATTAAGCTAATGAGTACACCAAAAGAATTACGTTATTCAGAAGAGCACGAATGGGTAAAGGTTGAAGGGGAAAGAGTACGCGTTGGTATCACTGATTTTGCTCAGCATGAGCTAGGAGATATCGTTTTCGTTGAACTACCAGAAGTAGGTACTGAAGTATCAGCTGATGAAGCATTTGGCAGCGTAGAGTCTGTTAAAACTGTTTCTGAGCTATACGCACCAGTGAGTGGAAAAGTGGTAGAAGTAAACGAAGATTTAAATGACAGCCCTGAATTCGTTAACGAATCTCCATATGAAAAAGCATGGATGATTGTAATTGAGCTTTCTGAAAGCAGCGAAGTAGAAAAACTAATGACTGCTGAACAATACGATGAAATGATTAAACAAGACTAATCATCTTAAGAGAAGCACCTGATATAAAGGGTGCTTTTTCTGTTTAATATCATAGATGTCCCTCTTTTAATAATTATTTCCACGATTTCTTCTACTAAAATGGGGAAACTAAACGTAAATATATTAAAGAAGGTGGACATATGACATTAAAACAGCAAAAGGTAGATGTGACCGATCGGGTAGTAGGGAAAATTAAAAATGGCGAAATTGAACTTTTCTTAGAATCAGCAAGCATTGGTAAAATTAAACTGCCGGAGAATATGCAATATGAACTGGAGCATCATTATGAAGCAGACCAGCAAAAAATTTATCAGCACGTGACAGTCACAGACCAACCTGATGCCAAATATACCGATTGTGATGAAGGCGGTTGGTGTTAACTAAGCATTTTTGTTGCAGCCATTGTACATGAGCAAATACCTATTTTTAAGAAGACAATAATGATATAGTTAACATACTAACAAGTAGGCACACGTTATGAGAAATTTAGAATATGTTAACATAAACAACTTCTATTACAGGTGATGGATATGAATGATTCGTATGTTGACAAAGTTCTTATTGTCGAAGGAAAGTCAGATAAAAATAAGGTAAAAAGTATTGTAAAGGAACCGGTTGAAATCATTTGTACGAATGGAACCATCAGTGTTTCGAAGCTCGATGAATTAATTGAGTTTCTCGAAGATAAGGATGTTTACATTCTTGTTGATGCAGATCAAGCAGGTGAGAAGCTCCGTAAGCAATTTAAGCGGGAATTTCCACATGCTGAACATATATATATCGATCGGATGTATCGTGAGGTCGCAACGGCACCAGTGCAGCATTTAGCGACGGTCCTCTTAGGCGCGAACATCGATGTGCATACTGAGTTTTTAGAAATGGGATAACGAGTAATGAACGAGTGGAACCACAATGAATATGTTAATTTCCTTGAAAGGAAGTCAACAGGACTCATCTATTTCTATACCCCGCTCTGCGGTACCTGTCAGTTGGCATCAAAGATGCTGCTAGTGGTTGAAGAGCTGGTAGAAATTGAAATGGGAAAAATGAACTTAAACTTTTATCCACAATTGGCGAAGGAATTGGCGATAGAGAGCGTACCTTGCCTGTTATTTATAAAAGACGGCAAGGTAGTTGAAACGCTGTATGCTTTTCATTCTGTTCCGTTTTTGTTGGATAAAATTAAGAGTTATATTTAGTGGAGCAGATACCTGGGGGTGTCTGCTTTTTACTTTTGTTGGAAACTTGAGCGAATTCAGTTTGACTTTATAGCCTCACAGAACCCACATGAGCAAGTATCTGGATTGTGAAAGGCTCACAAATCCCGTAGCCTCCGAAAAAGAGCGAGTAGGGGGATTGTGAAGTGCTCACAAATCCCGTAGCCTCTGAAAAAGAGCGAGTATGGGAATTGTGAAGGGCTCACAAATCCCGTAGCCTCTGAAAAAGAGCGAGTATGGGAATTGTGAAGGGCTCACAAATCCCATAGCCTCCGAAAAAGAGCGAGTATGGGAATTGTGAAGTGCTCACAAATCCCGTAGCCTCCGAAAAAGAGCGAGTATGGGAATTGTGAAGTGCTCACAAATCCCGTAGCTTCCGAAAAAGAGCGAGTAGGGGAATTGTGAAAGGTTCACAAATCCGGTAGCCTCTAAAAAAGAGCGATTAGGGGAATTGTGAAAGGTTCACAAATCCGGTAGCCTATGAAAAAGAAGAAGGATCATATAACCCCCGTAATATCAGCATACCCTTTGCTATTATTAGTTCCGTGGAAAAACTAATTCTATTTAATAAAAATAAATTCTTTCTTTCCAACAGCATCACAGTTCTTCTTCAAAACCCTTAAAAAAGTCTTCTTTGAATCCAGCACTTGATACCAATCATGAATCACATTGGTTGTTATTTTTTCATTTGGAAAAAGTAAACTAAATTCATTTACTCCCCTCAATATAGAGCTGTCAAGACCTTCTGTATAACCGCAAACATCACAAACTAATTTTTTGCCTAAAACAGTCACGTCAAAGGAATAGCATAAACAACAGTTTATTCCTTTCTTAACAGAATGCAAATCATAAGGGGGGATCTTGTCCTTGTTAAAATCAGTTTGGTGCAGAGAAACTAATTGGTCAGCTAACCTTTTGTGATGGGCTGTTAATGTCGAAGGATGATTGTTCAATTTTTTCATAAATTGATTAAGCTGATTTGGGTAAATAATAGGTTCGTCAAGAGGAGCTTGATATAAATAAAACTCAGGGTTAATAAAAACTACATACGCCTTAATAGGGTTTCGATAGCCAAGAGATTGGAGCAGTTGCCGAAGTAAGGATTCACTTCTCTCTATTTGTAGTAAAGCGTTTGTAATTTCCTTATCGTAGATGGTGTAAAATCTACGAGATTTATAATAATAATCACCTTCATAATTCTTTACTTCGAAAAGATATATTGGTTCTTGAGTAACTATAATAGAATCTATTTGGAATTTAGCACCACTGGCTTCTAAAAACAAATCGTTAAGTATTAAACTTTTACATTTCAATTTTTCAGTCAATAAATCAAATGCCGCCTCACCCTCATATCCCTTTTCGAGGTTGTGATATGATTTTTTGTATTTATCTGTTAAAGTCATTCGTTGGGAAAGCAATTTTAATATTTTTAATTCCGCTGATTCGCACCGCTCTTTATAAGCCACATAGTCCACATCCTCAAAAAAATTAACCGTACCATTATCCTAAGTTTAATTGACAAACACTACAAAAAACTGTGACCAAATACCGACATTTCATAAACCCCTAGCATCCGACATATTTCTCAGGAAATTTTACCCGTAGCCCATATATTGTCGAGCGATTATAAAAGGAATTCTGCTCCTATTGCTGAATAGTTTAGGTATAAGAGTATAGACCGGAGTGGTAAAAATGATAGAGGAAATCCAAAAATTTCTTGTGAAAATGCAACAACAGGAGCATGTGTATCCTTTAATTCGTCAGGCAGATGTCCATATAAATCTTCGTTGCGACCAGCAACTGATCCAGCTAGTAATAAAAAATGGGGCAGTCTTTATTCTCCAAAATCCATCTGAGCATCAAGTGACCTATGAAATTAGAGGCAGCGATTTATCAATGAAACAACTGGTTGAAGGAGCGGCAAGGCTGCGAGTTCTAGAACAAAAAGAGGAAATAATTGTAGATGCGCCCTTAAGAATTACCCTATTACTCGAGTCTCTTTTTTATTTAACAAAAGCACAGGAGGATTTTGCGAAAATAATTTGAATAAAAGTATTGACGGTCTTTCGGACATCATGTAATGTATTATTTAAATATTCTATCAATTAAAACAATCACATAAACATTCTTATCAAGAGTGGCGGAGGGACTGGCCCTTTGAAGCCCGGCAACCGGTTTATACACGGTGCTAAATCCAGCAGAGCATAACGCTCTGAAAGATAAGAAGAGATACCCCCTCTTCTTATGAAGCGGGGGTTTTTGTTTATTATTGTTAAAAGGAGGAGCAGGTAAATGGGAGAAAGTCAAAAAAAGTATCGCTTTGAAACATTAAGTGTTCATGGAGGATTGGCTCCAGATCCAGTAACAGGTGCTCGTGCCGTTCCTATCTATCAAAACAATGCCTACCAATTTAAAAATACCGAACATGCAGCCAATCTTTTTAGCTTAGCAGAACCTGGCTACATATATACTCGTATCCATAATCCAACGACCACCGTATTCGAAGAAAGAGTAGCACTTCTTGAAGGCGGAGTAGGAGCATTGGCTGTGGCAAGCGGCATGGCTGCTATTACACTTGCGATCCTCAACGTGGCCGAAGCGGGAGATGAAATTGTAGCTGCTTCCAACCTTTACGGTGGGACATATAATTTATTTGCAGTAACCCTTCCGAAATACGGGATAAAGGTGAACTTTGTTGATGCAGAAAATCCTGAAAACTTCCGCGCAGCGATCACCCCGAAAACAAAGGCTGTTTTTGCTGAAACGATCGGGAATCCTAGCTTGCGTGTCCTGGATATTGAAAAGGTGGCAGAGATTGCTCATGAGGCGGGAGTACCTCTAATTATTGATAATACGTTTGCCACACCATATCTTTGCAGGCCGATTGAGTTTGGCGCTGACATTGTGGTTCACTCAGCAACCAAGTGGTTGTTAGGCAATGGTACAACAACAGGCGGTATCATTGTTGATGGAGGGAAATTCGATTGGAATTCTTCCAGATTTCCTGGCTTTACAACTCCTGATGCAAGCTACCATGACCTTGTCTATGCGGAAGCATTAGGTGCCCTAGCCTATATCGTAAAGGCGCGTGTACAGTTATTACGTGACCTAGGTCCGGCTTTAAGTCCGCAAAACTCCTTCCAGTTTACGTTAGGGTTAGAGACACTGCATGTCCGAATGAAGGAGCATGTAGCAAATACAAAAACCATTGTCGAATATTTATTAAGCCACCCTGCAGTAGATTGGGTATCCTATCCTGGGCATCCATCACATCCTGATTATGAATTAGCGAAAAAATACTTACCAAAAGGTGCAGGTTCCATGGTTGTTTTTGGCATAAAAGGTGGAAAAGAAGCAGGGGCAAAGCTGATTGATTCCCTATCCCTATGGGCCCATGTTGCTAATGTGGGTGACGCAAAAAGCTTAATCATTCATCCGGCAAGTACAACGCATCAACAATTAGATGCGGAAGGACTCAAGGCGGCTGGTGTTTCTGAGGATTTAATCCGTCTTTCAATCGGGATTGAGAATGTCGAGGACTTAATTGACGATCTTGAATCAGCTATTGAAACAGCAACAGGTTTGGCATCCGTAAAAGCCAATGCCTAAATTTTCCTATTGTAAAAATATAAAATTGTAAAGATTTTTTATTGACACCCCTTTTTATCCATGGTACGATAGCTTTCGTGTTAAATGATTACTTAATTTGACTAATCTGTTAATTGAATATAGATGCTGTAAGCTCTTATCAAGAGAGGTGGAGGGATGTGCCCGATGAAGCCCGGCAACCGTCAATGTTACATTGAAATGGTGCCAATTCACACAAAGCGATTGCTTTGGGAGATGGGAGAAAGGTCTATTTTATTAATGCCTTTCTGCCTGTGCAGAAAGGCTTTTTATTTTTCTAAAATAGAATCTTTTCTTGGAAACAGTCAAACTCTATATGTAAACAACTAGTCATATGATATTCTTTCTGAATTTTAGATAAATAGGATAAAAAGCGGGTGAATACAAGTGATTTCAATAAATAATGTCCGTAAGATCTTCCCTTCTAAACAGGGTCAGCTAAAAGCGGTCGATGAAGTGAATTTAGAAATACAAGAAGGTGAAATTTTCGGAATCATCGGATATAGCGGTGCCGGAAAAAGTACGTTAATTCGGATGCTAAATGGGTTAGAGATCCCAACGGATGGGACTGTTACTGTAGCAGGTCGAGTGATTTCAAAAATAAAGGGTAGTGAGCTGCGTAAGGCACGCCAGGAGATCAGCATGATCTTCCAACACTTCAACCTATTGTGGTCAAGAACAGTAAGTGAAAATATTGCCTTTCCACTTGAAATTGCAGGGATCAAGGGTGCAGAGAGACAGAAAAGAGTCAATGAGCTCATTAAGCTTGTAGGACTTGAGGGACGTGAAAACGCCTATCCTTCACAGCTGAGCGGGGGACAAAAGCAAAGAGTAGGGATTGCTAGAGCACTAGCAAACAATCCGAAGGTACTTCTTTGTGATGAAGCGACGTCAGCGCTTGACCCTCAAACAACCGATTCTATTTTAGAGTTATTAGTCGATATCAATAAGCGACTAGGTTTGACTATTGTGTTGATTACACATGAAATGCATGTCATTCGAAAAATTTGTCACCGGGTGGCGGTTATGGAAAGCGGTCGTGTGGTTGAGCTTGGCTCCGTATTAGATGTATTTAAGAACCCGCAACAGCAAATCACGAAACGATTTGTACAGCAGGTGACAGAGCCGGAAGAAACGAAAGAAACGGCTGAACATTTGCTCGAACGTTATCATTCCGGTCAGGTCGTTCAATTGACTTTCATTGGCGAATCAGCTGAGCAGCCACTCATTACGAATCTAATTAAACAGCATGATGTAACAGTTAATATACTGCAGGGGAAAATATCACAAACACAAAGCGGCTCATATGGTACTCTCTTTATTCATCTTGATGGTGACGACAAAGAAGTAAACAAAGCAATAGACTTTATTCGTTCCCAGCAAGTTGGTTTGGAGGTGGTAACAAATGATTAATGAGCTTTTTCCAAATGTCGATTGGCTTATGATGTGGGAAGCCACGAAGGATACGGTTTATATGACAGGTATCTCCGTCCTTGTTACCTTTATTCTAGGAACCTTCTTAGGACTGCTGCTATTCCTAACATCTAGAGGAAACCTATGGGAAAACAAACCGATTAACACGGTCATCAGTGGTATTGTGAATATTTTCCGTTCGATTCCATTTATTATCTTAATTGTGTTATTAATCCCGTTCACAACCTTCCTATTAGGAACCATGATTGGTGAAGACGCAGCGTTGCCTGCACTAATTATTGGAGCTGCACCGTTTTATGCAAGGATGGTAGAGATTGGTCTGAGGGAAATTAATAAAGGCGTCATTGAAGCGGCAAAATCAATGGGAGCAACTACTGGAACGATTATTTGGAAGGTACTTTTACCCGAATCTATGCCAGCACTTATTTCCGGTATTACCGTAACAGCAATTGCCCTTGTGGGATATACAGCGATGGCAGGAGCCATTGGCGCAGGGGGATTAGGAAACCTTGCCTATAACTATGGTTTCCAACGGAACCAAAATGACGTAACTTTTGTTGCTACAGTCATTATTTTAATTATCGTGTTCATCATTCAGTTAATTGGTGATTTAATCACTTCGAAATTAGATAAAAGATAAACATAAAAGGAGAGTTCAACATGAAAAAATGGTTATCGGTTTTACTAGCATTAACATTAGCCCTTGCACTAGCTGCTTGTGGTAAATCAGAAGAAAAGTCAGAAGGTACATCAGAAAAAGGCGGTACTACTAAATTAGTAGTTGGTGCTTCTACCGTTCCACACGCTGAAATTCTAGAACAAGCAAAACCACTTTTAAAAGAAAAAGGAATCGACCTTGAAATCACAACTTTCACTGACTATGTATTACCAAACAAAGCATTGGCTTCAAAAGAATTAGATGCAAACTACTTTCAACACATCCCTTACTTAGAATCTCAAAACAAAGAATTTAACTACGGATTTGTTAACGCTGGCGGCATTCACATCGAGCCAATCGGTGTCTACTCTAAAAAATATAAAAAGTTAAGTGACCTTCCAAAAGGTGCTCACTTGATTATGAGTAACTCTGTAGCAGACCATGGTCGTCTACTTTCTTTACTTGAAGCTCAAGGTTTAATCAAGTTAAAAGATGGTATTGATAAAACAAAAGCAGAAATTAAAGACGTTGTTGAAAATCCAAAGAACTTAAAGTTTGATGCAAATTATGAAGCAAAGCTTTTACCACAAATCTTCAATAATGGTGAAGGTGATGCAGTACTAATCAACTCTAACTACGCAATTGATGCTGGATTAAACCCAGTGAAGGATTCTATTGCAATTGAAGATAAAGAATCTCCATATGTGAATGTAATTGCTGTACGTAAAGGTGACGAAAACAAACCTGCGATCAAAGCACTTGTAGAAGTTCTTCATTCAAAAGAAATTCAAGACTTCATCCTTGATAAATACAAAGGTGCAGTTGTACCTGTTTCTGAATAAGAATCGAACAATATTAAATAAGAAGAAAATAGGAAAAGTCAGTGATTTACTCACTGGCTTTTTGTATTTCCGTAGTCATACATGAAACGTCATTATTGGGTAAAAATAGAAGAGATATTGCACCCAAAATCACTTGGCAAATGCTGAAAAAATAAGGTATGATTTTAACCGAGTGTATTTTTACATATTGGGATTAGGGATTTTTTATCAGAAAATTCTTTAAATGAGACTTCTCATTCTCAATTAGCAACAGCTTAATGAAAATAGGGGTATTGTTTTTACTGTTTAGGAGTTGCTAATACATTTCATTTGTTATAAGATTGTAATGAGAATAAAATGAGAATAGAGTTACAGACCAATCCCGGTCTGCATGATACAACACTTTCTTTTCGGAGGTATAGATATGGCTGGATCAACTTTAACGATCAAAGATTTACATGTAGAAATTGATGGGAAAGAAATTATTAAAGGGTTAAACCTTGAAGTAAAAGGTGGAGAAATCCATGCAATCATGGGTCCTAACGGAACTGGTAAATCCACTTTATCATCTGCAATTATGGGTCACCCTAAATATGAAGTAACTAGCGGCAGCATTATTTTAGATGGAGAAAATGTTCTTGAAATGGAAGTAGATGAGCGCGCTCGTGCAGGTCTATTCCTAGCAATGCAATATCCAAGTGAAATCAATGGCGTAACAAATGCCGATTTTTTACGTTCAGCATTAAATAGCCGCCTAGGTGAAGGAAACGAAATTTCCCTCATGAAATTCATCCGTAAGATGGATAAACAAATGGAATTCCTTGAAATGGATTTAGATATGGCTCAGCGCTACCTAAACGAAGGTTTCTCTGGTGGAGAGAAGAAGCGTAATGAAATTCTGCAATTAATGATGTTAGAACCAAAAATTGCGATCCTGGATGAAATTGACTCAGGTCTAGATATCGACGCATTAAAAGTTGTTTCTAAAGGTATCAACGAAATGCGCGGCGAAGAATTCGGATGCCTAGTTATTACTCACTATCAACGTCTTTTAGACTATATCACTCCTGACTATGTACACGTTATGATGCAGGGCCGTATCGTTAAATCAGGCGGACCAGAGCTAGCACAACGCTTAGAAGCAGAAGGATATGACTGGATCAAACAAGAGCTTGGAATTGAAGATGAAACAGTTGGGCAAGAAGCGTAAGAGAGTGTTAGGAGGATTACAATGACAACAGAAACAAAATTACCATTTGATAAGGGTTTTGTAAGCTCCTTTTCGAAAGAAATGAACGAGCCTGCTTGGTTTGAAGCGTTCCGTCTCAAAGCATTAGAGAGTTTTGAACAACTGCCAATGCCAAGACCTGATAAAACAAAAATTGATAAATGGAATTTCACTCAGTTCGATCAACATACAGTAAAAAGTGCAGCATATGCTTCACTTGCTGAACTGCCAGAAGAAGTAAAGGCATTAGTTGATGTAGATGCAGCTGATAAAAACCTATATATTCAACGCAATCAAACTCCTGCCTTTTTATCTCTATCAGAAGAATTAAAGAGTAAGGGAGTTATCTTTACAGACATTTTTACAGCAGCAAGAGAGCACGGAGAGCTGTTGAAAAGATACTATATGACACAAGCTATTAATGCTGATGAGCACCGTCTTACTGCACTTCATGCGGCATTAGTGAACGGCGGGGTGTTCTTATACATTCCGAAAAACGTTGAAATTGCTGAACCTATTCAAGCGGTTTACGTACATGACAATGCTGAGGCGAACCTATTTAACCACGTGATTGTTGTGGCAGAAGATAATAGCTCAGTTACTTATGTTGAAAACTATATTTCAACGATTGAAGAATCAAATTCAATCGTGAACATCCTTACAGAGGTTATCGCTAATGCGAATGCGAAGGTTGTATACGGTGCAGTGGATTACCTTGCAAAAGGAACAACTACGTATGTTAACCGTCGTGGTGTTGCTGGAAGAGATGCTCGTATTGAATGGGCATTAGGTTTAATGAATGAAGGCAACACTATTTCTGAAAACACAACGAACCTGATCGGGGACGGTTCTTATGGTGATACCAAAACAGTTGTCGTTGGACGTGGCGAACAAACGCAAAACTTTACGACAAAGGTTGTTCACTTTGGTAAAAACAGCGAAGGCTATATCTTAAAGCATGGCGTTATGAAGGACAGTGCGACTTCCATCTTTAACGGTATTGGAAAAATTGAGCATGGCGCTTCTAAATCAAATGCAGAGCAAGAATCTCGCGTATTAATGCTTAGCGAAAAAGCACGTGGAGATGCCAACCCAATTCTTCTAATTGACGAAGATGATGTAACGGCAGGTCACGCAGCTTCTGTCGGCCGAGTGGATAAAGTACAGCTATACTACCTAATGAGCCGTGGTATTCCAAAACAAGAAGCAGAGCGCTTAATCATTCATGGATTCCTTGCACCAGTTGTTAACCAGCTACCAATAGAAGGAGTTAAGAAACAGCTGACTGAAGTGATCGAAAGGAAAGTACGCTAATGAATATCCATGATATTCGTAAACAGTTTCCGATCCTAGACCAAGAGGTAAATGGCAAGCCGTTGGTGTATCTGGATAGTTCAGCTACATCACAGAAGCCGCTTCAAGTGATTGAGGCAGTTGATAAATATTACCGTGAAATCAATTCCAATGTCCATCGTGGTGTGCATACATTAGGAACAAGAGCGACGGATGCCTATGAAGGGGCACGTGAAAAGGTCCGTAAATTTATCAACGCAAAATCGATACAAGAGATTATTTTTACAAGAGGTACAACGACTTCTATTAATACGATTGCAGCTAGTTATGCAGCGGCTAATCTTAAAGAAGGCGATGAAATTGTTATCACTTATATGGAGCACCACAGTAATATTATCCCGTGGCAGCAAGTGGCTAGACGGACTGGTGCCCAGTTAAAATATATTCCGCTCCAAGAGGACGGAACCATCTCACTTGATGATGTTCGTGCAACGATTACTGCAAACACGAGAGTTGTATCTGTGATGCAGGTATCGAATGTACTTGGCGTCATCAATCCAGTGAAGGAAATTGCTCAAATTGCCCATGAAAATGGGGCCATCATGGTGGTAGATGGTGCTCAGAGTGCACCTCATATGAAAATTGATGTACAGGATTTGGATTGTGATTTCCTTGCATTCTCTGGCCACAAAATGTGCGCTCCTACAGGCATCGGTGTTCTTTATGGGAAGAAGCATTTACTTGAAAACATGGAGCCAATTGAGTTTGGCGGTGAGATGATTGATTTCGTGCAATTGCAGGAATCAACGTGGAAAGAGCTTCCATGGAAATTCGAAGGTGGAACACCTATTATTGCAGGTGCGATTGGTCTAGGAGCCGCTATCGACTTTTTGACAGAGGTTGGATTAGACAACATTGCAGAGCACGAACATAAGCTGGCTGCCTATGCGTTAGACAAAATGTCTGTCGTTGAAGGTATGACAATTTATGGTCCGCTTGATGCAGCAAAGCGGGCAGGACTTATTACTTTTAATTTAACAGACGTACATCCACACGATGTAGCAACGGTGCTAGATGCAGAAGGAATTGCTGTCCGTGCCGGACATCACTGTGCACAGCCGCTAATGAGATGGCTCAAGGCTTCAGCGACTGCTCGAGCAAGTTTCTATTTATACAATACTGAAGAGGATATTGATAAACTCGTTGAAGGGCTTGTCAAAACAAAGGAGTATTTCAGCGATGTCTTCTAATTTAGATGCACTTTACCGACAAGTAATTATGGATCATTATAAAAATCCCCGGAACCGTGGTGTTTTGGAGGATGGTAGTCATACAATTAATATGAATAACCCTACATGTGGAGACCGCATTCAATTGAGCCTCAAGGTGGAAAATGGAATTGTGGTTGACGCAAAGCAAGAAGGGGAAGGCTGTTCTATCTCAATGTCATCAGCATCTATGATGACCCAAGCGATTAAAGGGAAAAAGATCGAAGAGGCATTAAAAATGTCAAAGATCTTCTCTGAAATGATGCAGGGGAAAGAGTATGATGATGATATTGATTTAGGTGATATTGAGGCCCTTCAAGGGGTAGCCAAGTTTCCTGCCCGCATAAAATGTGCCACATTAGCGTGGAAGGCGATGGAAAAAGGCTTGAAGGAAGAAGAACAAGAATAGAACGGCTGGGGCCTATGCCCCTCTGTTATGAATGGGAGGATACGATAATGGCTAAAAAAATGCCAGAAATCGGTGATTATAAATATGGTTTTGCCGATAAAGACGTTTCCATATTCCGATCTAAGCGTGGTTTGACACGTGAAATAGTTGAAGAGATTTCTAAGCTGAAGAGTGAACCACAATGGATGCTCGACTTCCGTTTAAAATCACTTGAGCATTTCTATAATATGCCAATGCCACAATGGGGCGGAGATTTGGGTTCGTTAAACTTTGATGAAATTACGTACTACGTAAAACCATCTGAGAAATCGGAAAAGTCATGGGACGAAGTACCTGAGGAAATCAAGGCAACATTTGATAAGCTGGGTATTCCTGAAGCGGAGCAAAAGTATCTTGCTGGTGTATCAGCACAATACGAATCAGAGGTTGTTTATCACAACATGAAGGAAGACCTTGAAGCACTTGGAATTGTATTTAAGGATACAGATTCTGCGCTTAAAGAAAATGAAGACATTTTCCGTGAGCACTGGGCTAAGGTAATTCCTCCAACTGATAATAAATTTGCGGCATTGAATTCAGCAGTTTGGTCTGGTGGTTCATTCATTTATGTGCCTCCGGGCATAAAAGTGGATACTCCTTTACAGGCGTATTTCCGTATTAACTCTGAAAACATGGGACAATTTGAACGTACGTTAATCATCGTTGATGAAGGCGCGCACGTTCACTATGTTGAAGGCTGTACTGCTCCTGTTTATACAACGAACTCACTGCATAGTGCGGTTGTTGAGATTATCATTAAGAAAGATGCATATTGCCGTTACACAACCATCCAAAACTGGGCTAATAACGTATTTAACTTAGTAACCAAGCGTGCGGTTTGTGAAGCAAACGCAACAATGGAATGGATTGATGGTAATATCGGTTCTAAGTTAACAATGAAATACCCAGCCGTTATTTTAAAAGGTGAAGGTGCTCGTGGTATGACTTTATCGATTGCGATTGCAGGTAAAGGTCAGCACCAGGATGCTGGAGCAAAAATGATTCACTTAGCTCCAAATACATCCTCAACGATTGTATCTAAATCCATTTCTAAGCACGGCGGTAAAGTAACCTATCGTGGAGTCGTTCATTTCGGACGCAAAGCAGAAGGTGCTCGTGCAAACATTGAGTGTGATACATTGATAATGGATAATCAATCTACATCAGATACAATTCCATACAATGAAATCCTTAATGACAACATTTCACTTGAGCACGAAGCAAAGGTTTCTAAAGTATCAGAAGAGCAGCTTTTCTACTTGATGAGCCGTGGTATTTCTCAACAGGAAGCAACTGAAATGATCGTTATGGGCTTCATTGAGCCATTTACTAAAGAATTACCAATGGAATATGCCGTTGAAATGAATCGTCTGATCAAGTTCGAGATGGAAGGTTCTATCGGTTAATATTTTTACAAACGAAACCCGTCCGCTGACTATAGCTGGCGGGTTTTTGTATGCTATTATTAATAACTGGGGGTGAGTGAATTGATTTATATCGGTGTAACGGGCTGGGGAGACCATGACAGCTTATACACAAGCGGGATTTCCTCACGGGACAAGCTAAAAGAATACGGGGGCCATTTTCCAATCGTAGAGGTAGATTCAACTTTTTATGCGATTCAGCCCAAACGGAATGCGGAGAAGTGGGTGCAGGACACACCTGAGGGCTTCCAGTTCATCGTTAAAGCCTATCAAGGCATGACTGGGCATATGCGTGGGGAGATACCGTTTGAAAGCAAACAAGACATGTTTCTGGCGTTTAAAGACTCCTTACAACCATATATAGAAAAAAACAAACTCGCTATGGTCTTATTTCAATTTCCCCCATGGTTTAGCTGCAAACGAGAAAATGTTGATTACTTGAGATGGTGTAAACAACAAATGGATGACATTCCTTGTGCATTAGAGTTCAGGCACCAATCATGGTTTGCCCCTCCTTATCAGCAAAAAACCCTTGATTTTATGAAACAAGAGAATTGGATTCACAGTATTTGCGATGAACCACAGGCGGGTGAAGGCTCCGTTCCCACCGTTTTAACCGCCGCAGGCAACAATAGGGTCCTAGTAAGATTCCATGGCCGCAATGTTCATGGCTGGCAAAAGAGGAATGCAGAAAATTGGCGAGAGGTACGCTATCTTTATCGTTACAATCAAAAAGAATTAGAGGAATGGCGCGACTCTATTCTGAAGATTACTAGAGAGACTGAACATGTTTACCTTTTGTTCAATAATAACTCTGGTGGAGATGCAGCTGATAACGCGAAGGATATGATGAAACTTTTAGACATAGACTACGAAGGACTCGCCCCAAGGCAACTAGATTTATTTTAACAATAGACATTAGAAGGTGAAGTTATGGAATGGATAATATTGGTGATAATTGGGGTGCTGGCAAGCTCATTAGGATCCCTGATTGGTATGGGAGGAGGTATCATTGTTGTACCTGCATTGCTATACTTAGCTACCCTGCCTGAATTCAGCCACCTTACACCACAGGTGGTTGTTGGTACCTCCCTTTTTACCATGATTTTTACTGGCCTTTCCTCCACACTTGCTTATATGAAACTAAAAACTGTTGATTATAAGAGTGGATTAATTTTCTTAATTGGAAGTGGCCCCGGTAGCATTCTTGGTGCCTGGGTGACAGAGAAACTAGATTTGCATTCATTTAATCTTTATTTTGGATTATTTATTATTTTTGTATCTTTTGTTTTAATGATTAAAGATAAATTAAAACCTCTTCCTTTTCGTAAAGATAAGGGAATTGTTCGGCAATTTACTGATAATATCGGAAGAAACTTTGAATATGGTTTCAGTCCCATTGTTGCCATTCTAATATCCTTTGTCGTTGGATTTCTGTCAGGGATTTTTGGAATTGGCGGCGGGTCCTTAATGGTTCCGACCATGATTATTTTGTTTTTCTTCCCGCCACATGTTGCGGTGGCGACATCTATGTTTATGATTCTACCCACAGCGATCTTAAGTTCCATCACACATATCGCTTTGGGCAATGTGAATTGGCTTTATGCATTGGCATTAGTGCCTGGTGCTTGGATAGGAGCTAAGGTAGGGGTATTCTTAAATACAAAGCTAAAAAGCAAAACGATTGTCTGGATTATAAGAATTATTTTAATCGTTGTAGGAGTAAGATTAATGTATCAAGGAATAACAGGGTAAAGGTGAAAGATGGAAACGATACATATTTTTCATACGAATGATATACACAGCCATTTAGAACATTGGCCGCGGATTCAACAGTTTCTCATAGAAAAGAGAGAGCTGCTCCAGAAGACAGGGGAAGAGGTTTTCTTATTTGATATCGGAGACTTTCTCGATCGTTGGCATCCTTTTACGGATGCAACAAGGGGCAAGGCAAATGTAGCTCTTTTAAACGAGTGTCAGTATACGGCTGTGACCATTGGAAATAACGAGGGGATTAATCTTCCGTTCAATGATTTGAATCATCTGTATGATGAAGCAAAATTTGACGTGTTACTTGCTAACCTTTATACAAAAGAAAATGAATATCCTTCATGGGCCCATCCTTATAAAATTTATCAAACAATTCAAGGGACAAAGGTAGGGGTATTAGGATTAACTGCTCCGTTTACTCATCTCTATGAACTATTGGGCTGGGAAATGACAGACCCGATGAAGGAACTGAAAAAGTGGGTCCCGTCTATGAAAGAAAATGCAGACGTTCTGATTTTTCTTTCCCACCTTGGATTACATGACGATGAAAAAATAGCTGCACAATTTACTGAAATTGATGTAATTTTAGGTGCCCATACCCATCATTTCCTTGAACATGGAGAGATGATTAACAATGTTTTACTTGGTGCAGCAGGAAAGCATGGAAACTTCGTCGGTCATGTGACACTTCAATTAAATGAGAAAAAAGAGCTTGTTCAAAAAGATGCGATTCTTTACGGATTTAACGAGCTGCCAGCGGTCGTAGATGAACAAAAGAAGATTGATTTCTTTTTAGAAAAAGGAAGGGACATGTTAAGCGAAAAAATCACTTCCATTTCCGTGCCTTTATTAAGTGATCCCTTTCATGAAACCAACTTTTCTCTCTTGCTTTGTGAAGCATTAAGGGAATGGTGCCAGGCAGATTGTGCACTAGTAAATGCGGGACTTCTGCTTGGCTCATTATCGGGGGAGGTAACAGAGTATGATTTACTCTCTGTTTGTCCGCATCCGATTAATCCGTGCGTCATTAAGGTTACGGGTAAGGAATTGACCTCCATCCTCGAGCAGACAAAGGACAAAGCATTACATAAGAAACACATAAAGGGTTTAGGATTTAGGGGCACGGTGTTAGGCGTGTTTGTTTATGACCAAATTGACTTTCACGATGATGTGATTTTTGTCAATGGAAGTAAATTGGAGCTTGGAAGTACTTATACGCTAGCTCTCCCTGATATGTTCACCTTTGGACATTTTTTCAAAGATATCCTTCCGAAAAAAGAAAAAACGTATTTCTTGCCTGAGTTTTTTCGGGACTTATTAAAGTGGAAGCTGAAAAAATAACAATACACTCTTTTTCCGAACTCATCATAGAGTGATAGTGAGGAAAGGAGTGTAGGGAAATTGATTGATCTTTCGCCAATTGAAATAAACGGCCATACCTTTTTGGCTGTATCTGTTTTACTTCCAAAAACAACATTGCTTGCAGTGACAAGCGATAAGGGATATATTATGTGCGGTGCTTTAGATGTAGGGCTATTAAACGAAAAATTAAAGGACCGTAAAATCATTGCCGGCCGAGCTGTAGGTGTAAGAACTATTGATCAGCTTCTAAATGCTCCACTGGAATCAGTCACATTTGAAGCGGAAGAATTAGGAATTCACCAAGGTATGATTGGTAAGGATGCCTTATTGAAGATGGTTTAAAAGCTTGCTGAAATTACAGCAGGCTTTTTTTTAGATTTGTCATAGCCACATTTATAAATATTTTTCTAGATGTACTTTTTAGAGCAAGCAGAAGCAAAACGTAGAAGTAGCGCGTTTCTAGATCTATTTTTTAGAGCGAGCAGAAGCAAAAAGTAGAAGTAGCGGGTGTCTAGATTTATTTTTTAGAACAAGCAGAAGCAAAAAGTAGAAGTAGCGGGTGTCTAGATGTACTTTTTAGAGCAAACAGAAGCAAAAAGTAGAAGTAGCGGGTGTCTAGATTTATTTTTTAGAGCAAGCAGAAGGAAAAAGTAGAAGTAGCCAGTGTCTAGATCTATTTTTTAGAGCAAACAGAAGCAAAAAGTAGAAGTAGAGGTGTCTAGATATATTTTTTAGAGCAAGCAGAGGCAAAAAGTAGAAGTAGCCAGGCCAGGGTTAAGAGCTACTTTATTGTATGACTTTGTTAAATTTGTCTGTTGATTTTAGTTCCAATCAACAGGATTAAATAATCAATAATGTTCTTTAGTATAGCCTCTTTTCTTTTATTGGGCTAGTTCACCTTTTCACAGCATACATATAGCATGAAGGGGTGATTGTCTTTGGCTAAATTTCGCCGGCGCCTTACTAAAAGAGGACCGCTGCCTTTCCGATATGTTATGCTGCTAACCTTTGTATTTTTTCTTTTTTCGACGGCAACTGGCTTATGGCTCGTTAATAGAGGGATTGAACCGACTTTAATGCGATATGCAGAATCAGAAACGCGAAATATTGCGTCGCTGGTCATTAATCGGGCCATTACCAAGAGAACAACAAATGTGGGAGACAACAATGAAGTAATTAAAATTGTGCCAGGGAGTAATGGAAAAGGGCAAAATGCCCAACTGAATACAGATTTAATCAATCGTGTATTGGCTGAAACAACTGCACAAATTCAAAAGAATCTAAAAACAGCCAAAAGGGGTGAAATTGCCTTACTAGAGACGGATGTTGAAATCGAAACCGAAAATACGGCAAAGGAGGACGGAATTGTCTGGTATGTTCCATTAGGGCAAGCAACGAATATTTCCTTATTGGGGAATATTGGACCCAAAATACCAGTCAAATTTCATGCCATTGGTGAAGTAGAACCGGATGTCCATATCCAAACAAAGGAAATGGGGATCAATAATACGTGGGTAGAGGTTTCTGTTGATATAGTAGTGTCCGTTCAAATTATTACTCCTTTTGCAACCAAAATTACTAAATTAAAACAAAGCATACCTGTAGGTGGTTCATTGGTAGAGGGAGAAGTTCCTCAATTCTACAATGGAGGCGGAGGCAGTGTCACGCCATCTATTCAAATACCAGAAAAGAATACCGACACCAAAACAAAAAACAAATCCGAAACGAAAAAGTCCGGAAATTAGTAAGAGGCCGACTAGGAGTCAGCCTCTATTTTTTACGCAAATTTACTCGTTCTAGCCGTTTCCATTTGGCTAAATGCGGATATGGATCAAAGGACCACTCTGTAATCCCATTGTCCTTATACATTCCGTAATGTAAATGCGGTGGGAATTTTCCAGAGGTTCCTGGAGGGCCGTATCCAGAGCTGCCCACACCGCCAATGACCATTCCTGGTTCTACGATTTGGCCGACTTTTAAATCTTTTGCGAAGCCGCTGAGATGGGCAAAATAATGATACGTATTATTAATATCTCGAATGCCGATTCTCCAGCCGCCAAATTTATTCCAACCTTTCATTTCAATAATGCCATAGGTAGTAGCGCGAACAGGCACTCCATATCCTGCAAAAATATCAGTGCCTTCATGAATCCTTCTTCCACCCCAGCCGCGTGCATCACCCCAAGTGCTGCGATAACTATGATTGCTGCGAATAGGTACAGGGAATACTTGGGTATCTAAATCAAGTCGTCCAAAATGTCGATATATCTTAGCCTTACCAGCAATAATTCCCACTGTTCTATCACGATGATAGTAATTCCACAGTCCGATTTTTATATTATCAGGGTCTACTCCGTAAGAAAGAAGATAATGGGCAAATGCGTATAAAACGTCCTCATCGCTTTTAAGGTTTGCTTTACCATCTCCGTTTCCATCCACACCCATCCCATCAAAAAATTGAATAGCAGCTGGATTCACTTCTTCTGGATTGGGATTGGTTAGACCTGCCCATTGCTCGGGACGAAAGTAAATCCCAATTACGCTATCTGGCTTAGGTAAGTCTCTGCGAACTTGTCGGATGCTTCTTTCGTATTGATCGATGGCTGCTAAATAATACCATGGAATTTGAGTGACCGTTTCAACCTTTTTATAAAGCTTCATTCTTTCCTGATATGGATCAGGTTCCTCTGCATGAGCACTCCTCACTGCAAGGGAAGAGGTGAAAAATAAAAGGAAAGTTCCAATAATCAGAACAGCCCGCAAAAGGAATCCTCCTTCCCAATTAATGTACATGTTTAGTGTATGGATAATAAGCTTTTTCATTATCGCTAATAATTGGTAATGCAATAATAATCTACTTGCTTGTCGTTCCTTATCTAGTATGGTAAAGTGACAAATGAAGAACTCACTTACCATACATATGAATGGGATTTTAAGGGGTGTAATAATGAGTAAGAAAGAAGAAATTCTGCGAAAGCCTGAATGGCTTAAAATAAAGCTTAATACAAATGAGACCTACACAGGACTTAAGAAAATGATGCGTGAAAAAAATCTACATACTGTGTGTGAAGAAGCTCGCTGTCCAAACATTCATGAATGCTGGGCAGTAAGACGTACAGCAACCTTCATGATTCTTGGTGACACCTGTACGCGTGCCTGCCGGTTTTGTGCGGTTAAGACTGGGTTACCAACAGAATTGGATTTGCAAGAGCCGGAAAGAGTGGCGGATTCTGTTCAACTAATGAACTTAAAGCACGTGGTTGTTACAGCGGTAGCACGTGATGATCTAAAGGATGGCGGTGCTGCTGTTTTTGCTGAAACCGTTCGTGCTATTCGTCGTAAAAACCCATTTACCAGCATTGAGGTACTCCCTTCCGATATGGGTGGAAAAGAAGAGAACTTAAGGATGTTAATGGATGCGAAACCAGATATCTTAAACCATAATATTGAAACGGTTAGACGTTTAACACCAAGAGTAAGGGCCCGTGCAAAATACGATCGTTCACTTGAATTCCTTCGTCGTGCGAAAGAAATGCAGCCAAGCATTCCTACCAAATCAAGTTTAATGATCGGAATTGGAGAAACAAAAGAAGAAATTCTAGAAGTGATGGATGATTTAAGAGCAAACAATGTAGATATTATGACCATTGGTCAATACCTACAACCTACAAAGAGTCATTTGAAGGTTGAAAAATACTACCATCCTGATGAGTTTAAAGAATTACAAGAGATTGCCATAAGTAAGGGCTTCAGTCACTGTGAAGCAGGTCCACTTGTTCGGTCATCTTATCATGCAGATGAACAAGTAAATGCTGCAGCGAAACACAAGCAGTTACTTGGAGAAAAAGAAGCGAAAGAAGCATAAAAACAACGAGAGAGGTTGAGAACTAAATCAACCTCTCTTTGTTATTTTATTACTTGTGCATATTAATTCTTTTGAGGTCCATATCATCTTGGGTTTCGCCATTTTCATTTTCACTTGCATTCAAACGCATACCTTGAGGGGATTTTTTCATTTGTGTAATCAGCTCTGTAACTGCGTGACGAGAATTTCGACTGTTAGAGTCAAGGTTCGCTAGGTTTTCAACGTCGCGCATCAAGGTTTTATTATCTGTTACATACACGTGGTAGTATCTTGGTACGACTGAAAAGGCTGTTTTCTTCACTTGATCGGCAGTCATATTACGATCTTTTGTGTCTGTATCATAGGCAATCAACACTTCCTGGTCAGTTACAAGGGTAGCCACATCGTTTACATTAGGAACATTTACACTATATTTACTAATGATATTGGCAAGCTGCTCACGGTTTAAAGCGGTATAGCCGTTATTTGCTGTATTATCGTTCATTATTGGGCTTTTTTGGTGACGGACAAATCCATAATTGTCACTTACATTTCGAACCCCGCGGCTTGCGCCTTCATTGTAAAGATCGTGTCGTTTGTTATTTACATTAATGGTATTTCCGCTTTCTTCATAGACATCACGATTTCCCATATCCTTAGTACATCCAGTTAAAGCAGTTATGCTACATAATCCAGCGATTATGATAAATTTTTTCAACATAAACACCTCCTTTTATTAGAATGGCCAATGTTCTGTTTTTTTTTCTTAGTAATTGATGGGGAATCGGTTATAATGGGAAGTAGGAAATGGCTGGGATAACTGAGGTGAAAAGTATGATCGTAATAAACAATACCGCTTATGAAATTCTTCAAGAATATCGGGATGGGTATAATGAAGAGGCTTTTAAATCAAGGTATAGTGATATTTTATCTAGGTATGATTATGTTGTAGGTGATTGGGGATACGGGCAGCTTCGCCTAAAGGGATTCTTTGATGACCAAAATCAAAAAGCTACTTTTGATACAAAAATAAGCACGTTAAGTGAATACCTTTATGAATATTGCAACTTTGGCTGTGCATACTTTGTTTTGAAAAAAGTAAAAAAATAAAAGAGGATGTCCCAAAGGGTTTGACCTCACGTTTATTTCTCATATATAGTGAATCTTTAGGAAAAGTTCAGCTATAAATATGAGGGTGTGGGGTCTGACACTTTGTTTCGGGACATCCTCTTTTTGTTCTATTCGTTGTAAGGCGCCTGTGTCTCCGTTTCAGGATCATCGTGAGGCGGGTGTGCTCCGTCCATCTGTCTGGGCAAATCTTCATGCAGAGATTTATATTCATAATTAAATGCACTATAGTAGCGCTGTCCCTTTTCCCAGGGAGTACTTTTATTTTCTACTGGTTGGAATTTTCCCCGAGGAGCCCCATAGGCGCCCTCCGGAAGATCCTCAACAGTTAGGAAATTTCGTTGTGCTTCCACATTTGAAAAGTCATTATATTGTTCGGAATCTTTATCTGCCATGATATACACACTCCTTTACCAACTATTATTTGAAAAGAAGTGTGCATTTATTTAACCTAAACTAACTCCATTAAAAAGCCGCGTAATTCTTCGGCATCTTCTTCACTTAATTGAAAAGCATATTCTAAATAGCCCTCTTCTTGTAAATCATCCAATCCAATAATAGCAAAGCGGTTTCCTTGCATATCAAGAACCAAGTGTTTACCGTAATGACGGTCACTTTGGACAATCGCTAAATCAAATCGTTGGTTTTCTCCAACAAAGCTGACAAATCTTGTTTTCGTATTTTCTGTATCATCATATAAGAAAAAGCGCTCGTTCATGAAATAATCTCCTTTGATTCATACTTTTACGCATCTCTTATATAGTAACAAATAAATGGGACGGAGGGGAGTATCGAATATTCTTAATTTTTACTAGAAATTTATGGATAAAAAAACACGAATCATGTCAAATTATGCTACAATATACGTAAATCATGTATGTTGGCTTCTGAGAGGGATGAATTTAATGGTCCGTCGTTACAAAGAAAAAGTCAAAAGTGTAATGAAATGGGGAAAGATCATACTACCTCTATCAACTATGCGCTTTTATCCACCCCAATTCATTTTAAGAAATCCCGTTTTAGAAGGGGTAAAGGCTGCTTTTACTGAGGGATACGAGGTAGCAGTTGTTGTCTTTCATTTAAAAGATATGATTGAGTTGTCAGAGCAGTTAGGACAAACCCAAAGCCATCAGTTTATCAAACATACAAAGAAGTTCTTTCGCTCAGCTGTTGAGCAAGGCATAGATAAACAAGATGTGATTACGCTTGATGATTTTTACGGTGATGGACTAACATTGTACATAAAAGTGGATTATTCACGCCATTCTCTCTCTGAAATTGATATAGCTATGAAAAAAATCGTCTATAGTGTAGAAAAAAATCTGCATAAGGCTTATCCTTTTCTCCAACCAGTCTTTAGGACTGGGTATATGTTTGTGGAAAAAAAGTACTTGTCGATACAAGACTCAATTGCAAGAGCACATAGACAGGCGATTGCTATGGCTGAAAAAAAGGTGAAGTCTGAATTTGATGAAATGGTCTATTTAATGAAAAAGATTATTTCTAAAAAGGAAATAAAATTATTAGCACAGCCTATCTTTGATGTTGCTACTAGTGAGGTTCACGCATGGGAGATGCTTACCCGTGGTCCAACGGGGTCTGTTCTAGAAAGTCCCTTGCCGTTGTTCTCAGTAGCCAGACAAACGGGCTTACTTTATGACTTGGAAATGATTGTGATTGAAAAAGTGCTGGAGCAAATAAAGGCTGCCAAATGCCGGAAGAATATCTTTGTGAATTGTACTCCGCTCACACTTGGAAATATCCGGTTTACCCGTGATTTAAAAAAATTAATGCATCAATTCAAAGAAATACCACCTCAGCAAATTACTATTGAAATCACGGAAAATGATTCGATTGAAGGCTTAAAAAATTTTATTTATAATATAAAAATGCTACGCTTAATGGGCTATAAAATTGCCATGGATGACACTGGTGCTGGCTATTCCAGTTTAAGTATTATTAGTGATATTATGCCAGATATTATTAAAATTGATCGTTCCGTCATTCAGAATATAGATAAAAATTCAATTAAGGAATCCATGTTAAAAGGGCTCATGCTGGTAGCTAGAGAAGCAGGCTCCCTAGTGGTTGCTGAAGGAATTGAAAATGCGGACGAGGCATCTGTTTTGACAAGAAATAACGTAGACCTAGCTCAAGGATATTTTTATGCAAGACCAACCGCGTTAGTACCGGCTATTGCAACTTAGAAAAAGGAAGTGGAATCCTATGTATTTTGTTGACAGGGAAAAAATAGAAGCAACACTAGTCTATTTAGAAGAACTTATTCACCTCTTTACACAACAAAAGGAATGGACAACAGCGTTAGAGAAAGCGGCTTTGGAACGGTTAAATCAAATGATGATTGAGTCTGTCCTAGATGTCGGAAATGCCATGATCGACGGGTTTATCATGAGAGATCCCGGCAGTTATGATGACATTATTGATATCTTAGTTGATGAAAAGGTTATTTCCACTGAGACAGGAGATCATTTAAAGACTCTAATCCAATATCGAAAGAATCTCGTTCAGGAATATATTTCAGTCGATCATGTAGAGCTTTACCAGCAGTTTTCGGCCCATCTATATGAGTTAGAAACCTTTACGGGCAATATTCGTGAATATTTGACCAATGAATTAGGTCCCGTATCTGCATTTAAAAACTAATGAAAGACCGTCCGCTAACGGTCTTTTTCTTTTAATTAAATTTGGGTAGGATACTAATGGGGAGTGATTATATGAAAAAGTATAAGGGCTATTTAATTGATTTGGATGGAACTATGTATAGAGGGTCAGAGCGAATTGAAGCTGCATCTGATTTTGTAAAAAATCTACGAGACAATGGAATTCCGTATTTGTTTGTGACGAATAACTCATCAAGAACACCCGCGCAAGTAGCTGAAAAACTGGTGAGTTTTGATATTCCGGCGGAGGAGAACTTGGTATTCACAACAAGCCAGGCAACCGCCAATTTCATTTATGAACAAAAGAAAGATGCTTCTGTATATGTGATAGGAGAAGAGGGGATTCAGACAGCTATTGAAGAGAAAGGCTTTTCTTTTGCGGAAGAAGACGCTGATTATGTCGTCATAGGAATCGACCGCTCGATTACATATGAAAAATTAGCTGTGGCATGTCTAGCGGTACGAAATGGAGCAACATTTATTTCGACGAATGGCGATATAGCCATTCCAACTGAAAGAGGATTGCTGCCTGGGAATGGTTCCCTAACCTCTGTCATATCAGTTTCTACACAAACTAAGCCAATTTTTATTGGGAAACCAGAATCGATTATTATGGAACAAGCTCTAAAGGTACTGGGAACCTCTAAAGAAGAAACACTGATGGTCGGAGATTATTATGATACCGATATATTAGCGGGAATGAATGCAGGAATGGACACCCTTTTAGTCCATACAGGGGTAACTACAAAAGAATTACTTTCTGGATACGACCGTAAACCTACACACGTAGTGGATTCGTTGGATCAATGGAAGCTATAAAGGGGACAGTCCCCCACCGCTTTACAGCGGCGGGGGACTGACCCCCTTATTTTTCTCTTTCTTCTTCTTGGCGGGCAGCACGGTGTGCCAGTCTGCTTGAGGCAGCGGCTGCAATGGCACCGACAATATCATCTAAAAACGTATGACATTCACCGGTGGATTTATCGTTTAAATGAGCCAAAATCCCAGGCTTTAATTTATCAATGTATCCATAATTCGTAAAACCGATAGAGCCGTAAACATTTACAATAGAAAACGCAAGAATTTCGTCTACCCCATACAGGCTTTCATCGGATCCAATAATCGATTGAAGAGGCTCCTCTAACATCCCTTTTTCTGCAAGCATATCAAGCTGAATTCCTGTGATAATGGCATTTTGAACTTCACGTTTAGACAGAACACGTTCTACGTTGGCTAAACAGTCTTCCATTTTCAGGTTTGTATGGTACTTTTCCTGCAAAAAGAATACTAAGTCGGCCATGTCCTGAACCTCGACGCCTCTTTCCTTTAACCATTTGCGAGCTGTTTCTTCAGTGAGATCTACTTTTTTGTGGTCTGCCATTCCTCTAATCACCTTTTCTTTGGATTTTCACTATATATATACTCTTTTTCCATAAGATATGCAATTTTATGTAAAAGGAGTAAACCAAAATAATATTTTCTCCATCCCACCTTTCATTATCCCTTTGAATAAAAACTGGGCAAAAAACAAGTTTTTAAACAACTAAACATATACATGAGGTAAATAGATGTCAGGATACGAGGTGGGAGTATGCTTAAAAAGTTACTTGAAAACCAGTATGGGATTGCTGTAGAGGAATACGTAAAGTTAGACAGGTATGATGCACTGAGAGGAAATGGCTGGCTGTACTTAGTCTCAAACCCCTCTGGAAGAGAAGAAGAAGATATTACAGAACTTGAGAAAATCGCAGAGCATTTAAGAAACTATGGAGATCAACATGTCCCGGTTTTTTTACCATCTAAGGATGGACGATTAATAACCACGTGGGAACAAAATAAATATTGTGTATTGGCCAATCGGCAAATCGAAGATCAGCGAAAGATCAAACTAGGGCGGAAATTAGCTAAATTTCATGAGCGGGGCAGACAGGTCCCATTTCAGATTGAACGATCGAGCAGAATCGGACAATGGAAATCACTTTGGGAAAAAAGGCTTGAACAAATGGAAAAGGTTTGGAACAACCTCCTTTTTCAAACTCCTGAAGACGAATTTGAACGATTGTTCATTGACTCATTCCCGTATTATCTTGGACTTACAGAAAACGCTATACAATATCTGGTGGATTCGGAGCTGGATGATGAACCAACCGAAGCTGATGGGGGCACCGTATGTCATGAACGTTTTACTCAAAAGACATGGGGTGACCATTATATGATTAAGAATCCATTTGATTGGGTATTTGACCATCGGAGCCGAGATTTAGCTGAATGGACAAGAGAACGATACTTTCGTAATATCCAGACCTACGATGTGGACGTACAACAGTTTTTTAGCGAATACCAAAGTGTGACCCCCTTAACTTCTTTTTCCTGGAGGTTATTATACTCTCGTTTGATTTTCCCGCTTCATTATTACGATTGTATCGAGAGCTATTATATCACTCGTTCTGAGCAGGATAAGAAGGTATTAGAGGAACGCTTAAGTAAAATACTACGACAAACAAGTGACTATGAACGCTTTCTTGCTGGATTCTTTCACATGGCTGGTGCACCCGTCCGACAACTTAACATCCCTCAACTAGAGTGGCTGCTAACATAATTCTTAGTATTCAAACTAATTAAACAACCTTATTCCAAACTTATGGTAAAATAATAAAGTGTATCAGAATAATTAAGGAAGTGAATGCAGCATGAAGCCATACGTTTTTATTACACGGAAGCTTCCAGACGAAGTTGTTAACCCACTACTGCAAAACTATGAAGTAAACATGTGGGAACATGAGGATATTCCGGTTCCAAAGGAGTTACTCCTAACTGAAGCCAAGAAGGCAGATGCCTTGCTGACCATGTTATCAGATTCTATTGATGAAAGTATTTTAACCGCTGGAAAACAGTTAAAAGTAGTAGCCAACCTTGCTGTTGGTTTCGATAATATTGACTTAAAGGTTGCGAGCAGAGAGGGAATCGCGGTTTGCAACACACCCGATGTGTTAACGGACACTACTGCAGATTTAACCTTTGGTTTGTTAATGGCAACGGCAAGAAGGCTAATGGAAGCTTCCGAGTTAGTGAAAGAAGGCAAATGGAAAAGCTGGAGCCCCTTGTTATTGGCTGGGCATGACATCCATCACAAAACCATTGGTATCGTGGGCATGGGGAAAATTGGTGAGACTGTTGCAAAACGGGCAACCGGTTTTGAGATGAAAATTTTATACTATAACCGTTCACGTAAACAAGAAGTGGAACAACAGCTTGGAGCGGTTTATGTAGGCTTTGATGAATTAGTAGAGAAATCAGATTTTATTGTCTGCCTAACTCCACTTACAAATGAAACAAAAAACCTGTTTACTCGTGATGTGTTTAGGAAAATGAAGCAGTCGGCTATTTTTATCAACGCAGGAAGAGGCCCAGTCGTTGATGAACAGGCTCTCTATGAGGCAGTAATTGCAGGCGATATTGCTGGTGCAGGCCTTGATGTATTTGAAAAAGAACCAATTGGTGCCGATCATCCATTATTGCAGCTTCCTAACGTCGTTGCGCTTCCACACATTGGAAGTTCTAGCGTTGAAACAAGAATGGAAATGATGAGGCTTTGTCTGAAAAATATTCAAGCAGTGATTGAAGGAAAAGAACCAAAGACATTGGTGAATAAAGACTGGAAACCCTTAGTCAAAGCTTGACCATACAAAAAGCGATTGCTGGATTGCAATCGCTTTTTAAATCTTATAGAATTAGAAAACTTGTTCTACTTCAACCACGCCTGGAACTTCTTCTAAAAGTGCTCTTTCAATTCCAGCTTTTAATGTGATGGTTGAACTTGGGCAGCTTCCGCATGCACCTAATAAGCGGAGCTTAACAATACCATCCTCTACATCTACTAATTCGCAATCCCCGCCATCGCGAAGAAGAAATGGACGTAATTTATCTAATACTTCTTGAACTTGTTCAAACATTTGTTGTTCTTCCACTGTTAATCGACTCCTTTCCTACATTTATTATAATGTGATTAGTGCTAAAAATCCATTCTCAGAAATTAGTAAAGCACACATTTAAAGACATTTTCTTAGTTTTTATAGTAAGATAAAAGAAAAAAGGCAGGATGATGCAATGAATACAACTGAAGTAGAAATTGTCCTTTATGGTGCAGAACAATTATGTCCGAGCTGTGTGAATCTACCTTCTTCAAGAGAAACCTTTGAATGGTTGGAAGCAGCTATTGCAAGAAAGTTTCCGAATCAGCCTGTTAAAATGGTCTATGTTGATATTCACCAGCCTGCAGGTGATGAGGAGAAACTTACTTTTGCACAAAGAGTAATTGAAGAGGATATGTTTTATCCTGTTGTCGTGATAAAAGATAAAGTCGTCGGTGAAGGTAACCCAAGGTTGAAAACGATCTTCTCAGAACTAGAAAAATACGGCTATCAAGCTATGTAAAAATAGAAGCATTCCTCTCGTTGGAATGCTTTTTTCTGTGGTGAAAATGGACAAGGTTTAACAATTATTAAGTATTTGAATAAGATGGTAGTGAGGACTATTATATTAATTTTCCTCAATAAAAAAGAAGACTGGTGGTGATCAATTGGAAGTCCAAATATTGATTCCCGCATTATCTGTTTTATGTTCGGCTCTAAGTTTAATGATCGGGATTGTTGCATTTTCACGAAGTAGGGATAGAGAAGTTCGAAATGATGCATCAGAGATAGCTGTTATTAAGACAAAGCTAGATTCGATCATCAACGGTGTATCTAACATACAAATAGAAATAAAGGCAAATGAAATAAAGGTGACAGAGTTATCTGAAAAAATAATTCGACTAGAAGAAAGTATTAACTTAGCACAAAAAAGGATTGATAAATTGGAAGATCAATTAAAAAAGAACAAGGAGAATATTGTGTAGATAAAGGGGACATGCATTTTCGCCTTTGTATAAAAATAAGGCTGACCTTTTTCGGTCAACCTCAGGGTTTCATCATCCATTATGGAATTTATACATCCATAAAATACCGGATTTTAAAAGACGCGCTACACGTCCTGTAATAGGGCGTTCCGCCATTAATCCAAAGCCATGCTTTTTACCAAGAGAGCCCAGGATCCCTTTTAATTTTATTGGCGGGAAAGAAGCAGGAGGCTCCTCACCTTTCCAACGGCTTTTTAACACTTCCACAATCTGTTCTGCCTGTCCTTCTGCTAATTGAGCACTTGGAGCATGTGGAAGGCTTGCGCAGTCACCAACAACAAAAACATGTTCATCTGTTGGCAGGTGGTGGCGTGGAGTGAGATGCAATCTTCCCATCCGGTCCTTCTCCCCATCCATATCGCGGACAATTTTACTTGCCTGGATCCCGGCTGTCCATACAATCACATCACAATCTATAGGGACATCGTGATTGTATAAACGTTTTTCTTCGACTTTAGTGATATTTGAATTGTTGATAATTTCAACATTGTTTTTAACAAACCAATTTTCGACGTATTTACTTAATCGTTCAGGAAATGAGGATAGAATATGATTCCCTCTATCAAATAATTTGATCTGTAAGTCTTCCCGGCTTTCACTCAATTCACTAGCTAACTCTACTCCACTAAGACCTGCCCCTACTATGGCAACAACAGAACCAGGAGCTAGATTGTTTAATACAGAATAAGTGTGACGTGACTTATCGATACTCTGTATACTATAGGTGAATTGATCTGCACCCGGAACATCATGATACTTATCCTCACAGCCTAGGCCGATAACTAGATCATCATAGGTAATAGGTTTTTCATTTTTTAATTCAACCTTTTTTTCAGCCGTGTTAATTCCAACTACTTCCCCGTATTTTACAACTAAACGTGGATGTTCCGGAAAAGCAACACGAACTTCTGTATCTGAAATGGTTCCAGCGGCTAATGCATAGTATTCTGTTTTTAAACAGTGGTAAGGCACGCGGTCAACGAGTGTAATGGTAACGTCCTCTGGTAAATGATTTGGCAGAAGCTCGTGCAAAATCCTCATTCCACCGTATCCACCACCGAGAATGACAAGGTTTTTCATTATTAATTCCCCTTTGTTTATCCGGTTTTCACAAAAATGGTTAGCGCTTGCAATTTTAAAATATTAGAATAATATTATGTTTCTTTACCACATAAGAGTATAACTAAAATGTGTACAAATAACAACATTTTTCATACTATTCTTGACAGTAAAGCGTAGTGCGTGGTAATTGACTGGGAGAATGAAATAGAGTAGCATATCTAGGTGTGGAGAGGTGAAACTAGTGATTCAACCTATCATTGAATTTTGTATTAGCAATTTGGCGAATGGTGCGCAAAAAGCACTTGAAAAATTACAAAGAGATCCTAACTTGGATATTATTGAATATGGATGCCTTGGATATTGTGGGAAATGTGCAACCAAACTATATGCTCTCGTTAATGGAGAAGTCGTAACAGGTGAGACACCTGATGAACTAGTTGATAATATTTACCAATATCTAGAAGAAAATCCGATGTTTTAAATAGAATGGAAAGGTGGGGAATTTTCATGAGTAAGGAAGTTGTTATATTAACTGAAGCAGCAGCACTGCACATTAAAGAGATGATGAAGCACAACGAAGAAGAAGGTGCATTCTTACGTGTAAGTGTAAAGGGAGGCGGATGCAGTGGATTATCTTACGGCATGGGCTTTGACCATGAGGTGAACGAAGAGGACCTTCAGCTCGAACAATATGGCATCCAGGTACTTGTTGATAAAGAAAGTGCTCCTATCATACAAGGAACAAAAATTGACTATAAAGAATCCATGATGGGCGGCGGCTTTACAATAGATAATCCTAATGCCATCGCGTCATGCGGATGTGGTTCTTCCTTCCGTACCGCAACAGCTAAAGGTACACCGGAAGAATGTTAAAAACAATAAAAAAAGGCGCCGAAATGGCGCCTTTTCTTATTGTTTAAACATTGAAGAGCTGTGTAATGGCTGTGCTTTTGCCTTTGGATCGATGTATGTTTTTGCATTGTTTACGGCTGTTGGTGCTTCACCAAAACCACAAGCAATTAACTTCACTTTTCCATCATATGTGCAAATATCTCCAGCTGCATAAATGCCTGGGACATTGGTTTCCATTTTGGAATTGACTACGATTGAATTCTTCTCAATTTCAAGACCCCATTCCTTAATCGGTCCAAGGGAAGAAACGAATCCATAGTTACAGATAACAGCATCTACATCAAGGGTTTCTTTTTCTTCGCCGTTAACAGAAGAAAGAACGACTTGTTTAATTCCATTGTCATCCCCGATTAATTCGGCAGGTACATATGGAGTTTTCACATCCACTTTGGAATTGTATAGGTTTTCTACGCTATGTTCATGGGCACGGAATTTATCACGACGGTGAACGATCGTTACCTTTTCAGCAATTGGCTCAAGCATTAATGCCCAGTCAACTGCGGAATCTCCGCCTCCGAAGACCACTACTTTTTGACCTGCAAATTGATTTAAATCTTCGATGAAGTAATATAGATTTTTGTGTTCATATTGTTGGGCACTTTCTAATTCCAGACGGCGCGGTTGGAATGCTCCATTTCCTGCCGTGATAATAACTGTCTTAGAGTAGTGTACTTCTTTATTTGTTGTTAATTTAAATGTACCATCTTCTAGTTTTTCTAACTTCTCAACAGACTGTTCAAGAGCAATGGCTTGATCAAATTTAGCCATTTGTTCTTTTAAATTGTTGATTAATTCTTGAGCACGGACTTTAGGGAATCCAGCTACATCGTAAATATATTTTTCCGGATAAAGAGCCGATAATTGACCTCCAAGTTGCGGTAAGCTTTCAATGATCTTCACTGATGCTTGTCTCATTCCGCCGTAAAAGGCAGTAAATAGACCAACAGGGCCTCCTCCGATTATGGTAATATCATAAACTGTTTGATTTTCTTGCACTCCGTATCCCCCCAACTAGTAGTAACAAACTCCACTCACTATAATATCATAAAACTAGGGAATCCTCACAACTTTCTACCAATTTAAACAATAAGTTATTAGTAATAAAATAGTGTGATTTATAATATTCTTAAGGTAAATAATTTAAAAATCCGCTTGAAAATAGTGTTAAAGTAGCATAAGATGTATTGTGGATATATTGTTAAGAATTTGTGACGAAAAACGCACATTTATGTGAATGATGTAACAAGTTTTATTATTCTGTCAATTATTATTAATCTTTTCACTTCTTTGTGCTAATCAGTTTGTTCTTTTTCTTTGAAACCTTTCGTGAATAATATCACAAACATTTTTATATAAAGCAAAATAAAAATGGTCTAAGCAGTGGAAGATAAGAAAAAGAGAAATTTATTCAAAAAATATTAATATAAAAGGTGGAAGTGATCACTTTGAGAAAGCCTAAAATTGTTATTATCGGTGCTGGTTACGGCGGACTAATGACAACAGTTCGTTTACAAAAGTTAATCGGTGTAAATGAAGCAGATATTGTATTAGTAAATAAGAATGACTACCATTATGAGACAACATGGTTACACGAGGCTTCTGCTGGTACGCTGCATCACGATCGTGTTCGTTATGATATTAGAGATGTTATTGATCGTAGCAAGGTTGATTTTGTTCAAGATACAGTAGTTGAAATCAACAGAGAAGAGAAGAAAGTAATTTTAGATAAAGGTGAAGTCGATTATGACTACCTTGTGATTGCATTAGGCGGAGAGCCTGAAACATTTGGAATCAAAGGCTTAAAGGAATATGCATTCGGTATTACAAATGTGAACTCTTCCCGTCAATTACGTGAGCATATTGAATATCAATTTGCAACGTACAATATGGAAGAAGAGAAGCAAGATACACGTTTATCTATTGTAGTTGGCGGTGCAGGATTTACAGGGATCGAATTCTTAGGTGAGTTAACAAATCGAATTCCTGAATTATGTCATGAATACGATGTTGATTTTCATAAAGTAAAGATTATCTGTGTAGAAGCTGCTCCAACAGTTTTACCAGGATTTGATCCTGAGCTTGTGAATTATGCGGTTTCTCAATTAGAGCGTAAAGGCGTAGAATTCCTAATTGGAACTGCAATCAAAGAAGCGACTCCTGATGGTATTTTTGTAGCTAAAGGAGAAGAGGAGCCTCGCGAAATTAAGGCTGGCACTGTGGTTTGGGCAGCTGGTGTTCGTGGTAACTCAATTATTGAAAAGTCTGGCTTTGAAGCTATGAGAGGCCGTGTAAAGGTACAACCTGATTTACGTGCACCTGGACATGACGACGTATTCATCGTTGGTGACAGCTCACTTGTCATCAATGAAGAAATTAACCGTCCATACCCACCAACAGCACAAATTGCTATGCAGCAAGGTGAAGTAGTTGCTCGTAACATAGCAGCGTTAGTTCGCAACAAGGCTGAACTTGAATCCTTTACATTCGACAATAAAGGTACCGTTTGTTCTCTTGGAGAAGATGATGCAATTGGTGTTGTATTCGGTAAGAAACTTACAGGAGCAAAAGCTTCATTCATGAAAAAAGTCATCGATAACCGATCACTTTATATGATTGGTGGAGCAGGTCTTGTATTGAAAAAAGGTAAATTTAACGTGTTCTAAAATATATGTTGGAAAAGGACAGAGAATCTTCTGTCCTTTTTTTGGTATATTAGAGGAAAGATGTTCGCTAGGAGTGTTGGTATGAGCAGTCGTGAAAAACGAGGTAAGGTGTGGTTAGCTGTATCAGGCATCGTTATATCACCAGGAGGTCAATGGCTTGTAGTCAAGAAGAGATATGGGGGATTAAAAGGACAGTGGTCCTTGCCTGCAGGGTTTGTTGAGGAGGGAGAAACGGCCGACGAAGCTGTGGTTAGAGAAGTGAAGGAAGAGACAGGGCTTACTTGTACTGTTAAAGGATTAATTGGAATAAGAACGGGTGTAATAAAAGAAGAGATTAGTGATAATATGCTCGTATTCCTGCTTGAACCACTGAAAGAGAAAGAAAAGGTCATTCACCAGGAAAATGAATTATATGAGGCAAGATTTATGGATCCAAAAGAGCTTCTTCATGAAAAGGATGCATCTATTCTTTTACACTATCTAATCGAACAAAATGAGCATAGCAGTAAGCCTGGTATCGATGGACTAAATCCTGGAGATCAATTTGGATATACAGCCTATAAATTATTTTTGTAATTTTTTGAAAATTTAAGTAACGCTTAGAAAATGAAAGAAAACTTTCAATGTATCCGTTTTCTTTTCCGAATTTGGTTGAATTTCGCTCTTTTCTTTTTTCTTGTTCCTTGATATATTATCAGAAAATTAAGTAAATATTTTAAGGGGGATGATCAAGATGACAGTGAAGAGCGTGGATACAAAAAAGTGTGATTATTGTTCGGGGTATGGGTATTTTCAGCTTCTACTTGGCGGGTCGGAAACCTGCAGCTGCTGCGGAGGATCTGGAAAGAAAAAAGAATAGGGTACTAGGTGAAATTAAATAGAATGCTCTACATTGCTTCTTCGGATCGTTTCGAAGAGCTTTTTTTTGTACTAATGGAAAGTATAAAATTCGACTTCGAGAATTGTCTAGCTCCAGCGCCTAGCCAGTTTTCATCCTGAATAATCTCCTTGAGTATCTTGTACCAATCATGGCTTGATAAAGCGATGATTGGTACAGCTCGGGTCAAATAACCTTCGGCAATAAAAGTCATAGTGCGGACTTTTATTGCCGAAGAACATTTGCCTGTCGGGGCTGACCAAGGCGCTTGCGCTTTTCGATTTTTATTGACTCCCTTTTAGACATTCAGTACACTAAAAGTTGATGTATAAAGGGAGGAATCTCGGATGCAAATGAGCATTGTTGTGTTAATCATATCGATTGTGCTATTTTTTGTCTTATTTTTTGGAATTGGTTTTATTCTAAATATGCTGCTAAGAATGTCATGGGTTATGGCAATAGTGTACCCTGTTGTGGCAATTTTAATTGTAGATAAAGTCCCATTTGTTGACTATTTTACTAACAGTAAAGTGGCCTTTCAGGAACTAGGGCATAAATTCACTTCTTTAGCCACTGCAGATATTCTTATCCTTGTAAGCGGATTGGCAGGAGCCATTGCTGCAGGCTTCACCATCAAACTACTACGTAAAAACGGCTACCAAATGTTCTAAGACTTTTTACCAAAAGGTAAAGAGTCTTTTTTATTTTGTGGCAAAAATTCTCTCTCCTTTTTTGAATAATTCCCTTCAGCTTGGGAATGAATATTTTGGAGGAGTGAAAATTTTAATGAATAAAACAAAAAATTGGATTAAACGCTTTGCTCTTGGATGTCTTTTCTTGATGGCATTATTAGCAACCTTTCAATCCATTTCCGGCGTAAATGCAAAAACACTTATTACACAATTTGCGTCTGAGCTTTCAACAACTGTAACGGCTTCAAACACGACGTCGCCATCGTTAGAAGATGCTTTTGATTGGTCAAAGTATCCTAAATATACAGTTACTGCCACAGGTTATACAGCAGGGATCGAATCAACCGGTAAAACTAAAGGACATCCTGAGTATGGGATTACATATTCCGGAGTGAAAGTAAAACGTGATTTGTTTTCCACTGTGGCTGCTGATTTAAACGTTTTCCCTATTGGAACGGTCCTATTTATTCCAGGCTATGGATATGGTGTCGTTGCGGATAAAGGAGGAGCTATAAAAGGGAATGAGCTGGACCTTTATTACGAAACGGTTGAAGATGTTTATAGCAAATGGGGCAAAAAACAGGTCGACGTGTATGTAGTTCAAAAAGGAAATGGCAAACTAACTGAGGAGCAATTACAGGCATTAAATGAAGATAAGGCTCTGCAGGTATTTCGCCAACAGTATATAAGTTCTGAGAAAAGGTAAAAGCAGGCCGTGTGCCTGTTTTTTTTTATAAACTTCTTGAAAATAATTAGTTTGTCGAAATAATATAACGTTTTCGATATAATAGAATGGAATACTACGGAGGTGAAGTAGGAGTATGTTTTACGTAAAAACAGAACTGGATTTATCAACAGAACATGAAGGGTTGGTTATCGGTCTTTTCGATAAACCGGAGAAATTTACAGGATCATTAACTGTACTAGATGAGAAGTTTGATGGACATCTTACAGAGCTCGTGAAGAACGGTGACCTTTCTGCAAAATTAAAAAATGTGACGAAAGTACATAGTTTTGGGAAAATTGCAGCGAAACGCATTTGGTTTGTTGGCTTAGGAAAAGAAAAAGAGGTAACCTTTGAAAAGATGAAAACAGCATTTGGTAAGCTTTTTAAAGAGATTAAAGCCAACAAGCTTGTTGAAACTGCCATTTACTTAGATTCTTTTACTACAGAAAAAGTAGACGGTTTAGATGCAGCCCATGCTTTAAGTGAGGCGTTTGCGTTGTCTACCTACGATTTTGCAGGCTATAAGCAAAAGTCGAATGAGCCAGAGAAAAAATTAGAAAACATATCTGTTTATTGTACTACAAATGAGCCAGAGGATGTTCAGGCATCCTTAAATGTTGGGTATGCATTTGGAAAAGGTACAAACTCAGCAAGAACACTTGTGAACACGCCAGGCAATTTACTCACAGCAACGGATTTGGCCACCTATGCTAAAGAACTTGCAGCTAAATATGAATTTGAAGTGGAAATTTTAGATAAAGATGAAATAGAAAAGCTTGGTATGGGCGCGTTTCTTGCAGTGAATCAGGGGTCTACCGAACCGCCGAAAATGATTGTTTTAAAATATCAAGGAAAAGACGAATGGAAAGATGTTATTGGTTTAGTTGGTAAAGGCATTACCTTTGATACAGGTGGGTATTCCATTAAAACCAAAGCTGGTATTGTTGGAATGAAAACGGACATGGGAGGGGCAGCAGCTGTCCTTGGTGCCATGGAGATTATCGGAGAGATTAGACCGGAGCAAAACGTAGTGGCTGTCATTCCATCAACGGATAACATGATCAGCGGTGGAGCGTTTAAGCCAGACGATGTCATTACCTCTATGAGTGGAAAAACTATTGAGGTGCTCAATACAGATGCTGAAGGCCGTCTTGTATTGGCGGACGCAGTGACATATGCCAAGCACCATGGAGCTGAATATCTAGTCGATGTTGCAACCTTAACTGGTGGGGTGATCACTGCACTTGGGCTGCATACAACAGGTGCTATGACGAACCATGAAACATTGTATGAGCAAGTGCTGGAAGCATCAATGGAAGCGGGAGAACAAATGTGGCAATTGCCATTATTTGAAACTGAAATTGAACGGGTTAGAAACAGCAAGGTAGCTGATTTAAATAACTCACCAGGTAGTGAGGGCCATGCACTAGTGGCTGGTGCGTTTATTGGTGAGTTTGCTGAAGGAACTCCTTGGGTACACCTAGACATTGCTGGAACAGCCACATCCTCGAAAGCCTATGACTTAGGACCTGCAGGGGCAACTGGAGTTATGTCTCGTACACTAGCCCTATTTGTCGAACGGTTTGAACCAATCGGAAAATAGAACATACAGGGCTAAACAGGCGATTTCGCCCACTCCAAACCTCATCTGTTTGCATATGCAATAGTGTAGGCAAGTATAGATGAAAAAGGAGGTAATGAGGCATGTATCCTTATCGAAGCCCGTACCCTGTACAGGATCAACGTTTTATTGGATTTGGTTTTGGATTGCCATTAGCAATAGGCGGACTTAGCTTTTTAGGTGGGTTACTTGGAGGCGGATTAGGAGCTTCTTTTGCAGCTCGGCCATTTTACGGCTATCCATATCCACCATTTGGCTATCCACCGATGGGCTTTCCACCTGGAGGTTTTCCACCAATGGGATATCCAGGTTATTATTAAAAATCAGGTTAAAAACAGCTCTAGAGGCTGTTTTTTTCATTTTAGCGCTTGTTTATAAAAGGAAATATTTAAGAAATGCAGAATAGGTTAGATAGAAAAGATTTACATACTGGAGGGATAGAAATGATTAAGGACACATTAATTGAAGCGCTCGGAATAAATATCACACAATTAGATGCTGGGAGGGTCATTGCGACTATGCCGGTAGATGAACGAACTCGCCAACCATTTGGGTTACTTCACGGTGGAGCATCTGTTGCCTTAGCCGAGACGGTGGCTAGTATCGGAGCCTATGAATTGGTTGATAAAGAAACGGAAGGTGTCGCTGGATTAGAAATCAACGCCAACCATGTCCGTCCAAAAACCGAAGGTGTGGTTACTGCAGTAGGGACTATTCTTCATCAAGGAAAATCAACAATGGTTTGGGATATTAAAATAACTGATGAACAAGACCGTCTAATTTGTGTTTCAAGATGTACAATGGCAGTGATAAAAATTAAAAAATAGTGGCTATTCCAAAAGAATGGATTTTTTCCATTCTTTTTCTGTTTATTGTACAAAAATTTAAAAAATTTCAATTGAATTCATGATATAATCAAAGAAATAAAAAAAATAGAAAAAAAGCACAATTTTTTGTACAGGTTTCTTTATATAATGGTAGTAAAGATGGAAAAGAATGGTGGTGAATAAAAATGAGAACAAAAAGGCAATATTTATTTATCGATTTTGAATTTACAATGCCTGAGCGGAATATGCGTATGAAGGACTTTTATGCAGAAATCATCGAGGTTGGAATTGTGGCTGTCGTTGATGAAGAAGTAACGGAGCAATTTTCTTCGTATGTTACACCACTTAAATTTCCTAAACTATCAGAACGCTGCAAATCATTCTTACATATTTCACAGCAGCAGGTTGACAAGGGGTTATCTATTTATGAACTTCTGAAAAAGCTAGAGGAGTTCAATAAAAATAATTATGAAACCACCATTGTTACTTGGGGAAATATGGATATGAAGGTTCTACGGCATAATTGTTTACAGGCAGGTGTGGCGTTTCCTTTCAAGGCAGCTGAACTGGATTTATCAATGGAGTATAAACGGTTCTTTGGTGACCAAAATCAAACGGGCCTATGGAAAGCGGTCCAGGAATATGGCAAAGAGGGGACAGGCCGGCATCACCGGGCACTAGATGATGCATTGACTACCTACAATATATTCAAACTCGTGGAAAAGGATAAAAAATACTTGGAGAAACCAAAACCAACAACCATTGGGGATCGCGTTGATTTTTCAAAGCTATTAAATGAATTTGCATAAAAGGCCAAATCATTCAAACTGATTTGGCCAAATTTATTTTCTATAGCTTATAATCTTTTTCTAATGTGGCGAGAGCCTGTAAACTCATCTTAGCCCAATCAGAGGTAGTTTCCTCAAGTTCCTTTTTCATTTTTGCGATGGCTTCTTTTAAAGATACTTGGTAATTTGGTATCTCACCTTCAAAGTGTTTAACCATCTGTTTTGGTATATTCGTTTGTTCTCTATAGGCAAGTGCACGTCGTTCATGGAAAATTAAAACATCTGAATCCTTTGGATTGTGTAGATCCCCTTGCATTGGATGTTTAAGAACCCCTAATACTCGTACTAAATAATGCTGCGGCCGAATCTCCGTTAATTCACCAACATATTTTCCGGTTTTATAAATCCCTGTAACAATATCACCAATTTGTAATTCCGCCACAATTACCACTCCTATCAACAATTGTTTCTTCCATTTTATACTGAAAAATAGTAAATTAAAAACAATGTGTGAAATATTATTCATTCGTTTAAAGTACATAATTGGAGGGAAGCTAAATGAGAAGGAACTTACAAATAATCATGACCATCATGACCATTGTTCTAGTATTGGCGGCATGTGGGACAAGTGAGAAGAAGGAAGAGGCAAAAGTGAAAACGGCCGCTCCAAAAACAGAACAAAAGGAAGGAGACCAACAGGTGTCGAATACAGTGTATCCTCAGTTAACTACTGAAGTTGCAGAAAATGAGAAATTGGTTGAAATGGAGACGACTATGGGAAAAATTAAAATAAAATTATTCCCTGAATATGCACCAAAAGCAGTTGAAAACTTTGTTAAGCACAGTGAAGAAGGCTATTATGATGGACTCATTTTTCATAGAGTGATAAACGATTTCATGATACAGGGTGGAGACCCTAACGGAAACGGAACAGGTGGGGAAAGTATTTACGGCAACCCATTTGAAGATGAATTTTCTAATAATCTCTTTAATATTCGTGGAGCCCTTTCAATGGCGAACTCAGGAGCGAATACAAATGGAAGTCAATTCTTCATCGTTCAAAAGACATCACTCGATCCAGCTATGAAATCGGAAATGGAAAAGGCAGGTTATCCGAAAGAAATGATTGAAGCCTACGATAAAAACGGTGGTACGCCATGGCTCGACCATCGCCATACCGTTTTCGGGCAAGTGATTGAGGGGATGGATGTCGTTGATAAGATCGCAAGCACACCCGTTGACCCAAAGGACAAACCTGAAAAAGACGTAGTAATCAAAAAGATTAACATTTTAAAATAATGAACGGTAAAATGATTCATTGGTAAGAAACGTTTTTTTTGCTATAATTAACTTTTAGAGCTATTCCTTTTAGAAAGGGAGAAGAAAAATGTTTCTACCATCCGTTTTAGCCTTATTTTTATACTTTCCAGAAGATAAATCAGAGTATATTCCAGCAATGATCACGTTTTCCATCTTTTTGATTGGTGCGCTTCTTACAATGAGATTCATCATTAAAATTTCCAAACGTGAGGCTCAAAAGACCAAAGAATTAGAAGAACAAATTCTAAATAATCAGTCCGAACAGAGAAACAGTTAACCGTAGCTGTTTCTCTTTTTATCTCTCAAAACGTGAATAGGTCCGACACCTCAAGCCCATACTAAGTGCAAATTGCCTATCAATGGGGGATACATATGAAAAAAAGTTGGTTAATAATTCCATTCCTTTTGCTGACAGGATGTATGGAAAAAGAAGTGAAAAAACTGGATGTTGAAATGTTCAATGTATCGGGGGATTCCTTAGGAACGGTAACAATGGCGGAGCAATCTAGCGGTGTAAAAATGACGGTGAGTTTGAAGGGACTTCCACCGGGGGAGCATGCCATTCACATTCATGAAAAGGGAAAATGTGTTGCACCAGATTTCAAATCTGCGGGGAACCATTTTAATCCAGAAAAGAAAGAGCACGGTCTTTTACACCCAAAAGGAGCACATGCGGGTGATTTACCAAACTTAATTGTTGACGATACTGGGTCAGGTTCAGCGGAGCTCATGGCACCAAATGTAACGTTGAAGAATGGAAAGAAATCATTGTTTACAAAAGAAGGCACTTCTATCGTAGTTACCGAAGGGAAAGATGACGGTATGACCCAACCAACAGGCGACTCAGGAAACCGAATTGCTTGTGGGGAAATATCTAAGAATAAAAAAGGCCAAAAAAAGGCGCAGGATGAAAAAGAATAAACTTACTTGCTATCCCTTCGTGGGTAGCTTTTTTTTTTTGAAAATTGCATAAGAATAGGTATGTATCTAAGCTTATCCAATAAATGAGACATACACTACAGAGAGACGGTAAGGAGGCGATAATATGGAAAAAAGACAATTTGGCGGCTTTCCAGGACAAATGGGCGGCTTTCAACAGCCAATGATGGGTGGACAGCAAACAGGCTTTCCACAAATGATGGGAGGCTTCCAACAACCTGGTTTTGGACAAATGACGGGAGGATACCCACAAATGGGCGGCTTTCAACAGCCAATGATGGGTGGACAACAAGCAGGTTTCCCTCAGATGATGGGAGGATATCATCACCATGGATATCCACAAATGGGAGGATACCCACAAATGGGCGGATACCCACAAATGGGCGGATACCCACAAATGGGCGGCTTTCAACAGCCAATGATGGGTGGACAGCAAGCAGGTTTCCCTCAGATGATGGGTGGACAACAGCCAGGTTTCCCTCAGATGATGGGTGGCTCCATGCAAGGCCAGAAGCCACCGGCAACAGGCCAACGGAAAAAAGATAGTAAGTAATTGAAAGCGCAATAGTGAAAGAGGGAAAACCTGTCCACTTAAGGGACAGGTTTTTCTATTTCTTGCTTTTTGACTGATTTTTCATGACAATAAATTTACGACATGAATATAAACTATTGGAGTGTTTAGAAATGGAGCAAAAATTATATTATCAAGATGCTTACATAAAGATGTTTTCTACAGAAGTAATAAAACAACAACAGGAAGAGGATGAATCATGGTATGTTGTTTTAAATCAGACCGCTTTTTATCCTACAGGTGGTGGTCAGCCGCATGATACAGGGAAAATTGCGGGAGAAAAGGTTATCAATGTTGAAGAAAAGGATGGAGAAATTCGCCATTACTTAGAAGCTCCGCTACAGAATACTGAAGGAGTAATGGAAGGGGAAATTGATTGGGGAAGGCGGTTCGATCATATGCAGCAGCATTGTGGGCAGCATATCCTATCCGCCGCTTTTGATCACCTTTTTCAATACAAAACGGTGGGATTTCACCTAGGTTCAGAATTTGTGACCATTGATCTTGAAACAGAAAAGCTAACAGAAGCGGAAGTGAGGATGGCAGAGGAGCTTTCCAATAAAATCATCAATGAAAATAGAGAGATTATCTTGAAGTGGGTAACAGAAGAGGAGTTATCCCAATATGCTCTTCGAAAAGAGACAAAGGTAAAAGAAGATATTCGGCTAGTTATTATCCCTGATTTTGATTATAACGGGTGCGGTGGCACACACCCAAAAACAACCGGTGAAGTAAGCGCTATAAAAATATTGGATTGGGAAAGACAGAAGAAAAAGATTCGGCTCCAATTTGTATGCGGCACGCGAGTAATTGAACAGCTGGATAAAAAACAAAAAGTGCTGCTTGAATTAACTAAGCTACTAAATGCTCCAGAAAAAGAGATGGCAGTTGCTGCTGCTAGACTAATTGAGAATGGGAAAAGCATGGAAAAGGATTTGGAGCAAGCACGGGAGAAGCTGCTTGAATATGAAGCAAAAGATTTGTTGGTTAAGAAAGCATCAGAACATGAACCAATAGTGCAAGAAGTATTTCAAAATCGAACGATACAAGAGCTTCAAAAACTTGCCCGATTGGTAATATCAGAAAATGATAAGGCCATGGCTATTCTTGTCTCTACTAATGATTCTCGTATGCAGCTGGTATGTGCTAGGGGGACAGCTCGAGAAGAAAATATGAAAACATTAATTGGGAAAATTTTACCGAAAATAAATGGAAAGGGCGGAGGAAATGAATCCTTTGCACAAGGCGGAGGAGATGCCAACATATCGGCAGGAGAGATTCTAAAGCAAATCGTAGCCTGTTTGAATTAGATTTGTTTGTCAGTTTTCTTTACTAGGATAATTTTGTATACTTAGAATAGTAACATGAGAGGGTGAAATTCATGGGATTTTTAGATGGATTAATGGGAAATGCCTCCGAAGTGAACGCCGCAGAAGTGCAACGAGAATTTGGACGGGTTCTTGCACCAAATGAACAAATTGAGAAAGCATATAAACTGATTCGTGACATGTTTATTTTTACGAATAAGCGGTTAATATTAGTGGACAAACAAGGTTTAACCGGTAAAAAGGTTGAGTATCATTCTATTCCTTATAAAAGCATTACTCATTTCAGTATTGAAACTGCGGGTAACTTTGACTTAGATGCTGAATTAAAAATCTGGATTTCAGGAAATGCCCTGCCATTACAAAAACAGTTTAATAAAAACTTAAACATCTATGAACTTCAAAGTGTACTTGCAGAGTATGTATTAAAATAAAACTTCTAAGATGAGTTGGAGATAAAATATGAGAAAAGAGATTCAAACAAATTTGCAATATGTAGACGCATTAAATGAGTGGGATCCATTTCAATTAAAAATGGGCGGCTATGAAACGGAAATTGCAGATACCATTCAAGCGGTCCATGAATTAGACGACCCTAAAAAGCTGGCAGAACGAATTCAAGCTATTTACGAGTTCTCATTTGAAAAGCTAATCCCAATGGAAAGCTGCTTGAACATAGCAGTGAAATTACTCTACATTAAAGCCAATGAATCTTGTTCAATCTAAATAAAAAAAAGGACAAACCGTAGTGGTTGTCCTCTCAAAAAGGGGGAATACTAGAAAGCTTTATGTCATAAGCTTTTCCAGTTTCTCCTTTTCATATACATGGATAAAAAGAAAAAAGCGGTCATTTTATTTAACCCGCTTTTTTAAACTCTGCTTTTTATCATTGCTCGTTATGTGCTAATAACTCAGAAGCAGGGATATCTAAAACAGTCGATAATTTTAAAACCGTTTGATTGCTGGGAATTTGTTCCCCAGATTCATATTTTTCAATTGTTTGTGTCCCCACTCTCACCTTTTGTGCCAGCTCCTCTTGGCTCATGTTCAGTCTTTCCCGGTAAGTTTTTATGGTGTGGCCGATTGTACTCATACCGTTCACCTCTTTTAATATTCTCACCTTTAGTATATCATTGTCTAAATTTTTTACTAATTCTCTTCTTGAACATTTTGTTAAAAGTTTCTTCTAGGTCAACAAGCTTTTTTGATTAAACCTATTTATTATGATATAATCTTTTAATGCGTATATAAGGGTATAAATAATTTAATTCTTAGGAGTGTTTTCATGTCAGAAAAAATCGAAACAGGCAGTATTGTAACGGGTAAAGTAACAGGTATTCAACCTTATGGAGCGTTCGTTGCTCTAGACGAAAATACACAAGGTCTTGTCCACATTTCTGAAATCACACACGGTTATGTAAAGGATATTAATGAGCACCTTAAAGTTGGAGATGAAATCAAAGTTAAGGTATTATCTGTGGACGAAAGTGCTGGTAAGATCGGTTTATCTATTCGTGCAACAGAAGAAGCACCTGTTCAACAGCAAGCAGTGAAAGCGAAGAAACCTCGTAAGCGCCAAGCAGCAGCTATTATTCCTGAAGCTGACGGCCAACAAGGCTTTAACACGTTAAAAGATAAGCTACAAGAGTGGATTGAACAATCACAACGGTAAGATTTCAAAAGGCCTAGAACCTGCTACGAAACAGAGTAGCAGGTTCTAGGCCTTCTTTTTTTGAAAAAGTTTAATAGAAGTGTTCATTCTTTTTTTAGGCTCGGCTACAATAGTATTGTACATACATAATTTCAGGATCGAATCGGAGGAATGAATTATGGAATCGAACGTCTACACAAATCAACTGATAGAAAAAACAGAAAAATATGGTGCAAACAATTATCATCCACTGCCAATTGTCATTTCACGTGCAGAAGGCGTATGGGTAGAAGATCCGGAAGGCAACAAATATATGGACATGCTTAGTGCCTATTCTGCCGTAAACCAAGGTCATCGCCACCCAAAAATTATTCAAGCATTAAAGGATCAGGCTGACAAGGTGACCTTAACCTCACGTGCCTTCCATAATGACCAGTTGGGCCCATGGTATGAAAAAGTAAGCCAATTAACGAATAAAGAAATGGTCCTTCCAATGAATACGGGTGCAGAAGCAGTGGAAACGGCTGTAAAAGCAGCACGTCGCTGGAGCTATGATGTCAAGGGTGTAGCTGAGGATCAGGCTGAAATCATTGCTTGTGTAGGAAACTTCCACGGGAGAACGATGACGGCGGTCTCCCTTTCATCGGATCCTGAATATAAACGAGGGTTTGGTCCTATGCTACCGGGAATAAAGCTCATTCCCTATGGAAACTTAGATGCCTTAAAAGCTGCCATTACCCCAAATACAGCTGCGTTCTTAATCGAACCTATTCAAGGAGAAGCTGGAATCGTTATTCCGCCAGAAGGGTTTATCAAAGAAGCGATGGACCTATGTAAGGCAAATAATGTTCTCTTTATCGCAGATGAAATTCAAGCAGGATTAGCACGTACGGGTAAAATGTTTGCCTGTGAATGGGAAGGTATTGAACCTGACATGTATATCCTTGGCAAGGCATTAGGTGGCGGTGTGTTCCCGATTTCGTGCGTTGTGGCAAATAAGGATATCTTAGGTGTCTTTAATCCTGGATCACATGGTTCAACTTTTGGAGGAAACCCAATGGCTTGTGCGGTTTCTATTGCAGCCTTAGATGTACTAGTTGATGAGCAGCTAGCACAAAGATCGTTAGAGCTCGGTGAATATTTTATTAACAAACTAAAAGAGATTAAAAATCCAAAAATAAAAGAAGTTCGCGGAAGAGGATTATTTATCGGCGTTGAATTAACGGAAGCAGCCCGTCCTTATTGTGAGCAACTAAAAGATTTCGGTTTACTATGTAAGGAAACCCATGATACTGTCATTCGATTTGCACCTCCGCTTGTCATCAAAAAGGAAGAGCTAGATTGGGCAATTGAGCGGATTGCCAAAGTACTAGGGTAAAATGGAAATAGTAAACCTTCTTACATCAACGCAGATTGTTATCCATGATGCATTAAAAAAGCTTGGTTATAATCAAGAAATGTATCATTTATTGGAAGAGCCTTTTAGAACGTTGACGGTACGTATCCCTGTTCGGATGGATGATGGTTCTACAAAAGTCTTTACAGGTTTCCGTGCACAGCATAATGATGCGGTTGGACCGACAATGGGCGGTGTCCGCTTCCACCATTTGGTTAGTGAACAAGAAGTCAAGGCTCTGTCCATGTGGACGGGCTTAAAATGTGGTATTGCCGATTTACCATTTGGCGGGGGAAAGGGCGGTATCATATGTAACCCAAGAACCATGTCTTTTGGAGAACTTGAACGTTTAAGTCGTGGATATGTTCGTGCGATTAGCCAAATTGTAGGACCGACCAAGGATATACCTGCTCCAGATATGTATACAAATGCACAGATTATGGCCTGGATGATGGATGAATACAGCCGACTACGTCAATTCGATTCTCCTGGGTTTATCACTGGTAAACCCCTTGTTCTTGGAGGGTCTGAGGGGCGGGAACAGGCAGGAGCTAAGGGTGTCACTATTTGTATTGAAGAAGCTGCCAAAAAACGAGGAATCTCTATCAAAGGTGCTCGGGTGATTATTCAGGGGTTTGGGAACGCTGGAAGTTTTATTGCTAAGTTTCTTCATGAGTTAGGTGCAAATATTGTTGGGATCTCTGATGTTTACGGTGCAATCTACAATCCCGACGGGTTGCCTATTCAATATCTTCTCGATCGGCGAGATAGTTTTGGTACAGTGACTACCCTGTTTGAAGGGGCAATAACTAATCAAGAACTGCTTGAACTGGAATGTGATATTTTAGTACCTGCTGCCATTTCAAATCAAATCACCGTTGATAATGCTTATAATATCAAGGCTAAAATTGTAGTGGAAGCTGCGAACGGTCCAACGACACTTGAAGCAACAAAAATATTAAAAAAACGAAATATTATGATTGTACCAGATGTCCTTGCAGGAACAGGCGGTGTCACGGTTTCCTATTTTGAGTGGGTTCAAAATAACCAAGGATATTACTGGAGTGAGGAAGAAGTTGAGGACAGACTGCGTGAAAGAGTCATACAGTCCTTCCATGATATTTATAACTTGGCAATGACACGAAATATCGATATGCGTTTAGCCGCATATATGGTTGGGGTACGAAAAATGGCAGAGGCATCTTTATTTAGAGGATGGATATAAGAAAAGAGGCTGACCCTTATGGGTCAGCCTCTTTTGCGGATAGTGCTTACACTCTGTCAGTTTCAGGCTCTCTTACACGTTCTTCATTTGGTTTAAAGAGTAGACCGAGGTTAATAAGACCTGCAATACCTACTAAACCGTAAATGATTCTGGAAATGGCTGAATCTTGGCCCCCAAAAATTGCAGCAACAAGATCAAATTGAAAGAAGCCAATCAACCCCCAGTTAATGGCGCCGATAATAGTAAGAACTAGTGCGATACGTTGAATAGAACTCATTAAAATTTCCTCCTTTAGGATTGTTTCATTTATTAGTTTGATGCATTTATTTCAGAACTATTCATTGATTAATAATCATTATTTTTGCAAAAGAAAAGATAATAACTAATAATGTTTAATGAAAAGGAGAGTGCATACGATGGAAAATTTCATTTTTTACAATCCAACAAAGTTAATCTTTGGTAAGGGGCAACTCGAACAATTAAAAAAGGAAGTACCGGCATACGGAAAAAAAGTATTACTTGTTTATGGCGGGGGGAGTATTAAAAAGAGCGGCCTATACGACAAGGTTACTGCACTTTTACAAGAAATAGGAGCAGAAGTATTTGAACTTTCTGGTGTGGAACCAAACCCACGAATTTCTACTGCCCGCAAAGGCGTGGAGATTTGTAAAAAGGAAGGTATCGAATTTCTTTTAGCCGTCGGTGGAGGCAGTGTAATTGACTGTACAAAGCTGATTGCTGCAGGGGCCAAATATGATGGAGATGCTTGGGATTTGGTTGTTAAGAAGGCATTCGCGCGTGAAGCACTTCCATTTGGAACCGTTCTGACTCTCGCTGCAACAGGTTCAGAAATGAACGCAGGATCCGTTATCACAAACTGGGAAACAAATGAAAAATACGGCTGGGGGAGTCCAGTAACATTCCCGAAATTCTCCATTTTAGATCCTGTACACACATATACAGTACCAAAGAACCAAACAATCTATGGAATTGTGGACATGATGTCCCATGTACTTGAACATTATTTCCATTTGGAAGAAAATACTGATTTCCAAGACCGCATGTGTGAATCCTTGCTATTGACGATCATGGAGACAGCACCTAAATTATTATCTGATCTTGAAAATTATGATTATAGAGCAACCATTTTATATAGCGGTACAATGGCATTAAATGGCATCTTGAATATGGGATATCGAGGGGATTGGGCAACTCACAATCTGGAACACGCGGTATCAGCGGTATATGATATTCCACATGGTGGCGGATTGGCTATCCTATTCCCACACTGGATGAGACACAATTTAGAGGTAAAACCAGAGAGATTTAAGCAGCTAGCAGTAAGGGTATTTGGTGTAACCCCTGAAGGAAAGACAGCTGAAGAAGCAGGTCTTGAAGGAATTCAAAAGCTGCGTGAATTCTGGAATAGCATTGAAGCACCCGCTCGTTTAGCAGATTACGACATTGATGACAGCAAGCTGGAATTAATGGCTGACCGCGCAATGGCAAACGGTGAATTCGGTAACTTTAAAAAGTTGAATAAAGAAGACACTATAGCCATTTATCGAGCATCATTATAATGTAGGAAGACTCGGACAAAGATTGTCCGAGTTTTTTCTTTCAATTTTTACGGAAAATGACAACTTTTTTAAAACTGTCGAAAATGGGTACGCTTACAAGAGGATACCTTTCTTGATTATCCGCTCGTCATTGGTTAAAGTGGTTATTGAAAAATAAATTTATGGAGGATCATACATGACACACGTTCGTTTTGATTACTCAAAAGCACTAACCTTTTTTGGGGAACATGAACTTACATATCTGCGTGATGCAGTAAAAGTAGCTCACCATTCTTTACATGAGAAAACGGGAGCAGGCAATGATTTCTTAGGATGGATTGACCTGCCAACCAATTATGATAAAGAAGAATTTGCTCGTATTCAGAAATCTTCTGAGAAAATTAAAGGCGATTCCGATATTCTTCTTGTCATTGGAATTGGCGGTTCTTATCTTGGAGCAAGAGCAGCCATTGAAATGCTTCAGCACAGCTTTTATAATGCTCTAACAAAGGAACAGCGTAAAACCCCACAAATCATCTTTGTTGGTAATAATATCAGTTCCACTTATATGAGAGATTTAATGGATCTTCTTGACGGTAAAGATTTTTCTATCAACGTGATTTCTAAATCTGGAACCACGACAGAACCTGCTATCGCCTTCCGTATCTTCCGCAAGCTTCTTGAGGAAAAGTATGGGGTAGAAGAAGCTCGCAAAAGAATCTATGCGACAACAGACAAAGCTAGAGGGGCATTAAAAACCCTAGCGACAGAAGAAGGCTACGAAACTTTTGTCATTGCAGATGATATCGGTGGTCGTTATTCTGTTTTAACAGCTGTAGGACTTCTTCCAATCGCAGTAAGTGGGGCTAAAATTGAAAAAATGATGGAAGGTGCTTCGCAAGCTCAAGAGGACTTTGGTCATTCAGAGATTGAAGAGAATCCTGCTTATCAGTACGCAGCCGTTAGAAATGTCCTCTATAACAAAGGGAAAACGATTGAAATGCTGATTAACTATGAGCCTGGCCTTCAGTATTTCTCAGAATGGTGGAAGCAGCTGTTTGGAGAAAGTGAAGGAAAGGATCAAAAGGGAATTTTCCCATCCTCAGCGAATTTCTCAACAGATCTTCACTCCCTTGGACAATATGTTCAAGAAGGTCGCCGCGATTTATTTGAAACCATTATTAAGGTGGAAAAGCCTCGTCATGAGTTGAAAATCGAAGCGGTTGAAAATGATTTGGATAGTCTTAATTATTTGGCAGGACAAACAGTGGATTTCGTTAATAATAAAGCATTTGAAGGGACAATGCTTGCACATACAGACGGTGGCGTGCCAAACTTAATTGTATCTATCCCTGCGATGGATGAATACACGTTTGGATACCTAGTCTACTTCTTTGAGAAAGCTTGTGCGATGAGCGGTTATCTTCTTGGTGTTAATCCATTCGACCAGCCAGGTGTTGAGGCATATAAAGTAAACATGTTTGCCCTTCTAGGCAAGCCTGGATTTGAAGAGAAGAAAGCAGAATTAGAAAAGCGTTTGAAATAAGGTGGAGAAAGAGTGCTGATGCAAATAATGCGTCGGCACTCTTTTGTTATGAAACGCTTTTGTTTGGAGAAACTAACCCTAATGACTAAAGGGGGTAGTAAATATGATTGAATTACCATCAAAGGTTGAAGGGTTGCAGTTCGATTTATTTAAACTCGAGCAAAAATTAAAGCCAATTGGCTATTCAATTGGCGGGAACTGGGATTATGATCATGGTGCTTTTGACTATAAGCTGAATGATGAAGAGGGATACCAATTTTTAAGGCTGCCATTTTCAGCTATAGACGGACAGCTTGATGCTAGGAATTGTACCGTAGAATTAGGAAGACCTTTTCTGTTGTCACATATATACGAAGGAAATCTAGACGATGATGCGTCTACAGGAACCTTTTCAGGTTCAATTAATCAATTCCAGGATCCAATTGATAAAGATGCGAGCTTTCCTAAAAAATATGTAGACACTGGGAAGTCCCTTGTTTCAGAATTAGAGATGATTCTCTTAGAAGAGTAATTTTATTTAAATAATAATAATTCATCGTTTTTCTCAATTAAAATGGAGTGGGAAGGATTCAACACAATGTCTTCCCCTCTTTTTACTCCAAATAATAGAAATCCTTTTACCGTTAATTCTTGATGGCATTCTCCGAAGGTTTTCCCTACTAACGCTTCATCAACTGACCGGGAGGAAAACCTCCTTTCCTGGAGCTGGTGAACTACATTGGACAAGAGCCCTCCCCCATTGGAATGAAGACTATGAATCATAAAAACACTTGTTAGTTTATTGGATTGTATGACCTCGTCAGCGCCAGCCCGATACGCATTAATGACTTGTTCGGCAGTTAGAATCTCAACAATGCATTTAACATCACTACAAAGCCCTTTTATGGTTAGTAATGTTAATATACTATTCATATCCGCCTGAAGCTCATCATTTCCTCTGTCGGCTGTAATTAGCACTCTCTCAGCATTTACTATATCACTTTTTATGATCGTTTCATCAACATGGCCTTTTCCTTGGATAAAATGAACATAATTTGAATTAATCGGATTTGTTACAAGTGTTTCATCAATTAGAACAACCATCTGTGGAAATTCAATCAGACTATGGATTAATCCTTTCGACCGTTCATTCCAGCCGATAATAATAATATGACCCTTTCCTTTAAACGGAATTTTCCCTTCGAAAAAGGCATTCTGTGTGGTTACAGCAGTAGCAGCTAATGTTCCAAAGTAGGAGGAAACTAATCCTGCACCAAGTAATATCAAAATTAATGCTGTAATTCTTCCGTAAAAAGAATGCGGTACATAATCGCCATATCCAACAGTTGAAGCAGTAATGATGGCCCACCAAATACCATCAAAAATAGTAGGAAAGGTTTGAGGTTCTAAAAAGTGAATGGAAATGCCAAAAATAAGAAATACAAGCATAGCCATTAATAGTATCCGAATTAGGATCGGCATTCGTAAAAAGCTTATATAAACTTTATTTGACATATTCTCACCTCCCATTCGATAGTATCTATTATTATCCAAAATGGCTGTTCTCATTAACCGCAAAAAAAGAAAGAGGCTGACTCCTATGAGTCAGCCTCTTTCCCGAGAGGAAGTTACTCTGCATCCTCCACCCGATAGCTTAACATGATATAAGCATATTTGGATTTTTTATTACGTTCTTCTTCTGTGAGCTTCGGCAGGTTCGATTCATCTAAGGATCCTTCTCGTCCACTATCTTCTCGGATCGACCGCAGCATTCGCCCGTGGGAAGTTTCCCACTCTCTCCCTGTCATGGTGGGTAAACTAATCATTAGATTCACTTGCTTATCAAAATCAGATTTGCCTTTTTTTAATTCCGATTGAAGTAGCTTTAGACCAGGCTCAAGAAGTTTCATGATTTCTTCCATAACCGTATTATGATGGTCTTTTAACAAGGCTTCATCTAACTCAAATCTCTTTCCTGCAATCTTGGTCCGTTGATAGTATTTTTCAATCAAGTTGCCATGCTGACGTGTTTCCACTAACTCTAATAATCCGGCCTCCTCAAGTTTTTTCACATGGTAATACAAACGTGATTGTTTTTCATTTAGTTCCTCCGCTATTTGGCTGACGGTCACAGGTTCGCTGGCGATATCCAGAATACTCCGTTTCCTTACATCTAGCATCATCTTTGCAATTTCAATATCATCTATCTTTTTCACAAACGTACCTCCAACATTAATTCACTGCAGCAGGCTGCTTGGCTTTTCCGACAGCGTCTACCTCACTGTGTTCCGAAAGGCTGCTATATCCCTTAAGTAGTGGCATCAAGACAGCTACTATGATTAAAAGGCCACCTGAAATAGCAGTACCATATAATACACCAATTTCTTTGGATAGCCACCCTCCTACTAAAATGCCAATAATAGAGGAGGTGCTGGCTGTAATACCTAATAAAGATGAACCCCTTCCTCTAAACGAAGCAGGTGTAACTTTTAAAAATAAACTGCTCAATGGGACGTTCAAAAAGGCATTTAGGATACCTACCATTATACTCCAAATATAGACAGGCAGGAGGCCAAAATGGAAACGGAAGGTGTCCACAGGGATAATGACGACCATCCAAAGGCCAATTAATGCGGTACCGGCTAAAAAAATGGTACTTGGTTTAAATCGCTTTAGTGCAAAAGGCGCTGCAAAGCCTGCACCGAAAATAACTCCTACAGCGGTAGCTGCCTCAATAAAACCAAAATGAAAGGCGGACACATGAAATTGATTGGTGAGTACAGCAACAAGATTGGTGTTCAAGATTCCGCATACAAAGGTAATGGGAAACAAAAGAATCAGTAAAAATCGTAATGCCGGCATTCCTAACACTTCTTTTACACCGGATTGAATGGACTTAAAGTAGGTTTCTTTAAGGTTGTCTTTTGGACGTTTTACTTTTCCAAGATTTCGGAGAGTTAGGATGAAAAGAGCTGAAAGACAAAATGTAACCGCATCAATGGTGAAAATTAAATCATAATTGTTTGTCATCATTAACAAGGCACCGACAGAAGGACCAATAATATCCATTGCAGCTCTTGTCGATTGGGATAAAGAAATGGCCTGTTGAATATTTTCTTCTCCCACTAGGTCGGGAATGGATGAGGAACGGGCTGGGTCGAAGAGGGCTGAACCAAGACCTTGGAAAGCTATTAGTAAAATCAATGCTATGGCAGAGTGATGGAAGGGAATCATGAGAAGTACGATGATCATACGGTAAAAATCGGCTCCGACCATTAACCATTTACGGTTGTATTTATCTGCTAAAGGGCCTAAGAAAATACCAAAGAAGGCCGTCGGCAGAAGCTGGGCGAAAATCACTAATCCGATGGCTAATGGATCCTTTGTTAATGTGGCGACTAAGTAGACAATGGCGATCCTTGTAAATCCATCACCAAGTTGAGAGATAATTTGGCCAAGCCAAAATCGAAGGTAGGTCTGGTTATTAAGAAGCTTAAACAATATAGTTCATCCTTTCAAAAAAAAATTTATCGTTAAAATATTTTTTAATGGTTAATTATATTTTAATGTAATCTCACTAATATGTAAATAATGGAAAATGTCTAGTTTTGTCGGCAATAAAATTTAATTTAAGGCTCTGATAAACATGTCTGTTGATTTCCGCTCCAGGCACTTCGCTTTCCGTGGGTGTTTCGGCGAGCCTCCTCGGCGCAAGCGCCTGCGGGGTCTCCCCTGAACCATACTCCCACAGGAGTCTTCGTGACTTCCGCTCCAATCAACAGGGTGTAAAAATCAACACTGTTCTTTAACAAAGCCTACTTTAAAAGTGAATAATCTTCATTTTCCCTAAGTTGTGAGAGTAAAGGAATAATTTTCATCATTGCAGCAGAATTTAATACGGAGGTCTCTTTGAGAAGAAGATTTTGAGGTGTAGAAGAGTGGGTATTGAAACGAAAAAAGAGCAGAGACGAATCCTCTTTGCATTCCTTGTTCTAGCGATCTATCTCTCTCCGCTATTTATTCTGCAGGAACATGCACATATCCGGGTCCATGATAACTTAGATTCCAACCTGGCTTGGTATAAGGTGCTTGCGAGAAGTGGGGAAATGTTTGGTGAAGTCGATGCAACCATTCCTCAAATTATCAATGGGCAACTTCAGAGGAATGCTTTTGGGACGGAATACAGCATCATTGTGTGGTTATACGATCTTTTTCCAACAATGATTGCCTATGGACTCAGTCAGGCATTAACAAGAGTGGTTGCATTTATCGGAATGTATGTATTGTTAAAGAACCATTTTCTACCGGGTGAGAAATGGTTGGACCTGCAGGTCGGCTGTGCGCTTGCCTTTGCCTTAACCCCTTTTTGGCCGTCAGGAATGCTAAGCACCTTAGGGATGCCATTGGCGCTGTGGGCCTTCTTAAATATTCGAGCTAGAAGTGGCAGCTGGAAGGATTATCTTGTCCTCACTTTACTTCCATTTTATGCAAGCATTGTCTTAGGCTTCTTCTTTTTTTTAAGTGCCATGGGGATCTTCTGGCTAGTAGATGGATTACGGGGGAAGGGTTGGAATCTTCGATTTTTGGCAGCCATTGCCTATATGACTATTATTTTTATGCTTGTGGAGTATCGCCTCGTTTATTCTTTTTTGTATACAACAGAGCCAAATAGTAGGGATGAATATTTTCATACCCATTTATCTTTTTGGAGAGCAGTTAGGCTCACCTTAAAAAACTACACGTTAGGCCATACTCATGTCATGACCGTACATACCTTATTCATTCTTCCTGCCACATTTATTGCTATGTATTTTGTTATTAAAAAAAACCTATGGCAGCAGGAAAGACTGTTTGTGTTTTTATTTGCGTTGAATATCTTGTTATCCATTTGGTATGCTTTTTGGTTTTATGAAGGCTGGCTTCCATTAACCAAGCGATTTCATTTCATGGATACCTTTAATTTTGCACGCTATCATTTTTTGAGACCACTGGTTATTTATAGCAGCTTTGCACTTGCTTTGAAAATTATTTCTTTACAAGGTATAAGCTGGAGGAAGACAGGAAAGTGGTTCCTTCTTTTGCAAATTTTTGTTTTATGCTTGTTTAACGATGAAATCATTTATCAACAAAAACCAACAGTCCAGGAATTTTTTGCGGAGGATTTGTTCGAGGATATTAAGGAGCATATTGGTCTTCGGCAGGAGGAGTACCGGGTGGCTAGTATCGGTATCCATCCAGCAATCTCACAGTACAATGGATTTTATACACTCGATACCTATAATAATTTTTATCCCTTAAGCTATAAACATCAATTTAGGAAAATAATTGAAAAGGAATTAGCCAAAAATAAAACCATTCGCAAGTATTTTGACCAATGGGGCGGCCGTTGTTATCTGTTTACTGCACAGCTGGGAAAGAGATACATGATTAAAAAAGACTCAAAACGACATCTGAAACATCTGCAACTGAATACAAAAGTATTTAAAGAAATGGGCGGCCGCTATATCTTTTCAGCTTTACCAATCGACAATGCCGCAGAAAATCAGCTTTCATTGGAACGAGTATTTGTTTCAAAAAAATCAGCATGGAAAATTTACTTGTATAAGACTTTGTAGACACCGGGGGTTTTGAACAGATGATGGAACCAGTCCTTACTATAGTTGTACCATGCTATAACGAAGAAGAAGTCTTGCCTGATACGATGGATCAACTCCAGTGGTTATTACAGGAATTAATCAATGAGTCACTTGTTTCTAAGAAAAGTAGAATTTTATTTGTAGATGATGGCAGCAAGGACCGCACATGGGAGATGATTTATAAAGAAGGACTTCGGAGTGAGTTTGTTCGAGGATTAAAATTATCGCGAAATGTTGGACACCAAAATGCCCTGCTTGCGGGATTATTTGCCGCAAATGAGCTTTCGGATTGTGTAGTTTCCATCGATGCAGATCTACAGGATGATATTCAAGTCATTCGTGATTTTATTAAGAAGTTTCAAGAAGGGTTTGAAATTGTTTATGGAGTTCGTAAAGGCAGGGATTCAGATACATTTTTTAAACGAAGTACCGCACAAGGATTTTATAAAGTAATGAAAAAGATGGGGGTAGACCTTGTCTATAATCATGCAGATTTTCGCTTAATGAGTAAAAGGGCCATACAGGAGTTAGAGCGGTTTAAGGAAGTAAATATGTTTTTAAGGGGGATTGTTCCACTCCTTGGTTTTCAATCGGACGTCGTTTATTATGATCGTTTGGAAAGACAAGCAGGTGAAACCAAGTACCCGTTGAAAAAGATGCTTAGCTTTGCTTTTGATGGAATCACTTCCTTTTCAGTTTCACCGATCCGCTTTGTTTTGCTAACGGGATTCATTTCCTTTTTCATGAGTCTCTTATTCGGAGGATATTTTTTAACCCTGAAATTTTTCGGTCATACTACAATGGGATGGACATCTCTTATCACTTCCATCTGGTTAATTGGTGGTCTTCAATTAATTGCCATCGGCTTAATTGGTGAGTATGTCGGTAAAATCTATAAGGAAACCAAACAGCGGCCAAAGTACATCGTGGATATCGATTCCTTTAATTTGGCAAAACCAAGACATCATTTGCTGAATCAACCAATGGAAGATGAGGGATATAGTCTTGATTTTAGAAAAGTATCTGATTCTAACCAATAACTCACTTGTCCGCTTTTTGCTTGTGGGCATGTTGAATACGTCTGTTGGCTTGGCTATAATGTTGTTTTTACTAAATGTAGCCGAAGCTTCGTATTGGATTTCTACCTTCACAGGAAATGCGGTTGGGGCTTGTGTTAGTTTTCTATTGAACAGGTCCTTTACGTTTAAAAGCACGGTTGCCTACCATAAAGGCTTGCCCCGATTTTTTATCACAATATTATTATGCTATTTTTCCTCTTATTTTGTTAGTGAAAAAGTGGGGGAATGGACAAGCAGGGTGTTAATCGTTAGTTCTGAAACAGAAAAAAATGTTTCGGTGCTCTTAGGCAGTGTCTTTTACACGATAAGTAATTATTTAGGACAAAAATATTTTGTATTTAAAATAAAGCCTCGCTAAAAGAGTTTTCCTAGTTAGGAAAGCTCTTTTTATTTTTTTGTCGTACAACCCTCCCTTTCTGAATAAAAATGGGTAGACAGGCTTTTTATGTTTTGAATTAGGGGAGCGATAAAAATGAACGTATTTTTAAGCTATATCTTGTTGGGGTTGTCGCTAGCTGCTCCTATTGGTCCCATTAATGCTGCCCAAATTGACAGAGGGATAAGAAATGGCTTTATGCATTCCTGGTTAATTGGGGTGGGAGCAGTTGTGGCAGATGGCGTGTATATGCTTGTTGTTTACATAGGAGTCGTTCAGTTTCTGGAAACAGCCTTTATGCAAACGTTTCTTTGGTTTTTTGGCTGTTTTGTTCTCATGTATACGGGCATTGAGACCTTTATGAATGCTGGAAAAATCAACCTTGAGCATACGAGGGAAAAGGAACCGCTGATAAAATCTTTTATCTCTGGATTTCTTATGTCAATATCCAATCCATTAACGATTTTGTTTTGGCTAGGTATTTACGGTTCGGTACTTGCCAAAACGGCGGCTACCTATGACCGGGGCGATTTGATTCTCTACAGCAGTGCCATTTTTATTGGACTTTTGTTATGGGATATAGCGATGGCCGGCGTTTCTAGCAGTTTCCGCACATTCTTAACCTCCAAATTATTAGTGGGAATCTCTCTTCTTTCAGGCGTTTCCTTAATCGGTTTTGGTATCTATTTCGGGATGCAGGCCTTTCAAGTGATATTTGGATAAATTATAAAAAAGCCAGCGAATTCGCTGGCTTTTTTATGCTGTTGGCCAAGGCTTAAGCACTTTCTTCTTACTTTTATTTCTTTCTTTTTTCCATTTAAATTGCATAATAAAGGTGATGACACCAATAACACATAAAAAGACCAAGCTTATAAAGAATCCCGGCCTACTTGTATCATGGAACAAGGTACCAGTGACTGCAACTAAAATAAACAGCCCTCCAATGGAGTATAAAATCTTTTCCTTTGTCTTCAATTTCAATATTTTCCTGGAGGAAGCTAGGATAAAAATCCAATTATATAAAAGCATCAAGCTTGCCGCTGTTGTAACGTACTCGTAAATCTTATCTGGCATCAACAAGGCTGCCACGATGGAGGCTGTGACCCCTAACAGGGTAATAAGCAAGGTGAAAAAAGGTACCTTTAGTTTGCCCTTCTTAGCGAAGCATGCCGGTGCATCTCCTTCTTCCCCTAAGGTCACTAGAACGCTTGTAACCCCATATAGGGAAGCGGTCATGGTGGAAAATCCGGCAATAATTAAGGCGCCATTAAAAAAGTGAGGCACAAATGACAGATGATAGGCATCTAAAGCAATGACAAACGGACTTTCCTTTGTATTAACATCATTCCACGGTATCATGAGTACGGCTAATCCAATGGAAAGGACATAAATGATGGTGAGCATAAATAACATTACTTTTCCTGCTTTAGGTGCTTCGCCTGGATCTTTTAAATTGGTCGCCATTAATCCTAGAATCTCAATGCCCCCGAATGCGTAAAAAGCAAAGATAACCGCAGACCATAAACCTTTTAGCCCATGAGGAAAAAAATCTTTTTGGCTATTTGGATAGGAAATCGGCTTGTCACCATCAATGACACCAAAAATAGCTAGCGCCGCAATAATCACGAACATTAAAATAGCTGATATTTTTAATATAGCAAGGATATTTTCTATTTTATTTAAGAGACCGATTCCAATTAGAATCACGGTTACTCCTAATATGCCGTAAATAGATGCAAAAATCCACAAGGGGATTTTAGGAAACCAAAAGCGGGAAAAGATCGACAACGCCGTCATTTGACTCCCCATAATAAGTACTTCTGAACTCCAATACACCCAGCCGCTGCTAAAGCCAGCCCACCGGCCATAAGCTTTTTTTGCATAGGATCTAAAACCGCCTTTAAGAGGTTCCTTGGAAGTCATTTTAGACAAAGCATCAAAAACAAAGTACGTTCCAATTGCAGCGATCACAAATGCAAGCAAGATGGAGGGCCCCGTCATTTTAATAGCTAAACTGGAACCAAGGAAAAAACCGGTTCCAATGGTGCATCCCACTCCGAATAGTGAAAGCTGCCACCATTTCATGTTAGTATTTTCTTCTCCACCCGTATTTGCTTTACTCATTGAAGGTCACGGCCAGTCGCTCCTGGTGATTTATCGGTATTGTCTTGGTTATTATATTCAGGGTCATTAAAACCAGGCTTCTGTTCTTTATCAGAACCGAGATATTCCCCCACATGTTTTTGCTGCACATTTCTAAATTTACGAAAATTTTCATTTACCATTACAATCTCCTCTTTCACATGGATTATATCCTTTAACATGCGCGCACAAGCAAATCTTATTCTGACTTATCGAAGTCAGAAAGATTGGATTTTGATGGAATTCAATTTTTGTTACATAAACAAACGCGAAACAAATGAAAATATAAAGTATAAATGTTTAATGAAAAACAGATTCACATGCGCTTTTCATGAAAGGAGTTTATCCTATGTTATCTACACAGCAGTTAGCTGAGTTACGGTTACAATTATTGCAGGAAAAGAATGATGTGGAAGAGCATTTAGAACAAAATGATCACTTTGGGTTAGAGAGAGGTCATGCACATGAATCGGTGGGAGAGTTGTCCAGTTATGATAACCATCCTGCTGATGAAGGAACAGAGCTTTATGAACGAGAGAAGGATATCGCTTTAAACGAACATTACGAGTTGCAGCTAAGAAATATCAATCGGGCTCTTGAAGCAATGGAAAAAGGAACGTATGGTACATGTGAAGTATGTGGAAAGGAAATTCCTATTGAGAGATTACAGGCTCTGCCGAACACCACTTATTGTATTGAACATAGTCCGGACCAAGTTGTTTCTCACAATCGGCCCGTTGAAGAAGGAGTATTGATGCCTGATTTCGGTAAGTTTGATATGGACGAAAAGGACGAAAACGTTGCTTTTGATGCAGAAGACTCATGGCAGACGGTTGCTCAATGGGGAACCTCTGAGACACCATCTGATTTAGCCTTCCCAAAAGGTGACTATCAGGACATATACGAGGAAGCAAATGAAAACATCAGCTATGTCGAAGATTATGAAAATTTTGTTGGCACCGACATATATGGAAAGAATATTACGGTTTACCCAAATCCGCAGCATGAACAATACGAAAATGCACTGGATGAAGAGGGGATTATGACCAGTTTCGGCGATTTACCTGCTTTTGAACATGATCCATATGTTGATGACGATAAATAAAATGATTCCCCTGAAAAAAAGAAAACAGCTTTCGATTGAGAGCTGTTTTCTCTGATTTTTATTCTTCTTCGTAGCTTTTTTGAGGGATTTTGGTGTCCTGCCCTTTAGCATCATCAATAACGGCACCTATTTCGCCTTCCATATAGGTGTCACTTACTTGTTCATGTGTGGTTGCAAGTCCAGATGAAAGGACATCCCCTTTTTGATAATCGCTTGTATCAAAAACTCGACCTGCTATTTCTGCACTTTTATTATTTGTACTCTTTTTTTCCAAATGAACCACTCCTTCAATAAATTTGGTACATCGGTATTTTTTCCCTTTTTACTCATGGATTACACATAAAAAAATAAATCTCTAAGGAGTGAAAGAAATGAACAAAAAAAATGAATTTCCATCACGGGAAGAATTAGACGAAGCTTTTCATTTCTTACATGATCAAATTAACAGGATTTCAGTGGTTGAGGAAGTTGAAATGCTGAAGGAAGATAAGGATAATATTAAAGGATAAGGCATAAAAAGGTGGTTTTGTATGGAAATGAGAGAAACATTGGCTAAAAAAATTGCCTGGATCAGTGTAATCAGCAATATTATCTTGACTGTAGGGAAGTTAGCCATCGGTTGGTATGGAAATAGTGATGCCGTCTTTGCTGATGGGATTCATTCTGCTGCCGATGTCTTTGCTTCCATCATCGTGCTATTGGTCATAAAAATTGCGAATAAGCCTGCAGACCTGGAACACCCCTATGGTCATGGAAAAGCAGAGGTCATCGTTTCGGGAGTTATTGGTATCTTACTTTTCCTTGTTTCCATTTATGTGGTTTATGAGGGAATTAGCGGATTCTTCCATGAAGTGGAATCACCGAGCTTGTTAGCTATGTGGGTTGCCATATTCTCCTATATTACTAAAATTATTTTATATAGGAGCTCATTAAGGGTTGCTCAACAGCATAATAGCAAGGCAATTGAGGCCATTGCCTTCGATCACAAAGCAGATATTGTGGCATCCATCGCAGCGGCCATTGGGGTATTGCTTTCCATTATTGGGGAGAGAATGAATATTCATTTATTACTCTATGGTGATAAAGCAGCCAGTATATTTGTAGCATACTTAATCTTTAAGATTGCCAAAGAAATGTTGACAGAAGCATTTGATATCTTATTAGAGCGTAATATCAACTCGGAAACATTGCAGGAATATATCGATGTGATTAATCAGTTTGAAGAGGTGAAACGAATTGATCGTATTCGAGCGCGAGAGCATGGACATTACGTCTTGGTTGATTTACGAATCTCCATTGATCATTTTAAAACGATCAAGCAAGGGCACGACCTGGCAAAGACCATTAAACAGAAGCTCATGGAGCAATATGATAATGTTAATGAGGTATTAATTCATTTAAACCCGTATTTTCCAGAAGAGAAATAAAAAAACTCCTTTGTACTTTCGCGCATAAGGGTATATGATAGGTAAGGATATATAAAAGTTAGAGGGAGTTGATATTTTTGAGTTATTCCGTGGACCCGGACCCAAGTAGGCGAGGGGAAGTCAATGTCTTTGAATGGATTGAATTGAATAAAAGCAAGAATATCAACTCTAAAAAAGGTTGTTGGCTTCCTCAAAACAAGTAGGCGAGGAGGTTTTTGCATGTTAGAAATTTTTAAAAGTACAGAATCAAAAGTGTTAGAAAAAGTAGATGTAATTTCAAAAGGCTGTTGGGTCAATATGCATGCTCCGACAGCAGAAGAAATTAACCGAGTCTCTAATGATGCGCAAGTAGACGTTGATATTATTAAAGACGCATTGGATGATGAAGAACGTCCAAGGATTGAACGAGATGACGGCAGAGTGTACATCATTGTGGATTTTCCATATATCGTTCATGATGAAAATGGTTTTGCTGGTTATGAGACCATTCCGATTGGTATTATCCTTACGGACGAATGTATTATTACGGTCTCACTGAAGGATACACCGATTTTAGAAGAATTTAAGAAAAACAGAGTAAAAGAGTTTTTTACTTTTAAGAAAACGCGTTTCGCTCTACAGATCTTATTTGTCATTTCGTCCTATTATCTAAGGTACTTAAAACAAATTAACAAGAAAACAAATGAAATTGAACGTGTCGTTCACCAATCATTGAAGAATAAAGAACTATATGCCTTTCTAGCGTTAGAAAAAAGTTTGGTTTACTTTACGACCTCTTTAAAATCCAATAAGGTCGTACTGGATAAAATTCTGCGCTTTAACTATTTAAAAATGTATGAAGAAGACAAGGATTTATTGGAAGACGTAATTATTGAAAAAACACAGGCAATAGAAATGGCCGAAACCTACCGTTCAATTTTAAGCGGGATGATGAATGCTTTTGCTTCCATTATTTCAAACAACTTGAACATCGTGATGAAGTTCTTAACTTCCATTACAATCATATTAGCCTTACCAACGATGGTAGCAAGCTTTTATGGAATGAACGTAGACATACCGTTTCAACATATTCGTCACCCCTATGTGATTCCACTTACGATCTCCGTCTTTTTTGCTAGCTTAACAGCATTCGTCTTTTGGAAAAAGAAATACTTCTAGATTGCCAGCCTTTTTATTGGGCTGGTTTTTTATTATGGAAAAATCCGCTCCTCGTAGGAAGAGCGGATTACATTTTTACTGAAGAGGCATCCACTTGACTTTCCAAATGCCCTGCTTATCTTTAATCAGTCCAAATCCAAGTCCTGTCTCCTTTGAAATCATAATATGAGCATCAGAATGGCTAGTCACCTTTTCTTCTAGTTGAGCGGTTTTAACGATTTCTAAGATGCTCAGTCTTCCTTTTTGGTCTGCAGGTCGATTTGCTGCGGCTAGGTATTCCTCAGCGCTCTTAAATGGTGATTCGTATTCTGGACCTTTTATATATAAGGCATACTGAGTTTTAAAATCCTTTTTCTCCTCTGTGTAATAATAGAGCTGGAAAATATCAAACGGAGTCAAATCTGTTAGTAACTTTTCTTCCTTTGTCTTTGAAAAAAGGTCGTATAGCTTTTGTAGCCGATTAGGCAGTTGAATATGCCCCCATGCATCACTTTTTAGCTTTGTTTCTTGAAGTAGCTCTCTTCCATTGGTTTGGATTAAGAATGCCACATTTACAGTATGAGGTATTAAAAATCCTTTTTTGTAATTCACTGTATACTGGTCAATTTCAAAGGTCACGTTTTGTTTTTCTTCAGCAGGATGGATTCCAAACATTTTTTCCACTTGAGATTGGTTCTGAAAATCAATCAATAGTTCACTGGTTGTTTTTTGCTGTAGGGGCAGTAATTTAAAGGACTCTTTATTAGGAATGAATAGTAATTTATTTGCTTTAAAAATAAGCTTTCCTTTAAGCACAGCATTCCCTTTGAAGGAGGCCTGCATTAGATTAGAAATACTGGTACTGCTCGCGTCTCCGTATTTACCTTTTGAAATAAGCTCCCATCCATTGATTTTATCTCCTACTTCTACTTTGGAGTAGAAATCATCCGTTGAAGCGGAAGGAAGTTTAGCTGTATTTTCCTTTTGACCATTTGTCAAATCTCCATTAAATTGTATTTCTTTACCTACGATTCCGCCCGTAAACAGTAAAAAGCCTGCTGCAACAATTACGGTTAATGCCTTTGGTACTAATTCCAATTTCTTTTTTGGTCGGTCTTTTTTCATATTTGCAATTTGATTGCGAACTTTTTGCTTATCTTCCTCCGTAAATTTCGACTCCCTAGGCATATATTGATCATAAGCTTCTTTTACCTTTACTGAAATATTATCCATGGTTTTCACCTCTCGCAGTAGGACTGTAAATGCTCTTAAACTTGTCTTTACCACGGAACAACCGGGTTTTGACCGTTGCAATTGGGATGTCTAAAGTTTCACTAATTTCTTTTAATGTGAGATCTTGATAGTAATGAAGCAAAAATACCTCTCTATACTTAAGCGGCAAATTCCATATGGTTTGTAGAAGTTCGCTATTTTCCATACCAATGAGAGCATGCTCCTCTGGCGTTTTCCCCCTATCCTTCATAAAAAATAGGACCTTTTCATTTATAACCATATTTCGATAATGCCAGCTTTTTAAATAATCCTTGCATTTATTAACTGCTATGGTAAAAATCCATGTCTTAAATGAAGACCTTCTTTCAAAGGATTCTAATTTTATGTAGGCAGTAACGAATACCTCCTGGGTAAGGTCGCTGGAGGTTCCCCAGTCCTTTACGTAAGAAAAAATCAATCGTTTAATTCGATCTCCGTAAGCATCCATGATAATCTCAAGAACCGCATCTCGATCAATGGATGCAGAGAGTACTTTCTCAATTTCGCCATCCGACATGTTTGAAGTCTCCTTCCTTTTTTCCTGACATATAGACGAAGTAAGTCTTAAATTGACTTCAAAACTTTTATTTTTTTAAATTAAGGCTTCAAAATTAATTATCTACTAATTTCTGAGTAAGAAAAAACAAAAATTTTCCCAACTTCCTGTAGGACTATTTGTCCTTATATTTTCAGAAAAGTCAAAATAAAATAAAGGGGCAGTGATTGTGCTGTAAACATATTTTGAGAGGAGTAACTTGATGAAGAGAAAGAGAGTTCTTGGGGCTACGGTAATGAGTGTGGTAATGGGAATTTCAATGTTTGCAACGGGGGCATTTGGCCAACAAACAAACAGTAACGAGACATACCGGGTATTAATTCAAGGACCTGCCTCCGAAAAGGCAAAAGCGAAAGCGAACTATGGGGTTCGTTGGGATTTTGACACCAAAGGGTTTACAACAACAGTTAATGCACAGCAATATCAAGCACTTTTACACAACAAAAATTTAACAATCGAAAAGGTTCCTGCGATAAGTATTGGAACAATGAGGGAAGAAGCCGCAGCAAAACCGGGTGGTTCAACAGGCAGCGTTCCAAGTGATCAAACACCTTGGGGAATCCAGGCAATTTATAATGATTCTGCTATTACAAAGACATCCGGAGGAAGTGGAATTAAAGTAGCTGTGCTCGATACTGGTGTTAATAAAAATCATGCCGATTTAGCGAGTAGTGTTGAACAATGTCAGGATTTTTCGCAAACAAAAACATCTTGGGTAGATGGAACCTGTTCAGATGGAAACGGACATGGAACACACGTCGCCGGAACAGTATTAGCTAACGGCGGCAGCACAGGAAAAGGAATTTACGGCGTAGCTCCTGAGGCTAAACTATGGTCCTATAAAGTATTGAATGATCGTGGCAGCGGTTATTCTGATGATATTGCAGCAGCTATTAATAAAGTAGCTGATGAAGCTGTTCGTACAGGTTCTAAAGTGGTTATTTCGATGTCACTTGGATCAAGCTCGAAGGATTCGTTAATTTCTAATGCCGTTGATTATGCATATGGAAAGGGCGTACTTGTTGTCGCTGCGGCAGGGAATGACGGTCCTGGTGACAATACGATAGGTTACCCTGGAGCATTAGTTAATGCCGTTGCCGTTGCTGCTTTAGAAAATGTACAAGAAAATGGCACGTATCGTGTAGCTGATTTTTCATCAAGAGGAAATCCAGCAACTGATGGGGACTTTGTGATCCAAGAACGGGATGTAGAGGTTTCTGCACCAGGACGTGCGATTGAATCGACTTGGAAGGATGGAGGCTATAACACCATAAGCGGAACATCAATGGCTACACCTCACGTCTCAGGTCTTGCGGCAAAGATTTGGTCCGCCAACCCATCATGGTCCGCCAGCCAGCTCCGTGCTGAACTGCAGAACAGAGCAAAAGCAAATGATATTAAAGGTGGAACAGGCTCAGCTACAGGCGATGATTACGCCTCCGGCTTTGGCTTCCCTAGAGTAAAATAATGATTAAGGCCATCTGGATGTAGTATCCAGGTGGCTTTTGAATTCATTATTCAATATTTTAAAAATTATCTGAAAAATATCTGTAAAAAAAGTTACTATAGTAGTAAAATGGTAAAAAAACGAAAGGTATGCTGGTGGTTATTATGGAATTCGGGGCACTGATCAAGTTTTATCGAACTCAAAGAGGAATCACACAAGCAGAGCTTGCAAAAGGGATTTGCTCTGTCCCGCACTTAAGCAAAATTGAAAATAACTCCAAAGAAGCAAATGAGGAAACGGTTTCTCTTTTACTGGAACGGTTGGATATTAGTTTGGAGGAAATGGAAGAGAAGGAGGATCAGATTAAAATTCTCCTGCGAGAATTTGCAGAAAAGATCAATTTTTATTTAAAGGAAAAGATTGATGAAACCTATCAACAGTTAAAAGAGATTGAGCATATTATCCCATTCTCCAAGTATATCTATGTCTGGGAATTATATAAATTTAGATATTTAATTTTTAAAGGATTAGTGGCAGAGGCTGAGAGTCAGAGGGATCTACTATACAAGCAAAAGAAGAATTTTTCCCAACATGAAGACTATTTATTTAGATACTATAATGCGGTATTTTTAATGTGGAAGGGTCAATATAAAAATGCAGATGACATTCTGGATGCATTACATGCCGAAAATGGGAACGAAACGACAGATGGAGAATTCCTGTATCATCGTGCTTTAATAAAAAGTTCTCTTGAGCAATCAGGTCATGCTATCCATTTTGGTAAAATGGCACTTCAGATCTTTATGAATCAGCATAATTTCTACAGAATTCTTCACACGCTTATGCTATTAGGGATCAATTATACTCATTCCAATATTTATGAAGAAGCCCAAGGATGTTTCCAGCATCTAATACGTAACGCTGAGTTATTAAAGGAAGAGAGATTGCTTCCGCAAATCTATCATAATATGGGCTACTTACAGAATAAAATGAAGAATGTAAAAGGTGCTCTTTATTACTATGAGAAAAGTCTCGACCTTCAACCTAATTTTAATCAACATTATCTAGTTACCTTATATTCAATTGGAGAACTAAATTACTCTCTACAATTAATTGAGAAGGCTAGAGAATGCTTCCAAGAAGTCCACTCCTTGGCGAAAGACTTAGGTGTAAAGAAATATAGGCTTTTAGCAGATTTTTATTTATTCCTTTTGATTTCACCAGCAAAAGGATTTAAATATTTAGAAACAAAAGTAATCCCTTACTTTGAAGAAACAAATGAGCATATTGATGACCTTACCCGTTTTTATAAAATGCTTGCTGATTATTACAATGGTAAGGGAATGATTATGGAAGCAGTAAATTATTTAAATAAAATAACTTAGGAGGTTTACTATGAAAAAATTAGTTGTGCTTGTAATGTCGGTTTCTATGCTTGCTCTTTTCGCATCTGCAAAGAATGTGGAAGTTCAAAAATCAGCTCAAAATGTGGCTTATTCTGCTCCTACTGACCACCCAATTCAACCCCCTATTGGATGATCTTCTTTAAAAATCCCTGAATAATTCAGGGATTTTTTTATTTATTGGAATGTTACGCCGGATGGATGCAGACAATAGAGGAAACTATTTTTTATTACAGTAGAAGGAATAGTAGGATTGAGTGAGGTGATTCAAATGAAAAATCATGAAAATGAACGTAAGAGTGTCGAGCAAGAGTGGGAGAAAAAGGCGATGGAAGAGTTATTTGGGATGGAGCCCGAAATGAGTCTCCAATCGGCTCGTTTTGCAACAACTGAGAATGCACTCCTAGCTGAATATGGTCAAGAGAGAATTGAAGAAGAATAGTTATTTTTAGAAAAAAGAATGAATCCTGCCTTTTACTGGGTATCCTATGAATATGTGTTTTAATCACAGTAGAAGGGTAAGGAGGACAATATGAAATCATTTATTGTTAGTTTTCACCAAGAAGATAATGTGGATGCAATGCAAATTCAAAAGCTGAATCAAGAGGAGTTTGAGAAAGCGACCGAAGGCGGAACAAGGCATCTCTTTGAAGTCGACACCAACATTGGACTTTTTGTGTTTTTTGATGGCGCGGATGCAGATGGAAATCTATCGTACATGGTGCTGCAGTATGAAGAGGAAAATGAGGATCCATCTGCGTGCTATTCTTTCCAGTTGAAGGATTTCTACGAATTTATGGCGCTCTACTTAAATGACATCGATTACGAGGAAGTCGAAGGTGAAGAGCAAGAATACGGTGCCATGCAGCATCTAGCGCATTTAATCTTCCATATCGTTGAAGAGGGTAGAGATTTGAAGGTTTAAGAAGTAAATTTTCGCAAAAATAAGTAAAGGACGCCGGTCGTGGCGTCCTTTTTGTGCTTGTTTGAGGGTTTTAAGGTGTTAAAAAATGAATAGAAGAAACTTTAAATTTTTTATGAGCGAATTTTTTGGAGTTATGAGCGGATTTCAATTTTTATGAGCGAATTTTTACTATATATGAGCGAATCCACATAACATATGAGCGAATGGTTTTTATGAAGGAAAGTTCTTGGGAAAGTAAACTCGAGCTTTATTTGTACCAAAGGAATCTAAATTTGCAGAAGCTAATAATCTTTTCGAGAGATGTCTATTTGATTTATTTAAACGAACAAACTCCCGAAACTGTTGATTAGTTATTTTCAAATCAACCAGTAAAAAATAGTCCATAAGCGCAGCGATATGTGCATCTTTTGAATAGGAATCACACGCAGGGCAGTACCACTGCTGTTTTTTACGAACAAGATGCATATGCTTGCAGAAAGGACAGTGAACACCGGTTAACAAATCTGCCTTTTGAATACCATATTTTTTAAGGATTTGATTAGTAGGAGGAGTATTCATCTTTAGTAGGAGTCTGCTGAACTTCCGGAGATCTTTTTTGGAGAGGATGGGATTGGTAAATGTCTTCTCCACGTTTCCAATCCGATTTAGCATAACATCAGCTTTGCAAATCCGAGGTTTAACTTTATAAGAATTTTTTCCTGTAACGATATAGGATGCGAAACTGTTGCTAATGACAACTAAATACTCGATTGGAACAGGTGGGAAATGGTGTGATTTAAGCAGTTCTTGAATATATTTTTTGTGTCGTTCGGCTTGGGCAATTGGATAATCGTAACCTTTTTCTTTGTCATTGTTATTTTGGATAAATTGTTCGTTATCCGTATCGAAAGTTAATTTTCCAGCCATATTTTTTACATCAATAATAAGGCCGAATTCTGGAGTTAATAGAAAAGTGTCGATTTGAGAATTGTATTCACCGTCAGGAAGATTTAAATCGTGGAAAATCATGTACTTTTGTTGCGGAAGGGACCGATAATAGTAATCCAGAGCTTTTTCACCTTGATAGCCAGCCGAGCGCCTTCCTGCTTCTTCTAAAATTTGCTGATATTTCTCGTGATTTTGAGGGAGACGACGCAATAAAGCTTGTAAGATAAGTAACTTTAGAGGAATAGACCTTTCTTTTATAATCAAACATAATCACTCCTTTCATTTTAACTAATAATATTCAAAAATAAATTGAAGAATCCTGCTGAATTTTATCGTAATTTGAAAAAAATTTACAGATTTAAATTTTATGAGCGAATCTATCGAACTTATGAGCGAATTCTACAGGTTTATGAGCGAATGCAAGTAACTTATGAGCGAATCCCCGACACAGTCCATTTTATTTGCTAATCCCCCCAATCAGCGCTACCATTATTTTGAATACCAAAGGAGGAAGAATGATGACTTCTATACAACAAAGGGGTATCGAACGAATTTGGACGGTAGATCACCGCCAAAATAGTCCGATTCATATAGCAGGAATGGTATTAGATCCAAGTAAAATGAAAGAATCAGATCCTTTTCTTTTCTTAGCGGAGGATTGGTTTCAAAAAGGAACATTTGATTTTCATCCACATCGCGGAATCGAGACCGTAACCTATGTCATTGATGGGAAGCTCGAGCATCAAGATAGTAAAGCCGGCAAAGGGGAACTTGGGCCAGGGGACGTTCAGTGGATGACTGCGGGTAGAGGTGTTATTCACATCGAGGACCCAGCAGAGGGAGAAACCGTTCACTCTTTGCAGCTTTGGGTGAACCTGCCACGTGAACATAAGATGGCAGAACCACGTTATCAAAACCTGCTTGCCCAAGACATGCCTGTCCGGCAGGAAGACGGAGCATCCATTCGGATATTCTCCGGTTCATCAGGCGGCATTCAATCAGCTACAAAAAACTATGTTCCCGTGACAATGGTTGAAATTAACGTGGAACCAGGAGCATCCGTTACCCAAGACCTGCCAGGTGATTACAACGGCTTTATGTATATTTTAGAAGGAAAAGGGTTTTTCGGAAAAAATCAGACAGAGGCTGGGAAGGGGCATGTTTTATTACTCGAAAAAGCCAGCCCAGAAGATGAAAGTGAAATTACCATAGAGGCAGTCGAAAATCTCAGGGTCTTGTTATATGCAGGTAGACCGCTAAACGAGCCTATCGTTGCCAGAGGACCATTTGTCATGAATACGGAAGAAGAAATTCGTGAGGCCTATCGCGATTATATGGCTGGCAAATTCACAGAATAAAAAAGCACTGGATCAGCTCAACAGCCGATGATCCAGTGTTTTCTTTTACCCTTTCGCAGGTTTCTGGCTGACCTTCACCCGTGCATTACCCATGAAAAAGATGGTAACAGCTGCAATCGCAATCGGTATCAGTGTAAGTAAGAATGTATGTGTAATCGAATCAGACATAGCTTGAACAATTTTGTCTAGCACAAAATCAGGAATCTTCGCGCGTTGTTCCGGTTGGAAAATTTGACGAGGATCGCCCAGCTTGAAATTTCCAGCACCCTGCATTCCTTTAAACGCTTCTTTTAACTTGTCAGTAAATAGATTGGTTTGCAGTGTTCCATAAATCGTTACTCCAAGAGTCATACCAAACGAACGTAAAAAGGAGTTCGTGGAGTTCGCTGTTCCGCGATACTGTGGCTCCAGATTGTGCATTGATGCCGTAGGCAATAAGGAGAATGAAAAGCCAACTCCGAACCCAACAAGAATCATATACAATGTCAATAAATAGCGGGCTGTATCAACTGTCAGCGTTCCTAGGAAGTACATGCCAAGAACATAAGAGATGATCGATAGAAACATCAAATTCCGATAGGAAGTTCTCGTTAAGAAAATACCACCCACAGAGCTTCCTGCAACAGAACCTAGCATCATAGGAGTTAAAATCAATCCGGCATTCTTAGCCGAGCCGCCATAAACGGCCTGAACGAAGATGGGAATAAAGACAGTCAGAATAATAAACGTCCCGCCATATAAAAAGGAGAGAATCTGTGATGTTGCAAATAATCGTCTTTTAAATAGCCAAAGCGGTAAAATTGGTTCGGCTGCCTTCACTTCCGCAATGAAAAAGGCAATGAAGAAAACGCCGAAGCTGACAAATAAACTGATGATGGGAACAGAATTCCATTCATATTCTTTGCCGCCCAATTCCAGAGCGAACATCAAGCTAACCACGGAGATTACAAGGGTAATCGCACCAAGATAGTCAATTTTTTGCTTAGAATGCTGTAAGGATTCATGATAATACCGAACGATTAAAATAATAGAAACAATACCAATTGGAACATTTACATAAAATACCCAGTGCCAACTAATGTAGTCGGTGATATACGCACCAAGTAGTGGTCCAAGTACGCTGGAGGCACCGAATACAGCACCAAGGAGCCCCGTCATTTTCCCACGATTTTCAGGTGGGAAAATATCAAATACGATCGTAAAGGCAATTGGCATGAGAGCTCCGCCGCCAATTCCTTGAATGGCCCGGTAAATGCTTAGCTGAACAATCGACTGAGCGATCCCACAAAGGGCAGAGCCAATTAGAAAGACTACCAATCCAAAAATAAAAAAGCGTTTCCTGCCATACATATCGGAGAGCTTTCCGAAGATTGGCATCCCTGCCATGACCGCTACCATGTAGGCGGAGGTAACCCAAACAAATTTGTCAAAGCCGCCAAGGTCTGAAACAATCGTACCCATGGCTGTCGCGACAATCGTGTTGTCCATAGCAGCCATCAAAATCGCAAGCAGAAGGCCAGTGACAACCAACTTAAGATTATTGTCTTTTTTAATCATAAAAAAATCACCCTTTAATTTTCGAAATGTAAGTAGGCTGGTAAAATCAGCAAATCGCTCCTTTACGATTATTTAGAACTTATTCAAGCTAATAGAAAAGCTAGATAAAGTTATTCTATAAGGCTGGTTGAAAAATTGTCAAATTATAACTAAAATAAGTAGAATGTCGAATTGGCAAAGAAGGGAACGACGAGTACATGTATCAGCTTAAGATAACAAAAGAACAGCAACTAAGTGTCTATGAACTAAGGAACGACGAGCTAGGCAGCTGGCTAAAGGTGGTGCCAGAGCGGGGCGGTATAATTATCAGCTATGGTGTAAATGGTGACGAAGTCCTCTTTTTAAATAAAGATACTCTTTTTGATCCTGAGAAAAATATTAGGGGAGGAATACCGATTCTCTTTCCGATTTCTGGTCAGTTAGAAAACGGAGAATATGAGTGGAATGGTACTGTTTATCAGATGAAAAATCATGGGGTAGCAAGGAATCAACCTTGGGAAGTAATCTCCACCGAAACTGATGCCAGCCAAGCCTCTATGACCTTACGTTTAAAAAGCAATAAAGAAACTCGAAAAGAATTTCCGTTTGATTTTGAAGTGGTGTTCATCTACACAATTACTCAAGAAGGACTAACTATTGATCAGGTCTATAAAAATATCTCCGGAGAAGCCAAGCCGATTTATGCAGGATTTCATCCCTATTTCAAAACTGCTAGTAAAAATTTAACCTATTATACGGATGCAAAAACCTATTTAGATTATAACGATATGGAAACAAAGTCTGTACAGGACTCTTTAGATTTAACGAAAAAAAAGGAATCACTGGTCCTTTTGGACGCTGCCCAAAAGGAAATCTCATTTGAGCTTCCGGATCGCCAATTGTCAATTACCATGACATACGGAGAGGAATTTAAATATATCGTGTTATGGACTGAACAGGATCAAGAATTTGTCTGTGTCGAACCATGGATGGCAAAGACCGATGAGCTGAACCAGAAGGAAGAATTAGTGACGGTAGGAGCTGGGGAAACGCTCCACACAACCTTAAAGATTTCCGTAAAATAGAAAAAGGGACTTGTCAAAGTCCCTTTTATATCTAAATGTTTTATCGTTGGAAAAACTCGACCTTCTCACCATCAGGTCCTTGTACAAAGAAGTTACGATATCCGTTAGGGAGAGTGCTAATCTCTTCACTAATAAAGGGAACATTCAATCCTTTTAAACGCTCGAATTCTTCATCAATGTCATCTACTAAAAAGGCAATATGATTGACGATTCCTTCATTAGGGAGATTAGGCTTTCCACCTAGAACTAATTCCAACTCTGTCTCATCAGAGCCATGAAATCCAAGGAAGGCTAAGGTGACAGCGCCATCTGCAATGGTGAATCTGTCCTTTAGATCCAACCCAACTACTTCTTGATAAAATGCAAGTGATGTTTCTAAGTTGCTTACATATACACCAACATGGTCCATTTTTTTAACTGCCATTTGGCACCCACCTATCTGTATTAGGCTTTTAACACATCGTGGTCAACATAACGTTCACCGTTTAGTTCGCTAATTACATTAATCGCTACCTTTGCGCCGTCCCCAGCAGTAATAATTGTATGCATGCTTACGCCTGCAACAGTACCTGCTGCCCAGATGCCATCGATATTAGTTTTTCCAGCCGCGTCAACATCAAGAATCGTTTTAATTCTTGGTTCGGTTCCCGGCTTGGTTGTTAACCCAACTGCTTCCGCCAGGTCAACAGACATTCCTGTTGCTAGAATTACATGTTTCACTTCAAATTCACCTTGATCGGTTTCTACTTTAAAACCGCTTTCAGTTTTGCTGATCGTTGAAACAGTAGCTTGAACGAATTCTGCGCCAAATTTAGTTGCTTGTTTCTTACCTGTTTCTACAAGGTCAGGTCCTGTGATTTCTGTTACACCATAATGGTTTTCAATCCAAGCACGCTTAGTCACGCTCTTATCGTTATCAACCACCAAGGTTTTCTTTCCAGCTTTTGCAGTAAAAATAGCAGCACTAGCACCAGTAGGTCCAGCTCCGACAATTAAAACATCAAACATTTCCAAAACCTCCAATATTTAAATAGTCACAAAATAAATGTAGCTTAACAAAAAGGGAATGTAAAATAAACTGCTTGTTTCGAGATTTTTGAAAAGCGAAATGGAAAAATAGGTTGAGTTATTCGAAATAAACAGATAACTTTAAGACAAAGATGAAAATGGGGGGTGAGGATCATAGAATTTAAACCACTTGGTGACGCAGCACTGGTGATAAATTTTGGCGAAAAAATTAATGAAACGATATATTGGAACATTCAACAATTTGTTGTGGGCCTTAATAATAAGAAGGTGAAAGGAATCATAGAGTGGGTGCCGGCCTATACCTCTATTGCCATATACTATCGTCCGGAGGAGATCAGTTATAGAAGCCTAGTAGAGGAGGCTACCGTTATTTATGCTGCTTCAAGTAAAAGCAAGCCCTATCAACCTATCGTTTATGAAATTCCCGTTTTTTACGGGGGAGAAACAGGACCAGACTTATCCTATATCGCCGGATATCACAACATGAGTGAAAGAGAAGTCATTGAACTTCATAGTAATATAGAATATCTCATTTACATGCTAGGATTTATACCCGGATTTCCCTATCTAGGAGGACTTCCATCGAAGCTCACTGTTCCAAGGCTTGAGCATCCGAGGAGAAGTGTACCTCCTGGCTCAGTAGGAATAGGCGGCAACCAAACAGGAATTTATCCTTCAGAGGTTCCTTCTGGCTGGAGGATTCTTGGAATTACCCCTATCAAGCTTTTTGATATTGAAAATTCACCTCCATCCCTATTTGCAGCAGGAAATTATATTAAATTCATTCCGGTTGATTTGGAAGAATATCAAGCTATTAAACAATTGATAGAAAGCAAGGAATACAGAATAAAAACCTATATAAGGGGGGGAGAAACTTGAAAATTATTGACCTTAATAGTGACATTGGTGAAAGCTTTGGGGCTTTTAAAATAGGAAATGACGCAGAGGTGTTAAAGTATATTTCCTCTGCCAATATCGCCTGTGGCTATCATGCAGGTGATCATAATATCATGTTTGAAACAGTAAGGCTTGCCTTGAAATATGGAGTGAAAATAGGAGCCCATCCGGGATTTCCTGACCTTGCGGGATTCGGCCGTAGAGAGATGAATCTCCCACCGAGGGAAATATACAACCTCATGATTTATCAGATCGGGGCATTACAAGCGGTATGTAAAGCAAATGGTGCAACCCTTTCTCACGTGAAACCGCATGGTGCTTTATATAACATGGCTGTAAGGAATAAGGAGATAGCAGCTGCGATTGCTGAGGCAGTGGCAGACTGTGATTCCACTCTTGTTTTATTTGGTCTAGCCGGAAGTAAATTAATTAAGGCAGGACGGGAAAAAGGCCTTCAGGTTGCAGAGGAAGTGTTTACGGACCGTACGTATCAGCCTGACGGGACCTTGACGTCAAGAAAAGAAAACAATGCCTTCATTAATGATACGGGCCAAGTGATCCAAAGAGTCATGCGTATGATTACGGAAGGCAAAGTGGAAGCCGTAGATGGGACTGATTTGGATATACAAGCAGATACGATTTGTGTCCATGGCGATGGGTCAAAGGCAGTCGAGTTTGTCAGTGAATTAAGGCAGGCTCTGGCACAAGAAAATATCATTCTTCGAACAAGATGGAGTGCACAATGAAAACGGCTATTTTTAAAGTAGTAAAGCCAGGTTTACAAACGACTGTTCAAGATTTAGGGAGGTACGGGTACCAACAATTTGGAATTAGTCCATCCGGTGCTATGGATTCTTACTCCATGCAGGTAGCTAATATTCTCGTGGGGAATCAGCCAGGGGAGGCGGTACTGGAAGCAGCCTTTACAGGACCAGTATTAGAAGCAATCAATAACTTGGTCATTGCAATTTGCGGCGGTGATTTTTCACCTAAGGTAGGTCATCGGGAATTGCTTTTGTGGAAGAGCTTTCTGATGAAGAAAGGCGAGACTTTATCTTTAGGAGCATGTAAAAAAGGTGCCAGGGCTTATATTGCCATTGCTGGTGGGATTGATGTTCCTGTAATTTTAAATAGTAAGTCTACGTCTTTACATGGAAGGTTTGGAGGCCTAGGAGGACGACCGTTAGTAATAAATGATCTGGTGTATGGTGTTCCGGTAATTAGGAAGCCATTCAAAGCAATGCCTCGGGAGTTTATTCCGCACTTTAATAAAGAGGTCACGCTCCGGGTTATTCTTGGCCCTCATGAAAAAAGGTTCAGCTCAGAATCCATCGAGCAATTTTTCTCTGAAACGTTTGTCGTTACAACGCAATCAAATCGAATGGGTTATCTGTTAAAGGGACCAAAGCTTGATCATGTACAAGGTTCTGATATCATCTCTGATCCCATCCCATTAGGGGGGATTCAGGTACCTGCTAGCGGTCAGCCGATCATTCTCATGGCTGACAGGCAAACAACTGGTGGCTACACAAGAATAGGAACGGTTATTTCTGTCGACATCCCACTGCTCGCTCAGGCGGTGCCTGACACCAATATCCATTTTGTTGAAACTAGTCTTGAGGAGGCACATCGATTATATAAAGAGAGACAGCTTTTTTTGAAGCATTTGTCGATTGCAGCAAAATAAAAAGAACCATCATGTCCGTTCTGGGATTGATGGTTCTTGTGTTTAAATTGATATAAATGATCTTTTTTCGTTTTGGTCGCTCTTGTTCTCATATCCGTAAATACAAACGGGCTTCTCTTAGCTTCCGGATTCATTTTCCCCTCACGAGTCAGCTTTTCACGCAGCTTCTTGGCTTTTGATTTTGCCAAAGTAATCACTCCTCTAAATCATTTCATTCCATTATATAACATTTAGAGGTGTTGTGAAGAGGAAAAATTAAATTTCTTGAACTTTTGATTGCTGTTGGGTAATGCTTTTGCTTTTCTTTGTATGAAGGAAGTAAAAAATTACCGCACCGATTAAAATATAGAAGGAACACATGAAATATAACGAACTATAGTCCATATTTGCTGCGAGTAAGCCTACTACAAACGAACCAAGTGCAATACCGGTATCATAGATCGATAAAAAGGTTGCTGTTGCAAGACCTCTTTTTCTAGGTTCGGCATCTTGGATGGCAATGGTTTGAAAGGTAGGAAATAGTGTTCCCCATCCGAGACCAATCATTCCTGCTGAAAAGAGAAACATGAATGCGCCATTACTTTGACTTAAGATAAACATCCCAACAGCGAAGAGCAAAATAGAAGGATACGAAATCACGTTTGCACCATACTGATCAAGCCATTTTCCTGTGAAGGGTCTTGAAAGTAACAAGATAATTGCATAGACAACAAAGAAGAGGCTTGAAACACTAGCTAAATGTATTTCTGTTGCATAAATCGAGACAAATGAAAGAAGAGCGGAATAGACAATCGCTAAGAAGCTTCCGACAATCGAGATCGGTACAGCAGATGCTTCAAATAAGCTTTTAAAAGAAAAGGCCGAAGCCGCTTTCGCCTGATTCGGCTGTTCTGAATTAGATAATTTCACACTAAGTCCTGTGAGGAGAGACCCTGCCGCAACAATGACACTAAGAATGAAGAGAGTATCTGCTCCCCATTGTTGAATGGCCATCAATCCGACAAAGGGGCCCAATACCATCGCCATGTTCGTTGACATAACAAAGTATCCCATTCCTTCACCCCTGCGTGAGGCCGGGATAATATTAGCTACAATTGTACCCACTGCGGTTGTTGCCATACCAAACCCAATTCCATGGAGCAGGCGGATGAAAAGAAAGCCAGCGACTGTTTTAGGAATAAAGTATAGAAGGGAAGCGGCCGTGAAAATAATGAGTGCCGCTAAGAGTACTTTTTTATTACTCGTACGTTCTAGCCACTGTCCAGCAAGCGGACGCGAGATAATGGCAGAAAGCAGAAAGACAGTTGTCATCAATCCAGCGACAGATGCACTGCTATGTAATTCATCAAGTGCATAGGTAGGGAGAGTGACTAGTAAGATATAAAAGGTTAAAAATAGAAAAAAGTTACTTAAGGATACACTAATAAAATCCTTTGTCCAAAGTTTGGGTTTGTTCATAGATGTGATGCACTCCTTTATAAAAGCTGCTTTAACCAGCTAGATTGCAATGCTAGTAATTCCTCCTGAGATGTTTGTGGGAAATTCTTCAATAATGTTTGGTTGACCTGATTCACAACATTTTCCCACACCGGATATAAATTCAATGCTTCTTCAGTTAATTCAATGTACTTAGCCCGTTTGTCCTTACCTGACACCTGTCTCACATAACCTTGTTTAACAAGACGTTGGATATTTCGTGTCATAGGCGGCGCCTCAACAAATAGATAATTACAAAGTTCTCTCTGCGTTAACGATCCTTTGTTTTTTAACACAAAAATAACGGCCCATTGTGAACCGTACAAGCCCAGTGGGGTTAAAGCTTCATTGAGTTTGTTGGTGAGATGACGTGAAAGCTGGTGAAGAGTATGGAATAATTCGTGGGTTATCATAAGGACACTCCGATTTTTACAAAATAGTTACCTAGGTAACTATAATGGAAATATGTAATATTGTCAAGGAATGTTCACAATTTGGAGCTCGATTAGTGGGTTGGCGGAATAAATGGTGATTTACGCGGAAAAAACGTGTAAAGTCGCGGAATTCTGAAGAAAGTGCGCGGAATAAACAGGAAAACTCGCGGAATAAATACAAAATCCCGCGAAATCCATCAACCCAAGATCCCGCGGGAAGCCAAAAAACTATCTTAATACATTAAAATACCTTGCCTCAGGATGTGCAAACACCATCGCAGATACTGACGCTTCCGGTTCCATCATACACCCATCTGTCAGCTGAATACCGATTTCCTCAGGGTTAATCAATTTAAACAATTTCTTCTGGTCCTCTAAATCAGGGCAGGCCGGATAGCCGAACGAGAATCGTTGTCCCTGATATTTAGCAGCAAACCGGTCTTGCATGGAGAAATCCAGCGGATCTGGGAAGCCCCAACGGTCACGCAATTGTCGGTGAATTAGTTCGGCAAAGCCCTCGGCTGTCTCAAGTGCCAACGCCTGAAGTGCATGGCTCTCAAGGAAACGACCAGCCGCCTTAAATTCATCCGCTTTTTCGCGAATCCCTTTACCTGCTGTTACGGTAAAAAATCCAACATAATCCATTACACCACTATCAACGGATTTCACGAAATCAGCCAGGCAAAGATGTGGAGCGGAATCCTGACGTGGAAAATCAAAGGTTTCAATAATCTGACCATGATTCTCAGGGTTATAAATATTGATCTTATTTCCATCCGATTGTGCCGGGAAAAACTGATAAACGGCATTTGGTGTGATCCAGTTCTCGCGGCTTGCATCTGCCAACAAGTGGTCCACAACCTCTTTTACTTTTACTGCCTTTTCATCCTTTTCAGCCAGCAACTTAGCAACCTTGCCTTTCACACCGAGATGATGCCCAATCAGCATTTGCATATTGATGTATGGTTCAATATGAGAGAGTGAGTAGGTTTTTAGAATGTGCCTTTTGGTATCCATCGGTGTAAAAACAGGAACTTCAGTGGAAACAGCAGGCTTCACTTTTACAGCGACAGATCCTGTTGAACGGGCTGGTAACTCTCTAGGAACATCTAATGCAGCCAACTTTTCCATTTTTTCCTCCAGCAGCTTTTGATGTTCCTCAGGACTTTGCAACTGGTTGGCCAGTGATAATCCCGTCATCGCATCCTTCGCATACAGAACAAGGCCATCGTATTCCTTGGCAATCTTTGTATCGGTAAACTTTCGGGACAGAGCGGCACCGCCAACTAAGATAGGAAGTGAAATGCCTGCATCCTTCATATCTTGAGCCGTTAAAACCATTTGCTGTGCAGACTTAACAAGTAAACCTGATAATCCAACCATGTCTGGTTTTTCCTTAAGAATAGCTTGAACTAAATCAGTGGGATTCACTTTAATCCCAAGGTCTATCACATCATAGCCATTATTGCTAAGAATAATGTCCACAAGGTTCTTACCGATGTCGTGGACATCACCTTTAACGGTAGCTAAAATAACTTTTCCCTTAGAGGCAGACACATCGCCTTTTTCCATGTGCGGCTCTAAATGCGATACCGCGGCTTTCATCACTTCTGCACTCTGTAAAACCTCAGCAACAATCAGTTGATTATCATTAAATAGACGGCCGACCTCTTTCATTCCATCCATTAACGGTCCATTAATGATATCGAGAGGGGCAGGATAGCTTTCAAGCGCTAAATCCAAATCCGGTAGCAAACCTTCTTTAGTTCCTTCCACCACATAATAGGCTAGACGCTCTTCCAACGTCATATTTGGAACAGTGCTCTTGGCCTCTTTCTTCTTGCCACGGTAAAACTCAGTGAAGGTAGCCAAGGTTTCATCTGTTGTTTCAAAAAGGAGTGCATCTGCAAGCTGCACTTCTTCCTTAGAAATAGAAGCGAAACGCTCGAGCTTTTCGGTATTTACAATTGCATAATCAAGACCAGCCTGTGTACAGTGATAAAGGAATACCGAATTTAGGATTTCTCTACCAACTGGTGGTAAACCAAAGGAAACATTACTAATCCCAAGAATTGTTTGCACTGCTGGTAGATGTTCTTTAATTAATCTGATTCCTTCAACCGTTGCCTTCGCGGATCCAATATACTGTTCATCACCAGTCCCTACTGGAAAAACTAATGGGTCAAAAATTAAATCCTGCGGCTTGAGTCCATATTTGTTGACCAATAAATCATAGGAACGTTTGGCAATCTCCAGCTTCCGTTCAGCTGTTACGCCCATTCCTTCTTCATCGATTGTTCCGACCACAACAGCAGCGCCATAACGGTGAATCAAGGGAACAACTGCCTCAAAGCGTTCTTCCCCATCTTCAAGGTTTATCGAATTGATTATGGCTTTTCCTTGTGAGTATTTAAGTGCTTTTTCAATGACCTTCTCATCGGTTGAGTCAATCACAAGAGGGATCTTTACCTTTTTAACGACCTCTTTAATGAAATTTTCCATATCAACCAACTCTTCGCGGTCAGGGTCTGCTAGGCAGATATCAATAACATGAGCTCCACCTTTAACTTGTGCACGTGCAACTTCTGACGCTTCTTCAAATTTCCCTTCCGTGATTAACCGTTTGAATTTCCGAGAGCCAATAACATTCGTGCGCTCCCCAACCATGATTGGACGTAGTGTCGGGTCATCATAAACAAATGGTTCAATACCTGATACCATATGAACGGAAGATGGCTCAAACATGCGAGGCTGGTATTTTTTCATCGCTTCTGAAATGGCACGAATATGCTCTGGAGTCGTTCCGCAGCAGCCGCCTACAATATTTAGCCAGCCATGTGCAGCAAAATCGGATAATTTTTTCGCAAGAATTTCTGGTGTCTCATGGTAATGACCTTCTTCATCAGGCAAACCTGCATTGGGATAACAGCTGACCGCTGTTGTCGCCAAATGGGAAAGAGAACGAATATGATCCTGCATAAACTCTGGACCCGTAGCACAGTTCAGTCCAACTGCAGCTGGTTTCATATGCTCTACAGAAATATAAAATGCTTCTATCGATTGTCCGGCAAGAGTGGTACCCATCGGTTCAATCGTACCTGAAATCACAATTGGAAGAGTTGTTCCTGTTTTTGCAAAAGCACTTTCAATACCTGCAAAGCCAGCTTTTACATTTAACATATCCTGGCTTGTTTCAAGTAGCAGCAAGTCAACACCGCCATCAATTAAGCCGATAGCTTGCTCCTCATAGCTTGCCGCAAGTTCATCAAAGGTTGTTCCTCCGGTTACACTTAGAGTTTTCGTCGTAGGGCCCATCGAACCAGCAACGAAACGAGGCCATTCTTCAGAATAAACCTTCTGTACCTCGCCGATCGCAATCATCGCGGCGATTTTATTGATTTCATAGGCCTTGTAACCAAGACCATATTCATCTAGCACCAGGCTAGTTGCTCCGAATGTATTCGTTTCAATGATGTCTGCACCAGCCTCCAGGTATTCCCGGTGGATATTCGCAATCACAGAGGGAGCGGTAAGATTTAGATGTTCATTACAGCCCTCGTACTCTTCCCCGCCAAAGTCTTCTGCGGTAAGGTCGGCTCGTTGCAGCATGGTTCCCATTGCGCCGTCCATTACGAGGATTCGTTTCTTCAACTGATCAGTAAATGATGTTTTCAGCAATGTTGTTCCCCCTCATTTCACCTGCACGCTGACGGGCATATAGGGCCAGCTCTGCGGTTAATTCGTAACGTAAAAATGGTGTAATTAAATAAATCCCATTAAATAAATCTAAAGCTGTGTCAATAAGTGATTTTGTTATGGCAATCCCTTCACGTGCCGCTTGCAACGGTTGATCGTTCAACCGTGCCATACGCTCACGTATCGAATCGGCAATTTTAATTCCCGGCACTTCATTATGAAGGAATTCGGCATTTTTACTGCTTGTCAGCGGCATAAGTCCAATATAAATAGGTGCTTCAAGGTGTTTCGTATTTTCATAGATTTCTATCAGCTTTTCTTCAGAAAAAACAGGCTGAGAGATGAAATAATCAGCACCGAATTGGATTTTTTTCTCTAACCGCTTCACCGCTTTCTCCAGCGAGCGAACATTCGGATTGAAGGCTGCGGCCACACTGAAGGCAGTTTTTTGTCCTAAGTCTTTCCCTGAAAAAGACAAACCTTGGTTTAATTGCTTAATCATCTGAATTAATTCGAAGGATGACACATCATATACGGATGACGCTCCGGGGAAATCACCTACTCTTGCAGGATCTCCAGTAATCGCAAGCACATCATGAAGTCCAAGTGTATGCAGACCCATTAAATGTGATTGCAAGCCGATAATATTTCGATCGCGGCAGGCAATATGAATGAGCGGACGCATTTTTAGTTTTTCCTTTACTAAATATCCCAGCGACTCATTGGAAATACGAACGGTTGCAAGTGAATTATCTGCTAGAGTAATAGAATCAATTCCAGCTTCTTTTAACGCTTTTGCCCCTTCGAAAAACTTCGTTGTATCTAGCTTTCTAGGAGGATCTAATTCTACGATTACCGACGGCCTTTCCTTGACGATTTCATGCAGAGGAGTAAGTTCTCGCTTGGCCGCAAGCGGCTCCACGATTATCTGCTTTGGTTTTAATTTTACTATTTTTTCAGTAACTGGAACACTGTTCTTTAATTCCGCCGCAAAGCCTCGAATATGGTCTGGCGTGGTCCCACAACAGCCCCCAATTAACCGTACCCCTTGGGCACGGAAGGCTTTTGCGGACTTTCTAAAATAGTCAGCATCTCCCTCATAGTGGAATTTCCCGTCCGTGTAAGCAGGGAGGCTGGCGTTTGGATAAGCAGAGAGAAAAGCATGGTCAGGTAATTCAATCTGTTCCAATGCTAAGAGCATGTGATGTGGACCAAGCCGGCAATTGAGGCCAACCACATCAGCACCGAGGCCTTCCAGTCGTTTTAATGCGTCATTGACAGGCGTTCGATTCTGCAAAAATCCTGGCTCCTGATGGGAGACTTGAGCGATGATCGGCAGGTTGGTTTCCTTTCTCGCTATGGTTAAAACTGTTTCGAGTTCTTCTAGATCGTAAAAGGTTTCAAGTAACAAACCATCTACTCCCTCAAGAAGAAGGCAATATAATTGTTCACGGAAGCTCCGCTTTAATTCTTCAATGGTGATTGAATCCGGCTTAATTCCCCGGTTCCCTCCAATTGTTCCGAGTACGTAGGAATGACTTTGGGCGGCCGCTTTTTTTGCAATCGCGACTGCCGCACTGTTAATCTCCTTTACAGAATCCTCCAAACCATATCGCTGCAGCTTTAAATAATTGGCGGCATACGTGTTGGTCTGAATAACATCAGCACCTGCGTCTATATAAGCTTGATGGATCGTTTGGATATGCTCTGCCTGGGAAAGATTTAACTCTTCTAAACAGCTATCCTTTCCGTACGAATGCAATAAAGTACCCATGGCTCCATCGGCTATTAGGATTTGATTTTTTAATTTCTCTAAAAAACTCATCTCTATTCTCCCCGCTCGAATACAAGTTGACTACTTCTTACTTTCTCAAACGCCTGTGAAAAATCTTTGATTAAGTCATCTGGATTTTCCAAACCTACCGATAGTCTAACAAGGCTATTAGTAATCCCACGTTTTTCTCTTTCATCCTGCGGCATGGCGGCATGAGACATTTTTGCCGGGTAAGAAAGAATGGATTCGACTGCACCAAGGCTTACAGCGAAAACAGGGATTTCCACATTGGCGAGGAAGGTTCGAAGCGCATCTTCACTTTCTAATTCAAAGGATAGGACGGCTCCAGGCCCCGCTGCTTGTTTTTTCTGAATGTGATATTGTGGATGACTTTCAAGCCCCGGATAATGGACCTTTTTTACAAGCGGATGTTGATTTAAAAACTCGGCAAGTTTAATAGCTGATTTTTGAGATTGCTCCAAACGGACATGAAGTGTCTTTATCCCTCTTAGTACGAGCCAGGCATCCTGGACACCCAATATGGCACCAAATCCATTCTGTAAGAAGCCTAATCTTTTCGCCAAGTCTTCAACATTAACTACAGCGAGTCCGGCAACGACATCACTATGTCCTGATAAAAACTTCGTTGCGCTATGAAGGACAACGTCAGCCCCTAATTCCAATGGCTTTTGGTGAGCAGGGGTAAGAAAAGTGTTGTCGACAAAGGTGAATACACCCAATTCCTTTGCAAAACTGCTAATTTCCTTTATATCGGTTACTTTCATCAACGGATTGGACGGTGTTTCAATGTAAAATGCTTTTGTATTCGGTCTCACCGCTTGCTTTACTTCCTCTAAATTGGTCATATCCACAAATGTATGTTCAATGCCGAACCGGGTAAGTACCTGTGTAACCATGCGGTAGGTTCCACCATATACATCCTCAGTAATGACAACATGATCACCAGCAGAAAGCAGGAGGAATGCCGTTGAAATGGCGGCCATACCAGATGCAAAAGCAAATCCTTTTACACCGCCTTCAAGTTCTGCAATCACATCTTCCAATGCTTCCCTTGTTGGATTTAAGCTGCGTCCATAATCGTATTTACCGAATTGATCGAAATCAAATTGGTGGAAGGTGGAAGCATGCTGAATGGGGACACTAACTGCGCCTGTAGTCGGATCTACTTTATGCTGATTATGAAGTAGCCTCGTTTCAAAGGTATAGTCTTCGTGAACCATTATGCAGTCACCCCTTGTTTCACATTGGCAAAAGCCTTCGTTAAGTCTTCAATTAAATCTTCTGCATCTTCAATCCCTACGGAAAAACGCAATAATCGATTGCAAACACCAGCTTGGATTCGAACCTCTTCAGGAATGTCGGCATGTGTTTGTGTGGCAGGATACGTTATAAAGCTTTCTGTTCCACCGAGACTTTCTGCGAAGGTAATGAGCGATAATCCTTGCAGGAATGGATTCACCCATGCTTCATCTTTCACACGGAAAGAAACCATTCCACCGCGTCCAGGATAAAGAACGTCTATCACATCTTCATGATGGGAAAGAAACTCTACCACTGCTTTTGCATTCTTTTCATGTCTCTCCATTCGGAGCGATAATGTTTTCATCCCACGCATTAACAGCCAAGAGTCAAACGGGCTGAGTACGCCTCCAGCTCCGTTATGATGAAATGCCAGTGCTTCACATAGTTCCTTTCCTTTAGCGACAATCAATCCTGCAAGAACGTCGTTATGACCACCCAGGTATTTCGTAGCACTATGAATAACGATATCAGCACCGAGCTTAATCGGTTGCTGTAATAGTGGGGTATAGAAGGTATTATCAACAATTAAGAGTATTCCGTGCTTCTTGGCAATTCTTGAAACCTCGGCAATGTCCGATTGCTGCATTAGTGGATTAGTAGGAGTCTCCAAAAAAATAGCTTTCGTTTGAGGAGTAATCTTACCTTCAATCTCTTCCGGACTACACGTATTAACATATTGAGTTTGTAATCCCCACTTTTTAAAGCCTTGCTCTAATAAGCGGTAAGTTCCCCCGTATAAATCTTCGCTTACCAACCATTCATCGCCTGATTGAAACAAAGAAAGGATCGTGAAAATAGCAGCCATTCCTGAACTGCAGGCAAAACCTTGATCCCCAGCTTCTAAATCAACAATCGTTTTTTCCAGGAGCTGACGCGTTGGATTACCGGTTCGACTGTAATCAAACCCTGTTGATTGCCCAATGCCTTCGTGTCGATAAGCAGTGGAAAAATACACAGGCGGGTTTACAGTACCTGTTGCAGTTTCACTGCGGTTTCCAATTTGGGCTAATTTTGTATCAATTTTGTACATAACGCTCACTCCTTTTATTAATGGTTGAGGGGGAATGGTTTTTGCTTTGATGATTTAGCGCTATAAGGTGCTAAAGTCTGTAGATAAACAAAAAAGCCTTCTTATAAGAAGAAGACTTTTGTATGTATTACACACTTGTCATTCTTCTTATCTTGCAAATTAGTAATTTGCAGGACTTAGCACCTTTTCAATGAACGTGGGTCCATTGAAGGTTGCTGAGGCGTCGCAGGGCCATTCCCTCAACCTCTCTTGATAAGAAATCAATTATTTAGATTATTTATAAAATTTACTACAGATTGATGATGGTGTCAATTTAAAATTTAACTTGCACAGATACTGTAAAATGCTGTAAAATAAAATAATTCTATCGTTCTTTACAAAGAACAACACGTTCATTATAATGGTGGTAGAGGGAGGAGAGGAATCTATACAAGGGGGCCAATTATGATAGGAACACAGATTCAAAAATTGAGGCAAGAAAGAAACCTAACTTTAACACAACTAGCAGAGAAAACGGAAATCTCAAAATCATATTTAAGTTACATAGAAAGAAATATCCAGACAAATCCATCTATCGAAGTGTTGGGGAAAATTGCAAAGGCTTTAGAAGTGGATGTACAAAATCTTTTAAGTAAGAAGAAACTTTCACCCGAAATCACACCCAAGAAGATACACGTTATGGATTGGAGTGACCTAATAAATACGGCTCTTGAATCTGGAATAATCAACCAGACGGATTTGCAAGAAATAAGACTTGCATTACAAAAAGATAATTCAAAGAAATAAAGAGGTGAAATGATGAGAGTTCTAATAACAGGTGGTTATGGATTTATTGGTTCCTTTGTAGCGGAAAAGTTTCACAACGAAGGTCATGAAGTATACATTATCGATAACCTGTCTTCAGGTAACAAGGAAAATGTACAGTTCAAACATACTTTTTATCAGCTAAACGTTGAGGATCAGTTATGTGAAGAAATTTTTCATGCAAACCAGTTTGAATTAGTGATCCATCTGGCAGCACAAGTCAATGTCGGAACTTCCATGGAAAATCCCTACTTAGACTCCCAATCAAACATATTAGGTCTAGTTAATATGCTTCAGTTAGCAAATAAATATGGAGTAAAGAAAGTAATGTTTGCTTCCTCTGCAGCAGTTTATGGTCTTAATGAAAATATCCCATTAAAAGAAGATGCTTTATGCGATCCCTTATCTCCATATGGCATTAATAAATGGGTGGGGGAACTTTACTGTCAAAAGTGGAATGAAGTGTTTGGGGTAGCAACCCTTTGCTACCGTTTTTCAAATGTGTATGGTCCTAAGCAAGGAACAGTAGGAGAGGGTGGAGTCATTTCGATCTTCATTAACAATGTATTAGAGGGACTGCCAATTCAGGTATTTGGTGACGGAGAACAGACAAGGGACTTCATCTATGTAGAAGATGTTGCAAATGCAATTTACCGTGGTGTCGAATATGATTTAAAAGGTGTATACAATTTATCAACTAATACTGAAACAAGTGTAAATGAATTTATTAATACTCTCGAAAATTTAGCAGATGTAAAAGAAGTAGTTTATAAAGAGCCAAAGCAAGGTGATATCAAATTTTCTAGATTAGACAATACAAAAATCAAGCAGGAACTTAATTGGGTTCCATTTCATAATTTCGAAGAGGGATTAATAAAGACGTATGATTGGTTTGAAAGCAGCTGTAAAAAGAGAGCAGCCCAGCTAGAAAAGATTAAAGTAGGGTAAGAAAATTAGATTTTTCCTGCTTTGTTGTTCGTTATTTAGAACTGATTGTTTTGAATAAGAATTACCCACGCTATTAATTAGGAGAAAATGATGAATAGAAGGAGCAAGAATCTATACCTGGTAGGTACTATCTTAGTGATTGGTTTTGTTTTTTCAGCTTACATGCTTTTAAAAAATAATGAGAGTAATAGAGAAGTAACAAAATCAAGCAATTTCCAAGATGAGTATGTGAATGTAGATGAATTTGGAGCTAATGGTACGGATGATAAAGATGATTCCGAGTATATACAGGAAGCTATAAATTACGGTCATAATTCAAAAATTGGAAAAGTAAAGTTACTTGGAAATAAAAATTACACATTAAAGCGTGGATTAGTTCTAAAAGAAGGTGTGGAATTAGAATTTGGTCAAAATACAAGGATAAAAGTAGAGGGGAACTTCAGAGTATTTGAAGTGAAAAAAAATGCATCTGTCACTAATGGAATAATTGAAATTGTGGATGCAAGATATGATTCGGACGTTTTTTATTTAGACGGAGATCAAAAATTTTGGTCCTGGGACCGAACGCAAATTTCCAATGTAACTATTATTAACACTAGCGGATCACATAAAGGAACAGGGATTCACCTTTATGCTGGCGGTCCAGAGCATTTTATAAGTTTTGTAGATTTTTCAGGTATAAGAATTGCGGGTTTTTATACCGGTGTGAAATTGGAAGCAGAACGAACCGAGGATAGTAATAAATATAGCTTTGTTAATGGCAACCGCTTTATCAACTTTACCTTGGATGATTGTGTAACATGCATTGACATTGATAGTTCGGTGACGGTTCCAAATGAAAGTACTGGTAATGATTTTAGTGGACTTCAAATTCAACTAACTAAACATACAAAATCAGCAATAACCATTAGCGGTTCAGATAATAAATTTGAAGGAGTCATTTGGGACGTTCATTTGTTAAAGAAAAATAAACCGATCATTGTGTTTTCAAAAGAGTCTGCAAGAAATACGGTATTTTCAAATATAACATCAAATTTTATTAGAGATAACGGTGAAAACAATTATTATACATCACCAGAAGAAGAGTCAGCGTATTAATAATCAAATTAGGAGGTCATCATGGACGAAAGAATGGATCTTAAAAAGTTTCTTCACATTATCAAAAAGAGAATGTTAACCGTTATTCTAACCGTATTATGCGTTTCTCTGTTGACGGTTGGGTTATCTATGTTTCTCCTAAAGCCTACATATGAAGCAACGGAGAATATCTTAATTGGTAAGCTAACAAAGGCAGAGGGAGAATATAGTGATTCACAAGAGCTTAGCATGCTGCTTGCTTCGACCATTGATTTCATAAAAAGTCCTGTCGTTTTGAACTCGGTGAAAAAAGAACTGGATATCAAGGGTGATAATGAAGAGTTAGAGAAGAAAATTGTTGTACAAAACAATAGAAATTCACAGATTGTTAATGTAGTGGTAAGAGACCATGATATTGAAGAAACTAAAAAGCTTGCTCATACCATTGCGAAAACATCTGTTGCTAAGATGGGTGAATTGTTTGGTGTTAAGGAAATAAAGCTATTAAGTGATACGAATGGAGATCCTGAAGTAAAAATGGTTGGAAGTTTAGCTTTAAATGTTGCCATTGGAGTAGTTATAGGGATCTTTCTTGGAATTGGTCTCGCGATGTTTAGAGAGTATTGGGATGATTCAATTAAGAATGTTAAAGAAATTGAGACTATACATGGTTTGCCAGTTTTGGGACAAATCAATCTTAAGAGTATTAAAAGAAGCTCGATTAAGAAATCTCAAAAAGAGCAGCAAGCAGCCATCTTAAATGAACGGAAGAGGGGGCAAATAAGTGTATAAAAGAAGAGAGGAAACTAAAAAACTTCTGCAGGATGCGGTGAGTGCTGAACAAGTTCGGATGATCCGTACGAATCTAGAATCAGTAATGGATAATCATTCAGCCCTGTTTATGGTTACATCGCCAACCCAAGAGGGAGAGAACTCTATTATTTCTTCTAAATTAGCCATCTCTTTTGTGGAACAAGGCAAAAAGGTTCTATTAGTTGATGCTAACATCCGAAAACCATCTATACACAATTGGTTTCAGATCCAGAATGATAGCGGTTTATCAGATGTAGTCCTTAATGAAGATAATATACATCTTCATACAAAGCAGACGTTTGTTCCAGGATTGGTTGTTCTGCCCACTGGACCTATCCCGAATAACCTAACAGATATTTGGGTTACTAGTAAAATAAAAAAGTTAGTGGATCATTGTGGTTCGGAATTTGAGGTAGTTATATTTAATGCTCCTCCATTTCTTACAGTATCGGATTCTCACATACTAGCTAATCAATGTGATGGGGTAATTTTAGTTGTTAAGGAGAATAGGACTAAGAAAGCAGATCTTATTCAGACAAAGGAAAATTTAGAAATGATGAATAACCAAATCTTAGGAGTCATATATCAAACAGCCTGATCTCAAGGTGGGATACTAATTTCTGGATTCCAGGAGACAATATAAGGTGGCTTTCTCATGGATAATTCAAAGAAGAACTCAATTGGTAAGAATATCTTACATTTATTTTATAGTACAGCTTTATCCAGTGTGTTAAATGCAACAGCTTTAATTGTTTTAGCCTATTATTTACAATCCTATTACTACGGTATGTTTAGTGTTGTATTAGCTTTTGCAATGATCATGGGGTATTTTACAGATGCAGGATTAAGTGACATTGTCTTAAGGGAGGGTTCAAAGAAGGAAGTGGATCCATCCATTCTTATTTCTTCTTATGTGAAAATTAGGATGGGGTTACTTTTTGCTACATTCCTATGTGGATTTTTCATTATTCACATCTCGAATTCTGGGCACCGTGAACTTATTCAAACAGCCTATTTTTTAATAATCCCAATGGTTACTGGTATTGCTCTACAAAGTATTGGAACTACGTACTTTCAGTTGATAGAGAAAATGCAATATTATGGACTAATTCGAATCATCTCCTCGATTTGCTTAGTTCTCGCACTCACGGTGGGAATGCTGCTTCGTTTTAGTCCATTAACTATTTGTACTTTATACGGTCTCTCCTATTTTACGGCTGGATTAGTAGGGGTGTACTGGGTTAGTAGAAATGTACAAATTCGTCTGAGAAGTCCCTTCCATAAAGGACTATTGCAAAATTTGGGAGCTTTTACTTTAGGTGGTCTTCTTTTTGTTATGCTGCCTCAATTAGGACCACTCGTATTAGAAAAGACAATTTCGCTTAAAGAAGTAGGGTTATTTGCAGTAGCATATCGGATACCCCAAGCGTTACAGCAAATCCCATTCATTGTTGCTGGAGCCTATTACCCAGTTATGTTTAGGTCCTTTAATAATAACCATTTGGACGACCATTTAAGACACAATATTTCGCTTATTAAAATCATTTCTTTAGTGGGAATGGCCATGACTATTCCTTTTTACTATATGTCAGACTTTGTAATTGACATGTTGTTTGGCGAACAATGGAATCACGCAGCATTTCCACTGAAAATTTTATCTTTAATGCTAACCTTACAAGCGATAAATATTGCCTTGGCGGATGGACTAACAACGAGAGCATTACAGACGCATCGTACGGTTGTTCAATTAATAGCGGGAAGTTGTGGTGTCTTTCTGTATATGTTTTTGAGTAAGTCATTTGGGGTTTCAGGTGCAGCTTTTGCAGGAGTATTGATTGAAATAATTGCTATGTTTGGATTTTGGATTTGCATTCCAAATCGTTGGACTATTGCCAGAAAAGTGATCGTACCATACTTAACCTTTTTTATCCTATGTGTAAGCAGTATAACCTTCTTATTGCATTCCCTACCATTGTTGGCTGCTATTCTCAATTTTGCATTATTGTCATTATTGATATTTGGAGATAAAGAAAATATGGAAAAGATTGATGGCTATATAAAAACACTTGGATTCAATCAAAGAATGAAATCAAAGAAATCTGAGGGGGTTTAAGATGGATGATCAATTAAATCCAATATCTCAAAAATACAATTTCACCATTTTTTTCTTATTTTTATTAGTAACACTTGCAAACTATTACATTTACGTAGGTTTTGCCATAAAGCCGTATATGATTTTTTTAATCTTATTTTTATTACTTAATATCGGTTCGTTTTACTTTCAAAGGCTTCAGTTATTAGAAGTAGCCATGTTGTTATTCTACTTGATGTACAGTTTTACTGGGGCTTTTGCTCTATATCCTGCCTCAAGTATTAGAATCATCTGCGGAATTTTCCTCTATATCTCTTGTTATTTCATCATGAAATCAGTAATTGGAAATGCTAAGGATTCAGTAATTGAAAGAGCTATTTCAGATGTTGGTATATTTTTTAATATTGCTAGTATAACTCTTTATTTTATTGGGCTACAAAGTCTTGGTTTTGCGTTTGAAGGTGATAGGATCTATAAATTGGGGGTGATGTTAGACCGCGATTATCCTCGATTAATTGGGCTATTACAGGACCCTAACTTTTTCGTCCTATATAATACAATTTTCTTTTCCTACTATCTGTGTAATTCTAAGTCATGGAAAAATAAATTTGGGTTGATTTTATGTTTACTCTCTAATATCTTAACTTTTTCACGAGGTGGTCTTTTAGTTATTGGCTTCATCCTAGTCATGTATATTTTGATTAAAAACCCAGTTAAACAACTAAAGTTATTATTAGGTATAGTCGCTTCATCATTTGCAGCATTTTATATTGGCACTGTCTATATGAAATTTGATATTTATGGAATCCTACAATCTAGAATTGAAGATTTTTCTCAGGATGGTGGGAGCGGCAGAATTGAATTATGGGGAAGAGCTTGGGATTACTTTACTTCGCATATATTTTTGGGAATTGGAGCATTTAATTTCGCTGATTATAACTTATTTCAATATGGGGATAACTTGGAGGTACATAATACATTTTTAGATATATTATCAGAGTCCGGGTTGTTAGGAATGACCTTCTTTCTCTTCTTTATCATCATGGTTTTTGTTCAGTTAATCCAAAGTAAGACTCATAAAAATAAACCATACTTACTGCTGACCTTTATGGGGATGATACTACAAATGGGGTTCCTATCAGTCATTATTAACGACATGTTCTTTATGTATTTAGCAATATTAACTACTTATTTGAATAACGAAAAAAAACAAGCTGGTTCGATCACCTCTTTGATTTCGATTAAACAAAAAATGAAATTGAAAGTCACTTATAAAGGAAGTGAAGCTACAAATGAATATTCTAGTCATAACGGATAAGCTGATTTTTGGCGGAGCAGAAATGTATTTTTGTAAATTGGAAAATCAATTGCGGCACCCCAACATTTCCTTTTATTATGCTGCGGGATCTGGAGAGTTATATCAGAAAATCAAACATAAGGATAAATTTAGTGAGATTAGTAGAACGAAGCATATACAGAATATAAAAAAGCTTAGAAATATCATCATGGAAAAACAGATTGACCTAATCCATGCGAACAGTTTAAGGATGGTCCTTTATTGCATTTTAGTAAAGACAATGACGAAAAGGAGATTTAAGATAGTTTACACGAAGCATAATGTAACTGTTCTTGAGGAGAAGAATTCAACTGTTTTTAAATATTTACTAAATAAATATGTTGATAGAATTATTACTGTAAGTGAGTTTGAAAAGAAGAATCTTGTTAGCTTAGGGATAAAGGAAAGCAAAATTACTACTGTTTATAATGGTGTGGACTTACAACAGTTTGCTTATCATCAAAAGGAAAAAGGGGAGCTTTTCAAGATTGGAATTCTGGCAAGACTATCTGAAGAAAAGAACCATGAGTTATTTATCAGTATTGCTAATGAACTTCGTGATATTCCAAATTTAATGTTTTATATTGCAGGAGAAGGACCAGAACAAGCAAATTTAATGAATATAATTGAGTCAAAAAACCTGCAGCACAAAATCAATTTGCTCGGTGCTGTTCACAAACCAGAGGAATTTATAAAAGAGATGGATTTATTATTACTTACATCCTACCGAGAGGTATTCCCTATGGTAATCATAGAAGCCATGGCTGTTGGAACACCGGTTATCTCTATTAACAGAGGAGGCATTGGGGAAGCGATCATAGAGAATAGGACTGGGATTCTAATAAATGAACATTCAGTAGAAGACTTCTGTAAAAAGATCATGGATATTGAATCAAACGATGCCATACGAAAGCAAATCATTGAAAATGCTAGAAGCAAAGTTGTCGCTGAATTTTCTCTTGAGCAGATGGTAAAAACTACGTTAAATGAATACCTGAACTGCAGCTGATTTCAGTTTTTTTAGCTAATCTATTAAGTTGAATATCCTAGGAGTGTAAGGTGATGAACAAAAAAGGGCTTCGTTTTGGAGTAATCTTTAACTGCAATGATGTAGAAAATTGGCAAATAAACTGTGTGGAAAAAATGCTTGAGATCAAGTATGTTGATGCAGGTTTGGTCATCACTGTCGATAACACACCAAGTAAAAGTAAAAAAGATAGTGATGCTAGATTAGGAGAATGGTTAACTGAGATCCCTACAATAGAAGTACAAGGGGGGAGTGACGCAGGTCAATTATCAAAAAGTGAAAAAGAGTGTATCAATGTACAAAGGTTAGACTTTGTAATCAATTTTAGTATGAAAAGAATCGAGGAAGAAATAGCCAATCTGCTTCCATATGGTGTATGGACATTTCAACATAACTCGGATTCAGAAGGATATAGATGGGAAATCGTTAATGAAGAGACAGTTACTTTTGCTGGGCTGTTCCAACTTACACAAAAAAATGAACAAATTCCATTGAAACAAGGGTGTTTTTCTATTATTAAAGATTCTTTTAAAAAAAATAAGAAGCATATTACTTCAGTTATTTCAGGGTGGCCAGCTTTGGTGTGTCGAGATATCTTGAATAATAATGCCGATTATTTAAACCACCTTTCTAAATTTGCATCCATTCCGAACAGAGGAAAGTCAACTTTGGTGCCAAGGAGAAAATATATCGGTAAGCTGTTTAAAAACAAATATAAATTGTTATTCTCCAAATTATTTTCCTATGAGTATTGGAATGTTGGTATTGTGAATAAACCAATCCATGAATTTTTAAATGATTCAAATGCAGAAATTAATTGGTTGATTGAAAAGAAAGATTTATATTATGCAGATCCATTTGCTTATAAGGACAAAGACGGCCTTAGGATCTTGATGGAAGAATTAGATTACCGAGTAGTTAAGGGATATATAAGTAGTGTATCTGTTACGCCTAACTGCGGCTTGAATATAGGTACATTTGACCAGGCGTTGATGAAGCTTCCGTGTCATATGTCATATCCTTTTATATTAGAGCATAACAATCACATATACTGCATACCTGAAACTTCAGAAGCAAAGGAAGCGGCTATTTATAAATTGAATAAAGCTAGTAAACAATGGGAAAAAATAAAAGCTTTATTAAAGGATTTTCCTGCTGTAGATTCAACAATAGTTCATTATGGAGGTTATTGGTGGCTATTCTGTACAAGATCATTTTCAACAGTCCAAAGTCATAATAATGAACTTCATATTTTTTATGCAGATGATTTACTTGGAGAATGGAAATCCCACAGTTTAAATCCTGTTAAATTCGATATAAGGTCCTCCCGACCGGCCGGGACTCCATTCATACATCAAGGAGCACTCTACCGCCCGGCACAGGATTGTTCAAAAACTTATGGTGGAAGGATCGTATTGAATAGAATTAAGCTCTTAACGACGACCCAATTTGAAGAGGAACCTATTTGCTTTATTGAGCCTAAAAGCGAGAGTTTATATCCGGATGGTGTCCATACCGTATCAAGTGCTGGTGGTATTACCATTATAGATGGGAAACGTTTCGACTATAGTTTTCTTCACTTTTTTAGAAAACTATATAAATACAAACCAGTGAAGAATCTCCAGAAACTGCCTAGGGCAACATCTGTAAAAAAGAACACTAAAAAGAATTTTTTTTTCGTTAAATAGTTCTTTAAAGAGAACGTTATGAATCTTATAAAGATCCTTTTTTACTGGATGTTATTCGAATTGGCTTTCCATTGTGTGAGAGGAGAATTGATATGAAGGAAGACAAAAGAAGGAGAGATGTAAAAATTATCCTGGCAATTGTAGATATCTCAGTGATAAATTTAGGATATTTTTTGTCAAGTTGGATCTTGCATCTTTTTTCGATACGTAGCACTGGAGATCAAGTTGATTACTTTTGGTTAATGGTACTTTCGGTCTCCTTCGTTTTTATTTTTAATCTTTATGACCTTTATAAAGATTGGAGACGAAAGAGTGTTCAGCATTTAGTTTATTCAATCATTATATCGATGATTATTCTTTCCGGCGTCACTCTGATTTTATCTTTATTAACACCTTACTTATCCTTTAAGCCGATTTATATTTTTACAGCCTTACTTATTCAAACCATTTTATTACTTTTTGCTCGTATCTGTTTTTGGCAAATAAATAAGAAAATGTTCGGTGCAAGGAACGTCTATATTATTGGAGAGGACGCGAATACTGGCAAACAATTAGCCGATAAATTCCTAAATCATACTAAAGGGTGGTTTGAGATAGCGGGTTATGTTCCTCTAGCTAAAATAGACCTACTTCATGAGTATGCAAAAAAGTGTGACATCTTCGTTCTTAGCCCTAATATCACCAAGGAAAATAAACAAGAAATTGTGGATACATGTACCAAATTTGGAAAAGAGATTTTGGTTGTACCCCAATTATATGAATTGTCTATCTTAGGTGCAGGTACTCAACAAGTAGATGATATGCTAGTGATTTCTATAAAGCCTCCCCTTTTAAATGTAGGTGAGCAAGTCTATAAACGAATATTTGATGTGATTGTATCCTTGCTTTTACTTGTGATAACTAGTCCTTTTTGTGGAGTTTTGTTTTTACTTATACCACTTACTTCGAAAGGTCCAGCCCTATTTAAGCAGGAGAGGATAGGACTAAATGGAAAGCCTTATTTAATTTATAAATTTCGAAGTATGATTCTGGATGCTGAGAAAAGAACAGGGCCGGTCTTAGCCACAGATAGGGATCCGAGAATTACAGGAATTGGCAGGTTTATTAGAGCCGTTCGTTTGGATGAACTTCCACAATTATTAAATGTCCTAAAAGGTGATATGAGTTTAGTTGGACCGCGACCAGAAAGAGAATATTTCATTAAACAATTTAAACATAAATACCCTGAATACTCTTATCGATTAACAGTTAAACCAGGGATAACTGGATTAGCTCAAGTACTTGGGAATTATACAACCCCTGTAGATGATAAATTACGGTTTGACTTACTGTATGTGCGTAACTACTCGTTTTTGTTGGATGTAAAGATTCTATTACAAACAATTAGAGTTGTTCTGCAGCGTGAACAAGCTCAAGGTGTAAAAGAAAATAAACACAACCAAAAATTATTGAAAAAGCTGGAAGGTAATAAGGTAATCAATCATTAAAAATCTCAAGAATAGAAAATGAAAAGTAGGTGAGAAGTGGCAATGGAATATTCAACTGAAGCGGTCGTTTCGATTATTACTCCTACCTATAATGCCGGAAGGTTTATTACTGAAACCATTCAATCCGTTAAAGCACAAACATTTATAAACTGGGAAATGATTATTGTAGATGATTGTTCGTCTGATAATACAGTGGATATCGTAATGCATGAAATGAGTGTTGATCCTAGAATTAAACTAATTCAATTACAAAAAAATGGGGGCCCTGCTGTTGCAAGGAATACAGCAATTACTGCTGCAGGAGGGAACTATCTCGCTTTTTTAGATAGTGACGATCTTTGGCATCCTCAAAAATTGGAACGTCAACTTATGTTTATGGAGAAGTATAATCTTGCTTTTTCATATACCGATTATCGAATGATGACTGAAAAAGGGGAAAGAACAGATGTTGTTATACAAGTACCTTCAAAGATTGAATATAAAAATCTATTGAAAAATACAATGATTGGTACTCTAACAGTCATGCTGGATAGGAGGAAAGTAGGAAGAGTTCAAATGCCTTTACATCGAGACTGTTCGGAGGATTATGGTCTATGGCTTTCTATCCTTTCAAAAGGAATTCATGCGTATGGCTTGAATGAAGAGTTGGCTACCTACCGAAAATGTGAGCATTCACTATCAAGTAATAAACTGAAATCAGCTCAAAAAACCTGGAACACCTATAGAAAGGTTGTAAAGATTAATGTCGCATCTTCCCTATGGTATTTTGTAAATTATTCGCTGCATGCTTTAATTAAACATTCAAGGACGTAGTAATGGGAGTTAAAGGGTATTGGGCAGATATCAATGAAAAGAGGGAAAAGCATGGAAAGTGGAAGAAGAAGACTTTCATATGTACAGGTTTCACGGGCAATAGCCATCTTATTTGTTTTATTAGGACATGTAAACATCTTGTTTTATACCCACTATAAATATGACTGGTTTCATATGGGGCAGTGGGAAAGAACGGGCGGCGTAGATTTCTTTTTTATCGTGACAGGGTTTATGATTTATTATCTTTATCATAAACATGCCGGGGTACCTGGTAAAGCATCTGAATTTCTTTTAAAGCGGGTAATTAGAATTTATCCTTTATATTGGATGTTTACATTACTAGCAATCGCTGTTTCAGTTATTTTTCCTTCAATGGACGGAGCGTACTCTTTAGAGACCATAATAAAATCGATGCTCATTTTACCGACAGAACCAATTTTAGCTTCGACATGGTCACTTAGTCATGTGGTGTTTTTTTACCTCCTATTTACTGCTTATATTTTCAAGCCCAAGATCTCTAAACGAATAATATTTTTCTGGATCGTAGCTACTATTTTAATTGAGTTAAAGATTCTTCCAATTTCAGAACATACATTTTTTGTTAGTTTTAGCAGTTTAGAAATCATCTTCGGAAGCCTAATTGCCTATTTGACCCTAAACTTTACATTTAGATTATCATCACTTTATATTTTTATAGGATTGTTAGGATATTTGGCAGTTTGGATAAATAATATATACAACTTGGTTAGTATACAAGCCCCGATATTTTATTGTCTTTTTTCGATGATCCTGATGCTTGGTATTTCAGAAAAAGATAAGAAAGAACGTAATGTCCCAAAAGCACTCTCTTTTTTAGGTGATGCTTCATATTCAATTTACATTGCCCATGGACCATTCTTGCAATTGTATATTTTAATTTTGGAGAAACTTAGGTTAATTGATACGTTAGGTTTCTTTCTTTCAATGGTAATCGTTATTTTATTGGCTGTTATTTCCTCTTGCTTTGTCTATAGATTTATTGAAAAACCTATGTTGAAGTATTTAAGGAAAATTGTATTTAAGAAAAAGAGCCAGCATATCGAAATACCAGTTGTAATAGCAAAATAAATATTTTTTGTCATCTTGTTCTTTTTTAAGAACAAAAGGGATTGTTATATCGTTTGTTAAAAAAGGGAGGGGGACTATGAAAAGAGTGTTTGATTGCCTTGGGGGATTACTCCTTTTGTGCTTATTTAGTCCAATTATGGTTGCGGTAGCAATCGTGGTTAGAGTGATGCTGGGTTCTCCCATTATTTTTAAACAAAAAAGAGTGGGGTATCATGAGCAGATTTTTACGTTACTCAAATTTAGAACAATGACAGATGAGAAAGATCATTCAGGGAATGATTTACCTGATTCCATTCGATTAACAAAGGTGGGGCTTATGATTAGGCGATTAAGTCTTGATGAGCTCCCACAATTAATTAATGTGGTGAAAGGGGATATGAGCCTGGTCGGACCGCGTCCTCTACTGCTAAGATACTTACCTTACTATACACAAAAAGAAAGAATAAGACATACCGTTAGGCCTGGAATAACCGGTTATGCGCAAGTAGCGGGCCGAAACGAACTTGATTGGAATACCAGATTGTCATTAGATGTTCATTACGTTGAAAACCACTCTTTACTCTTAGATTTAAAAATTATTTTCAAGACTATTAGTAAAACGTTTAAAAGAGACGGAGTTGTGGATGTACCTGATCAACAAATGCTTGATTTTGATGTGGAAAGACGGATGAAAGCTAGTGTTTATGAGGTGAAATAAAGATGAAGATTCAAATAGAGCCTTTGCGAAAAACTGATACCCATCTGATACCCAAGTTAATTGAGTCAGGAATGGATCAAGATATATTTGCACTAACTATATTTAGTGCAAGGGGCTATGAGAATTACTTGAAAAATTTGCTTTTAATCCCTGAGAATAATCGAACTGTGAAACTTTATGGAGCATTTGTTGATGGTCAGTTAGCTGGATATTCTGAATGGCGTATTTTTGAGAAAAGTATTTTTTTAAATAATATATATGTTTTTCCTGAATTTCAGGGAATTGGCATCGGAAAAATACTGTTAATCAAACATGGAAGAAAGCTAATGAACAAATACGAAAAAAAGGTTATGTCCTTGGATGTCTTTGAAAACAATGCTGAGGCTTTAAGTTGGTATCAAAGAATCGGCTTTGATAAAGAAAACGTTACCCATTGGTATCTTGGGGAACAAACCTCAATACCAATATCTGATAGATGTTATATCGAGCACTATCCCAAAGCAATTGCCGAGCAGGAAGCTTATGATTTCTCCATGTTTACGTGCAGTACTAATAAAGGAGTTTATCAGATTGGTAGAATAAAAAATCAATATTATCGTCTAACAGATTCTGAAGGGTTAAATGATTTAGGCTTACTGCACTGTCTTTATAAATTGGCTCCAAATCGGAGACTTCTTCTATTAACCAACGAGATACCATCCAGTCCAGCTTCATTCAGATTAGCATGTAAAAGTTACCGGATGAGCTTAGAGCTTAACTAAAGGTTGACCAGAAATCTTCAAGTTAAATTCATTGGGGGTAAATTAGTGAATTATAAAATATTTGATTTAAGTGATAAAGAAAGCTGGCACAGTTTTTTAGAACGGACAGAAACGAGTGATATCTACTTTACACCTGAATATTTAGAGATTTATGAGAGAAATGGTGAGGGCAAGGCGAAGCTCTTTGTATACGAAAATGAGCAGGATTTTGTCTATTACCCATTTATATTAAGGAACCTGAATGACGTATCGGAGGATGTAAAAAGAAAATATGGGGAGCTGTATGATATTACCACGCCATACGGTTATGGAGGTCCGATTACTAACACGAAGGACACATCGAGAACGATCCCCCTTTTTCGCGAATTTGAAGAAGCGTTCAAAAGGTATTGTTTGCAAAACAATATTATTTCAGAGTTTGTTCGATTTCATCCATATATGCGAAATGACTTACATTATCAAGATATTGAATCTACCTTAAACCGCCATACAATTTATGTTGACCTTTCAATCGATCTAGAGGAAATATGGGCGAATTACGATAACAAAAATCGAAATAGGCTTAGAAAGGCGAAGGATAATGATTATTTCTCCATGATCCATCGTTCTCCCAGCGAAATAGAAGACTTTATGAATCTATATTATAAAACGATGGATAAGAAACACGCTTATCAATACTACTATTTTTCAAGAAACTTCATCAAAAATCAGGTTGAATTATTGGAAGGCCGCTTGGAATTAATTGAAGTCATGATGGAAGAAAAAGTTATAATGTCTTGCTTTTTTATGCACTATGGGGATTTCATTCACTATCACTTACTAGGCTCCGATGAAGACTACCTAAAATATTCACCTAATAATGCCTTAATTCATTATGTAGTGAAATGGGCTAAAACCCAAGGAAAGAAGGTTTTACATTTAGGCGGTGGTTATTCTGGTGATTCGGATACCTTATATCGATTTAAAAAGCGCTTTAACAAGTATGGGGAATTGCCATTTTACATCGGCAAAAGAATTCGTAATGAGGAAATATACGAGGAGATCGTTAGAGAGCTTCCTGTTACTGGAGATTATTTTCCTTTGTATAGACATCCCGATTTAGCCTTCCAAGATTCTGTTAGTCAGTGATAAACCTACCTCTTTTAGGATTGGATGTGAGTCCATGGATAGTACGAAAAAAAGAATTTATCTCGCAGCGCCACATATGACCGGCAATGAACAGACATACATTGAAAGGGCATTTCAGACAAATTGGATTGCACCTCTAGGTCCGAACGTTGACCAGTTTGAAAACGATATTTCTAACTATGCAGAAGTAGAGGGGGCTTTAGCCGTTAGTTCAGGGACTGCAGCCATTCATCTAGCCTTAAGACTGTTGAATGTTAAAGCAGGGGATAAAGTTTTTTGCTCTACACTCACCTTTGTTGCAAGTGTAAATCCGATCCTTTATCAGCAAGCAGAGCCTGTTTTTATTGATTCAGAATTTGATACATGGAATATGTCGCCTCAAGCATTGGAAAAAGCTTTTGTTGATGCTGAAAAAGAAGGAAACTTGCCAAAAGCTGTTGTTGTGGTCCATTTATATGGGCAAAATGCCAAAATGGATGAAATAATAGAAATTTGTGATTATTATCAGGTTCCAATAATTGAAGACGCTGCGGAATCACTAGGTGCGATCTACAAAGGTAGAAAAAGTGGAACGATGGGGAAATTCGGCATTTACTCCTTTAATGGAAATAAAATAATCACTACCTCAGGTGGGGGCATCCTTGTTTCTAATGACCGGGAGGCGCTTGCTACCGGAAAATTCCTGGCAACACAAGCAAGAGACAATAAGCCTTATTATCAGCACAGTGAACTGGGATACAACTATCGATTGAGTAATATCTTAGCCGGAATAGGGATTGCACAATTAGCTGCTATTGAAGAGCGGGTGCAACAAAAACAAGCCATTTTTCAAAAGTATGTACAAGAATTAGGACAGGTCAACGATTTTGTTTTTATGCCGGAATACCAAGAGACACGGCATACACGGTGGTTAACTACTTTAATTATTGATTCTGATTGTCCATTCTTTCAGCCGATGGAATTAATTGAGGCATTAGAGAAGGAAAATATTGAGGCAAGACCACTTTGGAAGCCAATGCATGTACAACCATTGTTAAAAAAATATAAATATTATCCTCATTCAGAGCGTTTGAGTGTTTCTGATTATCTATTTAAAAGAGGAATTTGTTTACCTTCAGGCACGGGCATGACAGAAGAAGAACAAACAAGGGTTATTCAGACCATTCACTCCTTTATTAATCAAAAAAGGAGACTACATTATATTTCTATTTAACTCTTAATGGGAATCATTCTTTTCAGAAAGGGATGTCTAATCCATGAGCTTTCAGAAACGGCTACTATCTTTATTAGTTGTTGACTCATTAATCGTATTCACCTCTGTTTACATATGTAGTTTTCTCTTATTTTCAGGGTGTTCTGTACCGACAGTCCCATTGATGTTGGTATCTACCACTTTGCTTGTAAGCCATCATTTTTTTGCTTACAAGTATAAGCTGTATAAAAGAGCTTGGGAATATGCTGGTGTAGATGAAATGGTAACCATTTTAAAGGCTGTTACCTTTTCCGTTATTACGGCAGCGATCATTCAATTCGTTATTGGGCAGCAAATATATTTCCGTATTTTAATTACAACATGGATGATGCATTTGTTTTTAATAGGGGGCTTCCGGTTTTCATGGCGGCTATACAAAGATAAACACTTTACTGGAAACCAAAGTGCAAAGAAACGGACGCTCATTATTGGGGCTGGTTCTGCTGGCATGCTCGTGGCCAGACAATTAAAGTATAGCAATGATTGTGATCTTCTTCCTGTTGCTTTTATCGATGATGATAAGCAAAAGAAGCACCTCGAAATTTTAGGCCTACCAGTGCTAGGAGGGATAAGCCAACTGGAGGTGACGGTTAAAAATCAACTGATTGAAAATATTATTATTGCTATCCCATCCCTAAATAAAAAAGAGCTAGATAACATTTACCATGCATGTACAAAAACCAAGATTCATACACAAATGATACCTTTGTTTGAAGATTTGGTAACTGGAAAGGTTTCCGTTAATAACATTTGCAATGTAGAACCTGGTGATCTTTTAGGAAGAGAGCCTGTGGAATTAGACGCCAACTCAATTTCAAAATACATCACTGATAGCGTGGTTCTTGTCACAGGTGCGGGTGGGTCGATTGGGTCCGAGATTTGTCGGCAAATCTCAGAGTTTATACCATCAAAACTGATTCTACTTGGCCATGGGGAGAACAGCATATATAACATTGAAATGGAATTAAAATCTTCACTAGGTAATTCCATTCAATTTGTAACTGAAATTGCTGATATAACCGATCGGGAGAAAATGTTTGCCGTTATGAATAAATACAAGCCAAGGGTAGTATTTCATGCGGCAGCCCATAAGCACGTACCATTAATGGAACGAAATCCAGAAGAAGCCTTTAAGAATAATGTCATTGGCACTAAAAATGTAGCTGAGGCAGCAGGGGAAAATGAGGTTGAAACATTTGTCATGATTTCAACGGATAAGGCTGTAAATCCAACAAGTGTGATGGGGGCTACAAAGAGAATTGCCGAGATGATCGTACAAGACCTAAATAATAAAAGTAATACAAGATTCGTAGCAGTTAGATTTGGAAATGTATTAGGAAGCAGGGGGAGTGTCATCCCATTGTTTAAGGATCAAATTGCAAAAGGAGGTCCTGTTACCGTCACACATCCTGATATGACAAGATATTTCATGACCATCCCTGAAGCATCCAGACTTGTTTTACAAGCAGGAGCATTTGCTCAAGGAGGGGAAATTTTTGTTCTGGATATGGGAGAACCTGTGAAAATTGTGGACTTGGCAAAAAATTTAATTCGATTATCAGGTTATTCGGAGAATGAGATAGAGATCACCTACTCTGGTATTAGACCTGGTGAGAAACTTTATGAAGAAATACTGAACCCAAATGAAGTACAGGAGTATCAGGTCCATCCAAAGATTTTTGTTGGTAAATCAGTGAAGTTAGACCGAACCGTAATTTCTGAGTTACTTGAGAATTATAGCTTCGTTGATAGAAATTTACTTAGAGAAAAGTTGCTATTCCTGACTAATCAATCGAAAGAAACCATGAAAGTAGTTGTCTAGAAATTAAGCTAACTAGTAGCAGATGGAGAGTGAAAGGATGGTACCAAACACTAGAGAAATTCTATTAGTTGCTCCCTTTACCATACTTCCTGGGGAAAAAGGATTTAATCGGTTTACTTATATCGCTGAAAAATTAAGTCATAAGGGACATAAAGTAACATTACTTACAAGTAATTTTAAACATAGCGATAAAAATTTTAGAGATAAAGCGGAAATTGAAAAAATGAATGAGAGCATAAAGTATGAAATTATCATGATAAAGGAATTAGGATACCAGAAGAATATTGGACTTGATCGTATTTACAGTCATCGACACTTCTCCAAACAATTAGGTCACTATTTAAAGAATTGTAAACAAAGACCGGATGTCATCTATTGCGCTTATCCTATGATGGATGCTGCTTATATTGTTGGAAAATATGCAAAGAAACACCAAATTCCTTTTGTAATGGATGTACAGGATGTTTGGCCAGAAGCAATTAAAAATGCTATCAAGCTTCCAGAAGCAGTCGTGGATGTGATGTTGCTTCCACTCACCGTGTATGCCAATAAAATTTATAGGTTAGCAGACTATGTTGTGGGTGTTTCGAAAAGTTATGTACAACGTGTCTATCGTGTCAATGGAATGGCCAAAAGTTACTTACCTATTTATATTGGAACAGACTTAGACATTTTCGACCGGTATAAAACGAATCCTGTAAACAAAAATCCTAATGAATTTTGGATTACCTATATCGGCACGCTTAGTTATAGCTATGACATAGAAACCGTTATTCGTGCAGTTTCTATTTTAAAAAATAAGGGGTTAACCAATATTGTTTTTAAGATATTTGGATCAGGTCCATTACAGCCGAAATTTGAGAGATTAGCCATTCAATTGGAAGCTCCTGTAGATTTTATGGGACACCTTACTTATGAAGAAATGGTTCCATATTTAGTTCATTCCGATGTAGCAGCCAATGCTATTAGTAAAGGAGCTCAACAAAGTATTACGAATAAAATTGGAGATTTTTTATCAGCCGGTTTACCAGTTTTAAATAGTAGTCTTAATGCGGAGTTTATGGAAATGGTCACATCTGAAAAGATTGGTTATAACTACAATCCTGGTGATCCTGTTGAATTAGCTGCCCTCATTGAGCAACTTTATAAGAATGAAGATATACGAATCACATTAGGAAGGAATGCACGTAGTTTAGCAGAAAAAAGATTTGATAGAAGATATTCATACGGAGATATTTATAGCCTAATTGAACGTGCAACTGTTTGAGGGGAACGAAATGGTGCGATTAAAGAAACGAAAGATTCTCTTTCTGTTGGCTTTACTATTATTAATCCTATTCCTCTCTTTCGCTGGTCGGTTTTTGGTGATAAATGAAAAACCAAAAAATGTAGATGTGATCGTTGTTTTAAGTGGTGGAGAAGGTCGGCTTGAGAAGGCTTTGGAGTTATATGAGAAAGGGTACTCCGACAAACTCATTCTGTCAAATGGATTATCGGATGGATTATGGGAGAAGGCTGTCACACTATTACCTAGTGAATCTATTATTTTGGAAAGAAAGGCTGATAGTACCTATGAAAGTGCACTCTTTGTTAAGAAGATCATGGAGAAGCATCAATTCCATTCTGCGATTTTAGTTTCTTCCGATTTTCATATGCGAAGGGTTGAATTTAACTTCCATAGAGTTTTTAAGGAGAGTAATGATGAACTGATTTATATTTCAAATGATACTTCCTTTGAGCCAAGGACTTGGTGGGCGACTAAACGGAATGTTGGCATTACAGTAAGTGAATATATAAAAATAGTAGGGAACAGCTTTGGAATTCATGGGAATTCTGCAAAAAGAAATCTGTATAAATATGTGGGAATGTTCTTTGAAGAGTAGTGAAAAAATTGAATGCCAATGAAAGTGGGGGATAAATTTGCCGAAAAAATTAATAAACGAAATCTTCCTAATGAGAAGTATTTCATGTTTAAGTATATTATTACTTCATTCACTGGCAAGAGCTTATGCGGATGATAACTATACTGTCAACCTTATAAGAGTTTTATTAACATTTGGTACACCAACATTTATATTTATTTCAGAATTTATTTTGGCACGATCTTATCCACAAGATCTTCCAGCAAACTTTTGGTCAAAGAGGCTAAAGTTCATTATGGTACCTTACATTTTGTTTGGAACATTTTATGCTTTATTAAAAGGCTTTGAGCAGTCAACAAGCACTGGCGAAGGCTTGGCAGCCACTTTTGGGAGCTTTTTATGGAAGCATCTATTGCTAGGGGATTACCATGGATATTTTATATTAGTAATCTTCCAATTTTATTTACTACATTACTTATTTCACAACTATTTGAAAAAGTGGAGACCTGCTGTCGTAATGGGTTGCGCACTCTTGATTAACTTAGCTTATTTGGGCTTTTTTAACTTTGTAAAACCGCCTCACACAGAAATAGCCATTTATGTATGGGATAAATTTTACTGGGTACCATTTCTTGGCTGGTTGTTTTATTTTACCCTTGCCTATTACTGTGGGAGAAATTTTTCCTTGTTCATTGACTGGCTCAATAAATATTCTAGATGGGTTATAATTAGCCCAATAGTCACTGGGATAATTTGTTTATATTTGTATGACAAGGAGATTCTTCCTATTATCTCATCTAAAAGAGTAGATATGCTCTTCTTTACTACTAGTATGATTTTGTTTATTTATTATATCGCTACGAAAATTTCTACTGTTCCTAAGGCAGTTGTGTGGGTTAGTCAGTATTCGTTTGGTATCTATTTAATTCATCCAGTGTATTTAGCTGTGATGTACTCAATTTTCAACGTTCTTTCTCTTGATTTTCATCCAATCGTACTTACAGTAGTTTATTTCATGGGTAGTCTGCTCCTATCTATTTTAACTACCTATATCCTAAATAAAATTCCATATGGCTATTATTTTGCTGGCAGAATTTCAATTGGAATAAATGGTCGACAAACACTTAACCGACCGACTCCTCATAGTAAATTACTTCACAGATAGATTTTTTTGATAGAAATATCATTTGTCGTGTGCTATTTAATCATTCATTCTTTTAATATTTTTATATACTATTTCGAAAGAAGAAATATTAAAGGAGTGAAAGGGAGAGATGGTAGAAAATCCATATGTGTATGTTGAGGATTTTGCAGGGAATTCACCACAGGCGAAGATACAAGCAGCAATTGATTTTGCAGCGCAAAATGCTAGGAAGACGGTCATTGCTTCAGATAAAGATTATTATATTACAGGATCAATCTTCATTAAGCAGGGGGTTATGTTAAAAGGCAGCTATGGGACGAGATTTGTCATTGGTGCTAATGTGCGAGGATTTGAATTACAAAAGGATGCGTCACTCTGTGATGCAAGTATTATGGTCGATTTTACAGGGTACAACAAAGAAGTGATTTATTTAGATGGAAAATATAAATATTACAATACTTGGAATAATACTAGACTGGAGAATCTCGATTTAGTGAATTGGACAGGCACTGTATCAGGCACGGCAATTAGTTTGTACTCAGGTGGTAAGGGGCATGAGATTTCTTTTGTCAATTTTACAGATATAAAAATAGTATCCTTTGAAAAAGGAATTTATTTAAAAGCGGCTAAACCTGCTGGTGGGTTTGCGTATGTTAATGCAAACCGCTTTGATAAGATTTCTTTAGAGGACTGTATTGAAAATATTGTGTTAGAAGGCAGTGAAACCATTCCGAATGAATGTAGCGGTAATTCGTTTACCAACTTACAAATTCAACCGTCAAGCAATACCAACCATGTTATGACTCTGCAAGGACAATATAATAAGATTGATGGAATTTGTTGGGATTTACACCTAATTCAACATTCTACCCCTGTATTTATTTTTAAACCAGAGAGCAACTATAATGAACTCGCGATGAGATCCATTCCAGCAAACCGGATATTAAACAGTGGAAAATCAAAAAATAGGTTTGAAACATTTTAAATAACCTTTTAATTATATCAAAAGAGGTTAACTCAATAGCCCTTGAGTCAACCTCTGGTTCTTAGATATGCAAAAACTTCACACAAACCGGATAAGGCACTAAAATATCTGACTGGATAAGCGATAATCTTCCAGTTTCCACATCCCGTGAATAAAGCACCAGATTTCCCGACTCCTGATTCGAAGCCACAATAAATTTCTCACTTGGATCTAAAGAAAAATCCCTCGGCCAGTCACCCTCCGTTGAGACATGCTCCACGAAGCTTAACTCTCCAGTTTCTGGATTTACACTAAATACAGCGATAGTGTTATGCCCGCGATTCCCCGCATAAACAAAACGTCCATCGGAAGAAATATGGATCGCACTGCCCTGATTATTCTCAGTAAAGCCTTCAGGAAGTGTGGAGATATACTGCTTTTCCGTGAAATGGCCATTTTCTTCATGATAGGTTAAGACAATGACTTCAGAACTAAACTCTGTCATCACATAAGCGATTTTTCCATTCGGATGAAACTCAAGATGTCTTGGACCACTTCCAGCTTTTAGTGGCAGCAGGTTCACTTTTGTTAGCGTTCCGTCACTGTTAACCGCATAGGTAATTAAGGCATCAATCCCTAATTCCACTACAGCAAGATACTTTTCATCAGGTGTAAGTCCGGCATAATGGGTATGAGGCTTCTCCTGCCGTGGATCAGGTCCTGAGCCTTCATGGATTATAATAGAAGCAGCAGGTAAAATAGATCCATCTTCTTTGTTTAATAAATGAGATTCTACTAATCCTTTATGATAGTTTGCGCCAAACACAAACTGATTCTGACTATCCATACTAACATGGCAAGGAGATGAACCAGGGGAAACATCTCTATTAATCGATGTTAATTCACCATTTTCATGGATTGAAAAAGCCGCAAGGCCACCATTGTCTCCCTCTTTTACAACAGAATAAAGATACCGATTGTCGTTACTAATATTAACATATGTAGGATTTTCCAGCTCTGCAGCCACTTTTACATTTTCTATTGTTCCTTCATTCGTATTTAAGGTAAAGGAGTAGATTCCTTTGCTATCACCCTTCGTGTATGTACCAATATACCCTAAATACTGATTCGTATTTGTCATTTTCTTTTTCTCCTTAAGTAAAAAAATTAGTATCCTCTATTATAATATCCTATAATTATTTATAAACCATTTTCTTATATATTTCATTTAAAGGAGTTTGAATATGGCAACAAAAAAGAAGAACACAAAAAATGATCCAAAATCATCTTCTAAGTTTGTTTTTTGGGTAGTAGGAATTGCCGCTGCCTTTATTCTAGGATTTATCTTTCTAGGAAACCATTCAAAACAAGATGAGTCTAAAACAAAAGAAGCCATTGATTATAGCAATCAGCCGTTTCTTGGAGACAAGTCTGCCCCTGTCTCTATTATTGAATTTGGAGATTACAAATGCCCGAATTGTAAGAATTTCACAGAACAGGTTGTGCCAATTATTCAGAAGGAACTTGTTGATAACGGTAAGGCAAAATTTTATTTCATGAATGATTCCTTTATCAATGTCGATTCCATTCGTTCTGCTAAATTTGCCGAATCTGTTTACCAGGAACTTGGAAACGATAAGTTTTGGAAATTCCATGATCTTCTATATAAAAAACAGCCAGCCGAGCCTGAAAAAGAAAAGATGGATATCTTTACTGAGTCTTTCTTGATTGATACATTAAAGGAAGTAGCCGACGGCAATGATGTGGATCAAGTAGTTAAAAACTTCCGTGATAAGAAATCTGAGAATGCATGGAATAAGGATATGGATTACGCAGAAAAACTGGGTGTAACAGGAACACCTACTATTTTTGTTAATGGTAAGTTGTTTGAAGGACAAACAATCGATGATCTAATAAAAATGGTTGATGATGCGGCTAAGGGGAAATAAGATGAATAAATCTTTATTATTTTCATGGGTTGCTGCCCTTATCGCTACGCTCGGAAGCTTATATTTTAGTGAAGTGTTGCACTACATTCCATGTACGCTTTGCTGGTATCAAAGAATCTTTATGTATCCATTAGCCATTATTTTAGGAATAGCCGTTTACCGAAATGATATAGGCGTACATAAATATGTGCTGCCGTTGTCTGTGATTGGGATGCTGATTTCTGGCTATCATACCCTGCTGCAAAAGATTCCATATTTACAGCAGTTTGAAATGTGTACATCTGGTGTGCCTTGCGCAAGAGATTATATCAATTGGCTTGGTTTTATTACGATTCCTTTATTAGCCTTTGTAGCGTTCACTATTATTACAGTGAGTTTAGTGTTACTGGCACAAAGCCAAAAAGAGCGGTAAAACCAAATGGTTTACTGCTCTTTTCTTGGTGACTTACATATTAGTAAAGATAAGATGCACCAACAATGATTAAAAGAATGAATAGAACAACGATTAAAGCAAAGCCGTTGTTGTTGTGTCTGCCGTCTGACATAGAGATTCACCTCCCACCGCTAAACTATTACAATGTATGCAGATTGTATTAGAAGTGATTGGGACAAACGTTGATGAATAAAGCAAAAAGGCTGGCTCCTTTTAGATGGAGTCAGCCTTTTTTTGTCATTGCATAGCATCATATACGGTTTTTGTTTGTTTGTTCACACCGTACCATCCCCAGGTTGCGGTATGTCCTTCGCCAGTTTGCGGGTTATCAACAACAAATTCATAGACATGAATAATATAATCCCCATTGTCTGCATCATGGTCATAGACCACTTTAATATTTGGTTCGGAAAGGTTAAGATGCTTTTTTACTAATTCCTCTGCTTGTTCATGAGTAAGTGGTTTGTTTGCTTCTTCCTGTTCTTTTTTAGCTTTTTCTTCTTCCTGTTTTGCTTCCTCTTGCTTCTGCTTTTCCGCATCGGCAACTTTTTTCTTGTCAGCAGCCTCAGTCATAAGCTCAGAGGCATCTTTAGCCATCTTTTCAATGGATGAAATCTCAATAAATTGATTGGATTCGGCTACCTCTTTAAATACTGCTAGCGCTTGATCATATTGGTCTTGTTCTAAAAGGGTCTTTCCTTTAATCATTTTTTCCTTCATTGAATCTGAAAGGGCTTTTGCCTGTTGGATTTCTTTAATAAGTGCATGGGCTTGTTTACTGATCAGTTCCTTTGTTGCTTTCTTCTGAAGGAGTTTGTTTAAGTTATAAGTGGCTGCCTCAAAATCACCTTTATGATAGAGAGTGACACTTTCCTGCATGCTTTCTGCTACATGAAGGAAATTTTTTGCTTCATTTGTTTCTTTTTCTTCTAATGCATTTTCAAATTTGTCTATCGCCTCAGTATAGTTTCCTTTTTTCAAGGCAGCCTTTCCTGCATCCAAGCTCTCGGTATAAGCTTTAGGCGTGCACGCAGTTAGGATGAAGACTGTTACTATTAAAAACATCCATTTTTTCATGGTTATTCCCCCCAGTTGCCATTCATTGTAATAAATTGTACAGTTTACGACAGATTCTGACAACAAGGAACAGAAAAAGGACACCTGAATGGTGTCCTTCATTTTAAACTCTTTTACCAAGATAAGCAGTTAACATCCATACATGTTTTTCTAAACCTGAATGAATAGCTAGAAGCATATCTCCAGTTATTTCATCATCTAATTCCTCTGCGGTGCTCATCCCTTCTTTTAACTCACCAATGACGATAGAGAAATCATTAATAAGAGATTGAACCATTTCAGATGCTGATTCCTTACCAGAGGCTTCCTCAACAGAAGCAAGCTCTAGGCACTCCTTCATTGTAGCAACAGGACTGCCGCCGATTGCTAGTAAACGTTCTGCTAATTCATCCACGTGTAATCCAGCTTCATTATAGAATTCTTCGAATTTAGCGTGTAAGGTAAAGAACTGTTCCCCTTTTACATACCAGTGATAGTTGTGTAATTTTATATACAAGACAGACCAATTGGCTATTTGTTTGTTAAGAACATCGACTAACTGATTTTTTTTCATTTATTAAGCCTCCCAATTCTATTTTCCCTTTTATAATACCCAAGTTTCTGGTGACATCTAACATGAAAATGAGGATTTATTGTCAAAGTGGTGAAAACAGGTCATTGTGGTCTATTTTTGTGTTACAACTCTGAAACAAATTGTAATAAGCAAACCGAAAAGATCCAGTAAAACCATTTTTAGGATGAAAAAAAGATATGGTATAAAATTCTATTTAGTAGAGAAATAGCATCAGGTTGGGCACTGTTTTACTAGATTTTGAGTTTCCACTTTTTGGACAATGAATATGTATGTTACAACTGATAGCCTTAGGAGTAGAGAAACGACAGACAACACACGGGAGGTACTTACATGAAAAAACTTAAAAAACTAGTAATTGCAGCTGGATTAATTTTATCCATGTCAGCCTTTACGTTAACTGCAAAAACAGAAGCGGCTACTACGACTCATAAAATCCAATATGGTGAAACATATTGGAAGATAGCAAAAGGTTTTGGTGTTCCTATTAATACTTTAATGGCGACAAATCATTCGAAACCACTTTACGCTGGTCAAAACATGTTAATTCCTAATTCGCCCATTACACCAGCAGAAAAAGAATTAATGGCACGTTTAGTCCATGCAGAGGCAGTAGGTGAACCATATGCTGGTAAAGTTGCTGTAGCGACAGTTATTTTAAATCGAGTAAAAAGCCCGGATTTCCCATCAACGGTGAAGAGTGTCATTTATCAAATTTCAAATGGCCATTATGCCTTCACACCGGTAGCAAACGGCCAGATTAATCAGCCAGCGGATTATGCTTCTAAGAGAGCTGTTAATGAAGCTATTGCATTAATGGGTAAAGGTAGTGGATCATTATTCTTCTATAATCCTAAAACTTCAACAAGTTCATGGATCACTTCACGCCAAGTAACGGTGACAATCGGAAATCACCGCTTTGCGAAATAATAATGAATAGACGAAAAGCTAACCAAAGTGGTTAGCTTTTTTTATTATGTACAAAATAATACATCATATTTGCTCAAATTTCTTTAAGGTATTGGGAATGCTGTGTTACGATAACGTATAAAAGTAGATTGTAGAAATGAGGGAAGGGAAATTGGTTAAAACGATTTTGTTTGACGTCGACGGGGTCCTGTTAAGTGAGGAGCATTATTTTGATGCTTCGGCCTTAACGGTTTGGGAGATGTTAATAAGCAAGAATTACTTAGGTCTATTGCCGGAAAAATTTAAAACAGACTATACAGCGGCAGAAATCAAGGAAATTAGAGAACATGTTTTTGAAAACGATCAAGTCCTTAAGTTTATGAAGTCGCGTGGATTAAATGCTAACTGGGACATGATCTATCTATCATTTAGCCATCAGCTAATTTACCTGTTGTCACAAATCAAAGAGCATGAATTTGAAAAAATAAACAAATGGTGTCAGGCACCCATTAATCGCGACACGCTATTAGAAATGGGCAAGGTGCTTAATGATTATGATTTGAAAATGGACTTTAGTATATTTTTGGAGGATTTTAAGAAATCAGATGCCACGAAGCAGGAGTTGCTTAACTATTTAAACCGACTTGCGATGGAGAAGCTTGGAGTGGAAACTTCCATTTTTCTAAAAGGTGAGCTATGGTCTGTTTGTGAACATGTTTCACAGGAATGGTATGTAGGAGATGAGCATGTGCTTGCTTCTACGGGAAGACCCTCGGTTCAAACAGGGAAAAAGGGATTCCTCGCTAACGAAACAACATTAGCTTCTCAGGAGAAAATTAGTGAGCTGTTTCAGTATCTGACCACATCTGGATATACGATTGGGATAGGGACTGGAAGACCGGAATTAGAAACCATTCAGCCTTTTCAGCATTTAAATTGGTTACAGTATTTTGATGAAAAACGGATTGTGACCGCTGATGAGGTGCTTAAGGCGGAACAGTTGCTTCCAGAAACAAAATCACTTTCGAAGCCTCATCCGTTTACGTATATCATGGGTCTGAAAGGAAAAGATACACCTGCACTAGACTGTTTAAATACAGTTCTACCTATTGAAAATGGGGAAGAGGTATTAGTTGTCGGGGATTCGTTGGCAGACCTTCTGGCTGCCAGACAGCTGGGTTGTCAATTTGCTGCAGTCCTAACGGGCCTTTCAGGAAAAGACGCAAGAAGTGAATTTGAAAAACACGAAGCGGATTATATTTTTGATTCTGTCTTGGATATAAAGGGGATTCTATAATTAACATGCCGTATTCTCACTGCTAATAAAGCCTCTACTTTTTGTAAAAGTAAACTTATGAGCGAATTTACTTGGTTTATGAGCGAATTTTATTCTTTTATGAGCGAAATATATTATTATATGAGCGAATTTCTACCTTTTATGAGCGAATCAAAGAAACCAACAAATAGTTTTATAAAGATTAAATGAAAGAGGGATTGCACCACGCAATCCCTCTTTGTTTTAGATACTCTCCACCTTTTCAGGCTCCACCTGGCCTGGTTCAAAGGTATCCACTGTAGTTAACTCCAAGACTTGTGCTTCTTTTAATCCATCGACCAGCTTTAATACCCTGATTACATTTGGGCTTAATGTTTTATCAAGAGTCAGTACCATGATGGCTTCTCCGCCTACTTCTGTCCGGCCTACCTGCATAGTACCGATATTAATATTGTGGTCGCCTAATAATGAGCCCACTTTTCCGATCATACCTGGTACGTCACGGTGCTTAATATAAAGGAGGTACTTTTCCGGTTTTACATCAATCCGGTATTGGTTAATTTTTAAAATTCTTGCACCATAGCCATTAAGGACCGTTGCTCCAATCTTCGCAGTATCATTTCCTTGTGATACGCTCAGCTCCATATAATTCGCAAACCCTTTGTTGGTTGCATTCTTTACTACATTATAGGAAACACCCTGTTCCTTTAACAGGTGAAGAGCATTAATCAAGTTAACAGAGTCACTTAAATGATAAGACAAGATCCCCTTCAGTAAGGTCCGAGTGAGAAGCTCTGTATCTTCGTTTACCAAATCACCATAATAATTGATTTCAATTTTGGTTGGTGCTTGTTTGTTTAAAAGTTGGATGACAAGCTGCCCCATTTGGTCTCCAAGAAGTAAATATGGCTGCAGCTTTGCCTGTGTTTCGCCAGACATTTGCGGCATATTGACCGCATGCTGGATTGACTGTGTTTCAAAAATGTCGATGATTTCTGCACTTACTTCTTGAGCTACTTTTTCCTGTGCTTCTACTGTAGAAGCACCAAGATGTGGTGTCACGATAATATTTGGATTTTCCAATAGCTCTGGATCGGCTACTGGCTCTTTTTCAAAAACATCAAGCGCGGCTCCTGCTACATAGCCAGATTGAATGGCTCTAACTAGTGCCTTTTCATCAATAATGCCCCCACGAGCGCAGTTCACAAAGCGGACGCCTTTTTTAGTTTTGCCTAAGTACTCATCATTGATAATGCCTCTAGTATCGTTAGTTAGAGGAGTATGGATAGTAATAAAATCTGATTCCTGGGCAATTAAATCTAAACTTGCCTTTGTTATCCCCAGTTTCTGCGCCCGTTCCTCTGTCAGGTAAGGGTCGAAACCTAAAATGTTCATGCCAAAGCTCTTGGCTCTCTTGGCCACTTCTGTTCCGATTTTTCCCATCCCAATGACACCTAGCGTTTTTTTATAAAGCTCTACTCCTTTAAAGGAGTTACGATCCCATTCGCCATTAGAGGTTTTTTTGTGGGCTTGGGGAATTTTTCTCGCTAATGAAAGCATCATCGCTAAAGTATGTTCGGTTGCTGCAATGGTATTGGCACCAGGTGCATTAATGACAATAATTCCTTTGCGTGTCGCTGCATTGACATCAATATTATCTACTCCAACGCCTGCCCGAGCAATGACACGAAGCCGGGTAGCCGTTGCTAGAAGTTCATCAGTTACTTTTGTTTGGCTTCTCACAATTAGGGCGTCATAATTAGCGATAATTGTTTTTAGCTCTTCTACAGGAAGAGTGGGTTGTCGGTCGACAACGAAATTAGGATGCTCCAATAAGCTTTTTAACCCAGTGTTGCTAATTCCATCTGTTACGAGTACTTTGTACATTTTCTCCAAGCCTCCTCAAATTTTGCTTTTTCTAATAAAAAACGTCCCTCATAACAGACAGATTTGTCTTGTTATGAGGGACGTAATGTCACGTGGTGCCACCCTCTTTTGCTGCATAATAGAAATGCAGCCTCAAGAAATTAACGGTTTCTACCGGGCTAGCCTACTTATTTCAGCAGCCAGTTCAGAAGGGCTAGGCGTTTTAAGAAAGAGCACCGGTTCACAGCGACCACCGGCTCTCTGAAGTCCTCTCTTAATGCCGTCTTCATCATTACTTTTTCAAATATAGAATATACTAACTTGGTTGAAATTTCAAAAATTTAAATGAATATAGGGATTATTCTACATCGATACCTTCAGCATTGTAAAGGGATAAAGAGGAAAAAAATTTGTCTTTTTAACAGAAAGATTTCCGAGTAAAAAAGTTATTCAATAGCGGCGCTATAGTAAGCGATTACATGAATTTTTGCATAAATAAATATATTGTAAAAAAATTCAGACAGTCATATAATGTCTACAACAGAAAAACATTTGTGCGTGGTATACGGACACATGTATGGGAGGCGAACACATGAAAGCAATCTCGATTGGATTATTAGGCCTAGGAACAGTTGGTTCAGGTGTAGTCAAAATCATTAAAAATCACCAAGATAAGTTAATTCACCAAGTGGGATGTCCTGTTGTTATCAAAAAGATTCTTGTACAAGACCTACATAAAAGTAGACCTGTTGAAGTAGAAACGCAAATGTTAACCTCAAGTGCTGATGATATTCTTTTGGACAACGATATTGATGTTGTCATCGAGGTAATGGGTGGAGTCGAAGAAACAAAGGATTATTTAATCGCTGCACTTCGCCAAGGGAAACATGTAGTGACAGCTAACAAAGATTTAATGGCCTTGCATGGTTCTGAACTGTTAACTGTTGCCTCCGAACACGGCTGTGATTTGTTTTATGAAGCAAGTGTGGCTGGGGGTATTCCTATTTTGCGAGGCCTTGTTGACGGCCTGGCATCTGACCGAATTACACAAATGATGGGGATCGTGAATGGTACCACTAACTATATTTTAACAAAAATGAGCAACGAAGGCTGCTCTTATGACGAAGTTCTTAAGGAAGCACAGGAGCTGGGTTTTGCAGAAGCAGATCCAACTTCAGACGTGGAAGGCTTAGACGCGGCTCGAAAAATGACCATTCTAGCTACATTGGGCTTCTCTATGCATATCGATTTAGAAGATGTAAAAGTAAGTGGAATTTCTAATGTTACAGAAGAAGACATCCGTTATGGCAAACAATTGGGTTATACAATGAAATTAATTGGCTTCGCACACCGTGAAGGAGAAAAAGTGGAAGTAAGTGTGGCACCAACTTTCTTATCAGATAACCATCCACTAGCCTCTGTGCAAAACGAATACAATGCGGTGTATGTGTACGGTGAAGCAGTAGGAGAGACGATGTTTTATGGCCCAGGAGCAGGAAGTCTGCCGACTGCTACGGCTGTTGTTTCTGACCTTGTGGGTGTGATCAAAAATTTAAGGCTTGGTATGAATGGACGAAGTGCTGTTACACCGCAATACCCTAAGAGATTAAAAGAGGATGAAGAGAAATTTTCAAAGTATTTCTTAAGAATTCATGTTCAGGATGAAGTAGGTGTGTTTGCTGATATTACCTCCATTTTTGCAAAATATGGAGTAAGCTTTGAAAAAATCCTTCAACTACCAATTAAGAAGAATGAAACATCAGAAATTGTTCTAGTGACACACAGAGCATCTGTCACCAATTACGATAAAATTTTACTAGAATTATATGATCTAGCTGCAGTAAAAGAAATTAAAAGCGCATATAAGGTTGTGAGGAAATCATTATGAGATGGCCAGGACTATTAGAAGCATATAAAGAATTTTTACCAATAAATAATGAAACTCCTAAACTAACATTAAATGAAGGAAACACACCTTTAATCAAGCTCGAACAGCTTTCTAAAGAATGGAATGTGGACCTTTATGTGAAGATGGAGGGGGCAAACCCAACCGGTTCATTTAAGGATAGAGGAATGGTAATGGCAGTTGCCAAAGCAGTGGAGGAAGGAAGCAAAACAGTAATCTGTGCCTCGACTGGTAACACTTCTGCTGCTGCAGCGGCATATGCAGCAAGAGCAGGTTTAAAATGTATCATCGTTATTCCAGAAGGGAAGATTGCCTTAGGGAAGCTTGCACAAGCAATGATGTATGGGGCTGAAATCATCTCGATTGAGGGGAATTTTGATCAAGCATTGCAAATGGTCCGAAATATAAGCGAAGAAGAACCCATCACACTAGTAAATTCGGTAAATCCATTCCGACTAGAAGGGCAAAAAACGGCTGCATTTGAGGTATGTGAGCAATTAGGGGAGGCTCCGGACATTTTAGCCATCCCAGTCGGAAATGCAGGAAACATTAGTGCCTATTGGAAAGGATTTAAGGAATTTGCTGATAAGAGGGGAACAGGATTGCCAAGAATGTTTGGTTATGAAGCAGCAGGTGCAGCTGCACTTGTGCATAACCGAGTATTTGAAAATCCAGAAACGATTGCAACAGCCATTCGAATCGGGAACCCGGCTAGCTGGGATTTAGCCGTTTCGGCTGTTCAGGAATCAGAAGGGCAGTTTGATGAAGTAAGTGATGAAGAAATCGTAGCTGCTTATAAAAAATTAGCTTCATCAGAAGGAGTCTTTGCAGAGCCTGCATCCTGTGCGTCGATTGCTGGCATTTATAAAAGTATCCAACAGGGTAAGGTGAAAAAGGGGACAAAAATTGTTGCGGTTCTTACTGGAAACGGTTTGAAGGATCCAGATACGGCAATTGGTAACAGTCTTGTTAAACCAGTACAGCTACCGAATGATGAAGCGGCAGTGAAAGGTCATATCAAAGGTGTTGTCCAACGTGACACATAATGAGCGATTAAGCATCAAAGTGCCAGCAAGTTCAGCAAACCTCGGACCAGGATTTGATTCCATTGGTTTGGCACTCAATCTCTATTTGACCTTAGAGATTGAGAAGCATGACAAATGGGAATGTCGATCGGAATGTGAAGAATTGAGGGATTTTCCATCTGATGAGAGTCATTTGATTTGCCAAGTAGCTATAAAAACCGCAGCGAATTATGGTGTGACGCTGTCACCATGCAAAATTAACATCCGTAGTGATATACCTTTAGCACGTGGACTTGGCTCAAGTGCAGCAGCCATTGTTGCTGGTATTGAACTGGCTGACTCGGTAGGAGAATTAGGATTGACTACCCAAGAGAAGCTTCTCCTAGCTACTAAATGGGAAGGACATCCCGATAATGTGGGGGCGTCCCTATTTGGTGGGTTGGTGATTGGCTGCTATCGTCAAACTGAAGTGGATATGCTCTCATTTAGGGATCTTCCTTTCGAAATGGTAGCCATGATTCCATCAGAAATCTTACTGACGAAAGAATCTCGAGAAGTACTGCCTACAACTTATTCTCAGATTGAGGCAATCCAAGCTTCTTCCACGGCCAATTTATTAGTGGCAGCTCTATTAAGTCAAAACTGGACATTGGCGGGGAAAATGATGGAGAATGACTTGTTTCATCAGCCCTACCGGAAACCGCTGATTCACTCCTATTTAGAAATGGAACAATTGGCCAAGGCTAGCGGTGCATTCGGAGTAGCCTTAAGCGGAGCTGGACCAACAGTGCTCTGTTTTATTGAAAAAGGCAAGGGGACGCAGCTTATGCAAACAATGCAAGCTGCATTCCCAGAGATGAATGTAAAGAAATTGACCATATGTAATACGGGAAGCAGTGTAAGTTCTGCAGGACTAGTGAAATAGTAGGGAGAAAGGGTGACCGATGAGTCACCCTTTTTTTGCACCCATCATAAACCTTTCAAAATCATCTTTGTTCAATGGTTTACTGAAGAGGTACCCTTGCATCTGCAAACAATTTTTTGCTAGTAGAAATTCCTTTTGATAGTCCTGTTCTACCCCTTCTGCGATGACATTAAGATGCAGGCTGCGGGCAAAATTAATAATTGCTTCTGGTATTTCTGAATTTCTCCATTCTACATCGATATTCTGAATGAATGATTTATCAATTTTTAAAGAATCAATGGGTAAATCCTTTAAATAACTTAAGGAAGAGTAACCAGTACCAAAATCATCAATAGAAATGGCTATGCCCATATTTTGAAGAGTCTGCAATGCATGGACAATTTCAGTTGATTTATTTAGGAGTATGCTTTCCGTAATTTCTATTTCAAAATTCTTCGGATCTAACTTACTGTCAGAAAGAATCTCTTGAACCAGCTTCACCATGCTGTCAGGCTCTTGGAATTGACGAGCCGAGAAATTTACCGATACAGATAGAGGAGATGGAAAGGTCATGTTCCACCTGCTCACTTGTTGACAGGCTGTCTTCATGACGAATTCCCACAATGGTTGAATGAGACCAGTATCCTCAGCAATCGGGATAAACAAATCAGGAGACACGAACCCAAATTCTTCATCATTCCATCTGACTAATGCTTCTGCACCAAACACTCTATTAGAATCCGCTTGGATCTTGGGCTGATAAAACACTTCAATTTTCCCATTCTCTATAGCGTGACGCAAACGTGCTTCTAATCTTGGCCTTTTCATATTTGGATTATTAATTTTTTCCGAGTAAACTATTACCTTATTACCACCCAGTTTCTTAGCGGCATACATGGCCAAATCGGCATAAATAACCAGTGTATCAATATCCTTTGATTGTTCAGGATAGATACTAATACCACAACTTGCACCAAGGTAGATTTCACTGCCATCAAGAGAATAGGATTTTTTTAAACTGCTTACGATTTTTTCAGCAATAATGAACGTCTCAGACGTTTCAAAATTCACTAGAAAAATGATAAATTCGTCTCCGCCTTGCCTTGTAATTATAGTATTCTCATTTGTAGGCAGACAGCTTTTAATACGGCTGGTAACAGTCTTCAAGATCTCATCTCCTTTGCTATGTCCAAAGGAGTCATTTACTTGTTTAAACCGATCCAAGTCGATGAATAAAACTGAAATATTCTCACCAGTTTCATTGGCTCGTTGAATAAAAGGGGTTAGTTTTTCAAGTACATATCTTCTGTTTAATAAACCTGTTAATGGGTCATGATAGGCCTGGTATTCTATAAGCTCTTTACTTTGATTCAAGTCATTCACATATGTTTGTAAATGCTTAGAAAGAGCATTTACGTTCTCTGTTAACAGCCCTAATTCATCTTTGCGATTTAAACGGATGTTTTTTCCGTAATTTCCTTGTGCAATCTCATTCACCTGATCCACTATATAACCAATCGGCTGTGTAATGGAACGTGAAAAGATAAAGCTGATAATCAATACTATGATCATTATGGCAATGGACAAGAGCACGTGTACTAATAATTCATGTCTTAACTCTTGCTGAATCAGCCCATAATTATAGACAAGCCCAATGACATAGGGCTGGTCGTTTTTTGGAAAAACTGGAACAAAGGTTTTCATAACACTTTTTCCCTTTAAACAAACCCGATAAGATTGCACTTGGTTATCTTTAATTGCCTTTTGAACAAATGCTGAATCAGCTTTTACATTACGGTATTTGTACGATCCATACCAAATCGGTCTGGCAGAAATACGTATATAGCTGTTTCCATTTAAATGAACTACTTCACTCTTTTTTCCAAAATTTTTAGGGTTGATAACCGATAATTCTAAAACGCCTCGTTCTTTTATGAAGCCTTCAATGATTTTCCCAGGGCCAAATCGTTCCTCGTATTCTAACACTTCATTGTCTCGAAAATAGGGATTGATGATGTAGTTCGTAGACCCATCAAAATAATAGCCCCACTTATCAATGTGATCGGGATCAGAGGAAGCAATTTCTATAGGACCTGACCAATAGAATGGTAAGGTAATTCCTTTACCTACGGAAACAGGTGTTAAGGCGAATAGCTGTCGGAAAGCATCGTACCAATACCCCCAATCCTTTGTAGACATGTTGATTTCTTCCGGATCAGAGGATTTGACACCAATAATATCATCCGGTGTTTTGGCTAATAAAGTGATATGGGAAACGCCAACTTCTTTAGCTAATGCTATTAACTGTTCATTGCTTATATCTTGATAGTTTGGGGGGAGTTTTTGCTTGATTGCTAATGAGGCAATTCTAAGATCCCTGCCAAGAATATCTTCAACATAAAGCGATCCTTCCTTTGTTTTTTCTACCTGGAAAGACACCTCTTGGATAATCATTTCAATTTCTTTTTCATTATAGTTTAGCAGCTGATTTTTAGATCGTACAAAATGAAAGGTATTATTGCTAAGTAAAATTAAGAAAACTAAAATACAAAAAAGCAGCGGAATCTTTTTCTTAATGGACAATTATGAACACTCCAATGAGCTAAGCGGTCTCTAGCCTCTATTCTCAAATTAGTGTTTTCAAGCATGTCCTTTTTTATTACGAGCATTTTCCGTATATTATATAAAATATGAGAAAAAGGAAGGATTGGTGGCATATGGATTTTCATAATAGAGTAGTTGTAGTAACCGGAGCTGCAAATGGAATTGGTCTTGGAGTTGCGTCTGCCTATGCAGAAAAGGGAGCAAAAGTGGTTATGGCTGATTTAGATTCTGAGTCGGGGAACATGGCTGCTCTTGGACTCAAAAACAAAGGATCAGAAGTACAATTTATTAAAACGGATGTAAAATCGGAAAAGGAGATTATTGATTTATTTGAAACAACCAAAAAGACATTTGGAGCGATTGATATATTAATTAATAATGCAGGGAAGAGTGTCTTCAAATCTCCTTTTGAACTATCGATTGAGGAGTGGGACGATATTATCGATACCAACTTACGAAGTGTGTTTCTTTGCTCGAGGGAAGCAGCTAAATACATGCGAGAGAATGAAAGCGGAGGGTCAATCGTAAACATTGCTTCAACTAGAGCACTAATGTCCGAACCTAATTCCGAGGCATATGCTGCGACAAAAGGAGGAATTACAGCCCTTACACATGCATTGGCTGCTTCATTTAGTAACGACCGAATCACAGTCAATTCCATTTCACCTGGCTGGATTCACACCGGAGACGAGTCGCAGTTAACAAAACAGGACCATGAGCAGCATTTATCGAAGCGAGTAGGAAGACCTAGTGATATTTCACGTGCCTGCTTCTATTTGACGGATTCGAAAAATGATTTTGTTACGGGGATTAACTTAGTAGTTGATGGCGGAATGACACATAAAATGATTTACACGGAGTAAGAATCAATCGATATTGTTATTACCGAAAATCAAATCCTATTTAAAGCTAAGCACTTACTATTCTTTTCAAGATTGTTAGAAGGCAATTATCCTGATACTTCTAGGTTAATTCCAAATGAAAGTAAGACTGATGTAACGGTTAAACAAAGGAATTCCTTCAAGCGATTGACCGTGCTTCCCCATCGATTGGAACTTCTAATTGTTTTCTCCAACCTCGTACACTTATGAAACACAATATGGTAAAATAGTGTAAATATTGTGAAAAAGAGAGAGGGGGGTTCTCATAAATTGAAGCTGCCAATCATTCAAACCAAACTACGTATTCCTGCTGTTAAGGATGAGTTCATCAGAAGAGCAAAGCTAACACAGAAACTGAAAAAGATTCCAGAATATCCTTTAACCATCATCCATTCAGGAGCTGGTTTTGGAAAAAGTACGGCACTTGCTTTATTTATGAGAGACGAAGCAATACAAGGGTGTTGGTACTCCATTTCGCCAATGGATGATGATATCCTTCCATTCCTTTCCTACGTCATTCATTCCATTCGCCGTGTTGTTCCAGATTTTGGTGCCGAACTATCAAATTACATTGATACAATGGACCGTTATATTCGTAGTGAAGAACTAGGCATGTTATGTTCGCTTTTTATAAATGAAGTTCTTACTATCCCAAATGAAATCACTTTAATATTGGATGACTTTCACCAAATTGAGCATTCCTATACCATCAATAGTTGGATAGAGAGATTACTTGAACACATACCATCTAATCTACATATTGTCATTTCCAGCAGAAGCAGACCAGGATGGAAGCCTTTAACGAAAATGAAGGTATGTGGGCAATTACTAGAAATGACGAGAGAAGACCTGGTTCTCACGATGGAAGAAATGGAACTGCTATTAACCGATCTTTATGGATTAGAGATGGAAGCCGGTCATTTACAAACCATTTATCAGTTAACAGAAGGCTGGGTGATTGCTTTATGTATGATTGCCCAGCAGATTCCGCTTAAACAAGATATGTCGGATCTTTTTGAACACTCCTCACATTCACTTCAAGACCTATTCCAATACTTAGTGATGGAAGTCTTCTCAAAACAGCCACCGATCATTCAACAGTTTTTAGAACAGACCTCAATCTTTGATGAAATTGAGGAAGGCCTCTGTGATGAGGTGATTGGTCTTCAAGGTGCTTCCGGAATGCTGGAGCAATTAAAGGAAAGAAACCTATTTATCCAAAAAGTAGGGTTAACTCATTACCGTTACCATGCACTTTTTAAAGAGTTCTTGGAAGATTCCTTCAAAAAAAACAATCCTATTAATTTTGCTTTGCTTCATGAAAGAGCAGCTCGATTTTATGAAAAACGAGAAATGTGGGAAGAAGCACTTCACCATTATAAAAAAATAAATCATTATAAAGCTGTGGCATCCATTCTTCAAGAGAACGGCCGAAATATGCTTGAAAGCGGCAAATTAGAAAGCCTGTATGATCAGTTAACCGTAATTCCAGAATCCGAAATGCAAGCCTATTATTTTCTTTGGTTTTTAAAAGCAGAAGTGCTTCGTTACCGTTCTCAGTATAAAGAGGCGGAGGAATTCTATGAAAAAACCTTTACAGGTGCTGAGCAAAAGCAGGACAATTTAGGGATGAGTATGGCGTTAGAAGGGAAAGCCAAGATTTATTTAGATACCATTCAACCACAGCAAGCAGAAAAGCTTTTATATGAGGCGATCGCCCACCGGGAAAAATCGAAGAGTACGGCAGAGGAAAAGGGAAAGTTGTATCAATTACTTTCTGAGAATCTATTAAACTTAGGTAAAGCCTCTGAAGCAGAAAAATGGATTCAAAAGATGAAGGAATCGATACTTGACAGCTTAGATGGAAATTTGGAGGCTAGATTATTTTTACGAACCGGTCGTTTTCAAAAAGCAAAGAAAGCGCTTAACTTTAAAAAAGCAGCTCTAAAAGGGGCAAATGCAACATCCCTGCCGCAGGCCCATCGTGAGACTAATCTATTGCTTTCCCTTATTAATGCATTTACTGGAGAAGGGATAAAAGCAAAGGAGCGGGCTCAAGCAGGCATACAGCAAGGGATAAATCTGAATGCCCCTTTCGTTGAAGCATGCGGTTGGATTCGTATGGGTCATGCAGTACAAGTATTAAATAAATATGATTCAAATCTAGCGGAAACCTGTTATCAAACAGCGTTAGACATTATGGATCAGCTTCATGTGGATCGGGGCAAAGCAGAACCGCTTATGGGACTTTGTATTTTATACGGAACTAGAGGCGAGCTGGAACGTGCATTGGAGGCAGGTGAAAAGGCCCTTCAGGAAACGGAGAAGGTACATGATGTATGGCTTTCAGCCCTCATTACTCTGTGTATGGGTATTACCTGTATTTATAATGACCGCTTACAAGAGGCTCATCGCTTTTTAGAAAAAACACAAGCACTCTTTATGCATTGTGAAGACACCTTTGGACAGATGTTAAGTGCGTTTTGGCTATCCCACGTATTTTATATACAGAAAAGAACCGAAGAGTTTAGGAAAGGGATGGCAGAATTTTTACGTATCTTGCAGGCAAATGATTATGAATTTTTCTTTCATAAGAGATCCGTCTTTAGCCCGAGGGATTTACAAATATGTGTTCCTCTATTACTAGAAGCCTTTAAGGGAGAGATTCATCAAAAGTATGTGGCAAAACTTCTTCAGGATATGGGAATAGCTCCGCTCGGTTCTCATCCTGGTTATTCCATTCGTGTTCAAACGCTTGGTCAGTTTAAGCTTTGGCTTGGTGAAAAAGAGGTGACTGACAAGGAGTGGCAAAGGGAAAAGGCTAAGGAATTGTTTCAATTATTTGTTACAGTAGGTGAGCCAATGGCCAAGGATGAGATCATTCAAATTCTTTGGCCCTATCAGGATAAAAAAAGTGCGGACCGCGATTTCAAAGTGGCATTGAACAGTCTTCAGACCGTTTTAGAACCAGCAAGAAAAGCAAGGGCTGCTCCCTTTTTCATTATTAGGGAAGGAATGTTTTATGGGGTAAACCCACAAGCGGTTATCGAACTGGATACAACGGAATTTCAAGCATGGGTTCAAGACGGATTAAAAGAAACAGACCCGGATCAAGTAGGTTATCTATTAGAAAAGGGATTAACTCTATACCAGGGAGAATACTTACCTGACCGCCGGTATGAAGATTGGTGTATAAGTAAAAGAGAAAGTATGCTTGTATACTTCTTGCGAGGTGCCGAAAAGATGGCGCAGGTAATGGTTCGAAGAGAACAATATGATACGGCTATTTACTGGTGTGAAAAAATGTTAGAGCGTGACCGCACCTGGGAAGAAGCCTATCGTTTGTTGATGTATTGTTATTATCGAAAAAACAATCGTCCACAAGCGATGAAGTGGTATCAAAAATGCACAGAAGTGCTAGAGGAAGAACTCGGTGTGTCCCCATTAGAACCGACAAAGCATATGTACGATATGATTATTGAATCACAGAACATAATTAATCCGATTGAGCAGCCTTAACACAAGGTTGCTCATTTTTTGTAACTTTCTTGTAACTGCTTTTTTTTATCCTAGAATCAAAGCTTTGCCAGTTTGTGAATAACAATTTTAAGGGGGAAAAAGAGTGAAGAGGTACAAAGGAAGATGGGCATTATTAGGATTACTTATTTTTATGATGGTTTTTGCCAGTGCGTGCAGCTCCGATAAGTCATCATCAGAGCCGAAAGACAAAGGTGGAGAAAAGACCGAGAGTAAAGAACCAATTAAGATTGGTGTTCTGGCCTCTAAGACGGGGGCTCTAGAAGCTTATGGAAAACAAACATTACGTGGCTTTGAGCTAGGGCTTGATTATGCCACGGAAGGAAAAATGGAAGTTGCCGGACGCAAAATCGAATTCATTGTAGAAGATACGGAAACGAAGCCTGAGGTGGCCGTACAAAAAGCTACAAAACTATTAGAGGAAGACAAAGTTGATTTCCTTGTAGGATCCTCCAGTTCTGCAGATACATTAGCTGTACTTCCGCTGGCTGAAGAATATCAAAAAGTGATGGTCGTTGAACCAGCAGCGGCTGATAGTATTACAGGTTCAGAGTTTAATAAGTATATTTTCCATTCCGCACGTAACTCTTCCCAAGATGCAGTTGCCGGTGCAGCAGCTATCGCAAAGAAGGGAGTTAAAATTGCTACACTTGCTCCTGATTACGCCTTTGGCCGTGATGGAGTAGCTGCCTTTAAAGAAGCAGCGAAAAAGCTAGGTGCAGAAATCGTAAAGGAAGAATATGCAGATCCTGCTGCTACAGATTTCACTTCTAACATTCAAAAAATTGTAGATGCTAAACCAGATTATCTATTTGTCGTTTGGGCTGGTGCTAACTCTCCGTGGAAGCAGCTTTCTGATATGAAGGTTCAAGAAAAAGGAATCAAGATTTCTACTGGCGCACCTGATATTGCTGCCTTATCAACAATGGAACCGCTCATTGGCATGGAAGGATTCACTGTTTACTATCATGACCTGCCAAAAAATATAATCAATGATTGGCTCGTTTCTGAGCATAAGAAACGTTTTAACGGCGATGTTCCGGATCTGTTTACACCAGGTGGTATGAGTGCTGCCATCTCCATTGTGGAAGCATTAAAGAAAACAAATGGGGATACAGATTCTGCTAAGTTGATTCAAACAATGGAAGGTATGAGCTTCGACACACCGAAAGGCAAAATGACTTACCGTAAAGAGGATCACCAGGCACTGCAAACATTGTACGCCATTAAATTAGAAAAGAAAGATGGCGTTCCATATCCTGTGCCAGTATTAATCAGGGAATTATCTCCTGAGGAAACAGCACCGCCAATTCGCAACAAGTAAATCTATAACGATTAGGCTGTGTTAAAGAACAATGTTGATTTTTATACCCTGTTGATTGGAGCGGAAGGCACGAAGACTCCTGTGGGAGTGCGGGTCAGGGGAGACCCCGCAGGCGCAAGCGCCGAGGAGGCTCGCCGAAACGCCCACGGAAAGCGAAGTGCCTGGAGCGCAAATCAACAGACAAGTTTAACAAAGCCAACGATTAAGAAGAAGCGAGTCTGCTCCATTAATAAACATGACGAGGGTTTGACCGAAATCATCACTGGTCGCCCTCTTCCTTATTTTTAGCAAATAGAGGTGGTGAAACAGATGGCAACTCTTATTGAAACAAATGATTTATCCATTAGCTTTGGCGGTCATACGGCTGTCGATTCCGTTAGTATTAGCATCCCAGAAAAGCACTTTAAATCCATTATCGGGCCCAATGGTGCAGGAAAAACAACGTTCTTTAATCTACTTAGCGGCCAGTTGTCTCCAACGAAGGGGAAAATCCTCTTCCGTGGGAAAGACATCACACGTTACTCCCCGACACATCGTACAAGGGCAGGAATAGGACGGTCCTTCCAAATTACCAACGTATTTCCGAACTTAACCGTTCTAGAAAATGTCAGATTAGCGGTCCAATCTCAAGCAGGCATCCGCTATCAAATGCTGTTTCATTATAAAAAGTACCGGTCATTCGAAGAGCGGGCATTAGAATGGCTAAGGCTTGTCCTTTTAGATGATAAAAAAGATTCATTAGCTAGTAATCTGGCACACGGGGAAAAACGGAAATTGGAAATTGCCATGCTCCTCGCCCTCGAAACGGAAGTCCTCTTGTTGGATGAACCTACAGCAGGGATGTCACTTGAAGAAGTTCCCGCCATATTAGAAGTGATTAAACGAATTAAGGATCAAGGAAAACGAACCATCATCCTGATTGAACACAAAATGGATATGATTCTCGATTTATCCGATACGGTTATGGTCCTCTTTAACGGCAGGCTCCTTGCTGATGGAACCCCAGAAGAGATCATGAAAAATGATATTGTTCAGTCTGCATACCTAGGAGGTCATTTCGATGAACGACCTGTTGAAGCTTAATGGTGTAGAAACATTTATTGGCCAGTACCATATACTCCAAGGCGTCTCTTTAGAGGTGAAAAAAGGAGAAGTGACCGTCCTTCTTGGGAGAAATGGAGCAGGGAAAACAACCACGTTACGAACGATCATGGGCTTAAATCCTGCGTCTAAGGGGAGCATTGTGTTTAAAGGTGAATCGATCCAGACATTGCCAACCTATACCATTGCTCAAAAAGGAATTGGTTACGTTCCAGAGGATCAGGGAATCTTCGCTGGATTAACCGTTGAAGAGAACATGAAAGTGGCTATTCAGAAAGACAACGAGGAAACAGCTAAAAGAATGGATTATATCTTAAACCTGTTTCCCGACTTAAAGAAATTTTGGAAAAAGCCGGGCGGATTACTAAGCGGTGGACAAAAACAAATGCTTTCCATTGCTAGAGCCTACGTAAATGAAAACGAACTTTTATTAATTGATGAACCGAGCAAGGGGTTAGCGCCCATCGTGGTGGAAAAAGTAATGGAGTCCATTTTACAAATGAAAGAACAAACTACCATTGTCTTAGTCGAACAGAATTTTATGATGGCAAGCACGATTGGTGATTGTTTTTACATCATTGATGACGGCAGGTCGGTTAGTCATGGAACGATGAAGCAACTAAAAGAAAATGAAGAGATGAAACGGAAGTACCTAGGAATTGCTTAGGAAGGAGGAAATTCTTCGTGGATTTATTCATGAATTTAGCCTTAAATGGTTTAGCAACAGGGATGCTCATATTTTTATTGGCTGCAGGATTAACGTTAATTTTCGGCTTAATGGATGTCCTGAATTTTGCCCACGGCGGTTTATTTGCTTGGGGAGCCTATAGTGGTCTTTGGATTTACTCCCAAACGGGCAGCTTTCTTGTAGGGATACTTGGTGCGATTATCACAGGATTTATACTGGGAATCATCACAGAAAAGTGGATCATCAAACCGGTCTATGGAAATCATGTACAGCAAATATTAATTACGCTGGGGCTTATGCTTGTATTATCTGAGATGTTGAAGGTGATTTGGGGGCCGAATCAGCTGCAAGCTTCTCCACCTGATTATTTAAAGGGCAGCTGGGAGCTTGGCGGCGTCGTGATTATCAAATACCGTGTATTTATTATTTTCGTCGGGCTGCTTATTTTTGCTGGGGTACAATATTTGCTGAAGAAAACCAAAATCGGCTTGGTTGTAAGAGCGGGTGTTATGAATAAAGAAATGGTTCAGGCACTTGGGATTAACATTCAGCGGGTGTTTATGTTTGTTTTTATGATCGGGGCTGGCATGGCGGCACTCGGCGGTGTCCTGCTTGGACCTTACTCTGGTGTCATTCATGCAGGCATGGGAATGGAATTTGCCATACTTGCCTTCATCGTTGTGGTTATTGGAGGTATGGGCAATTTTAAAGGCTCTGTTTTAGCAGCTATTTTAGTGGGACTTTCCGGTTCTTTCATGGCATATTATGTGCCCGATCTTTCCCTTGCTGTTAATATGCTCCTCATGGCAATTGTATTAATTATTCGGCCTCAGGGCTTATTCGGGGTAAAGGGGTGAATTCTTTGAGGTTTATGCAGGGAAATAGAATGACGGCCATGGTGTTAGTCGCAGCAGTTTTTTTGCTCCTTTTGCCTTTTGTATATGAATCTAGAAACTTATTTATTTTATTAACACAAGTGTTTGTATTTTCTATTTTTGCCATGAGTTATGATCTATTACTAGGATTTACAGGGATTGTCTCATTTGGGCATGCCATGTTTTTTGGAATTGGTGCTTATTCCATAGGGATATTTATGAAACGCTTTGAACCGACGATGCCCTATTTCTTATTGGCAGTCCTGACCACCATTTTATTAACAGCTGTTGTGAGCTTTATTGTAGGGTTATTAACCCTTCGATTAAAAAGTCACTTTTATGCGATGCTCACCCTATCGTTATCTGGTCTATTTCTAGTTTTAGCGGAAAAATGGCGCACTATGACGTATGGAAATGATGGATTTACCTTCCGTGTACCCGAACAGTTTATTGACCGGACTAATTTTTATCTCCTCTGCCTAATTGTGATGGTTGCTGTGTTTTTGATTTTAAAACGCTTTACCAATTCTCCGCTTGGTCGTGTGCTTCAGGCAATACGAGAAAATGAGCAACGGACAGAATCACTTGGCTTCCATATTTTGCATTATAAAATTGCTGCGAGTGTCGTTTCAGGGGTTTTAGCTGGAATAGCCGGCATCTTATATGCCATCTCACTCCGATATGTGAATACAAGCGTATTTTCCATGGATATTACGTTAGATGCCTTATTAATGACCATTATTGGCGGAGTGGGAACCTTAGTTGGAGCCATCCTCGGAGCAGGATTAATCGAATTTGCACATGATTGGCTGACTGAACTGGCAAAAGAGCATTGGATTTTTGAGCGGTGGATTATCTTCTTTGGAATCATTTATATTTTGGTGGTCATGTTCTTTCCAAAAGGAATTGTTGGTACATTAAGCACCCTTTCTTGGAGGCGTAAAAAACAACCTTCCGTTAAAAAAGAAGAAAAAATGGCGGGGTAGAAGGAGGGAACCAGTGGAAATCAATCAAATTGCTTCCTTCGTCGTTCGTTTTCAACTGGCAGCTGTTGAGAAAGAGTCAGGGAGAAAACATTGGAGAATCAAGGTGACACATGTACAAGAAGATCGGGAAACCTTATTTGAGTCCATTGAAGATGCCATGGAATTCATGCAGGAAATGGCAGAAGAAGCATAGATGAGTAGGTGATAAGTTTGCAGGTTGGAATATTGAGTACAGGGATTTATTTACCAAAGGAATTTATGACAGGGAAAGAGATCGCCGAATTAGCAGGTATCCCGGCTGGCATTGTCGAAGAAAAGATGGGAATAAAGAAGAAGCGTATTCCAGGTCCATCCGATCATACGTGTGAAATGGGGATTATTGCAGCAAAACAGGCCATAGCCAAGGCCGGGATCGATCCATTAGAGATTGATCTAGTCATCTATATCGGCGAGGAACATAAGGAATATCCTCTCTGGACTGCCGGGATTAAACTGCAGGAGGAAGTGGGGGCCTATAATGCCTGGGCATTTGATGTAGCCTTACGATGCGGAACAACGGTGATGGCATTAAAAGTAGCTAAAAATATGATGATTGCTGATCCTGATATTAAAACGGTCCTTTTGGCAGGAGGGTACCGAAACGTGGATTTCATTGATTACGAGAATCCGAGGACACGGTTCATGTATAATCTCGGAGCGGGTGGAGGAGCCATTCTTCTTAGGAAAGGTCATAACGAAAACCTGGTATTAGAAACGGAAATGATCACAGACGGTTCTTTTTCGGAAGATGTTGTGGTAGTAGCAGGTGGGACAAAGAATCCCATTAGCAAAGAAGCGATAGAGCAACGTCTAAATAAATTGGATGTCCTTGACCCTGAAGGAATGAAATTACGCTTAGAACAAAAGTCGATGGATTACTTTTTAAAGGTAATCCGCAAATCGGTTCGAAAAAGCGGTTTTAGTGAGAAAGATATTGCCTATTTAGCTATGCTCCACATGAAGAAATCCGCTCATGATTATGTTTTAAAGGAATTAGGTTTGTCAGAAGAGCGCTCTATTTATCTCGAAGACTATGGGCATATCGGCCAAATCGATCAAATTCTATCACTTGAGCTGGCCATAGAGGCGGGTAAAGTAAAGGAAGGCGATGTGGTCGTCATGGTCAGTGCAGGAATTGGCTATGCCTGGGGAGCTATAACCATTAAATGGGGAAAGGGTGAATAGCATGGTGAATGTAACAATGAAAGAAGTGCTACTGTCAAACGGGGAAACACTTGCCTACCGAGAAAGAGAGGGTGGAGAAACAAAGCTCTTGTTAATCCATGGGAATATGACTTCCTCCAAGCATTGGGATCTTGTCTATGAAAATATCGATTCAAAATATAAGGTCTATGCAGTTGATCTACGAGGATTCGGAAGCTCGACTTATAACAATTTAGTCATGTCCATTAAAGATTTTTCAGATGATGTGAAGCAGTTTGTCGATGCGCTTGGCTTAAAGGATTTTGCCATTGCAGGTTGGTCAACGGGTGGAGCGATTGGGATGCAATTTGTTGCCGATTATCCCGGGTTTTGTAATAAGCTCATCCTGCTTGCATCAGCATCTACTAGAGGTTATCCGTATATTGGAAAAATTAGAGATGAAGACGAGCCGAAGAGATTGAGTATGCACGAAGAATTGAAACGAGATCTTGTTCGCACCATTCCTATTCAAACAGCCTATGACACGAATAATACGGAGCTGCTGAAATTGATTTGGAATTCGGTTATCTATACACATAATCAGCCTGAGCCCGAACGCTATGATGAATATGTACAGGATATGCGTACTCAGCGTAACCTTGCTGAGGTGTATTATGCTTTAAATATGTTTAATATTAGCCATCATTCTAACGGGTTAGTAGAGGGTAATGGAAAAGTAGATGACATTCATGTACCTGTATTGGTGTTGTACGGGGAGCGGGACATGGTGGTTGTACAGGAAATGACGGATGAACTTCTTCATGACTTGGGAGATAAAGCCCATGCCGTTAAATTAAAAGGTTGCGGTCATTCAGCGTTAGTAGATGACCTATCGCAATTGTTGACTGCAATGGAACAATTTTTGGATAGCGAGGTACAAGTATGAGATTACAAGATAAAGTAGCTATTATCACAGGAGCTGCCGCTGGTATTGGATTGACGGCAGCAGAGGTTTTTGCACGAGAAGGTGCGAAGGTGGCTATGGCAGATTTTAATGTAGAACAAGGTGAAGAGCAGGCAAGAGTATTACGGGAAAAAGGCTATGATGTGACTTTTTTTCAAGTAAATGTTGCTGACCGTGCGAGTGTGGATTCGATGGTTGAGAAAATACGTGAGGTATATGGAAACATCGATATTCTGATTAACAATGCGGGAATCACAAGAGATGCTATGCTGTCAAAGCTGACGGTGGAAGATTTTCAAAAGGTGATCGATGTCAACTTGACAGGTGTATTCCATTGTACACAAGCTGTATTACCATCTATGATTGAGAAGGGGAAAGGGCGTATTATCAACACTTCTTCTGTTTCTGGTATTTACGGGAATGTTGGCCAGACCAATTATGCGGCGACGAAAGCGGGTGTGGTCGGCATGACGAAATCGTGGGCAAAGGAGTTAGGTCGAAAAGGTATTAATGTGAATGCTGTTGCCCCGGGCTTCATCGAGACAGGAATGACGGCAAAGGTTCCAGAAAAAGTATTAAATCAAATGAAACAAATGGTACCATTGGCTAGACTCGGTAAGCCCGAGGATATTGCCAATGCCTATCTTTTCCTAGCTTCAGATGAATCCAATTATGTAAATGGAACCGTGCTTCATGTAGATGGCGGAATCATGATGTAAGTGGAAAAAGCGACCTTAAGGGGTCGTTTTTTTTTGTGGAAAGTTGTGTAACTAGTATGTAACTAGGTAAAAGTAAAATGGTTCCATCTAGTAGTGAAGGAGCGATTGTTAGGTGAGGTGGGAACTGGATTGGCTGGATAATAGAGCTAGATTATCACCAAATAAGATAGCGGTTATCGATGAAAATACAAATAAAACGTGGACATATAAAGAATTAAATAACCGTGCTGCTTCTGTAGCAAACTGGCTTCAGAGACGCGGCGCTAAAAAAGGAGATCGGATTGCCTTACTATCTCCCAATCACATCAGTTGCTTGGATTTATTATTTGCCTGCAGTAAAATCGGCGCTATTTTTGTCCCGCTTAATTGGCGGTTATCCATACATGAGTTAAAAGAAATCATACAGGACTGCAGCCCGCGCTTCATCGGGATTCATCTTCAGTTTAAAGATTTAAGGGATCAATTCGCTTACCTAGGTGCAAGCTGCTTTGAGGTAGGAGAGGAAAGCTATGAAAATATCACCTCTTTATCAATAGCTGATAATTTCCCTGAGGATATCATTGAAACGGACTCGTTAGCGATGATTTATACCGGAGGAACCACCGGGAAACCAAAGGGCGTAGTCTTAAGTCATCAATCCATTCTGTGCAACGCCACGAATACCATCATTAGTTGGAACCTGACAGGGGATGATGTCACCATAAACTATTTGCCCATGTTTCATACAGGTGGCTTAAATGCATTAAGCATTCCGATTCTTTTGATTGGAGGAACTGTGGTATTAGGAGACCAGTTTAATGCACTAAAAACGATGGAGTCCATTAATCATTATCGCTGCACCATAATACTATTGGTCCCAACCATGTATCATATGCTTATCCATACCGATGAATTTCAGAAGAATGATTTTCCGACGATGAAGATCTTTTTATCAGGCGCTGCACCATGTCCCTTACAAATATACGAGGCTTTTCAAAAAAAGAAATTGAATTTTAAAGAGGGATATGGGTTAACTGAAGCAGGACCGAATAATTTTTATATTAGTCCAGAAGATGCTCAAGTAAAACGTGGTTCAGTTGGAAAACCAATGCTGTTTAACCAAATAAAATTAATCAAATTAGATGGTCAAGAAGCCGGTGCAAATGAGGTCGGTGAGCTTTGTATAAAGGGGAAGCATGCCTTTTCTTATTATTGGAATCATGAACAAGCAACCACTGAAACCTTAAGAGATGGATGGGTTCAAACAGGTGATTTAGCCAAAAGGGATGAAGATGGTTTCTTTTATATCGTTGGACGGAAAAAAGATATGATCATTACCGGTGGTGAGAATGTGTATCCTCTTGAAATTGAACACTGGCTCGCTGACCATCCAGCCATTGATGAAGTGGCTGTAGTAGGATTACCGGATGAAAAATGGGGAGAGAGGGTTGCTGCTTTTCTTGTTCTAAAAGACTCTTTCCTATTGGATGTGGAAGATCTTAAAGCTTACTGTGAGGCAAAGTTAGGAAAATATAAAATTCCTAAGCAGTTTACCATCTTAGAAGAATTGCCTAAAACCCATGTAGGAAAAATAGATAAAAAGGTATTAAAAGAAATGAGTATGCAGATGTAAAAGGGAGAACGTGAGCGTTCTCCCTTTTTTGTGTAATTAATTCATTATCTTGTTGGCGAGGTTTAAGGCAGTGTCTGCTACGGTTAAATCAACCTGGAGTTGTTCGCTTAAATCGTGTGGATGATAAAATCCTCTTTCTATCATAAAGTTTGTGATTTTTTCATGCGTTGCAATAGCATCGTTTAATTGTACTCTTAGAGCTGCTTTTAATTCTGGTGTAGCTGTTTCCGTAATCGCGACAGCATAATTTCTAATTCCTGCCTTAGCTGAGATGAGGAAATCTGTTGCAATGACTTGGTCGGTCAAACCACCCATTCCCATTAAGTTTTGTAGTAATTGATTCAACGATCATCCCTCCGATTTGTTAAAAACTGCTGTAATTGCTGAATATGCTGAGTCCCAGTGGTAACATCAGCTGAAAGAATAGCCTGTAATTCGGGATCTTGAGCTAACACACTCATTGTCGTTGCTTTAGTTAAACAGAGATTTTTAAATGATAGCAATTCATGAAGGTCTAAAGTTTCATGGAGCCCTAAAAATTTTGTCATTTTTTCTCCCTCCTGTTCGTACCAACTTTTCCTATATATATTTTCTAAGTAAATCGAATTTATTCATTTCCACCTTTTGCATAAAGAGATGGAGCAAAAGGGAAAATATTTATGTTATGAATGGGAGGTGTCTGGTATGGACAAGAAAGGCTTAGCTCCGCATGAGACGATGGAAACTCATGAAATAGTAAATTTTAAAACGGTTTGTTTACTTCGGTCAAAATTAATGCAAGGGATTTGCTTCGATAACGATTTGAAAAGATTAATGGAAAAAGACGTACAGCAATCCATAAAAGATATTAATGAACTACTTAGTTTTTATAAAGAAAGCCAACTATTACAATAAGTGAGGTGGTATTCGTGCAAGATTATTTAGATCCAAGAAATGCTGAGGGGATGCCTAACTTAGCTGATTCTGCATTTGCAATGGACTTTCTACTCGCTGTTAAAACAGGCATTCGAAATTACGGATTTGCCATAACAGAAACGGCGAATCCAGAACTGCGCAGAATCCTACACAAGCAAATGGAAGCGGCCATCGATTTACATACGGAAGTATCTAATTTGATGATCAAAAAAGGGTGGCTACATCCCCATAATATAAAGGAACAATTCCCTATTGATTTAAAGGCAGCAGAAACAGCTGTTCAAATTGCCCAACTGAACCTGTATCCAAACGACACTGACCGCCTTGGAATGTTTGCGACACCAAATAAATAAGTAAGGAGGGAACAAAATGAAAGCTGTAACATACCAAGGCATCAAGAATGTAGAAGTGAGAGAAGTAAAAGACCCGGAAATAAAGAATGGTGATGATATCATCGTAAAAGTGACTTCTTCAGCCATTTGCGGCTCTGATTTACATTTAATCCATGCTATGATTCCTAATTTACCTACCGGATTTGTTATTGGACATGAACCGATGGGTGTGGTAGAGGAAGTAGGACCTGAAGTTACAAAATTAAAAAAAGGGGACAGGGTGATTATCCCCTTTAACGTTGCCTGTGGTCATTGTTGGTACTGTACGAATGACCTAACGAGTCAATGTGATAACGGTAATCCACATGGGCAAGGGGCGGGCTTTTTTGGTTATTCGGAAACAACTGGTGGATATGCAGGCGGACAAGCTGAATATATGCGAGTTCCTTTCGGTAATTTTACCCCATTTAAAATACCTGACAACTGTGAAGTAGAGGATGAAAAATTAGCATTACTTGCGGATGCTGCACCAACTGCCTACTGGAGTGTGGATCATGCTGGTGTAAAAGATGGTGACACCGTTATTATTCTTGGGTGTGGACCTGTGGGGTTATTGGCTCAAAAATTTGCTTGGTTAAAAGGGGCAAAAAGAGTCATTGCTGTTGATTATATTAATTACCGTCTACAGCATGCTAAACGCACTAATAAGGTGGAAATTGTTAATTTTGAAGACCATGAAAATGTAGGAGACTATCTGCTTGAAATTACTAAAGGTGGAGCAGATATAGTCATCGACTGCGTGGGGATGGATGGGAAAATGACCCCACTTGAATTTCTTGCTTCGGGTTTGAAGCTTCATGGTGGAGCGATGGGGGCATTGGTTATTGCAAGTCAAGCGGTTAGAAAAGGTGGAACTATACAAGTAACAGGTGTATATGGCGGCAGATATAATGCATTTCCTCTTGGCGATATCTTTAATCGGAATGTTGATATCAAAACAGGACAAGCCCCTGTTATTCCTTACATGCCATTCCTTTACGATATGATTAATCAAGGGAAGGTTGACCCAGGCGATATTATTACACATGTCCTTCCGTTAGAACAAGCAAAACATGGATATGAGGTCTTTGATACAAAAATGGAAGATTGTATTAAAGTAATATTAAAACCTTAAACCGAAAAAACGAGGCAGGAATGATCCGTGCCTCGTTTATTTTACTAAATCTATTGCCTCCTCAATAAAAAGTTTAGAGAGGAGCGATTGTGTTTTATTAATATTGTATACTAGGTAGAAATACCGTTCATCCGAAAAACCAGACAGTTCATGCAACTTCAGCATGTTTTTGCTGGAATATTCTTTTGCGACTATCTCTGACATTACCGAAATCCCTACATTTTGAATGACAAATTGTAAAAGGCTTTGTCCGTCCTCAATGTAGGCAATGACATTGATCTGATCCTTTGCTAGCTTATTTTTTTTCAGGAATTTTTCAAAAATGGCATTCGTGCCAGAATAGGAATTGCGCAGCACAAAAGGGTGATGTAAGATATCCTGGATATTTACAGGTCCTGTTAGTTTCAATTCATTCGAGGTAACTAGGACTAACTTTTCCTTCAATAATGGAATATAGCGAAGCTTATCGTCCTCATATTTCTCTCCTAAAATGCCGAAATCCACCAATCCACTCAGAACTTTTTCAGCCACATTTTTTGAAGAAGATTGATTGATATGAAAACTCACCTCAGGATAGTTCTCTCTAAATCGTTTGACCATTTTGGGAAGCATAAATTGTCCCGGTACTGAACTGGCTGCAACTCGAATCATTCCGCGAAGCTCAGTCATTCCCTGTTTTAGGTCAAGTAGGGCTTGATCTTTTAGTAAAAGCAGTTTACGGGCCCATTGATACAAGCGTTCTCCATTAGGTGTCAGGATGCTTTCTCTGCCAACACGATCAAAAAGCTTAATTCCAAGTGTCTTTTCTAACGCTTGAATATGGGAACTGACAGTGGATTGACTTAAGAAAATATCTTCGGCTGCTTTTGAAAAACTTCTATGTTCGACTACTTTTGAAAAGACATATAATTGGTGTAAATCCAAGAAACTCACTCCGTACTTTTCGATTGATATCAATAGAATTAATAGATGGGTTGAAAAGTATATCTTACCATGAAAATTTAAAAAAGTTCAAAAAACGTCCATTGGTCAATCCGAATTCATATTAGTATCATAGAATTATAAGAAATGTTTGATAGTTTATTTCTAGGAGGGACAAAATATGGCAAAAGCGATTCAGGAATATTCTTTGGCAGACTTGATGGTAAGAATTGAAGAGATATTCAATGGAAATCCAGGACCCATAAAGGGATTTAACGCTGTGGTTCAATATGATGTTTACGACCAGGAGCCAGCAACCTACCAGCATTTTTTCCAGGATGGAAAATTGACTATTAAGCAAGGAATAGAAGCTTCTCCGGACGTAACAATGGCTTTGTCCTATGATAACTTTAAAAAATTCCTTCTAGGTAAACAAAGTGGCACCATGGCATTACTAACCGGTAAGGTGAAAGCAAAAGGAGATTTAAGCACGGGTTTTAAGATTGAAAGTATTCTCCGTAAATATAATATTAAAGAGCCGTTATAAGAAAAAGACTGCTGAGATTATTCCCAGCAGTCTTTTTCTATTAGACAAGTATAGCTTCTTTTGGGATTGAAAGACATTGTTCTAAAATCCATGACCATGGGCCATGACCTGATTTGGCATTAATATGCCCCATGTTTTGAAACGTAATGGTGGGCAACTTTAGATTTTCGTACTTTTCTCTATGCTGTTCATTACAATATGGGTCATTTGATGAATGAATAAAAAGAGTTTCTTCAGCCAATTTCTCTAGATTTATTTTCACCATTGGTACAGGATAAAAGGACGATGCTTCAGTTAGAACAATTTCTGGAGATGGTGGGGCAACCATTATGACTCGATGAGCCATTTGTATATTATTCATGGCTGCAAAATGCATCCAAAGTATGCACCCGAGGCTATGTGTAACGACAATCAACTGTCGATTCTCAGGAATCGAATCAATGGCTGCTGATAATTCCTTCAGCCATACTTTTTTATCAGGTGTATCAAAGTTTGTAAACGTCGGGTAACAAACATGATAGTCTCTTTGTTTTAATTCCTGTGACAACCAGGTTTGCCAGTGATCAGGACCACTTCCTCCTAATCCATGAATAATGAGAAAACTGAATTGGTTCAAATCATCCCTCTTTTCTTTGTTTACTATTCCGATGTAATAAGTTGGTTTTAATGAAATTATAATCCCTTAACGGAAAAAAGGCAACGAAAGTCTCGACAATTCTTATTTGTTACATTCAACCATCAAAAGAATATTTGCATTTGAAACGATAAACAATCAATATTAATAAATAGTTATAAAGAAAGTAGGGGTATTATTGTTAGACTTTTTATCATTGGGTATTTCCCAATCCTTAGTAGATCAGCTTCGCAGTTTGGGAATCGCAAAGCCCACACCCATCCAAGAACAAGCCATCCCAAATGTAATGAAGGGCAGTGATATTATTGCTCAAGCACAAACAGGAACAGGGAAAACGTTTGCTTTTATCCTGCCTATTCTTGAAAGGCTGAGGAATGATGTTGATCATATTCAAGCGCTTATCGTGACACCAACAAGGGAGTTAGCCCTGCAAATTACGGAAGAAGTGGAAAAACTAATTGCTGATCATAAAGGTACAGATGTATTAGCTGTCTATGGGGGGCAGGATGTAGCAAAACAGTTGAAAAAGTTAAAAAGAAACCCTCAAATTGTCGTTGGGACTCCCGGACGTCTATTGGATCATATTAGAAGAGAGACTATCCGCTTGTCAGAGATATCCTATCTAGTCTTAGATGAAGCAGATCAAATGCTGCATATTGGATTCTTGGGAGAGGTGGAGGATATTATCAGGGAGACACCTAAGTCACGGCAGACGATGTTGTTCTCTGCTACTATGCCACCGGAAATTCGCAAATTAGCTAAAAAGCATATGCATGACCCTGAGTATATTCAAATAGAAAAAACACAGGGACCTGCCGAAAATGTAAAGCAAATAGCCATTCATACAACGGATCGGGCAAAACAAGGTACGCTTATCCAATTAGTTGAAACCTATCGTCCCTTTTTAGCGGTTATTTTTTGCCGAACGAAAAGAAGGGTCAGCAAGCTTTATGATGTCTTAAAAGCACATAAGTTTTCATGTGATGAACTACACGGGGACTTATCGCAGGCAAAGAGAGAGCAAGTTATGAAACGATTTAGGGATGCTGAAATTCAGTTATTAATCGCAACGGATGTGGCAGCTAGAGGACTGGATGTAGAAGGAGTGACTCATGTATTCAATTATGACATTCCTCAGGATTCCGAAAGCTACATCCATCGTATCGGCCGAACAGGCAGAGCTGGAATGACTGGAGTAGCTCTTACTTTCTATACCACAGATGACCGGCCTACTCTTGAATTAATTGAACAAGAGCTAAACATTACCATTCCAAAACAGAATATGGGCAATGCCAAAATGGATGAAGATACGAAGAAGGATACAAAAAAGGACAGGCCAGGTGAACGAAAAGAACGGCGTGGTGGCAGTGGTGGCAGTGGTGGCCGTGGTGTAAGAGAGGAAAAACCTGCGGAACGAGGGAGACAGGGAACACAAGTAAAAGGAAAGAAATTTAGCACACATCCCAAAGGGGCAAAATCAGGGAGACAAGAAACAAAAAGTGGTCCACCGAGAAATAAAGGAACAAGAGCTGGAGCAACAAGCAAGAAGAAAAGGGGCTGAACATTTTCAGCCCCTTCCGTTTATACTCCAGCTTTAATACCGGTATTTGATTTGACTAAGACTTCCTCGTATTTCTTTACATCAGCCTTTTGGCTGGAGAAAATGGTTCCGAGATAACCAGCTAGGAATCCTAGCGGTATAGATACAATCCCCGGTGTTGTATATGGGAAGATAGGGTTCCCTACGAAAATAGCTTTTCCTACTTCAGGACTGAACACATTCGGGCTAATGATAACTAACCCAATGGCGGAAATGAGTCCGACAACCATGGCCCAAATTGCACCAGAGGTATTAAATCGCTTCCAGTAAATAGTGTAAATAATAACTGGCAAGTTTGCACTAGCAGCAACAGCAAATGCAAGAGAGACTAGGAATGCGACATTTAGAGTTTGTGCACCTAATGCAAGAACAATAGAAATGATAGAAACTCCAATCGCTGCCCAGCGTGCCATGCTGACTTGTTGTTTTTCTGTTGCTTTACCTTTTTTGAGGATCTCATTATAAAAATCATGGGCAAAGGCAGAGGCTGCTGTTAGAACCAGCCCGGCTACTACAGCTAAGATGGTAGCGAATGCGACAGCAGAAATGAACGCAAATAGCATGTTGCCGCCTAGGGCTTGCGCTAATAATGGCGCTGCCATATTTCCAGCAGGGTTGGCAGCGACAATCTTAGTGGTACCAACAAAGGCAGCTGCACCAAAGCCAAGGAAAATAGTCATGACATAAAATATCCCAATGATCCATGTTGCATAAACTACTGAACTACGAGCCGTTTTAGCATCTTTAACGGTAAAGAAGCGGACTAATATGTGAGGGAGCCCGGCAGTACCGAGGACAAGACCCATGTTTAAAGAAATCGTATCAAGGCCATCTTTATATTTGACCCCAGGATTTAGGAAAGTTTCCTTTAAAGGTGTAGCCGTTTTCATTTGTGCGAACATATCCGTAATGCTGAAGTTAAACTTGGCAAAAACGATAATTGATATTAAGAAGGTACCACCCATTAAGAGAACTGCTTTGATGATCTGCACCCAGCTAGTTGCGTGCATTCCTCCAAAAATAACATACACCGTCATTAGTACGCCAACAATTAAAACAGATGTTGTGTATTCCAAGCCTAATAATAATTTAATGAGTGCACCCGCTCCTACAAGTTGAGCGATCATATAAAAAATCGAAATCGTAACTGTATTCATGGCGGCAAATCCACGGACTTTCTTCGCATCGAAACGAGAGGCAATCATATCAGCAAAGGTATACTTTCCAAGGTTACGCATGGGTTCGGCTACAATATAAAGAACCACTAAGTAAGCAACAAGGAATCCGATACTATAGAAAAATCCATCAAACCCCGTCAAGGCTACAGCACCAGCAATTCCTAGAAAGGAAGCTGCAGACATGTAATCTCCAGCAATGGCGAGTCCATTTTGCCAGCCTGTCAATCCCCCGCCCGCTGTATAAAATTCACTAGCATTTTTCGTTCGTTTTGAAGCGTAGTAGGTAATAATTAACGTTACAAAAACAATACAAAGAAACATTGTAAAAGCAGCTGTATTCATTAGCTATTTCCTCCTTCTTCTACCACTTTCTTAGCTAACTCATCAAATCGTGCTGCTTTTTTAGAATAAATCATGCACAAAACCCATGTCATAACAAATTGTAAGAAAGCAAAAACCCATGCCCAAGTAATGTTACCGATGAACTTGTTGTTTAGGATAGTTGTGTAGGAGGTTAAAATGGGCAAGGCAAAATAAAAACAGAAAAAGAATATGGTGATTGGAATGATAAATTTTTTCTTTTCGGAGAGTAATGTCTGGAATGAAGATGATTGAGCGATTGCACTGTAATCGTTTTCAATATTAGCCTTTATTTGTTTTGCCTCCAATGGAAGCTCCCCCTTTCATAAAACCCTTAATCTAAATCCGAGGTACAAAGAAAAGACAAAGTTGATTGGTCAGGTGGTGAATATTGCAAAATGAAAGAGAAACTGAGGAAAGTGTTTATTATATAAATGCTCACCTCGCTTAGATTGCAGATTTTTCAAAATTTTTAAAACATTACATTTCTAATTATAGTGAAAACACAATTAACTAGGCAAGGAAATTTTCTAAAAATAGGAAAATTTAACCATTGCCGAGAGAGGAGGTAGAGTTGGTTATTGACTGAACAAAAAAAGAAACCCTTGCTTTGCAAAGGTTTTCTAATTATGGAGACTATCGGGATCGAACCGACGACCTCTTGCATGCCATGCAAGCGCTCTCCCAGCTGAGCTAAGCCCCCAAATATTAATCGGTACATGAAAAATTATATCTGCATTCGAAATAACTTGCAAGAGGAAAATTTCGAATACTGTCATAAATTGAAGGGCTGCTAACTCATACTTTCTATTTCTACTTTTTTTACACCTTCTAAATTAGAAACGGATGCATACACTTCGGTGGTCCTTTCACGATAATCGACAGCAACTAGAATTTGAACTAAGTGATCTCCATTATCTAAGTCTTTTATTTTAAGACGACGGACGATATATTTTTTTTCTAGAAGGTAGGTTATTGCTTTATCAATTTGTGCCTGATCTCTTATAAAGAGTTGAAGCATGATTTCTTTTTCACGTAATTGCTTCGGACCAAATAGTTTCATTAAAAAAGGAATTAATTCCACACTAATAATAAGAAGAGCAACCCCGACAAAGGCTTCTAAATAAAACCCCGCACCAACAGCTATGCCAATTCCGGCTGCCCCCCAGATCATTGCAGCTGTTGTTAAACCTGAGATACTGTCATTTCCTCTTCGCAAAATTACTCCAGCACCTAAAAATCCAATACCTGAAACAATCTGTGCAGCTAATCGGAGAGGATCCATCGTAATTTTCACTTCATCAGAGTCAGGGAACATATAAGCGGATTGAATTGATACGATAGTTAACAAACAGCTTACTACTGAGATAACTAGACTCGTTTTTAAACCCACCGGTTTTCTTTTTAATTCACGCTCTAAACCAATAATCAGGCCGAAAACAGCAGAAATTCCTAATTTTATTAGAATATCCATCTCCATATTATTCATTATCATTCACGTCCAATTTAATAGTCAGTTATTTAAAGGGATATGTAACTAAGTGGAACCTACTTTGATTTTACACATAATGAATGATGCAATGGAAGAATAAAAAAACATATATTTGGGGATTAATTGATGAGTAGAACGTAAACTGCCGAGGGCTTTCTTATTAGTTTATCCGCTCATGTTTATATATATGACTTTAGTTGATCTAAAAAAACTTATGAAATTATATTGCAAACATTTTTATATCATGATATATTAAATCTCGTCCTCAGCGAGAGTGTTAAATAACAAAAGAAATTTTGAAAAAAGTTATTGACATTAAGTTGAGAGATATGATAAATTAAAGAGGTCGCTTTTGAGCGGCAAAGCAATAAAGTACAAGCTGTTGAAACAGTCTTGTAACAATAATTGTTCTTTGAAAACTAAACAAACAAAAACGTCAACAAACAATAATATTTAGCTTCTTATGAAGCTAAGCCAACGTAACAAAATGAGCTAATCAACTTTCTTGGAGAGTTTGATCCTGGCTCAGGA
>JBDOMM010000040.1:0-202906 GCA_039832695.1 Bacillus sp. (in: firmicutes)
AATTTCGTTAGGTCTATTTGTCGTACGCTGATTTTTTTTGTTTGGGAGAGGGCCCCCCTCCCAAACAAAAAATATTTCTCTTCAAACAAAAAGATTTTAATAACTACTTGACTGGAGGTAAGAAGAGAGGTTGACTCATACTAGAGTCAACCTCTTGTTCAATTTATAGGAATAAGTATAAGAAAAATATTAGTTCTTCACGTTTTTAAGGATGTTAATGGCGAAAATAATGACACCTAAAACCATTAAGGTTCCACCGGTAGCAACGGCTGGCCCTGCGGCATCCACACCAGAAATTAGGAAAGCTAAACCGATCATCATGATCGGGAGTGCAATGTTATGGAGCCAAAAATGAACCTTTGCTAAAGTTGTTTCTGCAGCACCTGGAAAAGCTACATAAATAAGACCAGCAAGAGTCATGGCAGTCCATCCTAACAAGTTAATATGGACGTGTACAGGAGTGAAATTAAAATTCTCAGTCATTGACATATACATTCCTAAACAAACACCAATGACAAAATAACAGACAGAAATTTTTATTAACTTTATGCCCATTTTCCTACCCCCTTTTACCTAAAAATAATGCTTACAGTAGTAAATATGTTACAAAAATGTGAACTAGAACATTGATTTATAGGGACAAAGAAGGTTTTTAGAGGAAAAATAAAAAGCAACCGTTTAAGGTTGCTATTGTTTAAAAGAATGCTTTAATTCCTACTAATACCAGTCCGATTAGAAACCCGCATACAGCTCCGTTTACTCGAATCCATTGAAGGTCTTTTCCGACATTAGTTTCCACCATCTTAATAAGGGTTTTGTCATCGAGTTTTTCTAAATTTTCTTCCACCAGTTTGCCAATCTTCGCATGATTATTATCTACAAAAGTAGAAATTTGTGTCTTGATCCAGCCTTCAAGCTGATCAACTTTTTCAGGACTTGCCTCAATTTGGTCAAGACCATTCTTTATAAGAGGGAGTAGGTAGTCATCGAAGAAAGTGGGATCGGCAACAAAATCAAGAGCCCTTTTCTGTAATTGATTTAATAAATCAGTAATCTGGTCTTGTGGTTCCCACTTATCAATTAAATGGGTTTTAAGGTTATTTAATTCTCCATATAATTTTTCATCGTCTTTTATCGATTGCAGTTTGATGTGAATATGGCTAATTAAACCTTGTCTATTTTGATTAAAAGGATCGCGATAGCTATCGACGCCTTTTAAGATAAGGTTTTGGATAATATTCCCTAACTTTTCCTCATTTACAAGGCTACTAAAGGATTTTAAAGCAAACTGCATAAATCCATCTGCTTTAATGTTTTCTACTGCGTCTACTGCCATCCCACCGAGCTTATATTTCGTGCTATCTTTTTGTGCCCATTCATCTATTTCTTTTAAAATATAATCAAGTGTTCTTTCATCATACTTTCTAATCCTTACTTGATCGATCAATAGGGGAAGATAATCTTTACTATCTAATTTGTTTAAATAGCCTTTAATCTCGTTTTCAATCAATGGAGCAATTTTTTTACTATCGACTTGCAAAATGAGATGTTGAATAAGTTTTAAGAGATTTTCCTTTACACCTTGAGAAGTAATTTCCTTATGAATAAGGCCAAATAGTTTCTCTGTAAAGGGAATCGTATCAATTTTGTTGCGAATGCTTTCTTTCGTTAACCAGTCATTTTCTAACATGGAGATAATCCCTGCGATGATTCTTTTTCGATTTTTCGGCAATAGAGCTGTATGTGGAATGGGAAGACCTAACGGATGTCTAAATAAAGCAGTAACAGCGAACCAGTCAGCTAAACCACCTACTAGTCCGGCTTCAAATCCTCCCTGTAGAATAATACCCCATATTGAATGCTGTAATGGAAGGGTAGCTAAAAAACCTACTCCCATCACAGCAAGAGAAATTGTTGCTAAATGCTGTGATTTGTTTTTCTGTTTTTGCATACGTGTACCCCTTTATAAATAGTTATCTATTGCTATTATCTCAATTTAGCAGAAAAAAAAGCAAAAAAAACTTCCTCTTAAACAAGATTTGTTTAAAAAGGAAGTCTTTTTTTAGGAGAAGATTCGCTCTATTAACCAAAAAGCACCTAATAGAGTAATGATTATTGATCCTATTTGGACTACTTTTCCATATTGCTTCTTTTTTTGTATCCAAACAAGAATCGGTAGTAGAAGTAATACGATAAATATCTGAACGGCCTCGATGCCTAAGTTAAAATTAATTAATGCAACAGCCAGGTGGCTTTTAGGGATCGCCATTTCCTTTAAGATACTTGCAAATCCAAGTCCATGAATTAACCCAAACATGAATGTGATACTCCATCGATGCTTAATTTCTTTTCGGAAAATGTTTTCTAATGCTACATAACAAATACTAAAAGCAATGACAGCCTCTACAAACCTAGAAGGAAGGGTAATCAAACCAAGTACAGCCAGGCTAAGAGTAATACTGTGTGCTATGGTAAAAGATGTGACAATGGCAGCGTATTGTTTAAAGGTTTGTTTTCTTAATAGTAAGGCCAAAAGAAATAATAGATGATCATAGCCTGTTAAAATATGAAGCATTCCAAGTTTAAAGAATGAAAACCAGGAAGACGTAATAGACGAAGGCTTGACAGGCTTTGCTTGATCAGCTTTTTGTTGGTCCTGATGGTCAGTTGGTTGTTCAGTGGATTGCTGCTCCTGCTGAGTTTCCGTCAATAAAATGGTCCAGGTTCGTTCCTTTCCTTGTAAAATGGCTTCGCTAGTTTCACCGTTAATGGATGCAGAAATCAGGTCAACATAGTTTGTTCCAGTGTCATGAAAATAAAAACCATCATTATAAACAATGGTATCCCCTGGAGAAAAGGAAGGGAAGCTTATATATGTAGAGAGAAATTCTTTATTTTCTTTTTTTACGATTTTCATTTGCTCAATATTTGGAGTTTGTTCCTTGTTTCCCTTATCAAGAGTGAGACCTTCAGTAATAAGTTCTTCTAAATGGTGTTTTTCCTTTTGAATTTCTGATTTTTCAAGAACCCAGTTTTTATTTTTATCGATAGATGGCAGTAACTCTAAAATCGATAAAGTATCAATAGAGAAGATAATCTCTGTTTTTTTGTTATCGATTGTTATTTGTGAATAGCTTGCACTATAGGCATGTGCAGAAGTTCTCGAAGGAAAAGAGATGAAGGTAATGACTATAAAAGACAGTAGTATCAAGGTTAGAGGTCTGACATTCAACCATTGACGAAATTTGTAGAATCGGAACATGTAATAAATCCCCCTAAAAATATTATATTAAAATAATTTCTGCAATTTACCAAATTAAAGTGTTGAGATAATTTCTCCTCTATATAACCATATTTTACGCAGATCTGTATATATTTAATAATATTATTTTAAATTTTTATATAATAATTTTCGAAAAAATATATATCTTTCAAATTGAAAATTTTGTAGAATAATAGAGTAAGTGGATGCATGAAAGAAGACCTACATCTTCTATTATGAATTTACTAAAAATTCACAGAAAATAGGTGGTAAGTGAATGAAGGCGAGGCAGAGGAAGTTTAAGCGTTGGACAAGCACGTTCATGGCAGCGCTCCTTTTGATCAGTACCTTTTTGCCAAGTAGTTTAATTGGCAAAGCTCATGCCGAGCAGGCTGATCATGTCGTTATTTCTCAGGTCTATGGCGGTGGAGGAAACGGTTCAGGCAGTACCGCAGCTCCATACAATAAGGATTTTATCGAGTTATACAATCCTACAGATCAAGATGTTGATCTTACAGGGTGGTCCGTGCAATATTCATCTAAAGCAGGTACTTCATGGTCAGTGACTGCATTAGCTGGTCAAATTAAAGCACATGGCTATTATTTAATTTCTCAAGCTGGCGGTGCAGCTGGTGTTGATTTACCAACACCTGATGCAACAGGCGGCATAAGCATGGCAGCTGGAGATGGTAAGGTTGTGCTTTTAGATACTACAACCGCAGCAACTGGTGCAATTCCAACAGGTGCTATTGATTTTGTTGGTTATGGTTCAGGGGCTACTGGTTTTGAAGGTACAGGTCCTACTAAGCCATCTTTATCAAGTACTACAAGTGCTCAACGTAGACCATATGCAAACGTTGATCCAGCTACAGGGAAAGGGAATGCATGGGATTCAGATGATAATACAGCAGATTTTGTTGCTGCCGCACCTGTTCCTAGAAACACTGCAAGCCCAACTGAAGCTCCAATGGTTCCGGTTTTAAGCTTACAGCCAAAAGGAAATAATATTCAATTTACTCAAGATGGCACCTCAGTAAAAGTAACAGGTCAAGTTGAGGCAGTTGAAGCGAATTCTACTATTAACGTTTATGAAAACGCATCCAAAGGTACAGCTCTTGCCACTACAACAGCAGCAACAGATGGTTCTTTTGACATTAGTTTCACAACTGATAAAACATTAACAAGTGTGTATGTTGCTGCGAAGCAAGAAGGTTTGGATGAAAGCGCCGCTATCCAAATTGTCTTAGCTACAGTAAGTACATCAATTGTACAAGATAAATTAAGCTATGTAGTAGCTGATGGAGTTGGAACATTAATCGGAAGTGTGGGTGCAGCATATGCAAACGCAACAGTTAATGTTTATAACTCAGATACGAAAACTGAAAAACTAAACAGCGATGCAATTAAAACTGGAACTTCAGGAGATTTTTCAGCAACTATTGCTAACGCACCTAACACAGTTTACGTTACACAAATTACGACTTCTCCTAAAGGAATTATGTTAGAAAGTGCTCCGGTTTCAGTAACGAAAGCGGATACTACACAAGTAACAAAAATTAACGAAGTACGTGCATATGATACAAATGGTAAACCATTAAACCTTGATAAGTACTATACTATCGAAGGTGTTGCAACGGTTGATAATCAAATCCTTGGCACACAGAAGCAAAACTTCTATGTCCAGGATGCAACAGCTGGAATCAACATCTTCAGTACATCATTAGAAACAGCGTTTAAGGTAACAAAAGGTGATAAGTTAAGACTGACTGGTAAAGTTCTAGTTTACAATGGCTTAACTGAATTTGAACCAACTTCTATTGAAAAAATAAGCGAAGGTAATCCAATACCTACTGCAAAGACTCTATCAATTCTTGAATCTACAACTTTTGCAACAGCAGAACCACTTGAAGGAAGTTTGGTTACTCTAACAGGGAAAGTTTCTGCTACTGCAAGTACACCACCTAACTACAACGTAACGTTTGTTGATGAAAACAATAAAACTACAACATTACGAGTAATGAGTAGTACTGGTATTGTTCCAGACAATGATCTTGTAATTGGAAAAAGTTATACAGTAACTGGTATCCTTGGTCAATATACTACTAACAAAACACAGCTTACATCTGGATATCAGGTTTATCCACGTGATGTAAAGGATATTGCTCCAATCTTAGGGATTACGCACACTGCATTAACAGAAGTATACAAAGGTGCAAGTGTAGAATTCGAGGCGAATGCTGATGGTGCTGAATCAGTAACTGTGTATTACAGAGCAACTGGTGCTACTGAATATACACCATTACCGATGGCTAAAGGAAGCGAAGGTCGTTACACTGTTACATTAGAGGCAGCAAACGTACCTCAAAACGGATTCGAATATTATATTGAAGCTAAAGCAGGAACACAAGTACAAACAGCTGGAACCAGCGTAGCTCCATATCCAGTCACATTAATTGAAGATACGTTTGGACCAGCAATTACAGGTTTGACACCACAAGACACAACAAAAGTTGAGAGTCCAACACCTGAAATTTCTGCGTTGATTGATGATCCAAGTGGCGTGGATGAAACTACTGTACAAATGTGGTTAGATGATCAAGAGTTAAAATCACCGGTTGCTTCAATTAGCAAAACACAGGTGAAATACAAGCCAGAAACTGACCTTACAATTGGTACACACAAAGTGAAGGTTTCTGCAAAAGACGTAAAGGGTAACTTAACAGAGAAAGAATGGACATTTGAAGTGGTTCCACGTTTCACAGGTGGAAATCACTACCGTGGTACAACACATAACCACACAAACATCTCTCACGATGGTGCGGGTACTCCAGAAGATGCCTTAAAAGCTGGTAAAGCCCATCATTATGATTGGTTTGCATTCTCAGATCACTCACATGATATTGACCCTGAAAAATTAGGCACAGACACAGTTGACCGTAAAACGGAATCTGGTGCAGCAGTTCCAGAACGTTCTGGTGGCGCACAGTGGCAACAAACAAAAGATCTTGCAAAGCAATACACAAACAGCGACTATGTTGTTTTCCCAGCATTTGAAATGACTTCAACAACTTGGGGTCACTCAAATATCTTTGGAACAGACAATTTTATCGACAGAAATATTAACGGTAAGCAATATCAAGACTTAAGTCAGTATTATGCATGGGTTATGACATACGATGATATCGTTGGTCAATTCAACCATCCAGACATGTCTGCAAATGCATTCAATAACTTTAAACCATACAACAAAGACGTAGATAAGTTATTCACTATGTTAGAAGTGGGTAATGGTTCAGGACACTATGGTTATGCAAATGCTGAAACTAAGTTTTATTCAGCTTTAGACTTAGGCTGGCATGTGGCTCCAACTTATGGTGAAGATAACCATGAAGGAACTTGGGGACAAGTAAATGCTCGTACAGTTATCGTTGCAGATGACCTTTCTCAAGCATCTTTATTACACTCTATGCGTAATATGCGTGTGTACATGGAGGAAGATCCAAACTTCACTTTAGATGTTTTAGCAAATGGTTATTATATGGGTTCAACTGTAGACAGCAAAACATTGAAATTTAACATTTCAGGAAGCGACTTAGTTGCGGAAGCACATAATGACAGTGACTATAGCTATCTACCAACTTCTTATAAGTCTGATGATAGAATTGCAAAAGTTGAATTAATTACAAATGGTGGAAAAGTAGTGGATTCCATTACACCAAATGAAAAGGACTTCACTTGGTCACCATCTTATAACGTAACAGGCGGCCAGCAATGGTTCGTTGTTAAAGTAACACAAAACGATGGAGAAAGAATTTACTCTTCACCAATCTGGTCAAAAGAAGAAGCTGTTGACGTCAAAGTAAATAGCATTGATATTGACGGCGGTGTAATTATTGGCGGCAACCCTGCTACATTAAAAGCAACAGTTGCTAACAATGGAACTGAAGTGATTAAAAACCTTAAAGTAGACTTCTACTATGATGAAGTAAAGCAAGAGAACCTAATTGGTACAAATAATATTTCTTCAATTCTAACTAAGAGCTCAGCGACAGCTTCAGCTACTTGGGCGAACCCATTAACTGGCGACCACCAAATTATTGCTGTTGTCACCTCTTTAGACGGACTTGATATTGGGGATGTAAAATTTGTATTACCAGTAAAAATTAAAGAGCCACTTGGTATTAAGGTATTAATTGATGCTTACCATGGCAACGAAAATACAAGTGGAGACAGTGGAACGTATAAGGATAACTTAAAATCCTTCACACTTATGCTTCAAAAAGAAGGGTATACAGTTGCTGAAAATAAAGTGGCCCTTACAGACGAAGTTTTAAGCACTGTTAAAGTATTAGTTCTAACACATGCAAGAACTGAACTTACAGCTGATGAAAGATTAGCAGTAACTAAGTTTGTTAATAATGGCGGCTCAGTATTAATGGCAGGTAAGAGCAATAACAGCACAGACCCTACTATTAATAACGCATTATTAGCTGATTTAGGTTCATCGATCCGCATGGGTAACGATGGCGTATTTGACTTAAGTAAGAGTGGTAACTTCTGGAGTGATCCAACAGTTAGTCCGTATGCGGTTCGATTACACCCTGGATTAGTTTCTAACTATATCACTGACCGCGTATCGTTTATCGACTACTATAGTGGAACAAGCTTATCAGGCGTAGATAATCAGCCTTTATCACAATCAGGCAAGGTTACTATCCTAGCAAAAGGTAACGAAACAACTTATCAAGGAAACATCAAAGGCGGATATACCTACGATTCTGTATCCGATGAAACGGGCGGTTCTGCTATTCCTATGATCGCGTCTGAAGAAATCGGTGAAAAAGGCCGTATCGTTGTTTCTGGTATGAATATCTTTAATGACAAACAAATGGATGAGTCATATGAGCCAAAAGGCAATGACGAGTTCTCTTTAAATGCAGTGAACTGGTTAGCGAACCGTGAAACAAAAGTGACGAAGGTTGCTGATGCTCGTAAATTAGCAGAAGACACAGATGTAGTAGTGGAAGGAACTGTTACAACTGGATCCGGCGTATTCTTCGACGCCTTTAACCTGCAAGATGAAACAGGCGGTATCATGGCATATCTAGAAATTCCAGATGGTGCACTAAAACCAGGAGATAAAGTTCGTGTATATGGCCATATTAAGAAGTTTGATAACAACATTGAGTTAGAGTTTACAAGCTTTGAAAAAGATGTCATTAAAACTGGCACAGGTGACCCGTTACAACCAAAACTAGTCCCAACTGGTGAAGCGACTTCAGTTGCTAACCAAGGTTTCCTAGTGAAGGTGAAAGGTACCGTGGTTTCTAAGTTTGACGATAACTCTTACGTGATCAACGACGGTTCTGGTGATGTACTAGTATTTACGGATGGTTATATTGTGAATCAATCGAATGTCCCAGTACCAGCTCTTGAAAAAGGTGACACTTTAGAAGCGGTAGGATTATCTGGTGCATTTGCACAAGGTACTCGTATCCGTGTCAGAGACACAAGAGAGTTAGTTGGAACGAAAGCGGCTGATACTACAGCACCTGAAGCTCCAGTAGTAAATGGAGTAACAGATGAAGATGTAGAAGTTAAGGGTACAACTGAAGCAGGAGCAAAAGTTGTAGCAAAAGTAGATGGGCAGGAAATCGGCACAGCAACAGCCGATGCAGAAGGCAAATTTACAATTGCGATTGCAAAACAATCAGCGGGAACAAAGATTGCTGTCACAGCGACAGATGCTGCAGGAAACGTAAGTACAGCAACAGAAGTAACAGTAACAGCAACAGTAGTACCTGATACTACAGCACCTGAAGCTCCAGTAGTAAATGGAGTAACAGATAAAGACGTAGAAGTTAAGGGTACAACTGAAGCAGGAGCAACAGTTGTAGCAAAAGTAAGTGGCCAGGAAATCGGTACAGCAACAGCTGATGCAGAGGGCAAATTTACAATTGCTATTGCAAAACAAGCAGCAGGAACAAAGATTTCTGTTACAGCGACTGATGCTGCAGGAAACGTAAGTACAGCAACAGAAGTAACAGTAACAGCAACAGTAGTACCTGATACAACAGCCCCAGAAGCTCCAGTAGTAAATGGAGTAACAGATGCTGATGTAACAATTAAAGGTACAGTAGAAGCAGGAGCAAAAGTAGTAGCAAAAGTAAATGACCTGGAAATCGGTACAGCAACAGCTGATGCAGAAGGCAAATTTACAATCACAATTGAAAAGCAAGCAGCAGGAACAAAGATTTCTGTAACAGCTGAAGATGCTGCAGGCAATGTAAGTGCAGCAACAGAAGTAACAGTTAGCAAAACAGTTGAAGAACCTGAAGTAAAGACTGGATGGGTATTTGAAAATGGTCACTGGTATTTCTACAATGACAAAGGTGCTATTACAAAGAATACTTGGGTTCAAACCTCTGGAAAATGGTACTATGTTGGAAAAGATGGAGTAATGTTAACCAATGCATGGGTATTAACTAGCGGTAAGTGGTACTATGTTGATGGTAATGGAGCAATGTTAACCAACGCTTGGGTATTAACTAGCAGTAAGTGGTACTATGTTGGTAGCAATGGAGCAATGTTAACCAATGCATGGGTAACTAGCGGTAAGTGGTATTTTGTCGATGCCAATGGTGTAATGAAATCAAATGCATGGGTTCTTTCAAACAGCAAATGGTATTACATGAATGGTAAAGGTGAAATGCAAACTGGATGGGTCCTTGTAAATAACAAGTGGTACTACCTGTACAGTGATGGACATATGGCTTCCAATACAACAATTGGAAAGTACAAAGTTGGAAAAGATGGAGCTTGGATTCAATAATAAGACCATCCCAACAGAAGAACTCCTCTCATGAATGAGAGGAGTTCTTTTTTTGTGGCTGTTTATTTGTGATTAGTCCATCAAGATCGGTGATATAAAATTGAGTCACAGGGGCTTTCTTTAAGTAGTGATCTTGCAATAACTGATAATAATTTACTCTGTGATGAGGATCAAAAGGCAGCATAGGATATTCTTTATGGTCCTTTACATATTGGTCCACGGCTTTTTGGACGATGTCCATTTCAATTGCAATTTGCTTTTCGTTTTCTTCGAATAAATCATACGTTTCCTTTGACATATAAAACTTCTTTGATGGAATGCCCCCTAGGATGGAAGTCAGTTGGGTAAAGTCAATACTGTTATCGTCTTGTACAAGGATGGTGCGATAAACACCCTTAGGCAAATGATCTGAAAATGACCTCACTGCTTTACGAACCTCATCAATACTAACCTCAATCACAGGATAGGTTTGTTTCTTTTCTTCTGTGTTTTTTGGTCCCACACTTTTAGGTAAGTGTGACTGAAAATGTCTACGAACCAATGAATAAACAGTAAATCCTCCGATACCTAGTCCGAAAATTGTGCCAAGGATAGTAAATACAGGGTCAATATTATAACGATAGTCTAATAAATCCCCTAACCGATAACCGACATAACCTGCAATTGCAAGAGTAATAATAAAAATCATGATTATGGATAGATATTTATGTCTCATTCAGAAACCTCCTCATAATAAATTAGCCTCGTCCCTGAAATACAATGATTTATAATGTCAAGTTTATTATATACAATTATAGATATTATAGTAAGATAGTTCACAATTAATTGCTAATTTTCTGAAAAAGTAAAACCTACTTTAAAAAATTAAAATATCATTAATTTACAAAAAAACAATATTTTTTTGTAACCTTTTAAATCTTTCTTCGTCTGATAAATTGTTGTAGAATCAACAATAGAAAAAAAGAAGTTGGGGGAATTACACATGAAGAAAAAGTTTTTATTATTAGTTTCAGCAGTAACAATGGCGATTGGGCTTGCTGCTTGTTCAAGCTCTGATGAGACAAAAACTACTGAAAAGAAAGAAGTAACAAAAGAAGCAGAAGCACCTAAAGTAGATGTAAAAAAAGAATTAGTTAAATTCTATATGGATCTTGGTAAGAGAATTAATGCTAAAGATGGAGATTTAAATGCCTATGTGGCTAAAGCAGCAAAGGCAGCGGCACCTGACGCTAAGCCTGAGGATGCACCAACTCCTGAGGAGAAAGCAAAAGCAAGTGAAGCAGCAGCGGCTGTTGCAGCTGATTTAAATAGTGTTCAAATCCCAGAGGCATTGAAGGATCAAAAAGCAGATCTTGAGGCAGCTGTTAAGGATTACGCGGCATCTTACCAAGCAAAAGCAGATGAACTGAAAAAGGATGCACCATCCCTAGATGCAGCAGATGCTACGTTTGCGCAAGGGGAAGAGAAGCTAAAAGCGGTATTTGAAGGTGCGAAATTAATGGCACCAAGCTTAGACAAACAAGTTAACTAAAATATAATAAAAGGAAAAGGTATCCACTTTTTTAATGTGGATACCTTTTTTTATAATTAATTAATAGCGGCTTCGTTTTCTTCAGTGAATGTAACGTGAATTTCATTCATTCCATCATCAACTGATAGAAAGGTTTTTGTATCTTCAAAAAACCAAACATCGTTCCCCTCAACAAAAAAGGTAATCCCATTTAGTTCTTGTACATAACTTGCGTTTGCCGGTTTCTCAACAGCAAAAGCAAGACTATAGCCTTTATGCTTCTCACCAAATCCAGCATATTGAGGAAACATCCGAATGCTGAATGGTTTATTAAAGTCGAATTCTTTGCTGAACCATGAAGTAGCTTTTTCATCGATTGAAATGAACATAATTAACACCAACCTTTTCCTAGTTGATTTCACTCTTAACTTGGAGAACAGGGCTATTATTGCCTTTCTCCTATATTGAAAGAGTATAACTTTTCTTGAATTTTGCATGTGATAAAATTCACGATAACAGAGTAACTGAATATGTATTTAATAAAATGTTCACTCTTTTGATTCAAATTGTTCACATGTGATTCCTCTCTTCATTTGTTACTGTTTTTGTAACATGTTGATAGTAGAAAGGGTGATAAAATAAAAGAAAAGAACATTAAAAGAAAAGGAGTTTTGAAGATGGAAAAGGAACTTGAGAAATTAACTGAAAGTATCATGGATATCAAAAGTTTAATTTATACATTTAATTCAACTTTAGATAATATTGAAAAAAGACTTTCTAGACTAGAAAAGATGGATAGTATTGAACACAGGGTAGAGGTCAATCAAATTGATCTGTCAGATATTAAAGATTCACTACAGCGTATTGAAGAAATACAGGGTAAAGAAATTCAACATATTAACCGCAGGCTTGATTCACATTTAGTTAAAATAGCCAGAGCGGAAGAGGACTTAATTATTTTAAAGGATAGATAATTTTATATAAAAAAGAAGAAAAGATCAGATATCCTGCCATCTGATCTTTTTTATAGTTTTTTTTGAAACGCTTACAATTTTGTTAGCGATTTAAGGCCTTGGTAAATGATTGCAAGAGCAAAAACTAAAACTACTAGTGCACCAACAATAACAATGAATGATGACAGGCTTGATAAAAATGCTGCTGTTGTAGCCACTTTAATTAGGGCAAACCCAGCCAAAATACAAGCTAAAAATAAAATAGATACATGGTTCATTTTTTCACCCCTCCTTCTTACCATTACTATATGTAAGGGAAGGTAATTTGCTTGGTTATATGTCCAAGGTACAATAAAAAAAGACCGATCATTTCGGTCTTTTCATTAATTAAGATAATACTTGTGAGTTAGGTAGTGCCATTTTCTGAACAACAGTTTCGTCCTCATTGGCGCTTTTGGTTACTTCAATATATTTGATATGGTGTTCCTCCATATCTAGTATTTTAAAGATAAAACCATCATGAATAATGGTGTCTCCTTCTTTTGCTTCATAATTCTCGGTTAGAATCCAGCCGCCAATTGTATCAATATCTTCATCATTAATTTCTATACCTAACAAATCATTAACCTCAGATACTAATACCTTAGAGTCAATAATATAATGATTTTCTTTAATTTTGCGAATCTCTGGAATTTCATCCATATCAAACTCGTCGCGGATTTCGCCAACTATTTCTTCAAGTATATCTTCAACTGTTACAAGACCTGAAGTACCGCCATATTCATCCATTAAAATGGCCATATGAACACGATCCTTTTGCATTTTGACAAGCAAGTCATGGATAGGAATGGTTTCTATGACTCTAATAATTGGGCGTGTATAGTTTTCTAAAGTTTGAGATGATAGGTTTTCATTTCCGATTAAATCTGTCATCACTTCTTTAATATTGACGAGACCAATAATATGATCTTTATCACCATCAATAATAGGATACCTGGTGAATTTTTCTTCTCGGAGAACCTGAAGGAAGGTCTCTAATGAATCATCCTTAGATAAAGAAACCATTTCTGTTCGTGGAACCATGATTTCTTTAGCAATTCGATTATCAAACTCAAATATTTTATTTACATACTTAAACTCAGATTGGTTAATTTCACCACTTTTATAGCTTTCAGATAGGATAATCCGAAGTTCTTCCTCTGTGTGGGCAATCTCGTTCTCAGAGACAGGTTTCAGACCAAACATGCTGGAAACAACCCGCGCTGACCCATTCAATACCCAAATAAAAGGGTACATGATTTTATAAAAAAGGATAAGCGGACGTGACACAATCAAGGTAATCAATTCGGCCTTTTGTATGGCTAATGTTTTAGGTGCGAGTTCTCCGACCACTACATGCAAAAATGTAATGGAAGCAAACGCAATTCCAACAGACAACACTTGCGTTGCACTCTCAGGAATGTTTAATTTCTGAAAAAGGGGACTCAGCATATGTTCAATAGTTGATTCCCCAATCCAACCTAAACCTAAGGCAGTTATCGTAATTCCTAACTGACAGGCAGAAAGATATTCATCCAAGTTCGAAATCACTTTTTTGGCAGAAACGGCCTTCGAACTTCCTTCCTCGATTAACTGGTCAATCCTCGAACTTCTAATTTTTACAATGGCAAATTCTGAAGTTACAAAAAAAGCAGTTAAAGCAATTAAAATGGCTATAATAACCAAGTTAAATATGTCCAAATAAGTTCCCTTATCCCGTTGTTACACGAGTAAGGAGTCACCTCCCAGTATTTTAAAAAAATTAGCTCGTTACTTTCATAAGGGATGTTTTAAGTGCGTTTCTTAGCAGACTTAAATTGCTCACCAATGTTTCTTTCTGATGTTCATCCAAATTATCAAGGACTGGAATGAGATCAAATAAATCACTGTGTAGCTGCCTCATCTGCTGTGTAACAGCACTAACATGTTGATCCACTTCTTTTTCACGAATATTTTTTGCTTTTCTCATTTCTAGCTTTCTTCTAATCTCATCTAAAGGATAGTGCAGATTCTTGCATTCTTCTATAAATTTTAAATCCTCTAATGATTCGTCCGAATAAATGCGGTAATTTGACTTTGAGCGTTCTGCTTTTAATAAGCCAATAGACGTGTAATAGTCAATTGTTCTTTTTGACACATGAGCTATTTCAGCTATTTCACCAATACGATAGACAGCCCCATCATACCACCTCAACATAATTAAAATTATAATAATTATAAAGAATTTAAACTATACAGTCAAACGTTCTGGTTAGTAACCAGTTGTTATCAACATTTTATGGGGATGCAAAATAATTATGAATAAATAAATTAAGGTAAAATAAAAAAATTAAAATGAAAACGCCTCCTATGATGAAGGAGACGTTGATGTCTTTTTTACTTCTATATATAAAATATGATGACCTTCAATTTCTTTAATTCGAAAAACAAAATCATCCACTTCGATGGTATCTCCTTCATGTACATCGAACTTTTGAGTTAAGAACCAGCCTCCTATCGTATCAACCTCTGCTTCTTCTAGAGTTGTTCCTAAGAGGTCATTTACCTCACTAATCAATACTTTACCGTCGAGAATAAAATCATTTTCACCTTTTTTCTGAATAAGCGGGAGCTCGTCTAAATCAAATTCATCTCTAATTTCTCCTACGATTTCTTCAAGAATATCTTCTACTGTAACAATTCCGGCAGTTCCACCATATTCATCTGATAATATCGCCATATGGCTTCTGTTTTTTTGCAGTTTCACTAACAGTTCTTGGATTGGAATCGTTTCGATCACATGTATGACTGGTTTTAAATAGGGAAGTAGAGGTTCCTTGCCATTACATTTTTGCTGGATGCAATCGGTTAAAACTTCTTTGATATTTACAACTCCTAAAATATTGTCCTTATCTCCATCTATTAATGGGTATCTTGTATATTTTTCTTCCTTAACGATATTGATAATTTCCTCCATACAAGCATCCTTAGTTAGTGTCACTACTTCTGTTCTTGGTACCATAATTTCTTTAGCAATACGATTATCAAATTCAAAAATTCGATTCATATAGCGGTATTCGGATTGATTAATTTCACCACTTTCATAGCTTTGGGATAGAATCATCCTTAGTTCCTCTTCAGATAAGACCATGTCTTGATCAGAGATGGGTTCAATTCCAAAAAGACCTGTAACAAAGCGGGCGGATCGATTTAGTGCCCAGATAAAAGGATACATTAGTTTATAAAACAGAATAAGAGCAGGTGCAAACAGTATGATGATTTGTTCCGCTTTTTGAATCGCAAACGTTTTGGGGGCGAGTTCGCCAACCACAACATTAAAAAAAGTGATGACAGCAAAGGCAATAATAAATGAGATAATTTGCTTTATTGAAAAGGGCAATTGTATCCAATCAAAGATAGGTCTTAGTAATACTCTCACGGTTGGTTCACCCAGCCAGCCGAGTATTAATGAAGTGATGGTAATTCCTACTTGGGTAGCAGATAAATATCCATCCAAGTTAGACAGGATTTTTTTCGCTTTCTCCGCTTTTTTATTGCCTTCTGCGACTAGCTGATCAATTCGTGTTGTACGTACCTTTACCATTGCAAATTCAGAAGAAACGAAAAATGCGGTAAAAGCAACTAGGATAATAATGATGCCTACATTAATCCCAATCATATCTCACCTTACAAGTGTAAGGGTTGCCACCTCACTTACAGTTACTTTTCTTTCATTATAACCCCAAGCTCCTAATTCTACTTGAGGTTAGGTAATAAACTTAAATTATTATTTCACCATCTCTAAAAATAAAAAACACCAGCAATGTTGGTGTTGAGTAAATTTATTACAATGTGGAATAATAAAGGAAATTTTCCAGGTCTATGGGGGCAAAATGATTATTTTCCTTTCAACATTACTAACTTTGATTTTGGCAGCGGTCTTTACTTTTCAACCTAAAAAAATAACCTTAGTAAATCAATTTAATCTCTTTTTTATCATTTCAATGTTGTTGATTAATTCAATGACAATTCTATCCTTAAACAAACATGTTATTGAATACACACATCGAAAGGAAGGGTTCCTTGCTTTCATTCTTTATCGTGACGGGGTTTATCCACTGCTTTTTCTTATCTTTATTAATTTTTATAAGCAAATAAATCGCCCATTCATAAAAGCGCTAGTCATTTTAGGCATGCTAAGTTCATTTTTTGCAGTCGAGTTATCAGCTCAATGGGCAAATCTTTTGGTTTATATAAATTGGAACACCATTTTATCTGTACTTCTTTACCTGGTTTTTTTTGTGATTTTGGTTTATTTTCTAAACTTCCTAGAACATAAGGAAAGGGAGGAAGAAATATGACCGTATATGATCATTCATTCAATCAAAATGAATGGTTTGTCGTACTTATGAATCTTATCGGTTTCGGGGCAATTTTTTTCCTAAAAAAAAGATTTTCATTTAATGTAAGTGTTTTCTTAATCTTATTTGGCATTTTTGTTGGTTTCTTTTTTGACCATACCATTAGTATCGAACCATTTAATTATTACAATGTGAATGATAATTCATCATTTCAGTTGATTGATTTTTTTTCTTATACAATGTTCGGTCCTTCCTCGTATTTTTTTATTTATATTTGGGTGCGGTTTAATATTAAATTCAAATATTTCTTTTTCTATATTCTTTTCTGGTCATTAATGGGGGTTTCTGTTGAATGGATTGCTCACTGTCTTGGTGTATATCACTATAGAGAAGGGTATATGATTTATTATTCTTTTCCATTTTATCCTATTTCTCAAATTATTTTATTCTGCCTTTATTTAAAGATAAATCAATCTTTAAAAAAAACTACTTAGAAGTGGTATTACCATTCCAGTCACGTGCAAGCATGCCGTAGCAGATAAGGTCATGATAACGACCGTATAATTGTTCACCGTCTCTAATCGTACCTTCCTTTTTAAAACCAAGCCTTTCGGGAATCGCACGACTTTTTTTATTATTCACTCCGCAGCGAATCTCAACACGGTTTAGGCCTAAATCAAAGAATGCATAGTTTAACAAGGCTTGAACAGAACGTGTCATAATTCCATGCCCTTCAGCTGACCTGGCAAGATAATATCCAATACTAACGGTTCTGTTATGCCAATCTATTTGATGAAGACCAATGGAGCCAACGAGTTCTCCCTTATAAAGGATACCCACATTGAATCCGATATTTTCTGCAAATTGATTAAGCCAAATTGGGATGATGGTCTCAAATTGATAAGGGGAATTCATCGTGTCCACCCAAGGCATCCATTCTCGTAAATGCTCGCGAGTCCCTTCAACTAAATGATAAAGCTTTAATGCGTGATGGTGTTGAAACAATTGAAGTTCAATTTCATTATCAACCTTTAATGTAAACATATCCCGAGTCTCCCCAAATTTTTAGTACATCATATGCAAAGTGGTTTTATTGCGGAAGATGTATATAGTTGGGGAAATAAAAAAATCCCTGTCTTTTTGGAAAGTGGGATTTAAATGAATGCACTATTTTTGATCTTTTAAGACAGTACAGGAAGGCATATTGAAAAAGTAGTTTTATCTAAAGAAGAATCACATGATAATTCTCCTTTATGTTTTTCAATAATTTCCTTACAAACAAATAAGCCAAGCCCCGTACCTAATTTTTTTGTTGTAAAGAAGGGCTCAAAAATGGTTTTTCTTAATTCTGCCGGTATGGCAGGGCCATTATTAGAAATATTGATTTTTATCTGCTCATTATTTTCAACCCAGCTGCTGATTTCTATTGTCGGTGAATCAACTTCATGGTGGTTTAATACATCAATGGCATTAAAAATGATATTAATAAAGACTTGTCTGATTTCATCGGCATAACCGTTCAATGTAAAATCTTTACTTAAATCTCTTTTTATCTTCACTTTACCATCTAAAATACTTGGATAAAGGAAATTTAAAACCTCATCAATAAGTTGATTTAATTTGAAGTCTATTTTTTCCTTTCCGATGAGCTCCTTTTTTGAAAGTAGAAGGAACTGGGAAATTCGAAAGTTTAGTTGGTCTAACTCACTTGAAATGATATCTAAATATCTCATGTTTGGATAATCAGCTTTAAGTAACTGAATAAATCCTTGAACAGAGGTAAGTGGATTCCTAAATTCGTGGATAAAGCTTGATGTCATTTGACCAAGAAGTGTTAACCGATCTTGATGTGTTGAATCAATAAACATTGTCTTTTCTTCAATAATTTTATTTTTTGCTTCCGAATAGTGGGAAACGGCATAATATAAAAATTTATCAAAACAAAAATTAATCTTATTAATGGATTCCTGCAATTCCGACCAGGAGATACCTGTTTTACTCAAATAACCATAAAGAATGGTACGACCAAGATTTACATTATAGACAAAATCACCAATATTAATATGAGCTAGTACCCGTTCTTCTGACACTTCTATTGCAATCTTTTTAATGATTTCTAAAAGCTCATCATTAGAGACTTTATGCATTGTAAGGATTACGTTAAGAAGGGCTTCCCCATTTTCCCTAATTTTCATCTTAAAGGGGTCCTTGTGATTGATTACAATGGAATCTTCCCATTCTTGTACCAGCTTCTCTTTATTTTGTTGAAAAAAAGCAATCAAATCCGTTTGTTCTCCCGTAAACATCTTCTTTCCCCCTATGGTATTAACAAAACTGATTAACAAGTAAATTCGAGGGTAATGGCCAAAATCCTCTAAAAAAATGAATAAAAAATATTTCCCAATAATTTATATTCTGCTTTTGTGTTTTTCTCGTTAGTAACCGAGCAGATAGTTCTTGTAAAAGCAAGGAAACAGTAGTATATTTTTAATGGAAACAATAGAATATTTCCACAAGGGGAGCTGCCTTGGGCGGCTGAGAGTGAACGGTAGAGTTCTGACCCTATGAACCTGTTAGTTAACACTAGCGTAGGGATGTGGTTTGCCGATAGCAAAGCAATGCAGACATTCCTTAGTTGTGCATTGCTTTTTTTGTGGATTTTTTTATTGAATAGAGAAACCAAAGGGGGATTTTTAAAAATGAGTAAGAACAGTAGTAATACGCTTTTTATTACAGAAGTGGCGGTGTTTACCGCACTAGCCTATTTATTGGATTATGTAGGTAATATCCTTTCATTTAAAATTTGGCCGCAAGGTGGTTCAATTTCCATTGCCATGGTTCCTGTTTTTCTAATGGCGTATCGTTGGGGGATTAAAGGTGGAGTTTTAACTGGATTCTTGCTGGGATTATTACAGTTTATCCTTGGCTATTCACAAATTTATACAATCATTCAAGGAATTATTGATTACTTTATTGCTTTTACTGTTGTAGGCTTTGCTGGTGTTTTTGCAGCTCAAATTAAAAATGCCCTGAATGAGAATAACAAAGGGAAGTGGATTACCTTTGCGGTACTGGGAGCATTCATAGGAAGTCTCCTTCGTTACTTCTGCCATGTGGTTTCGGGCATTGTGTTTTTTGGAGAATACGCTCCAAAAGGGCAACCAGTCGCTGTGTACTCCCTACTATATAATGGAACGTACATGCTTCCAAGCTTTATCATTAGTGCCATTATTATTATCCTTGTCATTAGTGCATTACCAAAGAGATTATTTAAATAAGAATATAAAAAAGGAAAAGACCAGTAGCTTTTCCTTTTTTTAATTAAATTTTTTCGAAACTTTGTCAAATTTAATATGCTTATTACCCTAAAAAAGTGTTAAAATGGCAATATAGAAAGATAATCATTCTCAATTAACATAGATAGGGTGATATACATGTTCGGTTCGTTAAAAGCAGGAGATAAAGGAAAAATATTAGATCTTTCTCATGTTGGTCACCTAGTTCAAAGAAGACTATTGGATTTAGGAATCACTGAAGGTTCTGAAGTATGCGTAAAATGCGTTATGCCATTTGGAGGACCGATTATGATTGAGTCCTGCGGGCAATGTGTTGGCATTCGCCGTAAGGAAGCCGTTCAGATTGAGGTGGAAAGAATCTAATGGAAATTGCTCTAATAGGTAACCCAAATACAGGAAAAACATCATTGTTTAATAACTTAACAGGCTCCTATGAATATGTTGGGAACTGGAGCGGTGTAACGGTTGAAAAGAAGGTTGGAGTATTTAAGAAGAATATTGGTCATTTAATTGATTTGCCTGGAGTATATACGCTTAATCCGTTGTCAAAAGATGAAGGGGTTGTCACATCCTTCTTTTTAAATGAATCAGTGGACCGTTTACTGAATATATTAGATGCTTCTCAATTGGAGAGAAATCTTCACCTTACACTCCAATTGCTTGAATTTGAAAAGCCTGCACTTATTGGCCTTAATATGATAGACGTAGCTAATAAGCGGGGAATTCAAATTGATTACATGAAGCTTTCAGATATTCTTGGTGTGCCCGTGGTACCAGTTGTGGCAAGAAGCGGAAAAGGTTGCGATCAGCTAGTCGATGTCATTTCAACAAAATCCATCCAACCGATGAAAAAGAATCTTACGTATTACGGAAAAGAGATAGAGGAAGCCATTACAGCATTTTCAGGAGAATTAACAGGAAAAACTCCACACTCTATACGCTTTCTGGCTATTCAATATTTAGAAGGTAACGAGTATGTAAAAAACTATGTTAATAGTTTAGCCAATACACAAAAGTTCGAAGCAATTGTAAACAAATTGGAGACGGAGTTACAAAAACAAACTGATTATAAATCATTAACAAACGCCATCTATTTAAAAAGAAAAGAAGTTATTGAAAAAATCGTTGGTGAAGTTGCTAGAAAAAGTGACACAGTTATCCCTTTGACTGAAAAAATTGATAGTATTGTTACCAATAGATTTTTAGGAATGCCAATATTTCTGCTCTTAATGTATTTTATGTTTATGTTAACGTTTGATTGGTTGGGAACCCCATTATCGGATGCTTTAGATGGTTTATTGACAGGCCCAGTAACAGCCGGATTTGAGAAAGTGTTAGAGGTCATCCATGCATCGGCCTTTATCCATGCATTAATTATTGAAGGCTTAGTAGCAGGTGTGGGCGGCGTTCTTGTGTTTGTTCCACAAATTTTTATTCTCTTCTTCTTCATTTCGTTATTAGAGGATTCTGGATACATGGCTCGTGTTGCGTTAGTAATGGATCGAATTATGGAATCGGTCGGGCTTAACGGAAAAGCTTTTATACCGATGATGATTGGTTTTGGTTGTAATGTACCTGGGATTATGGCAGCACGAACAATTGAAACACCACGTGAGCGTTTGTTAACGATCCTGCTCACACCGTTAATGTCTTGTTCCGCGCGATTACCAGTGTACGCTCTATTTGTTGGGGCATTTTTTGCAGCTCATAAAGCATTTGTTGTATTAAGTTTATATGTTCTTGGAATCGTTGTTGCTTTAGTTTTAGCAAAAATATTCTCTTCTACCCTATTAAAATCTGAAACGTCCTTGTTTGTTATTGAACTGCCACCGTATAGGCTGCCACAATTCCAATCGCTTTGGAGAAGTACATGGGATAAGGGAAAAGGGTTTGTCAGAAAGGCTGGAACATTTATCTTTGCAGGCTCAGTATTTATTTGGCTCTTATCTTATGTGGGTCCTAAAGGATTAAATGTAGATATGGATCATAGTTTTCTAGCTGCAATCGGAAACATCATCGCTCCAATATTTGATCCTATCGGTTTTGGAACATGGCAGGCTTCAGCTTCCTTAATTACTGGATTTCTAGCAAAAGAAGCCATCATCTCAACGATGAATATTATTTATTTTGTTCCTAATGATGCTGGATTGCAAGCATTACTGGCGAATTATTATACACCGCTTGCAGCATATAGTTTCATGGTTTTCATTTTACTTTATATTCCATGCTTAGCAACAGTAGCTACTATTTACAAAGAAACTAGCTCCAAAAAATGGACAGCTTTCTCTATGATCTATGCATTTGTGATTGCCTATGTATTGTCATTAATCATTTACCAAGGTGGAAAGCTGTTGGGGATTGGTTAAATCTAAAAAGAGGTGAAAGCTATGATAGCCAATATTATTATTGGTGCAGCGATTTTTGGATATGCAACATGGGCTTTAGTCAAGTTCATAAATAAATCCAAAAAAGGGAAATGCGCAGCGTGTGAACTTAAAAATTCTTGCTCAAGTCAGTGTGGACTTCCACCACAAATAAATAAATAAATAAATAAATAAATAAATAGTACCTTTTATGAAAAAACTGCTATCAAATAAGGATGGCAGTTTTTTTATATAATTTGAATGATTGGCAGAAGTTGTGTAAAATTACACTAGATGCTATTGAAGGAAGGGCTTTAATGTGACCAGGGATGAAATTATAATGCAAGTTTCTGAAAAGCTTCGTCTTATTCGGACGGAAGCAGGCTATACTCAGGATAAAATGGCAGAAATTATTGGTGTTTCAAAGAAAACACTTGTACAAATTGAGAAGGGAAGAGTTCTTGCCAACTGGTCTACTGCTGTTTCTATTTGTGCACTTTTTCGTGAAACTGAAACAGTCCAATTCTTATTTGGAAACGAGCCTTTAGAAGTATTAGAAACAGTTGCACGTGAGGGAATAGATTTTCGTAGAACAAAGACCTTAGGCGGTCGGGTATGGTGGAAAATCGTGACAAAGAAGAATGGATTTGTCCTTCAACAAAATATCCTTAGTAAACATTTTCGAATCCTAGATGAAAAAAACTATCGGATTTTTAGTAGTTTTGACGAAAAGCATAGCAAACAACGCTTTAAAGAAATAACAAAAAGCTAATATTATAGAAGATAAAGAAAGATGGGACCTGCCCATCTTTTATTTTTTTAAGACAGTCATAAAAAATAACTAATCTTCGAAAATTATACCTGTCTTATTTTACAGAGAAGGAAGTCATCTAATGATACTTAAAGATATTTTTAAGAACTGGAAAAAGAGGCATCTGCTTCAATTCATTATTTTATTTATATTACTCATCATCCTAGGGTTCTTTGGGGTTATTTCCTATTTTGCAAACAGTGCCGATATATCTAAATTAAAAAATGAGCTGCCTCAGCCCACTGTGTTTTATGATGTGAATGGAAAAGTAGCAAGTAAGGTTTCAGCAAATAAGAATGAAGGAGTTCCTATCAAGGAAGTCCCCGTGTCAATGAAAAATGCGGTCGTTGCCATTGAGGACCATCGATTTTATCAACATAATGGTGTCGACCTAATCGGTACTTCAAGGGCGCTCTTCCGTGACCTTAAAGCAGGTGGGATGGTTGAAGGCGGTAGTACAATCACTCAACAATTAACTAAAAATACCCTGCTTACATCTGAAAAGACACTGAACAGAAAAATACAGGAAGTTTTCTTATCCCTTGCGGTCGAAAGAAAGTATTCAAAACAGGAAATCCTCCAGATGTATTTAAATCAAATATATTTTGGAAATGGAGCATATGGAATTAAACAAGCAGCGAGTAAATATTTTGCGAAAGAGGTAAAGGATCTTACTGTAAGTGAATCAGCTTTACTTGCAGGTTTGATAAAAGCTCCCTCTGCTTTAAATCCGTATGATCATATGAAAAGTGCAACCGAACGTCGTAATATCGTGTTATTACAAATGAAAAATCAAGGATACATTTCGAGTAAACAATACGAACAAGCATTACATGAGGAAGTCGTTTTAAACGATAAAGGTGGGGACCCGTTTCGTGGGAAATTTCCTTATTATGTTGACCAAGTCTTAGAGGAAGCAATTAAAAAATATGGTCTTTCACAGGATGATTTATTAACCGGAGGATACCAAATCTATACAGAACTTGATCCAACTGTGCAAGCGGCAATGGAGAAGACCTATCAAAATGATTCACTTTTCCCGAAAGGAAATGATCGACTTGTTCAAAGTGGCGGGGTGATTGTTGATCCAAAAACTGGCGGTGTGAGGGGAATTGTCGGTGGCAGAGGAGAACACACCTTTAGAGGCTATAATCGTGCTACACAATTGGAAGCACAACCAGGGTCTTCATTTAAGCCTTTAGCCGTATATACTCCTGCCCTTGAAGAAGGTTGGAAAATTACTGATATGTTAAAGGATGAGCCAATGAAGTTCGGAAGTTATCAGCCGAGCAATTATGACCACCAATACGAGGGTGAAGTACCCATGTATGAGGCAGTAAAAGAATCAAAAAATGTCTCTGCTGTCTGGTTACTTAATCAACTTGGGATACAAAAAGGGCTGGATTCAATCAAAAAGTTTGGCATTTCTTTGGATAAAGCAGATCGTAATTTATCACTTGCTCTTGGAGGATTGCATAAGGGGGTTTCCCCTCTTAACATGGCAGAAGCTTTCTCCGTGTTTCCTAATAATGGAGTCCGAATTGAATCACATGTAATTAAAAAAATTGTTGACGCAGATGGTCAGGTTGTCGCAAAGTGGAAGGAAAAGAAAATAAAAGTAACAACAAAATCAGTTACGGATAATATGACAACCATGCTCCTAGGTGTAGTGGAACAGGGAACTGGAAAAGCGGCACAAATACCAGGGAGAGAAACAGCAGGGAAAACTGGTTCTACTCAGGTGCCAATAAAAGGAATCAATGGTTTGAAAGATCAATGGTTCGTTGGTTATACTCCGCAGTTAGTTGGAGCATTTTGGGTTGGTTATGATAAAACTGATGCAAACCATTATATTACTCCAACTACCGGTACAGGTTCAGCGATTTTATTCCGAGAAATAATGACAGATGCGCTTAGAAACCAACCTAATCAAAGTTTTAAAGTGACCCATATTTCTACTTTGATTGAGAAGAAGAAAAAAGAAGAAGAGAGTAAACGGGGAATCCAAGAGAAGTTTAATAATGAAGTCCAAAAATGGGAAGATAAATGGAATAAACAAAAAGAAAAGTGGGATAAAAAGAACAAACATAAAGGAAAAGGTAAGGGGCATTAATTAGAAATTTAAATGATTCTGAAAAATGGGAATTGACTTTAAAAAGCGTCGGTGATAATCTAACAAAGAAGAAAAAAAAGGAAATGGAGGGTTACGACATGAGGAAGAACAATGTATATTCAACAACTGAATATGTGAACGTAACTTTACCATCCACCGTTATTTGTTAATTATTTTCTATTTGACGTAATTAAACCAAACACAGGTTGCGTTTACTTCGCTGCGCAACTTGTGTTTTTTTGTCCCATATTTAAGGAGGCATACTGCACCATTGCAGTATGCTTTTTTTTATAATTATAAATCTACAGGAGGAATGACAATGTTAATCATTTCAGAAGTGAGACTCGCACACAAAAAAAAGGAGACAGAGGGCGGATAGTATAACCAAAGGAGGAAGTTGAATGTTTTCAGTGTTAAAAAAATTAAGCTGGTTCTTTAAAGAGAATTGGAAACGATATGTGGTTGCTGTTACGCTATTGATTTTAGTAGGTCTTCTAGATGTAATACCGCCAAAAATAATTGGTATGGCAATTGATGACATTCATATTGGAATAATGAATAGAGAAAAAATCGTACGCTATCTTAGTATTCTTCTAGTCATCATGTTAAGCTCTTATGCAATTACCTATGTATGGATGTATCAGTTGTTTGGGGGAGCCTTTTTAGTTGAGCGAAAGCTAAGGTCCCGGTTTATGAACCATTTGTTAAAGATGACACCAGCTTTTTATGAAAAAAACCGTACAGGTGATTTAATGGCACGTGCTACTAATGACCTAAAGGCCATTTCGATTACAGCTGGATTTGGTATATTAACTCTTGTTGATTCGAGTGTCTGGATGTTGACTCTACTAATCACTATGGGAGTTATGATTAGTTGGAAGTTAACATTAGCTGCCATTATTCCACTCCCCATAATGGCACTATTGATGAAAATGTATGGAAAAAGATTGCATACTCGCTTTATGGAAGCTCAAGACTCTTTTGGTGACCTTAATGACAGTGTTCTGGAATCAATCGCTGGAGTAAGGGTGATTCGGGCCTATGTTCAAGAAAAGGCTGATTGTGAGCGATTCCACCAATTAACGGAAGATGTGTATGAAAAAAATATCAGAGTAGCAAAGATTGATTCATTGTTTGATCCAACTATCAAAGTGCTTGTTGGGATTAGTTATCTTATTGGACTTGGATATGGAGCCTATCTAGTTTTCCACCAATCGATTACATTAGGAAATCTTGTTTCCTTTAATGTTTACTTAGGAATGCTAATTTGGCCGATGTTTGCAATAGGAGAGTTAATTAATGTCATGCAGCGTGGAAATGCATCGCTAGATCGTGTTAATGAGACGCTAAGTTACAAAGAGGATGTGGAAAATCCAGTACAAGCGGTTGAAGTATCAAAACCTAGTCGGATTGACTATAAAGAGGTTACGTTCCGTTATCCATCTTCTAAGGAAGATAATCTTATCAATGTAAATGTTCAGCTGTTCCAAGGGCAAACATTAGGAATCGTTGGCAAAACAGGTAGCGGGAAGACCACTTTTATTAAACAATTATTAAGGCAATACCCATTAGGGTCAGGGGAGTTGTCTATATCCGATGTTTCGTTAGAGCAACAAACACTTAACCAGATTCGCCATTGGATAGGCTATGTGCCTCAGGATCATGTTCTTTTTTCGAAAAGTGTGAGAGAAAATATCCTATTTGGAAGACGAGACGCGAGTGAACAGGATTTAGAAACTGCCATAGATTTAGCAGCCTTTCGTAAAGATTTAGACATGTTACCTGATGGTCTAAATACTCTTGTTGGTGAAAAAGGAGTGGCTTTATCTGGTGGGCAAAAACAGAGGATATCCATTGCGAGGGCATTAATTAGAAATCCAGAAATTCTTATCCTAGATGATTCCTTGTCAGCGGTAGATGCAAAAACCGAAAAAAGAATCATAGAGAATATTCGTAAAGTAAGAAAAGAAAAAACGACCATTATTACTACCCATCGAATGTCAGCAGTACAGCATGCCGATCATATTTTAGTCTTGGACGAAGGCCGGATTATTGAAGAAGGAACACATGAACAGCTTTTAGAAAAAGACGGGTGGTATAAGGAGCAATTTTTGCGCCAGCAGATTGAAAGCAGAGAAGAGAGTGAGGTGTCAGCATGACAACGGGACGTCGTTTAGTTAATTATGCTTTAGGATATAAGAAGATTATTTTTGCTGCTTTGTTCATGCTGACCATCTCGGTTGTAACAGATTTGGCTGGACCGTTTATTGCAAAAAATATAATTGATCAGCATATTTTAGGGATTGAATCCACCTGGTATGAAACAAAAGCAGGCACAAAGGCTGTCAAATATAATGGGAAATATTATATACGAGAAAAATACCACACTAGCAATCAAGAAAAAGGGAAACCAATTCGTATTTTGCAGGTGAATTCTACATTTGTATTTGTAGACAAAAAGCTTGATTTTGATGGAAAAAGAAGCTTAAAGGGAGAAATACTTACTATTCAAAAAGGGAGAGATAAAGCTGAATATCAAGTGACTATTCTGAATGGCTCAGAACTATTAGCCTTTTATCAGCCGGAAATTCCAAGTATTTTTCAATTATTAGCTCTCTATTTTGGTCTTTTAGTACTTTCAGCTATTTTTCAATATGGTGAACGCTTTTTCTTGAAAAAGTCAGCAAACCGTATTATTCAAAAGATGCGTGAGGATGTTTTTGGGCAGATTCAACGATTACCTATTCAATACTTTGATACCCTTCCAGCTGGTAAAGTGGTGGCACGTATTACAAATGATACAGAAGCCATTAGAGAGCTTTACGTCACGGTATTAGCTACATTCTTTACAAGTGCCATTTATATTACAGGTATTTATGCAGCCTTGTTCATTCTGAATGTGAAGCTTGCAGCGATTTGTTTATTATTATTACCTATCCTATATGCATGGACAATTCTTTACAGAAAGTATGCTTCTAAATATAATCGTGTCATACGTTCACGAAATAGTGATATAAATGCGATGATTAATGAATCTATCCAGGGAATGAGTATCATTCAAGCATTTAGTAAAGAAAGGGATACAAAAGAAGATTTTGAAAAGCTTAACTATGAGCACTTTCACTATCAAAATAAATTATTAAGCTTGAATAGCTTAACCTCACATAATTTAGTCGGGATTTTAAGGAATTTAGTATTTGTGGCATTCATCTGGTATTTTGGTGCACAAGCACTGCTCCCAGCCAACGTTATTTCCTTAGGAATGTTATATGCTTTTGTTGATTACATTAACCGTTTGTTCCAGCCAGTTCAAGGGATTGTTAATCAGTTAGCTAACTTAGAACAGGCATTAGTTGCAGGGGAACGGGTATTTAAATTAATGGATGAATCTGGGGAAGATGTTAGTAAGGAGAGGACTGACCGCTTTAAAGGAAATGTAAAATTCGATCATGTTTCTTTTGGTTATAAAGAAGGTGAATATGTATTAAAAGGCATTGATTTCGAGGCAACCCAAGGTGAAACGATTGCATTAGTAGGTCATACAGGTTCTGGAAAAAGCTCCATTATGAACTTACTATTCCGCTTTTATGATGTTCAGAAAGGGCAGATAACTATAGACGGGAAGGATATTAAAACTATTCCTCGCCAAACTATTAGGAATCATATGGGGATTGTCCTACAGGACCCATATTTGTTTACCGGAACTATTGCTTCAAATGTAAGCCTAAACGATCCTTCCATTTCAAGGGAAACGGTGGAAAAAGCGCTTAGAGATGTTGGGGCGGATAAAGTATTTAGAAATCTAGAACATGGTTTTGATGAGCCAGTGATTGAAAAAGGAAGTACTCTCTCAAGTGGACAGCGACAGTTAATATCCTTTGCCAGGGCTTTAGCATTTAATCCTGCGATTCTTATCCTTGATGAAGCGACTTCAAGTATTGATACTGAAACGGAAGCACTCATTCAAGAAGCAATGGATGTCCTTAAGAAGGGAAGAACAACCTTTATCATTGCGCATCGCCTATCAACCATTAGAAATGCCGATCAGATTCTTGTTTTAGATCGAGGGGTCATTGTGGAAAAAGGGAACCATGATGAGTTGATGGCAAGTAAAGGGAAATATTATCAGATGTATCAACTTCAGCAGGGAAGTTCGGAGTTAGCGGGATAACATGTGTAAAGGGAGTAACCGAATTTGGTTACTCCACTTTTTTTAATACGTTAACCCCACCCTAGCTCCTATAAATTCATTGGAAAAAAGCCGCTGAAAGGTAAAATCCCCGGTGTCATAAATCGAAATGGAAGATGGATTCTCCGGAAGGAAGTCCTGTTCATACCTGTACTGTCCTACCCTTTCTCCTATGGGTAAATAAGTAGGGCAGACAATGGTCCACTCAAGGCCGGATTCCTTGAGTAATAAATATGCCTTCAGATGTTCTTCTGCATCCCGTGTGCTCTTTCGCTTGGACTCCGAAGATTGAAAGCGGTAGAGATGTGGATCAGAGCGTGCTTGAAGAATCCCAGCAGTACCAACTGTAATTATTCGCTTAATTCCATGATGTTGCATTTGTTTAATAATTAGTGGCATCGATTCTGAAAGAGTTGTCCTTTTATCTGTATTCAGTGCACTTATAACCACGTCACTTCCCTTGATGGTTAAGGCAATATCCTTCTCATTTAAAACATTTCCTTCTCTCACAGTAAGACCTTCAGATGCTACTTGTAATTTAGATTGATCTCTAACGAGTACTTTTACCGATAACTGGTTCTTCAATGCATTCTCCAAAATAACAGATCCAACTCTACCTGTTGCTCCTAAAAGGCAAATGTTCACAAAAAATTCACTCCTCAGTCACTAAAGTGTAACTTCTATCACTTGTTCATCCGACTACCTATGATAACTTAAAAATGTTTAGGTATGTAAATTATAAGGTAAGGTGGGATGGATATGGGTGAGTATTCAGTTGTATTATTAATCGGTAGTTTTCTAATTCTTTCTTATTATATCGGATATACGATTTATAAAGCATAGACTGCGAACTAAATGTTCGCAGTTTTTTTAATAATATGGATAAAATTGGGTATATATATAGGGGGAGTAAATATAGCGGGGTGAAAGTAATGGATGATTTCCGGATAGAAAAGGATACGCTTGGTGAAGTTAGGGTACCAGTTGATAAGTTTTGGGGTGCACAAACACAAAGGAGCAAAGAGAACTTTAAAATTGGTATCGAGAAAATGCCTCTTGAGCTAATCTACGGGCTCACTTTTATAAAGAAGACAGCGGCAATAGTCAACTATAAGTTAGGTAAGCTCAGCGAAGCAAAACAGAAAGCGATAACTCAAGTATGTGATGAAATCCATAAAGGTACATATGATGACCATTTTCCATTAGTTGTTTGGCAAACAGGTAGCGGAACTCAATCCAACATGAATGTCAATGAAGTAATTGCACATCTTGGGAACAAATGGTTAGCAAAGCAAGGATCATTGGAGAAAATACACCCAAACGATGATGTTAACATGTCACAAAGTTCGAACGATACATTCCCGGCAGCCATGCATATTACGGCATATATGATGATTACTGAGAAACTTTTACCTACTATTATAGAACTAAAAAATACGTTAAAAGAGAAAGAACAGGCTTTTTCAAAAATCGTTAAGATTGGAAGAACTCATTTACAAGACGCAACTCCATTGACATTAGGACAAGAGATTAGTGGATGGAGATTCATGCTTGAGAAAAACGAAAAGATGGTTAATGAAGCAAAGCAATATTTACTTGATTTGGCCATCGGAGGTACTGCAGTAGGAACGGGCATTAACGCAGATCCTAAGTTTGGTCAGATGGTGGCTGAAGAGTTAACCCAACTTACAGGATATTCATTTCAATCCTCAGAGAATAAATTCCAAGCATTAACGAGCCATGATGAAATTGTATTTGTTCATGGTTCTTTAAAAGCGTTAGCAGCTGATTTAATGAAAATTGCTAATGATGTCCGTTGGCTGTCCAGTGGGCCACGTAGTGGGATTGGAGAAATTAGTATTCCAGCCAATGAACCAGGTAGTTCGATAATGCCAGGAAAAGTAAATCCCACGCAGAGCGAAGCTTTAACGATGATCGCCTGCCAAGTTTTTGGAAATGATGCGACAATTGGCTTTGCAGCAAGCCAGGGGAATTTTGAGTTGAATGTGTTTAAGCCGGTAATTATATATAACTTTATTCAATCCATCAGGTTGTTGAGAGATGGAATAGCATCCTTTAACAAGAACTGTGTTGTTGGGCTTGTGGCAAATGAAAAGGAAATCAAGGAGCATGTGGAAAGGTCTCTTATGCTGGTTACAGCTTTAAACCCACATATTGGTTATGAAAAGGCCGCAGAAATTGCCAAGCTTGCTTTTAAAGAGAGTAGTTCATTAAGAGAAGCAGCAATAAAAACAGGTTATGTAACACCGGAACAGTTTGAAAAATGGATAAAACCTGAAAATATGATTTAAACTACGTGAAAGCCCTCTCCAGATAGGAGAGGGCTTAGCCATATTATTAATTTGTTTTGGTTTTACTAAAAATTAGCGTTGGAATCCGCCAAGTTGAGATTCAGCCATTGCAACTAGACGCTTAGTGATTTCTCCACCTACAGATCCATTTGCACGTGAAGTAGTATCTGCACCAAGGTTTACACCAAATTCAGATGCGATTTCATACTTCATTTGACTTAATGCTTGTTCTACACCTGGTACTAAAAGTTGATTAGAGTTGTTGTTACTTGCCATAGTTGAATAACACTCCTCTTAATAATTTTGGGGTCAGTATGGAATTGAACCATAATATTGCCACCTTAGGCCTAACCCATAATGGAAAGGTGTTTGTTTCATCCACCGCTGTGTTTGTGTTGCTTTGTAATGTTTATTATGAATCTTTTTTGAAGACTTATTCGATATATAAATTAGTAATTTATTCCACTACATAGGGTGATTAATCTAACACAAACTAAGACTAATCTTAATAAAAAGGGTGAAGTATATGTCAATCTGCCCAGTGTGTAATGGCTTGAGAGAAATTTATTTACTATGTTCGAATTGTGGAAAGCCAATGATGGAAAGTGGAAGGGTAAGTGATTATTATGATGATTATAGTCCGTATATGGAGATTGATTTAATGAAAATGGAGGATGGGTACCCGGATTCCCATTCTGGACATAAATGTCCACATCTATACAGGTGTCCAGACTGTAATCATGATGATGTTATTTTTATAAAAGAATAAGAGGCTAACCAGTATAGTCAGCCTCTTGAAATGAGTATTAAGGACGAATTCTAACTTCTGTTTCTGCATCAAAGAAGTGAGCTTTGTTTAAATCAAAAGCAAGGTCTACAGTATCGCCAGGGTGAACATCTGCACGTGAATCAAGACGAGCTACGAAATCTTGGTCAGCAAGAGATGAATAAACCATTAATTCTGCTCCAGTTAACTCAGCTACATCAATTGTTGCAGAGATTTTTGTACCAGCAGATGCATCAATGAAAACTGGTTCATCATGAATATCTTCTGGACGCACTCCAAGGATAATGGATTTTCCAACATAGCCTTGGTCACGAAGGAATTTCATTTTTCCTTCAGGGACAGCGATAGAAGTTTTACCGATTACAAACTTACCATCTTCTAACTTACCATTAAAGAAGTTCATTGCAGGAGATCCGATAAATCCGCCTACGAAAACATTCTCAGGTTTTTCATATACTTCTTTTGGTGAACCAACTTGCTGAATGATTCCGTCTTTCATAACAACTAATCTTGTTGCCATTGTCATCGCTTCTGTTTGGTCATGAGTAACATAGATTGTTGTAGTATCTAAACGGCGGTGAAGCTTGGCAATTTCAGCACGCATTTGTACACGAAGCTTTGCGTCAAGGTTTGATAATGGTTCGTCCATCAAGAATACCTTCGCATCACGTACAATCGCACGTCCTAAAGCAACACGTTGACGCTGACCACCTGAAAGAGCCTTTGGCTTACGTGTTAAGTAAGCTTCCAATCCAAGGATTTTTGCAGCTTCTTTTACACGACGATCGATTTCATCTTTAGGGAATTTACGAAGCTTTAAACCGAAAGCCATGTTATCATATACACTCATATGTGGGTATAGTGCATAGTTTTGGAAAACCATCGCAATGTCACGGTCCTTTGGAGCGACATCGTTTACTCTTTTGCCATCAATGAAAAAATCACCTTTTGAAATATCTTCAAGTCCTGCAATCATTCGAAGTGTAGTTGATTTGCCACAACCAGATGGTCCGACGAATACGATAAATTCCTTGTCTTCAATGTGTAAATTGAAATCTTGAACTGCTGTTACCTTATTATCATAAATTTTATAAATATGGTCTAATTTAAGTTCTGCCACTAGTTATTCCTCCTAGTACTGTTGATAAGCCTAGTTTACAGGTAAACTGTAAAAATCAGAATAGACAGGTTGCACAAATATGAAAACGCTTTTTTTGGGCATATTGTTATTTTCTATGGTTTTGATCAAAAAGGAGACATGCTAAGAATACTGTAAAGGCTCCATAAAAGTCTTTTAATCCAATCCCCGTTTTCTCCGAAAATTTATCAATCCGATATTGAAGCGTATTCCTGTGAATGTACAATTTTTTAGCTGTCAAACTGGCATTTAAATTATTTTCAAGAAAAACTTTTATTGTCGAGAACAGGTCGGGGTCCTCCATAAAAACCTCAGAGATTCCTTTCATAGCTCTATCTTTTAACTCCATTGGCAATTGTGATGATAAATACGATGGAAAAACATGCTCAAAAGTGAAAAAATCCTGGGTATCTAAATAGGACATGCCAAAAGAGAAATATTCTTTCTCCTGATGAAATTGTAAGGGAAGCTGTTCAGAGATCGGATAGAATTTCCCGATAAAGAAAGAAATCTTGACATAAAAATCACTTTCCAATATCTCTGACATGGATATTAATTCTTCTTCTGTTAAAGAAATTTGCTTTTTCTCTTCAATAACAATTCCACGCCTTGGGCTTTCCCAAATAATGCTGACTTCTTCTGTGAAAAATCCTTTTAATGCAGATTCCATTTCAATTTGACTTGCCTCATTCTTGTTAAGATGAAATTGAATCAAACGAAAATGAGAATCAGAAGGGTACCGTGGGGGTGGTCCGTCTAACAATAAAAAATCATACCATCCATTGGCAGATGATGGGCTAATGGAAGGTTGGTCATCCACTAATGTATAGAGGTTTTTTAATAAGGTTAATTCTTTTTCACTAACCTCCGTCTTAGGAATTCCAATCCATTCATTCTCAACGTCATGATAAAATACATATAAATGTTCAGAAGGTGTCTCCGGTTTTTCAGTATACAGAATGGAATTTTCATAAAGTAACAATAGTTTTTTCAACATAGTATATAATCCCTTTATTTAAATTTTTTCGCTAATGATTCCTTCTATTATATCAAAGGGAGATGGACAATAAAAAAAGCTGAACCTAATTATGTTAAGGTTCAACTTTTACCTGATCTTTTTACTCACACTCATATGGAGGTTGTTCTTCAGGGAGGTCACGTGCTTCTTCGATATTTGTGGCATTATAGCGAGAATGAACGGAACCGCCAGATAGGCCTTCATTTATCATTCGGTCCACATCAACAAAAGCCTGATCGCGCCCTTCATATGCTGAGCCAGAATCTGCAGGATTACTTTTTCTTTCTTTCATTGCACCCATCCTTTCCTTGTTTTAACCATAGTTTGTGGAAAGGATCACTTTTCATACAGTTATTCGTACACATGATAAAGCATCAACTCATGAATCTGACTAGTTAACGCTTCAATATCTTCTTGTTCAGGGGCTGCTGTTGTCCATTCTATTTTTCCAATTTGATGATAAATTCCCGAATATCTTTTCTTTTTAAAGTAGAAAGAAAAAGTCCAACCAGGAATATTCTTGTTTTCAAATAATGGTTTGAATTGAAAATGCATAATCATTTAATCGCCTCCATCCATTCATGAATCTATACCTATAGATTACCGTGAATAAAGAAGGATTTAAATAAAATTTTCAGCAAGCTTTATTGATGGGATAACTGAAGGAATAATCGGCAAAGCTCTTCAATCTTTTTTTCTTCAATATCTGATTCATCAAAACTCATTGGTTTAGAGTTAACTTCGTAAATATAATACTCCCCATTTTCACTAATACATGCATCAATTGAAAACTCACCGAAATAGCCGAACTGGCTTGATAATGCTTTCCCTATAGGAGGGATAATCAATTCGAAAAATTGATCATGCTCATTTGTTTGCAGAAGCTTGTATGGCAGAAGTTTCCCACCGGATGGTATATGAGTAGTAATCACTTGTTTTTCTGACTGCCTAATTCCTACTCCTGTAAGACTATAGGTATCATAGTTACCATGAGCTAAAATACGAAAATCATATCGAGCACCTTCAAATTGTGCAGACCTAATTTCCTCTTGGGCCAAATAGTTTTTTTCTAGCAGATCCTTTTTCCATTCCTCCCAAAAATCATCATAGGAACAAAAGTGTTGGCTCCTATTTACACCATCAAGTTGAATTTCTTCAGAGTCCAACCGCTCCAAGCGAAAAATCCCTTTCCCCTTTGCTGATTGTGAAGGTTTTAAATAAATTCTGTTATACTTCATTAAAAAGGAAGATAAGTCCTCCTTGTGATGAACCCGAATTGTTTTAGGCAGGAAGCGCACCAGGATGTCATGATTGCTCATCATTTCGTATAGCTCATACTTATCAATGAAACATGGATTAAAAAAAGGAATATTTTTTTCGATTAATTTAGAAAAGAAAATTTGACTTAGTCCATCCTGTTCTGTTTTTCGAAAGGGAATACGGTTGTAAACAAGATCTGGATATGGAAATTTGTCTTTTATCCAGCGATCTTTTTCGGGAGAATAACAATATCCTAGGATTGAATCTTCTTCAACATCCTCTGGAGTAAAAACAAAGCTTATTCCGTTTAATGAAATAAGCTTTTTTTGCAATTCTATAAAAAGAGGACCGTTTCCGGCTAGCGAACCATTTGACTTTTTTGCAGTTACAATCCCAATTAATGGGCGAGCGTTCTTGTTTCTCATTTGAAAAGTTCCTCAGGATGTAATAAGGATTGCTCGGTTAGGAATACTGCAAAGGCAATTGAGAGCTTACGTGTAAGTAAATCAAACTCCATTAATGCAGGATGGCTGAAAATGGAGCGGCCGGGTTTGGAATTTGCTTCAAAAAGCCAAACTTCCCCATTACGATCAATCCCTAAGTCAAATCCAATTTCACCTATTATTCCTTCCACCGATTGATCAAGAACATTACTTAGCAGCAGTGCAGCATTTGTTAACTTTTCTGTATAAAAATCACATTCATCCTCTGGGAAAATTTCTTCAACCGTTTTGATTTCACCACCACTGCGAGTATGCGTTGTTACACTTCCTAGGCCGGCAATTTTCGCAGCAATGGCAGTAATATGCCATTTGCCAACATCGTCTTTATTGGTATGGATGCGAAAATCTACAGAACGCTGATCATTTCTAATCAAGTGAATGCCCTGCTGTACAAGCATGTTTTCCAGTGATTGATTCGCAAAGACGGTGTTAAACAATTTCTCTAAACTGGAAAATTTACGTAAACGGTTAGTTCCTTCTTTGTCTTGATAGCGGCAATAATAATCGTCGGTAAATTTATCATAGATGACTTGATGAACTCCTAACCCTAGGCTCCCATTTTGGGGTTTAATAAAAATGTGACCATATTTGGATAGCATGGTTTCAATTATTGAGAATGATGTAAAGGGATGTGTTTCTGGCAGATAGCCTGTAACCGACGTGTCCTGTTGGAGGCGTTCATAAATTTCAAGCTTGTTAAAGAATCCTGGATTATACCAAGGAATAAGATATTCCTTCTGTAATCTCTCCTTCACCCTGATTAACTTGGGGTTATTTTCACTTCTCCGATTGGGGAGACGGTCATAAATGACGTTCGGAAATGGCACTTCTACTGTTTTCCATGAAAGTTGATGATAAAAATATCCTTCGATCGTTCCTTGCTCCCAATTAATATGCTGCTCTCCAAAAACGAATGGGAGGGCACCTACCGTTTTATTAACTGAAAGAAGTTTAGCAAAAAAGGTGGTTCTGTCACCTACCGGAAATCCTTCATCAGGTGTAAAACCTGCAGTAAAAATACCCACAAGCGGCCCAATAGAGAGGGTTTGATTATCTATAAAAGCATGGAGAGGTACTTTCATAGATGGAAATTGAATGGCTTTTTGTATTCTCCTGCTCATAACAATTGTATCTTCTTTGTCAGGATGGGGAAGGAAGTCCACTTCCACTGATTTCGAACCAAAAGCGAGGCTTTTTAGTTGTTTATCCCGGATAATAGCCGGTGGACAAAAAACAACCATTTGTTCATTTTCAACTACTTCAATGAGATAGCGTTGTCTCATAACTGTTCTTCCTTTCTGTATGTTCCAACTGAGAAAGGTGTTTTCCGTAAAGAAGAGGAGCTCGATAAAGGATCTCCTGTATATCTGGTTTTGTTTGTAAGAGGACCTTTCTTCCAGGCTTTGAATTAATATCTAGGATCCATAGGCTTCCATTTTTAGCTACACCGATATCCACTCCGATTTCAAATAAAGGCATAAATTTTCCTTCTAAGATGGGGGGCAGATGAGTGAGAATATAATTACATTCTTGGCGGATAAATTCTCCTTTGATTTTAGGTAAAGTTGCTAGCCACTCATTAAAGGAAGACACGGTCCCGCCTGCACTTAAGTTTGACAAGATTCCTCCTGTACTACCTAAACGAACTCCTCTACCTCTCTCACCCCAAACACCATCCTCGTCTTTTTGAAGTAGGACACGTATATCAAATGGCTTTAATTCGTCGTTAGATAACTCTAAATAGGGTTGAAGAAGGTAAGTGTGCTTTTTAATTAGGGAATGTAACCATTGAAGGAGCTTCGTTTCATTGGGAAAAATTCGAGTGATTATTTTTTTGTTTTTTTCTGTTTTTACTTGATAACTCTTTTCGTTTCTTTTTAAGTAATAAATACCGTATCCTTGTGAACCATTAATAGGCTTTAATATAACTCTTTTAATGGATGTTAATGTTTCTACAACCATACTTGGCTTGGTTACTGCCTGTGTAACAGGGAGATAAGAAGAGAGGTTGGTATCTTTTAAATAATGAAATATTTCGAGCTTATTAGGTAACCCATATCCTAAAAAGGTTATATCTTCTCTACTCTTAAGCCAGGATACAATGGGCAGACATTGCTTGGAATGAGCATCGTTTCCATAAAAACAACGATCGTAAATAATCGTCGGAATTGGTAGCTGAGATTCTACCCAGGATTTTTCTTTGGAGTCATACTTTTTACCGGTGACCATAAGAGTATGAGGGTTAATGAGAGAAGGGAGGAATCGGAATACCTCCATTTGACATGACTCAGCGTGACGAGCAATTTCTGTAATATAGGAATGCTCACTATCCATGGTTAATGTCATAATACCAAGTATAATCAATTAAGGCTCCTCCTTTATATTTGTAAAGTCAAAAGCAAGTTTCGTGCAAAATTGAACAATCGCTTTGGTTGAGGGTCTGATTTTTCCTAACCCATCCTCGAAGTTCTTTGAAGGCTTCGAGTTTACTTCAATAAGCCAAGGCTTTCCTTTTTGATCTATTCCAATATCAATTCCAAGTTCCCCAAACAAACCGGAAGAATGACCGCTAATAATTGAAGCTGTTTGGATTGCTAGTTCTTTCATTAGGCTAATGGCAGCTACCGCCTGTTGATGATTCATACAATTTCGAAGAGCATCTAGAGGTTTTGTAATGGTTCCACCGCGAGCAATATTGGACACAAATTCGTTCTCAGATGCAATTCGTGCCACTGTCGAAGTAACCTTCCACTGGTCCTGAAGGTTTTTATGACAAAGCACTCTAAAATCTACTGCACAGGAGTTGTGGGTAATTAATTCAATGCCCTGCTGGATAATATATATGCGATTATTAAGTATGGGTTTTAAAAGCTGGTAAATGTCCTCAATGGTATATATCTCTACCAAATCATTGAATTGAGTGGATAAGGAGGTTTGGAGTGTATAGTGATTACCCGCTTCACTTTTAATTATTTTAATAATGTTCCTACCCTGACTCCCATGAATAGGCTTTAGAAAAATGGACTCATATTTTTGAGCGAATTCCTTTAAATGCTCCTTAGAAAAAATCTTTGTCTCTGGGATAAAGGAAGAAAGCTGATTTGCTTCTTTAACATGCTCGTAGATTTCCCACTTAGATAGAAAGCGGTCATTAAATAATGGGATCATTAATTGCTCAAGTCTTTGACGGAATTGGAGAAATGGTTTCTGCAACTCAAGTTTTCTAGAATGGATGCGGTTATATATCACATTAGGTAAAGGAAGCTTAGCAGCGATCCAATTGCCATTGTCAAAGTAAAACCCCTGCTCCATAAATCGATTATAAGTAAAAACATAAAAGAAACCACCACGTTCAGTTACCTCTTGATGAAGCTCTTCACAAAATCTATGGATGGAGCGGAAGTGTATTTCACTATTATTAGTTGAGGGTAAATCTGTTAACAAACCGATAATCGGTCCGAGACAAAGTTCTTGATTTTCCGGATAATACACTGCTTGGAAATGAAAAGGTTGTTTGGGGAGACAAAAGTCTTTATAGATAGCTTCAGATACATGTAATTCGTAATCCGTTCCTTTTGTAGGCTCTACCACCATGACTATTGTTTTTTGTCCGATTGTAATGTTAATACGGTGCCCCTTTTTTAATTGTAAGTGAGCAAATAATGGATCTGACATTTCTAGGTAACATTCTTTTCCATTTACTGGTTTCCTAGGATGAATGGTAACTGTATTTAAAGAAAATGACATACTCACTCCTCATTTACTTCGAATCTGGGTATTTGCTGATATAGTATGGTATGTTAAATCTCTAGTAAGGTGATTTGAACATTCTCGCCTTTATCCGAATAGTTTGTTATAGTTGTTAGGAATTGTTTTTCAAAAAAGGCTGTGTAAAAGAACCCTGTTGATTTTTTTACCCTGTTGATTGGAGCGGAAGGCACGAAGACTCCTGTGGGAGTATGGTTCAGGGGAGACCCCGCAGGCGCAAGCGCCGAGGAGGCTCGCCGAAACACCCACGGAAAGCGAAGTGCCTGGAGCGGAAATCAACAGGCAAGTTCAACAGAGCCTTCAAAAAAAGGAGTGAACAAAAATGGCAGTTAATTTATATGATACCGCCTATGCATTAGAAACAGCGATCCGTCAAAGCCCTGAGTATACACAATTACAAAATGCTTATAAGGAAGTTAACGCTGACCCTCAATCAAAGCAGATGTTTGACCAATTCCGTCAAATTCAAATGAACCTATCACAAAAACAAATGATGGGCCAAGAGATTTCTGAGCAAGAAGTTCAACAGGCACAATCTACAGTAGCACTTGTTCAACAAAATCCAAAAATAGCTAACCTTATGCAAGCAGAACAGCGAATGAGTATGATTATTGGTGAATTAAATCAGATCATCATGAAACCATTAGAAGATTTATATGGAAAAATGTAATTTCCCTTTTTGGCTCTCGGTTAAGAAACCGAGGGTCTTTTTTTATGCACTTATGAACTCTCTTTTTTTGCACAGTTCTATTCGAGCGTGAAAAGTCATAAAAGTGTAATAAGGCAATTTCACCAAGGACAGGGGGCAAATTAATGATTTATCGCTTACTTGCGTTAAATATTGATGGCACGCTTCTTCAAACGAATGGAAAAATTCATAAATCAACCAAAGAGGCTATTGAGTATGTACAACAAAAAGGTATTTATGTCACACTAGTAACTTCACGTAGTTTTCCTTCAGCCAAAAAGATGGCTAAGGCGTTAAAAATAAAATCACCACTCATTACCCATCAAGGTGCTTTCATTGGAAATTCTATCGAAAAACCGGTATATGTGAAAAGGATTAATGAGGACATTACCTATGACACGGTTCGTTTTTTAGAGGGGTTACCATGCCAAATTCGTTTGGTACATGAACAATTTTCTATTGCCAATAAATTTAAATTAAATAATCAGCTAATAGCAAAAACAATATTTACTTCAGGGGATCCAGTTTTCTATTCTCAGCAGTTTGTATCCTCATTAAGTGAATATTTACATGACCAGCCAGTTACACCACCGAAGATGGAGGTTTATTTTGAAGACAAAAATGACCTGCTGGATGCAAAGCAGGCTTTAAGTAAGATGTATACTGAAATCAATATCATTGAGCTCGATTCACTAAGATTAGACATCGTCCCGTCAGGCGTCTCAAAGTTAGATGGGTTAAGTTACCTAGGAAGTCAACTGGGTATCCGTAAAGCTGAAATGGTTTATATTGGTGATGGAATAGACGATATTCCGCTGATAGAGGCAGTAGGTCTTGGGGTTTCCATGTGGAATGCAGATTTTGAAGTGAAAAAAGCCTCAGATTGGGTAACCCGATCGGAAAATGAACAAGGTGTAGCCTATATGGTAAAAGAACATTTCCGAAAACAACAGCCGATTGAGTTTTTAAGAAAGATGAAAATTATCAAAAACTAACCCTGAAAAATATCATTGGCTATTAGCCTTTGATATTTTTTTGCTAGATAGTGAATAATTTCCACCATATTGACCTTATTTTCTTGTTTTTGTACACTAAAGGGAGAATAAGAATGAATAGCTAGAGCGCCCGTTAAGGCGCTCCTGCTTTTTCCAGAGGTGATTTTTTGCGAATTTCTATAATAGGGTTAGAGGATGAAAGATTTAATCGTCCACTTCAATTAATTGCTAATTTGTTCTTTGAAGAATCCGAAATCATAAAAGCAATGAATGAAGAAGCGGATATTACAATAGATTTTAAGTTGGATGTTCAGAAGACGATCTCAGTTTCTGCTGAATTAAAAGACCGTAATGGAGGAGTCTTTGTTTCTGAATATCAGAAAGAGTTGCTGCCTGTAAACACAGAAAAGGAATATTTTAAACAAATTAAAAATGCTGTCGCGCATGTATACTTATCTGTTTTGCAGGACTGGACTGGCATGATTCAAAAGTGGGGTATTCTAACGGGCGTTAGGCCGACAAAACTGCTCCATAAAAAAGTTCAAGAAGGGGTTCCAATAAAAGAGGCTCATCACCAATTAAAGGAAGATTATTTAATTACTGATGAAAAAATTGAACTAATGCAGCAAATTGTTGATCGCCAGCTGACTGTGATCCCAGATCTCTACTCTCTTCAAAATGAAGTGAGTATTTATATTGGTATTCCATTTTGTCCTACTAAGTGTGCCTACTGTACTTTTCCGGCTTATGCGATTAATGGCCGCCAAGGGTCTGTCGATTCCTTTTTAGGCGGGCTCCACTATGAAATGAGAAATGTCGGATTATGGTTGAAAGAAAAAGGAATCCGTATTACTACTGTTTACTACGGAGGGGGTACACCAACAAGTATTACGGCTGAAGAAATGGATATGCTTTACGAAGAGATGTATATGTCCTTTCCAGATGTGGAAAACATTCGTGAAATTACGGTTGAAGCAGGCCGTCCTGATACCATTACCCCTGAAAAATTAGATGTCTTAAAGAAATGGAATATTGACCGGATTAGTATCAATCCACAGTCGTATACCCAAGAGACACTAAAAGCGATTGGTAGACACCACACTGTAACAGAAACGATTGACAAATATCATTTGGCTCGTGAGATGGGCATGAATAATATTAATATGGACCTAATTATTGGATTGCCTGGGGAAGGGACTCCTGAATTTATTCACTCTTTAGATGAGACGGAAAAGTTAATGCCTGAATCCGTAACTGTTCATACGTTGTCTTTCAAGCGTGCCTCGGAAATGACAAAGAACAAAGAGAAGTATAAGGTGGCAGACCGTGAAGAGGTTGAAAAGATGATGGGGCTTGCCCAAGATTGGACAAAGGCTCATGGATATGTGCCATATTATCTTTATAGACAAAAGAACATCCTTGGTAATCTTGAGAATGTTGGCTATTCTCTCCCTAGTCAAGAAAGTATCTATAATATTATCATTATGGAGGAACTGCAGACCATCATCGGCCTTGGATGCGGTGCAGCCAGTAAATTTGTGGATCCCTTATCAGGAAAGATTACTCACTTTGCTAATCCAAAGGATCCTAAAACCTATAATGATAGCTTTGAAAAATATACAGAGGACAAAATAAAAATTTTAGAAGAGCTATTCTCCGAAAAAGGTTCTCCTGCCTAATTAAGGCAGGGAACCTTTTTTTGCAGAAAAAGAAAGTATAAAATTCGACTCCGAGAATGGTCCAAGACGCTTACGCTTTTCTTAAAAAGAAGAAGTAGCCAGGGTCTAGATCTACTTTTTTGAGCAAGAAGAAGTAAAAAGTAGAAGTAGCCAGGGTCTAGATCTACTTTTTTGAGCAAGAAGAAGTAAAAAGAAGAAGTAGCCAGGGTCTAGATCTACTTTCTTGAGCAAGAAGAAGTAAAAAGTAGAAGTAGCCAGGGTCTAGATCTACTTTCTTGAGCAAGAAGAAGCAAGAAGTAGAAGTAGAAGTAGAAGTAGAAGTAGCCAGGGTCTAGATCTACTTTTTTGAGCAAGAAGAAGTAAAAAGTAGAAGTAGCCAGGGTCTAGATCTACTTTTTGAGCAAGAAGAGGTAAAAAAGTAGAAGTAGCCAGGGTCTAGATCTACTTTTTTTAGAAAGAAGAAGTAAAAAGTAGAAGTAGCCAGGGTCTAGATCTACTTTTTGAGCAAGAAGAGGTAAAAAAGTAGAAGTAACCAGGGTCTAGATCTACTTTTTGAGCAAGAAGAGGTAAAAAAGTAGAAGTAACCAGGGTCTATATTTACTTTTTTATTACATCTTGTTCTTTATAAAGGAAATTGCTATCTGAATGAAGAATAATTAATAGGATGAACATCATAGAATACTATGATGGATAAGAAGCTTTCATTAATGGAGGGGATATAGCTATGATGCAAACACCTTTAACGATGACGCAAATGATTGAAAGAGCAGAGAAATATTTTCCAAAGAAACAGGTCGTTTCAAGAACGGCCAGTGGGATCCAGAGACTAACCTACAAGCAAATAGCCGAGAGGACGAGACGACTCGCGGATAGCTTAAAGAATTTAGGAATCCAAAAAGGAGAAAGAGTAGGAACATTGGCATGGAATCATCATCGCCACCTTGAAGCTTACTTTGCTATACCTTGTATGGGTGCTGTTCTCCACACCATCAACATTAGACTCTCCCCTCAGCATATTTCCTACATTATTAATCATGCAGAAGACAAAGTTCTCCTAGTAGATTCAGACATTTTGCCATTACTTGAAAAATGTGCTCCAGATATTAAAAATGTAAAAGCCTTTATCATTATGACGGATGAAGAAGAACTTCCTGAAACTTCTCTATCTCCAGTCTATCATTATGAAAAACTGTTATCTCAAGCAAATCCTGAATTTCAATTTCCGAATGATATTGATGAAAATGATTCAGCAGGTATGTGCTATACATCTGCTACTACCGGGAATCCAAAGGGTGTCGTTTATTCCCATAGAGGAATAGTTCTTCACAGCATGGCACTAGGACTAGCTGATAGTGCTGCCATGAGTGAAAAGGATATTGCTCTTCCAGTTGTTCCTATGTTTCATGCAAATGCATGGGGAATGCCTTTTGCTGCGGTATGGTTTGGGACATCTCTAGTATTACCGGGACCTTACTTTACTCCAAAGCTTCTTGCTGAGCTGATTGAGAAAGAAAGAGTCACAATAACAGCAGGTGTTCCAACTATTTGGCTCGGACTATTAAAGGAGCTCGATGAAGGTTCTTACGATTTGAGTAGCTTAAGAGGAATTTTATGCGGAGGATCGGCAGCACCAAAAGGGATGATTAAAGCATTTGAACAAAGACACAAAGTGCCGTTTATGCATGCTTATGGAATGACAGAAACTAGTCCTCTAGTTGTCATTTCCACATTAAAAAGCTACCAGGAAGAACTGGATCCAGAAGAAAGGCTAGAGTTAAGAGCGAAGCAAGGAACACTTGTACCAGGACTTGAAATCAAGATCGTCGGTAAGGACGGAGAAGTCGCTTGGGATGGGAAGGAAATGGGAGAATTGTGTATTAGAGGCCCATGGATTGCATCTGAATATTATAAAGATGAACGAACGGCAGATGCCTTCCGTGACGGCTGGCTTCATACGGGTGACGTCGTCACAATTGATGAAGAAGGTTTTGTAAAGATTGTGGATCGAACAAAAGACTTAATTAAGAGTGGTGGGGAATGGATTTCCTCAGTGGATTTGGAAAATGCCTTGATGGCTCATGAAGCTGTTTTCGAAGCAGCAGTTGTAGCTGTACCACATGAGCAGTGGCAGGAACGGCCAATCGCATGTGTGGTGTTAAAGGATGCTTATAAAGATAAAGTTGGGAAAGATGAGTTAGTTGACTTTTTAAAGCCCCAATTTGCAAAATGGTGGATCCCAGACGATATTTTGTTCTTAGAAGAAATCCCTAAAACTTCAGTAGGGAAATTTTTGAAGATGACATTGCGTGAACAAGTTCAAAAAGAGGTACTCAGAAAAAGTTAATATTTGAGAGGCTGGCTAATAGAAAAAAGGCAGCCTCTTTTTTTATGAAGAAAATTCGAAATATAAAGAAATATTATTTTTATTCCGATTCATTCCATATATAATGGTATTGGACATTAAGAATATGGGAGGAGTGTGCAAACAATGAATTTTGTTACTGACAAAGTGAGTCTACAGGTAAACGGTCGTGTGGCAACATTAGAAATGAACAGGCCTGAGTCTTTAAACTCAATGGATGCAGATGTAATTAAGGGGTTAGTCTGTAAACTGAAAGAGATAAGTGATTCGGACGATATTGATATTGTTGTGTTAAGAGGGAAAGGAAGAGCCTTTTCGGCAGGCGGAGACATTAAGACCATGCTTTCTAACATGAATGAAAGCGATTTCTTTCCGGTGATGGATTGCATTAGCGAATTAATTATCACCTTATATAGCATCCCAAAATTGACTATAAGTGCGATTACAGGTGCAGCTGCAGGATTAGGTTTTAGCTTAGCATTAGCAACAGACTATATTATTGCAGATCAAACGAGCAAGCTTGCTATGAACTTTATTGGAATTGGTTTAATACCTGATGGTGGAGCCCATTTCTTTTTAGAAAAACGATTAGGTGAAACTCGTGCTAAACAGGTCATTTGGGATGGGAAAATGATGAATGCGGAAGAGGCTTTAAGGTGGGGACTTATTCAAGAAGTAGCTGAAGGAGATCTACAGTCAGCTTTAGAAGGTCGAGTTTCCGATTGGTTAAGTCGTCCTGTACAGGCAATGATTAAAACAAAGAAAATACTAGCCGAAAAAAACCGACCACAGCTTTTAAAAGTTCTGGAATTAGAAAAATACGGTCAACAAAAAATGCGTGAAACCATTGACCATCAAGAGGGAATCAAGGCATTTATTGAAAAAAGAAAACCTGTGTTTATAGGAAAATGAAATCGAGGCTGACTCCAAATATAGGAGTCAGCCTCGTCAATTTTTTATGAATGGAAAAGTAGGAGCTTGCCGCTTGGTGACGTACATCTGTGTGTTTTCTCTAATAAGTTTTTCTCTGATAATAGTTTTTCCCCTTGCTCTTTTGCAGCTGTATCATTTTCTGCTTGAATGGCCTCATCTAAAATCTTCTCACCATTCGCTTCGAACGCGGTTAATTTATAGGTCTTCATCAAAATCACCCTTTATTTAAAAATTCTTACTATTATTTTTGCATAATTTACTAAATTGTGCAAAAGAAAAATGAAACCAAAAAGTGGATCATTCGTATAAAAAACGGAGAGGAGTGTGTGAAATGGTTCTTAAACTAGAGCATGTCACCAAACGGTTCGGGCGATTTACGGCAGTTGATGACCTATCATTAACGATTCCTGAGAGGGAAATGTTTGGCTTTTTAGGAGCGAATGGTGCAGGGAAGACGACTACATTCCGAATGATTTTAGGATTGATGGATAGCAGTGAAGGAAAAATTACATGGGCCGGAAAACAAATCGACTACTCCACCAGTCATATGGTAGGCTATCTTCCTGAAGAGAGAGGATTGTATCCTAAGCTAAAAGTGCGTGACCAAATAGTTTACTTAGCCAGATTAAGGGGAATGGCTAAGGCGGAAGCTCTGTCAGAGTTAAGAGTCTGGCTAGATCGATTTAAAATAAAGGAATATGAGAATAAAAAAGTAGAAGAACTCTCCAAGGGAAATCAGCAAAAGATCCAATTTATTGCAGCAGTTGTACATAAACCGAAACTACTTATTTTAGATGAACCCTTTAGCGGCCTTGATCCTGTTAATGTCGAAATGTTAAAGGAGGCAGTTTTATCTTTAAAGAAAAATGGTACTACCATCGTTTTTTCAAGTCATCGAATGGAACATGTAGAAGAAATGTGTGAGCATTTGTGTATTTTACATAGAGGAAGTCCGGTTGTTCATGGTTCGTTAAAAGAAATAAAGAGAGCATTCGGAAAAAAGAACCTCGTCATTCATGCAGATTTTCCGTTAGAGTTCTTAAAAAACTATCCTGGTGTCGTTAAGTCAAAAGGAACAACAGAAGGAATCCATTTACAAATAGCGGGAGAGGAAGTTGCTGGAAAAATCCTCAAAGAGATTGTGAGCCTTGGCTTTATTAGAAAATTTGCGCTTGAAGAACCTTCTTTAAATGATATTTTCATCGAGAAAGTAGGTGATTCTTATGAATAACTTTTGGGTGATCCTTTTTCATACTTATTTAAATAAGTTGAAGAGTAAATCCTTTATCGTGACGACCATTTTGACAGTTGTGATTGTATTGGCGCTGACAAATATCAATAATATTATTAGTATATTTGATAAAAATGGAGGAAAAGATCAAGTTGCAGTTCTGGATGAAACTGGACTGCTTTACGAGCCGTTTAAGCAGCATCTTCAAACTGTCAACAAAGATATACAACTTACTCAATATAAAGGCGATGAAAGCAAGGTAGAAAAAGATGTAGAAAGTGGCGATTTTAAAGGGGTCTTATACTTAAGTTTAAATGAAGAGAATCTTCCTGAAGCCACCTTTAAAGCTATGAGTATTGCAGATTCTACACTGTACACTGACCTGCAAACTAGTTTACAGCAAGTAAAAACGACACTTGCCGCCTCACAAATTAACTTATCTCCAGAACAGCTTCAAAAACTATATGAACCAGTTCACTTTGAGAAATTTGCACTTGAGAAAAATGCGAAGACAGAAGAGGAGTTAAATCAGGCTCGAGGACTTGTCTATGTTCTGCTTTTTATTATTTATTTTTCAGTGATCATGTATGCGAATATGATTGCAATGGAGGTAGCGACTGAAAAGTCATCAAGGGTCATGGAAATTTTAATTTCGAGCGTTTCTCCAATTAAGCAAATGTTTGCAAAAATAATTGGAATTGGTTTAGTAAGTTTAACCCAATTAGCTGTTTTCCTTATAGTGGGTTACTATTCTCTTACAAAGAATATGGAATCCTTAAAAGAAGGGTTTTTCGGTGTCTATGGCTTCGGTGATATCCCATTAGATACCATTATTTACGCGGTGGTTTTCTTTATCCTGGGTTATTTTCTCTATGCTACACTTGCTGCTTTTTTAGGGTCGCTTGTGAGTCGTATAGAAGATGTTCAACAAATGATCACCCCAATGACGTTACTTGTTGTTGGAGGATTTATGATTGCCATGTTTGGGCTGGGTAAGCCAGATGCTACATTTATTACAATCACATCCTATATTCCATTTTTTACACCAATGATAATGTTTCTTCGCGTAGGAATGTTGACCATACCTTTATGGGAAGCCCTCTTAGGAATCTCGATTCTCATTGCCACTATTATTGTTTTAGCTATCTTTGGTGCAAGGGTCTACCGTGGCGGTGTCTTAATGTATGGCAAATCAAACTCCTATAAGGATATTAAAAAAGCACTACAAATAACCAGAAACGAATAGCTAGTTTAAGATCACTATCAAATTGGTAGTGATCTTTTTTGGTAGAACGTGCATTCGTATTTTGAAGGTGTTACAATAAAGAAAAGACGTTGAAAGGATTATCCTATGAAAAAGATATCGTTTATTCATGCTGCGGACCTGCATTTAGACAGTCCTATGGTTGGATTGAAGTATCTACCAGAAACTATTTTTTCGAGGGTAAAAGAGAGTACTTTTACAGCGCTAAAAAAAATAACGAACGATGCCATTCAAAAGCAGGTAGACTTTGTTATTCTAGCGGGAGATTTATTTGATGGAGAGGACCGAAGTTTACGGGCCCAGGCGCGATTTCGCACTGAAATGCTGAAGCTGGAAGAGCAGGGAATTCCTGTTTATGTGGTTCACGGCAACCATGACCACTTAAACGGTACATGGATACAGCTAAACATGCCTGCTAATGTACATGTGTTTGCTAGTGAAACAGAGACCAAGGTATTGCAAACGATGAGCGGAGAAATCGTCCATCTTTACGGATTTAGCTATCCGACTAGGCATGTCTTTGCTAGAAAAATAGACGAGTATACGAAGATTAATAATATTGGTTACCATATTGGTATTCTTCATGGAAATGAAAGTTCGGGATCAGAGCATGATAATTACGCCCCGTTCTCTGTTAAGGATTTACTAGAAAAAGACTTTGACTATTGGGCGTTAGGCCATATTCATAAAAGGGCTATTTTGTCAGAGGCCCCTCCCATTATTTATCCAGGAAATATACAAGGAAGAAATAAGAAGGAACAGGGACCAAAAGGCTATTATCATGTCGAGCTGTCTGATACTGAGGCAAAAATGAACTTCAATGAAACATCAGATATTGTATGGGAGGAGTCAGAAGTGGATGCTTCATCTGCGACCAGCTTTTACGACGTACTTCAACTATGCCAGACAACGATTAACCGTGTCCGAAAAGATAAGCAGGGAACATTATTATCTCTCTCCTTAAAAAATATTCAATTAAATGATGAGCGGGAAAAAAGAAACATAGATGGTGAACTCTTAGAACTCTTGTTAGAAGATGAAAAGGATGAAGAAGCATTTGTTTGGATTGTTGACTTACAGTTGAAAGACACCATGCTATTTGATAAGGAGCAATTAAAAAAGGAAGCTACTTTTTATGCAGAGCTTTTTGAAACAATAGAAGAATATGGTGATTTGGACCTGGCTTTAGCCCCTTTATACGAGCACCAATTGGGCAGAAGGTATATATCACATTTGTCCGAGGACGAACATCAAAAGCTAATCGAGCGTGCAGAGACACTACTAATTGAATTACTTAGTAAATCTTAGAAGGAAGGAGTAGATGCAATGAAGATTCTCGAGTTACATATATACGGTTATGGTCAATTAGAGAATGTAGTCATTAAAGACTTAGCTGATTTTCAAGTTTTTTATGGAGAAAATGAGGCTGGTAAGTCAACTATTATGGCATTTATTCATGGTATTCTTTTCGGTTTTCCTACAAAACAACAAAACGACCTGAGGTACGAACCAAAGCATAGCAGCAAATATGGAGGCAAAATCAGAATCTATCATGAAGAATTTGGATATGCCGTCATTGAGCGTGTAAAGGGAAAAGCAACGGGCGATGTTAAGGTAGTTTTGGATAATGGTACGATAGGCGAGGAAGACCTTCTAAAACAACTTGTAGCTAACTTTGATAAAAGTCTATTTCAAGCAGTCTTCTCATTTAATATTCATGGGCTTCAGAACATTCATCAAATGAAGGGTGAAGAAATTGGGAAGTTTTTGTTTTCTGCCGGAACATTAGGAACCGAACGATTAGCCCAAGCAGAGTCTTTGCTACAGAAAGAAATGGATCAAAGGTTTAAACCGTCTGGAAAGAAGCCTATTGTAAATGAAAAATTGCAAGCACTTAATGAAGTCAATGTAGAATTGAAAAGGGCAGCCTCAAAAAATAAAGAATATGAAAGCCTTTTAGGAAAAAAAGAGATGCTGTTAAAGGAAATGGCAGAGATTAATATTCGCCTCAAGGAGCTAGGGGAGAACATAGAACAACTGAATGAGTGGAAAAGAATAGAGCCCTTTGTCAGAGAAGAAAAATGGCTTGAAAAAGAGGTAACTGATATTGGAGAGGTTTCATTTCCAGCCCGGGGAATGGACCGATTAGAGAAACTAACAGAGTTAATCCATCCATACAATGCTGAAATCAATAGTCTCACTGAACGCATAGCAAATGTAAAAAAAGAGCTTGCAGGCATTCTGCCAGATCGTTCCTTACTAGAAAACGAATCTACGCTTCTAACTATTCTTGACCAAGTCCCACTTTTCGAACAAATGACACTGGAGAAACAGCAATATGAATTGAAAATAGCGGAATGTGATGAAAAGCTTTCCGTTATTAAAGAGAAACTTCACATACCTTTAGAAGAAGCCGATGTCTTTGCCATTAATACGAATATATATATGAAAAATCAAGTAGAAATAGCTTCGAGAAAAAGACAAAAACTTCTAGATGTGAAGGAAGAGTTAGAGGATCGGTATCAAGAAGAAACAAGATTACTTCAGGAGATAGAAAAGGAAGTACGGTTGGCTGAAAGCCATGTTCTTTCTAAACAAGAACGGGAGCGCTTGGAAAAGCAGGTAAGTGGCGGAAATGATAAAAAGAGTTTAGAAATTGAATTGAAGGCATTACGGGATAAAATTGAATTTTACCAGCTAGCACAGGATAGAGACAAAAAAGAATGGGAAGACAGTAGAAAACTAAAAAGAATCCAATTGATGCTATTTGTTGGGATAGTAGTAGGACTATGCTTGTATGGACTTTTAACAAAGCAGTGGTTTCTTTTAATAATTGGATTGATTGGTAGTATTCTATTTACGTTTTTCATGACAAAAGGTACAAAGCTGTCAAATGAAATGGAATTGAATCAAACTCTAGCTGAATTAAGAGAAAAAGAAAAACAGCTGATTCAACAGATTCAATCCGCTAAGAATATGGATTTGATAAAACTCGAAGAGGAATTAAAAAGGGATACTAATCAGAGAGAAGAACTTCAAGTACTACAGATAAAGCTAAAACAACAACAAACTCAATACGAGAAGGTCATTTCTAAATTTGAAGAATGGGAATTGGAATTTGTTCAGAATAAGGAAAAGCTTATTTCCCTAAGTAAAGAATTAAAGATACCGGAGTATATTGCCATACCGTTTTTGTACGAGTCATTTGAATTCATTGAACAATATAAAACTACCTCCCGTGAAAAAAATCAATTCCAATCTAGAGTAGAACAAATCAATCACCAACAAACCCAAATGGGCCAAGCAATAAATAGATTTGCAGACCTTTTTTTATCTGAAAAAGGATCTTCTATACAAGAAACAGCTTACCGTTTAAGAAATCGATTAAAAGAGGAACATGAGAAGCAAATAAAAAGCCAGGAGCGAGAAAATAAGCTTACAGAGTTAGAAGCGGATGTAGAGCAAAAAGAAAATGAAGTGGAGCACTTAAAAGCTGAATATAACAAACTCCTCATGGATGCAGGAGTGGAAAACGAGAAGGATTTCTATGAACTTGGTAAGAAGGCAGAAAGGCATAGTAAACTCTTAGAAAGACGGGAAGCACTTAAAAGCCAGTTGGAGTACTCTATTCTTCCCAGAAAGGTGTGGGAAGACTTTTTACACATTCACAATTGTGATGAAAGACTGGCAGAATATAGTGATGAGGCCCTCGGAATACAAACCAAGATGAAACAAATGCAGGAAGAGTCTGCTGCAATTAAGTATGAGATTCAGATTTTAGAAGAGGGCGGAGTATACTCTACCGTTCTCCATAATTACAAGCAGAAAAAGTTTGAATTAGACGAGGCTGCGAAGGAATGGGCAGTGTATAGTATCGCTCAGGAAATTCTTTCGAACACTGTAGAGAAGTATAAGAGGGTCCACGTTCCAAGGATGATTTCTAAAGCAGAAGAATACTTAACATTTCTTACAGAAGGCAGCTATCAAAAAATTCATATGCAAAAATCAGGAACAGGCTTTTTAGTGGAGAGAATTGACCGTACAATATTTGAAGCAAATGAACTAAGCCAAGCAACAACGGAACAATTATATGTCTCCATACGACTTGCCCTTGCAACCACGCTTTATGAAAAATATCGGTTTCCAATTATTATCGATGACAGTTTTGTTAATTTTGATGCAAAAAGAACGCAAAAGGTGATTGAGTTGCTGCAAAAATTAAAAGATAATCAAGTCCTATTTTTTACTTGTCATGAACATTTACTTACTCATTTCCATAAGGAAAATATCCTTAATATTACAAAAGGTGCGGTCCAGATAATTTCCTAGAGTAATAGGTGGGTATGTTATAATTTAGATACTAGGAGGAGCGTGAATAGCTTGGGAAAAGGAATTTTAAACTATGATGTTGGTGAACAGGTCGAGTTATTTCTTTTGATAAAGAGTTCAACAAAAGGGATAGCAAGTAATGGTAAGCCATTTTTAACTTTAATACTTCAGGATCAAAGTGGTGAAATTGAAGCGAAGCTTTGGGACGCAAACGATGAAGATGAAAAGAACTATGCGGCGCAGAATATCGTAAAAATCATGGGAGATGTACAAAATTATCGCGGGAAAAGTCAGCTGAAAATTAGGCAGATTCGTAAGACAGGCCCTGCAGATGGAGTGAAGTTAGACGATTTTCTTGAAACTGCACCATTGAGTCAGGAAGAAATGGTCAGCAAGCTGACACAGTATATTTTTGAAATGAAAAATCCTAACATTCAACGCATTACCCGGCATTTAATAAAGAAGCATCAAAAGTCATTTTTAGAGTATCCTGCAGCAACGAAAAACCATCATGAATTTGTTTCTGGTCTAGCCTTTCACGTGGTAAGCATGCTTGATTTGGCCAAAGCAATTGCATCACTGTATCCTAGCCTTGATAAGGACTTGCTATATGCTGGTGTAATTCTGCACGACATGGGCAAGGTTATGGAGCTGTCAGGACCTATATCAACTGTCTATACGATTGAAGGGAATTTATTAGGTCATATTACCATTATGATAAATGAAATTGGGAAGGCTGCCGAAGAATTAGGCATTTCGGGAGAAGAAGTACTTATTTTACAACATCTTGTTTTAAGTCATCATGGGAAAGCTGAATGGGGTAGTCCTAAACCACCGTTGATTAAGGAAGCTGAAATTCTACATTATATTGATAACTTGGATGCGAAAATGAATATGTTGGATCGTGCTTTAGAAAGGGTAAAACCAGGGGAATTTTCAGAGCGGATCTTTGCGTTAGATAATCGATCCTTTTATAAGCCAGTATTTCATAAATAACCCGTAAAGGGTTATTTTTTTGTCAGATGAGTGATATTTCTTCCGTTGAGCGAATATGTTGTAGTAAAAAGTGGACAACCACTGAAGAAGGGAGTAATAAATTTGACTATACCTATTTGGATTTATGCAGTCGTGGTTGGGATTGTTGTTAGTGCATTAATGGCGATAAAAACTGGCCGAGAAGAACGGAAAATGGAGCAGGAAAGCATCGAACAAGAAGGTGAAATCTATATTAAGCGCTTGGAAAGAGAGAAGGAACGAAGAGAAGAACTGAACGCAACAGGTGAGTAAAAAAGAGGTTGGCCCAGAAATCTGAGCCAACCTCTTTTTTCTAATTACTGTTGTGGAGCTGCAGATGTTTGTGGTTTAAGTGCGTCTTTTAAATCTTTATCACTAACCTTTACATTAGCAGCTTTTAGTTCACGTTGCATTGCTTTATTGATGGAGTCGCTTGTTAATTTAGATGATTTTACCTGGTATTCAATTTCTTTTTTCATATCTTCAAATGATTTTTTCTCTTTTTTATCGGTTAATTGAATGATATGATAACCGAATTGAGTTTTTACTGGTGCACTGATTTCGTTTACCTTAAGTGCATATGCAGCTTTTTCAAAGTCAGGGTCCATTTTTCCTGTACCGAACCAGCCTAAATCACCGCCATTTTGTGCTGAAGCTGTATCAGTTGAATATTCTTTAGCAACATCCTCAAATTTTGCACCGCCATCAAGCTTTTTCTTTACTTCATTAGCAGTTTTTTCGTCTGCAACAAGAATATGGCGAGCTTTAATTTCAGGCTGGAAGTTGTCATAGTAATCCTTTAATTCTTTGTCGGTTACCTTTACATCTTTCATCGCCGCTTTTTCTTGCATCATGCCAAGCTTCATTGTTTTCTTTAAATCAGCTTCACTTTTATAGCCATATTGTGCAAGGGTAGTTTCAAAATTTGCACCAAGGTCGGCCTTTAACTGATCGATTTTTTCATTTAGTTCTTTATCTGTCACTTTGTACTTTTTAGAAAGCACTTTTTCATATACAAGCTGTTGAAGGGCTTGATTACCATATTTATCCTTCATTGTGTTATACAGCTCTTCCTGTGTAACATTTCCAACCTTACTCTCTGCCACAGTTTCCGAACCGCTTTGATTACAAGCACTTAGTGCAAGTACCCCGCCTGCTATTGAAAGGGCTAAAATCCATTTTTTCATGTTGAAATCTCTCCTAAATTGTAAATTCTTGTCCACATTCTCTACTATAACATAAATGGTAAGTACTGCAAAAATTAACTTGTGTTTGTTTTTAGAAAATTTACAAACGTAAACTTAAACCTTTTCCAAAAAAAAATTGGTAAGTGCCTAAACGAAATCAAACCCGTATGAATAGTATATCTTAGAAAATGAAAAAGGAGGTATTACGATGAGCGCAGGATACGGAGCTGGATTTGCTCTAATTGTAGTCCTTTTCATCCTATTGATTATTGTGGGAGCTTCATGGGTTTATTAATAAAATCAATCAAACGTAATGGAGAGGGGTGAAAGTTTATGTCAGGAGGAGCATACGGTGGAGGATTTGCTTTAGTTGTAGTCCTTTTCATTCTATTAATCATTATTGGTGCATCTTGGATCTATTAATGATAAATAAGAAAATTAAAAGCGATGAGACATACCTCATCGCTTCGATTTTTTTATTCTCGTTACTGGTAATCCAAAGGAAGCCGGATTATGTATATAAAATTTCCAAGTAGGAAGAGATCAGTAAAATCGTAATTAGAACATTAATAATACGAAAAACTTTATGCTGGTTTTCTTCCGGTATTTCTTTTTGGATGCAAAGAGAATTGGTCATTTTATTTACAAAAAACAAGATGAAAATAGCAAAGACAATAAAAACGGAGATCATCAATGATTCCCTCCCAGATGTTCATATTATGCTTTATACAATATCAAAAAACATAAAAAAAAGATAGTCATAAAGAATAGAAGCTTATAAGACTTTCTAATCAATTAGAAAAAAACGTCATAAATAGGTTTACCTATGTCCGTAAAAGGTGAATAATGTACATAAAGTATTGTTTAGGTTTGAAGAGAGGGCCAGTAAATGAATGAATATGATACACTTATGGAAAGAATAAAGCTTTTAGAATATCACCAAAAACTGTTACTTCAATTGCTAACGAATCCGCAACTCGAGTTTTACAAGCTCATTATTGAAAAAGGAATATCAGAGCAGGAAGTACATGATTTTTTTCAATTATGTGACGAAATGAGCATAAAATTAGAAGAGCAAAAAGCGGAAGGGTATGTATATTTTCATCCGCTTTTCAATGAATTTGCTGCCTCAATCCCGGCAAATCTGTCTGTGAAGCAAGTAATAAAGGCCTGTTTAGTACAGAATCTGTTTGAAGTACTTTTCCAAGAATTGAGAAAGTATATTTAGTTAAACCAGTTCTTGTTGAGTCTTATTCGATTTCTGAAGCTTTCCATTTTCTTCTACAAATTCACTTTCGATATTATGGAAAGAGCGTTCGAAAATTTCCATAAAGTCATCTCCATAAATATTTCGAACAATGGCCATCATTTCAATGATGTCTGGGAACTTACCATATAATTCACGAAGGGGTAAAGCACCTGAAAATACCGCATTACCATCTGGATTATACGACTCCATAAGTTGAAGAAGAATGTTCTCTCCTTCTGCAGTCAGCTGAATATACGTATTCCGCTTATCATTTTCCTTTTTAGAAAATTTCAATAAGCCTCTTTCCTCTAACTTTTTCGAAAAGTTAAATGCTGTTGAGACATGCATAACCCCAAATTTAGCCACATCCGAAATAGATGCACCATTTAAATGGTAGGCAATCCACAAAATATGGTGTTCATTGATATTTAGGTCAAAAGGCTTAATCCATTGTTGCCAGTCTTTCTCAATTGATTTCCATAAGGCTTTACTTAATTGCGCAATTCTTTGACTAAAAAGCATCGCTTCCTTCATTGAATATTGTTTCTCAGTCATCCCCATTTTCACCTACTTTTATATTTCTCTACTATCATTATGCCAATAAAGTAAAAATTAATAAAGATATAAATTCACAAAATTTTTAGAAATTATATAAAATTTATATTGAAATTTTTAATTTTGAACAATATAAAATTATATTTCCATTTTTATTTTAATCTGTGGAACTAAAAAATGGCAACTTTTAGAATATTTAATACAAAAATTAGTTTCCTTAAATAGTTTATAAATATATCTCCCATGCATAAACGATACCTTGTTCATAGGAATGGACGTTAAAACATATAAATAGTTACAACAAATTGTTTCGAAACTTTTCAAATGCTAGTAGGAGGATCTGAAAAATGAAGACTGTTGTAGTAACGTTTTTTATCATAAGTGCCATACTTTTACTAGGAACAATCAAATATTTATTAGATGTTACAAAACCAGGTGTATATCCCCCAAAACAAGTTTTAAAAAAAAGAGCAGCCGTATTAGCGGGTGGTGGAGTAGTTTGTTTGTTATTTGCTATTTTGTTGTCATTTTTATCATGAAAAAATGGGTATTTAAGAAAAAGAACCCCAAGGGGTTCTTTTTCTTAAATAGGATTCCGTGTTATTTTTGCACCACGGAAGCTGATGATATTTTTTTTGTTCTTTTAAAAATTGACTGAGCAATTGGATACAAAATAACCATTGTTACAGTGTTAAGTGCAATAGCTGGTAAAACGCCTGCTACGAAAAGGGCTGTGAAAGGTCCTGGTAAACCAACAATGAAATATGCTGCTGATAAAAAGACGGATCCAGAAATCAATGTACCTACTGCTGTTAAAATCCCTACACTAATAAGGGAGCTTTGATATTTTTTAAGGGCTAAAAATAAACCGAAAAAAACTAAGGCAGTTATAGGCTTATCAATGATATTAGGAATCTGTCCACCTGGAAACCCAGTAGTTAACGCAGATAAAACACCAGTCACAATTGAAAGCAGCATGACACTTTTAATTTCTGGAATAAGGATAATTCCTAAAAACATCATGGCAAGCATCATATCTGGCTTAATGGTAAGGAAGGCTGGCATGATTGCATGCAAGACTACCCCAATCCCTGCTAGTAGCGCTAAAATAACAATGTTCTTCGTATTCATTTCTCTTCTCTCCTCTGCTATTCTCATCTATTTTGTTTCTCCTGTAGTGCACTCGTTGCCCACAGCGAAAAACTTGTTTTCATTATAACATAATAATATCATAATATTAAAGAAATAATTTTCAGATAATTTAAAATTACAGTGGGAAATTAGGTAAGTCTTTTACTAATTCCTGTTGCCATCTCCTGCAACAATTGCGGTGTGTACTCACTTTGATTGTTTTTCCAAACGGCTCCAAATCCATCCCCCTTGCCATAACGAGGAATCAGATGCATATGGTAATGAAAGACGGATTGGCCAGCATGTTCTCCGTTATTATTGATTGTATTTAAACCAATTGGTTCAAATTCCTGTTTTAAAGCATTAGCAATTTCAGGTACAACCTCAAAGAGATTCCTAGCAATTTCCGGAGTTAATTCAAATATGTTTTCTTTATGTATTTTTGGAATGACAAGTGTATGACCTTTGGTTACTTGACTGATATCTAAAAAGGCTAACACATGTTCATTTTCAAATACTTTTGCAGCTGGAATTTCTCCATTCACAATTTTACAAAAAATACAATCGCTCATCATAACAGCTCCTTGTTAATGGTTTGTATTATTTTACCATACAAACAAAAAAACAAAAAATGAAAAAGGCAGGATCCGCATGGAATCCTGCCCTCTCGAAGGGGAATTGCTTCAAAAGGTACGTTCATTCAGGAGTGTTCTTTGATAAACACCTCATTTTTCGTAGAGTGTTTTTTTATAAAGAAACAATATTGTTCAAGCTGACCATCCCCTATTTGTTTTTATATGTTTTCCCAACTTATAAAAACGGGTAGCGATCTGCGGTAAACACCTCATTTTTAGTTTATTTGTGAATAAACCTTAATCTTGGTGTTACTTGAACTCAAAATGGTTACCATGCACTTTGTACAAAACAACCATCCCCTTAACTGAAACGAATTGGAAGCTCTACTTGTTTGAAAGGAAATTGTCTTTAACAGACACCTCATTTCAATTTTTGATGAATTTCTTCATCGAAGTAAGTTGTTTCCCCTTCGAATATTATGATGTCCGATTGTAAAAGAAATATACAAAAAAATATCAAAAAATTGTATTCCTGTTTTTATCTAGTTGGATTTGATAAAATGAAAAGCATAATCTGCTACGGAGGGACGTATGCAAATGTCTTTATTATCTATTGAAAATCTTGTCGGAGGATATACACGAAATCCGGTGCTAAAGGATATATCCTTTGACGTTAAAGAAAAAGAAATGGTTGGATTGATTGGGCTAAATGGTGCGGGAAAAAGTACGACAATCAAGCATATTATCGGATTAATGGAGCCGCATAAAGGCACGATTAAACTAAACAATCAATCCTTTACGGAAAACAAAGAAGCCTACCGGCGTTTGTTTACCTTTGTACCTGAAACACCTGTTTTATATGAAGAGTTAACACTGGAAGAGCATTTGAAATTAACTTCAATGGCTTATGGGTTAACGGAAGCGGAATATAAAGAAAGAGTGGGTCCATTATTATCTGAATTCCGAATGGAGAAACGATTAAACTGGTTTCCGGCGCATTTTTCCAAGGGAATGAAGCAAAAGGTTATGATTATGTGTGCTTTTTTGGTACAGCCCTCGCTTTATATTGTTGATGAACCATTTGTTGGTCTTGACCCGTTAGGTATCCAATCGTTGCTTGACTTAATGAAAAAAATGAAAGAGAACGGGGCAGGTATTTTAATGTCCACACATATACTTGCGACAGCTGAAAAATACTGTGACCGCTTTGTCATCCTTCATGAAGGAAAAGTCCGTGCGAAGGGGACGCTGGAAGAGTTAAGAGAACAATTCTCTATGCCATCAGCGTCTCTAGATGACCTATATATTCAATTGACGAAGGAAGAAAACTATGTTTGATGATAAAAAGCTGTGGAAGGACCGTGCGGGAGGTCGTGTTAAGGATTTAGGGAGATACCTGCGTTATATATTCAACGGGCATCTTGTGATTGTCTTGTTGTTCCTTATTGGAACGGCTGCTTATTACTATCAACAATGGGTTGAGGCACTTTCTCCCGATTTCCCCGCAGAAATCATAATTGCTGTTTTGATCGGATTGTTCTTAACTTACAGTCCAGTTTACAATTTTTTGCTTGAAGCAGATAAGGTGTATATTCTACCTCTAGAAGAGAAATTAAAAGGGTATTTTTTCCGTTCTGGAGTAGCAAGTTTTGTTTTTCAGGGGTACATTCTTTTAATGGTACTAGCTGCACTCATACCAATGTATGCCCATGTGAATAGTAGTGGGTTCCGCTTATTTGTACCTTTTTTCGTTGTCCTATTAGGATTAAAGCTTTGGAACTTAGCCGCTAGCTGGAGAATTCATTATTTTGTTCAGACTTCCGTACATAGATGGGATATGGTTGTTCGATATTTAATTAATACAGTATGTACCTTTCTGCTATTCAAACAAGCAAACATCTTTATTTTGCTTATTCTTGCAGTAGTAATGGCGTTTTATTATCGTACCTTTTATGTCCGAACGAAAAAAATGGGCCTTAAATGGGATTTGTTAATTGATCAGGAGGAAAAAAGAATGGCCTCCTTCTATCGATTGGCGAATCTGTTTACAGATGTACCAAAGCTAAAGGATACAGTTAAAAGAAGAAAGTGGCTTGATTGGTTAATCAGCAACATTACTTTTTCACAAGAAAAAACCTATTTGTATCTATATTCAAGGGCATTTTTACGTTCATCAGATTACTTGGGGCTTTTTATCCGATTAACAGTCATTGGGGCAATAGCGATTTATTTCATTTCATTTGGTTTGGGACAAATACTATTGGGGATTTTATTCTTATATTTAACAGGCTTCCAACTGCTGCCGTTATGGAATCATCATCAAAACAAGCTCTGGGTGGACTTATATCCTGTTGTTGAAAAAAATAAAACCGAAGCGTTTCATTTTCTTTTGATGAGGGTATTATCAGCAGAAGCGATTATTTTTGCTTTGTTTATTGCACTTAAGGGTGAATACCTAAACAGTTTGTTGGCCTTAATTGCAGGTTTGGTATTTAGTTATGTTTTTGTTTATCTTTACAGTAAGAATCGTATAAAGGCATAGAGTAAAATCCCCTTTTCTGATGAAGGGGATTTTTTTGAAACCATTGGCCGGTTTCTATCGTAGGTAAGCATAAAATGTTAGTGGAGGGAGTGAGTCTTTGTTGAATGAATATGAGTTGAAGGTATATGAAGAAGTGGAAGAATGGAAAAGAAAATTAATTAGACGGTCTGGAATGATGAATCGAATTTCAAAAAAAGCCCAAGTGAAATTTAATGAATGGATACCGGAAAAGGTTCATGAAGTAATGACCGAGAGTATTAAAGCAATGGTAAAAGCCACGTTATTTGGTTCAAAGGTTACAACAAAAAAAGACCAGGCAAAAGGGTTATCACTCCTAGAGAGAGATGAATTAGTTCGAAAAAAAATATCCACATATCAGAAAACAGCTATTGTTGAAGGGGCTGGAACCGGTGCTGGTGGAATCCTCCTCGGACTTGCTGATTTCCCATTGCTTCTAACAATCAAAATGAAGTTTTTGTTTGAGGCAGCTGAAGTGTATGGCTTTAACACCAATCAATATGAAGAGAGACTTTTTATCCTTCACATTTTCCAACTGGCTTTTTCTAGTGATGAAATTCGAAGAAGTACACTTTATGAAATTGAAAATTGGGAAGAACGAAAACAGGTACTGGTTGAAATGGATTGGCGGAAATTTCAACAGGAGTATCGTGATTATATTGACTTAGCAAAAATGCTGCAGCTTGTTCCAGGGATTGGGGCTTTTGTTGGAGCCTATGCCAATAATAATTTAATGAAACACTTAGGAGAAACGGCAATGAATGCCTATCGTTTAAGATTGCTGCAAAAAGCCCCTGAACTTTGAGAATTCAGGGGTTTTTTCTTAATCATTTTCGTGTATCTTTAATGCAGCAGTCCCAAGGGTTTTGGCGGCAATTAACATCGCGTTTTCGTCTATATCAAATTTTGGATGGTGATGCGGATAGGTTGTTTGCTCACCTAGTGGTTTGGCTCCCGTGTAGAAGAAGGTGCCAGGGACTTTTTGTAAATAATATGCGAAATCTTCTCCACCCATTTGTGGTTCTGTTTCTTCGATTGTTTTTACCTCTGGAACAAATTGGGCACAGGTTTGGAGAAATTCTGTTTCATTTGCATGATTAACGACAGCAGGATAGCCTCTGAAAAAAGTATATTTGTAGGTGCAGTCAGAGGTATAGCATGTTCCATAAATCACACGTTCCATTTCTTTTTCAATAAATTCTCTTATTTCTTCATTAAAGGTTCGGACGGTTCCGACGAGTTTAGCTTTATCTGCAATCACATTAAAAGCATTCTGGGCGGTAAACGACGCAACGGTCACAACTGCTGCATCCACTGGATTCACCTTCCGGCTAACAATTTGTTGTAGGTTTAGGACAAGCTGGGAAGCAGTGACGATAGCATCCTTTGTTTTATGAGGCTGTGCACCATGTCCTCCTTGACCCTGAATTTCAATTTCAAAACGGTCAGCCGCCGCCATAATTGGTCCTGTTCTGTATTGTATGGTACCAGTAGGTTCACTTGCCCATAAATGAGTTCCGAAGATGACGTCTACACCATCTAGACAGCCATCCTCAATCATGGAAGCAGCTCCACCTGGGGCATATTCTTCAGCGTGTTGATGAATGAAAACATAGGTTCCTTTAAGATCATCTTTGCACTCATTTAATGCTTTTGCCAGAACTAGAAGTGTGGCTGTATGTCCATCATGGCCGCAGGCGTGCATGACGCCCGGAACTAATGACTTGTATGGTACATCCTTTTCGTCTTGAATAGGGAGAGCGTCAAAATCTGCCCGAAGTGCAACTGTTTTTCCAGGCAGTTTTCCATACACTTTTGCAACGACGCCATTTCCACCTACGTTACTTTTTACTTCAATATTTAGCTTATTATAATAGTTTTGAATAAATTCTGCTGTTTGATATTCCTTAAAGGATAGTTCTGGATGCTGGTGCAGATAACGCCTGATGGTGACCATTTCGTCGTATAATCCATCTAATTTTGCATATAACTGGTTTAACAAAGGTAATCCCCCCAATAGTAAGATAAAAGATTTTATATTCAAACTATTTTAACGCTTTTCCACTATTATATAGATTTTTATGTATTTTTTCTTTATACTTTTAAAAGTATTTTAAAAAGAAAGTGAAAGGGTTAGGGGAATGAAGACCAAAAGCAAAGTGAACTTTTCTTTTATTTTTATGGGGCTCGTGGTGTTATTCGCATTATTTACGACCATTAAAGTAGCAACACATAGTATTTTTTGGATGGATGATAAGATAGCTGGACTATTTTCACATGTACCAAATCCCTTGATTCCATTTTTTATAAACCTGACTGAAATGGGTGATAAAAAAGGAATTGGGGTTGTCGCCATATTAATGTTAGGCTGGTTATTATTGAAAAAAAGGAATTATCTCGGAGCGGCTGTTTTTGCCTTATCGGTTGCAATAGGTAATGAAATCAGTAAAATACTCAAGGATTATTTTGCACGCCCAAGACCAGATCTAGAGCATCTTGTTGAGGTGAAAAGCTACAGCTTCCCTAGTGGTCATGCTATGGTTGGGATGACTGTTTACTTTCTTATTGCATATTTATTAATTGAGGCAACAGCTTCAAAAACGGCAAAAATCACCATCGGAGCTTGTGCCGCAATTTTACTTCTTTTAATTGGTGCAAGTCGAGTGATTTTACATGTCCATTATCCATCAGATGTCTTGGGGGGCTACGCATTAGGATACATATGGGTGGCATTCTCGATTATGATTTATACTTACTTTAAAAAAAGGACCAAATAGGAAAGAGGCTGGGTTCAGCCTCTTTTTCTTTATATTAAAAAGATCGCTGCTATTGTTGTGACAACAAGCCCAATTATGACTGGAACAAGGTTTCTCCGTGCTAGTTCAAATGGGTCCACTTTACAAATGGCGGCTGCCGGGATTAACGCCCATGGGACTAGAACTCCGCCACCTACCCAAATGGCTGCGATCTGGCCAAGTGCTGTAAGAGTTGCAGCGCCTTTTCCAATAGCTGTGGCGAACAAGGCAGCAACCGAACCGGCTAGAGATATCCCTGAAAAACCTGAACCATCTAATCCTGTTATCGCCCCAACAGTCGTTAAAGTGATTGCCCCAACTGCTTTACTTAATGGAACAATGCTTGCAAGTGCAACACCCAAGTCATTTACGATTCCATGTGAGGCTTTCGGTAAATATTCTCCGATGATTTTTGTGAAACCGCTGTCACCTAAATAGAAGAAGGCAGCAATAGGAATAACTGGACCAAATACTTTAAAGCCAAATTGGAAGCCTTCAATTAAATATTGGGTGGTTTGCTCCAATCCTTTATTTTTATGACTGGTTAAGGTGATTAATAGAAGAATAAGAATAGAGGTTCCACCAATTAATGCAGTAGCATCTCCCCCTGTTAAATCTAACATGGTCATGCCAGCTACATCGGCAGCGAATAATAAAGGTACTAAAATAGCAAAGAACCGCTTTTGACCCAACGATAAAAGCGCAGCTTGCTGGGATGATTCCTCGGACGGATCAGGTAACACGGATGAATTGACTTGTAGAACACCGCGCTTCATATCCCTTTTTAAAAAATAGAAGGCAGTAACCGTTGTGACAAGCCCCATTATAAATACTAAAGGAATGCTGGCATTTATAACATCTTGTATGGGAAGTCCTGCGGCATCGGCCGTAAGTTTGGGTGCAGCTTGAATGACAAAGTCACCAGACAAAGCAATACCATGGCCGAACAAGTTCATTGCCATAGCTACACCAAGTGCAGGCAGACCTGCTCGGATGGCAACTGGAAGAAGGACGGCACCAAGAAGGGCAACAGCTGGAGATGGCCAAAAGAACCAAGAGATTACCATCATTAAAATACCAATGGTCCAATAGGCCAATGTAGAGTTACGGATTAGCTTCCTAAAGGGTGAGATCATCACGTCATTAATACCTGTGTTTGTTAAGGTGTGGCTCATGGCCACAATAATGGAAATTACGAGGATGGTAGACAATAATTCAGTTATTGCATAACTAAAACTGTTAAATATACTGCTGACTGAATGAGTTAAACTGCCTGTGGCAACTAAGGCAATTAAAAATATCCCAGCAATACAAATGATGGTCGTATCTCTTCTCATCACCATAAACCCAATAATCAGAACAATAAAAGTCACATATATCCAATGAAGAGCCGTCAGTTCGACTATCATTTTAGTTCCCTCCTTCCTATTGATCCAGCAGGGCTATAGCCCTGTTGGATGTATTACAGAATATGAAGATAGCAAGAAGTGGTGAAGAGGGAAAGAAAATATTTTATGAAGACAAAAAAGAATGGAGTTTTCACTCCATCCTTTCATTTTACTTCTTATTCCGTTATCATATATTTGCTTGAATATGGTGCGCTTGAAAAGAGCTTGGCTTGGGAGTCCGTTCCTGTCATCTTACTAACGTCGAAAAATGACTCAGAGGATTGCCAGCCTTGATAAGTGGCTTCGCTTTTCCACACGCTTAGGATGACATAAGTATTAGCTGTTAAGGGACGGAGGACTCTTAGGGCTAAAAATCCTTGTTGATTTTTTACTTGTATGAATTGATTTTTTACTTGATGCTCAAATAAGGGACGACCTTCATCAGTAACTGGTACGTTGTTCATCACAACAAAACCTTCTTTGTTGATCTCTCCGATTGATAGTAATTCTTCAAATTCACGAGGCTCGTTAAAAACAGTTTCACCGGGTGTTTCATGAAACAATAAAGCATTGTTTTGATTAACCATTGTCACCATTGTTTCATTAGGATACTTGGCCTCAATTTTTTTTAAGAAATCGATGGTTCCTGCAGTTATATATGCATTCAAGCGTATTCCTCCTCTTCATTAATCCTTTTATTAGTGTATACCCATGTTTTTGCTAGTATTCTCATTTGAATTTTTACAATTCTAGTAACCTAAAAACGACTTTTTTTTGACAGTTATTAGTGTTACCTATACACAAATAGGATTAATAGATATAGTGGAGACAGTCTGAATATAACAATCGTAATAAGAAAGTTTTTAAATTTAAGCCAACTATATTAAAATGGAAAACAGACATGTGTTTGAAAGGTGGACAATATAAAATGACAAGACCGATTAATGAGACATTTTTAAAAGCTGCTAGAGGTGAGAAAACAGACTATGTACCTGTTTGGTATATGCGTCAAGCGGGACGTTCACAGCCGGAGTACAGAGCGATTAAAGAAAAATATTCTTTATTTGAAATTACTCACCAGCCTGAGCTTTGTGCGTATGTCACCCGGTTGCCAGTAGAGCAATATAACGTCGATGCGGCTATCCTATATAAAGATATCATGACTCCACTTCCAGCCATCGGAATGGAAGTAGAGATAAAGGGTGGAATTGGTCCAGTGATTGATAACCCAATTCGCTCATTAGCGGATGTTGAAAAATTAGGGGAAATCAACCCAGAGGAAGATGTTCCATACGTACTAGATACAATAAAATTATTAACGACTGAGCAGTTGTCTGTGCCGCTTATTGGTTTTTCAGGAGCACCATTTACCTTAGCGAGCTATATGATTGAAGGTGGCCCTTCAAAAAACTATAATAAGACAAAAGCGTTCATGTATACAGAACCAAAAGCCTGGTTTGCTTTAATGGATAAGCTTGGCGATATGATTATTACCTATGTAAAGTCACAAATTAAGGCAGGGGCAAAGGCGATTCAAATTTTTGATTCTTGGGTTGGCGCATTAAATGTTGAGGATTACCGATATTTTATCAAGCCGGTAATGAATCGAATCTTTACTTCATTGAAAGAGGAAAATGTGCCGTTAATTATGTTTGGAGTTGGTGCAAGCCATCTTGCCTTAGAGTGGAATGAATTGCCCTTAGATGTAGTGGGTCTCGATTGGAGATTACCTATTAGCCAAGCAAGAGAAATGGGTGTTCATAAAACTGTCCAAGGAAATCTTGATCCTGCTATTTTATTAGCTCCTTGGGAGGTTATCGAGGAAAGAGCAAAAGCGATTCTCGATCAAGGAATGGCACAGAACGGGTATATTTTTAATTTAGGTCATGGCGTGTTCCCATCTGTTAATCCAGATACATTAAAGAGATTAGCATCCTTTATTCATGAATATTCCGCATCAAAATTAAGTCGATAAGACTACATACTTAAATATGAGGTGTAACTATGACAAAAAAGAAAATGGGTTTGCTAGTTATGGCATACGGTACCCCATATACATTAGACGATTTAGAAGGATATTATACTCATATTCGTCATGGACGAAAACCATCACCTGAAATGATTGAAGACCTTCGAAATCGCTATGAAGCAATTGGAGGAATTTCCCCACTTGCTAAAATTACTCTAGACCAGGCAGAAAAGCTGGAAGAACATTTAAATAAAATCCAAGATGAAATTGAATTTAAGATGTACCTAGGGTTAAAGCATATTCAACCATTTATTGAAGATGCAGTGAAACAAATGCACGATGACGGGATCAAAGAAGCAGTAAGTATTGTCCTTGCACCACATTTTTCTACGTTCAGTGTAAAATCCTATAACGGACGAGCTGTAGAGGAAGCTGAAAAATTAGGCGGACTAAAAATTACTAGTATCGAAAGCTGGTACCAAGAACCAAAATTTATCGATTACTGGGCTGACAAAGTGAAACAAAATTTCGAACAAATGCCTCAAGAAGAAAAGGAGCATGCAGTCCTAATTGTTTCGGCACACAGTCTCCCGGAGAAAATTTTACAATTTGGAGATCCATACCCACAGCAGCTTAAGGAAACAGCTGATTTAATTGCTAGTCAAGCGGGAATCAAAAACTATACAGTAGGATGGCAAAGTGCAGGAAATACACCTGAGCCTTGGATTGGTCCAGATGTACAGGATTTAACTAGGGAACTATTTCAGCAGCATCACTATAAAGCATTTGTATTCGCACCAGTTGGGTTTGTATGTGACCACCTAGAAGTTCTTTATGATAACGACATCGAGTGTAAAATAGTTACGGATGAATTAGGTGTAAGCTATTATCGTCCAGAAATGCCAAATGCCAAGGAAGAATTTATAGATTGCCTTTCTACCGTCATCCTAAAAAAATTAACTCAGTAAAACCATCTGAGAATAAAAGGGAAGAAGGTGACGTCCGTGGCGGAAAATAAACATAAAGTTGTTATTATTGGAGGAGGAATCGCTGGTTTAACAGCAGCCTTCTACCTTCAAAAACAGATACGAGAAAACAAGCTTCCTATTGAAATCAAACTTATAGAAGCATCACACCGTCTCGGGGGAAAAATGCAAACCGTTATCAGAGACGGTTTTACGATTGAACGTGGCCCTGATTCCTTTCTAGCAAGGAAGACAAGTATGATTCGCCTTGCAAAAGAAGTAGGGATGGACAATCAATTAGTTCATAATTCCACTGGTAAATCATATGTACTAGTGAATGAGGAGCTACACTCCATGCCGGGTGGTTCCATCATGGGAATCCCAACACAAATAGGACCATTTTTAACAACAGGCTTATTTTCGATTCCTGGAAAATTAAGAGCTGCGGCTGATTTTATTTTACCTCGTTCTGAAAGCGGTAAGGACCAATCTTTAGGAGAGTTTTTTAGACGAAGATTAGGTGATGAAGTTGTTGAAAACTTAATTGAGCCATTGTTATCTGGGATCTATGCTGGTGACATTGATCAATTAAGCTTAATGTCTACTTTCCCGCAATTCTATGAGGTAGAGCAGAAATACCGTAGCTTGATCGTCGGTATGAAAAAAGCAACTCCTTCCCAACCGAAGAAGACGGAGAATAAAGAAAAAACCAAAGGTGCCTTTTTAACATTCAAAACGGGACTTCAATCATTTGCAGAAGCCATTGAAAGTAAATTGGACCCGGAATCAATTTTAAAAGGTCATCGTGTTGAAAAGATTACAAAGCACAATGAAAACTATGAGATTTATCTTAATAATGGGGAGACCATCCATGCAGATAGTATTATTGCTGCCACTCCTCATCAAATCACACAATCTATGTTTTCGGATTATCGCTTCTTTGATCCATTTAAATCGGTTCCATCAACGTCAGTGGCCACTGTAGCCTTGGCATTTCCTGAGGAAGCAATCAAGCGGGACATTGACGGCACGGGATTTGTAGTTTCAAGAAATAATGATTATTCCATTACAGCTTGTACATGGACTCATAAGAAATGGGCTCATTCGACTCCAAAGGGAAAAGTACTCCTCCGTTGTTATGTAGGAAGAGCGGGCGATGAAACGATCGTCGACCTTTCAGATGATCAAATAATAAAAATTGTATTGGATGATTTAAAGAAGACGATGGACATTACATTAAGTCCAGATTTTGCCATTGTTTCCCGATGGAAGAAAGCAATGCCTCAATATACGGTTGGCCATAAGCAAAGGCTGGCTACTATTCTGGAATATGTAAAAAATGAATTACCAGGTGTATTCCTAGCTGGTGCTTCCTATGGTGGAGTAGGTGTTCCAGATTGCATTGATCAAGGCGAAGCAGCGGTGAAAAATGTTCTTGAGTTCTTCAATAAGCAAAATCCTTCTAAAGAAGAAGCTGTTCAATAACGACAGCTTCTTTTTCCTTTTTATTATACCTATCAGAGAAAAAACTTTACTATTCCTACTTGCCAACCTACAAAAATGGAGGTATACTCTTTAAGTATTAAATGACCAAAATGTTCATTTAGTCAAAATGAGTAATATTAAACATATTATTTTTAAAAGGATTGTCTATCGAGATAGTCCTAATTTTTCAAAGTAAAATGACTAAATGAACAAAATAGTCAAAAGTGAAAAGGAGGCATCAGGGATGTTTAAGGGAGAACTTTTATCCATTATTAAAAATAGAAAAATTCTTATTCCTATCATTGCTGTTATGTTTGTCCCTGTGTTGTATGCCGGAATGTTTTTATGGGCTTTTTGGGACCCATATGACAAGCTTGATGAGCTGCCGGTCGCAGTAGTTAATAATGATGCGGGAACATCAATGGATGGGAACCAGTTGCATCTAGGGGATGACTTAGCAAAGAAATTAAAGAAGAGTAAGCAATTTGATTTTCATCTTGTAACTAAGAAGGAAGCTTATAAGGAATTAGAAGATCAGAAGTATTACATGGTCATTGAAATTCCTAAAAACTTCTCAGAGAATGCTACTACCTTATTGGATAAGCGGCCAGAAAAACTAGAGCTGATTTACACTCCAAATGAAAGTTATAATTTCCTTTCTGCACAAATCGGTGGTACAGCAGCTGAAAGAATTAAAACCGCTGTATCAGAGCAGGTAACGAAAACTTATGCTGAAACTATGTTTAGCAAGATAAGTGAACTTGCCGATGGGGTTGAAAAAGCTAGTGATGGGGCAGGACAATTAAGTGACGGGTCCGTTGACTTAAATACTGGCTCGAAGGAATTAAGTGATGGACTTAATACGTTAGCAGAGAAATCAGGAGAATTTAATAATGGAATGAAAGCGGCAAATGATGGATCTAATAAGCTTGCGGCGGGTTCCACTGATATATATAACGGACTTGAAACATTATCTAAAAAAACGATCGAGTTCAACCAAGGTGTAAAAGGCGCATCTGCTGGGTCACAAAAAATAACTGCTGGTACAGCGGAATTAAAAAATGGATTGGCAAAAGCGGATGCTAATCTCCCGCTCCTAATTCAGGGAACTGAGGAAGTAAAATCAGGTGCGGAACAACTAAAGAGTGAGCTTCCAACTGGGATTGCCGACGCATTAGAAAAACAATTATCAAGTAGTGCAGGAGACCTTGCTTCACAGATTGCTGAACAAACAATCGCAACACAAACGAGCAAAATGCAAGAGTTGGCCAAAGTACTAATAGATAACGGTGTGTCTCCACAACTTGTAAATACAATCATGACGGAGGAGCAAAAAAAGGCTCCAACCAAAGAGCAGCTTCAAAAACAAATTTTATCCGAGCTTAGTCCTAAATTAGAAGGGGCAACACAAGGACTTGATTCAAAAATTGGGGAGCAAATTAACCCATACTTTAATCAATTAATTGGCGGAATTGGGACCATTAATGAGAACCAGAAATTATTGCAGCAAGGTATTCATCAGCTGTATACCGGTTCAGTAGAATTATCTAAAGGAACTAGCGATCTTTCAAACGGTATGAGTCAATTATCTGCTGGTTCCGATAAGCTCACTAATGGAACAGGTCAATTGGCTGCGGGGTCAGGTGAGTTGAAGCAGGGAGCTTTTGATTTATATAAAGGTATGAATCAATTATCTGCAGGTTCAACAGCCCTTAGCTCGGGTGCTGGTCAGTTAGCAGATGGCTCCAACCAATTAAAAGATGGTACCACAAAATTATCAGATGGTGCCAAAGAGCTTGCGGATAAGCTTGCAGATGGGGCACAAGAGGCTTCTAAAGTACATGCCGATGATAAGACCTACAATATGATGGCAAAGCCTGTAAAATTAGATACGGAAAGTGTGAATCATGTTCCTAATTATGGAACTGGATTTGCTCCATACTTCCTATCATTAGGTTTATTTGTAGGAGCATTACTGATTTCAATCGTTTTCCCACTTAGGGATACAGCGATTGCTCCAACAAGTGGATTTAACTGGTTTGCCGGCAAGTTTGCCATTATGGCTGGTGTCGGAGTGATTCAGGCATTATTGGCAGATATGATCCTGTTGCTTGGATTAGGCCTTGACGTACAAAGTGTACCGAAGTTTATCATATTCTCTATTATTACAAGTTTAACTTTTATTGCATTAATTCAACTGCTTGTCTCAGTATTTGCAGATGCAGGGCGTTTTCTTGCGATCATTATTCTTATTTTCCAATTAACGACAAGTGCTGGAACCTTCCCACTTGAGTTAATTCCTAACTTCCTACAGCATTTCAATGCCTTCCTGCCAATGACTTACTCCGTTTCTGGCTTTAAGGCAGTCATTTCTAGTGGTGATTTTAGTTACATGTGGGAAAATACCATGATCCTATTAAGTTTCTTACTTGTTTTCGCTCTAGGAACCATTGCATATTTTACATTGAGAGTTAGACATCAGTACAAACATGCAATAAATGAATAAAAGCTATCAGAAGACCAGTCGACATTTCGGCTGGTTTTTTGACTTGTCTAGCTTCAGCGCCTAGCCCCTCGGGTCAAATAACCTTCGGCAATAAAAGTCAAAAGGCGGACTTTTCTTGCCGAAGAACATTTGCCTGTCGGGGCTGAACAAGGCGCCTTAGCTTTTCTGTTATGATATTAGGCTGATTTTGAGTATATTAAAAATAGTAATATAAACGGAGGGGATTAATTATGAAGTTAACAACAATCGGTTTTTGGGGCGGGTATCCGAAACAGAATGGAGCCAGTGCAGGCTACCTACTTGAACATGAAGGCTTTCGACTATTAATAGATTGTGGAAGCGGCGTGCTTTCTAAAATGCAGAATGTGATTCAACCAGAAGAATTGGATGCTTTGATCATCTCACACTACCATCCAGACCATATTGCAGATATCGGTGTCCTGCAGCATGCAAGATTGATTTTAGGATTCTTAGGGAAGGCATGTCCAACTCTCCCTGTATATGGCCATCACTATAATGAACAGGAATTTACGAAATTGACTTATAAAGAGACTACAAAAGGAATTGCCTATGACCCTGCAACCTCGATGGAAATTGGCCCATTCACTGTTTCCTTTTTGAAGACAGACCATCCTGTCCCATGCTATGCGATGAAATTTGAAGTGGATGGAAAGTCATTGGTATACACGGCAGACACTTCATTTAAAGAAGAATTGATTGAATTTAGTAACAATGCAGATGTCTTGTTATGTGAGTGTAATTTTTACGGTAATCAAAACGGTAAGCCGGCTGGTCATATGAATAGTTTTGATGCAGGTAGATTAGCACAACAAGCATCGGTTAAGCAATTAATTCTTACTCATTTGCCTCAATACGGTACACTATCTGATTTAATTGAGGAGGCATCTACTCAATTTACTGGTATAATTAAGCTTGCAGAAGAATTCCAATCTATATCAATATAAGAAGGAGAAGTATAGTATGTTATTTATCGATAATAAAGGCATCACGGATCCTCGTATTAATCTAGCTATAGAAGAATATGCTCTGAAAAATTTAGATATTGATGAAACCTATTTATTATTTTACATAAATGAGCCGTCCATCATTATTGGGAAGAATCAAAATACTATTGAAGAAATTAATACAGAGTACGTTGAGAGTAATGGCATCCATGTTGTTCGTCGATTATCTGGTGGAGGAGCCGTCTATCACGACCTTGGTAATCTAAATTTTAGTTTTATTACAAAGGACGATGGAGAGAGCTTTCATAATTTCCGTAAATTTACTGAACCAGTTGTGGCTGCTTTAAAAAGCTTAGGGGTAAATGCGGAGCTAAGTGGCAGGAATGATCTACTAGCAGAAGGACGAAAGGTTTCTGGAAATGCACAATTTTCAACTAGAGGCAGAATGTTCAGTCATGGCACATTGTTGTTCAATTCAGAAATGGATCATGTCGTTTCAGCTTTAAAGGTGAAAAAAGATAAGATAGAATCAAAGGGAATTAAATCTATTCGCAGCCGTGTGGCTAATATTTCTGAATTTCTTCCTGAAGAAATGGATATCCAAGAATTTCGTTCAATCATACTTAAACATATTTTTGAAGGAAAAGAAGAAATTCCTGAATATGTACTGACGGAAGCGGATTGGGAAAAAATTGATCAACTTTCGAAAGAACGCTATCAAAATTGGGAATGGAACTATGGGAAGTCCCCAAAATTCAACCTACAGCACTCCCATCGGTTTCCGGTTGGGTCCATTGATGTGCGCTTAGAGGTGAATAAAGGGGTAGTAGAGAATTGCAAAATATATGGTGACTTCTTTGGCGTAGGAGATGTCAGTGACATTGAAAACAAACTAACAGGCATCCGCTATGAAAAAGGAGAAATTGAAAAGGCCCTTGCAGATTTGGAAATGTCCCACTACTTTGGAAACATCTCCAAGGAGGAATTCGTTAATTTAATCTATTAAACAGTGCTGAAATGTAGATTCATAAGTAGAAAAGCAGGCTACGTGCCCAAAGAGCATAAAGAATCGAGGCCCCGGTAACGTAGAGGCGTTCTACGTGCCTGAAGAGCCTAAAGAATCGAGGCGCCGGTAACGTAGAGGCGTTCTACGTGCCTGAAGAGCCTAAAGAACTGAGGCTTCGGTAACGTAGGGGCGGTCTATGTGCCCGAAGAGCCTAAAGAACTGAGGCTTCGGTAACGTAGGGGCGGTCTATGTGCCCGAAGAGCCTAAAGAACCGAGGCCCCGGTAACGTATAGGCGGTCTATGTGCCCAAAGAGCAAAAAAAACCGAGGCATCGGTAACGTAGAGGCGTTCTATGTGCCCGCAAAGTATGCAGGTAGTAGAAAACAGGCACGTAAAAGGTAGCGATATATAATAGATTTTATATTTTTAAAATAGGGAAGCTAACTCCAAATGGTGCCTGACACCTTATGAGTTAGCTTTTTTATCACATTTTAAGGGATAATACTTGAATACTCAAATTTCTAGCAATATAATATATTTAGAAAATTTTTATAATTAAATGAATGAGTATTCATTCATATGGGGAGGGAAACTATGAATTTATCAACCAAGCTTCATGAGACTGCAAGGGCCTATGCTGATAAACCAGCATATTATTTTATGGGCCAATCAAGTACCTATGCAGAATTAGATGTTGCGATTACAAGATTTGCTTCAGGTCTTGAAAAATTAGGGATTAAACAAGGGGACCATATTGCATTATTATTAGGAAACTCACCGCATTTTGTCATCAGCTTATATGGAGCCTTACGCTTAGGGGTAACCGTCATTCCAATCAATCCGATTTATACCGCAGATGAAATTGGCTATATTTTAAATAATGGTGATGTAAAAGCGGTCGTTGCCCTTGACCTGGCAATTCCATTAGCAGATCAATTGCACACATTCTTACCTAAAATTGAGCATTATGTATTTTGCGAAACTAAACCAAATAGTTGGAATACATCTGCTCTCGAAAAACTTTCTGTCTATCCAAAAATGAAATCGTTTACAGAGATGGTTGGAATGGGCGATACATCCTTTCAAGGTCCTGAGTTGAAGGATGATGATGTGGCCATTATTCTTTACACCTCTGGAACAACCGGAAAGCCCAAAGGAGCAATGCTAACACACAAGAATCTTTATAGCAATGCTAGTGATGTAGGGGATTATTTAAAAATGAATCAGGACGACAGAGTGGTAACTGTTCTTCCTATGTTTCATGTATTCTGCTTAACTGTTGCCTTAAATGCTCCATTATTACATGGGGCTACATTGTTAATTGCACCGAAATTCAGTCCGAAGGAAACATTCTCGTTGATTAAAGACTATGAGGCTACTGTTTTTGCTGGTGTACCGACTATGTACAATTTCCTTTATCAATATCCAGAGGGGAATCCAACTGATTTGTATTCCTTGCGCCTATGTATTTCAGGTGGGGCATCTCTTCCAGTTGCCTTGTTAAAGAATTTTGAACAAAAATTTAATGTGGTCATTTCCGAAGGGTACGGTTTATCCGAGGCTTCTCCTGTAACATGCTTTAACCCTCTTGATCGCCCACGTAAGCCTGGTTCTATTGGCCGCTCAATCCTTCATGTGGAAAACAAAGTGGTGAATGAACTCGGAGAGGATGTCCCTGTTGGGGAAGCTGGTGAATTAATCGTTCGAGGTCCAAATGTGATGAAGGGATATTATAAAATGCCAGAGGAATCTGCAGCAGCTATCCGGGATGGCTGGCTTTATACTGGGGATATCGCAAAGATGGATGAAGATGGTTACTTCTATATTGTTGACCGGAAGAAGGATTTAATTATTGTTGGTGGCTATAACGTCTATCCACGTGAAGTGGAAGAAGTCATCTATAATCATCCAGATGTTGTAGAAGTTGCTGTCCTTGGTGTTCCTGATCCGAACCAAGGAGAAGCTGTGAGTGCTTATGTGGTAAGTAAAAATCCCGAATTGACTGCTGAACAGGTACTCACGTATTGCAAAGAACATCTTGCAAAATATAAGGTTCCATCATTCATTGAATTTTTAGAAGAACTCCCGAAAAATACAACTGGAAAAATATTAAGACGCGCTCTAAGAAAACAGATAACCGAATCCGTTGGAAAATAAGTAAAAAAATTTCTACTGAAGAGGCAGGCATTTAGCCTGTCTTTTTCGAATTCATTTATATAAAGGGGGAGTAGAGATGGAACAAATAGTACTAGAGATATCTAATCATATTGCTACGGTTACCATTAACCGTGCCGAGTCATTAAATGCTTTTAATTATGAGACACTATTGGAATTACAGGAAAAAGTGGAAGCGATTCGTATTCACCCGGAAGTTCGTGCTGTCATCTTTACAGGTGCAGGTGAAAAGTCCTTCAGCGTTGGAGCTGATTTAAAAGAAAGAAAAAACCTAACAGATGAACTAGTAAAACGAAACTTATTTAAAATCAATGAAGTGTTTAATGCAATTGACCAACTTCCGCAGCCTACCATTGCGGCGATTAATGGTTTTGCCTTTGGCGGGGGGATGGAGCTCGCACTGGCTTGTGATTTCCGTGTAGCCGCAAAAGAAGCCTTAATGGGCCTAACTGAAACAGGCTTAGCAATTATACCTGGGGCAGGTGGGACACAGCGGCTCCCTCGCTTAATCGGGCAGGCTAAAGCGTTAGAGCTCATCTTAACGGCCAAAAGAATGTCCGCTGATGAGGCGATGAATAATGGTTTGTTAACACGGGTTGTTGAAAGGAAAGACCTAATGGATGAGTGCTTATCTTTTTGTTCACTATTGCTTGCAAACGGTCCTGTTGCTTTACAGCAGGCAAAGTATGCTATCAAAAATGGCATGAATACGGATTTACATACTGGCCTTCAAATAGAAAGAAAGGCATACGAAGTAACACTCCCGACAGAGGACCGGCTGGAAGCACTACAAGCTTTTGCAGAGAAAAGAAAACCAGTTTTTAAAGGGAAATAGACATGGCTTCATAAGCCGTGTTTTTTTATTGCAAATTTTATTGAAAATTTGCTAAAATTTATTTTTATCAGAGAGTAAGAGACATGGGGGGAATAAAGTTGGCAGATTTGGCAATAGGGAGAGAAACATCGGAGTTGAAAAAGGGACTCCAAGCAGGCATAAGCATCGGGATTGGTTATTTTCCCATTGCATTAACTTTTGGACTCCTAGCGAAAACCTCAGGGCTTTCCATTTATGAAACAGTTTTAATGAGTCTTATAGTGTTTGCAGGTGCATCCCAATACATCTCATTAAGTCTAATAGCTGTCGGGACTGGGATCTTTGAAATCATATTAACTACATTCATTGTTAATATCCGTCATTTTTTAATGAGTACCTCCTTAACTGAAAAATGTGAAGAAGACCATTTACTAAATAAGCTTTTATATTCATTTGGTATTACGGATGAGACGTTTTCTGTGGTTGCCACGAAGGAAGGCACCGCGTCAACCGGCTTTATGTTTGGTGTTATCTCCATATCCTATTCAAGCTGGGTTGTCTTTTCCGGAGTGGGCCATCTCATTGGTGCAAGTCTGCCTCAAACCTTACAGGATAGCATGAGTGTTGCACTTTATGCTATGTTTATAGGCTTACTCGTCCCATCGATGAAAAAAAGTGTAAAAGTGGTTTTCCTAGCAGTACTTGGTGCAATTTTTAATTCCATTTTTACACTCAATCACTTAATGGCCCAAGGATGGGCTATAGTTACGGCCACTCTTTTATCTGCAATTATCATCGAATTGGCTGAAGGATTGAAAAACAAGCATCGGGGTGTACAACATGAAAAGTGAAATCATTTGGATGATTATTGGAATGGGTGTCGTCACCTATATTCCTCGGATGCTTCCTTTTGTTTTATTTAAAGGGAAAGAACTTCCGCCGTTTGTGCAAGGGGTATTAAAAAATGTTCCATATGCTACTTTGGGTGCGTTAATTTTTCCCGCTATTCTTCTTATTCAGGAGGGAGATATTTGGTACGGCGTATGGGGGGCTGCAGCGGCATTCCTAGCTGCATTTTTAGGAGCAAACGTCATTGTTGTTGTAATTAGCTCTATTGCCGTCCTTGCTCTATATTCTTATTTACTGTAAGCCGGTCTTGTACTGGCTTTTTTTATTGGTTCTAAAAAGGATAGTTTGTACTAAACTAATTATAGAGAGGCTGTACACAAAGGAGGACAAATGGATGGTAAGGAAAATGGGGGTCTATGCGGTATTGGCCTTTTGTCTTTACGGGTTGTTTTTTTATTGGTACTTATTTAACTTTGCGGATACTAAGCTACCCTTTGAATATGAAGGATCAAAAGCGGACCCTTCTACGTTTTTAAATGGACGAGAGCTCATGCTAAGTGAAGAGTATTCAAAAATTAGAAATCTATTGTTTTTTTTATCAACACCACTTGAATGGTTATTTTATTTCTTAATTTTATTATTTGGCTTTTCTAAGGCCTTTAAACGCTGGGCTGAGAGCTCTTCTAAGTACAAATTTCTGCAAACGGCAATTTATTTAATTTGGTTATCTTTTTTTGCCTTTTTAGCCACGTTTCCTTTAAGCTATATTAGCTATAATTTATCCAAAACATACAATATTTCTACTCAATCTTTCCCGTCCTGGATGAAGGATGAACTTATTGATTTTTGGCTTAATTATGGGACTTGGTTGATTATTGTCCCTGTGCTATATTGGCTCATGAAGAAAAGTAAAAAACGCTGGTGGCTATATGGCTGGCTGTTGTCCGTCCCTTTTACTTTATTTATGATGTTTTTACAGCCAGTCGTCATTGACCCGCTATACAATGATTTTTATCCTTTGAAAAATAAGGAATTGGAAACGAAGATTTTGACTCTAGCTGAGAAGGCTGACATTCCTGCACGACATGTTTTTGAAGTGAATATGGCTGAAAAAACAAATTCATTAAATGCATATGTTACTGGGCTTGGTTCTAATGCTAGGATTGTCCTTTGGGACACTACGTTAAATCGATTAAATGATAATCAAATCCTTTTTATCATGGCACATGAAATGTGTCATTATGTTGAAAAGCATATTTACTTTGGCATCGGTGGTTACCTTCTTCTATCGCTGCTGGGACTATATTTGACGTACAGGCTGATGAACTGGGCAACTGAGCGCTGGGGCAAGGAACTAAAAATAACAGATGTGGGAGATATACGGTCCCTTCCTTTATTTCTTATGATTTTGTCTATGCTTATGTTTGCAGCGAGTCCGTTTACCAATTTTGCCTCCCGTTATCAGGAAACACGTGCAGACAAATATGCGATTGAAATGACAAAGAATCCAGAGGCTGCGATTACTTCGTTTCAGGAATTAAGCCGTTCCGGATTAAGTCAAGTAAATCCTCCGTTATTAGTAAAGCTTTTCCGTTATTCCCATCCTTCCATGCTCGATCGGATTTCGATGCTGGAGGAATACGAAATTAAGCAGAAAAATCAATAACAAGTATGAGGCTGAAGACTATGTCGTCAGCCTCATTTTTATAAAACAAAAAACCGTCATATTTTGACGGTTCATTAAGGCGTTATTTAGGTTCCAAATCGTTTGTTAATTTCCTTGAGCTGCCCGGATAGAAGGAGAAAGGATCGTTTGTCTCGCCTGTCAATGGCCCCGTCAATTTTTCTCAACAATTTTTCCTTTTCCACTGTTAGCTGGATTTCGGATAAGAGCATGTCAATGTATAAATCCTGAACAAAGCCCTCTTTCATCTTACTGCGTTTCATGGCACCAAGTTTCATTAAATCTGTGTAAGATTTTTCATCCATGAAAATCACCTCTGATGCTTTTTTCTATTATATGGAGTTTTTTTATTATTATCAATACTTTTTTAAATTTTCTGAAAAACACTTCTGACAGACAAAATGTGAACAATTTAGCAATAATTTCAATAAAACAGGGAATTATTTGTCGAAAGTGGTAAGATATGGTCAATACTATGGAAGGAGTTGAATGGATTGAAGAAAAAAAAGTTTAGCGAAGCATATGAGTTTAACGTATTCACCATGTATATACGACCAGTGGAATATGGTAGTAAATTATATTCACAGGTCGGTGAGACAGATGATAAATACTTGTTTCCTTTTAAGCCACAAGACATTATCAAACATAGCTGCATTTATTTTGGTTCTAATTACAATGCAAGAAGGGAAGCAGCTAAAGAAATGATGGGCTTTACGCGTAAAGCACCAATTGCTATTGAACCGAGTCTTGACATATTCGTTTTTCCTACATCTTCACCCGAAAATCCTGAGTGTATTTGGATTTCATTATTACATGTTGAAGATTATTCGAAAATTTCAAGTCAGCAAATTGAAGTTTTATTTTCGAATAAACAAACCGTTGTATTTGATATACCTTTTACTACATTTCGCAATCAGATGCAAAGAACCGCTCTATTTAGAGCCAAACTATTACAAAGAATTGAGCGAAAAGGGAAGAAAAAGACATTTTATTTAATTAACAGACCTAAAAAAGTGAAGGCGTCAGAAACCTCTAGAGAATATAAGGAGCGCGAAAAAGACCCGAACCCGAAATAAGTATTGCCATCATTATTTATTAACGGGACAGATGTTTTTTTTGTAAGTAGGATTCCATTAATTCTTGTACCTTATTTCGAATTCTAGGGTTAAAGTAATTATGATTTTCCTCATAGCCTTTATAAATAAACATGTACATCGTAAAAGCGTCGTCCCGTTTGGTTTCAATGACTTGGAGTTTATTCTTCTTCATATATTGTTTTACCTCAGCCAATTCCCTCTGAATTTCCCTCATTGTTTCTTCAATTAAGTCCAAATAAGGTTTCTTTAACTTAAAGGGACTTTTCTCTACAACTGATAAATCACGATTTAGAATGATAAGAACCATTGGTAAATAGATAGCTTTTTCCATTATGTCACGATCATCCTCTGGAATTCGAGTCATTCGATGTTCCACACCTTTCAATAAAATGAGAACGAATGTTCTAGTTCATTTTACGAAAAAGCACTAGTAAATGCAACATAACTTTATTTCTTTAAAAGCTCGTCATTTGGCGAGCTTTCTTTGTTGCAAATTCCGCCGAATTTATGAGAAAGTTTTTATTAATAGAAGGATATCTGATAGGGGAAAATGAATTAAAATGAAGTAACCTAAAAAAAGAAATATGAGTCAAATATATAGATGAAGATAAAACATGGACGAATGGGTGGTAAATGTATGAGAGCAGATAAACATCAACATAAGAAAAAGAGAAGATGGACGTCCATTTTGCTTGTATTCTTACTTTTAGTTGGAGCAGGAGTGGGTTATGCATATTTTCAATACAAACAGGGTATGAATCAATCATTAAAGAAAATCAATAAAGATAATCAAGAACCTGAAGAAGTGTATACATTTGAAGGACAGAAAGATCAATATGGTGATACGAATATTTTATTACTCGGTAGCGATGCCAGAGGGAAGGAAAAGTCTCGGGCAGATACGATTATGATTGCTCACTATAATGAGGATAAGGGAACCTTCAAACTAACCTCTATCATGAGAGATAGTTACGTTGAAATCCCAGGCCATGGTAAACATAAAATTAATTCCGCCTTCGCACGAGGGGGTCCGGAATTAATGCGGCAGACGATTAAACAAAACTTCGATATTGATCTTCAATATTATGCCATTGTTGATTTTCAAGGTTTTGTTCAGTTAATTGACGAAGCATTTCCAAATGGAATAGAAATAGACGTGGAAAAAAAGATGTCTGGTGACATCTATATGACGATTGAACCAGGATTACAAAGATTAAATGGGACACAATTACTTGGTTATGTTCGTTTCCGTCATGATGCAATCGGAGATTTTGGACGAGTGGAACGTCAACAAAAGGTTGTTAAGGCAATTAGGGAACAATTAAGTGGATTTCAAACTATTACAAAGCTGCCTAAACTAATTGGTGTTGTCACGCCATATGTGAAAACAAACATGGACACATCTGACATGTTATTTATGGCTAAAGACTTCTTCTCTGACAAAAGAGGAAATATAGCTACATTGCGAATTCCTGTAAAAGACAGCTTTACTGAGCCAAGAATTAAAGGAGAAGGGGCTGTTTTGGATATTGATGTAGAAAAGAATAAAGAGGCCCTTCATCAATTCATAACCCAGTAAAAGGACAAAAAATAAAGGAGAGAACGGATGGACTTTGATGCATTGAAAGCTTGGTTTACGCTTGAAAATATTATGAGTCTAATACAGGAGTATCGAGCCCTCGGTCCATTGCCAGGCATTGGTCTGACAATAATCGAAGCCTTTCTTCCGTTTCTCCCCTTATTTCTATTTGTTATGGCTAATGCCAGTGCTTTTGGGCTTTGGTTAGGGTTTCTATATTCTTGGATTGGCACATGTATTGGAGCACTATTGGTTTTTTTACTAATCAGGAAGTACGGGCAAAAACGATTGTTATCTTTTTTACCAAGACACCCAAAGGTGCGTAAACTTATGGATTGGGTGGATCAGCATGGATTTGGTCCACTTTTTTTACTCCTCTGTTTTCCATTTACTCCATCAGCAGTCGTAAATATTGTTGCTGGTCTTTCGAAAATTAGCACGGCTCAATATATGCTTGCAGTTTGCATTGGGAAGATGGTAATGATTTTTACGATTAGTTATATTGGATATGATATTCATTCGTTAATAACTAAACCTTTTCGCACGGTCATCGTTTTACTTGTTATTTTCATTCTATGGTATGTAGGAAAAAGAATTGAAGGTAGATTGAATAAGAGTACAGAAACTGACCATAATGAAGAATTATATAGAGATAAGAAGTTGGAGAAAAGGAGGAGTTATAATGAAGATTGAATGGAAAAAGGAAGGAATGGAATGGGTTAAGGCCTTTGCAATTGGTATTATTATCTTTGCTTTTATTCGTACATTTTTCTTCTCGAATTATATTGTTGAAGGTGAATCCATGATGCCCACACTCCAAGATGGAAACAAACTTGTGGTGAATAAACTGGGGTATCAAGTAGGGGAATTAAATCGTTTTGATGTCATTGTTTTTCATGCCAATGCCAAAGAAGATTTTGTTAAAAGAATCATAGGACTTCCAGGTGATAAAATAGAGTATCGTAATGACCAATTATATGTTAATGGGCATAAATATGAAGAGCCTTTTTTAAATGTCTATAAACAAAAGTCGCCTGGTTTAAAAATCACAGGGGATTTTAGCTTAAAAGAAATTACGGGTGAAAATACAGTGCCTGAAGGTAAATTATTTGTACTTGGTGATAATCGGTTAGGGAGCTGGGATAGTCGCCAATTCGGTTTTATTTCCACTAACCAGGTGGTAGGGAAAGTCGATTTACGCTACTGGCCAATAAATGAAATGGATGTTCATTTTTAATAATTTTAAACAGGACACAGACACGATTGGAAAAATCGTGTTCTTTTTTATGAGAAGATAATACCATTTATGGTTTTAATCGAGGAAACTCATACAAACATTTGTACTTATTTTTATGATAAAATGAGAGATAGAGTTTTTGACAGTTTATAGGAAATGAGGTTAGCGTATGTCATTAAGAATGGTAATTGGACGATCAGGAAGTGGCAAAACGGCTATGTTTCTTGATGAAATCCGAACTCGGCTAATCAACCAACCAGAGGGAAAACCCATTATATATATTGTACCTGATCAGATGACATTCTTGTCGGAATACCGCTTGGCAACTGATCCAATGCTAGGAGGGATGATCCGGGCACAAGTATTTAGTTTTTCCCGTTTAGCTTGGAGAATTCTTCAAGAAACGGGTGGAATAAGTCGTGTGCATTTAAGCAATGTCGGGATTAATATGTTAATCCGAAAAATAATTATTGAACAAAAAGAGCAATTGAAGCTCTTCCAACGGGCTGCAGATAAGACAGGCTTTGTTCAGCAGCTAGAGCAGATGATAATTGAATTTAAGCGTTATTGCATAAGGCCTGAGGAATTATTACGAGGACCAGCACAGTTCGAATCTGGTGAAACGACTGCTTCTAAAGCCTTGCATGATAAATTAATGGATTTGGAAATCATTTATCAAAAATTCGAGGAAGAAATATTTGGAAAATATATAGATTCAGAGGATTATTTTCGTCTTCTTTCAGAGAAAATTTCGGCTTCAACCTACTTGAGAGATGCAGAAATCTATATTGATGGATTCTATAGCTTTTCTCCGCAGGAATATCGTGTGCTAACAGAATTGATGAAACATTGTCAAAAGGTTTCCATCGCACTAACAACAGATCACCTGTCATTAAATTCTGCACCAGATGAGCTTGATTTATTTCGCATATCAGGTGAGACCTGTTATTCCATTTATGATTTAGCGAGGACTCAAGGGATAGAAATGGAAGAGCCAGTGGTCCTCCAAGAGCAAAAAAAATGGGAGCATCCGTCCTTATGTCATTTGGAAGAGCATTTTGATGCTCGTCCGGCAATTCCCTATTCTGGGAGGGCAGCAATCAATATTTGCCAAGCGGTCAATCGCCGAGCTGAAATTGAAGGGATTGCAAGAGAAATTCGCCGTTTAGTAAGGGAAAAGGGATACCGTTATAGGGAAATAGCCTTATTAATCCGAAATGGCAGTGACTATCACGAAATAGTTGAACCGGTCTTTGAAGATTATCAGATTCCTTATTTTATTGACCAAAAAAGGACAATGTTAAATCATCCATTAATTGAACTCATTCGATCCACGCTAGAAGTCATTAACAGTTACTGGCGTTATGAATCTGTATTCAGGGTCATTAAAACGGAATTAATCTATCCGTTACAGGAAGACCCAATAAACATGCGTGAGAAGATGGATAGACTTGAAAATTATGTACTAGCCTATGGCATTAATGGAAGTAAGTGGACGAAAAAGGATCGCTGGAGTTATCGGAGAATTAGAGGGCTGGAGTCGTCAGAAAATGGACAAACAGATGCAGATCGGAAAATTGAGCAGGAGTTAAATGAACTAAAGATAATGGTAACCGCACCTCTTCTACGCCTTTCTAGACGATTGAAGAAAGCAGATACAGGGCGCAAGCTTTGCGAAGCTATTTATTTGTTTTTAGAAGAATTAGATATTCCTGAGAAACTTGAAAAGTGGAAAAGGGAAGCTGAGGAAAAAGGGAATCTGGTAAAAATGCGGGAACACGAGCAGGTGTGGAACGCGGTTATTGATTTATTAGATCAATATGATGAGATTTTGGGTGAGGAACCAGTATCACTTAAGTCCTTTGCGGCAATAGTAGAATCTGGTTTTGAATCTTTACATTTTTCTCTGATTCCGCCAGCGCTGGATCAAGTGTTAATTGGAGACTTAGAGAAATCAAGATTAACGGATATCAAAGTCTGCTTTGTGGTTGGTGTGAATGAGGGTGTTTTACCAGCAAAAATTTCAGATGAGGGCATCCTATCGGATGAAGATCGGGAAATGCTTCTAACATCGGGAATTCAGGTCGCACCTAGCAGCAGAACACGCTTGTTAGATGAGAATTTTTTAGCCTATAAAGCTTTTACGGCACCTTCTGAGGAGCTTTATGTGACCTATCCATTAGCAAATGATGAGGGCAAATCCCTCATTGCATCCTCATATATTAAGAGGATAAAAGATATGTTTCCAAAAGCGTACGAACATTACTATGTTACTGATCCAGCGGAATTATCTGAAGAGGGGCAGTTAAGATTTGTAGCAAACTTTACAACAACGTTATCGTACCTAACCGCCCAACTTCAGTTGAGCAAGCGAAATTATCCCGTTTCAGCGCTATGGTGGGATGTGTATAACTACTATCTAGAGAGCAATGGGAAAGAAAAGGCAAAAAAAGTGTTCTCAAGCCTCTTTTATACAAACCAAACCGTCCAGCTTTCCAAACAAGTGGCAGATGAATTATATGGTGATACTATTCAGGCAAGTGTTTCGAGAATGGAATTGTTTAATAGTTGTGCCTTTACTCATTTTGCTCAGCATGGTTTGAAGCTTCGAGAAAGACAAATTTTCCGCTTAGAAGCGCCTGATATAGGAGAACTATTTCATGCCGCTATTAAGCATATTTCTGATACCGTCAATACACGAAACATCTCATGGGCGCAGTTAACGAAAGAGCAATGTGAGGTGTTGTCCAAAGAAGCGGTTAACACGATTGCTCCCAAATTACAAAACGAGATTTTGTTGAGTTCGGAGCGACATCATTATATTAAACGGAAGTTAGAGCAAATTATTACGCGTGCATCTCTTGTGTTAAGTGAGCACGCAAAAGTGAGTGGCTTCTCCCCAATTGGATTAGAATTAGAATTTGGAACAAACGCAGAGCTTCCGCCATTAATCTTTCCGTTGAAAAATGGGAAAAGAATGGAGTTAACAGGGCGAATTGATAGGGTGGACCAAGCAAAGAGCGAAGACAATAACGTGTTCTTAAGGGTAATTGATTATAAATCGAGCGAAAAGGACGTTCATTTGAGTGATGTATATTACGGTCTCTCCCTGCAAATGATTACTTATTTGGATATAGTTATGACTTACTCGAAAGAATTAGTGGAGATGGAGGCAAGTCCAGCAGGTGTCCTTTATTTCCATGTTCATAATCCACTTATTAATGCAACAAAGTTATTGACAATGGATGAAATTGAAGCAGAAATCATGAAAAAGTTTAAGATGAATGGTCTATTGTTAAGTGATCAAACAGTCATTAAACTGATGGACCAAACACTTGAGACAGGTGATTCTCACATTATCTCTGCAGGAATTAAGAAGGATGGAAACCTAACAAAGCGTTCGAAAGTAGCCAGCATGGAGCATTTTAATGATTTAAGAAATTATGTTCGGTCATTGTATCAGAAATCAGGGAACGCCATTATTGATGGACATGTAGAGATTTCTCCGTATAAACAGAAGGATAAAAAGGCGTGTACCTTCTGTCCTTTCAAATCAGTCTGTCAGTTAGATGAAGTCATCGAAAGTAATCCTTACCGAGTAATTACGCCGCTATCGAATGATAAGGTTCTTGAACGAATCCGAGAGGAGTTGAGTGAAAATGAGTAATGCTTTTATCCCGCCAAAACCAGCAGATGTGACGTGGACTGATGAACAGTGGAAAGCTATTATGGCTAAGAATAAAGATATTCTCGTTGCAGCTGCTGCCGGATCAGGAAAAACAGCCGTCCTTGTTGAAAGAATCATTCAAAAGATTCTTTCAACAGAGGACCCTATAAATGTGGATGAATTACTAGTGGTGACGTTTACGAATGCTTCTGCAGCGGAAATGCGGCACCGGATTGGAGAGGCTCTAGAAAAAGCGATCAATGCGGATCCAAGTTCTCGACATTTAAGAAAGCAGCTCAGCTTGTTAAATAAAGCCTCTATTTCAACGCTCCATTCTTTTTGTATGGAAGTAATCCGTAAGTATTATTACTTAATCGATGTGGATCCAGGATTTAGAATTGCTGATGAAACAGAGGCACAGTTAATTCGGGACGAAGTCATGGATGAGCTTTTTGAAGTAGAATACGGCAAACAAGATAATGAAGCCTTCTTTAACCTTGTTGATTCGTTTACCAGTGATCGGAGTGACGATGCCTTACAGGATATTGTCCGGTCTATTTATGATTTTGCCCGTTCGAATCCTCTGCCTGAGCAATATCTGCAGTCTATTGTCGACATGTATGATGTCGCACAGCCTACAGATATAGAAGATCTTCCTTTTATCCAGGCACTTTTATTTGATATTGAATTGCAATTAGAAGCTGCAAAGGAAATGATCAAGCGGGGATTGGAAATCACCAAGCTTCCAAATGGGCCAACACCTAGAGCGGAGAACTTTTTAGATGATCTCCAAGTAATTGATATGTTAATAAAAGCTAAAAATGATTCATGGTCGACGCTTTATCAGGCTATGCAAACTTGGGCGTTTTCACGTGCAAAGCCTGTAAGAGGGGACCAATACGATAAGGATTTAGCAGATAAGGCACAAAAACTGCGAGAAAAATCCAAGAAAAAAATCCAAGATATTGGTGAAGAACTCTTTTCACGTAAACCAGAAAGCTTTTTGCGTGATATGGAAGAAATGAAGCCATTAATTGAAACTCTGATATACCTTGTAAAAGAATTTGCAGTCCGCTTTGAAAAAGCTAAGAAAGAAAAAGGCCTGGTAGATTACGCAGATCTTGAGCATTATTGTCTAGAGATATTGACAGGAGAAATTTCCGCTAAAGGTGAGTTTATACCTTCAGAGGCTGCACTTGCCTATAGAAGGCATTTTAAAGAAGTTTTCTGTGATGAGTACCAGGACACAAATATGGTGCAGGAAACGATTCTAAAGCTGGTGACCAAGGACGAGGAGCAATTTGGGAATCTGTTTATGGTCGGAGACGTAAAGCAATCAATCTACCGTTTCCGCTTAGCGGAACCAAACTTATTTTTAGGCAAGTATAATCGTTTTACTGTTACTGGTGAATCATCTGGATTAAGAATTGATTTGGCACGGAATTTTAGAAGCCGGAAAGAAGTCCTTGAGGCGACAAATTATTTGTTTAAACAAATCATGGGTGTAAGAGTAGGGGAAATCGAGTACGATGAAGCAGCAGAACTTCGAAATGGAGCGCCGTATCCTGACGATGAGCCATTCCCTGTAGAGCTGATCCTTATTGATCAAAAGTCAGATTCAATAGAAACCACAGAAGAAATTGAGTCTGTTGCTGAAATGGAACCTGCTGGTTTTGATGCAGCAGAACTAGAACAATCACAGCTCGAATCCAGAGTCATTGCGGCAAAAATAAAAGAATTAGTCTCACAAGGATCGCCTGTTTACAACACGAAAACAAAATCGAACAGGCCGGTAATGTATCGAGATATTGTGATTTTGTTAAGGTCAATGACATGGGCACCGCAAATCATGGAGGAATTTAAGCAGCAAGGTATCCCTATTTACGCTAACTTATCCACTGGATATTTTGAAGCAACGGAAGTAGCCATTATGATGTCATTGCTCCGTGTCATTGATAATCCTTCCCAGGACATCCCTATTGCATCGGTGTTACGTTCACCGATAGTGGGCCTTACGGAGGAAGAACTCGCCAAAATACGGATCCATCAGAAAAAGGGGTCCTTTTGGGATGCAGTTTCTGCATTTTGTCAAAGTAAGCCTGATAAGTCAACAGAAGGTTTTTACGAGAAAGTCCGAGGTTTTTATGATGCGCTGACTGAATGGCGTTCATTGGCAAGGCAAGGCTCATTGTCAGAACTCATCTGGCAGCTATACCGTGATACCCAGTTTTATGATTTTGTCGGAGGCCTGCCTGGTGGAAAGCAGCGCCAAGCGAATTTAAGAGCCTTGTACGACAGAGCGCGTCAATATGAACAAACCTCATTCCGAGGATTATTCCGCTTTTTACGGTTTATTGAACGTATGATTGAAAGAGGGGATGATTTAGGAGCTGCTAGAGCATTAGGTGAGCAGGAAGATGTTGTTCGAATTATGACCATCCACAGCAGTAAAGGACTTGAATTCCCAGTAGTATTTATGGCTGGTATGGCAAGACAATTTAATCTGTCCGATATTCGTAAACCATATATGTTGGATAAGGAATACGGATTTGCAGCTAAGTATGTCAATATAAAGAAACGAATCTCATACCCATCCCTGCCGCAGATTGCATTTAAACGGAAAAAGAAAATGGAAATGCTTGCTGAGGAGATGCGGGTGTTGTATGTAGCGATGACAAGGGCGAAAGAAAAGTTGTATGCAACGGCTACATTAAAGGATGCATTAAAAAAGATGGATCAGTGGATTGATGTCTCCTCTAATACAGAGTGGCTTTTAAAAGATTATGAAAGAGCATCTGCTGCTAGTTATATCGATTGGATTGGTCCGGCACTCATTCGCCATCAGGACTGTAGAGAACTAAGAATGAATGGAGAAACCTCTGTACTTGTTCCTACGGAAATTACCAACCATCCGTCTTCTTGGAACATTTCATTGATAAATGCAGAAGAAATCAAAAAACAGGAACTAGCGTTAGAAATGGAACAGGACCACTATATGGAGAAGGTTCAAAAGTCAGAACCAGTACCTGCAGGTTCACCATATACAGAGGAAATAAAAGACCGTTTAACCTGGGAATATGCTTACCCTAACGCAGCGTCACATCGTTCAAAGCAATCCGTATCAGAGATCAAGCGAAGCAGGGAAGTAGCAGATGAACATAGTGGCACAGAACTCGTTCGCCATTTTAAGAAAACCATTTCGAAGCGTCCAAAGTTCATGCAGGAGAAACAATTAAGTCCTGCTGAGCGTGGTACAGCCATGCATATGGTCATGCAACATGTGGATATATCAAAACCAGTTAGTGAGGAATCCATTAGGGTGCAGCTGGACTGGATGATTCATAATGAGCTGCTCACCCGAGAGCAAGCAGAGGTAATTGACGGCCCATTAATTGTTCAGTTTTTTCATTCTGAGTTGGGTCAGAGATATTTTCATGCAAAAGCCATTCATCGGGAAATCCCGTTTACACTCTCATTGTCTGCAAAAGAAGTATATCCAGATTGGAAGGGTGCAGACGAAAGTGTTTTTGTCCAAGGAATCATTGACTGTATCCTTGAAGATGAAGATGGCCTGGTTCTTATTGATTATAAATCAGATGGAATTACGGACAGATATAAAGGTGGCTTTGCACAAGCAATGTCAATCCTCGAAGACCGGTATAAACTGCAAATTAATTTATATACAAAGGCGATTGAACAAATATGGAAAAGAAAAGTTACTGAACGATATTTGTTCTTCTTTGATGGAGCGCATGTTTTAAAGGTAAAATGAATAAAGCAAAAAAAATGAGGCTGACTTTTGAGTCAGCCTCATTTTAATTGTTACCTGCTATAGGTTGGTCGATTAGGTTGGTATCAAGGACATTTGTACCGCTTAATCCATTATTTGTTACAATGAATCCGCCAGTATTAAATGCTCCTGACCCGGCATTTGTTTTGGAGCCGCTCTTCGGCGATATATATAATGCGTCCCCAAATTGCACAATTCCCCCACCCACGTTAACGATTTGTACCGGACCGATAATCGCTGGCATATAAAACATCCTTTTTTAGTGACTGATACAATATAATATATAAACTATGCTTTCATCATTGTCCTTGTTCATCACGTGGAATAGGAAGAAGTTGTCTAATATGCTTAACCCGGACTTCCATCGAAACATGCTGGGTGTTGCCGACATGTAATAGGGAGGAGGATGATATAGCGATAAAATCAATGTTATGGATCTTAATAATTGGATTTAGATTATGCTGAATCATTGATATGTCCTCAGTAACTGGTTCCAAAGGGATAGGTTCGTAATAGACTGGATAGGCTCCGTAATTTCCTTCATATCCATAAAACTGCTCTGCTTCCCGTTGTACTGCAAGAGCTCTGGATAGACCATTAATAATACATGAATCCCCTAGTTGCAGGATAGAAGAAAACGATACAATGTCTATATTAATAGCATCTACACAAGAGGTTCTATTAAGCATGAATCAAGTCACTTCCGATTGGAGCGGTACAAATGGGCCAATTATTAATGATTCTGCCGGTGTATCAAAGGTGGATGCCAATTGAATGGTTTCCGCGTCGCCAACCAAGACTAGTGACGAACTGGCAACGCCAATAACTTTTATATTTTGGACGATAAGCTCTCGGTTATAGACTTCAAAGTTCATTCCGCTTTCATCCCTTTCACGTGTTCTGGCAGGTTAGTAAAAAATATGGTTACGCCATTTTTTATCTCCTGCTTAATTGCGTCAATGATAATGTCATCTACATTTGTATTTTCTGATGACCGGTGGGTATTTGCATTAACCCTTATATGATGTTCAATCCGGTTAGGAAGCTGCTTAGTTATATCCTGTTTGATAAAGGATAAATAGGCTTCATTTGCTGGAACATTTAATTCTCTTTGTGTGGACTCTACAATTGAAGGTAAATCAGTTTCAAGATATCTGTAGATGGCCTCTTCAATTTTCATGGAACGTTGCATTTGATTTTTAGGAGCAGGAGGGACATTTAATTGCTGATTTTGGACTGCAAAGTCTTCAATTTCAGATAATTCGGAAGGGTTAAGACCGATATTTAATGTCCCTTCAAGAGTTTCTACCTTCAATTGATCAAATTTATATTCAATTTTATCGACATGTATGGGCTGTTTCTCTTTTAGTTGTTTCATTTCTTCTTGCATTTTTTGAAGGGTAGTCTCCAATGCAACGATTCTCTTTTCCTGTGCTTGAATATACATTTGCAGCCATTGAAGGTATTGGGAATAATCTTGATACATGAAATCACCTCACAATAGATAGTCTAGAAGAACCCCAAAGATGGATGAGAATTATTTGTCTACATTTTCTTTTTTTCTAACAGCTGCCTGTAATGGCACGGCGGGGGTACCCACTAAGCTTCCAAGGGCTTTAATTGGCGTGGGGGCGGGTTCTGTAAAACCACCAGTATTATAAAGATATGCAGATGGTTTTATCATTCCAGCACTGCCAATTTGCATGACAGAGGAATTGGAAATACTCCCGATTCTTATGAAATTTACTTGAATGGATTGTTGTATATAGTAATTCATTTTAGACCACCCAATTATTAAGCATTTAGGGCAATTCCTTGATCAATAACATCTGCATCTGATGTGTTAGTAGAACTTGAATTGTTGTTTAGACGTAAATTTTCCCCTGTATTAAATGACCCGGCTCCTGAGAATGTTTTGGCATTAGAAAATGGCATAATTTTATATACGTCGCCAATATGGAATACTGAACTGCTTCCTAAGGTAATTACCTGTGCAACTCCAACGATGGCTGGCATGATCAACATCCTTTTTTATTGTTATCTATAAATTATATGTATGGGCGAATGTATGGTGAATGGTTAGCCTAAATAAATTGGCAGTTTAGGTATGTTGAAGGTGCAGGCACATTTATGTCTTTTTTATTATAGTAATAGTTCAAAATAGCTATAAATACCTATTTGTATTAATGCAAAATAGTATTTTAGTCGGATGTTGTTGAGGGGAAAAAGTTCTATTATGTGAGTAAGAGATCAGTCGGACAAACAAACACTGATTCTCGATAAAGGCAAAACTGGTGAAAATCAGTGACGCAAAGCTTTAGGGGCTAAGGTGCTTTTGCACTACGCCAGCCAGTTACCGAAAGAACAGGGTGTTTCATATTGATTTACTAACTATTCATAGGTTTTCTATGTTTATTTAGTTAGTCTATTTAAGCAACCCCCCTTTTTCGGCGAAAGAGGGGTTATTTCTATTGTCGGAGGTGAACGTATTGAATTTCATAAATCTTTCAAACGGGGCGAAATTGGCAAACCATCCATTATCAGCTGATTTTTTTAAAAGATTAATAGAGATGATGATATCGAAAAGTTTACCATTAGTACATGACTTATACCGCGATCAAATAGATAAAAAAAATGTGATTGATGAACATGCTAATGATTTAACGGGCTTCGGTCCGATACATCCGCTTTTATTAGATGAGGATGTTTCAGAGGTTATGGTAAATGGACCAAACCAGGTATTCTGTGAACGAAAAGGGAAGGTCGTTTTAACACCGATTAAATTTTGTGATAATGATCATATCATGAGTGTAATAGAAAAAATTGTTGCACCACTGGGAAAAAGAGTAAATGAAAGTTCACCGATGGTTGATGTCACGCTTTCAGATGGCGCTCGTTTGAATGCAATTGTTCCTCCATTAGCTAAAAATGGTCCTACGCTAATCATACGCAAGTTTTCAAGAAACATATTTAAAATCGAAGATTTGATCAATTCTGGAACAATTACAGAGGAAATTGCTATCTTCCTGGGTGCATGTGTGAAAGCGAAACTAAATATGTTTATTAGTGGAGGAACCGGCTCCGGGAAAACAACGACACTGAATGTTTTGTCCCAATTCGTACCCAAAGGTGAGAGGATAGGTCTCATTGGGGATGTTAGAGGAGGAGAGGTCCTTGAAATGCTCCAAGCACTGAGTACAGGGTATGATGGGTCACTTGCTACTGTTTATTCAAATAGCCCAAGAGATATGATCGACCGTCTTGAAAAAATGGTTGTCATATCTGGCGTAGACTTGTCTGTCAAAGATATTAGGGGGAAAATAGCAGGAGGTTTAGACATTATTATCCAACAGACACGACTAAAAGATGGTTCAAGAAAAATTACTAAGATTACAGAAGTACAAGGGATGAAAGGTGATAACATTGTTCTTAAAGATATTTTTACGTTTCAACAAGGGCAAAACTCGGAAGGGAAAATAATTGGCAGGCTTGTATCCACAGGTGCCAGGCCGAAATTCTATGACAAGCTAGAGTCTGCTGTGAGTCAATGTATTGAAACCATAAAAAATAGTTAAAAAAGCATCCTTTGCTAAGGGTGCTTTTAATTTGTTAGATTCTTCTGTTTATTCTATTATTATAGTAGTAATGAATTCATTTAGAGGTGATAACCATGAGATTTGTAACAGTTCAGCAAAATAATGAAAACTTTGTTGGGGTGGTAGATGCTGAGAATACAAAGGTCTTATTATTAAATCAAACAGAAGAAGCAAGGACTGGTAATAAAGTATTTCCTTCTACAATGCAGGAATGTATTGCGCTAGGTGACACTTTTATCAACCAAGTTCGAAGCTTGCTAGATTGGGTAGAAACAACTGGACAAGTTGAAGCATATTATCTTCCTATTGAAGAAGTCACCTTGCTCGCTCCTATTCCAAGGCCAAACAAGAATATTTTTTGTGTAGGAAAGAATTACGTGGAACATGCACTTGAATTGGGAAGTGCTGACGATATTCCAGAACATGTAATGGTCTTTACGAAAGCCCCTACAACTGTTACCGGACCTGGTGCAGCTGTTTTAAATCATAAGTCTGTTACAGATCAACTGGATTATGAAGGGGAACTCGCTGTCATTATTGGTAAAAAGGGCAGAGGAATCCAAAAGGATGAGGCACTTGATTATGTTTTTGGATATACCATAATTAATGATGTGACGGCTAGAGACCTTCAATCTAAGCATAAGCAATTTTTCATTGGAAAGAGTTTAGATACCACCTGTCCAATGGGACCCTGGATTGTGCATAAAAGCTTAGTTGAAGACCCAAACCGCTTACATATTGAAACAAGAGTCAATGGTGAAGTACGACAAAGTTCAAATACAGACAAGTTTATTTTTCCTGTTGAAGAAATTATTGCTGTTCTATCAGCTGGTATGACGCTTGAACCTGGAGACATTATCGCGACTGGCACTCCAGCGGGTGTAGGAAAAGGTTTTAATCCGCCCAAATTTTTAATGCCAGGAGACCAAGTGGAAATCTATGTAGAAAATATAGGAACATTAAAAAACACAATTGAAGAATAAAGGTATTCATGTTTGTTACTATTTTGACATACTAATCTTCGTAATTTTGTATCGCCTATGGTATGATAGTCTCTAATAATACTCTTAAGGAGGCCACTAAATGATTCACGGTCATATTACAGCATGGGTTTTAGCTCTAATTTTATTTTTTGTTGCACTTTCCCTACATAAAAGTGGAAAAGAAAAAGGCGCAAAAATTGTACAAATGATTTTACGCGTATTATACATTCTTATTATTGCATCAGGTTTAGGACTTCTTTTCATGGTTAATAAGATTGATGTCTGGTATATTTTGAAAGCGGTAGCCGGACTTTGGGTAATTGGATTATTAGAAATGATCCTAGGCCGAGTTAAAAATAACAGAAATACATCAGTTTTTTGGATTCAGTTTGTTGTTGCTTTCCTACTTGTTTTATACCTAGGCTTTGTAAAACTGCCTATGTCATTTTTACATCCGTAAAAAAATGGGGACAGTCCCCCAGCGCTTTAGCGCAGTGGGGGACTGTCCCCCCTTTAATAGAGAGAGGAGAGAGAGGTATGATTGTAAAGGTTTTTGCTAATCTCCGGCAAATATGTGGTGGTGTAACTGTTGAAGTACTACCTGATGGTGACCGGGTCATTGATGTTCTTGATAAAATGGTTGAGATGTTCCCAGATTTACAAGCCGAGATATTTACACCTGAAAAAACCTTACTACCATTTGTTCATGTGTATGTAAATGGACAAAATATCATCCATCTTGACGACCTTCAGACAAAAGTGGATGAAAAGGATCAATTCGCACTCTTTCCCCCTGTTGCTGGTGGATGATATGGTAACGAAAGATTTAGAGTTTCGTGGAATTAACCGGAAACATCTTGGGATGTATTTTGAAGAACTTGGTGCAAGGTTAGTAACTGACACCTTTCCATATCTCTATCTGGCTGAGGGGTGGAGTGGGGCAATAGTAGCTGAAGAGGAAATTGTCTTTACCCATGTTTTTAAGGTGAATTCAGTCTACATTCGTTTTTCTGCACCAAGCGAAAGAGAGCTAGAAGAACTCATTAAAAATTATCGCTATAAGACTACTAGAATTGGTGGTTAAAAAAAGAGGAAGAATTCCAAAGTGGAACCTTCCTCTCTTTGTACATATATTAGATTGTTTGTGTGAATTCAGGTCCAATAATCCCTAATTCACGAAGCTTTTCTTCTGTTGCTACGCCATCTTTCCAACCGCGGACTTGATAATATTCTTCAAGCATGATATCCATACGGCTTACATGTCCGGCACTATTACCCGTTGCTGGTTCTTCGGTAAAGCGTTTTGGAAGGAAATCATCTTCCCGCTTATTAAAACCTGCTAGGTTATTATAATGGCGCTCAAGGTTGTAAATTCTTTCTCCAGCCTTCATGACATCCTCGGCTGTCAGAGAAACGCCTGTCATAGCACTATACTGCTCAGCATAATGCTCTGCATTTTCAGAGAATGAAGAGAACTTACAGATGTTCATAGAATCAGAGAAAGCAAGCATATCTTGGAATATCTTTAATAGTTCACCTTTACCTTCTGGTTTTAGGCGATCAGTTGGTTCTGGAATCCCGGCAATTTCACTGGCTACGGTATAACCTCGTAAGTGACATGCACCGCGATTACTAGTTGCATAGCCTAAGCCAATTCCTTGAATTCCGCGTGGGTCATATGCTGGAATAGATTGGCCTTTAACAGACATGGAAAGTTCAGGAGCTCCCCAAGATGCAGTAGCTCGTGCAGGACCTTCGGCAAGAATACCGCCAAATCCTTCACGGAAAGCAATTTTCTTTGTTAATTCGATCATGGAATCGGCATCTCCCCAGATTAATTCCTCTGAAATGATTCCTTTCTCGAAAGCTTCCATAGTAACAGAGAAGCAATGGCCAAGCTCAATGGTATCGAGACCATACTCGTTACATCGGTCAATCATATATGAAATCGCTTCTGCATCACTTAATAGACAGTTAGAGCCAAGTGACCATGCAGATTCAAATTCAATACTCTCCACGCGTGTCTTATACTTACCATCTTTTACTTCTACTTCAATTTTACAACCGACTGGACAGGCGTGGCAGGTATTGTTTGCAACACGTAAATGTGTGTTTACATACTCACCACTATGTTTTTCTGCTTCATCCCAGTGAGTTAATTGAGAGTTTTTGGTTGGAAGGGCTCCTACCTCATTAATAAGGTTAGTTAATACGTTGGTTCCATAAACAGATAATCCGCCCTTATTTGGTGCAGTTAAACCGCCATCTAGGATTGCTTTTACTGCTTTTTTGTTCGCCTCTTTGTACTCGTTGTCTAATTTAGGTTGAGGCATATTTCCTTTTTGGGCTGCTTTAATAACAATAGCTTTCAATTTTTTATATCCAGCTACAGCAGCTGTACCACCGCGTCCAGCTGCACGGTCGTGTTCATTAATAAATGATGCAAAGCGAACGGTGTTTTCCCCGGCTTGACCAATGGTCATAACACTAAGGTCTGCTTCACCATACTGATCCTTCATTGCTTTAATAAATTCTCTAGTACTAGTTCCCCATAGGTTTGATGCATCGCGAAGCTCGGCTTTTCCTTCTTCGATGTAAAGATAAACAGGCTTATCACTTTTTCCAGAGAAGATGACATTATCAACTCCTGCCCATTTAAGACGTGCAGCAGTCCAACCGCCAATGTGAGAATCAGTTACCGTTCCTGTAAGCGGAGATTTAGTAACGACACAAAGGCGTCCGCTCATGGAAGAACGTGAACCAGTCACAGGGCCTGTCATAAAACACAAGATGTTTTCTTCAGAAAGCGGTTCCACTTCTGGTCCGTTATCAAGTACATATTTCACACCAAGGCCACGGCCCCCTATGTACTTAATCGCATCCTCTTCGTTGATAGGTCTGTAATCAACAGTTCCACTTGTTAAGTCAACTAACACTTCCTTGTTCTTAAAACCACCTAGATTCAAAGCTTTTCCCCCTCTTTCATTTTAATAGATTATTTATTAATCTCTTATAATAACAGACAGTTTGATAAGAGATTTCTCCAAAATTTAGATATATATCCAATTTTATTATAACGCCTAATGAATTTTTTTAAAATTAAAATTTTTTAAGGGGGCAGTGAAAATAATTTGGTAAGATAATAGTATAAAAATGATCGTATCAATAGGAGCTAGGTATCTAGAAAAGGGGTATAGAATGAGTAGTTTAGATCGGTATTCCAGACAAATACTTTTTAAAGCAATTGGGGAAGAAGGGCAAATGAAGCTGTTAAAAAGCCGTGTGGCTGTTGTTGGGGTAGGTGCACTAGGGACTGTCATTGCCAATCATCTCGTCCGCTCAGGTGTGGGGTACATAAGGCTCATAGATCGGGATGTTGTTGAATTATCTAATTTACAGAGACAGACTCTATTCGATGAAGAGGATGCTAGACAACATTTTCCGAAGGCAGCCGCAGCTAAAAGAAGGTTAAATATGATTAATTCAAGTGTCACAGTCGACGCGGTTATTACCGATCTAAATTTGGATAATGCAGAGGAATTGTTAAATAGCTTTGATGTTATTGTAGATGGTACAGATAATTTTAGGACTCGGTTCTTAATAAATGATGTAGCTGTGAAATACGGTATTCCTTGGGTTCATGGGGGGGCTGTAAGTTCGAGGGGGATGTTTGCGGTCATTAAACCGGGAAAAACACCTTGTTATCGTTGTCTTTTTCCACATGTTCCTACCACAACAGGTGAAACTTGTGATACGGTAGGTGTGTTATCACCTTTAACAGATATCATAGGTTCCTTTCAGGCCATGGAAACGATCAAACTATTAGTGGGGGCAGAAACCACTCCAAATTTAGAACAAATCGACATTTGGGATCTTTCTTCCTTGCAAATGGATATATCCAACGGAATGAATCCTTCTTGCCCTTGCTGTGTAAAAGGACAATTTGATTTTCTTGATCGATCTTCTGAGCAACAGCTGGCATACACGACACTGTGTGGTCGGGAGACTGTTCAAATTAATCCAAGGGATAAACACGAACTGGATTTGAAAAAGGTAGCAGATCATCTTAAGAGTATCGGGAAAGTGGCAGGTAATAGTTTTTTACTGCGCTTTTCACCGGAGGAAGGGATAACTATGGCTATATTTAATGATGGTCGTGTTCTTATCCATGGGACAAATGATATTGTCCGAGCAAAACAGTTGTACGCAAAATATATTGGCAGCTAACTAATTAAAAAAGCAGAAAAGGCCTGGAATTCTCCATGCCTTTTTTACATATTAGAAATATAAAATTCGACTTCGAGAATTGTCCAGCTCCAGCGCCTAGCCAGTTTTCATCCTGATTATTCTTCCTTGAGTATCTTGTAACAATCATGGCTTGATAAAGCGATGATTGTTACAGCTCGGGTCAAATAACCTTCGGCAATAAAAGTCAAAAGGCGAACTTTTCTTGCCGAAGAACATTTGCCTTTCGGGGCTTACTAAGGCGCTTCCGCTTTTCTTTATGAAATAATTTTTTCAATAATTAATCTTTTGCCGGTGTTGATTGTGAACTCGAATCGGTCATTTACTTTTTCGTAGTAACAAAAATGATGCTGTACATTACAAATCTGTTCTTGATTGTCAAATACCATAAAGTTAACCCCATCTTTTCGATGTTCGTCAGATAAGAAGGATAAATGGTTATAACAATAGATGCAATCGTAAATGGAAAAATTCAATGAGTTTAGCGTGGTGATAAACTGAAAAAAGGCATCATCATTAACACCATCTAAAAGTCTCTCAAGAGAATATACTAAATGCTTTCTTATTCTTATTAAATCATGGTCACGGAACAATATAATTTCCTTTCCACATTGGATCTTACCCGGTTCATTTAAAATACCTTTCCTCCAGCGATTAAGGCGGAAGATTTCGATTTCTTGATGAATAAAATCTTCTAACATATTTGCCTCATCTGTTTCCTCATCGAAAAATATCCATTGATTATTGATTTGCTCTACTGTTCCTTCGTTAAAGGCCCTATGTTGAATATCATATAGCTTGAGTCGTTGTTGTCGATTCATCATTAACCTCCATGCCATTTGCGTTCATTCTACTTTGTAGACATCTTTGAGTCTTTTTATAACCGTTTAAAGTAAAAAGGAAAAAATTAAAATTTTTTTACTTTGTTAATTAATCTCACATGAATAAGCCCAGGGAGTAATCCTCTCCTATTCCCAAAATGAGTGAGTTTTTACGAAGCGTGCTTTCGATTTTATAGGACAATTAACCAATGAACATGGGCTGAATACAATGAAGCATGTAATCAAGGTTCACAATTCGAAAGCAGGGAAGTGAAAGAAATGTGCGGAATCTCGGGATGGATTGATTTTAATAAAGCAATTAAGAACGAAACTGAAACCCTTAAGAAAATGGTTCATACATTAGAAAAAAGAGGACCTGATGAAACGAATATCTGGTACGATACGCATGTCGGATTTGGGCATAAACGATTGATCGTGGTCGACCCTGAAGGGGGAAGACAACCAATGACCAAACAAAAAGACGGTAATAATTACACCATTTGCTACAATGGGGAATTATACAATACTGAGGATATCCGCAAAATACTCCTTACTAAAGGATATTCGTTTAAGGGGCATTCTGATACAGAAGTACTGTTAACAGCCTATATAGAATGGGCGGAAGAGTGCGTAAATTATTTAAATGGGATATACGCCTTTGCCGTTTGGGATTCAAAAAGAGAATTACTCTTTATTGGACGAGACCGTTTAGGGGTAAAGCCATTATTCTATAAAGAACATAAACAAGGAATTATCTTTGCATCAGAAATTAAGGCACTACTAGCACATCCAGAAATAAAAACAGAAATTACCTATGAGGGGCTTGCTGAGGTTCTTGGTGCGGGGCCGTCTAGATCACCAGGATCAGGAATATATAAAGGTATCAAAGAATTGAGACCTGCTCATGCTCTTACTTTTTCAAAGAATGGATTGAAAATTTGGCGGTATTGGAATGTAAAGAGTGAAGAACATAAGGAAAACGCTGATGAAACGGCTGAGAGAGTCCGCTATTTGGTAACAGATGCAGTAACAAGACAGCTAGTGTCAGATGTGCCGCTTTGTACCTTTTTATCAGGTGGTCTTGATTCAAGTATTATTACAGCCATCGCTGCAAAGGGGTTTGAAGAGCAAGGGAAAGGGCAGCTTCATACTTATTCAATTGATTACGAGGGAAATGATCAACATTTCTCTTCGAATGAATTCCAGCCAGAAGCAGATGGTAAATTCATACAAATGATGAAGGATCATTTTGGTACCACACATACTAATAAGACTATTTCACAAACACAATTAGTAAATGATTTATTGGAAGCAACCCATGTGAAAGACCTTCCTGGTATGGCGGATGTAGACTCCTCGTTGCTTTGGTTTTGTAAGGAAATTAAGAAAGACTTTGTCGTTAGTTTATCAGGAGAATGTGCAGACGAGATTTTTGGCGGCTATCCATGGTTCCATCGGAAGCAGGATTTGGAGAGGCAAGGATTCCCTTGGATGCGTTCTGTTCATGAAAGGCAATCTTTGTTACAGCCTAAATGGCAGAAAAGGTTAATGTTAGATGAATATTGCTTGGAGCAATATAAACAGGCAATTGCTGAAACACCTAAACTAGACGGGGAAAGCTTAGAAGAGGCTAAAAGAAGAGAATTATTCTATATTAATATGACATGGTTTATGACAACACTACTTGATCGAAAAGATCGGATGAGTATGGGGGCTAGTCTGGAGGTCCGTGTTCCTTTTGCCGATCATCGCCTTGTTGAATATGTTTGGAATATCCCTTGGGAAATGAAGATGTATCGTGGCAGAGAAAAAGGCATCCTCCGGAAAGCATTTGAAGGAATTCTTCCTGAGGAGGTGCTTTACCGAAAGAAAAGTCCATATCCAAAGACACATAATCCGGAATATACGATGGCCATTCAAAAATGGATGGAACAAATTCTTCAAGATAAATCTTCTGTTCTACATGAGTTCTTCCAAAAAGACCAGCTAGAAGGTATTGTAAGCTCTGGCGGTAAATCCTTTCAAGAGCCTTGGTTTGGACAGTTGATGACAGGACCACAATTATTAGCCTATCTTGTGCAACTTCATACATGGTTCAAGGATTACAATATCAATATAGTAAATTAACGAAAAAAACTTAGTAAGGTGCTTATTACATTTGGAATTAACCCTATATTAGATTAAAATGATTGTAGGGAAGGGGAAATCCTCTTCCCTTTTTATAGGGAGGATAGGTAATAGTATATGAAAAAAACGATACTCATTTTAATTGCGTTCTTGTTACTTTCTTCGGTTCCTGCAGAGGCAGCGGTAAAAAAGGAAAAACGCTTATGGCAGGATGAAACGGTATATTCCATTATGATTGATCGCTTCAACAATGGGGATATTGCAAATGATGTGAATGTGAATGCCAAAGATCCTTTAGCCTATCATGGCGGTGATTTTCAAGGAATTATTGATCGGCTTGACTACATACATGATATGGGATTTACAGCGATACGTTTAACTCCCATTTTTGATAATACTGATCAAGGATACGATGGCTTCTCGGTGAAAGATTATTATAAAACGGACGAGCATTTTGGTAGCATAAAGAAGTTTCAGGAGCTTGTTAAAGAAGCGCATGAACGGAAAATGAAAGTATTAATTGATTTTGTGACAAGTAATAAAGCTTCTGAAACCCAAATGGATGAAGGAAACTTAATTGATGCAGCAAAATGGTGGGCCAAGAAAACGGACATTGACGGCTATAGTTTGCCTGAAGTGAACAAGACAAAGTTAAGTTTCTGGAAGAATTTTTCAAGAGAAATGAAAAATACAAATAAGAACTTGTTCTTACTTGGTATTTTTTCAAAAGGTACTTCAGCAGATATAAAGCAATATGAACAAGCTGGAATTGACAGTCTATTAGATTATTCTAATCTTGCAAGTGTAAGAAAAATATTTGCCACCACAGATGAATCATTCGGACCTCTATCTATAGATCATGAAAAAGGACAAGAATCTTTCTTAAAAGCATCATTTATGGATAACGAGTATACTACCAGATTCACTACTGACATTGTTGAAAAGAGGCAGTTTCCTGGTTCACGCTGGAAAACAGCATTAACTTATTTGTACACTACTCCAGGGATTCCCATCGTTTATTATGGGACAGAGATTGCTTTAATTGGCGGGGACATTCCCGATAACCGTAGGCAGATGAATTTTCGAGCGGATAAGGATCTGATTGACTATATCACGAAAATTGGTGAGTTAAGAAATCAGCTTCCATCCTTAACAAGAGGCAGTATGGAAATGCTTTATGAGAAAAAGGGAATGGTTGTTTATAAACGTACCTATAAAGGCGAAACATCCATCGTTGCCATTAATAACACTAGTAAATCACAAAAAGCAATCTTATCAAAAGAGCAGGTAGAAAGCGGAAAAGAACTGAGAGGATTACTTGCAGGGGATATAGTTCGCAGTCACGACAATCAATATATCCTGATTCTTGATCGTGATAACTCTGAAATCTATGTCTTAACCGACAAGAGCGGAGCTAATATTCCGCTTATCTCATCCATGGTTATTGTTTATATTTTGGTTTCTATCTTTCTTTTCATCATAATAAAAAGAAGAAAAACTAAAAATGCTAAATAAACGCATTGGGGTAACCCCAATGCGTTTGTTTTTCTATTTAAAAAAATATATAATTCGACTTCGAGAATTGTCCAGCTCCAGCGCCTAGCCCCTCGGGTCAAATAACCTTCTGCAAGTAAAGTCAAAGAGCGACTTTTCTTGCAGAAGAACATTTCCCTGTCGGGGCTGATCAAGGCGCTTACGCTTTTCTTATCCATTCACAACTTTTCCGCCGTTGACATGAATCATTTGGCCGCTAACAAACGAAGAGTCATCAGAGGCAAGGAATACATAACTTGGTGCAAGCTCATAGGGCTGCCCCGCTCTTTCCATCGGGGTATTGGAACCAAAGGTAGCCACTTGATCAGCTGAAAAGGTTGATGGAATGAGTGGGGTCCATATCGGTCCAGGAGCAACCCCGTTTACACGGATACCCTGGGTCGCAAGAGACTTGGCCAAAGAACGAGTAAATGAAACGATTGCTCCTTTTGTAGCTGAATAATCTAATAGCTGTTCGTTCCCTTCATAAGCGGTAATAGATGCAGTATTAATAATGGAAGCTCCTTTTTTTAAAAACGGAAGGGCCATTTTTGTCATATGAAAAAAGGAAAAAATATTGGTTCGAAATGTTTTTTCAAGCTGCGCTACTGTAATATTTAATAAGCTTTGCTGCGGATGCTGTTCGGCTGCATTATTCACAAGGATATCTAGTTTCCCAAAATGATCAATGGTTTGTTTGACAATCTCTTTACAATGGTCCTCTTCCCCCACATCACCTGAGAAAAGGAGACACTGGCGGCCTTCTGCCTCAATTAATTGCTTTGTTTCCTCTGCATCCTGGTGTTCATTTAAATAAGCTATGGCAACATCTGCCCCTTCTTTAGCAAAATAAATGGCCACGGCTCTTCCAATGCCGCTGTCACCTCCAGTAATAATTGCCGTTTTTCCTGATAATTTTCCTCCTGCTTTATAATTCGGATCGACAAAGATTGGAAGAGGATTCATCTCACTTTCTATACCGGGTTGCTGGTTCTGATGCTGGGGGGGAAATGTCTGCTTTTTGTTATTTTGATTATTACTCATTTATCAAACCTCCTAAGATTATTATCATGTTATTTTTTGAACAAACAGAGAATTTATGAAACAAAAATAAAAAAAGACGAGAAGGACCAGAATCCTTTTCGTCTTGTATACACGATTTAGTGATAAATAAAACCTTAAACGGTTATTGACCTTTTATCTATAGTTAATGAATTGTACATCAACCGTTAAGTCCGCGTCTCGTACCAAGGAAATAATTTTTTGTAAATCATCCCGGTTTTTTCCACTTACTCTCACTTGGTCATCTTGAACCTGACTTTTTACTTTTACACCACTGTTTTTAATAATGGTATTGATTTTTTTCGCATTTTCCTTATCAATCCCTTGAATAAGCTTCGCTCTTTGACGAACGGTCCCACCTGATGCTTTTTCAATTTTTCCGTAATCAAGGTTTCTAATAGGAATTCCACGTTTAATCATCTTTCCTAGTAAAACATCCTTTAATTGGTCCAACTTATATTCGTCATCAGAAATGAGAACAAGCTCTTCCTTATCTAGAGAAACTTCACTTTTACTTCCTTTGAAGTCATAGCGTGTACTAATTTCCTTCATTGTTTGTGTAATTGCATTGGTGACTTCGGAAAAATCAACTTTAGATACAATATCAAATGAACTATCTTTAGACATAATACAAACCTCCGAGTTTTTAATTGGTTTTTAGAAACAATACCTGCTAAAGTTTCCCTTTATGGGTACATTATAGTAAAATAAATCAGTTCAAACAACTTTATTAAAAACGGCTATATTAACCAAAATAGAAGATGAGTTATAAATCGCTTCAAAGGAAAGGAACGTTATGATGTCAATAAATGAATTAATCGGGCAAACAGCCACGCTAACGGTTGCAAGAAAAGCAGCATTTGGCTATTTTTTAACAGATGGCAATGATGATGTGTTATTGCACTTTAATCAGGCAAAACAAGAATTAGAGGAAGGTGATGAAGTAGAAGTCTTTTTATTTGTTGATTCAGAAGGCCGCGTCTCCGCTTCAACTAACATTCCAGAAATAGCAGTCGGCAGTTATGGTTGGGTTAAGGTAACAGATACAAACCCTAGAATTGGTGTTTTTCTAAATATTGGACTTCCTAAGGACATTTTATTAGGGATCGATGATTTGCCAGTACACAAGTCTGTTTGGCCTAAAATCGGAGATTTAGTTTATATTACATTAAAACTTAGCAGCAATAATCTTTTATATGCCAAACTTGCCACTGACCCCATTATTGAATCCATTTCAGTAAAAGCTACTAGACAACATTTTAATAAAAACGTTCAAGGGCATATTTATAGAACAGCTAAGGTAGGTAGTTGGATTTATACGATTGAAGGCTTTAAAGGCTTCATTCATGAATCGCAGAGAGGACAAGAGCCTCGGTTAGGTGAAAAAGTAGAGGGACGGATCATCGATGTGAAGGAAGATGGCACGGTGAATGTTTCCCTGCTGGCAAGAAAGGCAGAATCTCAAGATATCGACTCAGAGCGTATTTATGAATATCTACTCAGTAGAAATGGGGCAATGCCTTATTCTGATAAAAGTATGCCTGAGGATATTCAAGAACGCTTCAATCTAAGCAAGGGTGCGTTTAAGCGGGCACTTGGAAAGCTAATGAAGGAAGGAAAGGCCTATCAAGAGGGAAGCTGGACCTATGTAAAAAAAGATTAACAAATTTACATACTCTTTTTCGTTATGACAGACAATAATGATTGAAAAGGAATGACGAAAGGGGTAACAACATGCCGCACACTTCTGATAATGATAAAAAAGCACAAGATAATAATGCATTAAGACATGAAAAAAATATGATGCGCGAAAAAAATCGCCAAGCAGGTAAAAATCAATATTCTAAAAAAACAGATCATAAATAAGAACAAAAAACAGAGCGGGAATCCCCACTCTGTTTTTTGTTTTATGGTAGTTGATTTAAGAAGAAGATGGAAATAGTTCCTGCACCGGTATGAGCCCCGATGGCTGACCCAATGCTTGAGATATAAACCTCTTTAGGATGGAACTCTTCCACGATCATTGCTTTCATCTCTTGTGCCGTTTCCTCATTATCTGCATGGCTAATACCAATAATCTGGTCACCCAGATGGGCTCCGCGCTCATTTATAATTTCAATGATTCGACGAAGTACCTTCTTTTTTCCTCTTATTTTTTCAATTGGAACTAGTTTTCCATCTTCAACGTTGAGAATGGGCTTAATATTTAGCAGTCCACCCAAGAAGGCAGAAGCTTTCGAAACACGGCCGCCTCTTGCCAAATAATCTAAATCCTCAACCGTGAACAGATGCTCCATATGCACACTTCTGAAAAGAACATCCTTTAAGATTTCCTCTTTGCTAGCATTATTCTGAGCAAGCTTTGCTGCTTCTTGGACAATTAGCCCGATTCCAAGGGAAGCACATTTGGTATCGACAATCGTTAAATTAAAGTTTGGATATTTTTCCTTCACTTGGTCAAGAATCATAACAGCGGTTGAATAAGTTCCTGATAATTCGGAAGAGAAGGCTATGTAAATTCCATCTTCATTTCTCTCTGCCATTTGTGTGAAAACCTCTTCGAACAAAAGAGGAGAGGTTTGTGAAGTTTTAGGTGTTGAACCATTTCTAATGGCGTCATAGACCGCTTTTGGATCGATATTTTTAACATCTTCGTATTCTTCTCCATTGAGATGGACTTTTAATGGAAGAAGTGTGACATTATTTTCCTCATAAAAACTTTTAGGTAAATCGCATGCGCTATCTGCTAGTATTTTTACCTGCATAAAGCTCACCTGCTTTCAAGCGTTATTTTAGTTTCAGTTTATCGGTTTAGCATAAAAATTACAATTATGTAATTTAATATGCTGGATCCACTACAAACATTCAGATAAAGGGGGAATCATCATTGCTTTGGCAAGAAACAAAAAAGATTACTATTGTTGTGGCGGGTGCCTTATTAAATGCACTGGCGATGAATTTATTTCTAATTCCAGCCAATGTGTATTCAAGCGGTTTTACAGGTATAGCCCAATTGCTTTCTAAGGTGCTTAGTGATTATACACCAATTCATGTCTCAATGGGGTTATTATTGCTTTTATTAAATATTCCAGTTGCTATTCTTGGCTGGAGGAAAGTAGGCAAGTCCTTTACAGTTTACAGTTTCTTAAGTGTATTAATGTCTTCCTTTTTTTTAACCATCGTCCCAATTAAACAGGTTTCTCAAGATATACTACTGAATGCCGTATTTGGTGGAGTGATTTTAGCTATTGGTGTAGGGATAACATTAAAATGGGGAGCTTCTACAGGTGGTGTGGATATCATTGCCATGGTTTTATCGAGAATGAAAGATAAACCGGTAGGGCCTTATATGTTTGTGTTAAATGGCGTAATCATTATTACAGCAGGTTTCCTTTTTGGTTGGGAAAAAGCACTGTACACGCTGGTAACTTTATATACATCAACACGAGTAATTGATGCTATTCATACAAGACATGCGAAACTCACCGCGATGATTATTACGAAAAAGGCTGAGGAACTAAAGCAGGCAATCCATGGATCATTGGTCAGAGGGATTACGATGATTCCAGCTAAAGGTGCATTTTCGAATGAAACAAGGGACATGCTCATGATTGTCATTACCCGGTATGAGCTATACGATTTGGAACGAATAATAAAGGAAGTAGATCCTAATGCGTTCACCAATATTATCCAGACTGCAGGAGTGTACGGTTTTTTTCGGAGAGAATAAAGGAAAAAGGAGATCAGCATGCGAATACTATTCTGTATCATATTGTTACTTGTTCCATCTATGACAAAAACAGTGACAAATGGGGTGAACGAACTGGATTATCGTTTTTATGTTGTCCCTACTGTGGAACCTGAAATGGTGAAATTAGAACTTGTCCTAGAAAATACCGGGGACCTCCCTCTTCATTTTGAATTCCCGACATCCCAATTAATAGAAATGACCATTACAGATGATTCAGGTAAGGAAGTATATGACTATTCAAAAGGACGATATTTCTTACAGGCTTTTCAAACAGTTAGTATTGAACCACATCAAACCTTTAGACGGATTGAAAAATGGAATTATCAATTTAAGGGTAGCCGGGTTCCACCCGGAGAATATACCGTTCATACTACTTTCCGTCCCATTAGGTTAAATGACGAACCAATCACTAATCGAGCCAAGTTAAGGAATGTTCAAAAATTTATTGTTCCAGAAATGAATCATGTCTTTCGTAACATTAAGGTGTCAGGCACCAATGGAGATTATATAGTAACCGGTGAAACAAAAGCAGCTTATGGTAATAGTTATTATACAGTAGAGGACGGCCATAAGCAGTACATTAATGAGACAAAGATTGAGTTAACTAAGGAAGAGGCAGAATGGAGAGCATTTCAGCTGAAGGTTCATCTTCCTAAAGAAAATCTTCCACCGAACGGTTCATTAATAATGAATTTATATGAAAGAGGCAAGGAAGGAGAAATCCTTCAGCCTTATCCGGTAGTCTTAGAACAATTTCGGTAATAAAAAAGCAGAAGCACCCGTAATGGGTGCTTCCACTTTTCGTGCAGCTATCTGATCTGTTCAAGCTCTTGTTGCATTTGTTGGAGCTGTGCCTGTTCTGCTGCTGTCGAGTTGGCAAAAGCAGAACTAAGTGCATTCTTCGCCTTTGCTACAGAAGAATCAAGTTCAGCTGGGTTGGCAGACTTCGCCATTTCAACAAATCTCCGTGCTTCTTGGAACAATTGGTTTCCCATGTTATATTCCTCCAAGCGAGGATTCATGCACATTGGCCATTTTCTGAGCTTCCGCTTCAGCGTAGGTCATGTGGTAGGGGATACGTTCGTCATGCTTGCTGACTGTATCCACTCCTTGCTGGACAAAGCGTTTTGATTTGTTTCGTTTACCCATTCGAATCCCTCCAATATGCTCAAGCTTTGATTGAAACAGCACCGCTGCCTCAATAATAGTATGCTCAAAGAGAAGGATGTTCATTTAGGAAAACAATGGGGAATTGGCTTATATTTTTAGATTTAACAAATCTGCCAAATATTCTCCTACACCATCTTGTTCATTGCTTAAAGTCACATCATTCGCAATGTTTTTTACTTGGTCTATGGCATTCCCCATAGCTATTCCGTGGCCAGCATATTCAAGCATTTCAAGATCATTATCCTCGTCCCCGAAGGCAATGATTCTTTCTGCCGGAATACCAAAATAATCCGAAGCCTTCTTTAAACCAACAGCTTTATTTAATCCGATCTTAATAATTTCAATCACATGCCAAGGTGCGGCCCAGCTGCGGTGATCAATTACTTCTGCATGAACATCTGATAAATGTTGCCGAATTGTTTGCAGCTGATCCTCTTCTGTGTGAATTAACATACTCGTAGGAGAATCTTGTAAGAATTCAGCAAGGTCACCAGTCGTAATCCTTGGATTTCCAAAGCTGAATATATCTAAAAGCTTCTCATCGTGATAATGAAAATACACATCATCGATTACTTCTGCAATGATGTTATGAAAATGAAAGCTTCTGCAGGCTTCCACGATGTCCTTTGCCACTTTAACATCAAGTGGCTCATGATAAAATCCCCAGTTAGGCTCTAGAGGATGGTGCATAAATGCTCCGTTAAAATTAACAATAGGCGTGTCCAAATTTAATTCACGATAATACATTTCACTTGAACGAAAGGGACGCCCGGTTGCAATCATCACAATATGACCTTCTGCTCTGGCCTTGTTAATAATTTGTTTGGTTTTTAAAGAGATGGTTTTATCATCTTTGAGTAATGTCCCATCTAAATCTAATGCGATTAAATGTCTCTCTGCCATGTGAACTCCTTTTATCCTAATGAATTTCTCGATTAAATGCATACCTTTAGTAAAATATTGGACTGCATGATACACTACATTTAATGAGTTTCAAAAACAATGGACTTTTATTTCTATATTTACTATGTTAACAATTATATATCCAACCTGTAAAAAATTTCACACCAAGATTAGGTGAAAACCGATATACTTTTTATATAAAAGTAAATACTGTTATAAATCGTACCATTTAAAGGAGCGGAAATGAAATGAATGAGGATTTAAGAGAAAATATTATGGGTGCCCTAGAATTAGTCATTGACCCAGAACTAGGTGTAGATATAGTTAATTTAGGTTTAGTATATAAGACTGAAATGGACGACGAAGGGAATCTTACTATTGATATGACATTAACATCAATGGGCTGTCCTCTAGCAGGAACAATTGTAGACCAGGTTAAGAGAGCCCTGGCAGATATTCCTGAAGTTAAGGACGTAGAAGTAAATATCGTTTGGAATCCGCCTTGGAATAAGGAAATGATGTCCCGCTATGCAAAAATTGCTTTAGGGATTCGATAAGTTATAAAAACTTTTAGAAAGCAGTGGAATCTATCCACTGTTTTTTTATTTATGTCTTTCACAAAACGTCCATATATCTCTTCCAGTCTGTGAGGTAGTTCACTTTTTTAAACTATAAACACCTTTATAATACAGAGTATTAAGGCTGTTTGAGAGTTGAAATGGCTGTTTTAGGAGGCGTTTCATATGGCTTTTAGCCGAGATTTTAATAAAGACCCATTTATCGTTATTTGGGAACTAACCCGCGCTTGCCAGTTAAAGTGTTTACATTGTCGTGCTGAAGCACAATACAGAAGAGATCCCCGTGAACTTTCCTTTGAGGAAGGAAAGCAATTAATTGATCAAATATATGAAATGAACAATCCAATGCTAGTCTTTACCGGTGGAGACCCTTTAATGAGAGAAGATGTATTTGATATAGCAAAATATGCTGTTGAAAAAGGTGTGCGAGTATCAATGACACCGAGTGCCACTCCAAATGTAACGAAGGAAGCGATTGAAAAGGCAAAAGAGGTAGGGCTTTCTCGCTGGGCGTTTAGTATCGATGGACCTACAGCAGAGGTACATGACCATTTCCGGGGTACGGCAGGGTCATTCGATCTAACGATGGAACGAATAAAATATTTACATGAACTGGAAATACCTATCCAAATTAATACTGTTATTTCAAGATATAATATCAATTATCTCGATGAAATGGCAAAAATGGTTGAGGATTTAAACTGTGTATTATGGAGCGTCTTTTTTCTTGTACCGACCGGCAGAGGACAAGAATCTGATATGATTTCCCCAGTTGAGCACGAAAAGGTGTTTAGATGGCTTTATGATTTAAGCAAACGGGTTTCCTTTGATATAAAAACAACAGCAGCCCAGCATTATCGCCGTGTAGTCATCCAGCAAAAAATGCGCGAAGCTAGGGAACATACAGCCGAGATAGATTATTTAAGTGCATTAACTGAACAGGGATTAACAGGGTCCATCGATGGTTTGGGACGAGCTCCGAAAGGCGTAAATGATGGTAATGGTTTTGTCTTTATATCACATATTGGGGATGTGTACCCTAGCGGACTTTTACCGGTAAAAGCAGGGAATGTAAGAGAACAGCCATTGGCTGAAATCTACCGGGAGTCACCAATTTTTAAATCATTAAGGAATCCTGACCTTTATAAAGGAAAATGCGGTGTTTGTGAATTCCGTCATGTTTGTGGTGGATCTAGATCAAGAGCATATGCTATGACAGGTGACTACCTAGAAAGCGAACCATTCTGTGTTTATATTCCGAAAGCACTACGTGAGAAACAGGAACAAAAGTAAAAGATGAAGAGGCTGACTCGTTGTCAGCCCCTTCATGAATATATAGAGTAACTATTCGATGCTACAGTAAACTGCAGGACAATTTTCGCAGCCTATTTCATCTTTTAAATATTGAAGGTCTAATATCGTAATCTTTCCACGTTTAACAGAAATAATATGATCTCTTTTTAAGTCACTTAGAATTCGGTTAGTACTTTCTCTAGAGGTCCCACAGAAGTTTGCTAGTTCTTGATTCGTTAGTGGCAAATCAATTAGAATCGAGTTATCTTTTGGAATGCCATAGCTGTTAGACATCCGAATGAGAGTGGAGAAAAGAGCTCCTCGTTTCCCGTTTAGAACAAGGTCACGGAATTTAGTTTGTGTTTTCCTAAAATGGTCACTCATCCATTTCATAAATTCAAAGGCAAGCTTACTATTTTGGAAAATTTCACTTTCAATCACATCTTTTTTAATTGCAACAATCTCTCCCTCTTCTAAAATCTTGGCACTTAATAAATACCGTGGGTTATCTGTAAAGAGAGTTAGCTCACCACAAATATCGTTTGCACCGCAAATTCTTAATGAAAGTTCACGTCCGTCTGAAGTGATTTTGCTGATTTGTACTTTTCCAGAAATGATAATGTAGAGTTCCTCCGCCTGCATGCCTTCCTGAAATAAGAAACTCCCTCTCTCACTTCTAAATCTCCGGTCTGCAAATCGAAGTAATTCTTTTATCTCAATGGAATGAGTAGGTTTAATGGTTGTATTCATTCGGTTCACCTCTAGGATCAATTTTATACCTGACATTTTTATTTTTCGGATTCGTTAGTATCATTCTATCCCAATATTAAGCAATAGATAGGGGTAAACAATGACAATATAGTGAAAACTCATACGTTTTTTCCAAAAACAATCATTTCTTCATGAATGAACATCTGTTAAGATAAGAATTAATTAATTAAAAGTATAGTTATAGTGAATAAAGTAACAGCCTATTTTTCAAAAGACTGTTACACTTAGTTTAAATTGCTTCCTTAAATGGAGTTGATAGGAATGGAAAAAAACATTATTAAAGATAAATTAAATAGACCTTTACGCGATCTTAGAATTTCTGTCATTGACCGCTGTAATTTTCGCTGTCAATACTGTATGCCAGCAGATCAGTTTGGGCCTGACTTTGAATTTCTTCCCAAGAGCGCGCTGCTAACATATGAAGAAATTGAGCGGCTGGCGAAAATTTTTGTCAGCTTAGGTGTTGAGAAAATTCGCTTAACTGGTGGTGAGCCGCTGTTAAGAAAGGATATCCCTATACTTGTTGAAAAATTATCAACCATTGAAGGACTAAGTGATATCGGATTGACGACCAATGGTGTATTGCTCCCAAAACTTGCAGAGGCCTTAAAAACTGCAGGACTCAAAAGAGTAAATGTTAGTCTAGATACCTTGAATGATGAATTATTTGGCAAGATAAATGGACGAGGTGTAGGAACTGTACCGGTCTTTGAAGGGATAGAGGCAGCGAAACAAGCCGGTTTGGGCGTTAAAGTTAACATGGTAGTAAAAAAAGGTTTAAATGATACAGAGATTATTCCAATGGCGGAATATTGTAAAAAGAACGGATTGGAATTGCGTTATATTGAATTTATGGACGTTGGCTCAACAAATGGCTGGAAAATGGACGATGTAGTGACCAAAAAGGAAATGTATCATATGCTTAAAGAGCATTTTGAACTTGAACCGGTTGATCCTGCTTATTTTGGAGAAGTAGCAAAGCTATATCGTTACAAGGATGCAAATGTAAATGTTGGCTTCATTACATCTGTTTCTGAGTCATTTTGCTCAAGCTGTACAAGGTCACGACTTTCAGCAAATGGTCAACTCTTTACGTGCTTGTTTAATGGAAATGGCCATGATATACGTAATTTTATGCGCAATGGTGCGTCAGATGAAGAAATCCGGGATCGAATTATTGCTATTTGGAATGGTAGGGATGATCGATATTCAGATGAAAGAACGGCAGAAACAAATAAAAATCGTAAAAAAATTGAAATGTCTTATATTGGCGGATAACTCTCTTCACAGGCAAGAGAGTTTTTCCTTTTTATAAAAAGGCTCTGTTAAACGATTATGTTGATATTTGATTATAACGAACTGATGTTCTATAATGTATATAAAAAGGACAAAAGTGAGTGGATTCAAATGGCATTAACGGACATTATTAAGGAGATACAAAAACTCAATACCGCAGACCAACTCCGTTTAAAAGAGTTTTTTACAAAATCTCTTGCCGAATCTTCTATAAGTGAACCTATTTTTAAAGAGGTGTCCGAGCAGAAACATAAAGATGGATATACTTGCACTCACTGTCATTCGAATAATGTTGTCCGATTCGGAAAATATTCCGTCAAAGTAGGAATGAAAACAATGGAACGGCAGCGTTATCGCTGTAAAGATTGTGGTAAGACCTTTACTGATGTAACGAACACCCCTTTACGTGGTTCGCACCTTCCTCATAAATGGTTGGATTTTATTCAATGTATGATTGAAGGGTACTCTTTACGAAAGGCATCTGAATTAATTGGTGTTCATTTCGTTACCCTTTTCTATTGGAGGCATAAGATTTTATCAGCTTTAAAGCAAATGGATTTTGACCATTTTTCAGGTATCGTTGAAATGGATGAGACCTATTTTTTATACTCTGAAAAAGGGAAACGGAATATAAATGAGCGTAAAGCTCGTAAGCGTGGCGGTGCTTCTAAATTTCGGGGCATCAGTAAAGAACAAGTCTGTGTGTTGATTGCCAGGGACCGCCAAAAACTAACTTTTTCTAAAGTGATAGGGCAAGGACGTATTGTGAAATCCCGCTTGGATAAAGCTATCGGGTCCAAATTATCCAAATCAAATATCCTTTGTACTGATGCTTGGCGGGCTTTCAAAACCTATGCAAAAGATAAAGGGTTAGAACATTACCCATTCAAATCGGACGGAAAAGAACGAGTCAAAGGGCTTTATCATATTCAAAATGTCAATAATTATCACAGCCGTTTAAAAGGCTGGATGGACCGATTTAATGGTGTGGCAACGAAATACCTCAACCATTATTTGAGTTGGTTTCATTTCCTGGACTTAATCAGATTCCGTAACGATTCCACAACGGTAAGCAAAATGGTTATTGATAGTTGCTTGCTATCCACTAATGCTACCTATGAGAAACTAAGATTATCGACATTAAATTTATAGTGTTGAAAAAGGATAAAAAGTGTTCCGAATAGAACATTTTATATAGGTGATTAAAATGATATTAAAGCATTTTCTTTTATATTCGGAAACCGACCAAGGCGTTGCAGAAGTGGAAAAAAATTTTTCATTTCAATCAAGATGCATTACCGCCCTTTACGAAAGATGTTTTTCAAAATTTTATACCGAAAATATTAAGCAAATAAATATCTTTTGTGTAAAAGGCTCCCCAAAGCAGTTTTTAACAGTTGTTGATGGTTTTTGTGATGTGGAGATTCAATATGATGTAAGTGAATTTTTTAAAATAGAAGACCGAGTGAAAAAAGAGGTGGTTTTGGATATTTTGAAGCAAGGTATCGATAAAGTGGTTGGACTTAATAACTGGGAAAGCACTCCATTTAATGATGCCTATAAGTGTTTAAAAGAATTAAATTTTATAACTGACTATGTTTGGAAAAAACCAAAGAGTAGTCCGAATAGAAACTATAAAGCTGAAGTATTTATAAGACACTGTCTTTATTTATGTGAAATATATTTGATTGTAAAAGATAGCAAAGGAAAAGAAATAGCAAAAAAACTGGTGGCATCTACTAAACCTGATGAGTTAATATTTTACAAATATCTTGGAGAATTAAAGTGGTTATCAAATTATGAGGTCGCTTTATTTAACAGAACAAATTCAAATTATGTTTCGTTTCATTTAAAAGAAGTTTTGTTCAACTAAAGGGTGTTTTTCTCCAATAAGAATAAAATCAAGGACCTCAAATGTTTGAGGTCCTTGATTTATATTTGTTTATCAACAATATTATTTAACAGAGCCTATAAAAAAGAGACTGCCTCGTGTGATTGAGACAGTCTCTACTGATTATGATAGGTGTCTTGGAAATAGGATATTATTTTCGAGATGTACATGCATAAAGGTTAATCCTTCAAGTGCTTCTAACCGCGCATAGACTAAGCGGTATGTGCCGCAAGCATCTAATGGAAGGGTATAATCGGATGTGACGGCTCTAATCTCCCGTAAAATTTCACCGGCATGGTCATGCTCTTTTTCAAGTTCAACAATCATATTGATTGCTTCTTCACGGTTTTCTACTGTTCCGTCTGCAAGCTGTTTAATTAATGGAAAGACAACAGCCTCTTCTTTTTCCATATGCTCCATCAGTTCTTTCTTAAATTCATAAAATAGCTCATAGACCTTTAATAATTCTGGGTGATTATCGCCGTGTACACGGGATACCTTTGTTACATATGGACTAAGCATGGATAATTCTTCTGCGGAAGCACGATGGTAATTGGTAATGATATGATCGATAATGGTGTTTGAATCAGAATCAGTCCAAACCTCTACATCTTTTTCAGCATTTTCAAACTTCTGAAACACTTCCTCTAATTCTGCTAATAAATGGTCAATATTTAGTCCATTTTGAGCGGCTGCATCTGAAAGTGGAATATTACCACCACAACAAAAATCAATGCGGTTTTTCTTAAATACGTCACTTGTTTTCGGTAATTCGTTTACAATATCTTTAACTAATGAATTAGTAGTAAATGGGAAAGTCATAACATAGTCCTCCTTTGAATGTAAAGCTGTTTTCTTTCTTTCTTGAGATAAGCATAACGGAAAAAAAGGAGAAACTAGGTGACCTATATCACACATTCAATATGATTTTTAATTTTTTTAGACAAAGATTTATGAATATGTGACATTTGATATGTTACCAAGTTTTCTATAGGCTTATAATGAATAATAGTTGTTTTAATGTATATATAGTAAAAACTACCCGTTTTAGGCAGGAGTGAATAGAATGGTTGAAAGAAGAAACCCTATCCCGATAGGAGAAGCCGTTAAAAAAGTGATGGAATACCAATTATCAGGTGTGACTGAATACATATCTATAAATGAGAGCTATGGTCGTTTTTTAGCAAAAGATTTGATTGCAACAAGTGATGTTCCCCATTTTGATCGAGCTCCGTATGATGGCTTTGCAGTGAGGTCAATCGATACCAGTGAGGCTTCTCAATCAAATCCGATTGAATTTGAAGTGGTTGATCACATTGGTGCTGGAATGGTATCAAGCAAATTAATTGGACAAAATCAGGCTGTCAGAATCATGACAGGTGCCATGATGCCAGAAGGTACCGATGCAGTGGTTATGTTTGAGGTGGCAAAGGATTATGAGAAGAATGGCATTCCTTATATGTCGATTAAGCGTCCATTTCAAAAAGGAGACAATGTATCTTTCACAGGTGAGGATGCGAAGGTAGGAGAAATCCTAGTTAAAAAAGGAACTCTGATTAATCCAGGTATCCAAGCCATGCTTGCTACTTTCGGTTATCATAAAGTCCCAGTAGCGAAAAAACCTCTTGTGGGTCTATTTGCTACTGGTACAGAGCTTTTAGAGGTGGATGAAGAATTAGTCCCAGGGAAAATCCGAAATAGTAATTCACATATGATTGCGGCACAGATAGAGCGGGCAGGAGGCATTGTCCATTACTTTGGGAAGCTGCCAGATGAGTTTAATACTTGTTTTGAAGCGGTTAAGGAAGCATTAGAGAAAGTAGATGTTTTAATTACAACTGGTGGAGTATCCGTGGGAGATTATGATTATCTTCCTGCTATATATGAAAAGCTAGGCGCTGAAGTTTTATTTAATAAAGTAGCGATGCGTCCTGGCAGTGTGACCACAATTTCTCGATTTAAGGAAAAAATATTATTTGGCCTTTCAGGTAATCCATCTGCATGTTATGTTGGTTTTGAACTGTTTGCCCGTCCAATTCTACGAAGAATGTTATTTTCGCAAAAACCGCATTTGCGTAAAGAACTGGCTGCGCTTGATGTAGACTTTCCAAAAGCAAATCCTTTTACTAGGTTTGTTCGAAGTTCAACCTTTATTGAAGGAGGTAGGCTAAAATCTACACCGAGCGGTTTGGATAAATCGAACATTATAATGAGCTTAGCTGGTGCAAACTCATTGATAATCCTCCCAGGTGGGACCCGGGGTTTTGAAGCAGGTAGTGAAGTTGACGTTCTTTTATTGGAGGACCAAACCGGCAGTGAATGGCCTTGGTAAAGCCGGTTGTTTTTCAGGTAGTAGGGTACCAAAATAGCGGAAAAACTACCTTTTCTTCTAAGGTAGTACACCAATTGAAGGCACATCAGTTCCGCGCAGTAACAATCAAACACCATGGTCATGGTGGAAAGCCGGATGCTTGGATGTCAAAGGACACAGGCAAACATCTAGGTTCTGGTGCCATTGCAGCAATTGTTGAAGGAGACGGAAGACTGCTGCTACAAGCAGAAGATTATGATTGCAATCTCGAAGACCAAATAGAGCTTTTAACGTTTTTTAAGCCCGATGTTATACTAATCGAGGGCTATAAACAAGAGCACTATCCTAAGTTATTATTGGTAAGAGAGCCTACTGACATCGCCTTACTCGGAAAAGTAAATAATGTAATTGCAACAATCTGTTGGAGTGAGGAAATAAAAAATCTTATTACAAAGAAGTGGGCAGGACCATCATTTTTAATTACTGACGAAACGGCAATAAATTGGACAATCCACTTTGTCAAAAGTCAACTTAACCATGATTAGATAAAAAAGTTTTGTTAAAGAACAGTGTTGATTTATAGACCCTGTTGATTGGAGCGGAAGGCACGAAGATCCTCGAAAATGCTACCGCATTTCCTTCGTGCGGTGATAATTCGATGGAGCTTATTCAATGTCCTGTGGGAGTATGGTTCAGGTGAGACCCCGCAGGCGCAAGCGCCGAGGAGGCTCACCGAAACACCCACGGAAAGCGAAGTGCCTGGAGCGGAAATCAACAACAAGTTTAACAGAGACAATAAAAAAGCCGGTCAACATGACCGGCTTTTCTTCTTCTTAGTCCACTTTACATATCTCAACTGGACAATCCTCACAATCGATTTCTCTTTTTAAGAAATCTAAATCATGAATAGTAATAGTACCTTTATCAATAGAAATAATATCTGTTTTTCTTAAATCACTAAGAAGTCGATTAACCACTTCTCGGGAAGTGCCGCAAAAATTTGCTAATTCTTGATTGGTTAATGGCAGATCAACCAAAATTCCTTTATTAGTTTTAATCCCATAGCTATTACTTATGCGAATTAAAGTGGAATACAATGCGCCCTTTTTCCCATGAAGTACTAGGTCTCGAAACTTCGTTTGATTCTTTCGATATTGTTGACTCATCCATTGAATAAATTCAATGGAAAGCGGAAGATTTTGTGAGAGTTTCTCTTCAAGAACATCCTTTTTTATTACAGCCACTTCTCCGCTTTCAATGACACGTGCACTTAATGAAAATTTAGAAGCAGGGGAAAATAAATTTAATTCACCCACAAGGTCCCCCTTCGTGCACATTCTAAGGGTGAGCTCTCTTCCATCAGGGATAATTTTACTGATTTGCAGAATTCCACTCTGAATGATAAATAATTCATCAGCTGTTGATCCTTCTTGAAAAAGAAAGCTTCCTTTTTCGATCTTTCGCAAATGGTGAACAGTATCAAAGAGATGGGAAAGCGTTATGGGTATTTCTTTTACTGACTGCATAATTCTAACCACCTTTAAAGGTTCAAATTAACCGTCTGAATGAACCATCACAGTCAAATTTACAGGTATATTTTTACTATAATTATATTGTTAACAAAGAATATTTAGCAATAATTGTGCAATAAGTTCATACAATCGTCATATTTTCATTTCGTTCCATGTTATTTCTTAGGAAATAATGTCGAACCCTGTGAGAACTTGAAGGAACTTCCTTTAATGGTCCTTAGAGAAAAGGAAATAATATAAATGTAGACGATAAGGAGGGAAAATCATGGGCCAAAACCACCAGTTTAAATCAGGTAAAAAAGCACCGAATAATGGCATATATATTGAAGTGGGGGAGACGGGAGATAATGTGAAAAATCCCAAAAAAATAAAGCTTAAAGCAGGAGACCCGTTTCCAGAAACGTCCAACGATGAACGTGTTTGGACTTACCAAAGAAAACCTTAATGCATAAAGAGAAAGTCATCCATATGGGTGGCTTTTCTTCTGTAAAAAATTTTACTTTTTTGAAAGGATTGTTTTATAATTAACCTTAAGGTCAAAAATGGTCAAAAAGGAGTGGGATGTATGGACTTAAACCGAATGACAGAACGATTTCAACAAGGATTGATGAATGCTCAGTCACTCGCTGTGAAAAATAATCATCAAGAAGTAGATGAGCCACATTTATTCTTGTCGTTATTAGATCAAGAGGATAGTCTTGTTGCTTCAATCCTTGAAAGGGCCGGTATATCGACTGATAAAGTTCAAGGCAAATTAATTGAATCAATGGCAAGAATACCTCAGGTTACTGGTAGTGGGGTTGAGCAAGGAAAATTATATATAACAGCTAAGCTTCAACAATTACTCGTTAGTGCTGAGGAATTTGCGGGTAAATTTAATGATGAATATATTTCAGTAGAACATATATTGTTAGCTGCATGTTATGCAGCTGAATCTCAAATGAAGAAGATTTTACAATCTTTTGGTTTTTCACCAGAAAACGTCTTAAAAGCAATAAAAGATATAAGGGGGAACCAGAGAGTGACTTCACAAAATCCGGAAACAGGATATGATGCGCTGAAAAAATACGGAAGAGATCTGGTGGCTGAAGTTAAAGCCGGTAAACTGGATCCTGTAATTGGCAGAGACACAGAAATTCGTAATGTCATTAGAATTTTATCGAGGAAAACAAAAAATAATCCTGTTTTAATTGGCGAACCAGGAGTTGGTAAAACGGCTATTGTAGAAGGGTTAGCACAGCGGATTGTCAGAAAAGACGTACCGGAAGGTCTCAAGGATAAGACCATCTTTTCATTAGACATGAGCGCTTTAATTGCTGGGGCGAAATTTAGAGGCGAATTTGAAGAAAGATTAAAAGCTGTATTAAATGAAATTAAAAAAAGCGAAGGGCGAATCCTGCTTTTTATAGATGAGATTCATACAATTGTAGGAGCAGGTAAAACGGAGGGAGCAATGGATGCAGGCAATATGCTTAAACCAATGCTTGCTCGTGGAGAGTTGCACTGTATCGGTGCAACCACTCTTGATGAACACAGAAAATATATTGAAAAAGATCCTGCACTTGAACGGAGATTTCAACAGGTCCTTGTCCAGGAACCTGATGTAGAAGACACAATCTCCATATTAAGAGGTTTAAAAGAAAGATTTGAAGTTCATCATGGTGTAAAAATTCATGACCATGCTTTAGTAGCTGCGGCAACCCTTTCAGACCGCTATATTACCGATCGCTTTTTGCCAGATAAGGCAATCGACCTTGTTGACGAAGCTTGCGCCTTGATACGAACAGAAATTGATTCTATGCCAACTGAACTAGATGAAGTGACAAGAAGGGTTATGCAACTTGAAATTGAAGAGGCAGCATTAAAAAAGGAAAGTGACGAGGGAAGTAAAGTTAGACTAGATTCACTACAAAAGGAATTGGCAGATTTAAAAGAACAAGCAAATATGATGAAAGCAAAATGGCTCCAAGAAAAACAGGGAATCCAGAAATTGCAGGAGAAAAGGGAACAACTTGAAAAACTTAGGAGAGAGCTTCAACAGGCTGAGGATAAATATGATTTAAACCGAGCGGCGGAGCTTCGCCATGGACAAATTCCATTAACAGAAAAAGAACTGAAAGAGTTAGAACAGGATATAGTTGGGGATGACCGTATACTTCGTGAAGAGGTCACAGGTGAAGAAATTTCCAATATTGTGTCAAGATGGACAGGTATTCCACTCTCCAAGCTTGTGGAAGGGGAAAGAGAAAAGCTGTTGAAACTAGAATCTATTCTGCATGAAAGAGTAATTGGTCAGGATGAAGCAGTCAACTTAGTGGCTGATGCGGTGCTGAGAGCACGGGCTGGAATTAAGGATCCAAACCGTCCAATTGGTTCATTTTTATTTTTAGGCCCTACAGGTGTGGGGAAAACGGAGCTTGCAAAGGCACTTGCAGAGTCATTATTTGATAGTGAGGAACATATTGTTCGGATTGATATGTCAGAATATATGGAGAAGCATGCTGTTTCACGTTTGATTGGAGCACCACCTGGCTATATAGGATATGAAGAGGGAGGGCAACTGACAGAAGCGGTTAGACGTCGGCCTTATTCCGTCATTTTAATGGATGAAATAGAAAAGGCACATCCTGAAGTGTTTAATATTCTTTTACAGGCTCTTGATGATGGAAGAATAACGGATTCACAAGGACGAATGGTGGACTTTAAAAATACAGTGATTATTATGACCTCCAACATAGGATCACAATATTTATTAGAACGACGTGATAACGAATTGGGTATTTCGGATGGAACGAGAGAAATGGTGATGAACCAATTAAGAACACATTTCCGTCCAGAATTTTTAAATAGAATTGATGAAACCATTCTATTCAAACCTCTTACACTAGGAGAGATTAAAAATATTGTCGTAAAAATGATGAGGGAATTACAAAACAGATTGAGACAGCAACATATCGACATTTCTATAAGAGAAGATGCTCAAGCATTTATTGCCGAAAATGGATTTGACCCTATTTATGGTGCAAGGCCATTAAAGCGTTATATTCAAAGAAATATTGAAACAAAATTAGCTCGTGAAATAATAAGTGGGCGCGTCCATGAACATTCAACTGTGGAAATCATGATTAAAAATGGTGAAGTAAGTTTAAAGGTAACATGACATCAATGTGGAAAGAAAAAAGAGACTGACTTTTAAAAACAAAAAGTCAGCCTCTTTTTTTACATTCCCCATACGGTAGGGATGTTTAATTAGTGTTTTTCAGCAACAGGTTCGTTTGGAATAATTGAAGAAACAATGAAAACTAGAATTGTCACTACAACTGCAGCAATTGAACCGGATACAAAATCGTAACTAACTCCTGACATAGAGCTGATTACATATGTAAGCATGTGTACTAAAAGAAATGACCAGAAAAAAGTCCAAAAGTATTGCATGATTATTCACCTCATACCTATTTTACATCAATTTTTATAATACCATACCATATCAAAAAAATATAGAAAAATCAGCTTTTTGTTTTTAAACATTAAATGGGCAAACTCCCTTTCATCTTTTGTGAAATGGCATACAATACCTTGAGGAAATATGTAAAAGGAGATTTATCAATGGAACATCGAAATTTTCTTATGGATACCCAATGGAACATCATTCATTACCCTGAAAAGCCCACAGGATTTGGGATCTTGATTATTGGAGATGAAAGGCATTTTGTGGATGAAAGTAAATCCTTTTGGACACAGAATGAAGGAAAACTAGCTATTATTAATGAACTAAAAGAAAAAGGGTACACCATTTTTTCCTCAAATCTTTATGGGCGAAACTGGGGGAGCGATCATGCAGTCGAACTCGCTCAAAGGTTATACCAGTATGTGATACGAAATGAAATAATGAATAATAAAATCCATATCTTGGCCGAAGGTATGGGGGCACTTGTTGCTCTAAGATTAATGGAAAAAATGAAGGGCAGCATCCGGTCGGTTATACTCCTTAATCCCATCCTATCTTTAAAGCATCATCTTGAAATGGAAAAAGAGCATAAGTTTTTTTATAAAAAGTTGTTGAAAGAGTTATCTGCTGCCTATCATGAGGATCAAAGAGTAATTGAAGAAAAGATTTTCAACATGGAAGATTCTATTTATATAAATGAAAACTGCCCACTCAAGGTAATCCATGTACTTGCCAACGGGAAATCCTACTCAATGACAAAAATGTATCAACAAATTATCAGCACTTCAGATATTCATCCTACTTTTATTCTTCCTGAAAAAAAGCCACAGTTAGGCAAGATATTCATCAAGTTTATGGGCAGTCATGAATCTATCCTTTAACTCACACAACTCCCCAAAAGAAATATTTCCTTATTAATTGGCATAGGATTCAATAAGGAAAAACGGGGAGGAAAAGTGAATGGACAAGGCTGTTATTTTTGGTGTATTTGATTTTGTAAACTTTCATATTTGCCAAACCCTCTTAAATCAGGGGATAGAGGTTATTGGTATTTCCTTCGAGGAAAAAGAAGAGATACCAAATTATGAGGAGAAAAGGCTAGAGGTAGGTAGGAATGCAAACTTTATTGAACAGTCCTTCTCTGATTGGCATACTGCTAGAGAAGAGGAACAATCCAAAACTGTACTTGTATTTTCCATTTATGACTGGTATATGCTTCAAAAAGAAACTTACATTTTGAAGAAGAGGGTTATGAAACCAATTCAGGACTATATTGAGAAAAATCCTGCCAATGTGGAAATTGTAATCCTCCTTCCGGTCCAAGAGCTCGAAGCAAACACTGAAAGACAGGTAGAAGGGTTTATGAAACAGCTGAATCAAATTGTGCAGGATATCCATGTTTTTTATTTACCTTCTATATACGGTCCTTGGCAGCCAGAATCATTTTTGTTTCAACAAGCCATACTTTCAACCATTCGAGAAGCTAACATCCAAAAAGCCGAAAGAGAGTGGACAGAGGATACTCTATTTGTTAATGATGCGTTGGAATCAATGTTTGAGTTGATAAAATCAATGAAATCTGGCCGATATATGCTTCAAAGTGGCAAACAAAACTATTGGTCAGAATGCGCTTCTTATCTTCAATTAGATGACAGGATAATAAAAGCTGCCATTAAAGGGCCTGTAAAAATCAAAGGGCAAGTGGTGACAGTACCTGTACAAAAGATCACTTCAATCGCTGATTCTATAGCTCAGCAAGTCGACCATGTACGCAGGTTACATCAGGCTAGTACGTAAAAAGGAAAAATGTGTCTTTTCATTTTTGCATTCAAAGAGTAGAATTAAGGGAAAAACGGTCCTTACACATAGCTGAATTTTTGCTATTTGTAAATGAAAAAAATCGTTGTAGAAATGGCCGGTGTATTAAGGAGTTGCATGGAATGCTAAAGCGGTTCGGAACCATTCTTTTATGTCTACTCTTACTTGGACTTGGAGCTTGTACAGAACAAAAGTCTTCAGGAAAATTACAAAAAGTAGGCTTGCTAGTTCCTGAGACTGTAAATGATCAAGTATGGGGAACCAAGGGATTCAAAGGGATGTTAAAAATCCAATCCAAATTTAACGTTGAAGTATTTTATAAAGAAGACATGAATTCAGAAGCCGTAGTTAGACGCGCGGTGGAAGAATTCGACCAAAAAGGGGTAAACCTTATTTTTGGTCATGGAGCGGAATATGCAGAGTATTTTAATAAAATCTCTAAAGATTTCCCTAAAATCCATTTTGTTAGTTTTAATGGCGATGCAAAGAATTCAAATACAACAAGTCTTAATTTTAAAGCACATGCGATGGGGTTTTTTGGAGGGATGGTTGCTGCTCATATGTCAAATAATCATAAGGTTGGGGTATTAGCTGCTTATGAGTGGCAACCTGAAATTGAAGGGTTTTATCAAGGTGCACTGGCCGAAAATAAGGATACCCATGTTAGCATAGAATATGTCGGAAATTGGGATGATGAAACAAAGGCATTACAATTGGTAGATCATATGTTGCAAAATGGGGTTGATGTAGTGTATCCTGCAGGGGATGGATACAATGTTCCTGTAATTGAACGAGTGAAGGAAAAAGGTCTATTTGTTATCGGATATGTCTCAGATCAGTCTGACTTAGGAGAATCAACAGTCTTAACCAGCACGATCCAACAGGTTGATAAATTGTATGAGAAAGTAGCCGACCAATACAACAAAGGGGAATTGAAATCCGGGAATTTGTCCTTTGATTTTCAAGATAACGTGATTTCACTTGGAAAGTACAGCCCATTAGTGAAGAAAGATTTTATTCAGAAAATGAACAATTACATTGAGGAATATAAGGAATCTGGCAAATTGCCTAAATAATATATTGAAGGAGTACATAATGAATAATCAAGATCATACATTACAATTTATGCAAATCGCGATGAAGTATTTACCAGAAGCAAAAGAACAATTAGATCAGGCAGGTATTGAATTATCGATGGAATTAATCCAGCCGTTTATGAATTTATTTACAAAAGTTATGGAAGAAGCATATGAACTTGGCAGAGAAAGTGCATTAAGTGAATTGAAACAATCATAATTAGTAATTGGAAAGGCTGACTTTTTAGTCAGCCTTTATTTTTTTCCATAATTGATCGATAAATGGAGATACTTTTTTAAATAGGGGTTTAAATCCTTTTATTGATTCCATTAATGTATCTATATTTTCCATAAGCTCTACATAATCAATGGTTGCTTGCTGCTGAGAAGGATTTTGCTGGTGGTTATGGTCAGGATGTTGTTTATCATGACCGAACATTAAGCTCGTAAAACGATCGGTTTTCCTTTCCTCAGTCTGCTTCGGCTCTTCCATAATTGGAACCTCCTTCCCATGTCCTCTTTATTTCATAATAAGAATGTATACAATTCGACTTTGAGAATTGTCCAGCTCCAGCGCCTAGCCCCTCGGGTCAAATAACCTTCGGCAAGTAAAGTCAAAGAGCGACTTTTCTTGCCGAAGAACATTTGCCTGTCGGGGCTGACCAAGGCGCTTGCGCTTTTCTTATAGAATATGACTAAACGAATAAAAGGAATGTACTTTAGCGGAGAAGTTGAAGAAGAAACAGTTGCTAAAAATGGGGTCTTTTTGATAATATTAGTACCAAGTCATAATAATTGATATTAATCCTTGGATAAAGAGATAGTTAAATAAAAAGGAGATGGAATGTGTGAGAGCTGGTATTGTCGGAATTGGTAGGTATTTACCAGAGAAGATAGTCACTAATCAAGATTTAGAGAAAATGATGGATACCTCTGATGAGTGGATTCGTACCAGAACAGGAATTGAAGAGCGGAGAATTGCTGCAGATGATATTAATACATCAGACATGGCGTTAGCGGCGGCGGAAGAGGCCATAAAGCATGCTGGTATTACTGCAGAGGAAATCGATTTAATCTTAGTAGCTACGGTTACACCGGATTCACCATTCCCTTCAGTTGCTTGTAGGATTCAAGAGAAATTAGGTGCTTCAAAGGCTGCAGCAATGGATATTAGTGCTGCTTGCGCAGGATTCATGTATGGAATGGTTACAGCCAAACAATTTATTGAAACCTCTGTTTATAAATACGTACTTGTTGTAGGTGTGGAAAAACTTTCTAAAATAACTGATTGGAATGACCGGAATACAGCTGTCCTCTTTGGGGACGGAGCAGGAGCTGCGATTATGGGCCCAGTATCAGAAAATCGCGGAATCTTGTCTTTCGAGCTTGGTGCAGATGGTACAGGTGCCAAGCATTTATATCAAGACGAATATATCATTATGAATGGTAGAGAAGTCTTTAAATTTGCTGTTAGACAGATGGGTGAGAGTAGTCTAAACGTACTTGAAAAGGCTGGTTTGACGAAGGAGGATGTTGATTTCCTAATTCCGCATCAAGCGAATATTCGAATCATGGAAGCTTCTCGTCAAAGATTGGAACTTCCCGTTGAAAAAATGTCCAAAACTGTTCATAAATATGGAAATACATCAGCCGCATCCATACCTATCTCCATTGTTGAGGAGTTGGAAGCAGGAAAAATTAAAGATGATGATGTAATTGTAATGGTCGGTTTTGGCGGCGGCTTAACATGGGGAGCTATTGCGATCCGCTGGGGTAAATAATAACAGAGTTGAAATTGCCTGCCATCTTCACAGTTGAATTAGTTGAAAATAACAATTACTATTACAAAAATGGGATAAGTTAGTTGAAAAGGAGATGTACTAATGGAAAAACGCAGGGTTGTAGTAACAGGCGTTGGAGCGGTGACTCCGCTTGGTAACGATGTTGAAACAACATGGAAGGGGATTGTTGAGGGGAAATCAGGTATTGGTCCATTGACAAGAGTTAATGCAGACGAATACCCAGCGAAGGTAGCTGCCGAGTTGAAAGATTTTAATCCAGAAGTGTTTATGGATAAAAAAGATGCTCGTAAAATGGACCGATTTACGCAATATGCTGTTGCGAGTGCTCTTATGGCAGTGAAGGACGCCAACCTAACCATTAATGAAGAGAATTCAGAAAGAGTTGGAGTGTGGATTGGTTCCGGTATTGGTGGAATGGAGACGTTTGAACAACAGTATGAAACCTTTCAGAAAAGAGGTTACAAGCGCGTTAGTCCATTCTTTGTTCCTATGCTAATTCCTGATATGGCCACTGGCCAAGTATCCATTACCCTTGGAGCAAGAGGTTTTAACTCATGTACAGTAACGGCGTGTGCCACTGGTACAAATTCCATTGGAGATGCTTTTAAAGTCATTCAACGCGGTGACGCAGATGTAATGGTTACTGGCGGTGCAGAAGCGCCAATTACAAAAATGTCAGTGGCTGGTTTTTGTGCAAATACTGCACTTTCTACAAATCCAGATCCAAATACAGCAAGCAGACCGTTTGATAAAAACCGTGATGGCTTCGTTATTGGTGAAGGTGCGGGAATTATCATCCTGGAAGAGTTAGAACATGCTCTTGCACGTGGAGCCAACATTTATGCAGAAATCGTCGGATATGGAGCAACAGGTGATGCTTATCATATCACGGCACCAGCACCAGGCGGTGAGGGCGGTGCTCGTGCAATGAAGATGGCGATTAATGATGGTGGATTACAACCTCAGGATATTGATTATATCAATGCTCATGGAACAAGTACCGAATATAATGATAAATTTGAAACATTAGCAGTAAAGGAAGTATTCGGAGATTATGCCTATAAGCTCGCGATGAGTTCTACTAAATCAATGACAGGCCATCTACTAGGTGCCGCAGGTGGAGTAGAAGCAATTTTCACGTTGTTAGCTATGAGAGATAGTATCCTACCGCCAACTATTAATTATGAAACTCCGGATCCGGAATGTGATTTGGATTATGTAGTAAATAAGGCACGATCAAAAGAAATTAAGGCAGCAATGAGTAATTCACTTGGTTTCGGCGGACATAACGCAACCATCGTTTTTAAAAAATATGAGTAATAATACAAAAATCGACCAGACACATGTCTGGTCGATTTTTTGTATTCACCCCTCTTCTAAAGAGTAAGAACAACTAAAACCTTACCAACATAAGATGGATAATAGCGAAATTGGACTTACGGGGGTGGGGAGTATGGGAGTTATACGAACAGATGAATGGTTAGTGGAAGATTTCGATAACCCATTAAAGATTTGTGAAAAACTACGGCCGTATTTTCATAAAAAAACATCAAGGCAAATTTATCATCAATTGTTGGATTTTGGGATGTATCAACCATCTCGCTCTTCAAAGGATTCTTTTGACAAAATCACTCAACAAAAGGTTTGGGATCAGGTGGAACGACTGCATAAACAGTATAAGAGTAAGTGGAATGGTCCGGATATCCCCATTTTTGTCTTTCCTATCGCTCAATCAAGAGGTATTTTTAGTAGAAGTACCAGGAGAAAGGGAGGAGTTTCTTTTCCTGATAAAATGTTTTTATTTCTTTCTTCCTACGAAGACCATAAAGAAATTGAAGCATTGTTTGTTCATGAGTATCATCATGTGTGCAGACTGAGTGCAATGGGGAAAAAGATAGAAGATTATACACTATTAGATTCCTTAGTTATTGAAGGGTTGGCTGAATATGCAGTATTAAAACACTGTGGAAAGGAATATTTAGCAGAATGGTGCAGTATGTATACAGAAAAGGAGGTAATATATTTTTGGAATAAATTTCTAAAAAAACAATTGGATGTAAAAAAGAATGAAAGAGTTCACGATGAACTATTATTTGGCGGGGGAAGAACTCCAAAATTGTTAGGCTATGCCGTAGGATATAACATTATTGAGAAATATTACAAAACCCATAATTATTCTACAAAACTTTCTTTTGAAATACCAGCGGATCATTATGTGGAGTAAATTATTTGTTTAACTTGAAAAAGCCTGTGAAATCAGGTTTTTTTTATTATTCTCATTCCAAAAATTATTAATATTGTAAAAAAGTCTTGCAATTGTAACAATTCAGTAATAAGATTTTATTAGAATATATCGAATTAACAGAATAATTTTAAAAGTAAGAAGGTGTACTATGAGCATAAAAAAATCGTTACTCAAAGAGGCACCATTGCTCGAAGTAAAGAATTTAGAGACAGCCTTTGACATTGAAGGAACGGATTATAATGCGGTTGACAATGTATCTTTCACTGTAAAGCCCCGACAAATTGTTGGAGTCGTTGGTGAATCCGGCTGTGGTAAATCTGTCATGAGTCTATCAATTATGCAGCTACTTCCAAAAGGAATTGGAAAAGTAAAATCAGGCGAAATCATTTTTGATGGTGTGAATCTAGAGAAAATGAATGAATCCCAAATAAATAAAATACGTGGAAAAGATGTGTCAATGATTTTCCAAGAGCCAATGACATCTTTAAATCCAGTGTTCACGATTGGGTATCAACTGCAAGAAGTTCTATTCAATCATATGAAGATCTCAAAACAGGAGGCAAGGCAAAAGGCCATTGCGTTATTAAAAAGTGTTGGGATCTCAAGACCGGAAAAAATTGTGGACGAATATCCTCATCAATTATCCGGTGGGATGAGACAACGGGTTATGATTGCCATCGCCATCGCTTGTCAGCCTAAATTATTAATTGCCGATGAACCGACTACTGCACTTGATGTGACAGTACAGGCACAAATCTTGGAATTGTTAAAAGATATTCAATCTGTTAATGACATGTCGGTAATTTTAATTACACATGATTTAGGTGTAGTTGCAGAAATGTGTGATGAAGTTATTGTCATGTATGCAGGAAAAATTGTAGAGCGGACAGATGTCGATACTCTCTTTCATAATCCGAAGCACCCGTACACTACATTGCTGTTAGGGGCTATCCCAAAAATGGATGAAACGGAAGAAAGGCTAAGCTCAATAAAAGGAATTGTTCCTTCCCTTACCAATATGCCAAAAGTGGGATGCCGATTTGCCAATCGATGTCCAAAAGCAATGCCTGAATGTTTTACTTTAACCCCAGAGCTAGCTGAAGTAGATGATAATCATGAAGTCGCCTGTTTACTCTATGAAACAAGTAAACCAAGACAAGGGGTGAGTAAATGAGTACCGGTACTGTACATAAGAACAAGGAAGAATCTCAAACAGAGAATCTATTAGAGATTCTTAACCTTAAAACCTATTATCCTGTTAAAGGCGGTTTTTTCAAGAGAACTGTTGGAAATGTAAAAGCGGTTGATAATATCTCTTTTGAAATAAAAAGAGGGGAAACACTTGGACTAGTTGGTGAATCCGGCTGTGGTAAGTCTACCGCGGGAAGAACCATATTGCGATTATTAAAACCGACAGATGGAAGAATTCTCTTTGATGGGAAGGATATTACGAATATATCTGGAAAGTCTCTTCGAGAAATTCGGAAAGATATGCAAATGGTGTTTCAGGATCCATATGCTTCGTTGAACCCAATGCAAATGGTCGGTGATATTATTGCCGAGCCGATTTATAACTTTTCTAGAAAAAGTAAGAATGAGTTAAAGCACGAAGTAATGGATTTATTAACAAAAGTAGGATTGCCTCAGGATGCCTATTATAAATACGCCCATGAGTTTTCAGGCGGCCAACGGCAAAGAATTGGCATAGCCCGTGCTCTTGCACTAAGACCAAAACTAATTATTGCCGATGAACCGGTCTCTGCACTCGATGTTTCTGTTCAATCCCAAGTTTTAAATCTATTAAAAGATCTACAGAAAGAATTTGAACTAACCTTTCTTTTTATTGCTCATGACCTAAGTGTTGTTAAGCATATGAGTGATAGGATCGGTGTCATGTATTTAGGAAATATGGTAGAGATTTCAGACAAGGACAGCCTTTACGCTGAACCTTTACATCCATATACACAGGCGTTAATATCGGCGATTCCATCTCCTGACCCAAGGATAAAAAAGGAAAGAATTATATTAAAAGGGGATGTACCAAGTCCAATCAATCCACCAACAGGATGTCCATTCCATCCGCGTTGCCCAATGGCTATGGAGGAATGTTCTAAGACAAAACCAACATTAAAGGAGGTGAAGCCTTCTCATCGAGTAGCTTGCCACCTTTACTAGGAAAGCGGAAGCTAAACAGTATTTGATATTTTACTTAACAAATCTTTAGGGGGGAAAATAATGAAGAAGAAAAGTATGCTTATGCTTGCTGCACTAATGCTTGTTCTATCAGCTTTCTTGGCAGCATGTAGCAGTGACAAAGCAGGTACAAAGAAAAACGATAATGAAGGTAAGTCAGGTGAAACAGCAGAAAAACCACAGGATGGCGGTACGTTAGTATACGCTCTTGATTCTGCTCCAGAAGGTAAGTTTAACTATTCATTCTACGGAACAGCAACAGACCAATATGTAATTGATTTCTTTGACGAAAACTTAATTGATTATGATGAGCATTTAAAGGCGCAGCCGCATATTGCTTCTTGGAAAACAGAAGACAATAAAGTATTTGATTTTGAAATTAAAAAAGGTGTTAAATGGCACAATGGTGACGAATTATCAGTAAAAGACTGGGAATTCGCATTATACACTGTTGCTGACAAAGACTATGAAGGTCCACGTTTTGATAACGTTCGAAATATTGTAGGTGCACAAGATTTCCATGATGGAAAAACAGATAAAATTGAAGGTATTAAAGTTATTGACGATTACCATATCCAAATCACTTTTGATAAAGCACGTGTAAATAACTTGGATAACCTATGGACATATCCAATGAACCGTACTGCATTTAAAGGTATTGCAGTAAAAGATATGATGAGCTCTGAGCAAGTACGTACAAAGCCAGTAGGCTTAGGACCATTCAAGGTTACGAAGATTGTTCCAGGTGAATCAGTGGAAATGGAACGTTTTGACGACTACTTTGGTGGAAAACCACACATTGAAAAAGTTGTTGTTAAAGTAATTGATCCATCCCTTTCTGTTGGAGAACTTAAGAACGGTACACTTGATATGACATCGTTCCACCCAAGCATCATTGATCAAGTAAAAGCGTTAGACAATGTAAATACAATCACTTATCCAGGCGTGAGCTACTATTATGTTGGTTTCAGATTAGGTACTTGGGATGGCGAGAAAAATGTTATGAACGAGCCAAAATACCAAGAAAAGAAACTTCGTGAAGCAATGTACTATGCGATCAATCGTGAAGAGTGGGTTAAAGCGTTCTTCTTCGGTGTTGGTAAACCGGTTAACCGTCCAATCCCAACAAATCACTGGATTGCTGCAGACAATAAAGATTTAGAGCAATACAAGTATGATCCTGAAAAAGCGAAAAAATTGTTAGACGAAGCTGGCTATAAAGATGTGGATGGCGACGGTTTCCGTGAAGATCCAAACGGAAAGAAATTTGTTGTCAACTTCAGTCACTACCAAACTTCAAATCCAACATTTGAATCTCGTGCAAAAGCTCTGACTCAATATTGGGAAGAAGTAGGCTTAAAATCTAAGTTAACTATGACAGATGCAAACCTTTACTACGACATGCTTGAAAAAGCTGACAAATCAATGGAAGTATTCTTCGGTGGCTGGTCAACTGGTTCTGACCCAGATCCAACACCACTTTGGGGATCTAAATCACTTTGGAACTACCCTCGTTGGGTAAATGCTGATAGTGATAAGTTATTAGACCAGGCATTAGATATTAGTGTTGTGGGTACAGATAACGACAAGCGTAAAGATCTATATGTACAATGGCAAAAACTATTCATGAAGGAACTTCCAGTGTTGCCAATTGCTGAGCTTGAAGAAACTATGGCAGTAAGCAAGCGTGTACAAGGTGTTAAATTCGACGTTTCTGGTAACAACCGTCCAAATGAATGGTGGATTAAACAATAATTACAGTAGATTAACATGCAATAAACTATGTTAATGGAATAATAGACTAAAAAGTCTAAGGCGTTCAATGGGACGAGGAAGGAAGCAAATTGCTTCAAATTTTCCTCTCCCATTTGAACACTTTAGCTACAATTCAGACAACACGTATATAACATAGTTTAAAGACAAGGAGAATGCACATGTTAAAATATGCATTTCGTAGAATTCTAGGCATGATACCGATGTTATTCCTCATTTCAATCGTTGTTTTTTCATTGGCAAAATTGATGCCTGGGGATTCTCTAAGTGGGGAAATTGATCCTAGGAATACAAACCCACAGTATATTGCTGAAATGCGGGAAAAACTGGGGTATAATGACCCATTACCACAGCAGTATGCACGTTGGATTGGTAACTTTGTTCAAGGGGACTTTGGAAAATCAACCCGTTTTAAAATAGAAGCTGCAGATGTTATTGGAGAACGGATTCCTAATACATTGCTTCTAGGTTTTACTTCAATATTAATCACTTATCTTCTTGCCTTTTTTATGGGCTCTTACGCGGGTAGAAAACCCTATACATTGGCAGATAATCTAATTGGTGGGTTAAATTATCTAGGTCTTTCAATACCATCTTTTATCGCAGGTGTATTTGCTATTTTTCTTTTTTCTTTTACGCTTGGATGGTTTCCATCAAACGGGTCAGTAGATATTGGAGTTACAGAGGGGACCTTGGAATTTTGGCTAAGTCGTCTCCACCACGTATTCCTTCCTGCAGTAGTTCTAGGATTATTAAGTACTGCGAGTTATACACAATTTTTACGTAACGACATTATCGAAAATAGTCGGAAAGACTTTGTTCGAACTGCACGTGCAAAGGGGACAAAGGAAAGAAAGATTTACAATGTTCATATCTTAAGAAACTCAATAATTCCACTTATTACATTTTTAGGTTTTGATTTAGTTGCCATTATCAGTGGGGCAATCATCACTGAAACGATTTTTACTTATCCAGGTCTAGGACAACTGTTTTTACAGTCGGTTGGTACTAGGGATTATCCGGTTTTAATGACATTGACAATGTTGTTCTCGTTCCTAACACTAGTTGGCAACCTTGTTGCTGACATATTATATGGTGTTGTAGATCCGAGAATTAGGTTAGATTAAGGGGGAGATAAGATGGAAATTGTTACGCAAAAAAATTCTAATATAAATACAGCACCCCCGAAAAAGAGTTTATCACCATGGGCTATTGCTCGGAAAAAATTTGTTAAGAACAAATTGGCTATGGTTAGCTTTATTTTCCTTGTCATTGTGGCAATTATATCTTTCCTAGCCCCTTACATAACGACAGCTGATGTTGCCAGGATTAATATTGGACAGATGTCATTAGAACCATCTAGTAAGCATTGGCTGGGCACTGACAAGGCAGGACGGGATGTTTTCACTAGGTTGCTATATGGCGGCCGTATATCATTACTTGTGGGACTTAGTTGTACACTTTTTGTTATTTTGCTTGGGACTATTATTGGATCCATTTCAGGCTATTTTGGTGGGGCGGTAGATAGTTTATTAATGAGATTTACAGACTTTATCTTAAACTTTCCATTTTTGGTATTTGTAATTGTGTTAAATGCTATTCTATTTGGAAAAGTAAGTGGTCTATGGGTATTAATAGGAACAATAAGTATTTTAAGCTGGGGAGGTATTGCGAGGATTGTTCGCAGTAAGATTCTCGCTGAAAAAGAGAATGAATATATTACAGCTGCCATTTCTATAGGATGTTCGCCAGCAAAGGTTATTGTAAAACATCTATTACCTAACATTTTATCCACCATTATCGTCCAAGCAACCATTACATTTGCTACTATGATCGTTGCTGAGACGGGGTTAAGTTTCTTAGGTTTTGGAGTACCACAGGAAATTCCAAGTTGGGGTAACATGTTGAACTCAGCAAATGAACCAGACGTACTCCAATTTAAATTATGGATCTGGGTACCGCCTGCATTAATCATTACAGCAACAATTTTATCAATAAACTTTATTGGTGAAGGTTTAAAAGACGCCTTTAACCCTAAATCCAGAAGATAAAAATCTACCATTACCACATGGTAGATTTTTTTACGTTATAAAAGGATTTTTATCATAAGTTTTGCATATCTGTCATATAGATTAAATGAATTTATAGGACGAGTTTAAGTGTTTCAACAATACAAGTTGGTGCAAAATATATATAAAGGAATAATTTAACTAAGGTCTGCCCATACTGATTGACAAACAGTTTTGAAGTGAGGGGTTGTACAATGTTGTATCTTCATGATGTTTGGGTAAATTGGTTTGAAGGGGAAGAAAACGGCTACAATGTATGCCACTTTCATGAATGGCGCAAGGATGATGGAGTGGAATTACTGGACCAAGTACCACTTTTAAAAATCGAGCCGATTCTATTTAACTATATTGAGAATGATCTTTCCGAATTACCACAACAGCTCCTAGATGATATTTTTCAAAAAGCGTATTTAAGGAAAAATCATGAAAGAGTTCAGCTTGATTATTGTTTCGTTGTAACAGACGGGACCGGGATTTTAGCTGTTGATACAATAGGGTATAACATCCCTATTCGTAAAAGCAGATTAATCCCAAGACAAGAACAGCTTGTTTACGAGATGATCAGTCAGCATGAAGCTAAAAAATATCATTTTTATGAACAATCCAAAGGGAAGGATTTTCATATTCTTTCACCAGAACCAGAATTAATGAGAGGTTTGACAAGAAAAGAAAGACAGTTAAAACAGTTATTGTTTATGGCCCTAGACCAATTGCTATCATCTAATAATGAAGCAGAAGTTCGGTATTGGTTCACTGAATGGTGTCCTGAAAAGTATTCTACGATTCAGGAGCTAAATTTTGAAGATGCGTGGGAGCAGCTTTTTGAAGAAACAAAGTATGGCTGGTCAAAACAACATGAAAATTTTTGTGAGAATTTAATAAAAGGGCAGCCATTTTTTGAAAAGCTATGGGAAATGGAACATGGCCCTAAAGTAAACTAAAAGCCTGCCCCAAAAGGTACCTTGTCTGTACCTTTTGAGGCAGGCTATTTACATTATAAAAAAAACTTCTACTTCGAGAATTGTTCAGCTCCAGCACCTAGCCCCTCGGGTCAAATAACCTTCGGCAATAAAAGTCAAAGAGCAACTTTTCTTGCTGAAGAACATTTGCCTGTCGGGGCTGACCAAGGCGCTTGCGCATTTCTTGTTATTTTCTCTTTCTTCCAAGACCCATGGCATTTTCCATCTTTTTTAGGGTCTTGCTTGCTACCAAGTTTGCTTTTTCAGCACCGCGATCTAAAATATCATCAAGCTCGCTTGATTCCATTAAATTGTAGTATTTTTCTTGAATTGGTTTAAAGACATTAACAACCACTTCAGCTAAATCACCTTTAAAATCTCCATACCCTTTCCCTACATACATCTCTTCAATTTCAAAAATAGGTTTCTTAGCTAAAATAGAGTAAATGGAAAGGAGATTAGAAATTCCTGGTTTGTTTTCTTTGTCGTATTTAACAATTCCTTCTGAATCTGTAACCGCACTTTTAATTTTTTTAATGATCTGATTCGGCTCATCCAAAGGTGTAATAAAGGACTTTGGATTTGGGTCTGATTTACTCATCTTTTTAGTTGGTTCTTGAAGTGACATGATTCTTGCACCAACCTTAGGTATACTAATCTCCGGTACAGTAAGGATTTCGTTATACTTCTTGTTAAACCTTTCTGCTAGGTCACGTGTTAATTCCATATGTTGTTTTTGGTCCTCGCCAACAGGAACAAGGTCCGTGTTATACAATAAAATATCTGCAGCCATGAGTGGTGGATAGGTCAATAAGCTTGCAGAAACAGCTTCTTTTCCTGTTGATTTGTCCTTAAATTGTGTCATTCTTTCTAGCTCTCCAATATATGAGACACATTGCATCATCCACCCGGCCTGAGCGTGTGCTGGAACCTCTGATTGAATAAATAACGATGCCTTGTTTGGATCAATCCCTACAGCAATATATAGTGCTGCTAAGCTTCTAATATTTTTGCGAAGGGCTAATGGGTCTTGGGGAACAGTAATCGCATGCTGGTCAACGATGCAAAAATAGCAATTATATTCATGTTGCAATTCAACAAACTGCATCATGGCACCTATATAGTTCCCTAGTGTAATCGTACCACTTGGTTGAATACCTGAAAAAATTGTTTTCATGAAAATTTCCTCCTAAAAATTATATAAAAAAAACCATTCATCCCTATTATGTATAGGGACGAATGGTTCGCGGTACCACCCTAAATTACTCATTTCGAGTCACTCAGTTCTAAACAGTTATAAGCCGTTGTAGAGTCCTGTTAACGTAAGGAACACGTCTATTCCTACTACTCCTATTTTCTTAAATAAAAGGTTCAGATAGAAGCTCAAAAGTCCATTCAGTATTCCTTCGTGTTTGTTCTCACCAACCACAAACTCTCTACAAACGAAAGAAAATACCTACTACTCTTTATCATCGCTCTAATTCATTTATTGGATTATGCTTTATTATAAATGAAGAACATAACTGGTTTCAAGTCTACAAATAATAAAGGCAAAGAGCACAAAGCATGAACAGTCCATTTATGATTCCGTAAAAAAGGAGGGGTTTCTGATCGAACGTAATCAATTCAGATAATGCCGGGATTTCATCGAATCTCCTCTTATTCTCTCCTCTAGTAAAAGCAAGATTAAAGGACTTGCCTATGACATCGTAGAAACCAGAATGGATTGTATATAGCAGTAACGATGTTAAAAGGAGAATAGCGGAAATATAAAAAGATATATTGATATAGCTGAGTAAGGAGATTTCTTTATTGGAAATGAAGGAAATAATTACAATTAACAATTGTGTTAAGGCAAGTATAAAAAATTTCTTCTTTAAACTATGTTTCATAAGATAACCTCCAAATCATTGATTTAATAAGAGAAACTACCGTTTATTATACATAAAAATCAGTATAAGTTTAAATTATATCATAGCAATTTGTAATGGTTACGTAAAAATTGTTTCTAACTTGTAAATTAAATTATAAAAAATAATGTACAATTAATTCAAAATATGTATAATAGAGAATGTAGTAATTTTTCAGAATAATAGAAAAGGGAGGTCTACATAGTGAAGAAATCAAAACTTTCACTACTTCTAGTTTTCTCACTAGTGCTTAGCATGTTCCTTGCAGCATGTTCAGGCGGCGGTGATAAGGACACTGGAAAAGGTAAAACTGAAGGCAATAAAAATGCTGGTAAAGAAGAGCAATTAGCGGATGAGCAAGTTCTTAACGTTTTAGAATCTGCTGAGATTCCAACTATGGACAGTGTAATGGCCGAAGACGTAATGGGCTTTACAATGTTAAACGCAACTAACGAAGGTTTATATCGTCTAGATGCAGACCAAAAGGTTATTCCTGGAGTAGCTGATGGTATGCCAACATACAACGATGATAAAACTGTTTTAACAATCAAATTAAGACAAGACGCAAAATGGTCAAATGGTGACCCTGTAACTGCTCATGACTTTGTATATTCATGGCAACGTGCAATCAATCCAGATACTGCTTCACCTTATGGTCCATACTTCATGATGGGCAAGATCAAAAACGCAACTGAAATTTCTGAAGGTAAAGCAAAGCTTGAAGATCTTGGAATTAAAGCTCTAGATGATTACACATTGGAAATTACTCTAGTAAGAGCATTACCTTACATCGAGTCTTATATCACTTTCCAATTATTCTACCCACAAAACCAAAAGTTTGTTGAAGCACAAGGCGCTGACTATGCGAAGGATGCTGCTCACTTACTTTACAACGGTCCTTTCAAAATGACTAAGTGGGATGGCCCAACTGCTACTGAATGGGTTTTAGAAAAGAACGAAACTTATACAAATGCTAAAGACGTTACTTTAACAAAGATCAACTTCAACGTGTCAAAAGATCCACAAGCATCTGCTAACGCATTTACTGCTGGTGAAACTGACATCACACCAAAGCTTGCACAAGCTGCAATCCTTTCACAATATGAAGGATCTGATGAATTATTACGTTACCAAGAGCCATCAATCTGGTGGTTAAAAATGAACGAAAAGAACCCTGCTTTGAAAAATAAAAACATCCGTAAAGCTATTGCATTGTCTGTAGACAAAAAAGCATTAGTTGACGATGTTTTAGCAAACGGTTCTATCGAAGCTGATTTCTTAGTACCAAAAGGTTTTGCTTTCTTAGATGGAAAAGATTTCCGTGATACTGCAGGCCAATGGTCTAAGACAAACAAAGAAGAAGCTAAGAAATATTGGGATAAAGGTTTAGCTGAACTAGGTGTTAAAGAAGTTGCCTTCACATATGTTGGTCAAGATACTGAAACAGCAAAAACTACTGATGCATTCATTAAAGACCAGTTAGAGAAAAATCTTCCTGGATTAAAGCTTACTATCGAAAGCGTACCGTTCAAAATCCGTATCGCTCGTGAAAATAAATACGAATATGATTTATTAATGGGTGGTTGGGGACCAGACTATGCTGACCCAATGACATATATGGATCTTTGGATCACTGGCGGAGAGCAACAACACATGGATTACTCAAATCCAGAATTTGATAAGTTAATCAAAGCTGCTAGTGAAGATTTAGTTGATAAGCCACAAGAGCGCTGGAAAGCATTACAAGATGCAGAAAAAATCTTGTTAGAAGATGATGCAGCAATTGCACCTCTTTACCAACGTTCTGTAAACTTATTGATCAACCCTAAAGTTAAAGGTTTCGCTCACCATGCATTTGGTGCTGACTATAGTTACCAGTGGATTAAAATCACAAAATAGTAACTATACTAATCAAATAGGAAGAGAGTATATTTCATCAATATACTCTCTTTTTACCTGTATGAGAATTGTCGAAAAATGTTGAAGATTTCATCAATTAGGAGGTGTAGGCATGGCAAAATATCTCTTGCAACGTGTGATTTATATGTTAATTACACTTTTCATTGTAGTATCAGTTACTTTTTTCCTCATGAAACTTATTCCAGGAAGCCCATTTAATAACTTTGAAAAACTCTCACAATTCCAGCAAGCCCTTTTGCTAGAAAAATATGGGTTAAATGACCCCGTGCCTGTTCAGTATTTAAGTTATTTAGGTGCTATGGTAAAAGGTGATCTGGGAATTTCCTTTCAATTCGATAATACCCCTGTAACAGAACTTCTCGCTAATCGTATTGGACCATCAGCAACATTGGGATTAGAAGCTATGCTTTTTGGTGCATTCTTTGGAATTCTGCTAGGTGTTCTTTCTGCATTGAAGCAAAATACCTGGGTAGATTACGGTTCAACTTTTATAGCAGTAGTAGGTAAGTCGGTTCCATCATTTATTTTTGCTGGTCTACTTCAGTATTACATTGCTGTTAAACTAGGGTGGCTTCCAGTAATGTTTTGGAGAGGGCCGGAATATACCATCCTGCCAACAATTGCATTAGCCATGTTCCCTATTTCAATTGCTGCGCGTTTTATGCGTACAGAAATGATTGAAGTACTGGGATCTGATTATATTACACTTGCTAAAGCAAAAGGTGCGAGCTATTGGCAAATTAGTGTCAAGCATGCTCTTAGAAATGCCTTAATCCCGGTTGTTACTGTGTTAGGACCATTGGCTGTTGGATTAATGACTGGTTCACTTGTTATTGAGAGAATATTTGGTATTCCTGGCTTAGGTGAACAGTTTGTAAAATCGATCAGCGTAAACGATTATCCAGTAATTATGGGTACAAATATTTTATTTGCAGTACTATTCGTAGTAATTATTCTAGTTGTTGATATTCTTTACGGAATTATCGACCCACGTATTCGTATTTCGGGGGGGAAAACTAAATGAGCAATAAAGAAATGATTATCTCGAAAGATATGTTTACACCTGCTCATGTAGACCCATCAAAAAGTGAAAAAATTGCCAAGCCAAGTTTGAGTTTCTGGCAGGATGCTTGGTTGCGTGTTCGTAAAAATAAAGGTGCAGTTGTAAGTTTAGTTGTCCTGGTTATTTTACTTTTAATGGCTTTTGTTGGACCTCTTATTACACCTTATTCTTTTGACACACAAACAACTAAACATAATAACTTACCACCAAGGATTCAAGGTTTAGAAAATGTTCACTGGCTTCCTTTTGATGGAACTTTAACACGGAGAGACGGTACAGAATATAACGCATATGAAGTCCGTAAAGTTGATGCCTATTATTGGTTCGGTACAGACAATTTAGGACGTGACCTTTTTGCACGTGTATGGAAAGGTACACAAGTTTCCCTTTTCATTGCTTTTATGGCTGCCTTAATTGATATGTTGATTGGTGTTACGTATGGGGCGGTTTCAGGATACTTAGGTGGAAAAATAGATGGTTTCATGCAACGGGTTATTGAGGTTATCGTTGGTATCCCTAACTTGATTGTCGTTGTATTAATGATTCTTGTTCTTAAGCCTGGTATTATTCCGATTATCATTGCCTTAACAATAACTGGTTGGACTAGTATGGCCCGTGTAGTTCGTGCACAGGTATTAAAGTTTAAGGGTCAGGAATTTGTTTTGGCTGCAAAAACACTAGGAGCTACTGATAGCTCAATTATTTTTAAACACATGATTCCAAACATGTTTGGTGTTATTATCATTAACACCATGTTCTCTATTCCAAATGCGATTTTCTTTGAAGCATTTTTAAGCTTCATTGGATTAGGTCTTCAAGAACCAAATGCATCTTTAGGAACCTTGGTAAACGAAGGATATAAATCAATGATTGCATTCCCATATCAAATGATTATTCCTTCCATCATGATTGCATTGATTATGGTATGTTTTAACTTAGTAGCTGATGGATTACGTGATGCTCTTGATCCAAAAATGCGTGATTAAAAGGCGGGTGAACTGAATGGAGAAAATTTTACAAGTTAAAGATTTAAATATCTCATTCCATACTTTTTCTGGTGAAGTTCAAGCGATTCGTGGAGTTAGCTTTGATTTATTAAAAGGTGAAACACTTGCAATCGTTGGTGAATCAGGTTCTGGAAAATCAGTAACAACTAAGTCAATTATGCGTCTACTTCCTGAACACAACTCAGAGATAAAAAGTGGTGAAATTCTTTTTGACGGAAAAGATTTAACAAAATTAAAAGATAAAGACATGCAAAAAATCCGTGGGAAAGATATTTCAATGATTTTCCAGGATCCAATGACTTCTTTAAATCCAACTATGAAGATTGGCAACCAAATAATGGAACCGCTTATTAAGCATCAAAATATGAGTAAGCATGCTGCAAAAGAAAGAGCGATTGACCTATTAAAACTAGTTGGTATTCCTAAACCGGAAATTCGGGTGAATCAATATCCACACCAATTCTCAGGTGGTATGAGACAAAGGGTAGTTATTGCGATTGCCTTAGCGTGTAACCCTAAGGTTCTAATTGCAGACGAACCGACAACTGCATTGGATGTTACAATCCAAGCTCAAATATTAGAATTAATGAAAGATTTACAAAAGAAGATTGATACATCAATCATTTTCATTACACATGATCTTGGTGTTGTTGCCAATGTAGCAGACCGTGTAGCTGTTATGTACGGTGGGAAAATCGTAGAAATAGGTACAGCGGATGAAATTTTCTACAATCCACAGCATCCATATACATGGGGATTAATTAGTTCCATGCCTGACATGGATACGCATGATGAGGAGTTATTCTCTATTCCGGGAACCCCTCCAGATTTATTAGATCCACCAAAGGGAGATGCCTTTGCGCCTCGTAACCCTTATGTAATGAAAATTGATTTAGAGCAAGAACCGCCATTCTTTAAAGTTTCTGATACACACTATGCTGCTACGTGGTTGTTACATCCGGATGCACCAAAGGTTGAACCACCTGAGGCTGTTAAGAGACGGCAGAACCAATATGTAGGTAACGCAGGTGTTGCTACATTAGAAAAAGTAACCACTGGGCAATTCCCTGGAAAAAAGGAGGGAAAGTAAATGGCTCAAGAAAAATTACTTGAAATTAAAAATTTAAAACAATATTTTAATGAAGGTAAAGCGAACGAAGTAAAAGCCGTTGATAACGTTTCATTTGATATTTATAAAGGTGAAGTTATGGGACTAGTAGGTGAGTCTGGTTGTGGAAAGTCTACAACTGGACGCACCATTATCCGCCTTTACGATGCAACAGGTGGAGAAGTTCTATATGACGGTGTTAACGTTCATGGGAAAAAGTCTAGAAAGCAACTAAAAGACTTTAACCGTAAAATGCAAATGATCTTCCAAGATCCATATGCTTCTTTAAATCCTAGATTAAAGATTGTAGATGTTATTGCCGAGGGAATTGATATCCATGGATTGGCAAAATCAAGGGAAGATCGTATGGAACAGGTTTATAAGCTGCTAGAAACAGTTGGTTTGAATAGAGAGCACGCTAACCGCTATCCGCATGAATTTAGTGGTGGACAAAGACAACGGATTGGTATTGCTCGTGCATTAGCAGTTCAACCAGAATTCATCATTGCCGATGAGCCAATTTCAGCATTGGATGTATCTATTCAAGCGCAGGTTGTAAACCTAATGAAGAAATTGCAAAAAGAAAAAGGGTTAACTTATCTCTTTATTGCACACGACCTTTCAATGGTTAAATACATTAGTGATCGTATTGGTGTTATGTACTTTGGTAAAATGGTTGAGCTAGCCCCGGCAGAAGAGCTGTACAAAAATCCTCTTCATCCGTATACTCAGTCATTATTATCTGCTATTCCAGCTCCAGATCCGATAAGTGAGAGAACGAGAAAACGTAAGTCATATGATCCTGCTTCTCACAATTATGACGATAATGAGCCAGTTGAGTTCAGAGAAGTTACACCCGGTCATTTTGTTCTTTGCTCAGAAAAAGAATTTAAACAATATCAAGCACAATCAAAACATTAATAAGAAAAAAAGAACGATCTCACAAGTTGAGATCGTTTTTCTTTTCTAATATTATAGGAAAGTATAAACTTGGACTTCGAGAATTGTCCAGCTCCAACGCCTAGCCCCTCGGGTCAAATAACCTTCTGCAAGTAAAGTCAAAGAGCGACTTTTCTTGCAGAAGAACATTTGCCTGTCGGGGCTGAACAAGGCGCTTCCGCTTTTCTTCATTATTTTTTCTTCCCACCAACAGCTTTCCAGCCTGTCTGGTATCTTGCACTTTCGTCAACATATTCACTACGGCGTTTTCCACCGAAAACCTTTTCACCGAAACTGTTTGTAATAACACCCATCAGGGCTGTAATCCCAACAATTAATAAAGCAACAATGGTTAAATCTGTTATGTAAGCTCCCATGAATTAAATCCCTCCATTTTGCACAATTCTTATTATCAATAATTCTTTGAAAATATCCCCTATAATTTATTGTAAAAGAACTTAAGCTTGATTGAAAGAGTAAAATGGTTAAATTAACTCAAACTTTTTTCAAGAAATGTATGCGTTTTCATTTCTGGCTTGTAATTGAGAATATAAACTAAAAAAAATATATTTTATCTTTAAAAAAATGTTTAGAAGAAAGTAAATTGCGGTATTAATCACATATACCCACAGAATTCAAAAGCGAAGAAACGAACAATATTATAAGATGAATTTTAATTTATAGAAGTTTTTATTAAAATCGTAAATTTTTTGAAACTTTTCTTCTTATCATTCGTCTAATATATTATGATTGACAGTTTTTCTGGGAACCTATAATTTTCGGAAAAAGGGATACCTTTTTTAGAGTTAGTGGTGTATAATAAATGATATAAATTCCTTATTTATAATCATTTTAATTACAAACGTATTACAATTATAAAAATTTAGTTAAAAATAGTATTTATATACAGTAGAAGCTTTAGATCTGTAAATAATAGAGGAGTGTGAAGATAGAATGGTTACGCTATACACTTCACCAAGTTGTACATCATGTCGGAAAGCAAAATCATGGTTAGAAGAGCATGAGATTCCATACACTGAAAGAAATATTTTCTCTGAGCCATTATCCATGGAAGAAATTAAAGAGATTCTTCGAATGACAGAAGATGGGACAGACGAAATTATTTCAACGAGATCAAAGACATTCCAGAAATTAAATGTGAACTTAGATTCAATGCCACTTCAAGATTTATTTGGATTAATTAAAGAAAATCCTGGCCTGTTACGACGTCCCATTATCATTGATGAAAAACGTCTGCAGGTGGGCTATAACGAAGATGAAATTAGACGTTTCTTACCAAGAAAAGTGCGTACCTTCCAACTAAGGGAAGCACAACGGATGGTTAACTAATTCAAAGGACCTTCACGATTTGAGGGTCTTTTTTGTATTATAGTCAAAAAATTTGTGGTTTTAGAGGCATTTTGCTACAATAAATAAACTATCATAATAATAACCGATAGGCATTATAATGGTTTTTTAGTTTTTCACCTTTTTTATTTCCCATATTAGTGCTTTTGTCATAAAATGAAAGTACAAGAATATTTTCCTTTTTTAAGGTAAATATGATGGATTATCTGCTTGGGGGTATTATGTCCCTTCAATATGGTAAACGGAAGGGAGAGGTTATGGTGGAGATTGAACGTATTAATGAGAATACAGTCAAATTTTACATTTCCTACGGAGATATTGAGGAAAGAGGTTTTGATCGCGAAGAAATTTGGTACAATCGTGAACGAAGCGAAGAACTCTTTTGGGAAATGATGGATGAAGTGCATGGTGAAGAGGAGTTTGTCGTTGAAGGTCCGCTTTGGATACAGGTTCAGGCTCTTGAAAAGGGGTTAGAAGTTCTTGTGACAAAAGCACAGCTTTCAAAGGATGGTCAAAAGTTCGAGCTCCCGCTTCCTAGTGATAAAATCAAGGATATTCCAGTTGATGAAAAAATTGAGGAGCTGTTAGACCAGCATTTCAATCCAACTCATCTTGAGGAAGAAGAAATCCTCATAGAGGAAGATGTCTTGGAATTTCTTATTGTATTTAAAGATTTTGAAGATATTATCATGCTATCAGGTCGTCCTGGATTAGATGACTTATTGACAAAGCTTTATCATTTTGAAGGAAAGTACTATCTGTATACGGAATTTCCTGAGGATGTATTTGAAGAGGATGAAATTGATGATATCCTAAGTATTCTACTTGAGTATGGCTATGAAACACAGATTACGATTCATCGTGTTCAAGAATATGGGAAAGAAATAATATCCCAAAATGTTTTTTCAGAGTTAAGAAAACATTTTGGCTAATATGGATACCGATTTCAAAACTGAAATCGGTTTTTTTATCATGACTAATTAGGGAATTTTGGCAGGTGAGCAATCTGAAAAACACAGTAAGGGTTATAGTGTTTGTAGCGGTTTTATCCGTACTATGGTTTTTCTTCCGTGATCAATTGCAGGGAGGAATATTTGGATTTCTAAGTATCTTCATAACTTTTTCCGTCATTTTTATAGGGTTTGTTATCTTCTTAGAAAACCGCCATCCTACACAAACCATTACATGGTTAGTGGTGTTAGGAAGCTTTCCTCTTGTTGGATTTATTTTTTATCTTTTATTTGGCCGTAATTATCGAAAAGAGAGAATGTTTAGGAAAAAATATTTTCTTGATAAGCAGGCTTTTCTTACAGTTGAAGGGGAGGATGACCCAAGGAGTGAAGAGAAGCGCCGATTGTTGGGAGAACATCAAGGCAGATTATTTACACTTGCCCAAAAACTTGGGAATAGTCCAATTTCTTTTGATACAGCTACAAAAGTATTGACCAACGGGGAAGAGACTTTCGATCATATTATCGAGGAATTAAAAAGAGCCAGGCATCACATTCATTTAGAATATTATATTGTTCGTCATGACCGTATTGGTCAGGAAATTAAGGAAATCTTGATTGATAAAGCCAATCAAGGTGTAAAGGTTAGATTTCTGTTTGACGCTGTTGGATCTTGGAAGTTATCTAAGGCATATATTAATGATCTGCGAGGAGCAGGAATTGAAACGGTACCCTTTGGACCAGTAAGATTACCTTTTTTAAATAATAAATTTAACTTTCGTAATCACAGAAAAATTATTGTTATTGATGGAAATATTGGTTTTGTTGGTGGGCTAAACATTGGGGATGAATACTTAGGGAGAGATAAAGATATTGGATACTGGCGTGATACGCATCTAATGTTAAGAGGGGAAGCCGTGCGTACTCTCCAACTCATTTTTTTACAAGACTGGTATTACATGACCAATCACAGCTTTTTAACTGCAGAATATCTATCCCCGCAAATTGACCATGTTAGTCACGGTGGTGTTCAATTGATTGCAGGGGGTCCAGATAACGAATGGAGTGTAATAAAAAACATATTTTTCTCTATGATTACCTCCGCAAAGAAAAATGTTTGGATTGCTTCTCCATATTTTATACCAGATGAAGATATTTTTTCAGCAATCAAAGTAGCCGCACTGAGTGGTGTAGATGTCCGATTGCTTGTGCCCAATCGTCCTGATAAAAGAATCGTTTTTCATGCTTCAAGGTCCTATTTCCCTGAGCTGTTAGAAGCAGGGGTAAAGGTGTATGAATACGAACGAGGGTTTATGCATAGTAAAATTGTCATTGTAGACGATGAACTTGCCTCGATCGGAACCTCTAACATGGATATGCGAAGTTTTCATTTGAATTTTGAAGTAAATGCCTTTTTATTTAGGACAAATAGTACAGAGAAACTCGTTAAGGAATACCTAAAAGATTTGAATTATGCGAAAATGCTAGAACTAGATACCTTCCAAAAGCGGCATTTTGGATTGCGTATACTTGAATCAACAGCAAGACTATTGTCTCCTCTATTATAAATAAAGGAGGCTCCCTAGTTGTTACAAATAAAGAAAACTCGTCAACTTTTGTCGAGTTTTCTTTTATTTTATACAGGATTTCCCGAGAAATTTGCCGAAATAAATAATAGAAAGGAGAGATGTTCACTTGTTAACCGCTATAACAAAGACGGGAAAAAAACTTTGTCTTGGCTATGACTTTAAGAAGGAGGCACTATTGGTATTAAGGAGCAAGGAAGAATTTTTTTGTCCTATATGTGGAGAGAGTGTTCAATTAAAATTAGGAGATCAGAGAATATTCCACTTTGCACATAAAAGGGGTGGAACCTGTCAGGAATTTTATGATCATGAATCATACTATCACTTAGAAGGAAAAAAACAATTATATCAGTGGTTGATTAAACAAAACATTCCCGCAGTTTTAGAATACTTTGATAAAGAAATTCAGCAGCGTCCAGACATTATGTTTGAATTCAATGGTCAAAAATTCGCCTTAGAGTTTCAATGCTCGCCAATACCTGAAGAAATATTTAGTAAGAGAACAAGAAGCTATATTGCTAATCATTACATTCCCATTTGGATTATGGCTAACAGTCATTTAGACCAACAAAAAAGGAAAGATATTGTATCATTATCAAATTTTCATTATATGTTTTTACGCACTTCTTTGCCGGGAACCTATTATATCCCATCTTACTGCCCCGAAAAACAACAATTTCATTTCCTTGAATCAATTACACCCTATTCAATAAAAAATGCTTTTACTCGCCATTGCATCTACCAAGCTGAAAGAGTGGATTTAACTAAACTACTCTCACCCAATACTTCAAATTCTTTTTTACTGCCAAATTGGAAAAGGGAAATAGATAAGTTTATTTTAAATATGACAAGATATCCGGATCAAATGAAGAAGAAATTTCTTCTTGAAATCTACAATAAGTGCCTCAATCCATTTCTACTACCGCCTGAGATAGGCCTTCCTGTACCTCATTCGATACTCATTCAGACACCCTCTGTTATTTGGCAAACGTTTATATATCTTGATGTACTAGCCAATAAATCCCCTAACGAATCCATTCCCTTTCATCAAGTAAAGAATTATTTCAATAAGAGAATATGTAGACATGAAGTGGTACTACGACATTTGCCACAGCTGGCTGACACAAATCCATTACAAGCGGTATTCGAATATTTTCAGTACTTATGTAAGCTTGGTATTTTATCTAATAGAGGAGACAATTGTTTTCAAATGAATGAGAAAATATGGATTCCTCATTCCAATAGGGAGAAAGAAGAAAGCTTGGTTCGGTTTAACCAAAAACATGGTTTGCTTTTTAAAATCATAAATGAAAACTAGTAGATGGGCATAATATAGTGAGTGTAGTTCTTCTTTTCTTATGAATAGAAAGGAAATTAAAAGGATTAGGAGAATATTAATAAAGAGTGAATCTTATCGCAATTCTACATTTGAATGGAGGAAGGAAAAATGTCAAATGAAACTGCAGTAAAGTCACTGCCGACTAGAAGTGAAATACCTGTAGAGGATACTTGGAAATTAGAAGATATTTTTACAAACGACCAGGAGTGGGAAAAAGAGTTTCAGGATGTGAAGAATCAAATTTCTGGAATTAAGGAATACGAAGGAAAATTAGGTGAAAGTGCTGATACACTATATAATGCTTTACAATTCCAGGATAAGCTGCTAGAACGGATTGGAAAGCTTTATACATATTCACATATGCGCTATGATCAAGATACAACGAATTCTTTTTACCAAGGTTTGGATGACCGTATGAAAAATCTTTATTCTCAAGCGGGAAGTCAGCTTGCATTTATTGTTCCTGAAATTCTATCTATTGAGGAAGAGAAGGTAGCTAACTTTTTGCAGGAAAAACCAGAGCTTAAGCTTTATGAACATGCGATTGCTGAGATTAACTTGCAGCGCCCACATGTATTATCAGCTGAGCAGGAAGCGTTACTAGCAGAAGCTAGCGAAGTTATGAATGCATCTAGTAATACATTTGGAATGCTTAATAATGCAGACATAGAATTCCCTTCTATTAAAGATGAAAATGGGGAAGAAGTAGAAATTACCCATGGCCGTTATATTCGTTTCTTAGAAAGCGAAGACCAGCGCGTAAGACGTGATGCCTTTAAAGCAGTATATAAAACATATGGAAGCTTTAAAAATACATTTTCCAGCACATTAAGTGGGAATGTGAAAAAGGATAATTTTAATGCTCGGATTAGAAAATATGATTCGGCAAGACATGCTGCACTAGCGGCTAACAATATCCCTGAAAGTGTGTATGATAATCTGGTTAATACCATTAATGAGAATCTACACCTTTTACACCGATATGTGAAACTTAGAAAAAAGGTTTTAGGTCTTAATGAACTGCATATGTATGACCTATATACTCCACTTGTGAAAGACGTAAAAATGGAGATTAAATATGAAGAAGCAAAGGACTTAATTCTAAAGGGACTATCTCCGTTAGGTCAGGAGTACGGAGAAATACTGAAGTCAGGCTTCGAAAGCCGCTGGGTTGATGTTCATGAGAATAAGGGGAAACGAAGTGGTGCGTATTCATCTGGTGCTTACGGAACACATCCATACATTTTAATGAACTGGCAGGAAAATGTGAACAACTTATTCACTCTTGCACATGAATTTGGTCATTCTGTACACAGCTATTATACAAGAAGATCACAGCCATATCCGTACGGAAACTACTCGATTTTTGTTGCTGAAGTTGCCTCTACATGTAATGAAGCGTTGCTAAATGATTATTTACTAAAGACTATTGATGATGAGCAGAAGCGAATTTATCTTCTTAATCATTATTTAGAAGGCTTTAGGGGGACAGTATTCCGTCAAACCATGTTTGCTGAATTTGAGCATTTGATTCATCAAAAGGCCCAGAATAATGAAGCATTAACAGCGGACGCTTTAACAGAAAGCTATTATGCTCTGAACAAAAAGTATTTTGGTGAAGAGGATATCATTATTGATGAGGAAATTGGCTTGGAGTGGGCAAGAATCCCTCATTTTTACTACAATTATTATGTGTATCAATATGCAACAGGTTTCAGTGCTGCAACTGCCTTAAGCAAGCAAATCTTAGAAGAAGGGGAGCCAGCTGTTAAGCGTTATATCGATTTCCTAAGTGCCGGAAGCTCTGACTATCCAATTGAGGTGTTAAAGAAAGCTGGAGTCGATATGACAAGTGCAGACCCTATTAAGAATGCATGCAAAGTATTTGAAGAAAAGCTAAATGAATTAGAGAAATTATTATCATAGAAAAAAAAGAAAGGATGTTGCTTGATAGCAACATCCTTTTTAGAATCCCCTGAAGCGTTTACGGTTGTTAATGTTGTGAACGATAATTAATAATGCGAGGAATAAAATTGGCGTACTAATAAGGAGGGGGAATACTTTCATTAATGCTAACAAATGGAGGAAAAAGGCTACAAAGACAAAAAGGATCATAGCAATAACAGATAATTTAGTCACAGAATTTGCCCACCTTTATCGTTTCTTATTATATTTCTATTGTCCATTACTTGAAATTATGATTTATTGACAATTATGTGAAATAACACACAAACTTATTGTCACTCACTTTCCCTGCATGGTATATTTAATGCGTGAAGTTGATCACTACAAACATATACCCCTTTGTTTGACCGTGAAAAATTTCTCCCATCCCCTTTGTTCGTATTATAGGAAAATACCTTGCAGTTAATAGCTGCAAGGTATTTTTTATTAGTAAATATAAATAAAAGGCAGTGTTAAAGAACACTGTTGGTTTTTACACCCTGTTGATTGGAGCGGAAGGCGCGAAGACTCCTGTGGGAGTATGGTTCAGGGGAGACCCCGCAGGCGTTAGCGCCGAGGAGGCTCGCCGAAACACCCACGGAAAGCGAAGCACCTGGAGCGGAAATCAACAGGCAACTTTAACATAGCCGAATAAAAAAATACAGGTACTGGCCCTATTTGAACCTGTACCTGTATTAGTCTTCAATATATCTCCAAAACGTGCCGTATTTCGCAGGTATTTGTTCAACTACCTGTTTAAGAAGCAATTTTTTCATTTCCTTCTCAATTTGTGAAACAGACATATTATACACAACGGCAATTTCCTTGGAAGCCACAAATTTAAAAAACTTCATAAACGTTTCTAATGGAGGTGGAGGGGACGAAACAGGCTTCTCAGCAAGCATTTCCTCTAAGATCTGTACATAAACCTCATATGGATAAGTTCCAGTAATTTTTATACCCTCATCCTCAGCATTTTCATTAAAAAACACTAAAGTAGGGATTTCCGTAACATCCATTTCTGAAGTGATTTTAAGATCACATTGAAATGCTTTCGCAGCACTTTCCGAGTGAATATCATTGATAAACTCATCAACATCTAATCCTGACGTTCTTGCACAATCCTTTAATACTTCTATGTTAGAAATATTTTGTTTTTCTAAGAACAACATCTCCTGTATTCTTCGAAGAAAACGTAATCCCGCACGTCTTCCCTGTAACTCTGCTGCTTTGATCGCAATGGATACGACAAATGGTGCCTCAACAGGATTTTCTAACCAAAGACTGCCATCGCAAGACATTCCAGAACGGCTTGCAGTCTTCTCCCATAAATCTGCTATGGTCTCATAATTCCTCTTTTTACTTAAATTTAAATCAGCCAGGCGACCACTCAATACATGTTTGATTGAAAAATAGCCGCCGTATTCAATTTTTAGTTTTTTTAGAATAGGTTCAATAGCCCAACATTCAGGACATAACGGATTAATAAACATATAGATTTCAATTGGTTTTTTTTCATTTCCACCGCAACGCGGCTTGGGACCGTTCGCCTTTGAATTATTCACGATCTTCACCCGAAATCTCGTCGCCGTCTGGCGTGTTTATCATATGTTGAGCCGTAAGATATAGCCTGGCGTAAAAATCATCTCTTATTGGACCTTGTAACCCAACTTCATCCATAGCTTTTGTCATGCATGATAACCATGCATTAGCTCGTCTTGGAGTGACGGGAAATGGCAAATGTCGTGCCCGCATCATTGGATGACCATGTTCTTCCGTATACAGAGATGGTCCACCTAAATATTGAGTTAGAAATTGCTTTTGCTTTCTTGCAATTTCTGTGAATTCATTTGGGAAGATTGGTGCTAGATCAGGATGTTGTGCAACAAGGCCATAAAATGTATCGACTAAACGGTGCAGTGAAGCTTCACCAATGGCCTCATATGGTGTTAGCTTTTTCTCAATCATGTTGACAACTCCTTTTTTAACCTTTTGTATTTTTAATTTTATCAATGGCGTTATCATATCTCAAATTTATTGCTTTAAAAAAGAGATTAAACACAATATTAATGTTTACCGTTCGGTCATTTTATATTTTTGTTGATAAAAACGGCGGATTTTATTCTCCGTTTTGCGCTCAGGAATCTGAAAGCGGGCAAGAAATTCTTTAAAAACAAGCTGACCTTCATTAAAATCTACCACTTCAAATTCTAATTCATAATCATCTTTGTTTAGATATGAGCTATGATCTAGAACAAGTAGTCCTTTTTCGTAGGGCATTTCTACTCTATGTGTTAAAAGATAACCAAAATATTCGATTTCCGAAAAAGGTACCCCATTAGCTTCTATTAATTGTTGAATAGCCCCTGTTGGGAGTTTACCGTGTTGAAGAGCGGTGGTTACCTCGTCTTCTGTTAGGATTTGGTTAGTCTCTAGTAGTCCAACAGTGGCTGGCTGTTTTAACGTCATCTCATAATGTAGTTTCTTTTTTCGGATCCTGAGAGCAGAATTAGCTTCCTTTAAAGCAAAATCTGGTGTATCAAAGTAGTGATTTTCCTGTGAGAAAATTTGTTTTTTATCTACTTGGAGCTCAACTAACAGTCTTTTATATTCAGATTCAGTGAGCATGTTCTTAAATTCTATTTCAATATTTTGTGACATAAATGATTTCCTTTCGATTATGAATCATATTTTTCACACATCTCTAATCTGAACTGCAATCCTTGGGAGAAATGAATGAATTGTGCTAAAATAGGAAGGTGAAAGATGGAGGTCGAACAATGAAAAAACGAATTACTATACTAAATGCAATCATAACAGATGAAAAGCTTTTATTAGAAACAAATGAACCAATTAATGGATTGATCCCAAGTGAACAAATTCTGGTGGACTCTGATCAGTACTCCTTTATTTATTTAATGGAGCTTCAAGAAGATTATACATACATTGTTTTACCAGAACAAATCTGGCCTTCTTTAAAGGAAGCACTTGAAAAGAACCTGCCAGTATGGATTCACTCAAATGGGGATCATATTGAATTGAATAATTTTAATGATGAATTTGATTATGTCATTAATAATATTAAAGGAAACAGTAATTATGGGACGGAAATGGTTACTAAAGTAGAGAGATTATTCTAGTTGATTGAGGTGGAATCATGAAGCATTGGGACCTATTTTTAGCCCCGTATAAACAAGCTGTGGCAGAGCTGAAAATTAAATTAAAGGGAATGAGAGGTCAATTCGATTTGGATTCTACTCATTCACCTATTGAGTTTGTTACAGGAAGAGTAAAACCAATTGCGAGTATATTAGATAAGGCCAATCAAAAAGGGATTCCGCTCGAACGAATAGAAGAGGAAATGCAGGACATTGCTGGGATGCGGATTATGTGCCAGTTTGTCGATGATATACATACAGTAGTCGATTTGTTGAGAAATCGGAATGACTTTGAAATTGTGGAAGAAAGGGATTATATTTCACATAAAAAAACTAGTGGGTATCGATCCTACCATGTAGTGATTTGTTATCCTGTGCAAACGATTCATGGAGAAAAGAAGATCTTAGCAGAAATACAAATTAGAACTTTGGCAATGAACTTCTGGGCAACCATAGAACATTCATTGAACTATAAATATAAAGGAGTTTTTCCAAGTGATATCAAGATGAGACTTCAACGTGCAGCAGAGGCTGCCTTCCGATTGGATGAAGAGATGTCTTTGATTCGGGGAGAAATCCAAGAAGCACAAGCTTTTTTTACAATGAAAAAAGAAGTGAAGCAAGAAGAAAAAAGCTAAACCTCAAGACCACCTTTTGAAATCCATTCAATACAAGGAGCAAACAAATATGAAATTTGCCATTACATCAAAAGGAGATCAAAAATCAAATATCTTGATGCACAAAATGAGGACCTATTTACTTGATTTTGATCTTACGTACGATGAAGACCAACCGGATATTGTTGTCTCTATTGGCGGGGATGGAACGCTACTTTACGCTTTCCATCGCTATAGTAGCCGACTCGATAAAACTGCATTTGTCGGTATTCATACGGGACACCTGGGTTTTTATGCAGATTGGATACCTGATGAAATTGAAAAGCTTGTGATCGCTATTGCCAAAACTCCTTATCAGGTAGTGGAGTATCCACTTCTTGAAGTCATTATTCGCTATACACACGCTGGGAAAGAATCAAGATATTTAGCATTGAACGAATCAACAGTAAAAAGTGTAGAAGGAACACTTGTTATGGACGTGGAAATTCGTGGTCAGCATTTTGAACGTTTCCGTGGCGATGGATTATGTGTTTCAACTCCATCAGGTAGTACAGCTTATAATAAAGCACTTGGCGGGGCAATTATCCATCCATCCATTTCTGCTATTCAAGTGGCAGAAATGGCTTCAATTAATAACAAGGTTTTTAGAACGGTAGGCTCTCCGCTTATCCTTCCAGCCCATCATACTTGTATGTTAAAACCTGTGAATCGGTCAGATTTTCAAATAACCATTGATCATTTAACACTTTTACACAAGGATGTTAAATCCATTCAATTTAGGGTTCCAGAAGAAAAAATCCGTTTTGCCCGCTTCAGGCCGTTTCCTTTCTGGAAAAGAGTTCATGACTCATTTATTTCAGATTAATCCGGAGGGAAGTTAATGGGGTCTCAGTTTCAATTGAAATGGGTAATTGATTCACACCATTCTGATATGCTAATTAAGGATTTTTTAAAGGAAGAAGAGATTTCACGAACTGCTTTAACTGATATCAAGTTTAAGGGTGGAAGTATTAAAGTCAATGGAGAAGAGGTAAATGTCCGCTATAAATTAACAACAGGGGATCAATTAAGCATCCTTTTTCCACTTGAGAGTCCGAGTGAAGGGATGATGGGAGAATGTATCCCTTTGGACATTCTCTTTGAAGACGAATACCTGCTTGTTGTTAATAAGCCAGCAGCGATGAATACAATCCCATCTAGGGAACATCCTTCGGGCAGCCTTGCTAATGCATTGGTGGGCTATTATCAGCAGAAGGGGCTTATTGCAACATCGCATATCGTGACTCGTCTAGATCGGGATACATCTGGGATCGTGTTGGTCGCAAAACATCGACATGTTCATCACCTTTTCAGCTTGATGCAGCGGAAGGGGTTAGTGAAGCGGACCTATGAAGCACTTGCAGGTGGTTTAATCGGAGCTGATGATGGGACCATTAAGCAGCCCATCGGACGAAAAGAGGACAGCATAATTGAAAGAGAGGTTCGTGACGACGGACAATATGCATGTACACATTTTCATGTCATCAAGAGGTATCAGACCTTTACACATATTGAGTTACAGCTAGAAACAGGCCGGACGCATCAAATTAGGGTACATATGTCCTTTATGGACCATCCCTTGCTAGGTGATGATCTATATGGTGGAGATATTTCTCTAATAAATAGGCAAGCACTTCATTGTAAAAAAATTACGTTCACGCATCCCTTCTTGAGAACGGAAATGTCATTTACATCACCATTACCCGCGGATTTGCGTGCAATAATTGAGGAGGCTGACATATAGAGGTCAGCCTCCTTTTTCCCTATTTCTAATCAAATTGTTTAAACTTTTCCTCGATATATGGCATAGTAGAAGGAACAGAAACGAGTTCCATTTCAGGGTACCTTAGTCCAGTAAGTTTTCCGCCAAATACCGCCCCGGTATCAATATTGTATGTATTGTTGATGATACGCGGCTCTTTAACCGGAGTATGTCCGTAAACAATACATGCATCGCCATGATACTTTTTCGCCCAATCCCTTCTAACTGGGGAGCCATCAGGATGCTTTTCACCCGTAATATCACCATAAAGGACAAATTTTTTTACGTTTGAATGGGTTTGTCCGATAAATTCCTGTTTAATTCCTGCATGTGCGATAACGAGCATTTGTTTGTCTAATACTAAATAAAGAGGAGCTTTTTCGTACAATTCGATAAACTTTTTACGCATGGACTCTTGCTCTTTTTTATATAATGATTCATATTCTGCAACAGTTGTTTCGAGACCGTGTGTTACCTGTACTTTATTACCAAGAAAAAAGCGGTACAATTTATTGCAATGGTTTCCAGGCGTGTAAAATGCTTTTTTGTCCTTTATGACGAGCTTCCAAACAATATCTATTACTTGAAGGGATTCCGGTCCGCGGTCGGTTAAGTCACCAACGAATCCAAGAACCCGCCCTTGTGGATGGATAGGAACTCCACTATCCCAGTTGTACCCTAGTTCAAGGGTAAGAGTCTTAAATTCATGTAAACATCCATGAATATCTCCGATGATATCAATTTTCATATAAATTTCCCCCTTGGCACTTATTTTTTGTGAAAAGATCTATTTTTATAAAAAAGAATCCTCATACTAAGAAGGATTCGAGAGGAGGAACAAAAAATGGAACAGCATGTTTCAGTTATTTCTTTGCTTATTGTTGTAACCATGGCATTTTTAACTCCGATTTTCCTGCATCGCTTTAAAATGAATTTCATACCAGTTGTCGTAGCTGAAATTATTGTTGGTTTGATTATTGGAAAAAGCGGTTTTAATGTCGTACATGAGGACATGTGGCTATCAACACTGTCTACTCTCGGATTTATTTTTCTTATGTTTTTAAGTGGTCTTGAAATCGACTTTTCTGCTTTTTCGGGAAGTAAAAAACGCGATCAGCTGCCAAATGGTAAAAAAGAACCTAATACCTTCATTGTTGCTTCAGTCATTTTCGCAGGTATTTTCATCTTTTCACTTGGGTTATCTTATCTATTTGTTATGATGGGCTTTATTGACAATGCCTTCTTAATGACGCTAATTATTTCGACCATTTCTTTAGGTGTGGTGGTTCCCACCCTTAAAGAAGCCCATTTAATGAAAACAGTCATCGGTCAAATAATATTATTAATTGCCGTGATTGCAGACCTCGCGACCATGATTTTGCTGGCTGTTTTTGTTTCACTTTATGAAGCTGGACATGGGAACACCTGGCTTTTACTAATACTATTTGCTGCGGGGGTCCTTTTATATTTTGTTGGGAAACGATTTAAAAACAGGTCGATTATTGAAAATCTTTCAACAGGTACCGTTCAAATTGGTACAAGAGCAGTCTTTACACTCATCATAGTCTTAGTAGGATTATCAGAAACCGTTGGAGCAGAAAATATTCTTGGTGCTTTCCTTGCAGGTGTTCTTGTTTCATTATTATCTCCTAATCAGGATTTAGTACATAAACTGGATTCCTTTGGCTATGGCTTTTTAATTCCCATCTTTTTTGTCATGGTAGGTGTCAATTTAGATGTATGGTCACTATTTAGTGAAAAAAAGCTCTTGTTATTAATTCCACTTCTTCTGATTGGCCTCTTATTATCGAAGCTTGTTCCAGTATATCTGCTTAAGATTTGGTATGACTTGAAGACGGTCATCTCTTCTGGTTTTTTACTTACGTCAACCCTGTCACTGGTTATTGCTGCAGCTACGATTGGGGAGAGAATTGGAGTCATTACAGAGCAGATGAAGGGGACATTGATTCTAGTTGCTGTAATTACGTCTATTTTTACACCGATTGTTTTTAAAAAGCTGTTCCCTAAAGAAGCCGCCGGTGGGAAGAAAGTTAGTGTATCTTTCTTAGGGGCGAATCAGGTTACATTGCCGGTATCAAGAGAATTAAAGTCAGGATTATATGATCCTGTGCTATATCATACAAAAATGGAGAAATCTGATAAGCAAATTGCGGATTCACTGTTTGAAATTGTGGAAGTCACCGATTATTCAATTGAGACGATTGAGAAAACAAACGTATTCCAATCCGAAATTGTTGTGGTTTCAACAGGAGATGAGGAACTCAATTCTACACTATCTATTGCTGCTAAAGAGAAGGGTGTTCCTAGGGTTATTGCTCGAATTGAAAGCCCTGATTTGGAGCAAAACTTAAGAGAACATGATGTTGAGGTATTCTCTGCCTTTATGTCGTCAAAAGCTTTACTACGGGCTATGATTGAGTCCCCAACTTTAATAAACATTCTAACGAATCAAGAGGCAGGATTATACGAAATTGTGATGATGAATGCTCAGTTCGATGGTATGCATCTCAGGAGGTTCCCGTTTACTGGAGATATTATATTTGTCCGGATTTTTAGAGGGAAAGATTCTATCGTTCCGCACGGCGACACGGAGCTACAGATGCATGATCGCTTAATTGTCACTGGAACAAAGGAATATGTGGATGAGTTGAAAAGGGAACTTGAGTTTTGTGAAATTTGTTAGCCCAAAAATATGTATACTTTTCATTTGTGACAAATTAGTGTAAAATTAGTACCAAGTACTAATAACTCGTAGTTATTTTGGGAGGAATTTTTCGTTATGAATTTTTCATTAGCTGGAAAAACATATGTAGTAATGGGTGTTGCAAATAAACGGAGTATTGCATGGGGAATTGCCCGCTCACTTCATAATGCCGGAGCAAGATTAATTTTTACGTATGCAGGAGAAAGATTAGAAAGCAGTGTTCGTGAATTAGCGAACTCATTAGAAGCAGAAGGTACACTTGTACTTCCTTGTGACGTAACACGAGATGAAGATGTGGCAAAATGTTTTGCTGAAATCAAAGAAGCAGTTGGTTCTATTAATGGTGTGGCCCACTGTATCGCTTTTGCTAATAAAGAAGAGCTTCAAGGTGAATATATGAATACAACTAGAGAAGGGTTCTTACTTGCCCACAATATCAGTTCATATTCGTTAACTGCTGTTGCTAAAGAGGCGAGAGGATTAATGACTGAAGGTGGAAGCATCGTAACATTGACTTACCTTGGTGGCGAAAGAGCAATTCAAAACTACAACGTAATGGGTGTTGCTAAGGCCTCATTGGATGCAAGTGTTCGTTACTTAGCGGCTGACCTTGGAAAAGACAATATTCGAGTGAATTCCATTTCTGCTGGCCCAATTCGTACACTTTCTGCAAAGGGAGTCAGTGATTTCAACTCGATCTTAAAAGAGATTGAAGAAAAAGCACCATTACGCAGAACAACTACTCCAGAAGAAGTTGGGGATACAGCTTTATTCCTATTTAGTGACCTTGCTAGAGGAATAACAGGCGAAAACATTCATGTTGATTCTGGATTCCATATCTTATAGTTAAAAGAAGCCCGCTAATGCGGGCTTTTTTTATGTGTAATTACCTATTTAGCATGAACGCGTTTAGGCTTTTCGCATACATATAAAGTGTAGAATTTCGCGCTGAGGAGGTACTGTGCATGTCAACAAAGAAAAATCAAGGGCCGCTTCTATATGTTTATCAGCCATTTTCAAGGACACCAACTAACACGAACATGCAAGAAATATATATTAGTAAAGGAGTACAAGAGGAGTTAGAGGAAGACAAACCCTTAGAGAATGAAAGTAAGAAGAAGGTCTCGCTTGTAAAAAAAGAAATAGTACAGCAACCTGAAAGCAAGGTACAAACAGCTTCTGAAACCGTCGAAAACGAAGAGGAGCATAAACCCAAAGCAACATTCAAAAGAGTAAAGCCCTTTAAAGAGATGAATGTTAAAGAACGATTGGACTATTTAATTAACTTTCCGAAAGTATTACCACCAGTTCCATGTGTATTTTTTACTGCAGAAAAGAATTATCAAGGCTATCTTACTGCATATGCTGATAACCAAATTACCATTCAATTCCATGACCAAACATCTAAAGATATCCCGTTAGACGAGTTAAAGGACATTATTATGATTGGAATAAAAAGATAACCAATAAAAAAAGCCAGCCGATGGACGACTGGCTAATTTCAATTAAACAAGTTTAGTCACAGATACCTAGGTTAACGTCAGCGATACATTGAACGGCACAGAAGCAGCTTAGATCTACTGTGATACAGTCGTTGCTTGCACGGAAGCGTTCGACCTGGCAAACCTTTGTAAGGTCGATGCAGCACTTGTCTCCACCAGAAACTAAGTTTACTGGACAGAAGTTTCCGCCATCACGCTTGCCTGGTACTAATACACGAAGTGTAGCACAGCAGTTATCGAAAACATCTTCTACTCGGAAGTAGATGGACACACACGCATTTGTTTCATTGCTAAAGAATGCGTGGAAAGGCGAACCATCTGCTGTACTTAACACGAATACACGAGTATCAACTGGATCTCTTCTAGCCGGAGATACCAACGAACCTAGTGGTTCAGTAAAGCAGCTGGTACATTCTGCACACTCTTCTTCTACAGCGTTATCTTGGATGTCCTTAATGGCGCGTACTACTTGGCAAACACAGTTTTCACCGTGAATATCATTGTTTCTTCCACAACCCATTTGTTTTTTCCTCCTTATTCCGTGATATATCTTACATTACTAACATATTTAAGAGGGCGCATTTCAGTTACGGACAATAGCCTGTTTTATCGAAATTAGGCGGATAATGATATATTTGCTCAATTAAGTTGAGAGGGTGAACACACACTTATGGAAATTACGTTCTTAAGCTTTTTAATGTTATCCTTGGCAAGTTTTCGGCTAACAAGATTACTTGTTTTTGATAAAATAACTGAATTTATTCGTGCACCCTTTTTTGATGAAATTAGTGAGGAAAATGAGCAAGGAGAAATAGAGGTTTATTATATTACGAAGAGTAGTGGGATAAAAAAATTTCTAGGTGAACTCCTTAGTTGTTATTGGTGCACAGGAATATGGGCAGCTGCCGTCATAATAGGTCTACATTATTTTTTTCCTGTACTATCCGAACCCATCATTCTCATTTTAGCTATAGCAGGTCTTGCCTCCATTCTAGAATTAATTGTACAACAATTTATTCACAACTAATGGATTCGCTGAGACAAGACTTGTACCTGATTCATATTCTATTTTAGAAGGATTTTACAAATAGCAAGGAGAGGAATGACATGGATTTGAATAATAAGAAAAATACACAAACAACACAGGCGGCTCAAACAATACAATCTTTTAAACCGTCCCAAAAGATTAAGAAAAAGGGTTGCGGCTGTGGTAAAAAAACTTCAAAATGACAGAAAAACTGCTAGTTTAATCTGGCAGTTTTTTTATTTTGGCCATATGATTTAGTCATAATTTTAGTCGATGTCGAAAAAACTATCTGTGAGTAAATAAAAAATGAACAAGGAAAGGGAATCAAATGATCACTAGTTATCGATGGATACTATTCATTAGTCTAATTATGCTAACCTCTTGCAGTAGTAATCAGCAGGCTAAGGATAGCCAATTAGCACTTATGAAAACAACCAATCCTAATCCCGTCATTATTACCAATAAAAAACATACTGACCATATGAATGAAGTTAAAAAGGATGTTAGTTCTCAACCTGAGCTTTACGATGTTGCAGTGGTCAAAGGTAAAAAAGATACATTAGTGGTTTATAAGGTGAAGCATTTGCATCGTTTCCGAATGAAAGCCATAGAAAAAAATGTCAATAAAATGCTGGAGAAAAAATATCCGAAAGAAAATTTTACGGTTTCAAGTGATTATAAGGTGTTCTTAGAGGCGGTAAGACTAAAGGAACATATTAAATCTTCTGATCTCTCTGAGAAGGAAGCAGAAAAACGTTTAAATGAAATCATAAAAATGACAGAAGATATAAAGTAAGAAAGGGAGAAGACGGATGCCGAGTAATAAACAAAAAAATACGACACTACAGCAACGAAATTATCAACAACTACAGCAAAAGCATGAAATTAAAAGACCGGTATTGAAGAATTGTATAAAAGCATTTTTCGTAGGCGGACTTATTTGTGTGGTAGGTCAAGCTGTTAGTTATTTTTATATTTATTTCTTCAATTTTACTGAACAGAGTGTTGGAAACCCTACAGTTGCAACCATGGTTTTTTTCTCCATGTTATTAACTGGGTTTGGAGTGTACGACCGTTTAGGCCAATTTGCGGGAGCTGGAAGTGCTGTACCCGTAACGGGTTTTGGTAACGCAGTTATTTCTGCTGCAATAGAACACAGGACTGAAGGGTTTGTTCTTGGTGTAGGTGGGAATATGTTTAAGCTGGCTGGATCCGTCATCCTTTTTGGGGTTTTTTCAGCTTTCGTAGTTGCATTAATTAAAACATTACTCGTGATGTGGGGGGTATTGTAATTGTTAAAAGGGCATCAATCATGGGTCTTCGCAAACCGTCCAATGATTACTGCAACAGGCGTAACAGGTGGACCATTTGAAGCAAATGGAAAATTGGCAAATGATTTTGATCTACTATACGAAGACTTATGGATGGGTAAAGAGTCCTATGAGAAGGCACATCGATTATTACTTGAAGAAGCTATAAAGGTAGCCTTGAAAAAAGGAAACATCCAAAAGGAACAGGTTCAGTTTTTATTTGCTGGCGATTTAATTAATCAAATTACGCCGACAAGCTTTGCAGCCAGAACCATGCAGATTCCTTATTTTGGTCTTTTTGGTGCTTGCTCCACTTCCATGGAAGGGTTAGCACTCTCCTCCTTTGTGGTGAATTACCAAGGAGCAAAATACGTCTTAACGGGTGCCTCCAGCCATAATGCTGCAGTAGAAAAGCAGTTTCGGTACCCGACTGAATATGGTGGCCAAAAGCCACCCACGGCACAATGGACTATTACGGGTGCTGGAGTAGCACTTGTACAGCCGAATGAACCTGAACGTAACGAACCGGTAACTACATCTGCTACCATTGGAAAGGTTATTGATATGGGCTTAACTGACCCATTTAATATGGGTGGTGCAATGGCACCGGCCGCAGCTGATACGATTATGGCTCATTTCCGAGACTTACAATTGGACCCATCCTATTATGACTTAATCGTAACAGGGGACCTGGGAAGAATTGGACATGACACAGCATTTGAATTATTAAACAAAAGCGGTTTGAAGTTGGAACGAAAGCAATTTCAGGACTGTGGGTTGTTGATTTATAAGGAAGATCAGCCGGCACAAGCAGGGGGAAGCGGTGCAGGGTGCTCAGCAACCGTTTTATACGGGCACTTACTGAACCAGATGAAAAAGGGAATGTATCGAAGAATTTTAGTCGTGGCAACAGGGGCATTATTGTCACCTCTAAGCTTCCAGCAGAATGAATCGATTCCGTGTATTGCACACGCTGTATCAATCGAAATGAATGGAGAAATGGGGTGATCCTGTGTTAGCAATGTTTTTCTGGGCATTCGTGGTTGGGGGTATCATTTGTGTCATTGGTCAACTGCTCTTTGATGTAGCAAAACTGACTCCTGGTCATACATTAAGCCTGCTTGTTGTAATAGGGGCAGTTTTAGATGGTTTTGGCTTGTATGAGCCGTTGGTTGACTTTGCTGGTGCAGGGGCAACCATTCCAATCACAAGCTTTGGTAATTCACTTGTTCATGGTGCATTACAGGATGCAAAAGCCCACGGTATTATTGGGGTACTAACCGGTATGTTCCAGGTAACAAGCTCAGGAATTTCAGCTGCCATCATATTTGGTTTTATCGGAGCACTCATTTTTAAACCTAAAGGGTAAAAATACAAATTTTTATCCAGTTTGTTGATTAGGCTGTCATGCCTATACACTTTTTTATCTACTTTCATATGTTATAAGTGAGATAACAAAAGTGAGGTGACAGTCTATGTGGTGTGGATATGGAGGAGGCTACGGCTACGGTTACGGCGGTGGTTCAACTTTTGTTTTAATCGTCGTATTATTCATCCTTTTAATCATTGTTGGTGCAAGCTTCTATTAAGAAATAGTGGGCTTGAACTGATGGAAGGGGTTGGCCCAATAGGTGGTCGACCCTTTCTTACCCTTGCTTTTTGGAATAGCTTTTCCTATTTTAATCACCATTTAAACACTTCTTCATACAATAAAGTAGTTTATGAAGGAGTGTGAAATTTCCATGGATAATGGTTTCTTTAAAAATATCGAGAAGAAAACAGGCGTGAATATGAAAGATATTTTCGACCTCGCTAACTCATTGCAAAATGCTAACTTTAAAGATGAGCATACTGTCCGTAGTGTGATTCGAAGAGTTTCTCAAATTGCCAATAAACCGGTAAATAAAGATATGGAAGATCAAATTGTAAAATCAATTATTAATGATGGTAAGCAACTTGACTTCAATACCATATCAAAAATGATGAATAAGAAATAAAAAAAGAAGATCAATTCCTACTTTTAGGAATCGATCTTCTTCTTTTTATGAAGCGGAACTAAGAACCGCGAACGATATGCTTTTTTTCCTCTTCTGTTCAGGGGGACGGAAATAAACAGCCGCTCCTGCGCTCGAGTCATAGCGACATAAAATAATCTTCGCTCTTCCTCTAAAGCAGAAAAATCGCCATTTCTGTACGTGTCTAGTGCATAGTCATGTGGGAGACTACCATCAACAGCACCCAAGATGTAGACGGTATGATATTCAAGTCCTTTCGAACGGTGGATGGTACTAAGGCTGATGGCGTTTGTAAAATGTTTACTTAAGTTTTTAATTTCTTTATTCATGGCTGACATATGCTCAGCATGAACCAGTAAAGCTTCAATCGCTTCAAAGCTTCGTGCAGCTACTTTAAGGTCTTTTAAATCGTCTGATCCTTTTTCAATCTTACTGGATTCATTTCCACGTTTCTTTAGAAATTCTAGAAAGCCAAGATCTTTTTCAATTTGTTCAAGAGCCTTTATAGGGGATAAATATTTTAACCCACGAATCAGCGTAACAGCTTTTTTTAATTTTTTCTCTTGAAAGGCATGCGTTGTTTTCAAGTGCGACAATGACTCAAGAAAACTACAATCCATTAATATGCTTTGTGCTTTGATTTCCTTTAGTACTGACTGTTTTAAAAACAGCAAAGGCAGAATTTCTGAAATGGCTTGTGGATCATCTTCATTTAAACTCACTCTTAGAAAGGCTAAGGCACTTCTTACAATATATCTATCGTAAAAAGAGTCAGCATCCGAATCAATTTTGAATGGAAGATTTGAATTTGCTAATCGTTCAAAAACAGCCCTTGAACTCGCATTGGTTCGATAAAGAATGGCAAAGTCCGAAGGGGTCGCACCCGCAGCAATCTTTTCTTGGATGTCTGTTACAATCATAGTTGCTTCTTCCTCTTCATCGTAAGGGAAAAAAACTTGTGGCCGGATACTGGAAGAAAATTGTGCCTTCATTTTCTTTGTTCGTCTCAGTTTATTAGCGGAAATCATTTGATTCGCCGCAGAAACAATTTCATGAGAGGAACGATAATTTTGGTCAAGAGTCACCAATTTTGCATATGGAAAATCTTTCTCAAACTCTAGTAAATAACTGGGATCGCTGCCTCTGAATGAATAAATCGCCTGGTCATCATCACCAACAGCGCAAACGTTTTTGTTCTTTTCGGATAAAAGTTTTACCAGTTCATATTGAACTTTATTGATGTCTTGAAACTCATCGATTAAAAAGTAGTGAAAACGATTTTGATATTGTTGTAGAAGTGCAGGTGTAGATTTTAGCAGTTGATAACAGCCAATCAGCATGTCATCAAAATCAAATAGGCCTTCTCTTTTTTTGTACTCTTCATATCTTGAGTATAGAAAAACAACAGTTTCTTCCCATTCTGTTGTGGGCTTTACTTGGTCAGGCATAAGTAGAGAGTTTTTCCAAAATCCGATTTGCTGAAGAGCCAAATCGAAAGCAAATTCCTTTTCAGAAATATCAAGCTCTTTTCCAGCATCTTTCAGAATTTTGTCCCGCTGCCATTCTTTTTTGAGTAACTTATGTGATGACCAATTTTCTGCATCATGAAACATAAGGATTCGATAAAAAATGCTGTGAAAGGTTCCTGTAACAAGCAAGTTTACCTTTTCACGATGAATATTTGGATAGGACAGTAAACGCTGTTTCATTTCTGCCGCTGCTTTTGCTGTAAAAGTAACAAGCATAATGGAGCGGGGGTCAATCTGCTTCACTTCCATCATATAGGCAGTTCGAGCAGTTAACACACGTGTTTTCCCACTGCCAGCGCCAGCTAAAACAAGTAAGGAGCCATCAGTTTCCATTACAGCCGCTGCCTGGCTATCATCTAGGACTACTCCCTGGTTTTCAAGCTGTTGTATATATGGTGGTCGCTCCGTTTTAGGTTCTCCGCCGGCTGGATGAAAAGGAACAGAATACTCAATATTCATCGCGGACTTAAAAAGTTCTATAGTTTGTGGGGCATCTGTTATGGTTCTGCCTTGAGGTATTTTAAAGCCATTTCGTTCAATATAGTGGGGTGCATCATCCAGTTTGACTACACTTTCACTAGGTTCTATTTCTATGCAATCTTTTAAAGAAGCTTGAGCATGAAAGAAATGTGGATCCTCTTGAATCCCAAGAAACAACAATACCTTTTCCTTACAAACTGGGCAAAAAAGCTCACCATTTTTCCCTGCAAGAAATATTTTTTGGTATTGATCTCTAGCCAGTTGCTCAAGTACAATCCGTTGATTTTGGTAGATAGCTGTTTTCATTTGTTAAAACCTCTATTTCAATAAATAAGACATGTTCTATCATAACAAAACCAGTTCATGACGGAAAGTGTTTGATAATTTATCCAATAAATTAAAAACCCACTTACCCCTATCGGGACAAGCGGGTCAATCATTACATTTCTTTTACCATTGTTTTATGAGGAATCCCAGCATCAAGGTATTCTTCAGAGACTATCTTATATCCAAGACCTTCGTAAAAAGGAATGGCGTGTGTTTGAGCACTGAGCTTCAATTTATGAAGTCCTTGGTCACGGGCATGGGTTTCAATTCCATTCATGATGGATTTTCCAGCACCCGTCTTTCTTGCTTCTTTTAATACACAAATTCGTTCCACTTTTCCATATCCATCCACTACACGGAATCGGCCGGTACCAATGGCAGATCCATCATGATACAAGACAAAGTGAACAGCTTCATCTTCTAATTGGTCAATTTCTTCTTCAAGCGGAACATTCTGTTCTTCTACAAATACAGTCTTTCTAATAGAGAATGCATCTTCGAGTTCTTGCTGATTTTCAACAACTTTAAGCTTCACGATACCTATTCCTTTCCAAGACGAAATGTTTCATAAACGGTCCAAGAACCGTTTTCTAATTGATAGAGGAGATGGAATCGGTCAATGGTTTCTTCGTGATCAATTTTGGTCATTCTTAGGGAGCCAAAGACGTCAGAATGTTCGTCATTAGAGAGCTTCTGACCAATTGTAATATGAGGGACAAAGGCATACTCTAATGGTTGATCACTAAAGGTTTGATTGATTTCAGAATGAAGATGTGTAAGTTCTTCTGTAGGTTCAACCTTAAAATAAATAACATTGTTTACAGGTTGAAAAGAGCTGATTTTTGATGCTTTTAAAGAGAATGGATGGGTGTTTCTAGCAATTTGTTGCAGCGTGTTTGCAACATCTTTTGCATCCTCATCTGTAGCTTCAAAGGCATTTTTTAGTGTTAGATGTGGAGGAATAAGTGAATAATGCGGATCATAACGTTTACGATAAGAATTCACCAAGTCTTGAAGCTTTTTTGATGGGAAAATGACAACTCCAAATTTCATACGTATATACCTCCGTTTAGAAATAGTTTATTTTAATAGAAAAATAATACTCAAAACAGCCTTCTAACTATTATAACAAATTTTCAAACTATATTAAATAATAGGAAATGCTTAAACTTTTGCTAAAATATGCTAGAAAAACATTTTTAGAGCGCGTCTTAAGTCTGGCTGCCAATAAGTCCATGTATGATCCCCTTGGAATTCCTCATAAAAATAGGCAGGTGTTTTGACTGAAATAATACTTGAAAGTTCTCTGTTAGGAATTAAAAAGTTTTTAACTTGTCCATCTGTTGTTTTTACCTCAGTTTCCTGATTTCCAATCACATGATAAATCTCGACCAATTGAGGATTTAAATGTTCCTCAACCAATTCTAATACCTTTTGATTCACGAAAGGAGATTGTAACAGTACTTTGCCAAAAGTGTGTGGGTATTGAAGCGCAGTCATCAATGAGACAGTTGCTCCCAATGAATCTCCAATAAGTGCTCTTGTAGACCCCATTTGATAGGTTGGAAATTCCTTATCGAGGAAAGGGACTAATTCATGGGCAAGAAAACGAATATACTGTTGGTTTTGATCACCGTCTGGATGGTATTTCTTGCGGCGGTCAGCTACATCTTTATAAGGTAGCCCAACAATAATTAAATTTTCAATTTCTCTATTAAAAAGAAACTCATCTGCTAATCGACCAATTCTTCCAAGTTGAAAGTAATCACGGCCATCCTGGGCAATGAGCAGAGAGTATTTATATAACGGTGAAAAATTTGCTGGCAAGTAGACAAGGAGTAGTATATCTTCTCCAAGTTCATTGCTTTGAAAGGTAATTTCTTTGATTGAGCCTTTTGGAAATTCCATGCGACAAAACCCCCATATTCTAGATACATTAGAATTTTACCATAACTAGAATGGAAATGCTTTCAACAACGGGGAATAAGGGGTGAGGTTAGCTGTTTTTTAGTTATGCGAAGGTTAATGGAGATATCGTTTTTTTGACGGTGATTCGGGCATTAAGGATAAGATATTATCTCGTTTAAATGTACGCATCTGTTTCCGAAGCAAGCAAAAGCCACGGATATATTCATCATTTATTTCCTTTACAATCAGCTTTCTCTGTGAAATTTCCTGATTGTCAGCAAGGTAAATCATCTCTAATGGCATGTTTTCTTCAATTGAACGAATAAAAAGTTCATCCATCATAAAAATCACTCCTTTCTTTTATATATATATATTATAACCGAACGTTAGTTCTTTATTCAATCAAAAAACAAACAAACGTTCCTATTTTCTTGAGAGGGGAAAACTAAATTACTTATTGACATTTGCTAGAATATTACTATAATTAGTTATGTAGCTTAATAAACGATCTGTTAGCTCAGTTGGGAGAGCGCAACCTTGACAGGGTTGAGGTCGGGGGTTCGAACCCCTCACAGGTCATCGATTTAAGAAGTCTAAAACCTAGATGTATAGGGTTTTAGGCTTTTTTTCATATTTGCTGTTTTAGCTATGAATGATTTCTCATCTTTTTATTAAGAATAAATAATAAATAAAACTTAAAGATGAGGACTTGACGTGAAGTATAAATATCTTTTAATCTATTTCCTAACCCTCGTACTTTCCAGCTTTCATATTCAAGCAACCCTTAAGCCTTCTCATAATGTTTCTGCCCAAAATAATACTTCAATAATACCAGCATCAAAGGAAAATCAAATCCAGAAAAAGATTAGCGGCTATTTGAAATCCAATCATATAAGTGGGAGTATTGCGGTAGTAAAGAACAAAAAGAAGATCTTTACTGGAGGAATTGGATATTCAGACGTTTCTAACCATACTTTAAATAGTCCATCCACTACCTATCCGATTGGTTCAATAACGAAAACAATGGTTGCGGTTTGTATTCTTCAGCTCCAAGAAAAGGGAAGATTGAGCATCCAAGATTCAGCATCTAAATATGTTTCGGGCATTCCAAAAAACGTAAAAATTATTCATTTGTTAAATCATACTTCGGGAATCCGCTCACCGATTTCGCTTGGAGGTGACAAGAGCCCTAAAGAAATTATTAAAATAGCTGTTAATAGAAGTAGTAAATTTCCTCCAGGTACAAGATGGGATTATAACGATATTAACTATATCATCCTTGGTCATATTGTTGAGCAAGTGTCAGAGTTTCCATTGCATGAATATATCAAGAAAAATATTTTTAAAAAGGCTTCCATGGTCAACGCGGGGTTTATCACCTCTGAAAAAACTGTTTCCTTTTCCTCTAAAGGATATATCAAAATGGCAAGTCACTATATCCCTGCAAGTAAACTGAATCCATCTTTACTTTTTGGATGTGGTGATATTTATGCAACCGCACTTGATGTAAGTAGATTTGATGAAGCATTGATGAGCGGGAAGCTTATTTCAAAAAAAAGTTTAAAGGAAATGGTCTCGAGGAGAACAATATCAAATTATGGCCTTGGCCTTTACCATAAAGATGACCGAGTTTATAGCAGAGGTGTTGTGGGGGGCTGGGAATCGCTTCATGTGTATTACGATGATAAAACTTCAATTGTAATCCTTCTGAATGTGAGAAATAAGCAGTGTGATATCAAAAAAGTTGCAACAGATATTTATTCCATTATGAAAGAACAGCTTTAAAAAATATAATAAAAGAGAGAGTCAGAAACATTTAGAGGATCTTAACTTACATGTAAAAGACCTACATTCTTTTAGTTAGAATGGAGGCCATAAATAATAAAAAGGAATTAGAAAAGAAAGTTACTTCTTTCATAATTCCTCTTTTTGTTTGTTATGAACTAACCTCAACAACCTCTTGATCTGATAAAAACACTCGATGGGCTTCGAAAAATTTAGTTAGATCCCGTTTACTTGTTTCTTGCATGATTTGAATAAAATCAGCCGTAGTGGAAACACCAAACTTCATTGCTTTGAAATAGGCTTGCATGGACGCATAGAATTGGTCGTCACCTAGCTCCTTTCGAAGGTCATCTACCGTTTGGGCTCCGTACGCATATATTGTGTAATAATAGTTTCTTTTACTTTCTGTACCATTTTCAAAAAAATTATCAATGGAATGAGTTAGGTGACCGTCTGCTAATCTAGTTTCATCCACAGGTGGATTAGTATCTAAGGTTTGGTCGAATAATGCAGCAGCATAACTAGCAAAGGATTCATCTAACCATGGTTCATCAAATTCATTATTCCCAATAATTCCATAAAACCATTGATGACCAATCTCATGTGCAGTAGTAGAATCAATTCTAGCTGCTTTCCCCTCGGATGGTATAGATATCATGACAAGCTGAGGATACTCCATCCCACCAAACCAGCCTTCCATTGCACAAATATCCAGTTCCGGCCATGGATAGGCTCCGAACTTTTCACTGAATAATTGAAGACTCTTACTACCGTATTCCATTAAATCTACATATTCCGCATGTTCATCTTTATAGTAAACATTCACATTTACATTTCCGACCTTCGTTTGTTTTATCTTATAGGTAGGATCCATTTCCATAGCAAAGTCCCGGACATTTACTGCTTTATATTGATGAGTGGCTAATGCTCCGTTAATTTTTGGAGTGCCAACCTCCGTTCCTGTAGTAGCTATAACTTGTTCCTTTTCCGTAGTTAAAGTTATGTCAAAGTTCCCAGTTAACGAATAGAAAGACTCACCACCGTTGAAGTAAGGATCTACGTTCCAACCTTCATTATCATAAACAGCAAGGATCGGAAACCAGTTACCTAAAGAGGTGGTCGTTTTATTCCAGCCAAAACGGTCTAATGCTTCTGGAACTGTCACTGAAAAGGTCATTTCCACCTTTGTTTTTTGATTCTTTTTAATACTCACCTCAGGTATATGTAAAGCGGTACCTTCCAAAGTAGAGGTTGCGGGCTGCCCATTTACCTTAATTTGGTCAAACGTTACATTCGCATCTTTTTTAGATTTCAATAAATAGGTATTAGCATTAGCCCAGACGTTGAAATACAAATTCGTCAAATCTACATCTAAATTATTAATAAAATCAACACTCATGCTACCTTTGATTTCATGATTTTTTGAATCATAAGTTACATTCATCACGTAATTTGGATTTACTGGACCTCTCACTTTACTTCCTGGTCCATGGTCAATGGCCACCCGTTTATCTACAGGCTCTTCTTTGGGCTGTTCCTCTGCTGGTTTTTGTTCTTCTGTCTTTGGCTTTTCATCTGATTTCTTGTTTTCCACTGTTTTCAATGGCGTAACTGTCTTAACTGCCTTGGGAGCTGATACATCTTTTGTTGAGCCGTTCTGATAAAAGAAAAGCACACCAAAGGTTAACAAAAGAAATACTGCTACACCAATCAATTGGACCAGGATTTTACTTGATTTTTTCTTTGCTAAAATGGTCCATCCAAGAAAAATAAGAAAACCAACAAACGATAAAATAACTAGCACCAATTTCATTGAAATCCCCCTTAATTCTGAAAATTCTAATTATCTATATTCTGATAGACGTGTTATTTATTAAGAACGTTACAGGTAAGTGATTAAAATAAATCTGCGCTAAGTTACTATACTGCCTTTGATGTTGTAGAATATATTTATTGTAACCTACTAGAAAAAGGGGAATTGAATGTGGCAAATGTAGTGATACGAGAAGCAAGGGAGACAGACATTTCATCAATACAATTAATTTATAATCAAGGCATAGAAGATCGAATTGCAACCCTAGAAACTGAAGTAAAAGATTACACGTATATGAAGGACTGGTTTGACAAGCATAATGGTCGTTATAAAATCATTGTAGCTGAAAATGAATTCCAACTTGCAGGCTGGGCTTCTTTAAATCAATACAATAACCGATGCGCTTATGATGGAGTTGCCGATATTTCTGTCTATATCTCGAGAGAATATAGAGGGAAAGGACTCGGTAAATTGCTGCTGAATGAACTCGAATCCCTTGCTAGGGAAAATGGATTTCATAAAATGGTCTTATTTACATTTCCATTTAATCAGCTTGGACAAGGTCTTTATAAAAAAATGGGATTTAGGGAAGTAGGAGTATTTATAAACCAAGGAATATTGGATGGAAAATTTGTAGATGTTATGGCTATGGAAAAATTATTGTTAGATTGATATCTAAGTAAGCAATCTTCTAATTTACAAGAACTTTACATACTAGTTCTTGAATTCATTTGTCTATTGTTTTAATATATAAGCAAATAGTTATATGTTAATGAAGTGATGATATGTATAAATTTTGTGGTACATCAGAAAATAAACAGATCTATTTTTTGAACATATAAGTAGATTGTTATTTACTTATTTTGTAAGGAGGGATTTTAGTGCTTAAATCTAAAGTTGATTTGGATCGTGCGGCGAACGTATTAAAATTACTTGGTGATAAAACTCGTTTATCTATTGTTGCTATTTTACAACATAGGGAATGCTGTGTTTGTGAATTTCTTGAAGTGTTTGATATGAGTCAGCCATCGATCAGTCAGCATCTTCGTAAACTAAAGGATGCTGGAATGGTGAAGGAAGACCGAAGAGGTCAATGGATATATTATTCCCTGAATCAACAAAGTGACTTTTTTGGAATCATAGAAGATATTTTGGAACATGTACCGGAACAGACAGATAAAATAAAACAGATTGAAAAATGCAATCCTACACTAAAGTGTGGTTGTTAAAAATAGGGAGTGAAAAAATTGAGTAATTTAGAGAAAAAGCGCTTATCATTCCTTGATAGGTATCTAACACTATGGATTTTTCTAGCTATGGCCATAGGGATTGGTTTAGGGTTTATCTCTCCAGGCTTTGTAGATAGTATGAACAGTCTGCAAGTAGGAACGACATCCATTCCACTTGCCATTGGCTTAATATTAATGATGTATCCTCCATTAGCAAAGGTTCGTTATGAGGAAATTGGTCGAGTGTTTAAAGATGTAAAAGTTCTACTATTATCACTTGTTCAAAACTGGATCATTGGACCGATCCTCATGTTTTTATTAGCTATTATCTTTCTTCCTGATAAACCAGAGTATATGGTTGGACTCATTATGATTGGATTAGCCCGTTGTATTGCTATGGTTATTGTATGGAATGATCTTGCAAAAGGAGATACGGAATATGCTGCTGGCTTAGTTGCATTCAATTCTATTTTCCAAATGCTGTTCTTCTCTGTTTACGCCTATGTGTTTGTGACTATTATCCCAGAATGGATTGGAATCCAAGGTGCAGTTGTCAATATTACAATGCTTGAGGTAGCGAAATCAGTATTCATTTATTTAGGAATTCCATTTATTGCTGGAATGATTACACGCTATACAATGGTAAAAGCAAAAGGTAGACAGTGGTACGAGAAGGTATTTATTCCGAAAATAAGTCCTATTACTTTAATTGCATTGCTATTTACGATCATCCTTATGTTCTCATTAAAAGGGGACGCGATAGTTAGCTTGCCATTAGATGTCATCCGTATCGCCATTCCGTTATTAATTTACTTTGTAATTATGTTCTTTGTTTCCTTTTTTATGGGGAAGAAAATTGGAGCAAACTATCCCGTAACGACAACCCTTGCATTTACAGCTGGAAGTAATAACTTTGAGTTAGCAATTGCAGTTGCTGTGGGTGTATTTGGAATTCATTCGGGTGCTGCTTTTGCAGCAGTAATTGGACCACTAGTTGAAGTACCTGTCATGATTGCGTTAGTCAACGTGGCTTTATGGTTTAAGCGAAAATACTTCAAAGAGAATGCAGCCTAAAAACTAATAATAAAGGTGGAAAATGACATGGAAAACAAAAAGACTATTTACTTCTTATGTACAGGAAACTCTTGCCGCAGCCAAATGGCTGAGGGTTGGGCTAAGAAACATTTGAGCAGTGAGTGGGAGGTTAAAAGTGCTGGTCTTGAAGCACATGGATTGAATCCTAACGCAGTAAAGGCAATGAAGGAAGCTGGAATTGACATCTCTAACCAAACATCGGATGTGATTGACCCTAGTATTTTGAATAACGCTGACTTAGTTGTTACATTGTGCGGTCATGCTGCAGACCACTGCCCTGTTACTCCTCCACATGTAAAACGTGTTCACTGGGGCTTTGATGACCCAGCAAAAGCAGAAGGAACAGAAGAAGAAAAATGGGCATTCTTCCAACGTGTCCGTGATGAAATTGGCAATCGAATTAAGCGTTTTGCTGAAACTGGTGTTTAAATGCATATTAATTAAATAGCCGAGAGTTTTTTAAACTCTTGGCTTTATCTTTAGTAGTTATATAAGTAAATACTTATATTTAATTCGTTATGGAGGTTATCTTTATGAGTAAAGTAAATATCTTTGATCCAGCATTATGCTGCCCCACAGGTGTGTGTGGTCCTAGCGTAGATCCTGAGTTAACAAGAGTAGCAACATCTATCTTTGTATTGGAGAAAAAAGGATTTGATATTAAACGCTATAATCTTGGAACAGACCCTGCCAAATTTGTTGAAAATAAAGAAGTAAATAAAATCCTTCATGAAAAAGGACCTGACGCTCTTCCTGTTACTATCGTTGATGGAAGTATTGCTAAAATTGGAATCTATCCGTCCAACGAGGAATTTGCAGAATGGTTTGGCTTAAAAGTGGAGGATCTTAGCCAAAAACCAAAAGTCCGTCTTAAAATTGATTTAAAATCAACCAAATAAGAAAGCAGTGAATACTATGTTTCAATCTTTTAATCCGAAAATGATCGTAAACACCAAGTTTTTATTTTTCACGGGTAAAGGTGGTGTAGGAAAGACATCAACTGCTTGTGCAACCGCTGTTACATTAGCGGACCAGGGAAAAAAGGTTTTGCTTGTAAGTACGGATCCAGCTTCAAACTTACAAGATGTATTAGAGGTTGGTCTAACAAATACTCCGAAATCAATCCCAAACTTTCCAAACTTATTTGCTTGTAACCTGGACCCTGAAGAGGCCGCAAGAGTATACCGTGAAAAAACAATCGGACCCTATCGTGGCAAACTCCCTGATGCGGTAGTGGCTACGATGGAGGAACAATTGTCAGGTGCATGCACAGTAGAAATTGCGGCATTTGATGAATTTACTAACTTGCTTGCTGACCCTACAATTGTTGATGCCTATGACCATATCATCTTTGATACAGCACCAACTGGTCATACACTTCGTCTTCTCCAACTGCCAACTGCGTGGAGTGGGTTTTTAGAAGAAAACACACATGGTGCTTCCTGTTTAGGGCCGTTAGCTGGGCTTGCAGATAAGAAGCAAATGTATTCACTGACAATGGTCGCCCTTGCTGACGCGACAAAGACAACCCTTATACTAGTAGCGAGACCGGATGAATCATCATTACTTGAGGCCAATCGTGCTGCAAATGAATTAAAGGAAATTGGGATTACAAACCAAGTTCTTATAATAAATGGATTACTCAACTCTTATTTACCCGATGATAAAATTTCTTCTTCTTTTTATGAACGTCAGCGTAAGGCGATAAAACAAATGCCAAAGGATCTAAAACAAGTTGTCACCTATTCGTTGCCATTTGTTTCGTATTCATTAACGGGAGTTAAAAACCTTCGATATTTATTTATACAATATACATTGCCAGCTACACAATCAGAAGTTAAGAGCCAACCAATAGTGTTACCTAGCTTAAATAAACTGATTGAAGATTTTTCGGAGAATAATACTAGAGTGATTTTTACAATGGGTAAAGGTGGTGTTGGTAAGACCACTATGGCATCTGCCATCGCAGTTGGATTAGTAGAGAAAGGACACAAAGTACATCTAACCACAACTGACCCAGCAGCCCATTTAGAGTTTGTTTTTCAGAATAGCAAATTGAATGATCAATTAACGATTAGCCGAATCAACCCAACAGAATAAGTTGAAGCTTACAAAAAGGAAGTCTTATCGAAAGTAAGTCATGAACTCGATGAAGAAGCTATTGCCTATATTGAAGAGGATTTAAACTCACCTTGTACGGAAGAAATAGCAGTATTTCGTGCGTTTGCAGAAGTTGTGTCATGGTCACAAGAAGAAATCGTGGTCATTGATACTGCCCCAACTGGACACACCTTACTCCTTTTAGACGCTGCACAATCTTATCATAAAGAATTGGCTCGTTCTACAGGAGAAATTCCTGAAAGCGTGAAAACGTTATTGCCACGCTTAAGAAACCCTAAAGAAACAAGCGTAGTCATTGTCGCACTAGCTGAAGCAACGCCTGTTCTAGAGGCTAGTCGATTACAGGATGATTTAAAGCGTGCGGACATCGTACCAAAATGGTGGGTTATTAACCAAAGTCTATACGCTACTGAAACCAAGGACCCTGTTTTAAAGGGCAGAGCACAAGCTGAAGAAGGATGGATACAAAAGGTGTCTAATGAATTGGCTGAAAAATGTGCGATTGTTTCCCTAATGAGTGAAGAGAATAAGGGGTATGAACAGTTGGAAAATTTTATTAGATCCACAAAATGAGTATAAATCAATATATAAGGTGGAGTAATAATGACAACAAAGAATTATAATGAATTAATTAAAGATCGTATTTATATTGGTGGAGCAGACGATATAAAAGCTGTTTTGGAGAATGAGAAAGCCGATATAATATTTGATTTACGTGCAGAATCAGATGAGAATCAGTCAGATTTCAATCGAATCCATAGTCCAATTGTCGATGATGGCGAGCACCAAGATGAATCAATCAAGAAGTCGGTTGAACAGGTTGTAAATGCATATAACGAAGGGAAAAAGATTTATTTCCATTGTGGCGGTGAAGCGGTCGTACGGGCACTGTCGCGGTTGGAACGCTATTATCCTTAGGTAAGGCAAAAACAATAGATGAAGCAGAAGAAATAGCGAAAGCGGCACGATCAAAAATAAACGTGAAACCAGAAATGAAAGCTGCCTTGCAACGTATTTTTCCACAAGCATAAAGAACTTTTTTATATTCTAAATAAGAAAAAACTAGTAAGATTAGAAAGTGAATTTTTTGAAAGGTGAGGAATATATGATTATCACAGATCAAGCACGTGATGTTTTAAAGCAATTGTTCCAAGAACACGAAGCAAAGAATATTCGTGTCTATTTTGCAGGCTTTGGCTGAGGAGGTCCACAAGTAGGACTGGCTCTGGATGAGCCGGAAAAAAATGATATGGTAGTAACCATAAACGAAATTGCTGTGGCTATAGAAGTCGAGATTGAGCCACATATAAAAGACCTGACACTTGATTTCAATCAAGAAGTTAATGGTCTTGTCCTTCTAGGAAATGAAAGTAATTGCTGTTAGGGAAAAACAAAGGGGGAGCTAGTTATTAAAACTAGTTCCCTCTTTCTATTTAGATTAGGTAGAAAATAAAACCAGAAATAGTGGACATGACAACCACAGATAAGACGAATGTAACAACTAACTGTTTTTTAAATATTGATTTTAAAAGAATCACTTCTGGCAAACTAGCACCAGCTGAACTGATGATCATAGCCATAACTGGTCCTAACGCCATTCCTTTAGCAATTAGCATTTGTGAAATCGGAATCATACTGGAAAGACGAATATATAAAGGAATTCCTATAATGGCTGCGATAGGTATTAGCCACCAATGGTCTCGGCCAAACACACTTGAAATCCATTCCGTTGGAACTAATCCGTGGATCACAGCACCAATTGCTGCACCGATTAATAAATAGGGATAAACACTTTTCATTAAATGAAGGGTGTCCACTAAAGCCAATTTTACATTAAATTTTTGATGCGGTTCTTGATAACCGGTCATTACAACATTTTTTACTGACTTTTCGAATCCTAATTTCTCAAGAGTAAAGCCGATGATGATTGAAAAGACTGTGGTTAAAAGCGTATAGATAGCTGTCACTTTCCATCCAAGAGCTACACCCATAATGGTCAAAATTGTAGGGTCAAGGACGGGGGAGGCAAATAGAAAAATCATCACAATCCCAAAAGGCATTTTCTTTTTTAACATATTTACAACGACTGGAATTGTGGAACAGGAACAAAAGGGTGTTATAAAGGCAAAAACAATGGCTGCAAATGCAGCGATGAGTTTGTTTTTTCCAGCTAACTTCTTTTCAATCTTCTCGTAAGGAATATACCCCTGAAGGAGACTTATAAAAAAGGATATAACAATAAACAGGACCGTTAACTCAAGAGCAATAGACAGAAAACTTTTAAGCGTGTCTAACCACATTATCAATTCCCCCTAGCATTCGCAGCAAACACTATAATTTTTAGTGGTTTGTTCTGTTTTGTTATTTTTGGTAAATATTTTACTAGCTATCTTTTGAAAAATGGATTCTTGTTTAATACCAACAAACTTCCAAGCTTCCAATGATTTCTTTTCCAATTCTATTTGTTTTTCCTTAACTAATACTCCGTAGTTGTAATGATACATAATTAATTCCTCCTAATATGAATTATTAATCAAATATTTTTGATGTTACCTGCAAACAAAATCTATTTTTAAGCACAGGCACATGGGCCGCATTGGTTAACAGATGGGTTAGCTGAAAAGGTTCCTTCTTTAGCATTATTCTCCCCGTCCATTTCAACATAATTCTTCCATGTATCTCTTGCATTTCTTTCTGTTTCTTCCTGGCGAAATTTCATCATTTGATATTCTGTATACTCATTAAACATGTGTGTTCCTCCTATTAATCAAATTATATTGATATATTAATCAAAAAAAATTGATGAACTGTGTAAAAAAAATTAGCATCAGGTTGGTTTAAATAGACAACAAAGTTCATGGGATAATAAATGATTGAGTTCTTCTTGGTTCAGCTCGTAGTAACTCCATGTTCCTCGTGTTTCTTTTGTTATTATGTTGGCATCTAATAAAATCTTTAAATGATAAGACAATTTTGACTGGGCCATATCAATCAATGGAGCTAAATCACACACGCACATTGCGCCTTTTTGAGTTAAAATATTCATGATTTGAAGTCTCTTTTTATCAGCAATCGCTTTAAACTTTAACTCATATTGTTCAAATACTTTTTCTAATGATATGTCTTGTAATTGGAATTCTTCTGTCATTTTCTTCACCTACTTCTTAAATCAAATATTCTTGATATCATTATATTATATCCAATATTTTCTTGTGTCAATTATGTTTATCAAAAAAATTTGATAAAGTGGTTGCAATTGGAAATTATAGCTAATATACTGAAGATATAAATCAAAAAAAGTTGATTTAACTACTATAAATCAAATATATTTGATTTAAATAAAATTAAATATTAAGGAGTTGGGTGAAATGAATTTTATTAAAAAGTTAATTGGTATGGGATCATCAAAGTCTTCAGATTGCTGTGGTGTTGAAATTAAAGAGGTGGAAAACACTAAAGAGGAATCTTGTTGTGGAACAACCTCAGAACAACAATCTTCTTGCTGCTAAGTTGAATAATAAAAATAAATGAAGATATGGAGGGCTACTGATGAAAATGCATGTTGGAATAAACGTAACGAATTTAAATAGTTCAATTGAATTTTATACAAAAGTGTTTAATGCTGAACCGGTTAAGGTAAAGCCAGACTATGCGAAGTTTCTACTGGAAGACCCTGGACTTAACTTTACATTAAACCTAAAAGATAAAGTCTTAGGAAATCAAGTAGGACACTTTGGATTCCAAGTGGAAAATCAAGCAGAAGTTCTGAAACACAAGGACCGTTTAGAAAAATTAGGCTTTTTTGCAAGGGAAGAAATGGATGTTACCTGTTGTTATGCAACCCAAGATAAATTTTGGGTAACAGATCCAGACGGAAACGAATGGGAGTTCTTCTATACCAAAGGTGATGTTGAATCAATGGTTTCTGAGTCCTCCTGTTGTGCACCTCAACCTACCACAGTAGAAATAAAAAAGTCCTCATCATGTTGTTAACTTTCTATTTTATAGATATCTTTTATCCTAACATTATTGTTAGGATTTTTTGTTTTTATTAGTTGTCCTGCAAGCCTATAATTACATTATATACCTGTTTTTTATTGTAGAGGAGTTGAAACAGTTATGAAGGTGAGCTTATTTGCAACATGCCTTGTGGATATGTTCCAAAGTAATGTAGGGAAAGCAACGGTTGAACTGCTTGAAAGACTTGGTTGTGAGATTGATTTCCCAGAAGCACAAGTATGCTGCGGTCAGCCTGCATATAACAGCGGTTATACAAAAGAATCGAAAGAAGCGATGAAGCACATGATTGACACGTTTCAAGATGCAGAATATGTGGTATCTCCATCCGGTTCGTGTGCTTTTATGTTTCACGAATACCCCCATATTTTTAAAGGCGATTCTGTTTGGGAGCCTAAGGCGAAAAAATTAGCAGAAAAAACGTTTGAACTTACCCAATTTATCGTCGATGTTTTAAAAATGGAAGATGTCGGAGCTACATTTGAAGGGACTGTTACTTACCACACATCCTGTCACATGACTAGATTACTGGGCGTAAAGAATGCTCCTATGACACTTTTAAAAAATGTAAAAGGGTTAAGATTTACCGAATTGCCAGGTAAAGAACAGTGCTGCGGATTCGGTGGTACCTTTTCCGTAAAAATGGCGCAAATTTCAGAGCAAATGGTCGATGAAAAGGTCTTTCATGTAGAGGAAACCGGGGCTGAATACTTAATTGGTGCGGATGCAGGTTGTTTGATGAATATCGGTGGGCGAATAGAGAGGAAAGGGAAGCCAATTAAAGTTCTCCATATCGCAGAGGTACTAAATAGCCGTTGATTTGCTTTCATTTGTGAATTGTTTGAAGAGAATGGAGGAACATGTATGGCAATGAAAATTGGCAGCGATCAATTTAAAGACCGTGTCGACAAAGGTATTCATGATAGCTTTATGCGTGGAGCAGTTTCAGCTGCCCAGGATGGAATGGGTGTAAAAAGGCGAATCGTAACAGATGAGCTGGGAGACTGGGAAGATTGGCGCTCCCATGGCGAAGAAATCCGCCAGCATGTTCTAGAACACTTAGATTATTATCTCGAACAATTAAGTGAGAACGTAGCCGAACGGGGCGGCCATGTATTTTTTGCACAGACGAAGGAAGAAGCAAATGAGTATATTAGGGGTGTAGTCCAACAGAAAAAAGCGAAGAAAATAGTAAAATCCAAGTCTATGGTGACGGAAGAAATTAGCCTAAATGCAATGTTGGAACAAGAAGGCTGTGAAGTAATCGAAACAGACTTAGGTGAATACATCCTTCAACTAGATGACCATGATCCTCCATCCCATATTGTTGTCCCAGCTTTACATAAAAATAAAGAACAGATTCGGGAAGTTTTCTCTGAAAAAATCGGTTATATGAAGACATCAAAGCCAGAAGAATTAGCCTGGCATGCCCGTGAAACGTTGCGACAAGAATACCTTTCAGCGGATATTGGAATTACTGGCTGTAATTTTGCTGTAGCTGAAACAGGATCGTTTAGTTTGGTGACTAACGAAGGCAACGCCGATTTGGTTACCGCCCTGCCCAAAACGCAAATTACGGTAATGAGCATGGAGCGAATTGTTCCGACCTTTGAAGAGATGGAAGTACTTGTTTCACTCTTAACAAGAAGTGCAGTAGGGCAAAAGTTAACAAGCTATATTACTGTCCTTACAGGTCCTAAGGAAGAATTAGAAGTTGACGGCCCTGAAGAGTTTCACCTTGTAATCGTGGATAATGGCCGCTCAAATATTCTTGGTGGTGAATTTCAATCAGTATTACAATGTATTCGCTGTGCCGCATGTGTCAATGTTTGTCCTGTTTATCGCCATGTGGGTGGTCATTCTTACGGTTCCATCTATTCTGGCCCAATTGGTGCTGTCCTTTCTCCACTGCTGGGTGGATACGACGAATATAAGGAACTCCCGTATGCTTCTACTCTATGTGGAGCCTGTACAGAGGTATGCCCTGTAAAGATTCCATTGCATAACTTGCTGCATAAACACCGTGAAGTCATTGTTGAAAAAGAAGGAAAGGCCCCAATTTCTGAAAAATTGGCGATGAAGGCGTTTGGACTAGGAGCCGCATCTCCAACTCTATATAAACTAGGATCAAAGATTGCACCTGCCGCGATGAATCCATTCACAATAGGGGACAAAATATCCAATGGACCTGGTCCATTAAAGGCTTGGACAGAGATTCGAGAATTCCCGGCACCAAATAAAGAGAGATTTAGAGATTGGTTTAAGAAACGCGATAAAGGAGAGAAATAAAGATGGCCGGAACTATACACAATCGCGAGAAGTTTCTTAATCAGCTGGCTAGTCGTCTTAATCGACCACGTATTACCGCACCAGTTGAGCGGCCAACATGGAAATACCGGCCACAAGATGAAGTGTTGAAAGATGCAACACCGGTTGAGTTACTAGAGGTATTAAGAGAACAATGCAAAAGAATTCATACTAGTTTTTACACTACCAATCGGATGGATTTACCAAAGACACTTAATGAAGTAGTCACAACTTTTGGCGGAGGTCCGATTGTTACTTGGAAGGATGAGCGGTTTTCGAACTGGGGACTTGACTCTCTATTTAAGCATGATTGGCCTAATCAAGGCATCAAAGTTTCTGAATGGGATTATTCAATAGGAGAAGAAAATATCGCAATCGCAGAAAAGGCGAATGTAGGGATTACGATTAGTGAAATAACTTTGGCTGAATCAGGTACAGTTGTCCTTTTTAGTGATGAGAATAAAGGTAGAACGGTTAGTTTTCTACCGGCTACGTATATTGCCATTGTCCCAAAAAGTACGTTAGTACCAAGAATGACACAAGCTGCACAAAAAATGCGGGAGATCTATCAAAATACGGGCCATGTTGCAAGCTGCATTAACTTCATCACCGGACCAAGTAATTCAGCTGACATTGAATTAAATCTTGTCGTAGGTGTCCATGGTCCAGTGAAAGCTGCCTATATTGTTGTAGATGATTTGTAAAAAAAAGGTCTACCTTTAGGTGGACCTTTATTTTTACTGTTTAACTACAATAAAACAAATCAATTGTCCTTCCAATCAAAATTCTCGATAAAATGAACGAACGCCTTTACCACATTCCATTCCAGCGATTCCTTATGATAATACATCCAAGTTCTACGCAAAATGGGCTTTCCTTCTTGATCTTTTATGTGGATTTTGTATAAGTCCTCTATCCCAGTTAGTACCCTGCTGGACAATATACCATAACCCAAACCGTTTTTAACCATTTCCTTACAAGGATCAACCTGGTCCACTTCTATACTAATAAAAGGGGCTTGCGCAAAATTTTCAGCCCACCAATGATCAATGACGGATCTTAATAAGTAATCCCCTTTATATTCGATTCTAGGAAGACGAGGGAGATCATCCATATCAAATTCTTTTTGTGAAGCAATGCAGATGGTTTCCTCAAATAATTGATGTTTCGATAATCCTCGCCAGCCATAATCCCCACGGACAAAGCTGATATGTACATCTTTATTGTGTATAAGTTGAGTAACATCTCTACTCCATCCTGTTGTGACTTTGAATTCCACATGAGGATATTGCTTTTTAAATAGTTTCAAAACATAGGGAAGTTCATAATTTGCAAAAAAATTAGATACCCCCAATTTCAACGTACCTACTACTTCGTCACTTTCATTATTACTCATATTTTGAACATTTTCTTTTATCTTTTCATAATGAGCAAGGGCCTCTTCAGCACAATGGACAAGATATTCTCCTTGTGGGGTAAAATGCACTCCCCTGCTTTCACGAGTTACGATTTTAACACCTAATTCTTCCTGCATATGCTTTAAACGAGTCGTTAATGCAGGCTGAGTAAGAAATAAGAGGCGAGCTGTTTTTGTAAGATTCTTTTGTTGATATAGTACCTTTAGTATTTCCCAGTCACGGTAATCCATTGTTCCACCTAATCTGATATAAATATTTTTTATAGTTTAATATAATAAATTAGCATTTTATTTATTTCAATTATTGCATTATCCTTAACCATAAGCAATTAATTATAAGTTCACTAAAAAATCCGAAACGAGACATATAAAGTAACACAACAATGGGGGAATTGTGAATGGAAGTACAGAAGAACCAACAAAATCCGTGGAGAAAATTCAATGGCCCAAACCTTGGCTATGTAATCGAACAATATGAACGATATACGAACGGAGAAGACTCCATTGATCCAAAATTAAAAGAACTATTTATTAAATGGGGCTCACCTTTGTCTTATGAGTTAAGAGACAATGAAAAGACCCTTAATAAAGAATCTATCGAATCGAATCAAACCGTAAATATACAAAAAGTACTAAAAGTGGTAAAACTCTTTGATGAAATCCGGTCCAACGGTCATTTAGCAGCGAACATGAACCCATTAGAGGAAAATCTACAACATCAAGAATTGTTTACTCCTGAAAAATATGGTGTAAGTGAACAAGATTTGAAAGCGATACCAGTTAAACTTGTTTGGGAAGAGTCCCCGGAAGGCATTCAAACCGCATGGGAAGCTATGAACCATTTAAAAGGTGTTTATACTTCCACACTAGCCTATGAATTTAACCATGTGCAACAAATGGATGAACGAGCATGGCTCACTCAAATGGTAGAGACCGGCTCTTTGCATCGATCATTATCTAAAGAAGAACAAACGAACTTGTTGCAGTCTTTGACTGAGGTTGAAGGTTTCGAACAATTTTTGCACAAAACATTTGTCGGGCAGAAGAGATTTTCCATTGAAGGCGTTGACATGCTTGTACCTATGCTGAATGAAGCGGTACACGAAGGGGTCGGAGATGGAGCACGTAATGTTCTGATTGGAATGGCGCATCGTGGCCGTTTAAGTGTCCTTGCGCATGTGTTGAACAAACCATACAGCAAGATGTTCTCAGAATTTCAGCACTCATCTGCTAAACAACAGGGTCCGTCTGAAGATTTAGTTGACATTAGTGAGGGCTGGACTGGTGATGTGAAATACCATTTAGGACGCAATCGATTCATGGAAGGTCCCGGAAAGGTCCGCGCACGTATTACCTTAGCTAATAATCCGAGTCATCTTGAGTTTGTCGATCCCGTCGTCGAAGGTTTTGCAAGAGCAGCCCAAGAAGAACGAAAAAATGCTGGGTACCCTAATCAGGATGTTAAAAGAGCGTTTGCAATTTTAGTCCATGGCGATGCAGCCTTTCCAGGCCAGGGAATTGTAGCAGAGACCTTAAATTTAAGTGGGTTAAGAGGGTATCGAACCGGTGGAACCATTCATATCATTGCCAACAACATGGTCGGCTTTACGACCGATAGCCACGATTCTCGTTCGACGAGATATTCAAGCGACTTGGCAAAAGGATTTGAGATTCCGATTGTCCATGTAAATGCAGATGATCCAGAAGCCTGTCTGGCGGCAGTTCGTCTTGCCTATCAATACCGTGCTCGGTTCCAAAAGGACTTTTTGATTGATCTAGTGGGATACCGCCGATTTGGCCACAATGAAATGGACGATCCAGCGGTTACACAGCCACAGGTATACAGAAAAATTGTAAAGCATCCTACTGTAAGAGCATTGTACTCAAATCAGCTAGAAAATAAAGGAATTCTCAAACAAGAAGAAGTAGAGCAAATCAATCGCAGTGTACAAGAAATGTTGCAGAATGAGTATGAAAAAGTGGAAGATAAGAAGCAGAGTGAACCTGCTGCAGAAATTGAGGTTCCGAAGGTGATTTCCAAAGGAATTCCACCGTTAGAAACGAGTGTGCCACTTGATACGCTTCGTGAATTAAACCATGATTTGTTAAAATGGCCAGAAGGTTTCCGTGTCTATCCAAAACTAAAGCGGATCTTGGAGCGACGTGAAAACGCACTAGAAGAGGACGGTAAGGTAGAATGGGCAGTAGCAGAAGTGCTGGCATTTGCTTCCATGTTAAAAGATGGTACACCGATTCGTCTCACTGGCCAAGATTCTGAGCGTGGAACATTTGCGCAGCGGCACATTGTGCTTCACGACTCGGAAACAAACGAAACCTATTCACCACTGCACCATCTCCCGCAAGCACAAGCATCGTTTGCGGTTCATAATAGCCCGCTTTCGGAAGCAGCTGTTGTAGGATTTGAATATGGGTATAATGTATTTGCGCCTGAAACCCTTGTCATGTGGGAAGCGCAATATGGCGACTTTGCCAATACAGCACAGCCACTTTATGATCAATTTGTTTCATCGGCAAGAGCAAAATGGGGGCAAAAATCAGGAATGATTCTCCTGTTGCCTCACGGCTATGAAGGGCAAGGTCCGGAACATTCCAGTGCCCGTCCTGAACGTTTTTTACAGTTAGCAGCTGAAAATAACTGGACGGTTGCCAACCTGACAAGTGCGGCGCAATATTTTCATATTTTACGTCGTCAAGCATCTATCTTAGGAACAGAGTTTGTTCGTCCATTAGTGATTATGACACCAAAGAGTCTGCTCCGACATCCGTTAGTTGCTTCTTCGGGGACTTCACTAAGTGAAGGACATTTCCAAACAGTAGTGGAACAGCCGAAGCTCGGAAAAGAGACAGATAAGGTTAAGCGGTTAGTGTTAACAACCGGTAAGATGGCGATTGATCTGGCTGTAGAAATAGAATCAAGAAAGGAAAATGAAAACCTAGCAGAGACACACATCGTTCGAATTGAACAATTGTATCCATTGCCATTAGATAAAATAGAAGAGATCATAAACCGTTACCCGAATCTGAAGGAAATCGTTTGGGTACAGGAAGAACCGAAAAATATGGGTGCGTGGCATTATATCGCCCCTACTCTTTTTGAACTTGCTTCTTCTGGTAGACTGACAGTTAGTTACATCGGTCGTCAGGAGCGTTCAAGTACGGCAGGTGGCGATCCAACCGTTCATAAGTTGGAACAAGAACGGATTATCCAACAGGCTTTGAATTATAAGAGTCTAGTAGATACCAAAGAAACAAGCCAAAGAGTTAGCTACTAACAATCTATCATCACAAGCAAAATACTAGAGTGGAATAGACTAACATAATCGTAGATATAACATCATTTCTAGGAGGATACGACACATGATTGAAATTAAAGTACCAGAACTGGCAGAATCTATTACAGAAGGAACAATTGCACAATGGCTCATTAATATTGGTGATAAAGTAACTAAAGGTGATAGCGTTGTTGAGCTTGAAACTGACAAAGTTAATATTGAATTAAATGCCGAATACTCAGGTGTAGTCACAAAGGTTTTAAAAGAACCTGGAGATATCGTTGAGGTAGGCGATGTAATTGCTATTATTGAAGAGAATACTGCTGCAGGAGCAACTCCATCTGCTCCAACCTCTACACCGGAAAAAACGGCAGAAGTAGAAACTTTAAATCAACAGAGTGTACAGCCTGAGCCTGAACTTTCAAAAGCCGCAAGTCCAATCGCCTCACCAGCGGCAAGAAAATTGGCAAGAGAAATGGGAATCGATTTATCCCAAGTAAGCAGCCGTGATCCACTTGGCAGAATTAGACCTGAAGATGTAAAAGCACATACACAGGCACCTCCTGTGGTAAAAGAAGAACCAAAAGTGGAAAAATCAAGCCCAAAACCAGCGGTACAACAAATTGATGAAGAGTTTGACAAACCAGTGGAACGTGTAAAAATGTCCCGTCGTCGTCAAACAATTGCTAAACGCCTAGTTGAAGTCCAACAAACAGCGGCGATGTTGACCACATTTAATGAAGTCGACATGTCGGCTATTATGGATTTACGAAATCAACGCAAAGATGCCTTTTATGAAAAACATGGTGTTCGTCTTGGGTTCATGTCATTCTTTACAAAAGCCGTAGTCTCAGCTTTAAAACAATTTCCATTGTTAAATGCCGAAATTCAAGGCGAAGAATTGATCCTCAAGAAGTTCTATGACATCGGAATTGCTGTTGCAGCACCTGAAGGATTGGTCGTACCGGTTGTACGCGGTGCGAACCAGAAGAGTTTTGCGGAAATCGAGCAAGATATTAGTAATCTAGGTAAAAAAGCTCGAGATAATGCCCTAACTCTTAATGATTTGCAAGGCGGAACATTTACGATTACAAACGGTGGAGTTTTCGGTTCGTTAATGTCAACACCTATCCTGAATGGCCCGCAAGTGGGGATTCTCGGTATGCATAAAATCCAAACAAGACCAATAGCAATTGATCGTGAAAGAATGGAAAACCGCCCAATGATGTATATTGCCCTTTCTTACGACCATCGAATCGTGGACGGAAAAGAGGCAGTTAGCTTCCTAGCGACAGTAAAAGAATTGTTAGAAGATCCACACTCATTATTATTAGAAGGATAAGAGCTTCATAGAATTTCAATCCAAACAGGCCTTTTTAGGTCTGTTTGTTTTTTCGCAGAATAAGACGGAGCGACTTTTGCTAAAGAAGAGAGAAAAGTAGGTCTGCTGGTAACTAGTCAAAGCGATCAGTGCCCGAGAAGAGAGAAAAGAACGTCAGCTGGTAACTAGTCAAAGCGACCAGTGCCCGAGGAGAGAGAAAAGTAGGAAGAACGGTTACTAGTCAAAGCGACCAGTGCCCGAGAAGAGAGAAAAGCAGGAAGAACGGTAACTAGTCGAAGCGACTAGTGCCCGAGAAGAGAGAAAAGTAGGAAGAACGGTAACTAGTCAAAGCGACTAGTGCCGGAGGAGAGAGAAAAGCAGGAAGAAAGGTAACTAGTCGAAGCGACTAGTGCCGGAGGAGAGAGAAAAGTAGGTCTGCTGGTAACTAGTCAAAGCGACTTGTGCCCGAGAAGAGAGAAAAGCAGGTAGGCTGGTAACTAGTCAGAGCGACCAGTGCCCGAGAAGAGAGAAAAGTAGGAAGAACGGTAACTAGTCAAAGCGACTAATGCCCGAGGAGAGAGAAAAACAGGAAGAACGGTAACTAGTCAAAGCGACTAGTGCCGGAGGAGAGAGAAAAGTAGGTCTGCTGGTAACTAGTCAAAGCGACTTGTGCCCGAGAAGAGAGAAAAGCAGGTAGGCTGGTAATAAGTCAGTGCTTCAAATTTTCTTCGGCCATAAAAGTCAAAAGGCGGACTTTTATGGCCGAAGAAAATTTGCCAATCGGGGATGACCAAGACACTTGCGCTTTTCTTATTTCCTTTTTTAGTTTGTCGATGCTCACTTTTGGGATTAAGGACATAGTTAGAGTATAATGTGAATGATTAGGAAAAAGGAGGGCTTTTACATGAAATACATAAACATTGCCAATACAGATTTAAAAGTATCCAATATCATAATGGGAAATATGCGATTGCCCCAGCTGTCATTGCCCGAGGCTGAAAAGTTAATACGTACCGCTATGGAGGCAGGGATTAATTTCTTTGACCATGCAGATATCTATGGAAAAGGAAAAAGCGAGGAGATCTTTTCAGAAGCTATTCAGATGAATGCAAGCGTCCGTGAAAAAATGATTATCCAAAGTAAATGTGGGATTCGTTCCGGCTTTTTTGACTTCTCAAAAGAGCATATCATTTCGTCCGTAGACGGGATATTAAACAGATTAAATACGGAATACCTGGATATTCTTCTTCTCCACCGTCCAGATCCATTAATGGATCCTTCTGAGGTAGCGGATGCATTTGAAGAGCTTTATACGAATGGAAAGGTAAAGTACTTTGGTGTGTCCAACCATAATCCAGCTCAGATTGAACTACTGCAGAAGTATAGTCCTTATAAATTGGTGGTGAACCAACTGCAATTTAGTATAGCGCATACACCAATGATTGATTCTGGAATTGCCTTGAACATGAATATTGATCAGTCAATCAATCGTGATAGCAGTGTGTTAGAATATTGCCGTCTTCAAGACATTACCATGCAAGCTTGGTCCCCATACCAACACGGGTTCTTCGAAGGTTCTTTTTTGGGTGATGTTGACAAATATCCTGAATTAAATCAAGTAATTGATACGATTGCTGAAAAATATGGAGTGACCAATACAGCCATCGCAACAGCGTGGATTACACGTCATCCAGCTAACATCCAAGTCGTGCTTGGAACAACCAAAATAGAACGGATGAAGGATGCATGTAAAGGTTCTGATATCCAACTAACAAGAGAAGAATGGTATTCCATCTACAAAGCAGCAGGGAATATCGTACCTTAACAGAAAAGACTGAAACGTAGGGCGAAGAAATCTTCGCCCTATTTTTTCTGTCTAAATGGGGGTCCCATTGGGTGTCAGGCACCACTTGTGGACACTTTCCACCTGGAGAGGACACTAAAGTGGGCATATTTCCAAAAAAGTGAAACTTTTTAACTAGGCTGTCGTATACTTACTAGGAATATTTTACATAAGTGGAAATAGGGGTGTTGAAAATGGAATTACAAAACGAAGTAATTGTAAAGAAAGAGAAACCAAGATTGTTTGGCATGTTTACGAATCCGGGGCAGCAATTTGAGAGAATAAGAGAGAATCCAAAAATATGGGGGCCGCTGATTATCGTCAGCATCATCTATGCAATTGGCACCATCTTTATGGCTCTTAGCATGGATGCTTCTACGTTAATTGACCAGGGGGTTCCTGAAGATCAGGTTGAGCTCATTTTAACTTTCACGAAGGTCTCCGTTGCAATAACCGGTATCCTATCTCCGATATTCGTCGTACTGATTACGAGCGCAATCCATTTGGTTATAGCTAAAATTGCTAGTTCACCTGTAACGTTTAAACAATTGTTGTCGATGAATACGTTTATTATGATCATTGGTGCTACAGGACTTGTTTTAAATATGGTAATTAGATATGCCATAGGCGGAAACTTCGAAGTCTACATTACTAGTCTTGCAGGATTACTTAACCAAGATAAACCCGGGGTCTTAGGTTCAGTTGAAGTATTCGGGATTTGGACATTAATTTTAACTGCTTTGGGGCTTCATAAAACAGGGCAATTCTCAAAAGGACTTGCATGGACCATTGCCATTATTTTCTTCTTAATCGGAATTGGTCTAAGTCTAGTTGGAACCCTGTTACAAGGTGCACCAAAACTATAAACCTCTGAAAATGAACTAGAAATCAATTGCTGATTGAAAGGAGAACAGGATAGGGAGGTGTCCCCTCTAGAAGAGCGGGAACCTCCTTTTGTCCGCATAAAATGAAAAAGAAAATATGGATTACCATTGGTGTTGTCAGCCTAATCCTATTGATGATTGGAGTCAGCGTCTACCGTCAGGTTTTTGCCAAAGGGCCTTCTGTAAAAGTGGCACAAATTTCACAGGAGGAAGTATCTTCCTCATTAATGATTCCTGGTACAGTCAAACTTGAAGAAGAGCAGGTGGTCTATTCTTCACCAGAAAAAGGAGAACTGAAGGAGCTCTTAGTGAAAGAGGGGCAGACGGTAAAGAAAGGGTCTGTCTTAGCCAAACTTCAAAATCCACAGCTTGACCTTGAAAGGGAGCAAAATAAATTAGCCATTGAATCGGCCAATCTAAAAATTACCCAGCTTGAGAACAAAATAAAACAGCTCAAGGACAAAGAGTCAACGTTGGCGAAACAGGTAGGAAAAGAGGAGGCAAAAAAACAACTTGCTCCGGAACTTGAGCAGGCAGAAATGGAAAAAAAACTAGCCAATATTGAGTTAAAGCAAGCTTCCCTTCAAAAAGATTTACTTAGCAAGCGCCAAAGTGAATTAGAGATTAAGAGTAGCATAGATGGAGTGGTTTTATCAGTGCAAGACCCAAACACATCTAGCAGGGAAGCATCCAATCTTGAGCCCCTCATACATATTGGAAAGCTTGAAGGTTTAACCGCAGCAGGCCTCCTATCTGAATACGATTCATTAAAAGTAAGTAATGGACAGAAAGTTACTTTACGTTCGGACGCAGTACCAGAACAAGAATGGCAGGGCCAAATCACCATGATTAGCGTTCTTCCACAACAACAGAATCAATCGGGGCTACAAAGCGGCAGTCAGGCTGTACAGTATCCGGTAACGGTAAAAATCTCGGGCGACACAAAAGCATTAAAACCCGGTTTCCAGCTTATTATGGAAATCGAAACAGAAAAGAAGATGGCCATGGTCCTTCCAGTGAACTCCTTACATGATGAAGGTGATCAGCCATATGTTTATCTTTTAAAGGATGGAAAAGCGCGTAAACAAAAGGTGAAAACAGGTATTACTTCTGGAGAGAAGATGGAAATCCTTGATGGGGTTTCGAAAAGGGACAAAGTCATCGTACAAGGACCTGAGCAATTGAAGGATGGGCTGGAAGTGAAAGAAAAATGATACAGCTTGATAACATCAAACGATCCTTTATGTTAGGAAAAGAAAGTGTTCCTGTTTTAAATGGAGTTACCCTCGCAATTGATCCAGGTGAATTTGTTGCCATTATGGGTCCCTCTGGTTCGGGCAAATCAACCCTGATGAATATTATCGGATGTTTGGATAAGCCAACAGAGGGCGATTACTATCTTGCTGGTGAAAATGTATCCCACTATAACGATAAGGAATTAGCAAGGGTAAGAAATCAGTCAATCGGGTTTGTGTTTCAGCAGTTTCATCTTTTACCAAGATTGTCTGCTTTGAAAAATGTGGAGCTTCCCATGATTTATGCAGGGATTTCCAAAAAAGAAAGGCAAGCTCGCGCGGAAGAAGCATTGATCAAGGTAGGGTTATCTGACCGAATGAACCACCTGCCGAATGCGTTATCAGGTGGACAAAAGCAACGTGTGGCCATTGCAAGAGCGATTGTAAACCAGCCTAAGCTTATTTTAGCAGATGAACCGACAGGGGCGCTTGATTCAAAAACAAGCGTAGACATCATGGATCAATTTAATAAGCTGAATGAAGAAGGCGTAACGATTGTTGTAGTAACCCATGAATCCGAGGTCGCTCAATATGCGAACAGGACGATCATGGTAAGGGACGGTTTACTGCAAACCCCCTCACCATTTGATAGGGGGCTGATGCAATGAGTTTTATGGAAAATCTAATCATGGCGTTAAGCTCCTTAAAGGCTCATAAAATGCGAAGTATTCTTACCATGCTTGGTATTATTATCGGTGTTGCTGCCGTCATCATTGTTGTGGCGATTGGGCAGGGCGGTGAAGCCATGCTGAAGACACAGATCACTGGTTCCGGGAACACGATTGAAATGTTCTATCAACCATCTGATGAAGAAATGAAGGCAAATCCGAATGTGTTTTTGCAGGCTCCATTTAAGCAGGAGGATATCCGTGCACTGGAGCAAATTACTGAGATTAAAAGAGTGGTAGCTTCGAGCACGAAGTTATCTACTGCAAGATTTCAAAAGAATAACGTTGATGTTTCCACAACAGGGATCAATCAGGCATTCTTGAAATTAAACAAATTAAAAGTAACCAAGGGGAGAAACTTCTCAGCATCTGATTTTCTCGGTGGAAGAAGAGCAGGGGTCATCAGTTCCAAAATGCAGGAGGAGCTATTTAAGGAAGAGAATCCTGTAGGTAAAATCATTATGGTTGCCAACCAGCCGATTGAAATTATCGGTGTATTAGAAAAGCCGACAGGTCTGCTTTCTTTTGGTTCAATGGAGGTCTATCTTCCATTTCAAACATGGAGAAACATGTATGGCAGCAGTGATTATACACAGGTCACACTACAGGCTGCTTCAGCTGAAAAACTGCAAATAGCTGGTAAAAAGGCGGCAAGGCTGCTAAACAAGATGCATAATACCGAAAAATCATACCAAGTCATTAATATGGAAGAAATCGCCCAAGGAATTGGGCAAGTGACAAAAATCATGACTTTAATTATTGGTAGTATTGCCGGTATATCCCTATTTGTCGGTGGAATTGGGGTTATGAATATTATGCTCGTATCTGTAACGGAAAGAACAAGAGAAATTGGGATTCGAATGGCACTTGGGGCAACGCGGGGGCAGGTGTTAACTCAGTTCCTCATTGAATCTATGACACTTACCTTTATCGGGGGAATTCTAGGAATATTTCTCGGCTGGGGCACGGCAACCATTGTGAGTTTCTTTGCAGGGTGGCCATCCTTAGTGTCATGGCAGGTAGTATTAGGTGGTGTCCTGTTTTCGATGGTGATCGGTATTATCTTTGGGCTACTTCCTGCAAACAAGGCATCCAAGCTTGATCCAATTGAATCGTTAAGATATGAATAGGTCATAGTTACCTAAAAAAGTCTGCACATTTGTGTGCAGGCTTTTTTTAAAAGTTAAAGTTTTGCAGAATAAATGGGATATGCTAAAATGATTTTATGGAATATTCAGTAAATATTTCAGCGTTCTTTCCAAAATTAATAGTTTAGAAGGAGTCGAGTTGAGTATGAAGAGTGCGAGCGTAGAAAACAAAGGGTATTTTGGAGAATTTGGTGGAAGTTTTATTCCAGAGGATTTACAACAGGTAATGAACGAGTTAGAAGAGAAATTTTTACAGTATAAGGATGATCCTGAATTTATTCAGGAATTCAAATACTACTTAAAAGAGTATATCGGCAGAGAGAATCCGTTAACCTTTGCAGAGAATTTAACAAAACAAATCGGAGGGGCAAAAATTTATCTCAAACGAGAAGATTTAAATCACACAGGTGCTCATAAGATTAATAATGCGATTGGACAGATACTACTTGCCAAACGGATGGGAGCGAAACGGATCATTGCGGAAACAGGAGCGGGGCAACATGGGGTAGCAACTGCCACGGCTTGTGCAATGTTCGATATGGAATGTGTGATTTACATGGGGAAACTAGACACGGAACGGCAAGCGCTTAATGTATTCCGGATGGAATTATTAGGAGCAAAAGTAGTTCCGGTTGAAAAAGGCCAGGGCCGTTTAAAGGATGCAGTTGATGAAGCCTTAGGTGACTTGGTACAAAACTATAAAAATACGTTTTATTTATTAGGTTCTGCAGTAGGACCACACCCATATCCAACCATGGTGAAACACTTTCAATCTATTATTAGTGAAGAATCCAAACGCCAGATTCTAGAAAAAGAAGGAAAGCTTCCAACTGCAGTAATTGCTTGTGCAGGAGGAGGCAGTAATGCAATTGGTGCGTTCGCCCATTATATCGAGGAACCAGCTGTTCGGTTAATTGGAGTGGAGCCAGCGGAAGCTCCGACCTTAACGGAAGGAGTCCCAGCCGTCATCCATGGGTTTAAATGCTTAACACTGTTAGATGAAAAAGGTGAGCCGAAACCGACGTTTTCAATTGCTGCTGGTTTGGATTATCCTGGGGTTGGACCAGAGCATAGCCATTTAAAAACAAGTGGAAGAGGAGAATATGTAACGGTTACAGGTCAGGAGGCACTAGAGGCTTTTCAAGTTCTGAGCAAGACAGAGGGAATTATCCCTGCATTAGAGAGTTCTCATGCAGTTGCATATGCGATGAAACTGGCAAAGAATTTAACGCCTGATGACGTGTTAATCGTGAACTTATCCGGTCGCGGTGATAAAGATGTGGAACAGGTTTTTAATATGTTGAAAAATAAATAGACTTGAAAAAAGGCGAGTTAATTACAATACTCGTCTTTTTCTTCTGGGGGATCAGGATGGAAACATTAGTATTTGAAAAAGGGTATAAAGATAATGTAGCGTTAAGAAGCAGTTTTAATGAGCTTGCCCTACAGACCTTTGGAATAGAATTCGAAACGTGGTATCAACATGGATATTGGACAGAAAAGTATCAGCCTTACTCCTTTATTGACCAAGGTAAAGTGGTAGCGAATGTCTCCGTTAATCTCTTGAATATGGTGATTGATGGGGAGAGTAAGAAAGCTATTCAAATCGGAACAGTGATGACTCATCCGGATTATCGTAATAAAGGGTTGTCGAGAAAACTCATGGAGCTCGTGTTAGAGGACTTTAACCATGTGGACCTTTTCTACTTGTTTGCTAATCAAACGGTGTTGGATTTCTATCCTAAGTTTGGATTTAAAGAGGTAGACGAAGTTCAGTTTTTGATGAACTATGATTTTAAGCCTATGGACCAATCGGGGATAAGAAAATTAGATGGGACCAACCAAGAAGACTTATCCTTCATTTATTCATTGGCTGCAAACAGAAAATCAGTTTCACGGATTTTTGGAACTGAAGGCAGTGAGGAACTATTAATGTTTTATTGTATTATGGTGTTTAGTCATGACCTTTATTTTTTTGAAGAGGAAAAGGCACTCGTCATTTTTCAGCAGGAAGATGATATGATACATCTGTATGATATCGTATCTACTCAGGAGGTAAATCTTCGAAGTATAATCAGCCAAATAGCTTCTGAAGAGACTAGAAAAATTGTTTTCCATTTTCATGTGGAAAATCAAGAGTTACTTCTGTGGGATGAGAAATATCAATCTAGTAATGTTCTTTTTGTAAAGAATCTAACAAACGTAAGATTGCCTGAAAAATTCAAGCATCCTATGACTTCTCAGGCGTAAAATTCTTGAGAGGGAAGTGCAGTAAGTTGATAAATAAAACTTTAGAAGGTAAAAAAATCATCATCACAGGCGCTAATAGTGGCATTGGTTATGAAGCAGCGAAAGCTCTAAGTAAGAGCGGTGCTGAAGTGGTTTTAGCAGTAAGGAATGAAGAAAAAGGGAAAGTGGCAGTAGAATCTATTTTTAAGGAAATTCCCCATGCAAAAGTTGTGGTTATGCGACTAGATTTAGCTGATTTAACGAGTGTAAGAGATTTTGTGGAAGAGTTTAAGAAGAGATATGATTCTTTACATATTTTGATTAACAATGCTGGAGTAATGGTACCTCCGTATGGTTTAACTAAAGATGGATTCGAACTGCAATTTGGAAGTAATCATTTAGGGCACTTTGCATTAACAGGTCTATTACTACCGTTACTGAAGAATACCCCGCAATCACGAGTTGTCTCACTCAGCAGTATTGCACATAGAGGAGCTTCTATCGATTTTGATAACCTTGATGGTTTAAAAGGCTATAAAGGTATGAAGTTCTATGGTCAGAGTAAGCTTGCCAATTTATTATTTGCTAAGGAATTAGATAATAGGTTGAAGGAGCATGGGCTTCCAACCATTAGTCTTGCTTGTCATCCGGGTATTTCCTCAACCAATTTATTTAAAATAGGAAAAAGAGAAGCGCCGGGGTACCTCAAAGCTTTAATGAAGGTATTTTTTCAACGAGCGGAAATGGGTGCTCTGCCAACGATCTATGCAGCAACAGAACCAAGCTTGAAGGGTGGCGAATACATAGGTCCTGATGGCAGAGGAAATAGAAAGGGAAAACCAACGATTGAAACACCAGCTCCTGGGGTGTACAATTCAGAAACCATGAAGCAGCTTTGGGAAGTGTCTGAAAGATTAACAGGGGTTGTTTATGATTTTTCATAATGGGAAAATGGGGGCGCTTGTAAAGTTAAGGCTAGGATTCTGACAAAATGCTAGGGAAAAAACCGTTCGCATTGTCAGAATAAGATTGTGATTCTGCCAAAGATGGGGAAAAATCTATTCACATTGTCCGAAAAAGACTGTGATTCTGCCGATGTTGGGGAAAAAACCGTTCGCATTGTCAGAATAAGGTTGTGATTCTGCCAAAGATGGGGAAAAATCTATTCACATTGTCCGAAAAAGACTGTGATTCTGCCGATGTTGGGGAAAAAACCGTTCGCATTGTCAGAATAAGGTTGTGATTCTGCCAAAGATGGGGAAAAATCTGTTCACATTGTCCGAAAAAGGCTGTGATTCTGCCGATGTTGGGGAAAAAACAGTCAAGCCCATTATTATGTGTAAATTCATTTCCTCATGAAAAACAATGTTAAGCAGTATTTTATTTTTGGTGTACTGGAAGGGGGTACCCCCTTCCAGTACACCAAAAATTCGCGCGTCGCATCG
>JBDOMM010000013.1:0-193012 GCA_039832695.1 Bacillus sp. (in: firmicutes)
AGATGTTAAATGGCTAGATGGGAAATATGTTTATGAAGTGAATAAAAGCGATGGTTTATTTCTGGAGTCCGCCTTACAAATGCTTTCAGAATACGATGGAACTGTCGTTGAACAAGAGCAAATTGATATTGAATATAAGTTTTTTTTCGGTGATTTGGTTCAAGTAAGTGGTTATGGTTCCGATTTATTTAAAGTAGTAGGTTTTCGGACAGAAATTTGGCGCTATAAAGAAGATGCCTGGGAAGATGTCATTTACGAGCTATCGAGAGTAAGTGATGGGGAATGGCTGGAGGCAGGCGAAGAGGAACTTACACTTGTAGCAGACGCTGAAAGTGCTGACACATTTATACAAAAGTTAGGCCTCTTATACTTAGTTAATAAACAGGATCAAACTGTGAAAAATCCAAGCGTACAGAAAATAATAAGAAAAGCAGAGTTTGAGGAAATCGAACGAAAAAAAGAAAAGAAAGAACTCATCGATAATCTCTTAGATATCTTTAATGATTACAGAATCCTATATGAATTATTCCATGACCAAGAATACTATCAAGTCATGAGAGTTATTCTTAGAAAATTAGAGAGTCTTGTTAATAACGATGGCAAAAGTCCTGTTTAAAAACTACAATCTTGCCATTTCAAATAATAAATACAAAACAAAAGGGATCCCAGCCCATTTAATCATAATAAACATCGTTTCTACAATTTTCTCAAATAATTGGAGGGTAAACCCATCCTCCTGATTCACATCTTCAATCCATGCCTCTAACTTCACTTGTAATTTTGACATTGTCTCACCTCATCACGTTCTTTTTACTCATCCTATGCTTGTCCAATTGAAAAAAGACTTGTTTTTTTATATGAATTTATTAAACAGGTTTTTAGATGAAATAAATGAATCAAAGGGATGTCAATCCAAAGTAAATAGCATGAAAAGGCCATGTACATCATACATTCTGTAAAAAGGGGGCGATGCTATGAGAGAAATTGAAGTCTTTATTGATACTGAAGAAATTGCCGAATTTTTCTTTCATGAGCTTGTTAAAAGGGGATACGTTCCTAGTGAAGAGGAATTAGAGGAATTAGCCGATATTACTTTTGAATATTTGATTGAAAAAAGTATTATCGATGAGGAAGTACAGGATGACTAGTAAAACTGCTGAGGAAGAGGAGACATGCTTCTCCCTTTAAATAAATAAAGACGAAAGCCGAGCAGTGGATGCTCGCTTTTTGTTTTTTCAGGTTCTTTGGGAAAATTTCTGTAAGGATGAAACCTTACTATTGCTCCTTCGTATTAATGAGTACGAAGAAAAGGAGGAGGATTTCATGTTAAAAAAAATCCTTAAATCAATTTTAAAAAATCAAATGACTCATAAGTATGGTTCTTCAAGTGACGCGTGGAAGAAGCATAAGCATCATAAGCATAGCCACTTAGGACATCATCACTATAAAAAGAAATATAAAAGCAGAAGTTCTTTTTCAAGTTTCTTTAGCAGCTAAAATGGTGTGCATAAATGCTTAAGAAACTTACATTACTTATCTCCAATCTCATTGAGAAGCCTATACCAATTGATAAAGTTATTGCTGAACGGTATCAGGTAATAGAGTATCTTGGTAGTGGAAGTTACGGACATAGTTATTTAGTTTTTGATCTTTTAAGTAAGCAGCGTAAAGTGTTAAAATCCCTTCGTTTTCATAAAAGAATAACCAAATCTGGACGAAAAGGGTTTACATTGGAACAAAAATTATTACTTTCGATTAATCATCCAGGATTTCCTAAATATTATGAGGAAGGATCATTTAATAAAATTCCCTATTATACAATGGAATATATCAATGGACAGAATTTTGAACAAATTATATTTCAAGAGGGTAAAAAAATTACTGAAAAAGAAGTTTTTAAAATAGCAGACGAGTTATTACAATCTATTGAATTTTTACACTGTCAAAATATTATTCATAGGGATATTCGTATACCTAATGTTATTTATGATGGGACTAATATTCGTCTCATTGATTTAGGATTGGGGAGATATCTCAATCAGAAAAATATAGATGAAATTATAGGTGTAGACTTAAGAAAGGAAATAACTTATCAAGCAGATTTTTACGGACTGGGACACTTTCTTTTGTTTCTCCTCTATTCAAACTTTTCTTTTGATGATTACATGGTAGAAAAAAGCTGGGAAGAAGAATTGGAAATATCAACGGAAGCAAAGAAAATCATTAAAAGGCTCTTACAGATTGAACTTGCATATAATCACTGCGCTGAAATAAGAGCTGATATAAAAAATTTACACTACAATTAGGAGGAGAAAACATGTCTTTCTTTAACAAAGTATTTGCAAGCGTAGGAATTGGGGCAGCATCAGTAGATACAAAGCTCGAAAAGGACACATACATGCCTGGAGAAACCGTTCAAGGTGTTGTTGAAGTTAAAGGTGGAAAAGTTGATCAGCAGATTGACGAGATTTATCTGTCCCTAAATACTACCTATTTAAAGGAGTCAGATGATCGCAAATATAATGTAACTGCATCTATCGACCGGTTTCGGTTAACAACTCCGTTTACGATTAAGTCAAATGAAAAAAAAGAAATTCCATTTACCTTCCAGCTTCCGTATGACACACCGTTATCCATTGGGAGATCAAAAGTATGGGTAACAACTGGACTGGATATTAAAGGTGGAATCGACCCAAGTGATAAGGATTATTTAAAGGTTATGCCTAACCAATTAATGACAGCAGTTTTTAATGCCGTTGATAACTTAGGTTTTAGAATAAGAGAAGCGGATTGTGAAGAAGCACCACGCCGATTAAGAGGCCGCTTACCGTTTGTACAGGAATTTGAATTTGTTCCAACGTCTGGGCTATTTCGCGGTAAATTAGATGAATTAGAAGTAGTTTTCTTGTCCTCAGGAAATGGCACTCTGGATATGATGTTCCAGGTAGACCGACGCGCAAGGGGGCTGTCAGGGTTATTCTCAGAAGCGATGGGGATGGATGAGACAAACGTAAGGTTAACAGTATCAAATGCTGATCTTCCTAATTTACAACAAAAAATTCAAAATGTTATACAAAGATACTCGTAATTAGCAAAAAAATGTATTATCGACAAAAAAAGTTAATATTCTACAGAGGATTCGACACGGTCTCTATCTAATTATTAGAATAGAAAATCAATTCTAATAATTGGGGGTATATGATGATCAGAGTATTAACGAAAAAGCCATGTATTCAATATGATGTGACGATCTTTCAGACTCCAAAGTACCGGGAATATAAAGGCTATAAGCAGGTATATAGAACAACCATTCCTGCTGCTAATCGTGAACAATGCTTGCAAGAAACATTTAGCCGTTTTAATGTCACTGACAGAATACCCTCAAATTATAAAGGGAGATTTCTTTCTACTGGTGATATTGTATTAATAGATGAGGGTCGTGGAGGCCAACACTATTATCAGTTAAAAACCGGTGGATGGGCTCCTGTTAATAGAATATTGATACGCTAAAAAACCTAAGGATAAATTCCTTAGGTTTAATTTATTTATTTTTGTATGTTGTTATCGTTTTCTTCCGCCGTCAGCTCTATTTTCTTTCGCGTGCGCCTCGTGTTCTGCTACAATTGCCTCTGCAGGTATGTGATTATTTTTCTTTTGTCCATTTATACGGTTTCTATGTTTTTTACCCATTGTCAATTCCTCCTTTACCATCTAAAAATAGCTTTCCACAAATAAAAAAAATCATGACTATTTCTCAACAGGGTTTTTCAATAAAAACGGTTTATGATATATTGACTATGGTACGGAGTATAACTGTACTTATCTTGATTGGAGGGTAATTTATGAGTGTACATATCGGTGCAAAAGAAAATGAGATTGCTGAAACGGTCCTACTTCCAGGAGATCCGCTTAGGGCAAAATATATTGCAGAAACTTTTTTAGAAGATGCTAAATGCTATAATGAAGTAAGAAACATGTTTGGTTACACAGGAACGTATAAAGGAAAAAGAATTTCGGTTCAAGGAACTGGAATGGGTGTTCCGTCTATTTCGATTTATGTAAATGAGTTAATTCAAAGCTATAATGTTCAGAATTTGATAAGAGTAGGTACGTGCGGAGCCATTCAAAAAGATGTGAAAGTACGGGATGTAATTTTGGCAATGACAAGCTCTACAGATTCAAATATGAACCGTCTCACATTTGGACATGTCGATTTTGCTCCTTGTGCTGATTTTAACCTACTAAAAAAGGCGTATGATGCTGGAGTAACAAAAGGATTAAACTTAAAAGTAGGAAACATTTTTACAGCAGATTCTTTCTATAATGATAATGCAGAACTTGAGAAGTGGGCTAAGTATCAAATCCTGGCGATTGAAATGGAAACAACAGCTCTATATACCTTAGCGGCTAAATTTAACCGTAAGGCTCTTTCTGTTTTAACTGTAAGTGACCATATCTTAACAGGTGAAGAGACAACTGCAGAAGAAAGACAACTAACTTTTAATGATATGATTGAAGTAGCATTAGAAGCTGCTATCAAGGAATAAATGAACAGATTGCCTCTTCCTCTTGGAAGAGGTTTTCTTTTTTTAACAAAGGAACTTTGTATCAGAATGGAGAATTAGAACGTAAATATAAATAAGGCAACTATGTGACTTATGGACCTTTTGTATTGAAATACATAGGGGGCAGGGGTATAGTACGAATGAGGTGAACGAAAATGAAAGAGCAACTCAAACTTGATATTACAGGGATGACATGTGCAGCTTGTTCCACGAGAATCGAAAAAGTATTAAACAAATTGAATGGTGTTGAAGCTAATGTTAATTTGGCAATGGAAAATGCCTCAATTTTCTATGATAAGGAATTAGTTTCAAGCGATGATATCATTACAAAAATTGAGAATCTCGGATATAGTGCCCAAATAGCAGATGAACAAAGAGCCGCAAAACAACAAAATAAAGAAGAGGAAATTAAGAGAAAGAAACGTATGTTCTCACTTTCTGTTGTATTGTCATTACCACTTTTGTACACCATGCTTGTCCATTTTCCATTCGATGTGGGATTGCCTATGCCAAAGGTTATGATGAATCCATGGTTTCAATTATTATTAGCAACACCTGTCCAATTTTATATAGGAGGGCCATTTTATATTGCTGCTTATAAAGCGCTTAAAAATAAGAGTGCAAATATGGATGTACTAGTTGCTTTAGGAACGTCAGCAGCTTATTTCTATAGTCTTTTGGAGGGGATCAAAACAATTGGTCATCCTTTTTATATGCCGCATCTATATTTCGAAACAAGTGCAGTACTTATTACTTTAATTTTGCTGGGAAAATTATTTGAAACCCTAGCAAAAGGAAGAACGACAATCGCAATTTCTAAATTGCTAAGTCTCCAAGCGAGAGTAGCTACGGTTATTAGAGATGGAAAAGAACTCCAATTACCTATAGAAGAAGTGAAGGTTACGGACCGGTTGGTCGTGAAGCCAGGTGAAAAAATTCCGGTAGATGGACAAGTTCTATTAGGGCAATCTTCTGTTGATGAGTCGATGATAACAGGTGAATCAATGCCAGTAGAGAAATCAGTAGGAGATCTCGTAATTGGTTCAACGATCAATAAAAACGGAACTCTGACAATGAGAGCAACAAAAGTTGGAAAAGATACTGCTCTAGCAGGAATCATAAAGATTGTTGAGGAAGCACAAGGATCAAAAGCACCGATTCAACGTATTGCGGATACCATTTCTGGCTACTTTGTTCCTGTGGTTGTTATTATTTCAATAATTACTTTCTTAATTCGGTATTTATTTGTGAATCCTGGTGATTTTCCAACCGCCTTAGAAACAGCTATTGCTGTTCTTGTGATTGCCTGTCCTTGTGCACTTGGGCTAGCAACACCTACATCCATAATGGTGGGGACCGGTAAAGGTGCAGAAATGGGCATCCTTTTTAAAGGTGGGGAGCATTTAGAAACAGCACACAGAATAAATGCCATTGTCCTAGATAAAACGGGAACTCTTACAAAAGGTCAACCAGTTGTTACTGATTTCATTGCATATAAAGAAGAGAAAAAAGTTCTTCAATATTTAGTTTCAGCAGAAAAATCTTCAGAACATCCTCTTGCTGAAGCGATTGTTAAGTATGGTGTGGAAAGAAGAACCAGCACACTTCCGGTCAAACGTTTTAAAGCAATTCCTGGTTATGGAATTGAAGCCAAAATTGGCGAAGATGAAATCTATGTAGGCACGCGAAAACTCATGGATTTAAAAAGTATTCCCTACTTAGAAATTGAAAAAGATTTACTACTCTTTGAAAATGAAGGTAAAACGGCGATGTATATTGCGATTAATTCAACCATAATGGGGCTGGTTGCAGTTGCTGACACAGTAAAAGAGACCGCAAGGCTTGCGGTTACTCAGCTAAGTGAATTAGGAATTGAAGTATATATGCTTACGGGTGATAATGAAAGAACAGCTAAGGCGATTGCAACTCAGGTAGGTATTACAAATGTAATCGCTGAAGTACTTCCTGATGAAAAGGCAAATCACATAAAAGAATTACAGTATCAGGGATGGAAAGTTGCGATGGTAGGGGATGGTATTAATGATGCACCGGCACTTGCTGTTGCAGATATTGGAATAGCAATTGGTTCAGGTACAGACGTTGCTATTGAAGCAGCAGATATCACCATACTTGCTGGGGAACTGACATTAATTCCTAAGGCAATTGCACTGAGTAAAAGAACCATGCAAAATATCCGTCAAAACCTATTTTGGGCTCTAATCTACAATTCGGGAGGAATTCCGATTGCTGCCTTAGGATTATTAGCACCATGGGTGGCTGGAGCAGCTATGGCCTTTAGCTCCGTTTCAGTTGTAACCAATTCACTCCGATTAAAGCGAGTAAAGATATAAATAATAAATTTCATTAACTTTTCTTTGTTAATTTTAATAAAAAGATGTTATCCTAATCACTAAGGGTTTACTTTTTAAAGTGACATTAGTTAAAACTAACTAGTACATACTTATTTTTATGGTAATGAAAGTGGTGAAAGCTTTGGAAGAAAAGAATAATGATCAAGAAAAAATTGAGGGAGAAAAAGTTGAACAGGATCAATTGTCTGAGAACAAATCAGGATATATTCGGCTAAAGAAGTTTCAGTTTATCATGCTGTTATTCTTATTGGTTTTCTTATCTGCTGGGATAACAACAATTGCCTTTGCGTTCGGTAAGGAAAAAGTAGTAACGGTTGGAGCAGAAAGACCGGAATTCAATAAACTATATGAAGCATTTGATACCTTGAAAAATGGTTATTATAAGGATGTAGATCAAAAGAAGCTAATTAATGGTGCGATCAATGGAATGGTAGAATCCCTTGATGATCCATATTCAGATTATATGAGTAATGAAGAAGCAAAAAGTTTTCATAGTAGTATTTCCTCTTCCTTTGAAGGTATTGGAGCTGAAATTCAAGAAAAGGATGGACATATAGTCATTGTTTCTCCAATTAAAGGTTCTCCTGCTGAAAAAGCAGGCTTAAAACCAAATGATATGATTATTTCAGTTGACGGCAAAAGTTTACAGGGAATGAACTCTACTGAAGCTGTCACTTTAATTAGAGGAAAAAAAGGAACGAAGGTTGAATTAACCATTCAAAGACCCGGAACAGAAGCTCCAATGACTGTTCCAATTATTCGGGATACGATTCCAATTGAGACAGTATATGGCGAAATGGTTGACGATACTATAGCAAAAGTTCAAATTACAAGCTTCTCAAGTAATACTTCAAAAGAACTTGTTACTACCCTAAATGATTTACAAAAGAAGGGTATGAAAGGTTTAGTATTAGATTTGAGGCAGAATCCGGGGGGATTATTAGACCAAGCAGTTAGTATTACTAGCATGTTTGTCCCTAAAGGAAAGATTATTGTTAAAGAGGAAGATCGAAACGGAAAGATTAAAGAAATTGCTTCTCAAAATCAAGGAAACCCTGACTTACCGTTAGTAGTTTTAATTGATAAGGGAAGTGCAAGTGCATCTGAAATCTTTGCTGCTGCTGTAAAAGAATCAGCAGGAATTCCGCTTGTCGGAGAGAAATCGTTCGGAAAAGGAACCGTTCAAACTGCTGAAGATTTTAAAGATGGTTCTAACCTAAAATATACGATTGCTAAATGGTTAACACCAAATGGAAACTGGATTCATAAAAAAGGAATTGAGCCAGATGTAGCGGTAGCACTTCCGGAGTATGCGACACTACCGATCATAGATCCGGAAAAAGAACTATCGATATCAAACTCATCCACAGAAATCCAAACAGCTCAGAAAATGTTAAAAGCTATTGGATACGACCCAGGACGTGAAGATGGATTTTTCGATGAGAAAACAAAACAGGCTGTAATTGCTTTCCAAAAAGCACAAAAGCTTTCTGCTGATGGTGTGTTAAAAGGCGATTCAACCTTAAAATTAATGGAACTTTTAAGAGATAAAATCAAAACAAGTGACACCCAATTGCAAAAGGCGATTGAGGTGTTAAAAGGCAGAATGAAGTAAAAAATCAACTCAGCTTAGGCTGGGTTGATTTTTTTTTGAAAAAGTAAAATGTCAATTAAATATTTATCATCCTTCTTTCCAACAATGGACAGTAAACGAAGTGTAAGGGTGGTTTTTAAATTGAGAAAGCTTTGTATTGCTGTTATTTTGTTTTCATTTTTAGGCTTTGGTCCCCTTGAATCATATTTTCACAAGAATGTTAAAACAGATGGCAATCAAGAGAACGGAAACATGGTCTTCCAAAAGCTGAAGGAGACAGCGGATTCAATTCCGCTTAGTGCAGATGAGCCAAAGCTGGAATCCTTTTTGATAACTGAAAACAAGGGAAACAACAATAGTACAGCAATGAATATGGGGATGATTATTACTCGTGATACAGCTAATAATAAGGTTACTTATGGAACGGTACCTCTACCAGTTGTAAATAATGATGTGAATTTTGATCAGTTAAAAAAAACGGTTGAAAAAAATTATCAGATACCAATTGACCATTGTTTTATCATTGGTTCATCTGGTATTGCTAAAATACAACAAATGCTAAATGACTTAGAAGAGAATAATGCTCCAAATCGATGGTTATCCATGCTTCCTTCACTCCTAAATGAGGTACGGCATAGTATAAAGACAGACTTAGATAACGGAGAGTTATTTCAGTTGGGTCTTTCCGCTATGATTAACCCTATAACTAAATTTGAACCAATTCAAATCAACGGTAACCCATCAAAAACAGTTAACATAGATATCGAAGATAACAATCAAAAACCAATGGTAAATTAAGCGGGTGGAAACATTCGCTTTTTTTAATTTCAATTGATGTAAACCGTATATACATTCATATATAATAAGGTGAACATGAAGAAGAAGGGACAGTAAGATGAAAAAAGCAGAGATTTATATTTTATCCGGTTTCTTAGGGAGTGGAAAAACTACCTTATTAAAAAGATTATTAGAGGATGAACGCATGTTAGGCAGAAAAGTTGCAGTAATGATGAATGAACTGGGTCAAGTGTCTATTGACTCTAACGTAGTTGATGATGATGTCGAATTGAAAGAACTGCTTGGAGGGTGTATTTGCTGCTCAATTCAGGATAAGCTTGAGGCACAGCTCCAAGGGTTGCTAGTAGTAGAAAAACCTGATGTCATTTACATAGAGACGACTGGAGCCGCACATCCAGTAGAAGTATTAGATGCGATACTCTCTCCATTATTTGCAGAGAAGCTCCATATTAAAGGAATTATCACTACAATAGATGGTACAAGGTGGAAGAATCGAAAAGCACTGAGTCCACAACTTCAACAGTTAATTTTAGAGCAGGTTAGGCATGCGGATTTTATTATCGTAAATAAAATTAGCGAATTGGAAGAGAAAGAGCAAGCAAGTATTACCTTTGAAATTCAGTCCATAAATTCCAATGCAAGATGCTTACTTACAAATTACTCACAAGTCTCAATAGGGGACCTTAGAAAGCTTTCAGTATCGTTTGAAGAGGCGTTAAGAAAAGATTCGCAGCAAGTTAAATTAAACCTAACAACATTTGTTCATCAGTTTCAAAACGCGATCAACCATGTAGAATTTGAAACATTCTTAAAGAAACTACCTGATACAATTTACCGAATTAAAGGGTATGTTAAATTTTCTTCCTCGGATCTTCCATATTTGTTTCAGTTTTCCTATGGGATGCCATTATATATGAAAGAAAATATGAATTTACCCTTAAACCTTGTATTCATTGGAGAAAACATCGATTGGAATGAGATTCAGCAACAATTAGTTCATCTTGAAAAAAACATTGAATAATGAAATGAAAGTGAATGATTAATGTCTCTTCAGGTAACTCTTTTAATGTAGTAAAAAACCATTAAAAGGGGGATTAATTTGAAGAAGGCAGCATGCATATTAGTGTTATCCTATATCCTCTTTAATGGACAATGTGTTCTTGCTGGGTCTGACATTGACTATAAAATCGAAATGTTGAATTGGAATGAAGTCAATCATATCTTACCAAAGTACTCAAAATTTATTGTCCTGGATGTAGAAACTGGAAAACGATTTAACGTGCAAAGACGGGCTGGTAGTCACCATGCAGATGTTCAGCCATTAACCCCAAAGGATACAAAAATTATGAAAAAAATATACGGGGGAAATTGGAGCTGGAAACGACGGGCCATTATTGTTATCCATAAGAATCAATGGATTGCAGCTTCTATGCATGGGATGCCCCATGGTGCAGGTGCACTTAAAAATAACTTTCCAGGTCATTTTTGTATTCACTTTTATGGAAGTACAACACATCGAACAAATTCTATGGACTTATCACATATGCTGATGGTTTTAAAGGCATCTGGAAAACTTAATGAATACTTAGGTAAGGCAAATCCCTATGAAGTAATAGACGCTTATATCGCGGGTATTAAACAACAGGATTCAAACATTACTTCTTTGGTTTCTTTGCAAAAAAATAATTGGAAGCCAGTATTTAAAGTAGTGGAAAATATTCGTTTAACACGAATGGAACGATTACCGGCAGAGGATTTAACTAGTGAAATTAGTTTAGATGTACCTGTCGATATTGATTGGTATATAAAAAACAGGGGAAGACAAACCTATCATGAAACTATTCATTTAGTTCGTTTTTCACCTGTTGGTGTTTGGAAAGTGGATTCAAAACACTTTTTAAAGAAAAATAATCTTCCCTAAAACAAAAAACACCTTTATATGAGGCTACCCTCAAATAAAGGTGTTTTTACTTAGCTATATTACATTTGCTGTTCTCCAAACTTAATAAAGGTCCGTTCATCTTCAATTAATCCGCAGGCACCACACTGCACTCGATATTCCGGTCCGTTGTATGGGATATGAAAAGGTTCTAAATTGCCTTCAATATACTCACGAACAATTTCTCCGGACTGAGGATCAAGCTTAACAGAATGAGACACTTGCTGAATAATATTAAATCTGCTTCGATTTGTTTTGCAATTTGGGCATTTATAAGGTGTTGACATGGGTTATCTCCTTTCAATAAATTGTTAAAATCTATTTTTTGCAATAATGTTGGTAAATATGTAACAATGCAATTGATGGATAAAGGAGGAATGGTAAAGATGCAACCAGCAGAGGAATTTGAACAATTATTAGAACAATATCGTTCCATTTGGAATAACCGATTATTAGTAAAAGGAGAGTCTAGCAGCAAAGAAGTATTAACGGATGCGATAAAACGAGAATTACTTGATGAAAATTCTCACCCGCGAATCAGAAAGAGTAAATATGAAAAATATTTTCTAGCAATAAAAAGGATTATTACTTCTTCAATCCCGGAAAACACAAAATTAGCTTTGATAAAAATGCATATGGAAGTTATGGAAACGATCGATTAGGAGTGGGAATATGAAAAAAATAATGTATATCTTTATTACCGTATTATTTTTAAGCCTGACGGCAGCCTGTGGGAATCAACATGAGGGTCATGAGGATCAGCCTCAAATGCTTGACGTTGACTTATCTATTAACCCTGAAAAAGGTCAGATAAATGAACCAATCAAATTTAAAGCAAAAGTTACCCAAGGAAAAGAAAAGGTAAATGATGCAGATGAGGTGATTTTTGAAATTTGGCGTTCAAAAGATAATACTCATGAAAAAGTGGAGATTAAAAACTCAAAAGATGGAGTTTATAGTCTAGAAAAAACATTTCAACAAGAAGGTACATATTACATCATTTCTCATGTGACTGCTAGGGACATGCATAATATGCCCAAAAAGGAATTTGTTATTGGTACACCAAGTGAACCAGAGGATGCCAATACAAAAAACTCAATGGACGGAATGAACATGGATCAAAAACAAAGCGAAGGTGAATAAAAGTGACAGCCGTAAAAGGCTGTTATTTTTTATTCATCATCTTTTGGTCTGAAATTAACCTTTGCTTTTCCTATTTTTTCACTTAGTTTTTCTTTGACTTTTGCATTGATTTTATCTGAAAATTCTCCCTCATAGTTTGTACCGATATTCAATTTTCCTGTTAATTCTTGGATTCCTAATTGACCAAAGTTATTGGCATAATCTACATGATGTATGACTATTTGATCGACCTTTAATTGTTTGATTAGGATGGTTGGAGTGCTTTCCTTCTCTTTAGAGTTTGTATGATTATAGTTTTCTGGTTCAGCATTATGCTGAACTTTATATATCTTGGCTTCTAGGATACTAATTTTTTTTTCCAATTCCACTATTTTATTGGACAACAGTTTATTGATGTTAAAAAAGCGAAAGAGTAATCGCATAAAAACCCTCTATTCAGAATTGGCATAATGAAGAGTTTGTTAAGGCTACCTACTACTTTCATCATATTTAACATTATCAGAAACATGCAAAAAAAAAGACGTTTACAAAATTTCTGTCACGTCAATTTGTGAATATTGCATATCAATATTTTTGGGGATTCTTACCTCAAGCATATTATCCTTATAGTTTGCAGTTGCACCTTTCTTTTTTACAATGGCTGGTAAGGTAATAATATGTTTATCATCGTGATGTGGGATATGTTCAACAATGAGCTGATTGGTTGTATGATAAATACGAAGATTTTTTATCCAATCTTCATGTTTAACCGGTATGCGTACAAAGACAAAATCATGTGTTTCAAATGCAGAAGAGTTCAAACCACCTGTTCCTGCCTTTTGTTGAGTTACTTGTGACTGGAAGCCATTGAAAAAATCTTGAGGATTCATACCAGACATATTTGAAGGCATGATTTTCCCCAATAAATCCTGAACATATTTATCAATTTCCTCAGGTTTCATTTTTTGCATTTTATCTTTCATATCCTTATTAAAGGGGAAAATATTCCAGGGAAACATGACTATTCATCCTTTCATTGCATTAAAATTGATTAACAATTGGCGCAGATGGATTTGCAATTTGGTCCTGATCACTTATATCCGTATCGGCGACACCATTAGTCGAGAAGGAAGAACTAGGGGATAGATCTCCAAGAGCCATATTTGTCCCTACCCATTTTGTGTTTGCAGTATGGCTATTGTGGACTGCAGGGCCTAAAGAAATATTGGCATTATTGGCTATGGAATTTGTTTTGATATTAAAAATATTTATTTGAAAAGGCATGGATTTTCAGTCCTTTTACATTTGATTGGAAACAACGTTTGCTGGATTAGCAATATCTCCCATGTCATTTACATCTGGATCAATAAACACATTCTCCATAGCAGCAGTTGGAGGAGCAAAGTCTCCAAAGGACGCATTTTGTCCTTGTGATTTTTGATTAGCAGTATGTGCATTATGAAGGGCTTCTCCGATGTTGACAGACCCGTTGTTAGAGACACTGTTTATTTTTAGGCTAAAAATATTTATTACAGTCTGCATCCTGTCACATCCTTTATTAATTTTCCATCTGAGCCCCTGGGCATAAGGCTCCGATGGTGTTACCTCATACTATGCAGTTCATTGCCCATCCGTTATTAATTATTAAGATAATCCAATATTCACTATTGGGCACAATTGATTAAAGTGTAATATTTGCATATATATTTGATTCTTTTTAACATATAGTATAGAGAAGGATTCTAATCATAGAGAGGTAATGTTTTGTGAATAAAAAAACGGCTTTGATTACAGGTGGTGCTTCTGGCATTGGTAAAAAAACAGCAATCCATCTTGCAGAAAAAGGATATCAACTTGTGATCAACTACCGAAATAGTGAATCAGAGGCCCTTTCCTTAGTAAAACAATTGAACGAATACTTTGGGACAAAAAGTATAGCGGTTCAGGGGGATATAGCTATAGAGGAGGATTGTGATCGAATTGTAAGGGATGCTTTCTCAGCTTTTTCAACCATTGATGTTTTAATACATAATGCTGGACCCTACATACATGAAAGAAAAAAGCTGACTGAATATTCGTTTGAAGAATGGAATTATCTATTAAATGGGAACTTAACAGCAGTTTTTTATTTATCTAAATTAATTATTCCAACAATGCGTAAACAGAATTGGGGAAGAATTATTACATTAGGTTATGACCGGGTAGAAACTGCACCTGGGTGGGTTTATCGTTCCGCTTTTGCAGCAGCAAAAGCCGGATTAGCATCTTTAACAAGAACAATGGCAATTGAGGAAGCAGATTTCGGAATAACGGTTAATATGGTCTGTCCAGGAGATATAACAAGTGAATGGAAGGAAAAAAATATTGAAGAGGCCATTGATGCAATGCATGGCTCAATAGGAAGGCAAGGAACTGGAGAGGACATTGCGAGAGTAATTGCCTTTTTAACAGATGAGAAATCCGACTATATGACAGGAAGTATAATACCTGTTACAGGTGGAGTAGATGTTTTGGGAAAGGTAAAAAAATCTTAGTTTATGGCCAAATTTTTTGAACAATTTGATTTTCACGAATGAAAACAATTCCTTTTGTGGATAATAGAAAGTAATCATCCATGAAAGGAGCAAAGAATATGAGTTTTAATATCAACAGAATTAATCCTAATCAAACACAAGTTTTTTTTCATGATGGTCGTTTTGAAACGTTAACAAATGAGGAATTAGATGATTTTTTGCTCCAAATGGGAATCACTGATGTCAATGAAAGTTTAGAACAAAATGTAACGGACTAATATGACTTCTAATAGAAAAAGCAATCGGTATGAACCGATTGCTTTATTTTTATGCTTCCAGGAGCTGCTGGTCGTCTGTTTGTGATATTCCATTTCGTAACAGATAGAGAGTGTATAAGTCTTTTGGTATTTCATATAAATCATATATATCATCATTGTTATTTAATTGGTCATAAATATTTTTTCTGGTATCATTGGCTTTCACAACATAGGGAAGTTTCTCTGCCGCTTTTATTGAACGTATGTTTACTTTTCGAATACGCATAAAGACAGTTTCAATTCCCATTTCATAAAAAAGCTCTTTAAAAAAGGCGTCTTTAGCTGGGCTATTGTAACCTTTGCCATGGTATGGCTTACCAAGCCATGTCCCTAAAAATCCCGCATTATCTTCAATGTCGAATAAATTAATTGTTCCAATTGGTGAGCCCCATTCATCAAGAATGGTTCTTGAAATTAATTCACCGCGCTCTTCGGCTTCAATGGTTTGTTTTGTAATGAATATGAATTCTTCATAAGAATCCGCTTTATGACGTACGAAAGGGAAGACATCTGGATGCGTCATTAGTTCGTATAAAGTGTGGCTGTCATGAAGATCACGTTTCTTAAGCATGAATATCCCTCCATTAGGGCATACCGATCCCATGTCAAAAGAAGCGGCCCACCCTCGAAATTTTTTATATAGTTACTTAAAAAATTTCGGGGTGGGAATCGAACCCACTAGAACCAGTGAAACTGGTGGCGCACCATTTGCCTTCCCTATATCATTTTTTTGTTAATGGATTTATGTGTAAACCCCCAAATTAGTTGATTCCTAAACGGTCTCACTTAGAGTATGATACAAGAAAAAATGAAAAAAAGAAATAGTTTTTTTGGTGGAATTTCGATAATATTTTTTACCAATTTTCAACAAAATTCTACGTTTCCACATACACCATTTCTCCACCAATCATCGTCCATCGTGGCTTCGCTAAGTAATGGAAGGGGTGATGACTCCAAAGTACTAAATCAGCATCTTTGCCCACCTCAATACTGCCGACATTTTGGTCTATTTTTAAATTTTTAGCGGGAAGAATAGTAATCCCTTCTAATGCTTTTTGCTCAGGTAATCCTTCCCGTACAGCAATACCGGCACAGATATTTAAATATTGAATAGGTGTATAAGGATGGTCTGTTGTAATGGATACTTCTACACCATGATTAGTAAGCTCTTGATATGTTTTCCAAGTTTTATTCTTTAACTCAACCTTAGATCTACGTGTTAAAGTCGGCCCTACAGATACTTTTAAATTTAATCCGGAAAGTTCATTTGCAATTAAGTGACCTTCTGTACAGTGTTCTATTCGTAAGTCCAAATTAAATTCCTCTGCAAAGCGCAGAGCAGAAATAATATCATCAGCCCTGTGGGCGTGTATTCTAACAGGGATTTCCCGATTGAGTGCCATAACAATTGGGGCTATGCGAAGATCTTCAGGAGTATCTGTATGAATTGCTTTATAAAAAGCTTCTCTCAGCATTCCCATAATACCCATTCTCGTAATTGAATCACTATTCCCATGACTGTGTATCCGTTTAGGATTTTCCCCTAAAGCGATCTTGAGTCCTGCAACTTCCTGGACAATCATCTTCTGGATATTTTTTCCTGTAGTTTTAATGACAGAGGTCGTCCCGCCAATAACGTTTGCACTTCCTGGCATAATGTGTACTGTGGTGATGCCGCTTCTTATAGCATCAGTAAATGCTTGATCTAATGGATATACTCCATCCATAGCCCGAATATGGGGGGTTAAAGCTTCGGCTGTTTCATTCGCATCATTTCCTGCCCATCCAGTTCCTTCATCATAAAGACCCAAATGGGTGTGTACATCAATAAATCCTGGGAAAAGATACTGCTGTTGACAGTCAATCACTTTAATATTGGAATCAGCAACAAGCCTTGTACCAACATCTTTAATTTTTCCATTTTCAATCAGAACATCACCGGATTGAATAGGATTAGAGGTAATTGGATAAATGGTGGCATTTGTTAATAATATTTTTGTCATAATAAAACCTTTCTTATAGGTGATAATGTATTTTATCTATTTTAGCAACAGATGTGCCTAAGGAAAAGAAGGAATTTGTTTATAAAATTATATTTTTTTGATTTCTTTAGATTTTTGAAACATTTAGTAGGATAGAGCGTAAATAAATAACAAGGTTCAAATTATAATCCAATTGGGGGAAACGAAAATGACAAAAAATGATGAAAGACTGTTTGCAGCTGGTATTTATGTATTAAGCTTATTTTTTCCAGTATTGGCTCCATTAATCATTTGGTTGTTGAAGAGAGAGCAATCATCATTTATTGATTATCACGGAAAGGAATATTTTAACTTCTTCATTTCATATACAGTGTATTTCATTATTAGTGGATTATTAATGATTGTTCTTATTGGATTTATTACCACACCTATCTTAGGGGTCATGCTACTTGTATTTACAATTATTGCCGCAGTAAAAGCATATGAAGGTAATGATTATCGATTCCCTTTAATATTCAGGATAATCAAATAATTTATGTATTACCCGACAAAATTTTTGTCGGGTAACTATCCTTTCATAGTACAATAGTCATAGAAATGCAAAATTCATAGGAAGGAGGAATAAGAATGGATTCTATCGTAAGTAATCTTCCCATTATTGCACCAATCCTTATTATCCAGCTTATTTTAATTGTTGTTGCCATCATCGATTTAGTTAGGATTGAGAAAACCAATGGTCCGAAATGGTTATGGGCCATTATCATCTTATTCATCAATATAATTGGACCAATTTTATACTTTGTGATTGGAAGGAGAAATAACTAATGTCTCTTGTTCAAGTACGTGGATTGAGAAAGAATTTCCAAGGGACGGAAGTGATAAAAGGCCTAAATTTCACATTAGAAAAAGGGAAATGTATCGCCCTTTTAGGTCCAAATGGTGCAGGTAAAACTACTACACTGAGAATGCTTTCTGGGTTAATGGGACCTACAGAGGGAACCATTACTTTTAGTGAAGCCAAAAAAGGGAAAGACATACGGCACTTAATTGGCTATCTTCCGCAATTTCCAGTGTTTTACGATTGGATGACCGGATATGAGTTTTTATCTTATACTGGTAGATTGGCTGGATTAACAGCCAAAGGAGCAAAGGAACGATCAATAGAACTACTAGAGCTTGTTGGAATTATTGATGCAAAAAATAGAAGGATTGGAAAATACTCAGGTGGAATGAAGCAAAGATTAGGCATTGCTCAGGCGTTGATCCACCGTCCACAGCTCATCATGCTGGATGAACCAGTTTCCGCATTAGATCCAATTGGAAGAAGAGAAGTATTGGATCTTCTTGAGGCAATAAGGAAGGATACAACCATCCTATTCTCAACACATATTTTAAGTGATGCTGAAGAGGTGTGTGACGAAATTCTGTTTCTACATAAAGGGGAAATTGTCGAAGCAGGTACTATGGCAGAATTACGTGATCGCTACCAGCAAGCTAAAATAGATTTATATTTTAAGGGTAAGACGGATGAATATTCTTCACTCTTTTCAAACCATGAGTTAACACTATCTATAATGAATGAAGGAAATAGAATGAGCCTATATGTGACGGATATAGATCTTGCCAGGTCGACTTTTCTGAAGTTAATTTCTGAACAAAACCTGCCGCTTGAGAAATTTGAGATTAGCAGTATGAGCCTTGAAGATGTGTTTATGAAGGTGGTGGGGAAATGAATCAATGGATGATCTTGCTTCACAAAGAACTCTTGGAAATGTGGAGAAACTTTAAATGGATTTGGGTGCCAATTACCTTTATTTTATTAGGTGTTCAGAAGCCTTTAACTTCTTATTATATGGAAGATATTTTAGACTCGTTTGGCAATCTTCCTGAAGGGGCTAAGATTGTCATCCCAAAACCATCTGCTGCCGAGGTTTTAGTTCAAAGTCTGTCAGAATATACTTCTCTAGGAATTTTAATCATTGTTCTATCGACAATGGGAATTATTGCTGCAGAAAGGAAAAGTGGTGTAGCAGCTATGATTCTAGTAAAACCGGTTTCCTATCTTTCTTTTGTAACTGCCAAATGGATGGGGGCTATTATGTTAATGTGGTTCTCTTTTTTTATGGGTTACCTAGCTACATGGTATTACACTGGTATTCTGTTTGATTGGATTTCTTTTAATGACTTCATCCAATCGTTCTTACTATATGCTCTTTGGCTAACGGTTGTCTTAACCATAACCATTTTCTTCAGTGCATTACTTTTAACACCGGGGATTGCTGCTTTTAGTTCATTGGCAGTTGTCATTGTTTTTAGTCTGGTGAGTAGTACTTTATCTAATCGCCTACAATGGAGCCCTGCACAACTAACCGGCTACGCTAATGAACTACTTATTAAACAAGGGATTTCAGACTATATTTTGCCTGCAAGTCTAACCGCTGTTTTTTGCATAATTATTTTTCTATTCCTAAGTGTGTATGCGTTTAGGAAAAAAGAGCTCGCTGTCTAAAGGTGGAAAGTGGTATGAAGGGAACGCTTTTAATAAAAGTCTTTTCGATAGGCAAAATTTCTTTCGTGGTCTATAATGACTATTATTGGAATTTGCAATGGTAGAAAGAAGGGACGAAGCAACCATGATAAATCAAGTTGGCTTGGTTTTAGAGGGGGGCGGGATGCGTGGGGTTTATACCGCTGGAATCCTTGAGTATTTTTTAGATCAGGATTTATTTTTCCCGTATGTTATTGGTGTTTCAGCAGGTGCTTGTAATGCGGCCTCTTATTTGTCAAAACAAAAAGGAAGAAATAAGACCGTTACAGTAAAGTATGCTTCTGACCCAAGATATATATCCTGGAAAAATTATTTTAAGAACCGTCAGTTTTTTGGTATGGACTTTATATTTGATGAGATTCCAAATAAACATGTTCCTTATCATTATGATGAATTTTATAACAACCCTACTGAATTTGTAGTGGGAACAACAGATTGCCATACTGGAGAGCCAGTTTATTTTAACAAGAAGGAATATGGGAACGATTTACTTTCTGTATTAAGAGCATCTAGCTCATTACCCTTTATTGCTCCAGAAGTACAATTTAAGGAAAGAACCTTGCTTGATGGCGGAATAAGTGATCCTATTCCTATTAAAAAAGCACAACAGGATGGGTTCAAAAAAAATATTGTCGTTTTAACGAGGAATGAAGGATATATCAAAAAACCTTCAAAATTTCATTTTCTTGTCGATCGAAAGTATCCGGAATATGAAGGGCTGCAACAGGCATTAAGGAATCGTTATCAAACATACAATGAGACTCTATCCTACTTAGAAGAGGAAGAAAAAGCTGGAAATGTATTTATTATTCGCCCTATACAACCACTAAAAGTAGGGAGAATGGAAAGAAATCCAAAGAGGTTAGAAGAGTTATATAACCAAGGGTATGAAGATGCAAAAGCGTCAATGTCATCTATCCGTCAATATATTAATATGTAAGAGAAGGGGCTTATTGTCTTTTCTCTTTTTAGTTATATAGAAAACTTCTATCATTTTTTTCAGTCTAGTAAATAAACTAGTATAAGAGAAATGATAAGGAGTTATCTTGATGAAAATACATGAATATTACCGAGATGCAGCAAATATAAACTTAAATGGTAGTATTGCAGCTTTAATACCGGCAATTATGCTAGTGGCAGGGAATCTTTCTATTGTAAAGAGTAAGGAAATCATGCTTTTGACACTCCCGTTTTTGATCTATAGCTTAATTACTTTTCAATTCTATTTGTATAGGTTAAGGCAATCAATATCAATTAGCAAAAATATGGATGTTTCCAAGAATAGTTCTTATTCTATTGATTCTGCAAGTAATCTTTTAGTTTTTTACATGTGTACTCCTGCTGCGCATTTGTATCTATATTTTCCGGATGGACACTTGGCTGCTGTTCTTAAAAGACATAAGGTAAAGTGGTTGGACCGACTAAGGCTAAGAAAGATGTATATTCTATACAATTCTGAAGAGGAACCTATTGCCTACTTTAAGGTTAAGGGCAAAAGGGTGTTGAAAATCGAAGTGTATAATAATTTAATGAATTACCTAGGCTGCTTTGTGCGCGAAAGTAAAGGTTTTAAGAAGGATAGAAAAGAATTGATTGATGAAGTTGGAAATTCTATTGGATTTATCCGTGGATCGAAAGCTTTTATGGATGAAGTAGTCATTAGCAGTACTCATCATCAACTAGGGAGGCTTCGAAGGGGCTGGATGCCAGTAGAGTGGAGCACACTGTTCCCTGAGCCCAACACCCCTGTTCTATCATTTATGGTGCAGAATCCATCTGAAAAGGAAAAGCTGCTAAATATGTCTTTATTAATAAATGAATATTTTATTGAAAGATAAAGGGTATGGATAGTTTCCCTCATTCCCAATGTTTGATATGATATATAAAACAATTTACAACTTCAAGTGGGGGATTTACAGTGCAAATTGAAGTAATAAAAGGACATGGTTCTGGAAATGATTTCTTGATTATCGATGAAATAACGAATGATTATTCATTTTCCGAAAGTGACAGAACGAAATTGGCTCAATTGTTATGCAATCGAAATAGCGATTTAGGTGCAGATGGCATTCTTTTCGTAATGAAAAGTGAACATTCAGATGGAAGAATGCGTGTATTTAACTCGGATGGTTCTGAAGCTTCTATGTGTGGAAACGGATTAAGGTTAGTTGCCAGATATATTTGTGAATTGCTGGGGATTAATGAAGCAGTAATTGAAACAATGAAGGCGAATTTAAAGGTCAGTAAACAAAAAGACCTATACCCAAACATCCATACCTACCAAGTAGAAATTTCGCCAGTGATATTTAATCTATCTGCTTTACCATTAAACATTAATAAGCCCACATTATTTAATGAACGAGTGGAAGAATTATCGGAGGATCTAAGGTTTACTGCACTTGCTGTTCCTAACCCGCATTTAATTTCAATTGTTGAAGCTGAACAAATTCTAGGGGATACCCAAAAAAGACTAAGTGAGCATGTAAATGGCCCGAATGAATTGTTTCCAGATGGAGTAAATGTGAGTTTTGTAAAATCATTACAACCGGGTTCCATTTATGTCAGAACCTTCGAACGCGGTGTCGGTTTTACTAATGCTTGTGGAACTGCTATGTCTGCTTCTTCTCTTGTTACCTGTCTATTAGGAATAAATAAACTTGAAGAAGTGATTCATGTTTATAATAATGGCGGAAAAGTACAATGTGTCGTTCATGAACAGGAAGGGAAATACACTATTGACCTCATTGGAAACGCCACCTATTTATTTAAAACGGATGTTACAATTGATTCTGACGAACATACATTTACAACCAATATAAAGAGCGATTTCTCCGAACAACAAACTTATGAGAAGCTCCAATCGCAGGCTCAACAATTGCTGGAGCAGGCAATGAAAGGATAAGGGCAGACCTTATCCTTTTTTTACTGTGCGCTGCTTTAAAAAATCGAGGACAGGTTCAAACGGTTGTAGCTGTTTGGATTGAAAATAACCAGCAAATGGATCACCCTGTTCTCGAATCCGTTTTACGGCATTTTCTATGGTGAAAATTGTAAGATTTAAATTTTCATCCACTTCCTCCCAGTAAAGAGGAGTGGCGACTCCGGCATATTCGTTGCCTCTCATAGAATAAGGAGCAATAATGGTCTTTCCTTCACTATGCTGGACATAGTCAACATACAGCCGATTTCCACGATTTTTTTTCAATCTCTCAATAGTAAAAGAATCCGGGTCTTTTGATATTAAATATTCAGCAATAAAGCTGGTAAAGAGCCGTGTATCCTCATAAGAATAAAGGTTCTCCTGTAATGGAATGTATATTTGCAACCCCTTATTCCCAGAAGTCTTAATAAATCCAATTAAGTTTAATTGGTCTAGTACTTCTTTTATATATAGTGCTGCTTTAATCGCTAAATGGAAATACTCCCTAGAAGGCGGATCCAAATCAAATACGATTTCACTTGGCCCCTTACTATGGATGGTTTGAAAAGGAATATGAAATTCTATTGCGAGTTGGTTTCCGAGCCATACCAGAGTTTTTAGATTGTTGCAAAGAATAAAGTCAATCCCTTCTGAGGTATAGGTGTGTACAAACTCTGGTGCATAGTCAGGACAATTTTTTTGATAGAAGGCTTCACCAAACATACCATGGGGATACCGTATTACTGTTAGTAGTCGATCCTTTAAAAAAGGTAGCATGTATGGGGAAATTTCCCTTAAGTATAAGATATAGTCGGCTTTTTTGATCGAAAGTTTCTCCCAAAGTGGCTTTTCAGGATGGGTTATTTCCAGGTCGGCAGGTAGATTTTTTTGTGCATAAATAAATCGTTCATATGTGCAAACAGACGGATTCAAATCAAAGCGGAATCGGTCAAAATGTGGTTCTCGAAGCTGATTTTCGTATAACTCCAAATATTTTACTTCAAGACAGATTGCAGGCTCCACATAAATATATTGTGTATCTTCGCGAATCATGTTTTGCTTTATTGTTTGTTGGAGTGCCTGTTTTTCTTCCGGTTTAAAGCCAAAGAGGACTTGACCAATGCAATAAATCGAATCCTCCTTATACACCCCAACAAAAAAATAGCCGTTTGTTTTATCAAAGGAAATAATAAAACAACTGACGTATTTCCAATTTTTATATTTTAGCCATTGTAATGAACGTTTACCTTCCTCCCAAAGGCTGTGTTTATACTTCGCAATAATTCCTTCACCGTCATATAGTACTACTTTTTCCCATAAGTCATTAAAGTCTTCACGTTCTAAAACATATTGTAGTAATTGGTCATTGTTAGGGTCTGTATTTAAGTCAAAACTGACTTTGGTAAACAATTTACGTAGTTCTTCTTTTCGTTTAAGAAAAGGTTGGTTGTAGAAAGGTTTCCCACCAAGGACTAGTAAATCGAACACCAAAAGTCGACAAGGGTGGTGAAAAGATTGAGCAATTATTTTTTTCTCTGACTTTAAACGCCCACGAACCTGAATAACGGAGAAATTAGCTTTGTGAGTATTTTCAAGGAAAACAAGTTCACCATCTAATCTAAGAGGAAGATATGGTTTAAATTCCTCTACATATTTCATTAAAAAAGTTTCAATCTCTGGAAATTGCGGTAAAAGCGTTTTCCCATTTCTGCTTGTGAGTTCAATCCCATTAGAGTTCCAATCTAAAATTGCGCGAAATCCATCATATTTTACTTCGTAAAGCCAATCGTGACGAACGGGAAGTTCGAAAGTTAAACTAGGCAGCATCGGCTTCATATCAGTTTGTCCCTTCTTTTTTATTATTTTGTTACATTTTAACTGTCTTCATCCTTTTCCAAATGTTTTTACGAATGTGAACCAATAAGGAACGCAAAATAAAAATAAAAAAGATTGGAGAATTGCTTATGCATACGATGTGGAAGGGAAGTATCAGTTTTGGGCTGGTTAATATTCCTATCAAGCTTCATACTGCAACAGAAGATAAGGATATTAAGCTTCGTACCTTGCATAATAAATGTCATGCGCCAATAAAATATGAAAAGATTTGCTCGGTTTGTGAAGAAGAAGTGAGGCCGGAAGATATCGTTAAGGCATATGAATATACAAAGGGAAAGTTTGTTGTTCTTGATCAAGATGAACTTGAAAAATTAAGAAAAGAGAATGAAGAAAAGGCAGTAGAGATTATTGATTTTGTTAAAATCCAAGAGATTGACCCCATTTACTTTGATAGAAGCTATTATATGTCTCCTAATGAAGGTGGGGGAAAGGCTTACTCATTGTTACGAAAAGCATTACAGGAATCACAAAAAGTAGGCCTAGCAAAAATAATTATCCGTTCTAAGGAACAACTCGCTGTTATCAGAGTGTATGAGAATACATTGGTGATGGAGACCATTCATTATCCAGATGAGGTTCGTAAATCAGGAGACGTTCCGAATATTCCCTCAGGGGACAAAGTAAGTCAAAAAGAGTTAGACACAGCTATTTTGTTAATCGATCAGTTAACAAGTGAATTTGAACCGGAAAAATATACAGATAATTATCGTACTGCTCTCCTAGAATTAATTGAATCAAAACGAACAGGTAAAGAGACAGTCACTGCTGCATCTAAGGATGTTCCATCAAATGTGACTGACTTAATGGCAGCGTTGCAAGCATCAATTGATCGCACGAAACCTTCAAAAGCGGTGGCACCAAAGAAAAAAACAGCTACAAAAGCAACAAAAGTTACAAAAGTGAAGAAAGAAGCATAGCTTAAGGAATTCATAAAAAACTGACTCTTTATTAGAGTCGGTTTTTTATATATGAATCCCAGTTCTTACATCCCTGTTTTGTGCATAGTGTTAAATAAATCGACATCTTACTGGAGGAGAGGTTATGGCTTACAATGTACTTTTGTTTGCAGATCCAGGTATAGATGATTCATTTGCAATCATGTATGCTTTACTGAATCCGAAAATCAATTTAGTAGGAATTGTAAGCGGATATGGGAATACTCCCAAAGAACAGTCCATAAGAAATACCGCATATCTATTAAGTTTGGCTGGGAGAGAGGATATCCCAATTATTGCTGGTGCAGCCGGACCATTATCAGGAGAACTCGTTCAATATTATCCGGAAATTCATGGAAAGGAAGGGTTAGGCCCAATTAAACCTCCTGATACGTTACAAAACGTAAAGGTGTTTGATTTTAACAAGATTCTTGAAATTGTCAATCAGTATAAAGGAAATATCGTGATTGTTTCAGTTGGTAGATTAACAGAGTTATCCTTAATGTTTATAATATATGGAGATCATGCACTGCAAGATGTAACGGCTTTTTATATTATGGGCGGAGCATTCTTAGTTCCAGGAAATATTAGCGCAGAAGCGGAAGCGAATTTTTATGTTGACCCAATAGCAGCATACACTGTTATGGAGAAAGCACATAATATTTATCTACATCCATTAAATATTACAAATAAAGCGATTGTTACACCCGAATTGATCAATCAGCTTGCAGAAAGAAGTCCCACGCCATTTAAACCATTAATTAAACCTGCTTTTGATTATTATTATAGAGCTTATCAAACAAATGTTCCAGGTATTCAAGGAGCCCCTCTTCACGATGTTGTCCCATTAATGGCATTGACTAATCCGGAATTAGTAAAATATATCCCAAGGCGTGTTAGAGTGGAGCAATTCGGAAACGCAAAAGGAAAAAGTATTGCAGATTTTCGACCAAGACCTGACAAAGAACCTCTTGAAAGCTTAGATTATATTGGTATGGAAGCGGATATACAAAAATTCACCCAGAATTTTAAGGATACCTTCTTACGTGGTGATTTTCATAAACAATAAAACTCCTTCTGGGGTTTATTTTTTTTGATTTAAATAAAAAAGGAATTAAATATGAAATGGTGAATTATTACTAGGTATGGAAAGGGGAGGAAAAGACAATGAAACAGGTACTTATATTAGGGGGAACACAATTTTTTGGGAAGTTGCTTGTTGAAAAATTAATTAACTCAAACATTGCTGTAACTATAGCTACACGTGGGAACTCAAAGGATACTTTTGGTGATAAAGTAGAAAGATTAATTATTGACCGTGAGGACCGATCTTCACTGGAGCGTGCCTTTGAAAGGAAAAGTTGGGATGTTGTTTATGACCAATCTTGCCTTTCACCACAAGAAGCAAAGGATGCAGCAGAATCATTAAAGGGAAAGGTTAAAAGATATATTTTCACTTCAACTATGGCTGTTTATGATTATGGTGAAAAGCATAAAGAAGACAACTTTGACCCATTCAACTTTAGCTTTCAATTTAAAACCAGAGGGGAGTATCCTGGTTATTTAGGATACCAAGAGGCAAAGAGGGCAGCTGAAGCTTTTTTATTTCAAGAAACAGATTTCGATGTAGTGGCCGTACGCTTTCCACTTGTAATTGGAAAAGATGATTATACAAATAGATTAAAGTTTCATGTGGACAGGATCATAAGCAATAATCCTATAGGCATTAAATTTCCGGATGCAAGATATAGTTTTATTATATCTGATGAAGCCGCGGAATTTTTACTAAAAATGGGCAGTGATGCTTTTATAGGAACCATAAACCCTGGTTGTAAAGAGGATATCTCTTTAAGGGATTTGCTTGGAAGAATTGAAGAAAAAACAGGGCGTCCCTCAAACATTACGAAAGAATTATCAAGAGAAAATGCTTCCCCATATGGTATGGATGGTTCTTGGTCTATTAATACAGATAAAGTGAACCATTTAGGCTATCAATTTAGCGAATTAAAGGACGTATTAGATGAATTAATACAGTTTTATATAAGCGTAAAAGTGTAATTACAATTTTCTAGATGGTTAGCAGGGAGGAAATACTCCCTGCTTTTTTACTCTACAGCGTTTTCTTTACAATAGGATAAGACCAATGCTTCTTCATCATCTTCCAAAGCAAAATCAAGTACTTTTTCACTGCCGCGTTCATAAAAATAGTAGTTTGTAATCTTATCTTCGTTTTCATCAGTAACGTAAATAACCTTTAATCCGATGCCGTTCTCGGAATAAAGTTCGTCCTCTTCATCAATTTCAAGCTCTAGGAAAAATTCATATCGTTCACCCGAAAGTAAACCGAACGGATCTTCTAGTTTTTCTACTTCATGACCAGTAATATTCAAGGTGATCATCCTTTTCTTTTTATTAGACCTTTATATTATACACATTTTTCGTCATAACAGAAAAAATACAGGTATTTTAGAATTTTATCTAATCAAAGGTACTTGAAACAACGTCAGAATTTCTGGCGTTGTTTCTTTATGGAAATAGTTCGTTATGGGGAAAATAGAATCTGATTAAAAAGCAAATATTGGTACTTTTATTCAAAAAACGTTCAAAAACAGTCAATATTTAAATGTTTTTGAAAGAAAATGATTGATTTGTGGAATCGTTTTCAGTATGATAGAAACAAATAAAGAAGTTGAAGGTGATTGTGTGTTAACACCAGAAAGGCATCGAATTATTCTTCAATTATTGAAAGAAAAAAGTATAGTAAAGATTCATGAGGTAATGGAGCTCACGAACTCCTCAGAATCAACGATTCGGAGAGATTTTTCCCAGCTAGAGGAGCAAAGGTTTTTAAAGAGGATTCATGGGGGAGCCTCCAGATTACAAGGCAAACTTCAAGAACCAAGTATGATTGAGAAATCTACCAAAAACCTTCAAGAAAAAAGGTTAATAGCAAAATATGCTGCTGAATTAGTCGATGAGGGAGATACAATTTATTTGGATGCAGGTTCAACATTATTAGAAATGATCGAATTCTTGCCAAATAAAGATATTGTTGTGGTTACAAATGGTTTGATGCATGTAGAACCCTTATTAAATAAAAGGATCACCACCTACTTGATTGGGGGATTAATAAAGCCAAACACCAATGCTTTCATTGGTAGAGGTGCTATAGAGAGTCTAGATTTATATCGGTTTGATAAGTGTTTTATGGGGGTCAATGGGATACATTCTCAACTGGGCTTTACTACACCTGATCAAGAAGAGGCAATGGTAAAACAAAAAGCGATATCCCTTTCTAGAGAGGCTTATGTTTTAGCAGATAACTCAAAGTTTGCTGAAATATCATTTGCAAGAATTGCCGACCTTCATGAAGCAATTATAATAACGAATGAATTAGAGAAAGAAATCGCGGAGCAATATCGTACTAAAACATCAATAAAGGTAGTGACATCATGATTTACACATTAACTTTAAATCCATCAGTTGACTATATTGTTCAACTGGATAGCTTTCAATTAGGTGAATTAAATCGTACAGTAAGTGAAACAAAGTTTCCTGGAGGTAAGGGCATCAATGTATCAAGGGTTTTAAAGCAATTCGGAGCAAAGAGTAAAGCTCTTGGGTTTATTGGCGGTTTTACTGGCTCTTACATTGAACAATTCCTTCAAAATGAGGATATTGAGACAGATTTTGTAGCTGTGTCAGAAGATACCCGAATAAATATCAAGCTTAAAACAGGAACAGAATCAGAAATCAATGCAAAAGGACCAAAAATTTCTGAAGATGATTTCAAGCGACTAAAGTCTCAGATTGGAAAACTAGATGCGAAGGATTTGTTGGTATTGGCTGGAAGCATCCCTTCCTCTTTACCAAAATCCACATATGAAGAGATTGTTAAAATCTGTAAAGAGAATGGAGCTCCATTTGTTGTTGATGCAGAAGGAGAGCTTCTGAAAAAGGTCCTTTCCTATGAACCCTTTCTAATTAAACCAAATCATCACGAGCTAGGAGAGCTATTTGATACAACTATTACCTGTGTAGAGGAAGTCATACCGTATGCTCAAAAACTTGTGGAGCTGGGTGCAAAGAATGTCATTGTATCTCTTGCAGGAGACGGAGCAGTTTTAATTAATAAGGAAATGGTTTTATTTGCTGAAGTGCCAAAAGGTGTGGTAAAGAACTCTGTTGGTGCCGGTGATTCCATGGTGGCGGGATTTGTAGCCGCTTATCAAACGACATCCAATATTGCTAAGGCATTTCAATATAGTGTTGCTTCTGGGAGTGCGACTGCTTTTTCATTAGGACTATGTACAAGAGAAAAAATAGAGGAACTACTACCACAAGTTCGTATTAGGGAGATCAAGTAAGGGGGAGCAATCATGAAAATTACAGAATTGCTATCAAAAAATACGATTCTATTAAATATTCAGGGGAATCAAAAAGAAGAAGCAATTAACCAGCTTGTTGATATTTTACATCATGCTGATAAGATATCTGACCGGTCTGAATTTAAGGCAGCTATATTAAAGCGTGAAGAGCAAAGTACAACAGGGATTGGAGACGGAATCGCAATTCCACATGCTAAAACCAAGGCTGTAAAAGAAGCAGCCATTGTATTTGGTAAGTCTGCAACTGGGGTAAATTACGAATCGTTAGATGGGAAACCAGCACATTTATTTTTTATGATAGCTGCCCCAGAAGGTGCGAATAATACTCACTTAGAAGCATTAGCAAGGCTTTCTGGCCTGTTAATGAAGGCAGAAGTACGTTATGAACTACTAAAGGCAACAACACCTGAAGAAATTATTGAAATAATTAATCGTTATGATAAAGAGGAAAAGCAAGAATCTGTTAGTACTAAGAAAAAAGATTTCATTGTTGCCGTTACCGGTTGTCCAACGGGTATTGCCCATACTTACATGGCAGCAGACTCTTTAAAAACAAAAGCTGTAGAAATGGGCGTCGATATTAAAGTTGAAACCAATGGCTCAGGTGGAGCGAAAAACGTTCTTACAAAGGAAGAAATTGATAAAGCTACTGCAGTTATTATTGCAGCAGATATCAACGTAGAAATGGAACGCTTTAAGGGAAAGCATGTCATCCAAGCAGCTGTTGCTGAGGGAATTCGTCGTCCACACCAATTAATTGATCAGGCATTAAAACAGGATGCTCCCATCTATAATGGAAATGGGAACAAAGGTGTTCAAGAGACTGAGAAAAAGGGGTCACGCACAGGCTTTTACAAGCATTTAATGAACGGTGTTTCAAATATGCTTCCGTTTGTAGTGGGTGGAGGGATTTTAATCGCCATTTGTTTTATGTTTGGATATAACTCCTTTAAGCCTGATGATCCAACATTTAACCCAATCTCTGAAGCATTAATGACTATTGGTGGAGGAAACGCATTTGGACTGATTGTTCCAGTTCTCGCAGGGTTTATAGCACTAAGTATAGCGGATCGTCCTGGTTTTGCACCAGGTATGGTTGGCGGTATGATGGCCGCAAGTGGCGGGGCAGGCTTCTTAGGTGGATTAGTGGCTGGTTTTCTAGCAGGTTATGTTGTTCTCCTTCTGAAGAAATTGTTAACTGGTCTGCCACGTTCACTTGAAGGAATAAAGAGTATTCTGCTCTACCCGCTTTTTGGTATTGCGATTACAGGATTTATCATGTTATATGTCGTTAACAAACCGGTTGCATGGTTAAACGGAACGATTGCTGATTGGCTAACAGGTTTGGGAACGGGAAATGCTGTATTATTAGGGATTGTACTTGGTCTTATGATGTCATTTGATATGGGAGGCCCAGTAAATAAAGCTGCATATGTGTTTGGGACTGGATTATTGGCAAGTGGTGTTTATGAGCCAATGGCTGCTATTATGGCCGCAGGTATGGTACCACCATTAGCGATAGCAATTGCAACAACATTGTTTAAAAATAAATTCAATGAGCAAGACAGAGATGCAGGAAAAGCTTGCTATGTTATGGGATTATCTTTTATCACAGAAGGTGCAATCCCATTTGCAGCAGCAGACCCTATTCGAGTCATCCCATCTGTTATGGTTGGTTCCGCCATTGCCGGTGCCCTTTCTATGGCTTTTGGTATAGGTCTACGTGCACCACACGGAGGAATTTTCGTTGTACCGTTGGTTGAAGGTGGCGCATGGTTTTATGCACTAGCCATTATAATTGGTTCTATCGTTTCTGCACTATTAATTGGCTTCCTAAAAAAACCAATTAGATAATGATTTAAGAGGCAAACTCTTTTAGAGTCTGCCTCTTTTTACTTTAATTAGTTGATTCTGTTTGAGGCTTAATAAATATCATTGCAACAATGGCAGCAATAATACTTAAACTGCTCAGTAAAATGAAAATCCAATGGCTAGATTGTTTTAACAATAATGCAATAATTGGAGGTCCTGCTGCAACGCCAATAAATCTCATGGAACTGTAAATTGAAGTAATCGTACCTCGTTCTTCTTTTTCAACTCCTTCAGTAATTAGTGCATCCAGGCATGGAAGACTAAGGCCGATGCCTATACCGCTAATTAAGAACATGGAAAGCATATACCAAAGCTTAATGGAAAACCATAAGGCTCCAATAGATATTGCTGTAGAAATAATTCCCGCAAAGGTGAGCCACTTCATTAAAACTTTGTTCTTTTTAATTACTTTACCGCTGATGAATGAAGACAGACACAATGCCCCAAGCGGCAAAGCTAGGAAAAATCCTTTTTTAAGATCTTTAATATTATGTTCCTTTTCAAAAATTTCAGAGAGATAAAACAAGATTCCGAAAAGGACGAGCATAAGAATACCTCCAATAAAAAAGATGGCATAAAGCCAACGCCCTTTTTCGGTAAAGGTATTTTTTACATTTATAAAAAATTGTTTGAAAGGTATAGGCTTTTCAGTCGTTTTTGGACATTTAACAAGTAACAACATCATGATGACAGAAATAGCACAAAAAACTGGGAAGGAGAAGAATGGTAAAAACCAAATAATACCTGCAAGAAACGCTCCTAAAATAGGACTTAATACTTTACCAAAAGTATTTGCGGTTTCAATCAAGCCTAAGCAACAGCTTACGTCGTCCTCGTTTTTAAACATATCTCCAACAAGAGGGAGAACAATTGGTGCAGCTCCAGCAGCTCCCACTCCTTGGAGTGCTCTGCCAAGTAAAATTAACCAATATGCCGAATCTAGCTTCCATGCAGCCCATCCAGAAATAATTCCTCCAATTCCCGCAATAATTAGACTTGGAATGATTACTTTTTTTCTTCCGATATGATCCGATAAATATCCTGCAACTGGAATTAAAAAAATCGCAACAATAGAATAGACAGTAATAATCATACTTGTTTGGAAGGACGAAATTGATAATTTTTCTTCCATGGAAGGTAATACAGGAATCAACATTGAATTTCCTAAGGTCATAACCAAAGGAATAGACGACAATGAGATGATAGCCCACTTTTGGTTAGAAACCTCACTGGATCCCTTTTTTCCAGCAGCTGCCTTTTTGTTTTTTTCAGCTTTTGGATTTTGGCATAAATGTTCTATATGTTCCATTAATCATCTATCCCGCCTTAAATTATTTTCTACAGTTAATATTCTCACTTTCAAATTAAAAACACTCTTTTCAAAAATCCTTTTAATGGAAGTGGAATGAGTGAAAATATTATATATTTTGAAAATTATTTTATAATGCTGTTGACAAAGTTGTTTAGCTGTAATAAGATAATAAACAATTAAATGAAGTAAAGGCATTGACGAAGAGTAGTAACTTTTACGGATTCTTAAGAGAGCTGATGGTAGGTGCAAATCAGTGTTGACGTATTAGTGAATGGACTTCCGAGCTTCCAAACCGAACCCCCCTGAGGCTAGTAGGCTTTGGCGAAAATCTCATCGTTACAAGAGACAGATATTCAAGCACTATGCTTCGATATCGGTAAAGTGAGCTAATTTTAGCTAATGAAGGTGGCACCACGGGTCTTCCGTCCTTTTTGGATGGGGGGCCCTTTTTGTATTTAAAAATAAATAATGTAAATCGTTGAGCAAGAGTAGTACACATGTTTTATTCTTTTCAGAGAGTCGGGGATAGGTGTGAGCCCGATAAGAATGGATTTGTGGAATGGACTTGTAAGAGGCATCTTGAACATAAGTAGGGATGAACGGAATTCCACCGTTAAAAGGATAGGGTATCGAATAGTAAATCTGTACCTGAAAAGAGGAAGTGGATGAGTATATCTACTTCAATGGAGGTGGCACCGCGGTCAAAGAATCGTCCTCTATATGCGTAAATCATTATGCATATAGAGGACGATTTTTTTTATTACTTTGAAAGGAGTTTAGGATGAAAACAATAAGCAATCTTATCATAAAAGAAATCAAGGGGGACACCCTTACACCAATATCCATCTTACAAAAATTAAGTGGTAACAAGAAATTCTTATTGGAAAGTTCACATAAGTACAATGACGCGGGGCGATACTCCTTTATTGGTGTAGAACCAGCTTATGAACTTGTCTCATTTGGACAGCATAACGAAATAATCCGAAGAAATGGGCAAAAAGAGGTTATTAGTGGAAACCCTCTTCAAGTTTTAAAGGATTTAATTCCAGCAAAAGTCTCTGATGAAGAATTTCCTTTTCCATTCATTGGAGGTGCTATAGGTTATGTAGGGTACGACATCATTAGACAGTTTGAAATAATTGGCGAGGAGTATCCAAACGGAATGGAAATGCCGGAAGTCCATTTAATGTTTTATGAAGAGATTATCGTGTTTGATCATCTAGAAGACAAGGTATTAATTTGCGGCTTCCCTCTTTCTACCGATACTAATGAATCCCTATTACTAAAAAGGATAGAGCAAAGAATGGAAGAGATAAAGCAACCTACCTTTTATCAAGAAGATGAGCCATATCATTTGTCCCAATTTATTTCGGAAACATCAAAAGAGAGCTTTATTAAAAATGTTGAAATTGCTAAGGAACATATCCTTAAGGGGGACATTTTTCAAGTCGTGTTATCAAGACGAATGAAGTCCAGCTTTAGCGGAAATCCGTTGTCACTTTATCGAAAGCATCGTGCACATAATCCAACACCCTATATGTTCTATATTGACTTCGATGGCTATACAGTAATTGGATCGTCACCAGAAAGCCTTATAAAAACAAATGGCAAGAAGGTCATTTCTAATCCCATCGCAGGTACAAAAAAACGGGGAAGAAATAGTGAAGAAGATCAATTAATTGAAAAAGAATTACAAAAGGATGAAAAAGAGCTTGCGGAACATAAGATGCTTGTTGATTTAGGCAGAAATGATTTAGGGAAAATTTGTGAATTTGGTTCAGTCCAAGTAAATAAGTATATGGAAGTTGAAAAATATCGTCATGTCATGCATTTGGTCTCTGAAGTGAGTGGTAACCTTCTTCCAAATAAAACTGCTATTGATGCACTGGCTGCATGTATTCCGGCAGGTACTGTATCAGGTGCACCTAAGGTAAGAGCAATGGGAATAATTAATAACTTAGAAAAATCAAAACGTGGCCTTTACTCAGGAGCTGTTGGTTATATTTCAGCAAATGGAAATATGGATTTTGCCCTTGCCATTAGAACCATGATTCTAAAAGAAGGAACGGCCTATATCCAAGCAGGTGCAGGAATTGTTTTCGACTCCATTCCAGAATCAGAGTATCAAGAAACATTAAATAAACTAAATTCCTTTCTGGAGGGTGAAAAATGATTTTATTGATAGATAACTTCGATTCATTCACTTTTAATCTTTATCAGTACCTAGGTGAGTTAGGTGAGGAGATTGAAGTATTCAGAAATAATCAGCTTAGCATTGAACAAATCATTGAATTAAACCCAAAAGCGATAATTATATCCCCTGGACCGGGAAAGCCAGAAGATGCAGGAATTTGTATCGAGGTTATACAAAACTTTTTTAAAAAGATTCCAATCTTAGGTATTTGTCTTGGGCACCAAGCCATCGGAGTCGCTTTCGGCGGAACTATTCAGAGAGCCGATGTTATTAAACACGGGAAATCATCCATTGTTACACATAATGGTGGGGAACTGTTTCACAATCTTCCGAATTCTATAGAAGTCATGAGGTATCATTCATTAATCATAGATCAGGACAGTCTTCCTGAACAGCTTCAATCTATTGCCCAATCAAACGACGATATGCAAGTTATGGCGATAAAGCATAAACAATTTCCGGTTTACGGATTACAATTTCATCCGGAATCGATTGGAACACCATCAGGAAAACAAATATTAAGAAACTTCTTACATGAAATTGAAAGGGTGAACGAAAATGAAAAACTACTTACTCCAATTAGCTGAAAGGGAGTCATTCACAGAAAATCAAATGCAAGAAGCTGTAGACTTCATCTTAGGTGAAGAAGTTTCCGAATCAGAAATTGCAGCCTTCTTAATGGGGTTGAAGTCTAAAGGTGAAACAGTAGAAGAAATTACTGGAATTGTGAAAGCAATGAAAGCCAATACTCTGACGTTTAAGAAAAAATTTTCAGGTGTACTAGATAATTGCGGAACAGGGGGCGATGGTTCCTCGAGCTTCAATATCAGTACGACCTCTGCTTTTGTCATTGCAAGTGCGGGGATTCCGGTGGCTAAACATGGGAATAGAAGTGTATCTAGTAAGACCGGAAGTGCGGATGTCCTTGAGTATTTGGGTATTAATTTAAATTTGTCACCAGAAAGAACGGAAGAAATTCTTCAGGAAATTGGAGTATCATTTTTATTTGCACCTAATGTACATCCCAAATTGAAAAAAGTGATGACTGTTAGAAAACAGTTGAAAATTCCAACTGTTTTTAATTTTATTGGACCACTCACAAACCCAATGGAATTAGACTATCAATTATTAGGCGTATATCGAAGGGATTTACTCCCTGTCTTTGCGGAAGTTCTAAATAAATTGGGGCGTAAGCGTGCAACAGTCATAAATGGTGCTGGGTATATGGATGAAGCCTCCCTTCAAGGAGAAAATTATCTCACAATTTTAGAGGATGGAATCATCACCAACCAAATCTTCTCTCCGGAAGATGTTAACCTTCCACAATATGATAATAGCTGTATTAAGGGTGGAGATTCAAAGGAGAATGCAGAACTGCTAATTAGAGTGTTAAAAGGAGAAAAGGGTGCACACCGTGATACGGTTGTACTTAATTCAGGCATTGGAATCTTTACAGCAGGGAAGGCAAGTACCATCAATAACGGAATTGAGATAGCCAAAGAGTTGCTTGATTCTGGTGCGGCATATGAAAAATTAACAAAATTAATTGCAAAGACCCAGGCTGCGGGACAGAAAGAGGCGATTTAAATGGAAACAATTTTAGATAAGATTATTGAACAAAAAAAGAAAGAAATACTTGTACTCCGTGAAAAAAATCGACCAATACGGGATCCAGAAAGGAAGAATAGATCACTTATTAAAAAATTGCAAAAAGCGGATGAAATATCAGTCATTGCTGAATTTAAACGTGCGTCGCCATCTAAAGGAATCATCAATAACAGCATTACTCCATCAGACCAGGCACGATTATACGAGAAATATGGTGCTTCTGCCATTTCGGTATTAACAGATCAAACATTTTTTAAAGGTTCTTTTTCCGATTTAAATATAGTCCGTCAAACAGTGGACCTTCCAATTCTATGTAAGGACTTTATCATTGATCCTTTGCAAATTGATTATGCTTCAGCAAATGGCGCAGATATAATTTTATTAATAGTTGCTGCTTTAAGTGAGGAGAGACTCCTAGAGCTTTATAAATATGCTAAAGGACTAGGATTAGAGGTCCTGGTAGAGGTCCATAACCAAATGGAATTAGAAAAAGCACTAAAGACGGGTGCAAAACTTATTGGGGTAAATAATCGGGATCTAAAGACATTTCATGTATCCCTTGAGATCACTGAGAGTTTAGCAGCTCGCGTTCGGAACGCAGGAGCTTATTTAATCAGTGAAAGTGGTATCTTTCAGCAAGAGGATGTGGAGAGAGTAAGAAACGCGGGGGCAAATGGAATCCTAGTAGGTGAAGCGTTAATGAGAAGTCAAGATGTGACTCAATCGTTTTTAAGCTTTCGTTTACCCTTATCCAATGAGGTAAGAAGATGAAAGTAAAGATTTGTGGGATAACAGATGCAATCACAGGAATGGCAGCGGTTCAATATGGGGCAGATGCAATTGGATTGGTATTTGCTGAAAGTAAAAGAAAAGTATCAATAGAAAAAGCAAGAGAGATTGTCCACGGATTACCTAAAGATGTCTATAAAGTGGGCGTGTTTGTGAATGAACCAAAGGGAGAAATAGAAAGAATTGCTTCTATAGTGGGACTTACGCATATTCAATTACATGGGGACGAAACTACTGATTTTTGCCGATCACTTTCCTTACCTGTCATTAAAGCGATCAGTTTCCAAGACAATGACTCCTTAAAAATATGTACAAATTTACCTAGTGAATTTATATTACTTGACAGTCCAAAAGGTAAATACAGAGGTGGGAATGGAACAACATTTAATTGGGAAGAAGTAGATCTAAAACTAGTAGGCCATAAAAAAGTAATACTTGCCGGCGGGCTAAATAATGAGAATGTGGAGCAGGCAATCAAAATAATGAAACCGTACATGGTAGATGTAAGCTCTGGAGTTGAAACGAAGGGGATTAAAGACCTAACTAAAATTAATTCATTTATTGAAAAAGTGAAGGGTAGCAAAAAAGGAGGAAAACCAATTGAACACATATACATTACCGAATGAAAACGGCCATTTTGGGAAATTTGGAGGAAGATTTGTACCAGAAACACTCATGAAAGCAGTAATCGAACTTGACGAGGCATATAAAAGTATAAAAGATGATCGTGGATTTAAATCAGATTTTAATAGATTATTGAAAAACTACGTTGGGAGGGAAACTCCGCTATATTTTGCAGAGAACCTTACTAAATATGCTGGTGGGGCAAAAATTTACTTAAAAAGAGAAGATTTAAACCATACGGGGGCGCACAAAATAAATAATGCCATTGGTCAGGCGTTATTAGCTGTTCGCATGGGGAAAAGAAAAATTGTTGCGGAGACGGGAGCAGGTCAACATGGTGTGGCTACAGCAACAGTCTGTGCGCTGTTAAATCTTGATTGTATTATTTTTATGGGTGAGGAAGATATCAAGAGGCAAGCACTAAATGTTTTCCGGATGGAATTACTTGGTGCAAAGGTTGTTAGTGTAACTTCTGGAAGTGCAACACTTAAGGATGCTGTTAATGAAGCACTTCGATATTGGGTGGCAAATGTTGATGACACACACTATTTATTAGGTTCTGTGATGGGACCTCATCCGTTTCCTCAAATGGTAAGAGATTTCCAAAGTGTGATTGGTAAGGAGACACGGGAACAGTTTTTAAATGCTGAAGGAGTCCTTCCTGATGCAGTGGTAGCATGTATTGGAGGAGGAAGTAATGCTGCCGGAATGTTCTATCCCTTTATCGAGGATGAAAAGGTCAGCCTTTATGGAGTAGAAGCGGCTGGACAAGGCGTTAATACAGACTTCCATGCTGCTTCTTTAACAAAAGGAAAACCAGGTATTTTACATGGTGCATTAATGTATTTACTTCAAGATAATGACGGTCAGATTCAAGAAGCACATTCTATTTCTGCTGGACTTGATTATCCAGGTGTTGGACCAGAACATAGCTATTTAAAGGACATTGGACGTGCAAAATATCAATCTATTACTGATAGGGAGGCACTTGAGGCATTTAGATTGTTATCGAAATTAGAAGGAATTATTCCTGCGCTAGAGAGCTCCCATGCAGTTGCTTTTGCTGTAAAACTCGCAACTGAGATGGACGAAACACAAAATATTGTCGTTTGTTTATCAGGACGTGGAGATAAAGATGTAGATACTGTGAAATCTAGGATTGAGGGAGAGAAATAGAATGAATCGTTTAGAACATGTTTTTTCTTTATTAAAAACAACGGATCAGAAGGCTTTTGTGCCTTACATAATGGCAGGGGATGGGGGGTTAGAAAATTTAATCGATCGAATGGTTTTACTGGAGAAATTTGGTGCGACTGCCATTGAGCTGGGTGTTCCGTTTTCTGATCCAGTTGCAGATGGACCGACTATTCAACGTGCTGGTATTAGGGCTCTTCAAAATGGGACCACTTTAAAAGGAATCATTTCAGAGGTAGCAAAGGCCCGTTCGGTATTATCAATACCTATCATCCTTATGACCTACCTAAATCCGATTTATTCTTATGGGATAAAAGAATTTGTTAAAGATATACATGCAGCTGGTGTAGACGGTTGTATTATCCCTGATCTTCCTATTGAAGAGGAAGATATCATTGCACCGGAACTAGAGAATATGGAAATGGAATTAATTCGTTTAGTTACCCCTACAACTCCAATGGAACGAATTAAAGTAATATCCCAAAAGGGGAAAGGGTTTTTATATGCAGTAACGGTAAAGGGCATAACGGGTGCAAGAAATGACTATGATGAAGAATTATATCATTTTCTAAAAACTGTGCAGAAGATAAGTCATGTTCCAGTATTGGCTGGTTTTGGTATATCAAACAAAACCCAAATCTTTCAATTAACCAAATACTGTGATGGTGTTATTGTTGGCAGTAAAATTGTCGATTTATTTGAAACAAATAACTTGGATGCCCTAGATGAGCTGATGTCCAGCTTTAAACAAGAACCAAAGAGGGTATAATTTATTGGTCTACTCTTTTCATTAGGGTAGACCTTTCTTGCTAGTGTGGAGATTCTACTATATGATAGGTATGAACCTTTTTTGTGGGAGTGCAATGTTAATGAAAGAAATGACTGTAGAAGAGTTTTTGACAATAAAGAATCCAATTATTATTGATATTCGCTCACCGATTGAGTTTAAAGATGGTGCTATTCCGGGAGCTATAAATGTTCCGTTATTTTCAGATGAAGAGCGTCACGAGATTGGTATTATTTATAAGCATGAAGGTCAACCAGCTGCCAAGTGGAGAGCGATGGAACTTGTATCACCTAAAATTCCTGAATTGCTTCATACAATAAAAGATCTTCAATCTAATGGAGAATTGGTAATCCATTGTTGGCGTGGTGGGATGAGGAGTAAAGCGGTAGTCACCTTTTTAGAGTTTGCCGGAATTTACGCTTGGCGATTAATTGGGGGCTATAAAGCATACAGACACCATATACTTGAAAAAATACCAGATATGATTCCTCAAAAAGCAGTGGTAATCCATGGGATGACTGGTGTGGGGAAAACTGAGGTACTCAAGTTATTGAAACAGAAAATGTATCCGATTTTAGACCTTGAAGAAATGGCGGGTCATCGAGGATCAATCTTTGGCACGATTGGTCTTAGTGAGGGTCATAATCAAAAAACCTTTGATTCTCTTTTATTTAAAGGTCTTCAGGAATTACAAAATGCGGATTATTTTCTTGTTGAAGCCGAGAGTAAACGAATCGGTAAAGCTGTTCAGCCTGAGGAACTAATGGGTATTAAATTTAAAGGAACAAATATCTATATTCATACTCCGCTAGAACAAAGGGTCACCCACCTTATTTCTGAATATGTACTTCCGTATCAGGATGAACCATGGTATCAGAATAAGATTTTGAGTAATGTGGAAAAGGTCCTTAAACGAGTGAAGGATATGGAGATAAGAAGAAAGCTATTGGAATTAGTTAATGAAAAAAATTACCATGACTTGATTCAAATTCTTCTAGAATATTACTATGATCCTCGATATGACCATGCAAGACAAGATTACGAAGGTGAGTTTTACGATATTTTTGCCGATAATCCGGTTGAAGCAGCTGAAAAAATTGAAGAAAAGCTAAAGGAACTTTCCTTTTCTTCACAATTGGAAACAAATAAATTGGATTAACCATATATGCATCTAAAGAAGTACACGCATTCAAATCGTGTGCTTTTCTTATTATTTTTTTAAGAAAATTTTAATCTTCCTCTCATCAGGGTCTCCTTTCAACAATGTATGATATTTATATAAATCCTTTCATAAACCTACTTCTTCCATACAAATGATCAGTATTCTTGAAATAAAAATACTCAGTAAGGAGGAATGTAACATGTTATGGGTTAGATTAATAATTGTTGGATTCTTTTCAATAAGTGCCCTTTCGTTAATGTCTTATCAATCCATTGAAATTTTTCATGCAATCATCGATTTTATTAAAGATAAACATCAGTTAAAATAAGAGCAAATACAAATTGTGAGCGTGGATATATGCAAAAAATACTAATTATTGAAGATGAAAAGAATTTAGCCAGGTTTATTGAGCTTGAATTAAATCATGAAGGCTATCAAACAACAGTATCAACCGACGGGAGACGCGGATTAGAGTTAGCTCTTACAGAGAATTGGGATGCCATTTTACTCGATTTAATGCTCCCAGAATTAAACGGAATGGAAGTATGTCGAAGAATTAGGCAGGCGAATAAATCGATTCCAATTATTATGATAACAGCAAGAGACAGTGTCTTGGATCGTGTTTCAGGACTGGATAGCGGTGCAGATGATTATATTGTTAAACCCTTTGCTATTGAAGAATTATTGGCCAGATTAAGATCTATGTTCAGGAGAGTAGAGGCACTGAATTCAAATGATTTAACTACACTAACCTTCAAGGATTTAGTCGTTGAACTTGAATCATGTATTGTTAAAAAAGCCGATAAGGTAATTGGTTTAACCAAACGTGAATTTGACTTATTGGTTATTTTTATGAGCAATATAAACATTGTATTAACAAGAGAAGTTCTATTGAATAAAGTTTGGGGTTATAGTACGGGTGTGGAAACGAACGTTGTGGATGTATATGTTCGTTATTTAAGAAACAAAATAGACGATCAAATTGAGGGAAGCTACATTCACACAGTACGTGGTACAGGATATGTAATGAGATGAGTAGAAAGATCATGCTGATTATTAATAGATTCCCCTGGCAAACTAAATTAGTGCTAAGTGGATCAACAGCTATATTTCTTACGTTTTTTTTATTTAGTTTCTTAGAGTATCATACAGTTTCCAAATGGATGATGAATCGTGAGGAAATGGCCATTAATAGGACTATTACTGACATCGCAGCGTTTTATAAAGCAAAAGCTACTAAATTAACCCGTATAGATATTATCAATAGTGAAGACTTTTTACGTAATATGAATGACAAGGATCAATTAATTCGAATCTATGACAGAAAAGGCAATATTCTGGTTTCGGATAAAAACGGTGATTTTCCAGTTCTTGAACCCATTCCAGTAACTACTAGTACAACGGATTTGATTTCCATTGAAGGAAAAGAAGCATTTATAGCGAGATTTCCAATTAATTCGGGGGGATTTAGAGGCACACTAGAGATCGTCCGGCATTTAAATAACTATCACAAAATGATGAATAACCTCTTTTGGGTGATGTCTATATTTGGAATAGCTGCTATTCTTTTTAGTGCTATAAGCGGTTATTTTCTTGCAAAACAACTACTGAAGCCTGTTAGAGCTTTAACAAGGGCAATGAAAAAAATAAAAGAAAATGGCTTTCAGGGAAGAGTAGAGGTCTATGATCAAAAGGATGATTTAACTGACCTGACTAATGTTTTTAATGAAATGATGGACGAAATTGAGAAATCTTTTCTAGCACAGAAACAATTTGTAGAGGATGCATCACATGAACTTAGAACGCCTGTTTCTATTCTCGAAGGACATCTATCATTATTAAATCGGTGGGGAAAAAAGGATCCTGTTATTTTAGAAGAATCGTTAGATGCGTCATTACAGGAGCTTTCGAGGCTAAAAAAACTTATTACTGACCTGCTAGAATTAACTCGAGTAGAAAATCAAAGAATTTTAACTTCTGAAAAAGTAAACATAGCCCACCTTGTACAAAAATTAATAAAAAAATTTGAAATTATACATTCAGAGTTTAAATTTAATATAGAAATTGAAAAGAACTTACCTATGGGTGCTATTGCTGAGCACCATTTCGAACGCATATTAATTATCTTATTAGATAATTCAATCAAATACTCTAGAGAAGATAAAACAATTTGGATTTCTGCACTCCGAATGGAGAGCAATATTATCGTTTCCGTAACTGATTTTGGAATCGGTATTCCTAAAGAAAATATCCAAGAAGTGTTTAACCGTTTTTATCGAGTGGATAAGGCTCGAGTGCGTGAAAATGGTGGTACGGGTTTGGGACTTTCAATAGCCAAGCAGCTAGTACAGAAATATAATGGTTCTATTTTAATGGAGAGTAAAGAAGGTAGAGGAACAAAAGTAAGCATTTCAATTCCAGTAGATACAAAAGACCGCTGAAAAATTCTTTCAGCGGTCTTTTAATGTTACCGTTTTTTAAAGGGCCTGAGTCCCCTGCGTTGTATTTCATCTTTTAAAATCTTAATCCATTCTTTTTCCTTACCAGACTTTAGTGCATCCCGATACGATACAACCAATTGCTCGTTACTCATAATTTTCAAGTTTCGAAAGCCTCCTTGGAAAGTGGATTAAATATTCAGTTTTTATTATTGTAATGGTTTTCTTGTAATTTGAGAACCTTTATTTCTCAATTTTTTAATGTTCACAAACTTGAAAAAGTCGAAAGTTATATTTTAAAAATATTGAATATTCTTATAAATATGGTAACATACTGTTGAAAGCGTTTTACTTTGTTGCTGGTTTAATTGTATTGAGGGGGATGAGAATATGTCGGCTTTGCTAAGTATTACTATTGGGAAACTATTAGAAGAAAAAGCAGAATTACATCCAGACCATACAGCCGTGATTTATAGTGATCGAAACTTAAGATGGAGTTATCGTAAATTTGATGATATTTGCAGAAAGGCTGCAAAAGGTTTTATGAAGCTTGGTATTGATAAAGGGGAACAAGTTGCAGTCTGGTCGAGTAACACCCCAGAATGGCTAATTACTCAATTTGCGACAGGTAAAATGGGAGCTGTTTTGGTTACTGTAAATACAAATTACCGCACTGCTGAACTCGAGTATTTATTAAAACAATCTGATACTACCACTTTTATTTTAATGGATACCTGGAAAGATGCCTCTTATATTGACATGATTAATGAAATTGTTCCTGATTTAAAGACATCTGAACCTGGGAAGGTAAAAAGTAGCAGGCTTCCATGTCTAAAAAATGTTATTGTCCTTGGGGATAAAAAGTATCCTGGTACATATTCCTGGGAAGATATAATTAAGCTTGGTGAAGAGGTAACGGATGAAGAGTTAAATCAACGAATGAATACTCTAGAGCCTGACGATGTAATCAACATGCAATACACTTCGGGTACAACAGGATTTCCAAAAGGTGTTATGTTAACACATAACAACATTGTCAATAATGGATTTAATATTGCAAACTGTATGAAGTTAACTGTTGAGGACAGGCTTTGCATCCCTGTTCCGTTTTTTCATTGCTTTGGTTGTGTGCTGGGTACAATGGCCTGTGTTTCTGTAGGAGCAACAATGGTGCCTGTTCAGGATTTTAACCCGAGAAAAGTATTGCAAACGGTTCAGGATGAAAAATGTACGGCTCTCCATGGTGTGCCAACGATGTTTATCGCTGAATTAAATGAACCAGATTTTGAAAACTATGATCTTTCATCGTTGCGAACCGGTATAATGGCAGGATCAAACTGTCCGATTGAGGTCATGAAGGCGGTCATTGAAAAAATGGGGGCTAAAGAGATAACGATTGCATATGGACAAACAGAGTCTTCACCAGTTATAACACAAACCAGAACGGATGATCCAATTGAATTACGTGTAGAATCAGTTGGGAAAGCACTTCCTAATGTTGAGGTGAAGATTGTAGAACCTGGAACAAACAGAGAAGTAGCAATGGGTGTACAAGGAGAACTTTGTACAAGAGGTTACCATGTTATGAGAGGATATTATAAAAATATGGCAGCAACCAATGAAGCCATTGATCAAGATGGTTGGCTACATACGGGGGACTTAGCCACCATGGATGAGAATGGATATTGCAAAGTTACAGGGCGTTTAAAGGATATGATTATTAGAGGTGGAGAAAATATATATCCCCGTGAAATTGAAGAGTTCCTCTATTCTTATCCGAAAATCCTAGATATTCAAGTAATAGGTGTACCAGACGAAGTATATGGAGAAGAAATGGTGGCTTGGATTATATTGAAAGAAGGAGAAAAAGCAACATCTGAAGAGATTAAAGAATACTGTATTGGAAAGATTTCAAAGCATAAAATTCCAAAATATATTGAGTTTACTGATTCATTTCCAATGACTGCATCAGGAAAAATACAGAAATATCGTTTGCGGGAAAATTCACTACAAGTTGTTGGGAAGTAATAATAAATTTTACGCCGGCAGAGGAGGGTCTATTGTTGCGTACCATTGCTTTTATTGATTATACTTATAATTGGACAAAGACTGAAAGGAACGATGGCAACGATGATCCATTTAACATGGCGCGAGCGTGAAACACTTAAAAAAGTGAAGTGCGTTCATACTGATGCTGAGAAATACCTAGTAAATAACGCTCTCACCGCTGGTGAAATTTATGATGTAAAAAATGAAACTGAAGAATTTTATTATATCATTGATAACACTGGTAAAGTCGGGGGATTTTACAAGGATTACTTTCAAGATGTATAAAAAAATGCCTGGTATCAAAACCAGGCATTTTTTATTTACTTATTTTTGATTCACTTGTACTTCTTTAGGCTTACTGGTTTGATAAAGCTTTCGACTAATAAGCGTTTGGATAATTAAAAATGTTCCACCTACAACCCAATAAAGTGGAAGGGCTGCTGGTGCATTAAATGAAAACATAACGATCATTAAAGGTGAGAGCAAGCCCATATATTTCATTTGCTCCTGTTGTTGAGTCGGCATATTAGTTTGAGATACCTTGAATTGTAAGTAATAGATAACACCTGCAATGATTGTAATGACAATATCAGGATGTCCAAGACTAAACCATAAAAACTCATGAGTTTTTATCTCTTCAGATCCTCTAATTGCATAATAGAAGCCCGTTAAAATAGGCATTTGGATAAGAATAGGTAAACAACCCATATTTAACGGATTGACTCCATGCTTTTGATAAAGCCCCATCATTTCTGCTTGTAATTCTTGTTTTTTCTTTGGGTCTTTTTCGGATTTCATTTTCTTTTGAATAACTTCCATTTCTGGTTTTAAAACATCCATTTTTTCCTTCATGGCCATTTGATTTTTATATTGCTTTAACATGAGTGGCATCAAGACAAGTCTAATCACTAGTGTAATAAGAATGATCGCTAAGCCATAATTCCCGCCAAAAAAATCGGCAACTGCATGAATGGAAGATGAAAATGGATTCACAAAATAAGTATGGAAGAATCCATCATTTTTACCGCCTTGAGATTGAGCTGAACAAGCGGATAACAGAAATGTTGTTAGAGTAAGTAAAGCAATAATGATAAATGAAGAACGTTTCGTTTTCATATTTCCTCCTAAAAATGTAGGTTGATTTTTTGTACTGGTATTAAAAGGAAGGAAATGGGTTCTTCAGAATCATCCTTAGAACATTCTTTTCTACGAATATATTTAATAATTCTATTTAAAATAAAACTGCCATTTAAACTGCTTTTTTTACGGTAAAAAAACAAGGGCTGGATTATTTTTGTGTCCGCAGGATTAGTTTGAGAACCAATAAATGAATATTCAACGCCCCATGCCCATAGAAATTTTAAAGTAATTCCTAAGTATATACTAACGTAAAGTGCGTTTAAGGCATGTATATCTGAATGATCGATGAGCAATTGAAACAAAAATAATCACCTCTTTAAAATGCCAATGATATGAGTATAAAGGAGAATGGCCAAAGAATCAATTTATTGTATGGCAAAATACCAGAATTTGAAGAGATTACTAAACAATTATGAATATGCATTAAAACAAGAATGAAAGTAGCTGTTTAAGTTTCGCTGTAATGTGAATATTAAGATGAATAATGTCTATTATTTATTAACTTAGGGTGGTGCAATTTGGAAACATTAGATTTACATTTTATTTTTGTCATGGCTCTATTTTTAATGATGTTAGCTGCGGGGATTACTGCTATTGCCAAGAAATTTAAACAGCCGTACCCAATAGCATTAGTAATAATTGGTGCTATAATTGGTTTGATAAAATTTCCAGTATTAGAGCCTTTAAAAAATTTTATTACGCAAGGGGAAGTATTCCATTTTGTTATTGTTACCTTGTTTTTACCTGCGCTTTTAGGGGAGGCATCATTAAAACTCCCTTTCCGTGAATTGCGGACAAATAAAATACCTATTATTTCTCTAGCATTTGGTGGTACATTATTGTCGTTTCTCCTGGTAGGATTTTCAGGGTATTACCTTATGGGGTTATCTGTCACTGCAGCATTTGTATTCGGTTCATTAATGAGTGCGACAGACCCAGTCAGTGTTTTAAGTATTTTTAAAAGCATTGGAGTAAATAAAAGACTTGCAATTGTGGTTGAAGGGGAAAGTTTATTTAATGACGGAATGGCGGTGGTGCTTTTTCAGCTTTCTGCATTTTATTTATTAACCTATATTGACTTAGGTTGGGCAGGACTGGGTTTAGGTGTATGGACATTTGTAAAGGTCATATTCCTAGGACTAATAGTCGGAGGTGCACTTGGATACGGTTTTTCAATTTTAACAAAGTTCTATGATGATTATCCGCTTGAGATCATTTTTAGTATTGTATTGTTTTATGGATCATATTTATTAGCAGAAAGTATCCATGCTTCTGGTGTCATTGCAGTTGTTGTTGCTGCTATGATTTATGGAAACTATGGGGCGAGAATCGGCATGACACCAACTACTAAATTAAATATCGGAAATTTTTGGGATGTTGCTGCTCTTTTGGCGAATTCCATTGTCTTTTTAATGGTTGGGCTAGAAATTACAAGAATAGGGATTTTTAATAAATGGGGAATGATTTTTGCAGCGATACTAATCGTTTTGATAGCAAGGAGCGCGGCGGTCTATGCTAGTTTGTCCTTCATAAAAAAATTTCCGCAATCCTGGAAACATATTATTAATTGGGGTGGTTTAAAAGGTTCTTTATCAAAAGCACTAGCATTGAGCCTGCCTTATGACTTTAAAGGAAGAGATGAATTATTAGTATTAACTTTTTTCGTGGTTCTCTTTTCCTTGGTAGTACAGGGGTTATCTGTTAAGCCATTAATTAAGTTTCTTGGAGTAAACCCTAAAGATGAAGGTTCGAGCGAATATGAATATTTACTAGCTAAGATTTATCAATATGATGCTGCAATACAAGAAATACATAGGGTAAGGAAGAAACTTTTTATCACAGAACCACTATCCAATGAGCTTATTAAAGAATATGAAGAAAAGAAGCTTCGTGTAGAAAAACAGGTTCAGGAATTATATCAGAATCATATGGAATTAAAAGAAAAACAAAAAAAGCTACTCTTAAAACAGGCACTTTATGCCGAACACGAAGCCATTAGTCATTTAAATAAAGATGAGGTTATTTCAAATGAGATAGCTGATCACCAACAAACAGAAATCATGGATTTACTTGTGAATCTAGATGAAGAATAAATATAAAAAACTAGGCTGACACAGCTTCAGTGTCAGCCTGGTTGAAAATACTATTTATAAATGGACCCTTCACCATTTTCTCCAATTGGCTGTAAGCATTCGATAGGCAAACTCGACACTTTCCTCTGTTGGGGGCTCTATATTCTTAAGTGGATATTCATGTCCAAGTGCTTCCCACTTATATACTCCCATTTTATGATAGGGGAGAATTTCGACCTTTTGAACATTTTCAAGGGTACCGATAAACTCACCAAGTTCTTGAAGATCCAAGGAATCATCTGTTACTGTTGGAACAAGAACATGGCGAATCCATACAGCTATTTTCCTACTAGATAAATACTTGGCAAATTCAAGAATGTGATTGTTGGCCATTCCTGTTAACTGAATATGTTTTTTTCGATTAATATGCTTTAAGTCGAGGAGTACAAGATCAGTGTATTGTAATAGTTCTTCGAGTTGTTCAATAAAAAGTTTGGATTGAGAGAAGCAACCTCCTGAAGAATCTATAGTTGTGTGAATACCCATCTTCTTACAAGCCCTAAATAATTCAGTGAGGAAAGGAATTTGTAGTAGCGGCTCACCACCACTAACAGTAATACCACCACCTGATGCCTGAATGAAAGGGAGATAGCTCATCAAATCTTCCATTATTTCCGGAACAGTTATCTGTCTGCCTGATCCGATTTCCCATGTATCGGCATTATGGCAAAATTGGCAGCGTAATAAGCACCCCTGTGTAAAAACCACATAGCGTATTCCAGGTCCGTCTACTGTTCCTAAAGTTTCAATGGAGTGTATATTTCCGATCATGATGATATCCCCTTTCATTATTAAGGAGGCTCTCTCTTTGCAATCGAGTAAGCCTTGCAAGCTATTTATAAAGACTCATGGAAAGTACGGTTTATAACGTCCAGCTGTTGTTCTTTGGTTAGTTTAATAAAGTTTACGGCATAACCAGAAACACGAATCGTTAGTTGTGGATACAGCTCTGGGTGTTCCATTGCATCCAATAATGTTTCCTTATTAAAAACGTTAACGTTTAGGTGGTGACCAGATTTTATTGCGTAGCCATCCAAGATTGAAACAAGGTTTCTAATCTGACTTTCTTCTTCTTTCCCTAATGCTTTTGGCACGATAGAGAAAGTATTTGAGATTCCATCCATTGCATAGCTATATGGAATTTTTGCAACAGAGGATAGTGAAGCTAAAGTACCCTTTGTATCACGGCCGTGCATTGGATTTGCACCAGGAGCAAAAGGTTCTCCCGCACGACGCCCATCTGGTGTATTACCTGTTTTCTTTCCGTAAACAACATTTGATGTAATGGTTAGAACGGAAAGTGTATGAAGGGAATCACGATAGGTTGCGTGTTTACGTAATTTCTTCATAAATGTCTCAACGACATCAACGGCAATACGATCCACACGGTCATCGTTGTTACCGTATTTTGGAAAATCTCCTTTTATTTCGAAGTCTACTGCTAAACCATTTTCATCACGAATTACTTTTACTGCACCATATTTAATAGCACTTAATGAGTCAGCTACTACGCTTAAACCAGCAATTCCTGTTGCCATGGTGCGAAGGATATTTGTGTCATGTAAAGCCATTTCGATTCTTTCATAGCTGTATTTATCATGCATATAATGAATGACATTTAAGGTATTGATATATAAGCCTGCCAGCCATTCCATCATTTGGTCAAAGCGTTGCATTACTTCATTAAAGTCCAATACTTCTGAAGTAATTGGTCTATATTGAGGGCCAACTTGAATCTTTAGTTTTTCATCTACGCCTCCGTTAATAGAGTAAAGAAGGGCTTTTGCTAAATTTGCACGAGCACCGAAGAACTGCATTTGCTTGCCAATTTCCATAGCAGAGACACAACAAGCTATTCCGTAATCATCTCCGTATTCAGGGCGCATAATATCATCGTTTTCATATTGAATGGAGCTTGTTTTAATCGACATCTTGGCACAGTACTTTTTAAATTTACCAGGAAGCTGTGGTGACCAGAGAACGGTTAAATTTGGCTCCGGTGCTGGCCCTAGGTTATCAAGTGAATGAAGGAATCGAAATGAGTTCTTTGTTACAAGAGATCGTCCGTCCTGTCCCATTCCACCTATAGATTCCGTTACCCATGTAGGGTCACCACTGAATAGTTCATTATAATCAGGTGTACGGGCAAATTTTACTAAACGGAGCTTCATGATAAAGTGATCGACGATTTCTTGGGCTTCTTCTTCTGTTAATGTTCCTGCCTGTATATCTCTTTCAATGTAAATATCTAAGAAAGTGGAGACGCGTCCAAGACTCATTGCAGCACCATTTTGTTCCTTTATGGCTGCAAGGTATCCAAGATATAGCCATTGAAAAGCTTCTTGTGCATTTTTAGCAGGACGGGATAAGTCAAACCCGTAGCTGGTACCTAATTCTTTTAGTTCATTTAAAGCTCGGATTTGTTCAGCAATCTCTTCCCGTAGACGCATATTTTCTTCGGTCATGACCTTACTCGTATTTTTTTTGTCTACTTCCTTCTCTTTTATTAGGAAATCAACACCATATAATGCTACACGGCGATAATCACCGATGATTCGTCCGCGTCCATAGGCATCTGGAAGCCCCGTAATAATGGCAGCTTTACGAGCTAACATCATCTCATCTGTGTATGCATCAAAGACACCTTGGTTATGTGTTTTACGGAATTCAGTAAAGATTCTTTCAATTTCAGGGTTTAATTGATAACCATAAGCCTCGCAAGCTCCTTTTGCCATCCTAATTCCGCCGAATGGTTGTAAAGAACGATTAAATGGTTTGTCAGTTTGAACACCTACTACTTTTTCAAGGTCTTCGTTGAGGTAGCCTGGTCCATGTGAAGTGATAGTGGAAACGGTTTCTGTGTCCATATCAAGGACACCACCTTTTTCACGTTCCTGTTTTGTTAACTCCATTACCTGTTCCCATAGAATTTTAGTAGCTTCAGTTGCGTTAGCTAAAAATGAATCATCACCTTCATACGGATTATAATTTCTAAGGATAAAATCACGAACATTAACCTCTTTGTTCCAAGTACCTTTAGTAAAACCTTGCCATTGTTCCATCATTTTTCACCTCTTTGATTATTAAAAAAACTAAACTGTTTTACTGTTTTTATCTTACATTCAGTATAACAGTTTAAAAGTGATAAAAGTCACCTGAAAAAGAGGTAATTGTTAAGATATTGTGAAGTCTTGTTTTTAAGGGGTTTTTAGGAGGTGTTTATGAACTTTATATGAACAAAACAAATAATAAAATAGAAACTGTACTACAAAAAAACAAATAATAATGAAATCTGTTATACAAAAGATATCACATGAAGAGAAGAAAGAGCAGGGGAAAGTCTCCTGCTCTTAATCTACTACTATATAAGCAATCATAGGGCCGTTATGTGCTCTGTCTGGATGAATTTCACATACGAGGCGATACGTTCCTTCTTTTTTAAAGTCTAGGGGAATGATCGTTTCTTCACCTTTTTTTACTGTACCCTTTATTGTTGTTCCTTCAATATAAAATGGATGTTCCTCACCGTTTATCCCGCTAATAATTAATCGGACTTTTTCGCCTTTTTCTAGTAAGATAGTGCCGGGATCCCAGCGATATGCCTCTATTTCTTTACCGTCTTTCATTTTTGTTTTAAATTCTCCTGTAACCATATGAATCTCACGGATATTCTTATCAGATTGTTGATTGAAAACTGTAGTGTCACCTGCTTTTAACATTAACCACGCAGAAATACTGGCAAGTACAGCCGCTAATGCTAAGAAGAATAACAAAGTTTCTTTTTTGAATACAAAAAATTTCACCGTAAAACCTCCTCCTAAAATTGTCCTATTTCATACTTATGCGTAATAGGTTAAAAAACTTGTCTACTTTTTTAACTTTTCGTTTCATCTTAAATAGGTCCTAGGAGAAAAGTAAGAGAATGAATGAATTACAAAGAATTGCGGTTGAACATAAAATAAAATGTCTAGAATGATAATAAACATCTATAAATTAAATATATTTCTTTGTTTTTACAGTTGAAAAGTTTATATTTAAGTCAGGAAAAAAATAATAGGTGGTCATACTTTTGGGGATAAAGAAAGAAAAAATTGTAAAAGTAGTAAAATTTATATTTCCGCTATTATTATTGATTTTTGCCATTATAGAAATGAAAAGGTTTACTGGGGATTTGAATGTACAGCTACTAAAGAATGAAATTAATCAGTTGAATATCTGGGTCTTATTGCTGATTTTAGCAATTACGTTTATTGCTGTTTTACCAATGTTACTATATGATGTGATCCTTGTTCGGATCCTAAAGTTAAAAGTCCTTACTAGCGAACTCTTAGAACAATCGTTTATTGCTAATTCGTTTTCAAATTTAATCGGATTTGGCGGACTGGTAGGTGCCATGTTAAGAACCTACTTTTTTCATAAACATGAAAAAGATAAAAGGAAGCTTCTTGGTGTAATTGCATCTGTTTCCCTTTTTTATTTAACAGGAATTTCGCTGCTTTCATGGATTGTAACGATTGGTTTTCGTCGTTTTCCGCTGTTTGTTGATACAAAATGGCTTTATTTCGCAGTCTTAGGTGTCGGATTGTACCTGCCCATCTTTTTAGGTATACATATAATGAAGTCAAAAAAAGAATCGGCTATTACTCTAAAGGTGGGTATAGAGTTAGTCGTTGTTTCGGTGATAGAATGGTTGGCTGTGTTTGTTGCTATTTTATTTTTGAGCAGGCTACTAGGTATACCTGTGTCAAGCATAGACTTATTTCCTGTTTATGTTGTAGCAGCCTGTGCAGGGATTATTAGTATGATCCCAGGTGGACTGGGTTCCTTTGATTTAATCTTTTTATGGGGGATGCAAGAGCTGCACGTTCCAGATGAAAAGGTACTTGTTTTGCTTCTGTTTTACCGTATTGGTTATTACTTTGTTCCTTTTTTAATTAGCTTAGTATTTTTCGTAAAGCTGTACTGGGAGAGATGGAATCAATCATGGAATCAACTTCCTAAAGCGATTATCCAAGGGCTAAGTCACGTGATGCTAACTATTCTTGTGTTTATATCAGGCTTAATTCTTCTTTTGTCTGCAAGTGTCCCAGGTATTATGTCAAGACTTAGAATAGCTCAAGAGTTACTATCATTTCCAATCATAAATGTGTCTCATCAATTGTCTGTCGCTGCGGGGTTCTTACTGTTAGGCTTATCACGCGGAATTGAATACAGGGTGAAAAGAACATATGAGTTGACCATGCTTGCCTTAATACTTGCAGCACTTTTTTCAATCTTTAAAGGAATTGATTATGAAGAAGCTACCTTTCTAATCATTGTCGCACTTTTACTTCGAATTTCTAAGGGTCAATTCTATCGGGAAAGTTATGTTTTAACGTGGGGTAAAACTATATTTGATATTACAGTCATATTAATTATTACTTCCATGTACATTTTGATCGGGTATTTAAATTTGCCTATTTCAAAATTAACCATTCCAGATAAATTTTTGCCTTATGTAATTGTGGATTACCGTGATTTGTTTACAAGTGCAATTATTGGATTGGTAATAGCCATGATGATATTACTAACTGGATATCTAATTAGCCTGCCGAAAAAATGGAAACTAGAGAAATCGATTGATTATGAAAATGAATTATTTACCCATTTAAGAAAGTATCAAGGAAAGGTTTTATCCCATTTAATTTTCTTGCATGATAAGTATATTTTTTGGAACAGTAAAAAGAATATTTTAATTCCTTTTCAGAAATATGCAGACAAACTAGTTATTTTAGGAGATCCCATTGGTGAACAAAGTGAAATCTCCAACGCGATAGAGGAATTTCAAGAAATTGCTGATATTCATGGTTTTACACCAGTTTTTTATCAGGTAAGTGATGATATGCTTCCTTATTTACATGGACATGGTTTTGCTTTTTTTAAGTTGGGAGAAGAGGCGTTTGTAGATCTAAAAACATTCTCTTTATCTGGCAGCAAACAAAAGGGGCTGCGGACATTAAAAAATAAATTTAACCGCGAAAGCTTTGAGTTTGAATTAATAAAACCGCCATTTTCAGCTGGTTTTATAGAGGAGTTAAGAGAGGTTTCCAATGAGTGGCTTCAAGGAAGAAAAGAAAAAGGTTTCTCTTTAGGCTTTTTTGATGAGGAATATTTAAATAAGGCACCCATTGCGATTGTAAGAGATGAAGAGAAGAAAATTCTCGGTTTTATGAGCATAATGTATGTATATGATAACAAACAAACAATTTCCGTTGACTTGATGAGGTTTAGACCTGACGCACCAGCTGGTATAATCGATTTTCTATTCCTGTCCTTAATCGATTGGTCGAAAGAGGAAGGGTATGGACGATTTAATATGGGTATGGCACCATTAGCAAATGTGGGTTTATCGCGATTTGCCTTTTTAAGCGAAAAAATCGCCGCACAATTATTTTTACATGGTCACTTTATTTATCACTTTCAGGGATTAAGGCAATTTAAACAAAAGTATACAAATATCTGGGAGCCAAAATACTTAGCTTACAGAAGAAAATCTTCTTTACCATTTATAATGGCTCAAATCACATTATTGATCTCAAAGAAAAGGGCATAATTTTTTTCCGGTTGCTAAAAAGCAACCGGTTTTTATTTTTATTAATTAGGAATACTTCCAATTGATAACAATTTATTTGAAAACTATTTATTAATTCAAATAATCTGTTAAAATCAAATAGGGATTATATGTAAAAGTAAGGGTGTAGTAATGAAGAATATTTTTTTGTACCTCATAGTAACTGTTTTTCTCCTTTTTTCTTTTCAATCTAATGTGTTTGCAGAGGAAGCACAGCAGATGGATTTGAAAAGCGAGGGTGCTGTTTTATTAGATTCTGAGACAAATGCCGTGCTCTATGCAAAAAATGCCGATGAAAAAATGTATCCAGCCAGCCTAACCAAAATTGCCACAGCTATCTATGCGATTGAAAAAGGAAATTTAGATTCCATAGTGACGGTGAGTGCTAATGCAGTTAGACAGGACGGTACGAGGGTGTATTTAAATGAAGGGGAGCAAGTTCCATTAAAGAAGCTTATTCAAGGGATGCTTATTAACTCTGGAAACGATGCAGCAGTAGCGATTGCTGAGTATTTGGATGGCGATGTGAAAACATTTGCTGAAAACTTGAACAGCTATTTAAAAAATAAGATAGGTGTCACAAATACTCATTTTACCAATCCAAATGGATTGCATGATGAAAACCATTATACTACCGCAATGGACTTAGCGTTAATAACTAATTATGCATTGAAGAATCCTACTTTTGCTGAAATATTCAGGACAAGGGTACTTGATTGGCAGGGGCAATCCTGGAGTACTAGACTCTTAACCCATCATCGGATGCTAAAGGGAGAACTGCCCTATCCGGGAATTTCAGGAGGAAAGACGGGATACACCACTGAAGCGAAACAAACATTGGCCACGACTGCAGATAATGGAAATTTAAAGTTAACAGCTGTTGTATTGAAATCTGATTTAAAAAATGATAAGTACAAAGATACCGCAGTCTTGTTCGATTATGGATTTAAGGGTTATCAGCATGAAACAATTAACAAGGGAGCAATATTTAAATCGGGCACCAAAGAATTTTACCCTGAAAATGATATTGTAATCACTGAGGATGTTAGTGGTGATATCAAGAAGGTAAATGACGAAGGGGTACTTTCAATTGAGAATGCTAATGGCCAAGTGCTGCAATCGGTGCAATTGAAATATAAAGAACCTCCCCAGCCAAAATCTACGGTGATAAAGAGTAAGAAAGCGAATAAGAAGGAGTCGCCGTTTATCCTCTTAAATACCTTAATTGGAATACTCCTAATTGCAGGTGCAGGAACTCTAATACAGAGACAAAAACGACGGAAAGTATCAAGATATTATTAGACTAGGTAAAAAAAAGCCGTGGAGAGTGATGTTTGCCTCCGTGGCTTATTTTTGTGTAACAGTTGTGATGAGTATGAAAAAGAACGAAATTATAACCATAGTAGCAACCAAGAGCCACGCTAAATTCATATTGCCGGATTCCATTGCAATATAGATAGCTGTAGGTGCAGTTTGGGTTTTTCCTGGGATATTACCAGCGAACATAAATGTAGCTCCGAACTCTCCAAGTGATCGTGCAAAACTTAGAACTAACCCTGCGATAATTGATTTAATAGATAATGGGAGAGTAATATGTAGAAATACTTTCAATTCACCCGCACCATCTACACGGGCGGCTTCCTCAATGCCTATATCGACTGCTTGAAAGCCGATTTTGACCGTTTGGTACATAAGTGGAAATGCAACAATGGTCGATGCAATCACTGCAGCAGTAAAAGTAAAAATAATGGGTTGTGTTATTAGTCGTTCTATAAAAAGACCTAAAGGGCTATTTGTCCCAAATATGAATATTAATAAAAAACCTATGACAGTAGGAGGTAAAACAATTGGAAGGAGCAGAATAGTTTCTATTAGTGTCTTTCCTTTGAATTGTTTTCTTGCAAAGATTTTACCAAGCATAATTCCAAGAATAAAAACGATAGTTACTGAAATTGATGCAACTTTTAAAGATAACACAATTGGTGACAAAAATTCATTTTGTAACAAATTCCTCAATCCAATACTTGAATTTCCGAAATGATTATTTCTAAATAATTATAAAATAGAATTACTCCTTTGTATAGTTTAAAGGATTTGCATTAAAGGAGGACGGGGAATCAATTTGGTCCTTATCATCAACAAGACTTCTTGTTCCGATAAAGTCACTCTTATCACCAAAATTTTGTCCAAAGCCTTGATTTTTCTTATCAGAATTATGCCATTCTGCTAAAAGGTTTTGACCAATATTTACGGCTGAAGCATTTTCAAAAGAATTAATTTTAATCATAAAAATATTAATGTTTATATATGGAGCTGGGGCCGGCATTAGATCGCCTCCTTTTTCTTGTTTTTAAGTATATGTATGTCTGAGACATTTATGAAAGATGTGTAATATCAGGATTAAAATAGAAATATCGTTAGTAAGATGATAGTAACAAATTTGTGGAATTAGAATGTAGGAGGTGGGATTAGATGGATATGGATAAATTAAAACAATGGATGGATGTGGCCAAAAATATGAATGGCGGGGATTTTTGGAATAATATTTTCGATCAAGACTTTGCTAAACAATTTATGAATGATCAACCCAATGCAACTCCTGATTCAGCTAAACAATCAGGAAGAGAAGAAAAAAATACACCGCCATTTCCCGCTATTGACATATTAGAAGGAGAAAGTGAAGTTTTAGTAGTGATTGAGGTGCCGGGCATGAAAAAAGAGAACCTTGAATTAGGGCTGAACGGAAATTCCTTAACAATAAAAGGGAAGGCCTTATTCAACCATTCAGAATTAAAGCTTACGTATTCGGAAAGGTTTTATGGAGATTTTCAGAGGCAAATAAGGTTACCTGATACTGTAAGTCCTAATCAATTAAATGCTAAATTCTGGAATGGTTTATTAATCGTAAGTTACCAAAGAATCGTTGAAAAAGGAGAAATTATTCCAATTGAATAGGCGAGTTTAAGATGATTATATAGGAAAATTTGATGGAAAATCTATTTTTAGCTCATCCTTTTGAATTGTGGACATGTTAAACTGAAATTCCCATATATATATAAAGTAAGTGAAGAAAAGGGAGCGTTTGTGAGCATGTCATTAAAAGATTTATTCCTAATCTTTAGCAAAAATGATTACGAAAAGGAATTAAAGAAAAAATTGACCTCCTTAGAATTGAATATCGAAAAATTACAAAAGCAGCTGCAAACCCTCCAACAATCATCTCCCCCGGAAGCTAGCAAACATAATGAACCTCCAATCATTATAGAAAAGATTAATATTGAAAAAATCATATTAGATAAATACGAATTAAACAATAACTTTGGGCAACTTGGAATTAAAGAACTGAAAGGGAAATTAAATATCGGAGCAACCTATGGTACTGAATTTCAGCCTGACTTCGATAAAAATGAGGAAGAGGAAAGGAAAACCGGACAAAAAGAAAAGGCAAAACCAGCTACATCATCACAAAATGGTCCTAAAGTGAATTTCCATTCAAAAGAAGAATAAAAAAAGACTAAAGTTACAACCTTTAGTCTTTTGAGAAATCATTATTGAAGCCTGCTTTCAACCTGTTGACATACTTCGTCAGCGGACATCCCGTTTGCATCAATTACAGAGCCTTTTGTAAGGGTATCCTGCATTCCCATCACGTTTGAATCAAGACCAGTTACAACACAGCAATCGCAGTTTTGTGCATCAGATTCCTGTTTTAATTCAACTACGTCATAGCCTTTTTCACGTAGTACTTGTTGAATATTTGTAAGAGATTGCTCTACTCCAACTTTTGCCATACAAAACACCTCCTCCTGTAGATTATCATGCCAAAGTTTAACGGAAATATTCCGTATAAGTAGCACTAACATTCCAAAAACTATTAAGGGAGGTGTAATGATGGGAAAACGTAGTAAAAAGAAAGCTGATCCATCCACGATTGGACTCAATTCACCCCAAGTTGAGGGACAAGGAACAACAGTAACAGAAACAGGATCAAGAGCTGAGTCTTCTTCGAGAAGAAAACAAAAACAAATGTAAAAAATGAAAGAGGCTGACCTAGTTGGTTCAGCCTCTTAACAATTATTTATACATTTCTGCAACTTGCTTTTGAACTTGCTCATTCTCCAAATATTCATCATAAGACATTTGCTTATCAACTAAACCTTTTGGTGTTAATTCAAAGATCCTATTCGCGATAGTTTGAATGAACTGATGGTCATGTGAAGAAAAGATCAGTGAGCCTTTAAAATTAATTAGTCCATTATTTAGAGCAGTAATTGATTCTAAGTCTAAATGGTTCGTTGGCTCATCTAAAAGAAGTACGTTCGCTCCGTTTAACATCATTTTGGATAACATACAACGAACTTTTTCTCCCCCGGAAAGAACGCTAGCCTTCTTCAGCACTTCTTCTCCAGAAAATAGCATTCTACCCAAGAAGCCTCTTAAGAAGCTTTCGCTTTCATCTTTAGGAGAGAACTGGCGTAACCACTCAACTAAATTAAGGTCAGAGTTTTCGAAGTACTCGGAGTTATCTTTAGGGAAATAAGCTTGTGAAGTGGTAATTCCCCATTTAAAAGTACCACTGTCAGCCTCCATTTCGCCCATAAGGATTTTAAATAGAGTTGTTTTCGCAATCTCATTTGTACCTACAAGCGCAATTTTATCGTTCTTATTCAAAAAGAAACTTACATTGTCCAAGACTTTTACGCCATCGATAGTTTTAGTTAATCCTTCAACCCGAAGTAAATCATTTCCAATTTCACGCTCAGGTGTAAACCCAACAAATGGATAACGACGAGATGATGGCTTAATGTCATCTAGTGTAATTTTATCTAGCAGTTTCTTTCGTGAAGTTGCCTGCTTGGATTTTGAGGCATTTGCACTAAAACGTGCAATAAAGGCTTGAAGTTCCTTTATTTTTTCTTCTTTCTTTTTATTAGCGTCTGAAGCCATTCTAGAAGCTAACTGACTAGATTCATACCAGAAGTCGTAGTTTCCAACATAAATTTGAATTTTACCATAGTCTAAGTCTGCAATATGGGTACAGACTTTATTTAAGAAGTGACGGTCATGGGATACAACAATAACTGTATTTTCAAAATTAATTAAGAACTCTTCTAGCCATTGGATTGCTTTAATATCTAAGTGGTTAGTAGGCTCATCCAGTAGTAAAACATCCGGTCTGCCAAACAATGCTTGTGCAAGAAGGACCTTCACTTTTTCAGAACCTGTTAATTCTGCCATCGTCTTATAGTGAAGATCTTCCCCGATTCCAAGGCCTTTTAAAAGAATGGCTGCTTCAGGCTCTGCTTCCCATCCGTTTAATTCAGCAAATTCACCTTCAAGTTCAGCAGCCTTCATGCCATCTTCGTCTGTGAAGTTTTCCTTCATATAAATTGCGTCTTTTTCTTGCATAACCTCATAAAGTCTAGAATGACCCATGATAACTGTTTTTAGAACTTCATATTCTTCATACTCAAAATGGTTTTGTTTTAAAACCGCCATTCTTTCATTTGGTCCAAGTTGAACTGTTCCTGTTTGTGATTCAATTTCGCCAGAAAGAATCTTTAAAAACGTGGACTTACCAGCACCGTTTGCACCGATTAAACCATAGCAATTACCTGGTGTGAATTTAATATTTACATCTTCAAATAATTTTCGGTCACCATATCTTAAACTTACATTACTAACTGTAATCATGAATTAAATCCTCCAAAACAAAATATCTATTAATTATAGCATTAAAAAAGGTGAAGAGCGAATTCTTTCATACACCGGTTAGAATGAAAAATTTTCTAAAAAAATTTTTCTTTTTCACACTTTATTCATAATTTTGTTGTAGAATTGGATTAAGAAGTATTAAAGAAGGTGAGAAGTATGGCGAAAAAACAGCTTACTGAACTCGTAATTAAATTAAAAAAGGCTGGAATCAAAGCGAGTTTAACAAAACCGAAGTCCAATTACCTTTTATCTTTACAGCAAATTAAAAAATATCCTTCATCTGTGAATTAAATAGGAAAAATTTGAACTAAAAAGCGATTAATCCTTGGGACTAACCGCTTTTTTTATTGATTAAAACATAGAAAATCTTTTAATCAAGTTTATCCATAATTGTTTCATATACTTCTTTTTTATTAAAATCATTTCCCATAGGAAACTTTGCGATAAATTTATTATCTTGATTGACTAAGTAGGTGAAGGTTGAATGGACAAATTGACCATTCCCTGGGTCTTTATATTGAAATTGTAATGCGTCCGTCACCTTTTGAATTTCTTTCTGGTCCTCTTTTATTCTTTGTTTCTCTCCAGTTAAAAATATCCATTGGTTATCATTGTCAATCCCAAAGCCTTTCATGTATTCTTGTAAAATTTGTGGTGTGTCACGGTATGGATCAATGGTAATGGTGACAAATTCAATCTCTTTTCCGTAAACACCGCTTTTTTCTAAATCCTTCTTCAAGGCCACCATCTTTTGTGTAGTGGTAGGACAAATGTCTGGACAATGAGTATAGATAAATTCGATTAGTTTAAGCTTGGTTGGATCCTTCCCAAAAGTATAGGTTTTGCCATTTTGATTAATTAAACTAACTTCTGCTGGTATTGTCGCATTTGCGTCTCGAATTAGAAAATAGGAAATTCCTGCCGCAATCCCTAAAAATATAGCAAGACCACAAATGAGATAGATTTTTTTCATAACTATCCCTCCTAACAATAAGATAAAGAAGATTGTAGAAAAAAGATATGGATAATTTGTGAACAAAAGTTTATGCCTTTAAACGAATAATCATTTATACTTTAATATGATTAGGGACTTAAACATTGTATATTATCAACAAGTAAGAGTATGGGTTAAATAGTAGAGGATAGGTGTTAGTCGTCATGAAACATGTATTAAATTTTGTCATACAAATGGGGATTCTGATTGTCATTTATCAGCTTGGAAATCTTATAGTCAGATTATTTCATCTGCCTATTCCTGGTAATGTGATAGGGATTGTTATACTTTTCTTCCTACTTTGGTTAGGTATTATTAAGGTTGAACAAATAGAAACAGCAGCCGGCTGGCTGTTAAAACATCTTGGTTTCTTTTTTATTCCCATTTCAGTTGGATTAATGACACTGGGGAGCACGCTAGTAAAGAATGGATTACCTTTACTCCTTGTACTTATTATAAGTGCTTTTGTGGGGCTTTTATCAGCTGGAAAGGCTACGCAAGTTGTCATATTAAAAAATGAAAAGGATCAAGTGAGCCATCATGATCACGCTTTATAATATTCTTATAACTATTTCTGTCTATTATTTAGCTAGAATACTTGCGAGAAAATACCCGACGCCCCTTACTAATCCTGTTTTTCTAAGTACTGTTATTATTATTGGGTTATTAGTTGCTTCCAAGCAATCTTATAATGATTACATTCCGGCAAAAAACATCTTAACATATTTACTTGGACCAGCAACAGTTGCTCTTGCTCTTCCTATATATAGAAATCGTCAATTATTTACTAAATATTTTGCTGCTGCATTTATAGGCTTATCTGTTGGTACTATATCAACGATCTGTTCTGCTATTATACTAGCACATACACTTGACTTATCAGAGATGTTTATACGAGCGTTAACAGTAAAATCTGTAACAGTACCCGTAGCAACTGAAATAGGAAGGATTATTAAAGGGAATGTGTCACTAATTGCCGCTTTTGTTATTATTACCGGAATGATTGGAGCGATGTTTGGTGCTAAAGTCTTAGATGTTTTTAAAATCAACCATCCTTTTGCTCGTGGTCTATCAATTGGAACAATTGCCCATGGTATAGGTACAGCAGAGGCAGTGAAAGAAGGGGAGATACAAGGTGCTGTATCAGGTGCAGCTATGGGAATTGCAGCAGTATTAACCTCTCTCATTATTCCTTATATTATTGATTTAATCATCTGAAAATTTACCTCATTGACAAATAATTGCATTTATTATATTCTTTAGAAGAAATTAACTTTTTTTTAAAAAAGGAGTATGTTTTATGTTAGGTGTCGTTCTTAACTAATCCAATCAATTGGATACACTCATTCTATTTTAACCATGTACCTTTTCTTTTTAAGTTCAAAAAAAGGTTTATTTAAGTATGGTTATGGAGTGAAGTTAAGAACAATGGGCAAACATAAGCATACATTATTTTACCAATGTAGCCTGTGTACACTCGTGTAGACAGTTTTTATTTTGGTTAAATTTTAGTATGAAAAAATAAGTAAAGATTTCACTTTTTACTTAGCCGCAATGACATTGTTCATTGCGGCTATTTTTATTTTTGGCTGTGTTAAATAACAATGTTGATTTTTATACCTGTTGATTGGAGCGGAAGGCGCGAAGACTCCTGTGGGAGTATGGTTCAGGGGAGACCCCGCAGGCGCAAGCGCCGAGGAGGCTCGCCGAAACACCCACGGAAAGCGAAGCGCCTGGAGCGCAAATCAACAGACAAGTTTAACAAAGCCCTTATTTTTAGGAGGTTATTCGGTTGAACCAACATACTTTTCAGGTATTAGAATTTGAGAAAATAAAGAATTGCATAGCAAACTTTGCGTTAACAAAAGAAGGGAAAGGAAAAATCGAGTGCCTGACACCCTCGACCAATCAAAAACAAATTGAAGCCTGGCTTGATGAAGTGTCAGAAGCAGTTGAAATTTTAAAAAAGAGCGCAAGTGTTCCTGTGCATGGTTTAGAAGGTATGGAACTGCTAATCAATAACATGAACAAAGGAGTAGTGTTAAGACCGGAGCAGTTAATGAAGCTTTATGACTTTTTAGATTGCTGTGGAAAGATGCGCAGGTATATGAAGGATAAGGAGTATTACGCGCCGAGAGTGTCAGCTTACGTAGAGGCGATTGAAGAACTACCTGAACTCGCCAGTGAGATCATCCGTTGTATCCGAAATGGAAGAGTGGATGATTACGCAAGTAAAGAGTTATTAAAGGTAAGAAAGCAGATTGCCATTCATGAAGACCGATTAAAGGAGAAAACTGTACAGCTAATTCGGTCAAATAAGTACAAATCCTACCTGCAAGAGAGTGTCGTTAGTCAGAGGAATGGAAGGTATGTTATTCCAATTAAAAAGGAGTTTAGAAATAAACTGAAAGGTACTGTACTAGACACGTCTGCTTCAGGTTCCACGCTTTTTATTGAGCCAGAGGAAATTGCTGTTTACCAGGATCAGTTAACATGGCTTTTGTCAGATGAAGAAGTAGAGGTTCAAAAGGTTCTAAGTTATTTGACAGGGTTGGTGGAAGAAAAGGAGCAGCAAATTCTTAGTGCAATTGAGACCATGGTACATTATGATTTTTTGTTTGCAAAAGCTAAGTATTGTCGGTCTATTGGTGGAATGAAGGTTGGGATTAACGTATCGGAAGAAATTGAATTGATTCATGCTAGACATCCACTATTGGGCGAAAAGGCAGTCCCGTTGTCGTTCAAACTGGATATGGGAAAGCATGCATTAGTTATTACCGGCCCAAACACAGGAGGCAAAACAGTAACAATAAAAACAGTCGGCCTTTTGACGTTAATGGTTCAATGCGGTCTTCATATTCCAGCTTCACAAGAGAGCAATATTTGTATTTTTGAACGTATTTTAGTTGATATTGGCGATGGGCAAAGTATTGCAGAGAATTTAAGTACGTTTAGTTCAAGAATTGTAAATATCATTGATATATTAAAGGAAACAAACAATCGAACATTAGTCCTTTTAGATGAGCTTGGTTCAGGAACAGATCCGGGAGAAGGCATGGGTCTTGCAACGGCTATCCTAGAAACCTTATACGAAAAAGGGGCAATTATCTTCGCAACCACCCATTATAGTGAAATTAAAGGATTTGCCGAGAACCATCAAGGTTTTCTAAACGGATCGATGGAATTTGACTTAGCTTCATTAAGTCCGACCTTTCGCCTTACTATTGGGCGGGGAGGGGACAGCCAGGCGTTTGCTATTGCATTAAAACTTGGCATTCATCCTAAGATTATTGAAAGAGCACATTCAATTACCTATAAGGAAGAAAAAGAGTATAAAACGGAAATCAAAGATTCCTGGAAATTGAGAGATATAGAAAAGCAAATAATTGTAAATAAGCATCGAGCTGTAAAAAAAGCTCCAAAAACGGAGATTAACATTCCACTCTATCGACAAGGAGATAATGTAAGGATCTCTCCGTCTAATGAGTTTGGTATTATCTATAAAGGTCCAGACCAATATGGCAATTACCTTGTTCAGGTAAAAGGAGAAAAAGTGTCAATCAATCATAAAAGAATTGACTTATATATTCCAGCCAGTGAGTTATATCCTGAGGATTATGATTTTGATATTATCTTTCAAACAAAGGAAAACAGAAAGAAAAGTAAATTACTTTCAAAAGAACACCAAGAAAACCTTACTATTGATTACACTGAATAAACAAATGAGGCTAACTCTTAGCGAGTCAGCCTCGTTTCAATTTATTTTGTAAAGTTCTGTATAATCCAATCAACGACTACGCCTCCGAAATAAACACCAAATACACCTAATACAGCAGAAAATACGGGAGGAGCTGGTAGTGGAAGCTTTAAAAAACGAAACAATATGCCAACGGACATTCCTGCAATCAAACTCAAGACTAACTCTTTCATTTACTTCCCTCATCACCTAGTATTATTGAACTTAGATAGCTCATTTTCTAAGTATGAGTTAATTTCTTTTTCTTATTCCGCAATAAATAAATTGTTTTCTTCTTCATCATTATGTAGCTCAAAAACAACGAGTAATGCGTCGAAATAGGGAAGTATTTCTTCTGTTAATTCATTATTATGTATCTTCTCTTTAATCGACTTTACAATCATTTCTAAAATTTGATGGTCCCTTTTCAATTTTATTATTGTCTCTTTTAAGTCAGGGTTTTCTCTCAATTTTTCAACAAAAAAACCTTCCTCTTCTGATTGTGCATGTGCTAGTGTTCTTGTCTCCCAATGTTCGAGCAAGGCCTCGCTAATTACCTTTGACTCTTCCACTTTATTTTCCAATATCAGCTTTTTAAACAATATTGTCAAATCTCGAGCTTCAGTAAATATTCCATCATGAATCGCATGATGGGAATGTTTTTTTCTTAAGGATGGTCCGGACATTCGTGTTTCTCCTTCTTAATTACTATATTCAAGTCATGTCCAAAATAGTTAACTTTAAAACTTGTTGGGTTAAAAACCACCGTTCCTAGGAGTCTTTCTTTTTGTATACATTTACACTTTTGGGAAAAAGTAAAAGTAAAAATGGCATAGGAAGGTGAGTCTATGGGCAAAAAACGAACACCACTGATGAAAAAATTAAAATTCTTTGGAAAATCAAGGGATGTAGCTGAACATGCAATGTTATCGCCGATGGATAGAGATACTGAAAAAATTTATCGAAGGAGATGGCAGCACGATAAGACTGTTCGGACTACACATGGGGTGAACTGTACAGGGTCATGTAGTTGGAAGGTTTATGTCAAGGATGGCATTATTGCATGGGAAACGCAGCAAACAGATTATCCATCCACTGGACCTAATATGCCAGAGTATGAACCAAGGGGATGTCCTAGAGGAGCAAGCTTTTCTTGGTATATTTATAGTCCGCTTAGGGTTCGCTACCCATATGTTCGAGGAAGTCTATTAAGTATGTGGAGAGAAGAACTGCAAAAAAATAATGATCCTGTTGCTGCCTGGCGGGAAATTACCACAAATCCTGAAAAATCGAAACGTTATAAACAAACACGGGGTAAGGGCGGCCTTGTCCGTGCATCATGGGATGAGGTGAATGAATTAATTTGTGCATCGCTGATCCATTCGATACAAGAATTTGGACCAGACAGAATATTTGGATTTTCGCCAATCCCGGCGATGTCAATGGTTAGTTATGCAGGAGGGGGACGATTTTTATCTCTTCTTGGAGGCTCTCTTTTAAGCTTTTATGATTGGTATGCGGATCTACCGCCAGCATCACCTCAGGTATGGGGAGAACAAACGGATGTCCCTGAGAGCTCCGATTGGTTTAATGCTTCCTATCTATTAGTTTGGGGTTCTAATATACCACAGACAAGAACTCCGGATGCACATTTTATGGTTGAAGCAAGATACCGTGGAACTAAGGTGGTTGCTGTTAGTCCTGATTATGCTGAATTTGTTAAATTCGCGGATAACTGGTTAAATGTTCAAGCGGGTATGGACGGTGCCCTTGGCATGGCAATGACACATGTTATTTTGAAAGAATTCTATGTGGAACAAAAAACAGAATATTTTTATGACTATGCCAAAAAATTTACGGATCTCCCATTCCTTGTGAAATTAAAACCACATGGAGAAAACTATATTTCCAATACCTTTTTAAGGGCATCTGAGCTTGATTCAACCATTGAAAATGGTGAATGGAAAACAGCCATATGGAATGAAGAAACCAATCAACCGGCATATCCTAATGGAACAATAGGACATAGATGGGAAGATAAAGGTCAATGGAATCTTCATTTACAGGATACCGAACAAGATATTTCTAAGTTAACACCATTATTAACTGTTTTAGGAAATGAGGATGCAGTTATTACTGTAGAATTCCCGCATTTTGAAGTGGAAAAGAGAGAAACTTTCAAACGTGAGGTCCCAGTAAAACAAATCCAAATAAACGGTGAGACAGTCTATGTAACTACAGTGTTTGATCTTATGCTTTCTAAATTTGGGGTAGCAAGGGATGGACTAAAAGGAGATTTTCCGAAAGATTATAATGACCCCAAGCCATACACTCCAGCGTGGCAAGAGTCTTTAACAGGCGTGGATGGAAAATTAGCAGCACAGATTGCCAGAGAGTTTGCACAGAATGCCAAAGAATCAAAAGGGCGTTCAATGGTTATTATGGGTTCTGGTATTAATCAATGGTATCACGCAGATACCACATACCGGACAATATTAAATTTAGTTTTATTGACAGGTTCCCAAGGTATTAATGGAGGCGGGTGGGCCCATTATGTTGGACAGGAAAAGGTTCGGCCACTAGAGGGATGGCAGACTATTGCAATGGCAAGAGACTGGGGTGGACCCCCTAGGCTTCATGCAGCTACTCCATTCTTTTATTTCGTAACAGAACAGTGGAGGTACGATGACCAATCTATTGAGGACCAAATTTCACCGTTAATTAGTAAAGCAAGATACAAGCATACAGGAGACTACTATTATTTAGGAACCCGATTAGGATGGACACCAGCATACCCACAATTTGATAAGAATCCAATTAAACTGCTTGATAAAAATAAAGAAGCGAATAAAGAACAAATTGTCAAATCTATTGTAAGTGATGTGAAAGAAGGAAGAACAAAATTCGCGATTGAAAATCCTGAGGATCCTAAATCCTTTCCAAAGGTTATGTTTGTTTGGAGAGGAAATTTAATCGGCAGTTCTTCTAAAGGCCATGAATATTTTTTGAGATATATGCTAGGAACACATCATGGAAATCTAAGTGAGCAAAATACGGAATTAAAAACAGAAGAGATTAATTGGGATGACCCATCAACTGAGGGAAAACTTGATTTAATGGTAAATATCGATTTTCGCATGGCCGGTACAGGTCTATATTCGGATATCATTCTTCCGGCAGCCACATGGTACGAAAAATATGATATAAGCAGTACGGATATGCACCCGTTCATTCATCCGTTTAATCCAGCAATTGCACCACCATGGGAGTCCAAATCTGATTGGGACACATTTAGAGGATTAGCCAAAAAGTTTTCTTCCATGGCTGAAAAATATTTTAACGGTCCTGTTCAAGACGTTGTCGCAACTCCAATGCTTCATGATTCTCGGGATGAGATTTCCGAGTCTTGTACTTTTGGGAGAATCCCTGATTGGCAAGACGGTACTTTTGAGCCAGTACCAGGACAAAATTTCCCGCGCTTGCACGTTGTTGAACGGGATTACACAAAAGTTTATGAGAAGTTTATCTCCCTAGGACCTGTTATTAAGGAGCAGATTGGGGCTAAGGGAATTGGCTGGCATGCGAAAGAAGAGTATGAAAAGTTAAAATCAATACTAGGAACAGCCAACCAGACATCATATAAAGATTGTCCCAGTCTATACACTGCTCGAGATGCTGCGGAAGCGATTCTTTCTCTGTCAAGTTCGACCAATGGTTCTCTCGCTATGAAGGCATGGGATGCACTTGAGAAAAAATCAGGTCAGAAACTAAAGGACTTAGCAGAAGAGAGAGCAGAAGAGCATATGTCATTTAGTGAAATTACTGCACAGCCACGCCAAGTTATCTCCACACCTGTTTTTAGTGGAACAGAAACGGGGGGCAGAAGATATTCTCCATTCACTACAAATGTTGAGCGATTAATTCCATGGCGTACACTAACCGGTCGTCAGCATTTCTATCTAGACCATGAAACCATGTTTGAGTTTGGGGAAGAGTTTCCTGTATTTAAGGCACCATTAAAGAAGGTGGCATTCCGTTCAAAGGATAGAAAGCCAATAAATATGGGCAAGGAAATAAACCTGCGTTATTTAACGCCACACTTTAAGTGGTCGTTCCATAGCACCTATTTTGATACTTTGCCAATGTTAACGCTGTTCAGGGGGGGGCCAACAGTTTGGATGAATCTACATGATGCAGAAGAGGTTGGTATTACAGATAATGATTGGCTTCAAATGTACAATCGAAATGGAGTTGTGGTTGCTAGGGCAGTTGTTTCTCATAGGCTTCCAAAGGGTGTTGCTTTCATGTATCACGTGCAAGAGAGACATATAAATGTACCTGGATCAAGTATTACAAATGAACGGGGTGGTACCTTTAATAGTCCTACGCGTCTCCAAATGAAGCCAACCCATATAATTGGTGGATACGCACAACTGAGCTATGGATTTAACTATTACGGACCATGCGGTAGCCAACGTGACGAAAGAGTCATAATAAGTAAACTGGATAGGGACGAGGTGGACTGGCTTGAGAATTAAAGCTCAATTTGGAATGGTGATGAATCTCGATAAATGTATCGGATGTCATACATGTAGCATAACCTGTAACAATACGTGGACAAATCGTCCCGGAGCGGAATATATGTGGTGGAATAATGTAGAAACGAAGCCTGGAATAGGCTACCCAAAAGAATGGGAAAACCAGGAGAAATATAAAGGTGGATGGCAGCTGAAAAATGGAAAATTGGAGTTAAGGGCAGGTGGGAGAGTATCTAAACTCTTAAATATTTTTCATAATCCTGATCTCGCACAATTAGATGATTACTATGAACCTTGGACGTATGATTATGAAAACTTAATAAGCAGCCCGGGAAAAGAACACCAGCCAGTGGCTCGACCAAAGTCCCAAGTGACTGGTGAATATATGGACATTGAATGGGGACCGAATTGGGAGGATGATCTGGCGGGGGTCTATAAGACAGGAAAAAATGATCCAAACATAAGGGGTATTGAAGAGAGAGTAAAATTTGAATATGAACAAACCTTTATGATGTATTTGCCTAGAATCTGTGAACACTGCGTCAATCCAACATGTGTAGCATCATGCCCATCTGGGGCCATTTACAAACGGGAAGAGGACGGGATCGTGTTAGTGGATCAAGATGCATGCCGCAGTTGGAGGTATTGTACAACAGGCTGCCCATATAAAAAAGTCTATTTTAATTGGAAAACACATAAAGCTGAAAAATGCACCTTTTGTTTTCCGAGAATAGAGGCAGGACTCCCAACAGTGTGTTCAGAGACCTGCGTCGGTAGACTCCGGTATTTAGGCATAATCTTCTATGATTTAGATAAGGTGGAAGCAGCAGCATCTGTCACAAATGAAAAAGATTTATATGAAGCCCATTTAGGAATCTTCCTCGATCCACATGATCCAGAGGTTATCAAGGAAGCAAGGAAAGCAGGTTATCAAGAGGATTGGATTGAAGCTGCGCAGAGATCCCCAATATTTAAGTTAGCTGTTGAACAGAGGATAGCTCTGCCGCTTCATCCAGAATATAGAACACTTCCTATGGTGTGGTATATTCCACCGCTTAGCCCTGTGATGAGCGCGTTTGATGGTGGACTGGATGGAGTCAATCCACATGTTATTTTTCCGCAAATTGACCAGTTAAGAATTCCTATTGAATATTTAGCTAATATGTTAAGCGCTGGAGATACAGAGGTAATACGAAAAGTACTAAAGAAAATGGTCGCGATGAGAAGCTATATGAGGTCGTTAAATTTAGGGAAAAAACCAGAAAAAAGTATACTTGAATCAGTTGGGATGACAGAAGAAACAATGCATGAAATGTATGAACTCGCTGCAATTGCCAAGTATGATGATCGCTATGTTATTCCATCCTCACATCGGGAAGATGCAGCGAACCAATATCTTGGACAAGGCACCGGAGGATTTGACTTCATGGAGGCATGCTCAGGATGTTCGATTACTCCAGCTATACCGGGTGATTATAAAGTCGGTGACGATTATTGGGGTGAGTTAAATGGATGAGTATCAAAGAATATTTGCCCTTGCATCTATTTTACTTCAACATCCCGAAAAAGGATGGATCGAAACAGAGGAATTGAAAAATGAAATTTTTTCCATCGAAAATCAGTTAGTAAAGATTCTGTATAAGCAATTTCTTACTTATATGCAATCCACATCATATTTTGATTTATGTACAGAATATACAAAAACATTTGATTTTAATGATAAAACTACCCTATATTTAACTTTTCCACTTTTTGGTGAGAATCCAGATCGAGGGAAAGCACTAGTCAAATTAAAAAGTGAATTTTACGAAGCAGGTCTTCCTTTAGAAAGTAACGAGTTACCCGATTATTTACCCTTAATTCTTGAATTTTGCTCACTTGCACCCGCAAAACATGTACAAAAAATGCTAATCATTCATCGGAGGTGCATTGACAATTTATTAAAAGAATTATCAATGTTAGATAGTCCATACCAAATGATTCTACAAGCTTGTGTTCATACAATTGAAGACATGCTTAGTAAACAAAAGGCTTCGTAGGGGGACTGAATGATGACGTTTTGGCAAAACTTTTTTTGGGTGTCTTTTCCTTATATTATGTTGACGATGTTTGTCGTGGGGCATATCTACCGCTATAATGTTGATCAGTTTGGCTGGTCAGCTAAGTCCAGTGAATTTCTGGAAAAAAAGCAACTGAAGTGGGGCAGTATTTTATTCCATTACGGAATCGTATTTGTTTTCTTTGGTCATGTAGCAGGTATCTTGATTCCAAAGGCATTCTATGAAATGATTGGTGTAACAGACCATATGTACCATTTTGGAGCAGTCTGGATTGGAGGCATTGCCGGTATTGCTACAATTATTGGTGTCCTAATTTTGATGGTTCGCAGATTTACCGTTAAGCGAATCTACATTCATAGTACCTTTCGAGACATTCTTGTTTTAGTATTATTGACACTTATCATTTTTTCAGGCTTTGTTAATACAGTCTGGTATACTGGAAGAGGAGTAGCATTTGAATATAGGGAGACAATTAGTCCGTGGTTTCGGGGAATACTTTCATTTCGTCCGGCACCAAGCTTAATGATAGGGTTACCCTTTGGATTTCAAATACATGTGGTCTCTGCCTTGATGCTATTTGGACTATGGCCATTTACCAGACTAGTACATGTATGGAGCCTTCCCCTTGAGTATCTTAGTAGAAAATTCATTGTTTATCGTTCATTAATAGGCAGACGCCCTATAGCGATGTCTACCCAACGGTCTAAAAATAAAATGGATTAAAAACGGCTGACACAATACTTGAGTCAGCTCAATTCATTATTATTTTTTTGAAAATATTTTTTAGCAAGTAAATTTTTCACTTCATTATAACTTAAACCTGATTGGTTGTTTAGACGCTTAATCTCTTCTATATCTGTTCCAACTGTTGTATATTGTTTTTGTTTATGAGCATCCATGCTTTAGTCACTCCTTAGAATAGGGATATTTATGAAATGAAAAGTTACTTTTTTGTCCATACTATAAATAAAGGAGGCGGTCCCAATTTTTTACGGTAAAAGAGCAAAAGAAGAAGAGATTGAGACAATACTGGTAGATACTGAAATCTATTCATGTATAGATGACTCATGCATTGGCTGGATGAGGAAAGAATTTGTTGCTGATGATCTGCTTTGTCCAATGTGTGGCAATGAAATGATTGAGCAAATGAGAGAGCTTCCAAAAATTTAAAAACCCTGATGGAAAAAAGACTGTCTCTGTGCTAGGACAGTCTTTTATTCATCAAATGAATCCAAGAAATGTTCATCATAAGCTTGTTGGGCTGCTTCTGATGTTGAAAACAAGGCATCATCATCTTCAATAACATGAAACGTTTCATTCAGAAATAAAGCAAGGGCATTGGGGTCTTTAGGATGCTGTACAATTTCTGCTGCTTTAATGTTTGCAACAGTGGGAACATGTGGATTCCGGTAAATAACATAAACCTCATCGCCTGGCTTGGCATTATTCATATTAATCATACTCATTTATATAACCATCCTTTAAAGATTTTCATTCTGCTGACGAATTTCATCACCTGTTATGATGATGTTAGCTTCTTCTAAGTCGCTGTGTTTATCCACCGAATCTCCAGCTACATATTTTTTTTTGGGAATTGCAGGATCATTATTTTTTGAAGCCGTAAAATAATCTTCATTTTTAGTCATTGCCATCAACTCCTTACATAAAGCATTTGCCTTTAAAAAAAGATTATCCCTGCCTAATTATTTATTAAACGGAAACAAATAAAAAACTCTCCAAGGATTGGAGAGTTTTTTGTTGTCTATTCTTCTTTCTTTGCTAAGCAGTGGTCGCATTCCATAAAATAACTTTCAGCTTGCTCTTCCATATGCTGACCACACTCTGAACATTCCTTCTTAGGTAAATTGCGGAAAAATTCTACCGGACTCATTAACATTTTAAAACTCCTCCTTTATTAATACAGATTATTAATTACTTCCCTTGTTATAGTACAGTATAAACAAAAAATTAAAAAAAGTGTAGGCTTTTTTTAAAAAAACTGATAATTTATAAAAAATGAGTCTTTTATCACAAATAAGATTTATTAATGGTTCATCATTTAATGCTTCCATAACGTTATTGTTTACATTACAATCATAGTAGAAATAAAATGCAAAAATGGAGGGATGCTGGTTAATGAATGCAATGATTGGAACCTTTCATCCATATTTTATTATTATCGCCATTGGATTAACCATAATGGCATCATATACAGCTTTAGACATGTTTATCTTAAGCAGGTCATCTAGCCAAAATAAAAGGTTACTTTTCTTTGGTGGAACATTTTCCATGGGGATAGGCATTTGGATTATGAATTTTATTGGTCACATTTTTGCAGACACTAATAGATTTGCTAGCTATCATATTCCACTTACCATTCTTTCCATTATTATAGGAATTGCTTTTACAGGTATGGCCTTTCTTTCATTTTATGGGAAAACGGTTGGATACCCTCATTTAATTGTAGGCAGTACTTTTTTAACGTTTGCTGTGCTTGCCGTTCATATCATTAGTTTGTTTGCAATGAATGTAAGTATTGAATATAATCTCTGGTTATATTTGTTTTCGGTTATAGTAATATTTAGTTTGTTTTTCTTTTCATTTTGGATACTATACTCGTCAAAAAACTTTACCCAAGGTAATCAAGTTTGGTTAAAACCAGTAAGTGCAATGATTATGTCAGTTGCTATTGCAGAGGGCCATTTTCTCTTAAAGAGAGCATCAATTACCACTAACCAATTAATAAAGGGGTCGAATGCGGATAGTCCTTTTTTTATCTATTTAGTATTATTTGTAGCTGTTTTAATTATTGGAGGTCTAATTGTATCAAGTGCATTAATTAGTAAGCAATTAGCAACAACAGACACTAATCTGAAGGACATTAAAGCGGCGCTAGATGCTGCAGCCATCGTGGCAATTACAGATCCACACGGAACGATTATTTATGTTAATGATAAATTTGAAGAGATATCAAAATACAAAAAGGAAGAAATTCTTGGGAAAAATCACCGTATACTAAATTCAGGGTACCATTCTAAGGAATTCTTCAAAAGCTTATGGAAAACTATCCAATCCGGACAGATTTGGCGGGGGGAAATTCGTAACAAGGCAAAAGATGGCTCTTTTTATTGGGTGGATACCACTATTGTGCCTTTTTTAAATTCCAAGGGTAAACCAGTTCAGTATATTGCCATTCGATCGGATATTTCTAATAGAAAAAAAGCGGAGGACCATCTTAGAGAAACGATAAAGGAAATTAATGATATCAAATTTGCGCTAGACCAATCCTCTATTGTGGCTTTTACAGATGCAAAAGGAAAAATCACTAGTGTCAACGATAAGTTTTGTGAGATATCCAAATACAATCGTGAAGAGATTATTGGCCGAGACCATAATATTCTTAACTCCGGATACCATTCCAAGGAATTCTTTAAAAACTTATGGAAGACTATTGGTGAAGGAAAGGTCTGGAAAGGTGAAATTAGGAATAAAGCAAAAGATGGTACTTATTATTGGGTAGATACCACTATTGTGCCTTTCTTGAATGATCAGGATAAACCATATCAATACCTTGCAATCCGAAATGACATTACGGAGAGAAAGAGAACGGAAGAAGTATTACATCGACAAGATAAGTTGGCTGCAGTTGGTCAATTGGCTGCAGGGGTTGCACACGAGATTAGAAACCCGCTTACTTCTATGAAAGGCTATGCTGAATTTTTACAACTGGATGAGAAAGATCCTGAAAGAATGGAATTTTTAAATATTATTCTTGATGAAATTGAACGTGTAAATACGATTGTAGAGGATTTCATGGTGTTGGCAAAGCCAAAAGCAGTTGAACTTGAAGAAAAGAATGTTGTTCCAGTTATAAAAAATGTAGTTTCTTTACTAGAGTTCGAAGCTAGAAAGAAAAATGTCAGCTTATCATTTGATTGTGAACATGAGATTATTCAAATTGAATGCGATGAAAATCGACTAAAGCAGGTGTTTTTAAATTTTATTAAAAATGGAATTGAAGCAATGCCAAATGGTGGAGATCTACAGGTAAGGACTGTCATTCATGAAAATAATGTTCAAATTTCAATTCAAGACTCAGGTGTCGGAATCCCGAAAGAAAAGTTAAAAAAATTAGGTGAGCCATTTTTTACTACCAAAAAGAATGGTAATGGCCTAGGTTTAATGGTAAGTTTTAAGATTATTGAAAGCCATAATGGAAAAGTATTTGTTGAAAGTGAACCGAATAAAGGAACAACCTTTAATATTTTATTACCTGCAAAAATAGCTTAAAAACGAGAGAAGCCTCTCGTTTTTTTTTTATCTGGGATTATTTCAAAAATTAGACATAACTTTTACAAAAAAGGAAGCTACAAAAGTAATAAATGGATTATTATGATTATATAGGTAATTATGTTTGTAGGGGAGGAAAGAGCGTGGGTGAACCAAATTTTGTTAAAACAATTTGCGGTTATTGTGGTACCGGATGTGGCTTAGTACTAGAAGTACAGGATAATCAAATAATGAAAATCCGTGGTGACAAAGAAGCGCCTGTAAATAAAGGACAGACATGTGTTAAAGGTGCGTTTGCTTACGAATATGTTCATGCTAAAAACAGGTTAACATCTCCACTGATCCGAAAAGCAGGTAAGTTGGTGGAGGCGACATGGGAAGAAGCCTACGAATATATTTCAAGTAACTTAAACCGAATCAAAACAACCTGGGGATCAAACGCAATTAGTATGTTTGCTTGTGCAAGAAGTACTAATGAATCAAATTTTATTACACAAAAATTTATGAGAACCGTTATTAATAGTAATAATATTGATGGGTGCAACCGAACGTGACATGCTCCAAGCGTTGCCGGTCTGGCAACTATTTTTGGAAGCGGTTTCCCTACAAATACCCTAGAAGACTTTGACAAAGCAGATGTATTACTTTTAATGGGTTCAAACACCACAGAAGCTCATCCTATTATCGCTAATCGAATGAAGAAAGCTGCAAAATCCGGACTTAAGATCATTGTAATTGACCCAAGGAAAATAGATATGGTTAAAGTAGCTCATCGACACTTACAAATAAATATTGGATCGGATATTGCTCTCATAAATGCATTGATTAGAGTGATTCTCAAAGAAGATTTATATAATCCAACGTTTATTGAACAGTTTACTATTGATTTTGAAAAGTTAAAAAAACAGGTAGAACCTTATACACCTGAATATGCAGCACAAATAACAGGATTAAAAGCAGATGATATTATAGAAACGGCCAGAGAATACGCAACAGCTAAAGGTTCAATGATTGCCTACACACTGGGTATTACAGAGCACCATTGTGGAGTAAATAATGTGTTTGATATTGCAAATTTAGCCTTATTAACAGGGAATATTGGTAAACAAGGTGCAGGGATTATGCCGCTTAGAGGTCAAAATAATGTCCAAGGGGCAGGGGATATGGGGTGTTTGCCGAACCAATTGACTGGAGCGTTGAGTCTGGCAAATGATGAGTTTAGGGCCCGGTTTGAGAAGGAGTGGAAAGTGGTTCTTAACCCACATGCTGGTGATACCCAGACACGAACTTTTGACAGGTTGGAGATGGGTGAATTAAAGGCCCTGTATATTATTGGAGAAAACCCAATCCTTGCAGATGTTCATATGAACCATACAAAGGAAATTTTTAAGAAGCTTGATTTATTAATTGTTCAAGATATTTTCTTGACAGAAACAGCAAAATTAGCTGATGTCGTTTTACCAGCCCGGTCATGGGGAGAAGTAGATGGAACTTATACAAATACAGATAGAAGAATTCAACGGGTTAGAAAAGCTATTGAGGCACATCCTAACACGAAAGAAGACTGGGAAATTCTTTGTGAACTTTCTACACTAATGGGATATCCGATGCACTATAATAATAGTGAAGAAATCTGGGATGAGGTTAGGAAACTTGCGTGGGAAATGTACGGTGGAATTTCTTACGAAAGACTTGAAAAAGAGTACAGTCTTCATTATCCTTGTCCTGATATGTCGCATCCAGGTACATTCGTTATGCACGAACGATTTCATCAAAATGATTCACAAGTGAAAAAGGCACCATTTGTTCCTGTCGACTATACAGAGCCATTAGAATTGCCGGATAGTGACTATCCTTTTATGTTAACGACTGGCCGAAGATATGAGTCATATAATACACATACTCAAACACGACATTACGCATCCGGTGTGAAAGTAAAACAAACAGAAGAAACGGTTGATATTCATCCTGAAGATGCGAATGCACTAGGAATATGTGATGGAGAGGTAGTCCAGGTTCGTTCACGAAGAGGAGAACTTCATGTGAAAGTTAAGATTACCGATCAAGTGGTTCCAGGTCTTGTATTCATGAGCTTTCACTGGAGTGAAACTCCCACAAATGTGTTAACATTAAATGAGTATGATCCAATTTCTGGAACAGCTGAATATAAAGCGTGTGCTGTTGCAATATCTAAAATTTGAATAAGTAATATTATTGTATAATAGTGCAGGATCATTCCTGCACTATTTTTTTATCAAAATATTTATAAAAAGTACCAGAATAGGAAGTAATTTCATTGAATGCTATAATACAGCAATGTAGAAATGTTATTGTAATATAACTGCCATGCTTGTAAACGAATTAACATGCCTTTGTTCTTTGTTTCGGAAAAATTCATGTTAAGATGAATGAAAGTTAGCTGCGAAAGAACATGGGAGGTAAAAAAATGATAAAAAATATTAAAACTTTTATTGCAGTTGTTGCACTCTCAGGAACTGTAGGTGCTAATGTACAAGCTGCAGAGTTAACAGTACAGAAAGGTGATACCCTATGGGATCTTTCACGTGTACATCATACATCTGTAGAAAATATTCAAAAATGGAATCACCTGTCTACTGATCTAATTCATCCAGGGGACGTATTAACTATTGCAACTGAAAAGAAATACACAGTTGTGAAGGATGATACGCTTTGGGATATTGCAAAAGAAAATCAAGTGTCAGTTGCTATGATTAAAGAATGGAATAGTTTAAATACAGATCTCATCCATCCAGGGTTGCAATTAGTAATCTATGATGAGGTAAATGATTTTTCAACTGGTAATATGGCTAAGCCAACATCACCAACTATAACCTCAAAAGCTTCTGAGGTTTCTCCTAAAGAGACTGTTGCACCAAAAAGCGAGGAGCCAAAAGTAGAAGCAGCAACTAATGTTGAAAGTAAAACAGAGGTCCAACCAACATCGAAAGCGGAGGAAACTCCAAAGGAAATTACAGTTAAGGCAACTGCCTACACTGCTTCATGTGAAGGCTGCAGCGGAACTACGGCAACAGGACTTGATCTAAATGCAAACCCTAATGCTAAGGTTATTGCAGTTGACCCATCTGTCATTCCACTTGGAAGTAAGGTCGAAGTAGAAGGATATGGTGTAGCTATTGCATCTGATACGGGTGGAGCTATTAAAGGAAACCGGATTGACGTGTTTATCCCATCAGAGGAAAAAGCTCTTGAATGGGGTAGAAAAGATATAAAAGTAAAAATATTAGATTAAAACAAAAACCTGCCAACTAGGCAGGTTTTTGTTTTGTTACTATTTTATTTGCTATTGCTGTCCTTTGATAGAAGAACCAATTCAAGCCAAATGCTATACAATAAAACCCGATAAAGAAGTAGAAAGCAGTAACTGGTGTACCAGTTGCTTTAACTGACCATCCAAATAGTTTCGGAATAAAGAATGAACCGTACGCTGCAAACGCTGCAGAAAATCCAATTACAGGTGCTGCCTCTTTTGGTATAAAGATGGTAGGAATCATTTGGAAAGTTGATCCTGAACCAATCCCAGATGCAAGGAATAGAACTAAGAAAGCAATTAGGAATCCAGAAAATTGTTTACCATTTAAAAAGTAAATAACACCTGCTGCTCCAATTCCCATAATAACTAATACATATGCTGTTACTTTAGCGCCGCCAAGTTTATCTGCTAACCAGCCGCCTACAGGTCTAGCAGCAGCTGCCACTAACGCCCCAAGAAAGGCTAATGAAATGTGCTCTGGAAATTGTGATCTTAATAATAATGGAAATGCAGCTGAATATCCGATAAATGATCCAAATGTTGCGACGTAAAGTGCTGTCATAATCCAAGTGTGCTTGCGTTTAACTACCATAAATTGATCAGCTACAGATTGCTTTGCACCAGGCACATTATCCATTTTAAAAATGGCTAGTAGTGTCATAATAACAATTGGGATAACCCAGATGAATGCTGCGTTTTGTAACCAAACTTCCTGGCCATTAGCCAAAACCTGTTTATTACCAACAAGTGCAAAAGTTCCAGATGTAATAATTAGAGGTGTAATAAATTGTACTACGGATACCCCCATGTTTCCTAAACCACCATTAATACCAAGTGCTGTTCCTTTTTCCTTTTTAGGAAAGAAAAAGCTGATGTTTGCTGATGAAGAGGAAAAGTTTCCGCCACCTAGTCCGCAAAGGGCAGCTAGGAGGAGCATAATGGAAAATGGAGTATCAGGGTTTTGAACTGCAAATCCTATTCCAATTGCCGGTATAGCTAAAATCGCTGTTGAAATAACTGTCCAGTTTTTACCACCCATAGAACCAACAGCAAAGGTATAAACGAAACGGAGTGTAGCTCCAACTAAGCCGGGTATTGCAGCAAGTGTAAATAGTTGTTCCTCTGTAAAATGAAACCCAATATCGTTAAGTCTGACGGCAACCACTGACCATATTTGCCAAACAATGAAAGCAAGCATCAAAGACGGGACAGAAATCCATAAATTCCTTTTTGCGTGTTTTTTTCCTTCTTCGTTCCAAAACTTTTCGTCTTCTGGATTCCAATAAGTAATTCTTGCCATGATATTTCCTCCTATATTTGAATCTTATATAAAGTAACTAATCTATAACTGTTCCTTGTGTAATTACTATAAGACAGATGGTAACATGATTTTTGTGACGTACGTCACAAAAATAGTGAAGGAACTGTGAACTCAGATTGTTTGACAAAAAGTTGTAAAATTTATCTCTTAAAAACCAAAAAAAAAAGACCTTCATTAGTTGAAGATCTCCTTTAAGCACCTGAAACCTATTCTTTTTCTTCGTTAAACATTCCAACGTAATTTTTTGTTTCACCTATATCATCTTTTATCGCTGTTATGGTTAGCCATTCTTTATAAATCTCATTATTCTTGCGTTTATTCCATATATACCCCTCCCAAAATCCTTCAGATTTCAAGTGAGTCCACATTTGTCTATAAAACTCATTATCATGTTCTCCAGATTGAAGGACGCTCGGGGTTTTTCCTACTACTTCATCCTCAGTATATCCTGTAATTCTGGTAAACGCCGGATTTATACTCTGAATAATCCCATTAACATCTGTGACGCAAATTCCGTCTACCGCATGGTTAACTATTTTTGCTGAAATATCTAATTTATCTTGATAGTAAAGCCAAACAACGATGACTAAACTAGCAAGTGAAAATTCAGAAAGCGACATAAAACCAATCGCATAATGACCAGTCCAATTAAAAAGTATTGTAAGAATAATTGGAGGGAAAAAACCGCCTAATCCTCCCATAGCAGCAACAATCCCGTTAACAATACCTGCCTGCTTTGAAAAATATAAGGGTACAAGCTTGAAAATGGCGCCATTTCCGATGCCTGCAAAGAAAGCCACTAGTAGACATCCAAAAGAATAAATAGGCAATGATGGTGTAAATGAGAGTAGAAATCCAGCAAAAGTTAAGCTGAAGAATACAGCCATAAGGATGAGAAAAGGGTTGATCTTATCACCAAGCCAGCCGCCAACTGGTCTAAAGAAGGTTGCAAGTGCAATGAAACCTGCTGTACGCAAACCTGCATCCACTTTGTCTAATTCAAAATGATTAACTAAGAAGGTAGGTAAATATATGGTGAACGCTACAAAAGATCCAAAGGTTATAAAATAAAATAAACTTAAAAACCAAAGCTTAGGGTTTTTATAAACCTCTTTAACCTGGGTTGATAATGAATTATTTACTTTCTTTTCCTTCCTGTCACCAAATAAAAAATTTATCACTGCAAAGATTAACACTATGATTAGAAATATTTTAATAGTACTTCTCCATCCGAACATGTTAGCTAATACAGGTGCAGAAAACGACGTTATAGCTGTCCCAATATTTCCTGCACCATAAATACCGTTTATAAATCCATGTTTTGTTTTTTCATAGTATTTAGGAAGAGATGTAACACCAATTGAAAATACAGCTCCTCCGATCCCAAGCATAAAACCGCCTAGAATTAACATGAATAACGAATTCGCATAACTAATAATGGAAATGGGTAAAAGTAAAAGTAAGAAGCTAATAGTAAAAAGAATTCTTGCTCCATATCGATTTGTCCAATAACCAATCGGAACCCTTAGTAGGGATCCAAGAATAACAGGTACAGCTGTTGCCCAAGCAATTTCTGTGGATGATAAAGGTATATCTGCCTTAATATAAGGCATCAGTGAAGAAATAAGCACCCAAACCATAAATCCCGCGACAAGACTACCCGTTTGAATAAAAAGCTGCTTTGATCCTTGATTCATTTTTATCCCCCTTAACTCCCAATTCATTATTTTATTATTACCAGTAACCTCCAGTAATACTTACATATAGGTTTGATTAAATTGGAAATTTTCTTCAGTATTATAGAACACTCTTCTATATAATACTGTGAGGTATGACACAATTAGTGAAAATTTTTGTTAAGTTTTGTTGATATAGGTGTTGGTTAATACACAAATAGGATTGGAACTAAATATTTTATTCCTCCAAGGGCAAAAGTAGTATATATACCTATCTAAATTATGAGAAGGATGTAAGGAGGATTGAAAAATGGCAAATCAATACGCAGTTATTGGTTTAGGTAGATTTGGGCTGAGTATTGCCCAAAAGTTATTCGAATCTGGACAAGAAGTGTTAGGTGTTGATGTTAATGAAGAACGAGTGGAGGAATCCCAATCTTTCGTCACACATGCGGTTATTGCGGATTCTACAGATTCAGAGGCATTAAAATCCATCGGGATAAGAAATTTTGATACAGTGGTAGTTGCTATTGGAAATGACATACAAGCAAGTATTCTCAGTGTTTTGCTATTAAAGGAACTGGGTGTAAAAAAGGTAATTGCTAAAGCACTAAATAAGCTTCATGGTCAGGTATTAGACAAGGTAGGAGCTGATTGGGTTGTGTTTCCAGAGAGAGATATGGGCGTCCGTGTTGCCCATCAGTTAATTTCTCCTAAAGTATTAAATTTTATAGAAATCTCGAAAAATTATAGTGTAGAGGAAGTGAAGATTCCCGACCGGATGAATGAAAAAACTTTAAGAGAACTTGATATTAGGGCGAAGTTTAATTTAAGTGTGATAGCTATCCGTCATGGAGATGAAATTAACATTTCTCCCTCACCAGATAAAGTCATAAATCACGGGGATGTATTGGTAGTAATAGGAGAGAACAGTGATTTGGAGAGATTTGCAAATCTAGAGTAAACTTAATAACCGAAATGATGATTCGAATTAGGTATATAATCTGTTATAATTTCCAAGTTTATAATTTTTTTTTATTGTTGTAACTTTTAATGGCTTTTTTTCGCCTTATGGATTGAAAGGAGGCGAAAAATATGCCAGGTCAATTTGAGGAACTTTATGATAAATATCATCAGGATCTATTTTCATTTTTATATTATATGGTTAACAACCGTGAACAAGCAGAAGATCTTTTACAGGAAGTTTATATACGTATATTTAAATCCTATGGGACCTTCCGAGGGAAAAGCAGTGAAAAAACATGGTTATTCTCGATTGCCCGGCATGTTGCCATTGATTCCTTTCGAAAAAACTCTGGATGGAAAAAAAGAATTGTTAGTTCATTTGATTGGAATAAAAATGAATTGAAGGATTCCTCTCCTCTGCCTGAGGAAATTTCACTTCAAAATGAGCAAATTAGTATGCTTTATACTTGTGTAGATAAATGTCCGATTGATTACAGAATGGTTTTAATATTGAGATATATTCATTCGATGTCAATTTCTGAAACTGCTATAGCACTTGAATGGTCAGAGAGTAAAGTAAAGACCACCCAACATCGTGCGTTAAAAAAAGTAAAACAGTTAATGAATGAATTAACGATGGGGAGGAAGGACTATAGTGGGGACCAAAAAATTATTTAGAAAAAAGCGAAGATGAAATTTAAGTGACATTTTATTAGAACAATAGATGTATTTATGAAGGCATTCAACTATTTTGATTGCTTTTTTATTTTGATTTTTATAGCAATATAACAGGCTAATTGAGAATTATATGGTAATGTTATTATAAATTACTTTAGTATTTAGGGTGGAGGGAATGATAAAGTGGACTTTCGAACGAGTGGAACTATCGAACAGCGGATCGAATTCATGAGACAGCTATCAAAAACATTTTTAACAAGGGCGCATCAAGTGGATATTGATGGTAGTTTTCCATTTGAAAATATTCAGGATTTGAAAGATACCGGCTATACAACATTAACGTTACCTACGAAGTACGAAGGGAAGGAGATTTCTCTTTACGAAATGATACGCCTTCAAGAATTAATTGCGGAAGGCGATGGTGCTACAGCGCTTTCTATTGGATGGCACATGGGAATTATCTTGAATCTTAAAGAAAAAAATTCATGGAATGAATCGATGTTAGATTTCCTCTTTGAAAATGTTAAAAAGGGTGCATTAATAAATAGTGCTGCAACAGAACCTAAAACAGGAAGTCCTACCCGTGGAGGAAGGCCAGAAACATTTGCAGAAAAAAATGGTCGGAATTGGATAATTAATGGTAGAAAAACATTTACGACTATGTCACCAGTACTTGATTATTTCATAGTTTCTGCTTCTATTAAAGGTTCTGAAGAAATAGGAAATTTTCTAATTCCACGGAGCACAAATGGAGTAGTAATAGAAGAGACTTGGGACAGTATTTCACTTAGAGGTACTGCGAGTCATGATTTACTACTTAATAATGTTGTTCTTTCTGAAGAGTATCTTGTTGAAAAGGTAGAAACCGAAGGAAAAAGAGCTAACGGATGGCTTCTACATATCCCTGCATGTTATCTTGGAATTGCAAAGGCGGCTAAACGTTACGCTATTGAGTTTGCAAGAGAATACACACCAAATAGTATTAGTGGAGCAATTATAGAATTACCTAATGTTCAACAAAAAATCGGTGAGATAGAGCTTATGCTCATGCAAGCAGAGTATTTTCTATACGGAGTGGCAAAACAATGGGATCTATCATCTGAAGAGGAAAGAGCAAAAATGGGCCCAGCTTTAGGTGCAGCTAAACTAACCGTTACAAATACGGCTATTTCAGTAGTGGATTTAGCTATGAGGGTTGTGGGTGCTAGAAGTCTTTCCATTAATAATCCGTTACAACGATATTATCGAGATGTTAGAGCCGGAATTCATAATCCGCCTATGGATGATGCAACTATCCAGATGCTTGCAAAATTTAGTATAGTAAGTCATTAAAAAACCAGCCATTGGCTGGTTTTTCTATACTTTATGAGACATTCTTATCCTTCTACTAATTCCCCAATTTCTACAATCGTTCTTTCCTCTAGAGGTCCTCTTAAATGAACTGTGGCAGTTCTTCCATCTTCGTTAAGTTGATCAATCCAAACTGAAGCACCATTATATTTAACTTCAATATCTGCTGAGGAGGATAAAATTTGTTTCACACGATTAATATTCATACAATCCGCTCCTTAAATTGTTTTTTTGTAACCGCTTTCTTCTATTATATATAGTGAAAACCGGGTACTAAATAATAAGTTATTAATGATAATATGGGTAGTCAATTTGAATGCCATTTATTGTCCCGGGTTCATCTACATCTTCTAGACTGACAAGGTAATTCTCTAATTCCAACTGCAATTCTTTTGGAGCGCCTGGTTTAAAGTGCCAATTACCAGGCTCATCCACAAAATAAGGACTTTTTGTAAATCCAGGTCTAATTCTGGGCATTTAAACACTCCCCTTAGAAATTCATTGAAATGAATTGATTATATTTAGAGCTACTACAAGGAACTAAGGTTTTAAAAAGATAAGTCTAAATTCATATTGCCTGCACAACCGTTTGAGGTTTATTATATGTAGAAATGATTCCTCTTAGTCGTACAAGACATTTAATAAAGAAGAAGTAAAAAGGATCTGTTTTAAGTAAAAAATAAAAAAAGTGAAACCAATAGCATTTTCATTCGTCTTATATTGATGAGTATGAAAAAGAGTCATGTCCAACAAGAGACAAACATAAAGATAAAAAGGTGGAACCAAAAGAAACAACAGACAGAGGCCAAAAAATGTCGAAAATATAAAAATAATGACGTAAAATTTTGCGTTAAATAATACATATAATGGCATAATTTATGTTTTTATTTTTATAGAAAGTATGATATAGTAATTGAGGTTCGTTTACCGGAGCTTAATTGGTAAGTGAGAGGAGAGATAGAAATGAATAAAATAAGACTGCCTTTAAAAGTTAAACATAACCATGTTACTTTTTTTGCTATTGCAGTAGTATTATTTTGGATTAAAACATATGCAGCTTATCAAATTGAATTTAACTTAGGAATTGATAATAGCCTTCAAAAGTTTTTATTACTGATAAATCCATTGAGTTCGGCACTTTTCTTCTTTGGGATTGCTCTTTTATTTAAGAAAAGGACAAAGCTTGTCATGATTTTCACTAACTTCCTTTTGTCCTTCTTATTATACGCAAATATTGCCTATTATCGCTTTTTTAATGATTTCATCACAGTGCCTGTACTAATGCAAACAAAGACAAATGCTGGTCAGCTTGGTGATAGTGCGCTATCATTAATGTCCCCATTTGATATTTTTTATTTCACGGATATGTTTATATTGATTGCACTTGCATTAACAGTTTTCAAGAAGGTAACAGTCTCCAACCGTAAGTCATTTAAAATTGTCCTTTTATTTTCGATCACTACCTTCTTATTTAACTTAGGTTTAGCAGAAAAAGATCGTCCGCAATTACTTACGCGTTCTTTTGACCGCAACTATTTAGTGAAGTATTTAGGTGCATACAACTTTACGATTTATGATGTGATTCAAAATATTAAGTCATCATCTCAGCGTGCTCTAGCAGATAGTAGTGATATTACTGAGGTGGAGAATTATCGAAAAGCAAATTATGCAGCTCCAAATCCAGAATACTTTGGTAAAGCAAAAGGAATGAATGTCATTTATATCTCAATGGAATCGTTCCAAAGCTTTATGATTGATTACAAAATGCCTGACGGTCAAGAAGTAACACCGTTCTTAAACTCTTTAGCACATGATAACAATACTTTCTATTTTGAGAACTTCTATCATCAAACAGGTCAGGGGAAAACTTCTGATGCTGAATTCTTAATGGAAAACTCTTTATATCCAATGGCTCAAGGGGCAGTCTTTGTAAATAAGGCACAAAACACATTCCAAGCGGCACCGGCTATTTTAAAAGGGTACGGGTATAATTCCGCGGTATTCCATGGTAATTACAAGACATTCTGGAATCGAAATGTAATGTATAAAGCATTAGGCTATGATCAATTTTTCGATGCAGAGTATTACAGTATGTCTGAAGAAAATACTAAAAACTACGGCATGAAAGATAAGCCTTTCTTTAAGGAATCTATGCCGATTCTTAAAAGTTTGAAACAACCATTTTATACAAAGTTTATTTCGTTATCGAACCATTTCCCATTTGAGATGGATCCAGAAGACACGGATTTCCCTGCCGGGGATTACGGAGATACAGTTGTTAACCAATATTTCCAATCTGCACACTACATGGACCAATCTTTTGAGCAGTTTTTTAATGATTTAAAAGCATCGGGTTTATATGATAATACTGTTATTGTGATGTATGGAGACCACTATGGTATTTCTGAAAATCATAATGACGCAATGGCAAAAGTACTTGGAGTTGACGAAATCACTCCAGCAATTAATGCAAAATTACAACGTGTACCATTGTTCATCCATGTTCCAGGTGTTAAGGGTGGAGTTCAAAAGCAAATCGGTGGAGAAGTTGATGTACGTCCAACCCTATTACATTTATTGGGTATAGATACTAAGGATTATATGGAATTTGGTTCAGATTTACTATCGAAGGACCACCGAAATTGGGCCACTTTTAGAAATGGAGACTTTGTTTCATCAGATGCAATTCAAATCAACGAAAAATGTTATTCATATGACACTGGTGAACTTCTAGATAACAACGATGCATGTAAGGACATTAGTGAAAAAGTGAATACTGAACTTCAAATGTCTGATGAAATTGTTTATAAAGATCTTTTACGTTTCTATAAGCCGCAGGGCTACACATCAATAAATCCAAATGATTACGAATATTTAGGTCCAAAGGGAAACAAAACGGAAAAAACATCTGAAAGTAATTAATGTAGAGAGAGAAGAGCTATTCTTCTCTCTCTTTTTTTTATAAAATTAACCAACAATTCTTGCGTATCATATATTAAATAAAATATACTATATTGCAAAAGTAAGGAGGGATCGCATGTGAGAGACGTCACTTTATTAGATATATTTAACCATCATATTGCACAAAAATATTTGAATCGTTCAGGACTTGCCCATGCGATTGCTGTCGCCTACCATGCTTTTCATTTAGCAAAGGAGCATCAGCAGGATGTAGATATTGCCGTAAAAGCTGGGTTACTTCATGATATGGGACATTATACTTGGTATAAAAATGGGAAATGGGATTATGATTTATATAAGCAAAATGATATCCATGCCATCAAGGGAGCTGAGAGGGCTCATAAGCTTTTGATTAGACTTGGCGAAAATCCTATTAAGGCGAAAGCCATTTCGCTTGCAATCTTATTCCATACCGACTCCTTTTTACCTTCAAACGATATTGTACGAACACCCCTACAGAAGATTGTAAAATGGGCAGATGAAAAAGATGAGGAAGAGGGTGGTCTTCATCACTACCGTACAATTAATTATGAACGAGCTAAACAAAGTATCATTCGCTTGGATGAAAAAATTGATCAAGAATACTAATAAAAAAGGCTGACCTCAGTTTTAGAGTATCAGCCTTTTTTCATTACTCTTTTCGAGTAAACCCTTCTTCTATTAAGAATTCTAATGCTTCTTCATAAGTATCAAAGCTATTATCAAGATTTAGTCCAAAATAAATATTCCATGCATCATTTTCGTTAATAACGATTAACTGATTGTTGTCACTGTCTACCCAACGTTGCTCATCACTGGAATCTCCTAAGATCGCTTCAGCAAATTCAGTTTTTTTATTTACTGAAAGGCCATGGATGGCTTCCCTTAATAACTGGTTAAGCTCATCAGCAGTCATATCACGAATATTTACTAAGCCTTTTTCATTTGTTTCATATTGATCTAAATGTCCTGCGTATATAAAGCCATTCCCATTAGGATGTAAATGATAAACAATATTCTTTTTATCTGAGATACTATTTGGAAATTGAAAATTGATTCGGCCTAAAGAAACATTCTTTCTTTCCAATTCAGGAAAAGACTCGATAATTGCTAATTTTTCATTAAAAGTGAGCATACATATCCTCCATTATTAAAATCACACTTCTTATATCATACAGATTATTTACATAAAGGTAAAATTATTTTAAGAAAAGACTGCTGCGATTATTTTTAGAGAAAATATTGGAAAATATTCAATAGGTAGTGTAAAATTACACTAAAGGAAAAATAAGGTTATTCCAATTAGATAAATGGGTAGGTTGAAATGGAGGATAGGAATGGAGCCGAATATAAGAAACGAGCGAAGGAAAATTTTTAGGCAAGAACTATTTACTTTAAAAGAAGAAGGTTATTTATCAGAGACAATTGTGGAAACAGTTGCTAAAGCACATCATCAATATCATTTGGATTTGTTAGAGTCTGAGACAATTCCAAATCAAGTATCCAATACAAGTGAACCTGCTCAAGGAAATATATCCCCCAAACCACAAAAGGTAAAAAGAACCTTAACACCAGAAGAAGTCCGTGAACGGAATATCAGTTGGTCACTAAATATTGGTGTAATCTTTCTGCTAATAGGAGGATTGTTTGTTGCTACGAGTAACTGGTCTTCAATGACAAGCATAATGAAGAGTGGTTCTATCGCAATTGTTTCTTTTGTCTTTTATGGAATCGCTTATTTAGCCAAGAAGATTCTACATATAGATAAAACAGCATTTGCCTTTATAGTTTTAGGAAGTTTATTCTTGCCAATCTTTATCCTTTCACTAGGATGGTTTGGACTTTTGGGATCTTATTTATCAATTAATGGGGAAGGTCGATACCTTCTGGGAATGCTGGGTAGTTTCCTACCTATCATTATTTATGTGATTTTTGCAAAAAACCTTGGTTCAAGATTATTTGTCTGGTTTTCTTATGTTTCACTTTCTGTAGGAGTTGTCTTTATATTTGCAGGTTTACATTTGAAAATGGATTTTTTTTATCTTGGTATGATGATTTTTAATGCTGTTCTTATCTTTATTTTTCATCGTCTAAAGACAAGAGAGTCGTTAAAATTATTTATTAATGAATTTATTCTTTATATACAGGTAAATCTGATCCTTTGCACACTTTTTATGCTGTTTCTTTACGATAATGAAGTGGTCTATAGCTTCAATCTGATGTTGACTGCTCTCATCTATTTATCGATGATGTATGTCAGCGGGAAAAAGGAATATCATTTTATTTTTAGTGTGATGATTGTTTATGGGGTGTATCAATTAATTGAACACAGCGTCCTCAACCAATTTGGAGAAATTATTTATGCATTGGTTGGTTTTGGTATAGTTTTTGTTCCAAAGGCTTTAGATGGAGCATTTAAATTAGATAAAGTTTTTCAATATACTAGTGCAGTTATTTCAGGATTTGCCTTTATTTACATTAGTCTTGAAGGAATTTTGCTTAGGTCTGGTGAACCATCTATTGTACTAATGCTGGCCTATTTTATTATTGCTGCAAACTTTCTTTATCTATCTAATAACAGCACAAATAAAATATTTCCATATTTAAGTTCTGTTTTTCTGGCATCGGGCATCTTTGAGGCAATCTCACTTTCCGTTCAATTTTTTGAATCCATTAACTTTGTGCTATCACTTTCTTTTACAGGTTTTATACTTTTATTATTATTTGGGTTAGGACAATTTTCTAAGTATTTACTAGTCATTCAGTCTGCATCTAGGGATGCGGGTTTATCCATTATGGGTATTGCTATGCTTGTGGCTGTGGCTTTCTCTTATTGGTGGGAATTAGGAGTTATGCTGCTTCTTCTATTAGTCTCTGCTTATTACCTTTTTAAAAAAGAAGAACGAAAATTTTTAAAGGAACTATCTTTTTGGATTGTTCCAGCATCACTTGGATTATCGGTAGTGGCTTTTGGGGAGGAACTTTGCGCCAACTCAGCTTTTTATTATCAAGAATATGGTTATGCTGTTAACTTTTCCTTTGGTGCTATCCTTGTCTTGGTGTCAAGGTTTGTTTGGAATAAGGCAGGAGAGAAGGATTTAGAAAGAATTTCACTCTATACCTCGTCAGCTTTATATACCATCGCTATTATGCAAGCATTATTTAGTCCCATTAATGAATTATGGGTCCAACCACTTGTTTTGCTTGTGGGGATTAGTGTGTATTACTATTTATATAAAAAGGCGGGTACAAATTGGATTCCGTATTCAATTAGTATTACAACATTATTATCCTATTTTTCAATTATTCAATCCATTAAACATGTTCTCAACTTTACTTTTTCACTAGATTCTATGGTCTCAACAATAAGTGCTGTTGTCTTACAATTAATTGCCTATCTTTACAGGAAGAAAGACCAAAACCTAGCTTTTGCTTTTTTCAGGTCAGGGCACATAATGCTCCCGCTAGCACTGGCATTTACTTTAGTTGCTTATCAAACCGATGCCATGTTTAGTTTCATTATAGCTTGTATGGTATACGCACTAAGCACCAAGGCAGCTTCAAGCAGATGGGTCATCAAAGTCTTTCTTTATGGCTGTTTTCTCTCTTTCTATGTTGTTGTTTCAACAGGATTAAATCATTTTGTAGACCAGTATACTGGTATGTTTGAATTTCCTATAACCAGTGGAGCGATTATCATTTTTATAATTTTTGCAAGTGATTCATATAAAAAGGATGCTAGTTACTTTTTTGTTCCTTTCTCGATTATCGGTGTCGCATGTATGCTTGCCACATATCCATTTAGTTTTATACCTTTTATGATTACATGTGCATATGTTTGCGTGGTTATGTTTTATTTACACAAGATCATGTGGGACCTGTTAGGGGCTATACCATTATTTTTAGCATTTATTGCAACAGTAGAATTTGTCTTCCAATCTGAAATGGATGACTTGATGAAAATGGTTTTAATGGGTGTTCTTGGAGTTACCTTAACTTTAATTGGGCAAACCGTTTACAAAAAATTATTTGTATATGGAAAACAGGTTCATGAATTAAAAGTAGATGGGTATAGCATTGTCTCGATTTTATTTTTTGGATGTATGTACTTTTTTGAGAAGCAAAATATATGGATCCAAGCTTTACCAGGAATTCTTATTGCACTAACATTATGGCTTCAGCAGAACAGAGTTCCACGAGCTATTTCCTTCATTATGCCTATTCTCGCAGGTGTTTATATGCTCCAGCCATACTACGGTGTTATAAATCAACTTAATATATATCCTCTATGGGATCGAGAGGTAAGAGTTCTGCCGTTTATTGTATTAATCATTTTCATCCGCAAAAGTTTAAAAGGGCGTTATTCTGAGATTACCAAAGCCATTCAGTGGGCTGTTCTAATTATTGTTTCAGGTTTATTAATTCAGGATGGGTTAGCGAGCAACACTATCTATGACGCCATTATATTAGGCTCACTGTCCTTATTTTCGATGATTGCTGGAATGTTCCTTCAAATAAAATCTTATTTTTTTGTTGGAGCAGGGATTTTACTTTTAAATGTATTTCTGCAAACTAGACCGTATTGGGGGAATATGCCATGGTGGGCCTATTTACTAATAGCTGGGCTAATATTAATAACAATCGCAAGTTTTAATGAATGGCATAAACAAAAAGTTCAAAAAGGACAATCCACATTTATTAGTGTATTGAAGGAAAGGGTCATTAATAAGATTAAGAATTGGGATTAGAGTGAGTTGATTAAAACAATAAAGTTTGTTATAATAAAATTAATAAAATAACTGTTTCAAGTGGAGGAGTCTGTCACCAAGGGATATCTATGTCTTTTGGTTTGACAGACCCTTTTGCGTTTATAAAGAAAGAGTCTGTTTATAATTAAACAGACTCTTTTTAATTTTCAGAAAAAGGAAAGGTGATAATATGGAATTAATTTTTGAATTAGCCATTATTCTACTTGCCTCTAAATTAGCAGGGGACATAAGTGTAAAATTAGGTCAGCCATCGGTTTTAGGTAAGCTCTTGATTGGGATACTTTTAGGTCCGGCTGTCCTAGGACTTGTTTCAGAAACAAAAACATTGGAAGAGATAAGTCAAATAGGTGTTATTTTATTAATGTTTATCGCTGGACTTGAGACAGATGTTGATGAATTTAAACGTTCTGGGAAAGCTTCAACATTAGTAGGCGTTAGTGGGATCGTTGTACCATTGTTTGTAGGTTACATTGCAGGAATTATAATGAATATGACAAATATTGAGTCTATGTTTTTAGGGCTACTGCTTTCAGCGACAAGTGTGAGTATCTCAGTTCAAGCGCTGAAAGAGTTAAATATGATGAAGACAAAAGAAGGAACAACAATTTTAGGTGCAGCAGTAATTGATGATGTTCTTGTCATTATTGCATTAGCGTTTTTAATGAGCATGGCTGGCGGTGATGTGAACTTAAGCTTAGTCATTATCAAAAAGGTTCTATTCTTTGGAGGTGCTATTTTAGTAGCTTGGAAGGTTGTTCCATGGATCCTTAAGAAATTTGCTCCGTTAAAGGTAACCGAGTCACTCATTTCAGCTGCACTGATTATTTGCTTTTTGTATGCTTATGTAGCAGAAATAACGGGTGTTGCGGCTATAATTGGAGCATATATTGCTGGAGTAGCGATAAGTGTGACTAATTATAAGCATGAAATTTTTGAAAAGGTAGAAACAATTGGGTATTCGATTTTTGTACCCGTGTTTTTCACTTCTATCGGTGTAAAGGCAAGCTTTGATGGAATCACAGAACATATAGGACTTATTATAGGGCTTAGTGTTCTAGCGATTTTAACTAAACTGATTGGTTCGGCAGTAGGAGCAAAAATAGCAAACTTTCCTTTAAGAAGCTCCCTTGGAATTGGAGCTGCAATGGTCTCACGCGGGGAGGTTGCATTAATTATTGCCACAATTGGCCTTGAAACGAAATTAATTAGTCAGGAGTTATTTGCTATCTTAGTTATTGTTGTTCTGGTAACTACTATTGTTACTCCTCCAATGATGAAATACTTTTTTAATTCTCGTTCTGAGGTTAAAGAAATGAAGCCTTCAGCATAAGAAAAAAATCCAGCCTTTAGAAAAATGGCTGGATTTTTTATGCTCAATTATGAAGCGGATTTAGCAACTTTATGATCACTTTGCTTTCCAACATGTTTCAATCCGTTGAAAAATCTTAATGTGAAAATTATTGAGGCAATAATAACGAAGACACCACAAATAGCACCCACCTGGTCTGACCCTGTCCATTCTGGTAAATGTTCTGCCCACCTTCTTGGAGCACTTATTTTGCCCGCATATAGGAACGAACCTGCTATACCCGTAAAGAAAAAGAAGTAGATGGATATCGCAAATTTATCTAAACCAGTTTGTTTTTGTGCACCTTCGGTTTTATTAAAGTAAAACATAAATCCGAAAATCATGGCAACCACACCCATACCCATGTAAGTGTGAAAATGTCCAGGGACCCATTTGGTATTATGCATTACATGGTTAACTACGATAGTCGCATCAATTATCGCAGGAACCGCACCAGCTACCCAGCCGAACATGGCTAAAAACATCATGCTTGATGTGAAGTCCCATTTAACAGCGGAACGATAGACGATCATTAATGCACCGTACGCTGTTACTACCATGACCGGAAGTCCATTTGCATATGAAAAAACCTGTCCAATAATTAACATCCATCTTGGTACTGCAAAATCCATTAATAAATGATGAGTATAAATCATTAATGTAAATAGCGTTGAAAAGTTCCATGCAATCAAAAATGCTTTATTTGATTTCCAAGGACGGCCTGTATATTCTGATAAGATTTCATATACAGCAATAACAGCCATATAAATGGTACAGTTGGCAAAAATATGCCCAAATGCATAAGTTAAATGTTTTGCTAACATAGGATCAAAAGTAAAGTTAGGATTTAAAATATTTAAAATTGATTCAACGAGAGCAGTAGCGCCTGCCAGAATCCCAGTAGAGTTAGCAATAATAACCATAGTTGTAGCAACAACAGCGGCAGGTGGTCCATATCCTTTTTTTCCTCTAAATATATAATCCCAGCCGAGTGATTTGCCTAAACCGCCATACTCCTTTATTAGTCGTGCTGCTAAGTAAAAATACATAATCAAATACCCTAAGCCTAAAATTAATAGTCCAAAAAGAAACAGCAAAGCTCCAGTAGTCCCGTAAATCTTTGCAGAGAAGGATGGAAGCGGATAAAGAAATGTCCAGCCATCAGAAAAATTAAAGACAAAAATGGCAGTAAGAATCATGACAACACCAATTAATGACAAGATGAGGTTTGCAAAATATATTTTATGATTGATATAAATGTACTTTGATAGAAAATACCACATGATGGCGCTTCCACCTAAGGCGGCAATACCGACCATTCCTGTACCATGGACCGTCATAATTTTATAAAATAATTGTGGTGATATTTCAATGACATTTCCCTGATTTAATAACATGATAACACCAAAGGACATCATTAGTACCAGTACAACAGAGGTAACAAGTAAGGATAAGGACACGCCTTTTTTTATAAAACTTCGAGTCATATTTTCCATATTATTTACCTCCTTTTGCTTTAACAACAATATCCTTCATCATCGCATGGTGGCCTGTGCTGCAATACTCTAAGCAAAGGATTTTATAGGTTCCTGGTTTTTTAAAAGTAATGGAAACTGTGTTTGTATACTCAGGCATTGCCTGTGTTTGTGCAATTAGCTTAAGGTCTGTATCATATAGACCAAAACCATGTGTTACATCCTGACTTGTTACACGAAATTGTACAGGTTCACCAACTACAAAGTCCTCATTACTTAATTTCCAGCTAAACTGCATTCCAGTCACATCAACAATTTTTCCATTTTCTTCTGCATGTACATGTTGATCATGATAAGGGAGCTTGCTTAGTGACATAGCAGAAGCAAAGCCCATAACAGCCAGTAATCCAAGAAAGTAAAATTTACGAATTTTGTAGCCTTTTTCTTGGATTGGTCCATACTCTTTAAATTTTCTCGATTCCCCATATACAAAAGCAAAAGCGAGTGCAATAAGGAAAACGAAAAATAGTGTAGCGTACCACGCGATCGATTGGTACATACTATCCCCTCCCGTAATATGAATATCAAACAAGTAGTCCCCCAACTACTTGTCCGATTCCATTTCTCATTGTAAACCCCTTTTTGTGAAAGAATAGTGAATTTTATCATACTTTACTAGTTAACTATTAAGATGGTCCTATATTTTTTAGATTTATCATTATAAAACTACCCCCATGAATAAGAAGGAAGGTACGAATAGTTTGGTAACCGAACAAACAATTCTATTAAAAAATATTCTATGGAGGTTAGATATGAGAATCGTTATTATCGATATCGACAAACTACTAGAAGCTACATCTGGTCTAACATCTGAGAAAAATAATTATAAAGTGCATGATGTTGAGATTGATCAATTACTTGAGAATACACGCGATTGGTAAAACACATATTTTTGTTTATCCACTCATAGTCTTAAATATATCCATTAATGCCTTCTATTTAATTAGAAGGCTTTTTTGTATTTAACTAGATAAAAATATACTAATCTGATATGCCGCTTTAAAGTGAGAAATTATTTTTCTAATATCTATTGCTTTTACTCTCAAAAGATACTAGAATAATTTTTAATATAAAAAATTTTTAGAAAATTGGTTTTAACAACATAAAGGGGGATTAATTAAATGAAAAAAATTCAAGCACTTTCCTTTGCACTAGCCGGGATGCTGATGCTTGCAGGATGTGGCAGCAAGGAGTCAGCTGGCGATGCTAATAAGGATGGATCAAAGGAGTTTAAAGTAGGAATTTCCCAGTTCGCACCGCATCCTTCTTTAGATGCAGCGACAGAAGGCTTTAAAAAAGCTTTAAAGGACAAGGGGATAAAAGTTACATTCGATGAACAAAATGCACAAGCTGATATGAATAACACGCAAACGATTGCCAATAATTTTGTCGGGGATAAAGTAGATTTAATTTTTGCTAATGCCACTCCTAGTGCGACTGCAGCATTAAATGCAACCAAGGATATCCCTATCATTTTCACTTCCGTAACAGATCCTGTAGGAGCTGGATTGGTTGAAGCATTTGATAAACCAGGGAAAAATATTACCGGAACTACAGATAATCATCCGGATGCAACGAAAAAAACAATCGATTTTATAACTGATGAAGTCAAAGCCAAGAAGGTGGGAGTCATTTACAACTCTGGGGAGCAGAACTCTGTTGTCCAAGTTAAAGAGGTAAAGAAATTAGCAGAAGAGAAAGGGGCAAAGCTAGTAGAGGTATCCGTTTCTACTACTGCTGAAGTAAAACAGGCAGCTGAATCCCTTGTAGGCCGGGTTGATGCGATCTATATTCCAACAGATAATACAGTTGTTACTGCTCTTGATTCCGTCATTTCTGTTGCAAATAGTAAAAAGATTCCATTATTCGTAGGTGAACTGGATTCAATGAAAAAAGGTGCTGTGGCTGCTAGTGGCTTTAGCTACTATGACCTGGGTTATCAGTCCGGATTAATGGCAGCAGACATTTTATCAGGAAAGAAAAAGGCTTCAGAAATTCCAGTCGAACTTCCAAAAAGCTTAATACTTGTCATTAACAAATCCGCTGCAGAAGCACAAGGATTAAAGGTTAATGAAGATTGGAAAAAGCTCGGTGAGTTTTATGATGGAAAATAAGTAGTAATAATCAAGGAGGAGGCCAATTAGCGGTTCTCTCCTTGATTTGTACATATGCTTAATTTGGTGAAGGTGATTAAACAAAAATACCTTCAAGAAAGGATGATTTTATTGTTTACAGCCATATTTGGATCTTTTGAAGCAGGTATCATCTATGCGATTATGGCGCTGGGCGTCTATCTTTCCTTTCGCATTTTAGATTTCCCAGATCTTACAGTGGATGGGAGTTTTGTAACGGGGGCAGCGATATCAGCCGTGTTGATTGCAAATGGAGCCAATCCATTTCTAGCAACCATAATGGCTTTATTTGCAGGTTTTGCCGCGGGTTGTATGACAGGACTTCTTCACACGTTTGGAAAAATTAATAATCTTCTCTCAGGTATCCTAATGATGATTGCTCTTTACTCCATAAACTTAAGAATTATGGGACGTTCCAATATACCTTTATTGAACACGGATACTGCTTTTACAAAAATTAGTAGTTTTTTTGAAAAGACGGGAATTGATGCATTTTTTAACAGCATACTTTCAACGATTGGACTAGGAGACAGTCTTCCTGAAACATGGGGGATTTTGCTATTTATGATTATCGTCACCTTCCTAATTAAGTTCCTAACCGATTTATTTTTAAAAACAGAAATTGGCCTTGCAGTTAGGGCAACGGGTGATAATAAACGGATGATTCGGAGCCTTTCAGCTAATACCAATCTACTAGTTGTTCTAGGATTAGGTTTGTCTAATGCTTTAGTTGCATTTTCTGGTGCACTGATTGCTCAACAAGGTGGATTTGCTGATGTTGGTATGGGAATAGGAATGATTGTCATTGGATTGGCATCAGTTATTATTGGTGAGGCCTTGTTCGGAACAAAAACAATTGCTCGAACGACACTCGCAGTTATTGGTGGTTCGATTATTTACCGTATTGTTGTCACATTGGCTTTACGGGTTGAATTCTTAGATCCAGGTGATATGAAGTTAATAACTGCACTTATTGTTATTGTTGCATTGACTACACCGAAGATCATAGAGGGGTCTAAAGAGAAAAAGAGAAAAGCCAGAAGAAAAGCTGAGAGAATGAACATTGTAACGGCTTCCGTAGTGGCAAAGGGGGAAAATCATGCTGCAATTAAGTCAGATTCATAAAATTTTTAATGAAGGAACACCTGATGAGAAAATTGCTATTGATCATATTAATCTAACTCTTAAACCTGGAGATTTTGTTACAGTGATTGGTAGTAATGGGGCAGGTAAATCAACATTAATGAATATCATTTCAGGTGTACTAGTTCCGGACATTGGAGAAGTTCATATCAATGGACAGAAAGTAACACAAATGTCTGAGTTCAATCGTTCAAAAATGATAGGCCGTGTCTTTCAGGATCCGATGGCTGGAACAGCACCTAGTATGACGATTGAAGAAAATTTGGCAATGGCTTATTCACGTAACAAAACGAGGACGCTTAAATGGGGTGTGACCAAAAAAAGGCGTGAATATTTTCGGGAGGTACTTGAAACATTGCATTTAGGTTTAGAAAACCGTCTAAATGCTAAAGTTGGTTTATTGTCGGGTGGGGAACGCCAGGCATTATCCTTATTAATGGCTACTTTTACAGAGCCGTCTATTCTGCTTCTCGATGAACATACTGCTGCTCTAGATCCTTCAAGAGCAGAGTTAATCACCTCGCTGACTAAGGAAATCGTAGAGAGATATAGACTCACCACTCTTATGGTCACACATAATATGCAGCAAGCTATTGATTTGGGAAACCGCTTAATCATGATGGACAAAGGTCAAATTATTCTTGAAGTGAACGAGGAAAATAAGAAAAATCTGACGATTGAAAGTTTATTAAGTGAGTTTAAGAGAATCCGCGGACTTCAAATGGCTAGTGATCGGGCCATTTTGTCATAGTGAATAAAAAATTTTTTTGGCTGACCTCATTTGTTTAATATTATTTCCAATTTGCAATTGATGCAAACTACCTGTTTAATTAGGTAGTTTCTTTTTTTGTATTGGGAAATAACGAAAATTATATATTTTTCTTTAACACCAAAAAGCGGTATTGCTTTACTAGCTACTCTTGAGAGGACAACAGTTCTTCATTTAGAATTAATTCTGAATATTATTACTTTACTAAATGGGGGTTTCTTGATGAAAGAAAATAGATTAACAGCAGATCAACTTGTAGATGATTTTTTTCCTGTAAGAGATGTAGATTACATTGAAATCTATACAGGCAATGCTAAACAAGCTAGTCACTTTTTTTGTACGGCCTTTGGATTTCAACCTGTTGCCTACTCCGGACTTGAAACTGGAAATCGTGAAACCGTTTCCTACTGTTTAAAACAACGTAATATCCGTCTTGTCATAACTGGTACTTACAAAGAGGACACCAGGGTCGCTCAGTTTGTTAAAAAACATGGAGATGGTGTGAAAGACATAGCTTTGCTGGTTGACGATGTTGGGAAAGCATTCGAGGAAGCTGTAAACAGAGGAGCAATTGCTGTAGCTCCCCCATTTGAAATGAAGGATAATCAAGGTGTAATTAAGAAAGCCGTTCTAGGTACATATGGGGACACCATCCATACGTTAATTGAACGAAAAAATTACCAAGGTGCATTTTTACCTGGATTTGAATCATACTCTGCAGCATTACCAATTGAGGATGCAGGATTAATTGGTATTGATCATGTAGTTGGAAATGTGGAAAGCATGGAAGAATGGGTTGAGTATTATTCCAAAGTAATGGGTTTTAAAGAAATGAAACATTTCTCTGATAAGGACATTACAACAGAATACTCCGCTCTTATGTCTAAGGTTATGCATAATGGTGGTCGTATTAAATTCCCTATCAATGAACCTGCTGAGGGGAAAAGAAAATCCCAAATTCAAGAATACTTAGAGTTTTATAACGGACCGGGTGTACAGCATTTGGCCATTTTAACAGAAGATATTGTTTCAACTGTATCCATTTTAAAAAAGAATGGCGTAGAGTTTCTTAAAACACCAGCTGCATATTATGAATCATTAGGGGAACGTATAGGAAAGATTGATGAAGAGATTGAAAAGCTTAGAGAATTAAATATCCTAGTGGACCGTGATGATGAAGGTTATCTATTGCAAATCTTTACAAAGCCTATTGTAGATCGTCCAACATTGTTTATCGAAATTATTCAACGTAAAGGTGCACGAGGATTTGGTGAAGGAAACTTTAAAGCACTCTTTGAATCAATTGAGCGAGAACAAGAAAGACGTGGAAATCTATAATAATAGGTATCTCTTAAAAAAATAGTGTAGGGAAAATAGGAACCATTTGCAAGGGGGGATACTCCCTTGCAAACCATGTGGTTATCTGAAAGAGTGGTGGACAACAATTGGAAATTTCACCTGAAGCACTGGAATGGAAGGATGCATATAAACTTTTAGTCGGCTCCATTTTACCCCGTCCCATTGCGTTCGTTTCAACAATAGATGAAAATGGCATAGCAAATGCAGCTCCTTTTAGTTTTTTCACAGCTATTTGTGCAGATCCAATGTTAATTTGTTTTTCACCAATGAGAAGGGGAAAAGATGGAGCAAAGAAAGACACACTCATCAATATTGAGGATACAGGTCAATTTGTGATTAATATTGTCAGTGAGAAAATGTCAGAGCAAATGAACAATTGTGCTATTGAGTTTGCTTCTTCTGTGGATGAAATAGAAGAAGTAAATCTAACAAAAGAACCAAGTAAAAGGGTGAAAGTACCCCGAATCAAAGAATCACTTGTTCATTTAGAATGTGAACTATATCAGGTATTACATTTTGGCGATAAACCTGGCGCTGGAAGTCTAGTGATCGGAAAAGTAATACAAGTCCATGTAAACGATGAGCTATATGATAATGGAAGAATTGATACAACTAAATTACAGCCAATTGGAAGAATGGCTGGAAGCACCTTTACTAACCCATTAGCCAATACATTTGAAATGATCAGAAAATAGTTAAATAGGTGAGTGCCGTGAAATTTGTAACCTTTGAAAGAAATGATAGGAAAATCAAGTCTGGCTGGTTAGATGGTGATTTTGTAGTTGATATGAATGAAGCATCTGATGGTAAACTACCTGATAATCTGTTAGATTTTCTAGGAAACAGTGAAGAAAATATGAAAATAGCGATAAATCTCTTTTTAAATACTAGTAATCAAAAAGGAAGATATCCATTAAGTGAAACTCGTTTAAAAGCACCTCTTCCTATCCCAAGGAGCTTTCGTGATTTTTATGCATTTGAACAGCATGTTAAAACGGCAAGGGAAAACCGGGGACTTGAGATGATTCCAGAGTGGTATGAAATCCCTGTTTTTTATTTTTCTAATCATTTAGTGTTTAAGGGGCCAGAGGATGAGATCATTAGGCCGAAGGAATGTGAATGGCTTGATTATGAATTGGAAGTTGCCTGTATCATAGGAAAACAAGGAGTAAACATTCTGGCAGATGAAGCAGATGAATACATTTTTGGTTATTGCATATTAAATGATTGGAGTGCAAGAGACCTGCAAAGAAAAGAAATGAAGGTGGGCCTTGGCCCTGCCAAGGGAAAGGATTTTTCAACTTCTATCGGTCCATGGATTGTTACAAAGGACGAACTGGAACCTCATAGGACAAGAAATGGTTATGATCTGTCAATGAAAGCGTATGTGAATGGCGTACACCTGTCCAATGGAAATATGAAGGACCTTCATTATTCCTTCGGGCAAATGATTGAGAGAGCATCTGCAGGCGTTACACTTTTTCCTGGAGAAATTATTGGTTCAGGAACTGTTGGAACAGGCTGTATCCTAGAACTTGGCCAAAAGACCCACCGATGGCTTTTACCAGGAGACCAAGTGGAATTGGAAGTTGAACAGTTAGGCATGCTTAGAAATAAAATTTCTGATGGAAATGAGGTGAAATAATGTATTACAGACAAATGGGGAAAATTCCGCATAAACGACATACGATGTTTAAAAAAGATGATGGCAGCCTTTATCGTGAGCAGGTGATGGGGACGAGAGGTTTTTCTGGTACTCAATCTATCTTGTACCATCAGTACATGCCGACAGAGGTTGTTAAATCTGAAATGGTAGGTAAATATTTGCCGGAATATGAAGACCAGCAGTCACTAAAGCATCGACACTTTTTATCTAGTATGGCCAAAAAGCAAGGGGATGCTCTTACCGCTCGAAATTATATATTAGGTAATTCTGACTTATTAATAGGAACAGCGCAAATAACTAATCCGATGCCAAGTTACTATCGCAACGGTGATGGGGATGAGATGCTTTTTATACATCATGGTTCAGGAAAATTAGAGACCATGTTCGGTACCATTACCTATCGACCAGGAGATTACTTAATTATTCCAATTGGGACAATATATCGAGTTATTCCAAATGAAAATGACGTGACAACCATGTTATTTGTTGAATCCTTTAGTCAGATTACTACTCCAAGACGTTATCGGAATGAATATGGTCAGCTGCTCGAACATAGCCCGTTCTGTGAACGAGATTTTCGAGGGCCTGAAACACTTGTATCATTTGATCAAAAGGGTCAATATGAAGTATTAACCAAATCAAGAGGAATGATTTCCTCTCATATTCTAGGACACCATCCACTTGATGTAGTTGGGTGGGATGGTTATTTATATCCATGGGCATTTAATATCGAGGATTTTGAACCAATAACAGGAAGGGTTCATCAGCCGCCTCCTGTACACCAGACGTTTGAAGGGAATAATTTTGTTGTTTGTTCGTTCGTCCCTCGATTGTATGATTATCATCCTGAAGCTATTCCGGCACCATATTACCATAGTAATGTAAATAGTGACGAACTCCTTTATTATGTGGATGGAAACTTTATGAGCCGTAAAGGAGTCCAAGAGGGTTCCATTACTCTTCATCCAAGTGGTATTCCACATGGACCTCATCCAGGTAAAACGGAAGCCAGCATAGGTAAGAAAGAAACACTTGAGCTTGCGGTTATGATTGACACCTTCCATCCTCTTAAAGTGGTTAAAACTGCTCAAGAAATAGAGGATCCAGCTTATATGTATACTTGGTATGAAAAGTAATAATGGGGATGACTCTATAAAAATGGGTCATCCCTATTTTTTGTTAAGAATATAAGCGTTTATACTTATAAACATGGTATGGTAGAAGTAATAATTTTACTAATTTTTTTGAATAGAATGAGGTGAATTCATGAACCTGGAAAAAATCTTAAAGAAGTTAACGAACCATACTCCAACCATTTTAGGTAGTGAAAAATTTTCGAAATTTGCCATTATGTTGCCGCTTCTTCAAACAGAAAACGAAATTCATGTGTTATTTGAAGTACGTTCCCTTGAATTAAGGCGGCAGCCTGGTGAAATTTGTTTCCCAGGCGGAAAAATTGATTCACAGGATATTAATGAACAAGGTGCAGCTATTCGAGAGACGGTTGAGGAATTAGGTATTAGCAGGGACGCAATAAAAAACATTTTTCCACTGGATTATATGATTTCACCTTATGGGATGATTGTATATCCGTTTGTAGGATTTATAACTGAACCTAATAAATTCAAGCCAAATCCTTCAGAGGTGGGAGAAATTTTTACCGTCCCATTGTCCTTTTTTGTTAATCACCCTCCAAATATATACAAAATTAACTTTAAAGCTGAGCCAGAAGAGAATTTCCCTTATGACCTAATCGCTGGTGGGAAGAGCTATAATTGGCGAACAAGAGATCTTGATGAATATTTCTATCATTATAATGATAAAGTCATATGGGGTTTAACAGCGAAGATATTAGCGCATTTTATTGAAATGGTACGCTAAGATGTTAATAAAAAAGATTTTAAGTACAGTGAGAATAGTGGGATAAATTCTCACTTTTTTTATGTTTGTCTTTCTCTTGTGGACAAATGTACATATTGGACGGAAAAAAGTTCTTGATTATTTTCAGAATTGGAATAAAATTAAGATTATATTTTCTGAGGATAGGGAGATGTACGATGAAAGTAGTAAAGTTTGGCGGTTCATCATTGGCATCCGGAAAACAAATGGAAAAAGTATTCCAAATTGTTACTTCGGACATGGAAAGAAAAATTGTTGTAGTATCTGCACCAGGGAAAAGATTTGCAAGTGATGAAAAAGTAACAGATTTATTAATTGAATGTGCAGTTGCAGCATTACAAAATCATAGTTTCAATGAAAAACTTGATGCTGTAATTGAGAGGTATGCATCTATCGCTGAAGAATTGCTACTCCCTAATACTGTTATTCAAGAAATTCAAGAGGATTTAATGCAAAGACTTCAAGGTGATAAGTGCAAACCTGACCGGTTTATGGACCGAATAAAGGCAAGTGGAGAAGATAACCAAGCTAAATTAACAGCTGCCTTTTTTAGAAAAAAGGGTATCGAGTCTTATTATGTAGACCCTCGTGAGGCTGGATTACTGGTTAGTAATGAACCAGGAAATGCACAAGTATTGCCAGAGGCTTATGACCAATTATACTTACTAAGAAATCGTTCAGGGATTTTGATTTTTCCGGGTTTCTTTGGCTACAGTAAGGAAGGGGAGGTTTTTACATTTTCTCGAAGTGGGTCTGACATTACCGGCTCGATACTTGCCAATGCTATAAAAGCAGACTTGTATGAAAACTTTACAGATGTGGATGCTGTCTATTCTGTTAACCCGAGTATTGTCGAGGAACCTAAGGAAATTAAGGAATTAACCTATCGTGAGATGCGTGAGCTATCATATGCAGGCTTTACTGTATTACATGACGAAGCACTTGTTCCGGCCTTTAGAGCGGGGATACCCGTTCAAATTAAAAATACCAATAATCCAAGCGCGCCTGGAACAAGAATTGTAAATGAAAGAAACAATACAAATGGACCTGTCATTGGAATAGCAAGTGATAAAGGGTTCTGTAGCATATATGTTAGTAAGTATTTGATGAATAGAGAAATTGGATTTGGCCGGAAGTTACTAGGGGTATTAGAGGATTTTGGGCTTTCATATGAACATACCCCTTCAGGAATTGATGATATTTCCGTCATCCTAAGAGAAAATCAGTTAGATGAAACCCTTGAACAAAGGATTATACATCGAATTAAGAAGGAACTGCATGCTGACGAGGTAGAAATTGTGCATAGTCTTGCTCTCATAATGGTTGTAGGTGAGGGTATGCGCCACAATGTCGGTACGATGGCCAGAGCTTCTAAGGCACTTGCACGATATAGTGTTAATATAGAAATGATCAATCAAGGTTCATCGGAGGTTAGCATGATGTTTGGGGTTAAGGAATTGGATGAAAAAAGAGCGGTTCAAGCACTTTATGAAGAATTTTTTGTGCCTGTAACGGTGTAATGATATAGGAGAGGCTGACTCATTCGTTAGAGTCAGTCTCTACAGATTATGATATTTTTTTAACCTTAGCACGAGTTCTAATACCAGCTATAATCGCAATTACAAGACCACCCACTGTGTCAGCAATCAAATCCGTCATGGTATCTTTATTGCCCCCACCCTGTAAGGTCATGTCGAATAATTGATCAGAACTAAATTCATATACCTCCCATAAGACTCCGCCTAGTGCTGCAAATGATAAAGTGAACAAAAACACAAACCACGGTGAAATTTCCTTTCCTGCATTTCTGTGAATTAAACGTTCATATAAGGCAATACCTGAAAATGCTAAGATAGCTCCACTGACAAAATGCATAAATGTATCCCACCAGCCTAGCCCATACCAGCCTAATATCGAACCAAAATATTGGGAACCTACCAAAAAAATTAAATAAGAAATAACGATTGGCAAATTAAATTGAAGTTTGGTAAATAAGGCTAAAAATAGTGGTACCGCACCACAAACAACTCCGCCAATTGCAACTGTCCCCTTAAAGCTCACACCATTTGTAAAATAATATACAGCTAATGCAGCCATAAATAGAACATAAAGTAAACTTAAAATAATAACCAGCTTTCGGTTCATTTTTTTACCTCACATTATACGTTTTGTTTTCTTACTATGGAATAAATGGCTATTAGTAGCCCCCCTGCTAACCCAAAGAGCAAGTCTAGCATGGTATCCGTATTTCCTCCACGTTGCATGGTGTGTGTGATAGGAGTTAAGTCTCCTAAAAACTCATAAACCTCCCAAATCACGCTTGCTAAAGCAGCAAGGGAAAGTATAAACAAAAAAAGTATCCATTTCGATAGGTCATTCCGTACGTTCACAGGTATGCATATTTTGTACAACGTTATGCCGGCTAGAGCAACATAAAGCCCTTTATAGAAGTGAAGGGTAGAGTCCCACCATTTAAAATGAAGATAAAAACTAGATATCGACCCAAGAAACAAAGAACAAAAAATGAAGAGATAATATCCTAATATAAGGGGGATATTAAAAGGAATGTTTTTTTTGAATAACAATAGTAGTGGAAGGGCACTTACGAAGATACCCCCAGTAGCTACCTGCCATCTGGATGAATCCCCTTTAATTAAGTAGTACACTACCAGAGAAATCATAAAAATAATAAAAGTCATACTTAATATAAGGATTAATTTTCGTTTCATTCATTCACCCCGTAATAAAACGCTCTTTACAATTATGTCCAATAAAAAAAATTGAAATCATCGATTTAATTCTCGCATCCCAATCTATTAAGAGGTATATTGAAAGTGACGATAGAAACAATTGTATTGACTGAATAGGTGGAGGTTTCTATGCAAAAAGCACAAATACCAACATACGAACGGATTGCAATAGATTTAGCCAACAGAATATATGATGGAAAGTTTAAAGTAGGAGAAAAAATTCATGGAAGGTCTACGTTAGCAAGCGAATACAAAGTGTCTCCCGAAACCGTTCGAAGAGCGATAAAAATATTGGAGGATGTGGAGATTGTTCAATCTAGTAAAGGCAGTGGGATTGTTATCTCTTCTAGGGAGAATGCTTATAAATATATCCACCGTTTTTCTAATATTGAAAGTATTAAAGACCTTGAAAAGCAAATGAATTCGCTAATAACTGAACGAGATAAATTGGATGAGCAGTTATTTGATACGTTAAGAAAAATTATGGATTACTCGGGAAAACTCCGGCATACTAATCCATTAGCACCTATTGAAGTGGAGGTATTTCCAGGGTGTCTACATATTGGAAAAACAATTTCAGAAGTGAAATTTTGGCAGAATACAGGAGGAACGGTGATCGGCATGAAAAGAAAGGGTGAATTAATTATCTCACCTGGCCCCTATGCATTAATTATGGAAGGCGATGTACTCCTTGTAATAGGGGATGATAAAACATATGATCGTGTTCTTCACTTTATAGAGGAATAAACATAAAGAAGAGGCTGACTCAACCAAAATGAGTCAGCCTCTTCTAAAATATACTCAATCAAGTAAACCTTCTTGTACTAAAAATTCCTTGGCAACTTTTTCTGGTGACTCTTTAAGACTGTCTACCTTATAGTTCAATTCACGCATTTTTTCATCTGTTAATTTTCCAGACAGTGAATTTAAAACTTTTTTGAGCTCTGGGTGTTCTTTTAGAGTTTTTTCTTTAACAATTGGAACTGCATAATAAGGAGGGAAGAAGTTCTTATCATCTTTTAACACCTTTAATTGGAAGGCTTCAAGTAAGCCATCTGTTGAAAAAGCATCAATTACATCACTCTTATGATTCTTTAGAGCAGTATAGCGTAATCCTCCGTCAACAGCCTTTACATCCTTGAATGTCATATTATAAGTCTTTGAAAGTCCGATTAAACCATCTTCACGATTTGGAAATTCGATTGTTGGTCCCATAATTAGTCCGTTGCTCACTTTAGCAAGGTCAGAAATCGTTTTTAAATTATATTGTTTTGCTGTATCCTGTCGCACTGCCAATGCATAGGTATTATTAAATCCAATCGGCTTTAATAATTCAATATCATATTTCTTCTTAAATTCCTTTTGAACATAATTATACACTTTATCAGGATCGCTTTGTGGAGGCTGGTTTAATATATTTACTAACCCTGTACCGGTATATTCAACATATAAATCAACATCTCCGTTTTTAAGGGCACTGAAGGCTACCTGGCTACCACCAAGATTCAACTTTCTTTCTACTTTGATATCTGTTTTATTTTCGATTAAATCGGCAAGCATGTTTCCTAATATTAATTGTTCACTAAAGTTTTTTGAGCCGATAACAACCTTTTCTTCTGCACTGGCAGTAGAATAAACTTTAAATGCACCTCCAGCCACTAAAAGTATGGCAGCAAACCCAATGATGACTCTTTTTGCTTTTTTCCCAGTCTTTGTAGCATATTTAGAAGAACTCTGCTTAGTTGTGTATGATAGTGAAGATTCGAGTTTCCCGACTACAAAGTCAATCAAGAGTGCTAAAATACAAGCGGGAATAGCTCCAGCTAAAATCATATTGTTATCCACTGTTTGTACACCAGAGAATACAAGATAACCAAGTCCGCCAGCCCCAACAAAGGCTGCGATTGTCATCAGTCCAACAGCTGTTACAGCTGAAATTCTGATACCCGCCATAATCATCGGGAAGGCTAGCGGTAATTGTACCTTGCGCATCGTTTGGCTCTTTGTCAGACCGATGCCTTTGGCGGCTTCCAGAATGTCTCCATCGATATTTGTTAATCCTGTATACGTGTTCTTTACAATTGGTAGTAGAGAATATAGGACAACCATTACAATGGCCGGAGTACTTCCAATCCCGATAAATGGAATGAGAAAGCCGAGTAAAGCTAAGCTTGGAACGGCTTGAATTACATTAGTTGTTCCAATAATAGGCTTTGAAAGTTTTGGTTCATTTGAAATTAAAATTCCTAGTGGAATACCGATAATAATAGCTATTAGTACTGAAATAATACTTAAATATAAGTGCTGACCCAGAAGGTCAAGGATTTGCTGGTAGTTCGATGTTACATAGTTCAAAAAATTACTCATTAAAATGCCACCTCCAAATCAATTAGCTGGCTGCTTAATGCGGATAAAATACTACTTCTGGTAATCAAACCAGTTAACTGGTTTGTATGATTGACAACAGGTAAATAGCCAATTTTATGTTCATTCATCATCGCTAGCACAGAAATTAAGTTTGCTTCCTGTGAAACGGAAAGCACATTTTTCTCCATGACATGTTCGATGGGAGTGTTACGAGAAAGTAACTGGATACTTTTCAAAGTAACTAAACCCTGAAGAACATTGTTTTTATCAGTTACCATTAAACTGTCAACCTTATTTTCCTTCATAATCTCAATTGCTTGTAAAACGTTACGCATTCCAAGAATTTTTGTTGGCTGGTGAATCATAATATCCTCAGCCATTAGTAATTCAGGATTGTTCCACACTCTTCGTTTTCCAATAAAATCTTCTACAAAGTCATTAGCAGGATTTTTGAGAATATTTTCCGGAGTATCAAACTGTAGGATATTCCCATCTTTTAAAATACAAATCTTGTCTGCTATTTTAATAGCTTCATCCATATCATGTGTGACAAAGATGATCGTCTTATTTAGTTCCTTTTGCATTTGATATAGCTCATCTTGCAACGAACTTCGGGTAACAGGGTCTAGTGCGCTGAAGGGTTCATCCATTAAGATGATATCGGAGTTGGTTGAGAAGGCTCTTGCTACACCAACCCTTTGCTGTTGGCCGCCACTCAACTCTTTAGGGAATCGATGTAGATATTCTTTTGGGTCTAATCCAACCAACGTAAGCAATTCCATAGTCTTTTTATCTATGTTCTCAGGATTTTCTCCCTTTAATTTAGGAATTAATTCTAGATTTTCCTTTATAGTCATATGTGGAAATAGCCCCGTATTTTGAATAACATATCCAATATTTCTACGTAGCTCAATTGGATTCATAGTGGAAATATCAGTTCCATTTACAAATATTTTTCCAGAGGTTGGTTGGATCAATTTATTAATCATTTTAAGCAGAGTTGTTTTTCCACAACCACTAGGTCCAATAAAAACAACTAATTGCCCAGCCTCTATTTCTAATGAAAAAGGATTAATGATTGTTTTGGTGCGGTATTTCTTTACAATGTTCTTAAACTCAATCAAGTTCATTCCCCCTTAATAAATTACTAAATCTATTTACCCTGAAAACCAACAACTTAATCATAACATATAAGTTGTTGGTTGTCGAAGTGTGGGATGTAAAAAAAGAGGTTGACCATAAAGAGAATCCCTCTTATAGTCAACCTCCATAAAGAATTTATTTTTCTAAATCTTTTTTTGTTACCTCACTTCGAATACTTGTTTCCTTTGAGAATTCAGTGTCTTGTTTCTTATTGTTTGGATATTTGTTTTTACGTTCACGGTTATTGTTACGATTGGTCAAAATCCCACCTCCATTCAGTACATTCAATTATTATTTTTGGCAAGGAGCTGTTTTTTACTCCAATTATTTATTTGTTATAATTGTGAATCTTTCATTGCTGCACGATATTCTGCTGTGAGGCTGTCAATGATTTTTTGGACAGGAAGAATTTCTTTTATTTCATCCACACGTGCACCAGCAAAAACAAGTCCATTTTCCACATCGCCTGAAACTGATGTCAACAATGAATCAAGTGTACAAAATCGGTATGAGCAATTTTTTAAGCAATCGTGGCATTTCGCGATTTTCAGTTTTTTCGCGCCGCTAATTGAATTGGTAAAGTTGTTGTTAATTGCTCTTCCTTGTAGTCCTACGGTGGTTTTAACAAGGACCAGGTCCTCCTTTTGTGCTTCCACATACTTTTGCTTAAATGCAAAAGGAGCATCACATTCATTACTTGCTACGAACCTTGTACCCATTTGGACACCAGACGCTCCCATGGAAAGTACTTTAGCAATATCAGATCCTGTCATGATCCCGCCAGCTGCAATAACAGGAACAGATACTGCATCAACAACTTCTGGTAGGATATCCAACATTGACCGATCAGTTCCAAGATGTCCGCCAGCCTCGAACCCTTCTACAACAACAGCAGCGGCACCTAGTCGTTCTGAAATTCTAGCTAGTTTCGCAGAAGAAACAATAGAAATGACTGGAATCCCAGCTTGTTTTCCCCAGGTATACATATCTCTTGAGATACCTGCACCGGAAATAATAAAATCTACTTTCTCTTCTAAAGCAGCTTTCATTTTTTCGGCAAAGTCATTCATGGCAAATAGAACATTTACTCCAATGTATCCTGTTTCTTTAATAAGTTCCTTTGCTCGTCGTATATGTGTTCGCAATTCATCTACAGTGATTCCTGTTCCCGAAATAATACCTATTCCTCCAGCATTCGCAACTGCAGATGCTAAATTGCTAAGGGAAATACCTACGCCCATACCCCCCTGCACAATTGGTACTTTAGGTGTTATGTGTCCTATTTTAAGTTGTGGAAAATTCAAATCATTACCCCATTTCAATTAATAGTATACGAACTTCTCATGCATCATATCATTCAGGAGTATTTATGTCTGTGATTACTATCACCTGGTCATATAAGCAGGTTTTATATTTTGAAATATTATTTGGATAAGAGTAATCTTAAGATTGCAAACTATATGTTGTGTAAAGAGGACAGGAAGGTGTAGGTATGGTCAAATTATTTACTGATATTGATTTAGATGGGCTTGGATGTGGGCTACTAGCTAGGATTGCATTTGGAGAAAAGGTGAACGTGTACTATTGTTCCTATAGAAATTTAAATAAAAGGGTAGAGACAGTAATTACCAATCCGGAGAATACCGAAGAAAAAATTTTCATCACAGATTTAGCAGTTAATGAGGATATTGAGAAAAAACTTAATGAACGGTTTCAAAAAGGGAAACATGTTCAAATGATTGATCATCATGTAACAGCTATGCATTTTAATCAGTATGAATGGGCATATGTGAACCCCGAATATGACACTGGTAATCTGACTTGTGCAACATCTTTATTTTATGATTATCTGATTGAGAATCGAATGATGGAACGTAATAAAGCCTTAGAGGAGTTTATTGAATTAGTCCGACAGTATGACACGTGGGAATGGGATCAAAACAATAATATAATCGCTAAAAGGTTAAATGACTTATTTTACATTTTGAATCGGGAAAAATTTGAAGAAGAGATGTTAAAAAGGTTAATGGAAAATAAAGATACTTTTATTTTAAACGAGACAGAAAATTTGCTTCTTGATATAGAGGAGCAGAAGATTAATCGCTACATTCATTCAAAAAGCAGACAGATCGTTCAAACCTTTGTAGATGATTACTGTATCGGAATCGTCCATGCGGAACAGTATTTATCTGAGCTTGGGAATGCCTTGAACAATCTTTATCCCCATTTGGACATGATTGTGCTTTTAAATGTTAGTGGAAAGAAAATGGGGTTTCGAACCATTCATGACGATGTCAATGTGGCTACATTCGCTAAAAGATACGGAGGAGGGGGGCACCCTAAAGCATCAGGGGCAGAATTAACAAGCGAGGCCTTTAAACTCTATATTGAGAATGTCTTTGATTTCATGCCGCTTAAACCTGATTCAGATCGAAATGAATACAATGTGAAAAATTCAATATTCATTACAAGCTATCAAAACTCGCAGGGCGAAAGCTCTTATGTCATACCATTAGATGAAAATCAATTTAGCATCATACATAATGGAAAGAAATTAGAGGAAACCTTTAACACATTTGCGGAGGCAGAAAGGTTTATTAAACGGAAATATTCATCCTGGCTCCGGCATGATCAAGAATATCTGAAATTTTTATCGAATGCACTTGGAGTATCCCTTGAAGAGATTAAGGAAAACTTCGAAGAGATAATATGCAACAGAATAATGGATGTTATTGAACAATGAGAAAGAGAGCTTAGTTTTACTAAGCTCTCTTTTATTTCAGGGAATATTTCGTAGGTATTTCGCATTATTATTTCAGAATTGTAATTAATGTGCAATAAAAAGTAAATCCCTTATCATAATTCTGTAATATAAGCAGGGTAGTATAATAATTAGACCAATATGCTTATTAAATTTAAGGTTACATTTTCAGTGAAAAAATTTTTTGTATACCTGTTTGGGTCAATAAAACACAACGGGGTGATAAAATGGCTTCTATATCAAAAAGGAGTAAATATTTTGATAATGCAAAGTTTATTTTAATCTTTCTAGTCGTTTTTGGGCATCTTATTAGTCCATTAAAGGAACAGGATGGTTTTCTTTTTACTTTATATAGCGTAATATTTCTTTTCCATATGCCAGCTTTTATCATGATCTCAGGGTATTTTGCAAAAGGATATAATAAGAAAGGCTATTTTGCCAAATCAATAAAGAAAATATTAATTCCTTACTTTATTTTTCAAATAATTTATTCCATTTATTATTATTTTAATGGCCAAGAAGAAAAACTTAGTTTTGATTTTTTACATCCCCATTGGACACTTTGGTTTTTACTAAGCTTGTTTTGTTGGAACTTGTTATTATATCTTTTTGCAAAATTAAAATGGGCCGGTTTAGCTGTATCAATTATCCTAGGAATTTGTATCGGCTATATTGATCAAGTGGGAAGTTTTTTAAGTATATCTAGAACATTCGTGTTTTTCCCTTATTTTTTATTAGGCTTTCTTTTAAATGAAGATCAGCTAAAGCGTCTAATTCGTACAAAGTATTCACTCCCGATAGGATTAATTATTATTGCAGGAATACTTATATACTTTGGTACTGCTTTCCCAAAAGATGCTGTTCCATGGCTCTTGGGAGATACTTCATATGCAAACATGGGCGGAAAGGACTTTACAGATGGATTGGTTAGAGGATTGCAATATGGGATTACATTAATTGTAATTTTTGGTTTTTTAGCATTAATTCCTTCAACTCAATTCAAAATAACAAAAATTGGAGAAAGAACATTGTATGTTTATTTGCTTCATGGATTCATTATTAAGTCAATTCAAATGTTTTTGCCAGAAGAGAATTTATCACCTCTTTTAGGAAATTTTCTTTTTCTCTTAGCGGTATCATTTCTTATCTGTTTAATATTAGGAAGTTATTTAATAAAGAAATATACTCGGCCACTTGTAGAACTACGAATATAAAAATGTCTTGCAAATAAGTATTATTTTCGAAACGATGATCTAAGTGCTTCTTTTGACACTTGGGTCATTTTTTATTTTAAATGAAATATTATTTTGAAAAAACAATCTACTTTTCATTTACAGTAATTTAATGTAAAATTAGCAAGGATTTTGTTTAACGCTTTAGTCAGTTATCATATTAAAGGGGAGAGATTAGAGAAAATGTATAAAAAAGGGTTCAGAAAAATTGCTGGAATTGCTTTAGCATCTTTGCTAGTAACAAGCAGTACAAGCTTTTCACCAACAAAAGCAAAAGCCTATAGTGTTAATACCAATTTGGATAACCATGTTATTTTTCAAAGCTTTAGCTTATTTCAACCATATGAAAGCAATATGTATAATGTATTGTCTTCAAAGAGTGATTATTTAAAGGATTTAGGAGTGACGGATATATGGTTACCTCCTGCTTACCGTTCTTTTGGAATGGCACGTTATATGGAAGGTTATGCTATTTATGATCGTTACGATTTAGGTGAGTTCAATCAAGGACCAAACAATACACGTGCTACCAAGTATGGTACAAGTGATGAACTAAAAAGTATGATTAATTCTCTTCATTCTAATGGCCTGAAAGTCCAAGAAGATTTAGTTCCGAATCAAATGATGGGTTTATCTGGCCGCGAAGCAGTATATGTAAAACGTACTGATGACAGTGGAAATCTATTTAAAAACCCATACACTACTGGCCAAGAGTCTAAAATTTCTAATAATCTATACTTAGCTTACACAAAAGGTGGCGGAGAAGGACAAGCAAAGTATGGTTATATTAAAGAATGGAATAAAAACTACTTTAATGGTACTTCCCTGCAAGGACAAGGTATGGGTCGTGTTATGACTGATGAAAAGGGCATACCTTATCGTTACTTTGGACCGAATAACTCAAAAAATTACATTCCAAGCTGGTTAGAAGATGCTGCGAGTGTTAATAAAATCAATACAGTAGACGGCTATTTAGCAGTAGACGGCTGGTATGCTGCTAAGAATGCAGCAACTTCTGATGACTTTTGGAAGCCAATGATCATTAACTATTCAAAGGATACAGGTTATTTGAAATATATGGCGGAAAATGGATATCCTACACTTGATTCAATTATTAATGGTAATAATGGTGATATTGCTGCAAAGACAAGTGCATATATTTCATCACAACCAGCATATGGATATGGAACTGAAGAAAAGACATTAGCAAATGATAACTCAGGTATTGATGGAACAGATCAATTTTTATTTGTAAAAGAAGATGGTAGTAATTTACATTCTATTAATAATAACCTTAGTAAAGCATTTGAATTTTTAATAGGTTTAGATATTGATAACTCCAATCCAACTGTTCAAGAAGAACAAAGACATTGGATGAACTGGATGTTAGACACATATAAATTCGATGGATTCCGTATCGATGCTGCTAGTCATTATGATAAGCAAGTATTACTTGATGAAATGGCTATCAGAAAACAACGTTTCGGAAATGATTTAGATAACCATATTAGCTATATTGAATCATACATGGCTTCACAAGATTCTTTTGAGAACGCTAATGGGAATGGCCAGTTATCAATGGACTGGGCATTATTCTATACTTTACAAAACGCAATTGGAAAAACTGAAGGTGCACAATCACTAGCAACTCTAGCAACTAATTCATCTGTAAATAGAGGTGATAGTGGGGCTGACAAAAGTATTCCAAACTGGTCTTTTACAACTAATCATGACCAAGAAAAAAATCGTGTAAATACTGTAATGCTAGATTTATATGGAATTAAACCATACCAAAAATATGGTAATGAAACTGCTAAATCTTTTGAAGCTTTATATGATAAAGAAACTGAAAAGAAAGCTCTTGCTATTTATAATGCTGATATTGAAAAAGTCGATAAAAAATATGCACCAAGTAATGTACCAAGTCAATATGCATTCATCCTAACGAACAAGGGTACAGTTCCGACAGTATTCTATGGAGATATGTTTAAGACAGATGCTAGCTATATGGCTGAACCGACAATTTACAATGACATTATCACGAACCTTCTAAAGGTTCGTAAAGATTTTGCATTAGGTGACCAAAAAATTACTAACTATACAACTAACACTTCACCTAAAAATGCCGGACAGGATTTAATTGCAAGTGTTAGATACGGTACGGATGCAAATACAGGGGTAGCCACAGTTATTGGTAATAATCCAAATACTGATACTACTATCAAGGTAAATATGGGATCAGAACATGCAAATCAAGTGTTTGTTGATGCAACAGGATTACACTCAGAAAAGATTACTGCAAATACAATGGGAACATTGACAATTCCTGTTAAAGGCTCAAAAAGTGCATTGGTAAAAGGGTACTTAGGAGTTTGGGTTCCAACAAATCAGAAAGCAGGATGGGTTAAAAACGAAAATAATACCTGGAGTTACGTTTACCCAGAAAATAGTCAAAAGGCTGTTGACTGGAAATTAATTGATAATGAATGGTATTACTTCACCAAAACTGGGGACATGAAAGCTAATACTTGGATTAATACAAATAGTAAATGGTATTTTGTTGATAAATCAGGTGTTATGAAAAAAGGTTGGGTATACACAGGAAATAAGTGGTATTTCATGGATGTCCACGGAGCCATGAAAACTGGTTGGATAAATACGGGGAATAAGTGGTATTTCCTAGATAATTCTGGTGCTATGAGAACAGGATGGATTTATACAGGTGGAAAATGGTATTTCTTGTATAATAATGGAAGCATGGCGGCGAATACAACAATTGGTAAATATAAACTTGGCCAAGATGGAGCATGGATCAAATAAATCGCCAAGTAAGAAGAGAGGCAAACCTTTAAGGTTGCCTCTTTTTAATACTAATTGAAAAGAGGGTCATGGTAAAATTCCAAAAAATGAGCTAACAATATTTTTCTTTTTCCTTTTTACCTTTCCTGTATCTAATATTAGTGACTTATCTATTTGTGAGTGTGTTTTCATCTCTTTAAATTTTTCTTGGAGTTCTTCTAGTTGGTTTGTTAAGAGGTTTACTTGCTTTTGCAATTCTTCTATTTCTCTACGGTGTTGTAGAAGTTGGTAGGAGGTAACTGAATCAGCCTTAGTATGAATGGTTCTCTCTAAATCGTTAACCTTTTTCCATACTTTTTCAAGGCTCTCATCATTATTTCCAGTCTTTATTGCTCCTTTTCGAAGATTCTTCTTTCCTCGATCTGACGTAATTTCATGTAGAAGCGTCCCATTTTGAAGCTGTTCATGGATCTTTTTTAGTTGGGCAATGTCTGCATCAGTAAAGTAATAATGCCCGCGTTCGTTTTTTTCCATCGGCAGTTCAAGCTGTTTAACCCACCGTTGAATGGTACTTGAAGATACACCTAATAATTTTGATACTTCACTTGTATTCATGCCAAAACCTCCTAATTGTTAAATGACCCTAAACCACGAGTAACGAAGGCTAAGTATAACGATTATGATAAAAGGAGCTTTTAACATTTATAATGCAGTAACCTAATTAGCCCAGAATTTCCACCATTTCTTTTCCTTAGCAGCAGCAACATCTCTAAAGCTAGTTAACATTTGCTGGAATGCTAGTTCTCTCTGTGAAATATCATGTCGGTATTGGTTACGCTCCTCTAGAAAGAATTCCCGGTCTTTTGTAATTGCTTCAGTGAGAGTGGAAATTTCTGTATTCGTTACGTCAACGTAATGCGCTAATTCTTCAGTAGTTTCAGATAGTTGTTTGGAAAGAGTGAAAATTTCCTCTGTTGTATCTATAGAAACATTTGCAATGCTTTTGGAAAGATACTGCAATGATTGAGCTGTATTATCTGATGCTTTTTCAAGTGAATCAGACAATTCTTGAATATCAGCTTTTGTCGATTCTGAAGATTTATAAATCGAGTCAGATAGTGCTTTAACCGTATGATAAGTTCCTTTGTAAATCTCTTTCTTTACTTCCTCTACTACTTCCTTTCTTACAACATTTCTAATTTCTTCTTTCACTTCACTTAAAAAATTTTTCTTATAGGTTTCCATTGCCTCAAAAAATAGATCTGTATTATTAAATACTTCGTTATCTACAGCTACAACGGGAAGGGTATCTGAAATAACCTCTAACGGAATCTCTTTTGGAATGGTCACATTTTCAAGTTCTGCTTCTTCCTCAACCTGTACCTTACTAACTGAATCTTGAGTATTTGGTGCCTCAATATCAAGTTCTGGACCCTTTAGTAATTGTTCACGTATAGAAACTTTACTTAATTTTTTTGCTGCCATTTGTTTTATTTCTAGTAAGAAATCAATCTCTAGGTCAGTATAAATCCTTGCACCCTGTTTTGACCGTGGAATTTCTAATAATTCATCGAAATCTTTTTCCCATTGTCGTAATATTCCAGGTGCAACATTTATCTTTTTAGACACTTCTTTTAGAGTATAGGTTTTCATTCAAATCTTTCCTTTCTATTTGTATCTAGGAAATTATTTTTCTTTTATTTACTATTCACCATTTGGTATCCAAATTTCCTGCCACATGACAAAAGCTATCAAAACAAGACTGAAATCTCTGAATTACAACATATTTTTGCAAAAAGGGTGTATGAATGTAAAAATTTTAAAAATAATGATTGAGCAGAGAAAAAAAGAGGTTTAAGATGGGAGTGGATATCATGAAGAGAGAAGGATCTACATGTGGATTGCAGCAGCTTTGATCACTATGGTTAGCTTTGGGATGAATAATACTATTTTTAAATGGAGTACAGGACGAGGATTGTCGAAGGTACATATTCAATTCTTTTTCTATTTTGTTGCCTTTATATTAACTCTTGGTTATGGAATCATATATGAATCACTACATTTGAACTTAATCACCATTTTACTTGGGGCATTAATAGGAATATTAAATGCGAATGGAAATATTCAAATGTCTAAAGCATTTGAAAAAGGACCTGCAAGTTTAACATCTCCCTTGATAGGAATCAATGCAATTTTTCCTATCCTATGTGCCGGGCTTATTTTTCACGAGCATATTACTATTCTACAGTGGATAGGAATCCTAATCATGCTTGGGTCAGCCATGGTTATTCAATACTCAACTGATAAAAAAACATCTATAAGTTATCTTCCGTGGATCGGACGAGTAGGGCTAGCAATATTATCATTTGGTTTACTAGGAATTTTAATGAAAACAAGCTCATATATGCATATAAATTCACTAGAGATCTTAATAGCTATGTATGGCGGAGGCAGTATATACTTAGCAATTAGTAGTATAGCATTGAAAGAAGAGTGGAAAGGGCTAGAAATTAATGTGGGAGCTCTCGTGGGTCTTATAAGTATTTTGGGATACAGCTGCTATTTCTTCGCATTAAAAAATGGAACAGCAAGTATTGTTTTTCCTATCGTAAGTCTAAATTGTTTAGTAGTTATGCTTGCCGGATATTTCTTATATAAAGAAAAATTAAAAAGATATCAAATCATAGGTGTATGTTCAGCATTACTAGGAATTATATTTACAAAAATATAAAAAAGAGGTTGACCCATGTCGACCTCTTCTTTCTGTCTTGAAATAAATTATTATTTATTCTACTAATTGAAGTTTTTTCAATCCATTATATATACCGGAATTGGTCACATCTGTTGTTTTATGCTTAGCAAATTGAAAAAGTTCGGGATGTCCATTAGCCATAGCAAAACTCTCGCCTACACTTTGCAGCATTTCTTTATCATTCATTCCATCCCCAAATGCAATCGCACTTTCTTTTTGTACTCCCAGATGCTTTAAAACCATTTGTACCCCGAAGCCTTTGTTTACTCTATCCCTAATCACATCATAACAATGCCTCATACCTTCCACATTGACCTGAGATAAATGGATTCCAGCCTCACTGTTATATAGTGAGACCTCATTTTCATGGAGATTAGCTAATGTCATTCCTAACACACTACTGTTAATCGAAGGGGAATAGATTGAATTTTTATGTAAATGGAATTTCTTTATGAACTCATGTATTATTTGTGAATCTAAGTCTGTATAGTAATTTCTATCATTGGTATACAAAACAGCTTTATGATTGTGAGCCGCTGCAATATTTAGAAAGGTTTTCACAGTTAAACTGTTCATAGGCTCTTGAAAGATATCTTTCCCTTGATAAATAGCATATGCCCCGTTATAGCCTATAAAAGATTCTATATTCAAATCCTTAGCTATCTCATCAATCTCATGGAGTGGTCTCCCTGTTGCTAAAAACACCTCAATACCTTTTTTCTGAATTTGCGAAACGGCATCTTTAGTTGACTCTTGAATTGTGTCTTCAGGTGTCACTAGTGTTCCATCGATATCTAAAAATAAGACTTTATAATCGGTCATGAAGGGTGCTCCTTTTTATGATATAGGATTAGTTTACCACTTTTCCCTAAGATATTTCATTTTATCAAAGTTAGAAAAATTTTTCTCTATGAAAATTTTTATTTTATGGTATAGTAAGTAGCGGAAAATAAAATAAATTCGCTTTTGGCGGAAGAGGTTCTAGCACCCCTCTCAAAAAAAACTAAGAGAAACAGCACTGCTTTCTTAGTAGTGCTGTTTTTCCTATTTAAGGAGAATGAAGGAAAATGAAAAACAGCAAAGCTTTAGTTGTCTTTAGTGGTGGACAGGATAGTACAACTTGTTTATTTTGGGCCTTGAAAAACTTTAATGAAGTTGAAGTTGTAACTTTTGACTATAACCAGCGTCATAGCCTAGAAATAGAGTGCGCCAAAAATATTGCGAATGAACTTGGTGTCAGACACCATATTTTAGATATGGCCCTTTTAAACCAATTAGCTCCTAGTGCGTTGACACGGGATGATATAGATGTAAAGGATGGAGAAGAGGGTGGATTGCCATCTTCATTTGTTCCTGGAAGAAATCTAGTGTTTTTAACGTTTGCGGGGATTTTAGCGAGTCAAATTGGCGCTAAACACATTGTGACTGGTGTATGTGAAACGGACTTTAGCGGTTATCCGGATTGTCGAGATATTTTTGTTAAATCCTTAAATGTCACCCTTAACTTATCAATGGATTCACAATTTGTCATTCATACTCCACTTATGTGGATCGATAAAGCAGAAACTTGGAAATTAGCTGATGAACTTGGAGCGTTAGATTTTGTCAGAGAAAAGACACTAACTTGCTATAACGGCGTAATTGCTGATGGTTGCGGGGAATGTCCTGCCTGTAAGCTAAGAAAAAGAGGCTTGGACGAATACCTTAAAGTAAGAAAGGAGTTTTAACCCCATGTATGGCTTTCGAATTGTTGATAAACTCCAAAAGATTGATGAAGATATTAAAAAAGAACAGCTGAAATATCATCATAAGCGGGTATTAGTAAGTAAGGAATTCACTTTTGATTCTGCACATCATTTACATTGCTACGAGGGAAAATGTAAGAATTTGCACGGTCATACTTATAAAGTAGTCTTCGGATTAAGCGGTTTTGTCGATGACCGTGGTTTAATGATGGACTTTGGCGATATTAAAGAGATATGGAAAGATGAAATTGAAATTTATCTTGACCATAAATATTTAAATGAAACGCTTCCACCGATGAATACTACGGCAGAGAACATCGTTGTATGGATTTATAAAAAAATGGCAGAGGCTCTCCTTAAGGAAGAAAGACAGCAGCAATACGTTGGTGCAAGAGTAGAATTTGTTCGCTTATTTGAAACACCTACTAGCTATGCTGAAGCTAGAAGGGAGTGGATGGAAGTTGAGTAAAATACCTGTAATGGAAATCTTCGGTCCAACTATTCAAGGGGAAGGAATGGTCATCGGTCAGAAAACGATGTTTGTGAGAACGGCTGGCTGTGATTATTCATGCAGCTGGTGTGATTCCTCTTTTACATGGGATGGGACCGGTAAAGATGATACGAAAATGATGATGGCAGAAGAAATATGGGAAGAGCTAAGAAATCTTGGTGGAGCTGGATTTTCCCATGTTACCATATCTGGTGGTAATCCTGCTTTATTAAAGAATTTAGCTAACTTAATCACTCTTTTAAAGAAAAACGATATTAAAATCTGTCTTGAAACTCAGGGGAGTAAATGGCAGGATTGGTTTTTAGAAATTGATGAATTAACCATTTCTCCAAAGCCACCAAGCTCAACAATGGTTACAGACTTCACGATTCTAGATTCCATTTTAAAGAAGTTGGAAGAAAAGGATTCCTCAAATCGTGTTAGTTTAAAAGTAGTCATATTTGATGAGCATGATTATGAATATGCAAAAGGTGTGTACCTCCGATATCCGAAGATCCCTTTTTATCTACAGGTTGGTAATGATGACATCACAACATCGGATAATCAGGAACTGATAAGCCGTCTATTAAGCAAATATGATTGGCTAATTAACAAGGTGATGGAGGATCAAGAATTTACCAATGTAAGAGTGCTACCACAATTGCATACCTATTTGTGGGGGAACAAAAGAGGAGTATAGTAATTGAAAGCTGCAGCATGCAGCTTTTTTTTATAGGATTTTTCACAAGGAGAATACTATCAAAAAAGAAAAAGTGAGGAATCCAATGAAAAAGTTACTATTTCTAATCCTATTTTTTTATTTTTTCGGACATGAGGAAATGACGTTTGCAGAGAAAAAAGTGCCAATCTTAGTTTATCATTCTATTGCAGAATACAATGGGCATGGATCAAAGGAACTGTATGTAACCCCTGAAAATTTTGAAAAACAAATGGTTTTTTTACGAGATCATGGGTACACTCTTTTAACATTTGAACGGTGGCAAGAAGTCAACCATATAACTAAGCCCATTTTTATTACTTTTGACGATGGGTATAAAAATAACTTAAATGCCTATACAATTTTTCAAAAATTAAGAACTCAGCACTTTAAACCGATGGGAACTATTTTTGTTATCTCTGATTTTATTGGCAGGTCGAACCGTCTTTCAAACTTAGATTTAAAAATGATGGCGGATTCAGGATTGTTTTCAATTCAATCACATACAGTTACACACCCTGATTTAACGAAGGCAGAAAATGTAGGTTATGAATTAAAGAGTTCTAAGGAACAAGTCCAGAAAATTACAGGAAAACCGGTTATTGTTCTTTCTTATCCATATGGAAATACCAATGAAAAAGTCATTTCAGAGGTAAAAAAATATTATAGATTTGCTCTTACCACCACTCCAGAAGTTTTTTCCCCATCTGGAATAAAAAATGAACTTTTTTTATTACCAAGAATATATGTTAAGTATTCAACGACTTTAGACGAATTCATTAATTTAGTAAAGTAACATGATATAGTCGAAGCTCCTCTTGAATATGATTTTTAGAGGGGGGAAAGCGATGACTGCAATTAGTGTATGGGAAGAGCATTTATTTTGGTTGGAGATATTACAGGATCATGCGATTTTTGTTCGTGACCATTTGTCAGTTGAAGAACAAAAGGAAATATCAATTGCTGAAAGATTTATTCAATCATTTGGTATAGTACTTAATAACCTTAGACAACTTCATCCTGGGATTGAATTTTCATCTGAAGAACAAATAGCATTGGCAAAGCAAGCGTATTCAGTAGCATATGAATATTACCGATTTGAAGGGCATTTACAAAACCTTAGAATCCAAAATCAAATTAACCTAAACTTGTCTCCAACGTATTTAAATGGGACATTGAATGAAAATCAAGAGTATTTACGTTTATTATCTTACTTAGTAAATGGTCAAATTCCAGAGCCTCTTAGGCTTGACCAACTCTTAGATTTATGGCTGGAGGATCAGTTAGGGCATATCATTTTATTAAGGAATGTACTAGACCCAATAGAATTAGCGATAGAAAGACAATCGGAGGCATTCGCACAAAAGTTCCAAATGTTTATCCTGCAAAATCACCATATAAAAGGGTATTTGCGATTTACCGAACAGGGTTTCCCACGACAAAAAGAACTCGCATTAGAGGTAGGAAGAGCTGTTATTGAAATGAATTTGTTTGTTAGGTCGTCCGTAGAGAAATATAAAGGCGATCGAATATTAAATAAAACTACTTTACGGTTTATAGAACATCACTTTCCTGAAACTTGTTATTTCATAAAAAAACTGGCCGATTTTGCCCCAGAACTTCATTCAGAGGGTTCTCAATGTTCATTAAGAAAACCATCCTTTAGTTAAAAAATGCACCTTTTAAATGGTGCATTTTTTTAACAAGTGCATTTTCCACTACTAAATCTATTAATTGTTTATATTTTGAAGTGATTGATAAAATCTTGTAAACTGCCCGACATCTCTATGTAACCAAATATTATTATAATAGTGTAAACGTTATGTAGACTTAGAAGGCAGGTGTTAATATGGAAGAGACCATAGCAAAATCATATTTGCAGAAATCACTCGACGAGTGGAAGGATGATATTTCATTAGTCTTAAATGAAATAGCTAATGAATATGATGAAGTTGCGCAGGAATTGAAGGTTTATTCATATAAATATGGAATTACGAAGCAAGTAATACAATCAACGGTAAATGAAGAAATAATAGAAAATATTCGCCAAATGTACCATAAACCATTTGAAGAAAGTTATAATCAGCTGAAGGAATACATAAAAGATTTAGAGGAAAAAAGAAGAGTTTTTCAAATGTTCATTCAAAAAATTGAAGAAGTAACAAGGAAAGAAACAGCTAAAATTACTACATTTTAAGATAAAGGATCTTATCATTAATCCATTAACAACCCAATCATACCTTGATTGGGTTTTTTTGTCTTTAATTAGATTTGTAAGATTTAAGTAAGAATTGATTAATAAAAAAGAAAAGATTGCTGACTAAAATAAGTGATAGATAAAGGTGCTAAGCACTAATAATAATTAAGGATGGGATAAAAATGAAAAAATTTTTTGTATTGTCAGTCGTTATGTTTTCATTTCTTGTAACAGGATGTTCTGTTGAAATTGACACTGGTTCATCGAAAATCACTTCACAATCAACTGAATTAGAGGCCAAGTCAGAAGCGATACAGGATCAATTTAATGAAGCAATGGATATGGCCACTGAACTTGAAGGCAAAAATACACTTACAACGAATGACCAAAAAAGATTGGCGAATAAAATTGAAGATGTCCTCTCGGTAATAACTGAATTTAAGGATGTAAAAACACCTATAATTGGAAAGAAAATAAAAAGTATTGCGGGAAAAAATTTAAAGAATCGAGAAGAAATACTTACGAAAATCCAGGAAAAAGCTGAAGAGGGAAAAGCCACGAAAGAAGATGTACACAAAATGAAGAAAGCTCTTTCCGATGATTTGAACTTTAAACTTTTTAATTAAAGAAAAAATAAAAAAAGTCGCCAACCAATTTGACGGCTTTTTTTATATGAACAAGTGATTTAGTGTCATGCATATATTGAATAACAGAATTCTTTTGTGAGGTGTGAAATAAATGATCACCGCATCTATTGGAAGTAAAACTTACAGAATACCGAATAACCTCGAACAGTATTTTCAATTGTTTCGCTCACATGTCATAGGGATGGATCAGGAGTTTGAAGCTCCTTTTGGAAAAAAGAAAATCATTTATGCAGATTGGACGGCTAGTGGAAGACTTTATCGTCCTATTGAACAAAAAATCTCTGAGGTATTCGGACCATACATGGCTAATACACATACTGAATCAAATATTACTAGTTTGATGATGACAGGGATCTATAAGCATTCTAGGAAAATTATAAAGGAACATGTTAATGGGGATCACCATGATGCAGTTATCCTGGATGGCTCTGGAATGACATCAGTAATAAATAAGTTGCAACGTTTGTTAGGTATTCGAGTACATGAGAAATGGAAGCATCGGTTGAACCTATCGGAAAATGAGCGACCAATTATCTTTCTAACCCATATGGAACATCATTCAAATCAAACATCCTGGCTTGAAACAGTTGGAGACGTGGTTATATTAAATCCCGATAAAGATGGTGGGGTGGATGTGCAGCAGCTCGAACAGCTGCTTTATCAGTATAAGGATAGACCGATAAAAATCGGATCATTTACGGCATGCTCCAATGTTACGGGGTTACAAACCCCATATCACCAATTAGCCAAAATCATGCATCAACATGGAGGTGTTTGTTTTGTTGATTTCGCTGCTTCTGCACCTTATGTAAGGATTAATATGCATCCGAAGGATCCATTGGAGAAGCTTGATGCGGTCTTTTTCTCTCCTCATAAATTTTTAGGGGGACCTGGAACGAGTGGTGTGTTAGTTTTTGATTCAAGATTATATTTCAATCAGGTTCCTGATCATCCTGGTGGCGGGACAGTAACCTGGACAAATCCATGGGGGAAACACCAGTATTTTAAAGACATTGAATTGCGGGAAGACGGAGGGACGCCAGGAATATTACAAGCAATTCGAACGGCTCTTTGTATTAACTTGAAAAATCAAATGGGGATACCTAATATACTCAAAAGAGAAAAAGAACAACTTGATATTTTACTTCCTCAATTAGCAGAAATTCCTGGACTACATGTTTTAGATGGTCATATAACAAACCGTTTAGGGATTGTTTCATTTTACATGGACAATATTCACTACAATTTAATGGTTCGCCTACTGAATGATCGATATGGAATACAAGTACGGGGCGGATGCTCTTGTGCAGGAACCTATGGCCATTATCTGTTTGAAATTGATCAGAAGTCATCAAAAGAGATTACTGAAAAAATAAACCTTGGAGATTTATCAGATAAACCCGGTTGGGTGCGTTTCTCCCTACATCCTATTATGACAAATGATGAAATTAATATTTTTGTAAAAGCAGTAAAGGAAATTACATTAAACATAAATGAATGGAAAAAGGACTATATCTACGATTCATCCAGCAACGATTACTTCTTTATTCATCATAAGAGGGAGGATATGGGGAATTTGTTTCGAATGGAATAATTTTTCAAAAAAATGGTCTATTTATGACCATTTTTTGAACCTTTACATATACCCCTATACGTAATAAAAGTTTGTGCTATACTTCACATATAGGATTAAATAACTACTCATTCGAAAGAAGGTAATGATAGATGGCTAAGAAAATCGTTATTGTTGGTGGGGTAGCAGGGGGAGCAACAACAGCAGCAAGATTGAGAAGATTAGATGAGCAAGCTGAAATCGTAATGTTTGAAAGAGGGGAATACATTTCCTTCGCAAACTGCGGCTTACCATATTATATTGGTGGAACGATTTCAGAAAGAAACAAGCTATTAGTTCAAACAGTTGAGGGTATGTCTAAAAAATTCAACCTGGATATTCGTAACTTAAGTGAAGTAACAAAAATTAATCGAGAAAGAAAAACAGTAGAAATCAGACATGTAAGAACGGGTGAAACATACGAGGAATCATACGACATTCTTGTTTTATCACCAGGCGCAAGCCCTATTAAACCACCTATCGCTGGAATTGAGACAGCGGAATCACTGTTTACTTTAAGAAATATTCCAGATACAGATAAAATTAAGTCTTATGTTGATACAAACAAACCGAAGAAAGCTACAGTTGTCGGCGGAGGATTCATCGGAATTGAAATGGCAGAGAACCTATGGGATTTAGGGATTGAAGTAACCTTAATTGAAATGTCTAACCAAATTATGGCCCCAATTGATTTTGAAATGGCTACTATTTTACATGGTCATCTTCGTGAAAAAGGAGTGAACTTAATCCTTGAAGATGGTGTAGAAGCATTTGAACAAAGTGGTAAAATCGTAAAGTTAACTAGTGGTCAAAAAATGGATACGGACATGATTATCCTAGCTATAGGTGTTAAACCAGAAAACCAGTTAGCGGCTGGCGCGGGTCTAAAAGTAGGCGGGCGCGGTGGGATTCAGGTGAATGAATACCTTCAAACAGAAGATCCAAGTATATATGCAATTGGGGATGCCATTGAAGTGAAGGATTATATCAATGGTCAACCAACTCAAATTCCATTAGCATTGCCAGCTAACCGTCAGGGAAGAATTGTAGCAGATCATATCAATGGAATTGCAGCACGTTACAAAGGTACACTGGGAACATCGATAGCAAAGGTCTTTGATATGACAGTTGCCTCAACAGGAAATAACGAAAAGACGTTAAAACGCTTAGGAATTCCTTATGAGGTTGTACACGTACACCCAGGTTCACATGCTGGCTATTACCCAGGAGCCTTTCCAATCGCACTGAAGCTAATTTTTGAAAAAGAAACTGGAAAAATATTTGGTGCACAAGCTGTTTCCTATGATGGGGCAGACAAGAGAATCGATGTGATTGCAACAGCAATTAAAGGCGGTTTAACGATATTCGATTTGCCTGACCTAGAACTTGCTTACGCACCACCATTTTCATCAGCTAAAGACCCTGTTAATATGGCTGGCTATGCAGCAAGCAATATTGCGGAAGGAAGAGTCGTAACTGTGCAATGGCATGAAATCGATGAAATTGTACAAAACGGTGGGTTATTAATCGACGTTCGCGAACCGATTGAACGTGAAATGGGCTATATTGAAGGCTCTATTAATATACCTCTTGGAGAATTAAGGGAGCGATATGAAGAACTGCCTAAGAATCAAACCATCTATTTAACTTGCCAGGTTGGTCTACGCGGTTATTTAGGTGCACGTATCCTCTCACAAAATGGATTTAAAGTAAAGAATCTTGACGGCGGATTTAAAACTTATTCAAGTGTGTTTGATAATAAGCAAAAAAATAAAGAGGTCAAAATTAATGATTCGGGTATGATCGAGGGGATAAAAGTGAATAAGACAAATGTTGAACCTGTTGATACTATATTAATTGATGCCTGTGGTTTACAATGCCCTGGACCAATCATGAAGGTATACCAAGCAATTGATGGTATGAATGATGGTGAGATATTGGAAGTTCATGCTACTGACCCTGGGTTTGCTAAAGATATTCAATCTTGGTCCAGTAAAACAGGAAATACATTGTTAAATAGTAAGTATGAGGATAAAAAATTTAAAGCCTATATTCAAAAAGGACCGAAGGAAGCGGAGAGTAATATTCAGGGAGAGACTATACCAGCAAAAAAAGACGGAACGACCATGGTTGTATTTAGTGGTGATCTTGATAAAACAATTGCATCCTTTATTATTGCTTGCGGCGCTGCTGCTATGGGGAAAAAAGTGACCATGTTCTTTACCTTCTGGGGATTAAATGTGCTAAGACGAAAAGATGCACCCCCTGTGCAGAAGGATTTAGTGGAAAAAATGTTTGGTATGATGATGCCAAAAGGTGTAAGTGAACTGCCTCTTTCTAAAATGAATATGGGTGGTATGGGTGCAAAAATGATACACCATGCAATGGAAAGAAAGAATGTTGAAAGCCTAGAAACATTAATGAAAAATGCACTGGATGCAGGGGTTAAACTTGTAGCTTGCTCCATGTCAATGGATATTATGGGAATTAAACAAGAAGAATTAATTGACGGCGTTGATATTGGCGGGGTGGCTTCCTACCTAGGTGATGCTGAAGATTCTGGATTGAATTTGTTTATTTAATAAGTATTTCGATAGACTTCTGTGGGATTATCGCTTAAAATCTATACAACAGAGGTGAGAATAATGATCTACGATGATAAGGCAATTAATCGTTTGAAACGGGCTGAGGGACAAATAAAAGGGATCTTGAGAATGATAGAGGAAGGTAAGGAATGTAAAGAAGTTATTACCCAACTATCAGCAGTAAGATCGGCGGTTGACAGGACAATTGCGGTTATTGTTAGTTCCAATCTCGAACATTGTATTCGTGAATCCATTGAAACAGGAAAAGAAGATTCTTCTAAGATTGTTGAAGAAGCAGTTAATATGCTAGTAAAAAGCCGGTAAGTCGGAAAAACGTCTATCATTTGGTAGACGTTTTTCATTTTAAAACAAGTCAGGCAACCACCAACAGCTATGGGCATATGCTATCAGGAGAAAGGTGGGATCGTATGATTCATATAGTTAAGCCTGGGGAAACGCTGAGTATAATATCAGCAAATTATCGAGTAAATCACAGCCGACTTTATGCTGCAAATCCAGGGGTAGGACAATTGCATGTGGGGCAACACATTCAAATACCTGGGTTACCAGAACCGAGCAGCATTCCATACTCTATTCAGATATCTGTTGGGAAACGAAGACTTACATTATACAATAATGGCCGCCTTGTTAGAATTTTTCCAATTGCTGTGGGGAAGATGCTTACACAAACTCCAACAGGTGATTTTGTCATTGTAAACCGTCAGTACAATCCAGGCGGTCCATTTGGAGTGTTGTGGTTGTCATTATCGAAGGTGGGATATGGCATTCACGGGACTAACGATCCAAGTTCGATTGGGAAAGCAGTTTCACATGGATGTGTAAGAATGTATAATCGGGACGTCCTTCAACTCGCTGAAATAGTACCTAATGGAACTCGGGTTATGATTCGCCCATAAACATAAAAAGGCCGATTTCACATCAGCCTTTTTCATTTCTCACGACCATGGCAAGCTTATTTTTTTCAAAGGAAAGATTCATTCGTAAAGTCCACAGGAAATAAATACCTCCAAGACAAAGATAGAATAAACCTCCAATTAATCCCATTATACGTGGGGAGATATACTCTAGTAATACCCCGGTCATAAACATTGAAATCCCGATGCAGGTATTAGCAATAGTTGCTGATAGTCCAAAGTAAACTCCATGGTATTTGGAAGGAATCGTTTGCATAACAGCAGTATCTAATAGAGTATTTCCTACGCCGCTAAAAATTGTTAATATCCCGAACAAAATAACAACCATAACAAAGGTATTTGTTTGGCTGATGCCAGAAAGGACTACTCCTTCCATTAACAAACAAATAAATGCGATAGATAGAAACCTTCCTGTAATCCATCTTGTTAAAATGGGGCTAATAAGAAATCCTGTTCCAAGTACACTATATAAAATACCAACACCAAGATCCCCAGAATGGAAGGTATTGACGGCATAGACACTCAACAATACATTTTCAATGCCATTTACCAATGGAACAAGGACGTCGAAGGAGATGAGCATAAATAAGAAAGAGGATGACATGATAAGAGGAAGCATTTTCGCAGAAGGTCTTTTCTCTTGCTCCTCTTCTCGCCTATCTTTAGTAGACTCAAGATTTGAAATGGTACGAATAATAGAACCTGCTAGTATGAAAGATATAATATTTACGAAAAAAGCTGCTTTAGCTCCGAATAGATAGGAGACAATTCCACCACTAAGTGCTCCAATAATCAAAACAAACCCAAGAGAAACCTGTTCCCAAGAATTGATTTCTTTAAGATGACTTGATTGGACGATAGCAGGTATACTCGATTTTCTAGTAGGCCCGTATAATGCCTCTCCACTCGCAAGAAGGAAGGAGCCAATATAAATAATCCATAAATCATCAGCCGATTGAACAAATAAAAAAGATATTGCAATGATTGCTCTTGAAAAATCAGTAAAAACTAGTAATTTTTTTCGAGTCCACTTTTCTGCGACTTTACTGCTAAGTGGCCCAAATAAGAGGAACGGGAGCATTCTTAATGCCATTGTGATTCCTACAGATAGTCCAGAACCGGTAATATGCAAGAGTAATGCTAGTAACGCTACCTGACTAAAGCGGTCACCCACACCATTTATAATCCCGGCAAAGAATAATTTTCGATAAGATTTTTCTATTTTTAAAAGTTGAAACATCTCGCTACCCCTCGAACTTTCGATTATCATCTAATTAGATATATTTCTAATTAGATGATAATCGAAAGTGGATAAAAAGAAAAGCCAATTATGAAAAAAATATAAAAAAATCCCACCTTCGATAAAAAGAAGGCGGGACTGCTTTCATTATTTATAGATTACAATAGATCCAACGGATTTGTCTTTTGCTTGTGCATTCACACGTACTTTTAATCCGTAATTACCGATATTTCGGCCTGCATCTGGCATGAATTGATTCATGAAGGTATTATTGTCATTAAATAAAGACACAGCTTGTTGACTTGGTTCAATTAAAGTTTGAACACCTGGATAATCAATATTTAGCCCTGAAGTCGGATTTAAACCGAAGGCTGCATCGGCAATGTGGAAGCGAGTACTTGCTTCGATACCAGTGTTCCATTTAAGGTCATTAATGTGTGCATCTACAACTCCAAGGAATCCTTCCCCTGGGTTTATACCTGTCCAGTTATTTGTGTAAGTTGGGTCAACATACCAAACTACTAAACCACCATCATAGCTCATTAAGGATTGTCCACGTTTGATGTGGGCTAAACCTTCATCAACACCCTTTTGGTTACGCCACTCTAACAAATAGTAATGATCAGAATACTTATTTCCGTCAGATTTTTCAAAACCATTTAATGTGAATGGAGATGTTGCAGATTCTGCACCATTATCTAATAGTGTAGTATTATCAGCAGTTACCTTGATGTTGTCAACATAAAAACCTGCTTCTGAAGTTCCCCAATCAGTTATATAACGGAAACGAAGTTGGACTTTTTGTCCAGCATAACTAGAAAGGTCAAATTTTTCAGTTTTCCAACCATTTGAATCTCCTGTGAAACCAGGAACAGATGTTTGAACTGTTGGATATGCTTGGGAATCAAAATCTGACCTAGTGTGTTCATTGGATAAGGATTTCCATGTCGCCCCATTGTCAGTCGAAACTTGTACGAATGCGAAATCCCATTTTTCTTCAGTTTTGTACCAAGTATCAAATGTTAATGAAGCTGAAGATTTTCCTGTTAAATCCACTGTTGTAACCATATTTGTATCTATTTCATCTGCTTGACCGCCCCAATATTCATACGAACCAGTAGGCGTATTAACATTGGTTTTCTTCTGAGGCAGATTAACTTGGATTGCCTGATTATTTTTTCCAAGTGGTGAATTTGCTTGGTCTAGTAAAAACTGTGTTCCTTTAGTTGAAATCTCATCCCAGTTTACCACTGTTGGTGCTGTCCATTTACCTCCAAGTGTCGATTGGAAATACGACTTTGCAAAAGGAGAGAAGCCAGTGGGTTCTGCACCAGGGATTTTACCTGCCCATGAACCACTTGCCATGATGGACCAATAACCAATTGCTTCACCTGTCCCCGAATAAATTGTGTCATATTCATCAGGAAGACCCAAATCATGACCATATTCGTGTGCAAATACACCAGTTGCACCGTCTTCAGGCATTACTGTATAGTCATAGAAACCCGGTAAACCTTTTCCTAGACCATCTGGATCGTAAAATACTGCAGAACGGTGAGACCAAATTGCGTCATTACCAAGTGTTCCCCCGCCAGCTTCTTGACCCATCCCAGAGTGAATAATTTGTAGGTGGTCTACTAATCCATCTGGCTCCCAAAAGTTACCGTTTCCGTTTAAGTCATGAGGGTCTTCTAAATCATAGTCTTGTAAAGGGACACCTGCTGCTTTTGCAGCATCAAGTGCATCTTTAACTAATTGCTTTGCACCACCAGGTGTAACATTGTCATGCCCGCCTGAAGATTTATCAGCACCATAATAGGCAGCTGTACCTGGTACCTTTAACCACCCATATGCATTACCTTCGATGGTATAAGTTCCTCCCGATTGTTCTTCATAAAATTGCTTTTGCGAAACCTGATCTTCTCCATTGGGACCTTTATATTCTCCTTTGTTTCCAAAGATCATTTTCTCAAAATGTTCCGTGTCATAATCTTTATAATAGTTATCTGTTTCATTGGGTTTAATGTTATTGTGTGCAAAGTCAGAGTACTCAACCATTAAAGTTAAAAGCTTTCCTTTTTTCTGTATGCCAGGAGATTCACCTTCTTGAACAGGATCCGGATTGCCCTTTAATAGACCATATTTGTTTCCTTGCCCCTTTAATAGACCATTATTAAAGTCTTTAAATTTCTTCTGCTGTTTAGCTTCTGCGGCTTTAACCTTTGCAGCTAAAGGATCACTTTCTAATTCTTTAGCTTGTTTTCCCTTTAACTCTAGGTAACTATGTAGAGCTTTTTGTTGCTCAGTGGTTGAAGCATTTTTAGAAATTATACCTTGTTTAATAAGGGACTCTAGTAATTTATCTTCATTAACAACGGCTAAATCTAGTGAACCATAGGAATGTGAAACTGTTGTTGGCTTTTTAAGGACATCACTGGAAGAACTAACGTAGTTCCCAGGAAAGCCGGCAAACAATGTTCCAGCTAGGACAGCAGTGGAAAGCCCTGATTTTAATAGCTTCTTCATATAAATCCCCCTTAATAATATTTACTTGCTAGTAAATAATATTTTGAAAATTGAAACAAAACAATAGGATATTATCCTTAATTTTCTGTAAATTTAAAATATTATTAGTAAATTAGACTCATTTTTTGCGAAAATTGGAGAATTCAGTAAAATTTTCAATGGATTTGACAAGACTAAATTGAAAAATCTTTTCAAATAATACTTAATTAATAATTTCTTTACTTCACAAATCGATAATAGAATTCTAAAATAATAATTGGGAACAGGAAAAATTATTCATATAATGAATTGATAATGTTCAGCACGAGGGGAGACTTTCCATTTGAAAAAAGTTTATATTATCCATGAGAACAGTGAATGGACACAGCATTTAACCAAGAGGCTTGATGAAGTAGGGGTACCATATGAAGAATGGCATTTAGATAGTGGGCGCCTTGATCTGTCAAAAGAACCTCCAGAAGGAGTGTTTTATAACCGGATGAGTGCATCATCCCATACTAGGGGCCATCGTTTTGCACCTGAGTTCACTGCTCAAGTCCTTGCGTGGCTTGAAGGCCATGGATGTAAGGTATTAAATGGAACACGAGCACTGCAACTGGAAGTAAGCAAAGTGTTGCAATATTTAGAGCTAAACAAATTTGGTATTAGGACACCAAGAACAATAGCTGCGGTAGGAAAGGAACAAATTCTCGAGGCAGCAGCAGAATTTATTGATACACCGTTTATTACTAAACATAACCGTGCAGGGAAGGGTCTTGGGGTACAGTTATTTCAAACTTATGATGGTCTAAAGAGTTATTTGGAAAGCCCGATGTTTGAAGAGCCGATTGATGGAATTACTTTAATTCAAGAGTACATACAGGCACCTGAAAGCTATATCACTCGTTGTGAATTTGTGGGTGGAAAGTTTGTATATGCAGTAAAGGTTGATACTTCTGAAGGATTCCAATTATGCCCTGCAGATGCATGCCAAATAGGAGATTTATTCTGTCCGGTAGGGGAAGAAAAAGAGGAAAAACCAAAATTTAAAATCATTGATAGTTTTTCAGACCCGATTATTCAAAAATATGAACAGGTGCTTGCTGCCAATCATATCCAGGTTGCCGGAATTGAATTTATCCGTAATGAAGCCGGTGAACTCTATACATATGATATTAACACAAATACAAACTACAATTCAGAGGCAGAAGCCATGGCGCAGAAATTTGGTATGTTGGAATTAGCGATAGTACTTAAAAACCAACTTCAATTAATTGAATAATATATGAAATTAGAAAAGAGGCTATTCCAAAGGATTAGCCTCTAATTTTTCATTATTCAGCTTTTGCAGCTTGAATTTGTAGGTTGATTTTCACCTTATCTCCGACCAAAACGCCGCCAGTTTCAAGCGCTGCATTCCATACTAATCCGTAGTCAGAACGATTAATGGAACCTGTTGCGCTGAACCCTACTTTCTCATTGCCCCATGGATCTTTTCCTTGGCCTTCAAATGTAACAACAAAAGTCTCTGGTTTTGTTACTCCTCTAAGAGTTAAATCACCAGTAACATTGTATTCACCTTCGTCAATTTTTTCAATCTTTGTTGCACGGAAATACATTGTTGGGTGATTCTCTACATCAAAGAAATCTGCTGATACTAAATGTCCATCACGATCTTGATTACGTGTGTCTACACTTCCAGTTTCGATAGAGAATTCAATTGTTGCAGTCGTTAAATCTGTTGGATCTGCTTCAATTGTTGCATTAAAGCTATTAAAGCTTCCTTTCACATTTGCAATCATCATGTGTCGTACTGAAAAATCAACGCTGCTGTGTGCAGTATCAAGTGACCATTTAGTTTTTGTCATTATAAATCTCTCCCTTTTTGTTTTGAAATTATATATCTTGAAATTGAAATAACTTAATTCAAGATAAATTATAAAATGGAATTGAATTGATTGTCAATCGTTTTTTTTATAATGATTTTCTAAATTTATCAAATACTATTTATAAGCCTATTAATGGGGGAATGAAGTTGACTAGGAAAATAAAAGGAATAAATCTTCCCTTTCTGATACTATGTGTGATTCATTCTTGTCTACTCGGAATCACCTTTTATAAAAATAAAAACAGGAAAAATATATTCATTTTACTGATGTCTAATATTGGTTTTGCCTACTTGTTTGAATATTTTGTGTTTAATTTATTTAAAGCATATAAATATAAACCCAATATTATCAGGAATAATTTTTTCGATAGTGTTTTTGGAGCGGTTTTATCTCAAGCTATTTTTGTCCCGTTTACATCTGTTTTTCTTTCTGTATCAAACTCAGGCTGGTTCAAGAAGTCCCTTGCAGGTATGTATTTCGCAATTATTGAGTTAATATTTCTACGATTAGGTGTATACAAACATAAAGGTTGGAAAACAATTTATACACTTATTTTGATTCCGTTGTACTTTAAATGGAGTGATGTTTGGTATTACTTACTCGACAAAAAGAATGAAACTATACGATTTATTTCTTTCTTTTTAATGATCATGGTTACAGAGACAAATTTATTTTTATTACTAGCTCTATTTCGTAAGCTACGATTTGGTATGGGAAGATACCATTCATGGAAGGAGCATTTTATTATCTCGCCTTTATATTCGATTTCTATGTCCTTGTTCACTGCTTTTTCTTTAAAAAAGCAGAATACTTTTGTGGCAAAACTAAGGGTAGTATTATTTACTTTGGTTTTAAAGCACTTTTTTGTGAAGATTGGCATTTTAAAAAATAATCTTAGATTTTGGGTTTTTTTGTTAAAAAGGATCATCATGGTTTCTATTTATGGACAATACAGGAATTGGGTATACGAAGATTTAGAAGAAGAGACATAAAAGTGCAATGTAAAATAAAAAACGCCTTAAGAGGCGTTTACTTTTTGATTAAAAATTTGTTGTAAATTATATAGGTTAATGTTATGATGAGAAATGCAATATAAATAAATTTTTATTTAAATTAAAAATAACCTATTATAACATTAACACATAGGTTGTGCGTTGTCAAGTAAGAAGAACAAAATTTTTTCTGGGGTGTGGTTAAATGAGCGATTTACAAAACAAAGACTGGGAATTAGAACAAGAGAGAGTTTGCTCAGTTGTAGAGGAAATCGATCACAAGATAGCAAGGCTGCTATCCAATACCAGTACAGTTAGATCTGATGTTTTAGAAATACGAAAAGATTTTTGGGAAGATGTAACTGTAAATTTAGATGAACCAGATGATGTGATTGAGACAGCTGCTAGTATTAAACAACAGGCTGAATTGTTGTCGGAACGAGAACGGACCCACAGACAAATGAATCAACACCTCAACACACTAAAAAAACTAAAATATTCTCCTTACTTTGGGCGAATTGATGTCTTAGAGGAAGGGGAAAAATTAACCGATCAAATATATTTGGGGATTACTTCATTAATGGATCAAAAGGATGAAAATTTTTTAATTTATGACTGGCGCGCACCGATCTCAAGTATTTATTATGATTATTCACCTGGTCCAGTTCATTATAAAACACCCGAAGGAACGATTAATGGTGAGATGTTTTTAAAACGGCAATTCATCATAAGAGCATCCGAAATTAAGGGAATGTTTGATACTGGTGTGACCATTGGTGATGAAATTTTGCAGGAAGTCCTTGGGACCAATGCAAGTACTCAAATGAAAAGTATCGTTGCAACGATTCAACGAGAGCAGAATGAAATTATTCGGAACGAGCGAAGTAAAGTCCTCATTGTTCAAGGGGCGGCGGGAAGCGGGAAAACGTCGGCTGCTCTGCAACGAGTTGCCTACCTGCTTTATCGATATCGTGGAACATTAAATGCTGAAAACATTATGCTGTTCTCACCCAACCCGTTATTTAATAGTTATGTAGCAACAGTCTTACCGGAACTTGGCGAAGAAAACATGCAACAATCGACCTTCCAAGAATATTTAACCCAAAGGTTAGGTAAGGAATTTGAAATAGAGGACCCTTTTGAGCAAATGGAATATTTACTTAGCCGGACTGAAGATAAGGAATATAATACCAGAGTCATGAGTATTCGGTATAAGGCAAGTCTAAAATTCAAGAAAATTATTGATCAATACGCAATAGAGCTATCAAAAAAGGGTTTGAAATTTAAGGATTTAACATTTAGAGGCGATGTGATAATTTCCGAGAAAGAAATTCATCAATATTTTTATACTTTACCAGATAGTTATTCCATCACTAACCGAGTGCAGCTTGTAAAGGATTGGTTAGTAAAAGAATTAAAACGAGCAGTGAAGCGTGAACGGTCTAGAAGCTGGGTTGAGGATGAAATACAATACCTTGATAAAGAAGATTATATGGTGGCTTTTAATCGTCTGCAGGAAAAGGACCGTTTTTCAGATAACACATTTGATGACTTTGAACGCGAACAAAGATTATTAGCTGAAATGGTCGTGAAAGAAAAATTTAAGCCTTTATTTTATAAGGTGAAAAGCTTTAAATTTATAGATATGCCCGGGATTTACATGCAATTATTGGAACAATCGGATGTGTCAGCTGAAATGGAGTCCCATTACTGGAGCCAAATTTGTAGTCTTACAATTAATCGAATGAAACAAATGGAAATTCCATATGAGGATACAACACCTTATGTTTATCTTCAAGATTTACTAGAGGGAAGGAAGTCAAATTCAGCGATTCGCCATATTTTTATTGATGAAGCGCAGGATTATTCTCCATTTCAGTTTGCATTTATTCAAAGGCTTTTCCCTTATAGCAAAATGACTCTTTTGGGTGACTTTAATCAGGCAATCTTCTCAGGGGCGACTGGTTCAGAGACAGTGTTAACTAAACTAGATATGAAGGACGAGGATATTGAGAAGTTTAATTTAACCAAAACGTACCGTTCAACAAGAGAAATTGTTCATTTTACAAGCAGTTTGCTTGAGAATGGCGAAAATATCATACCATTTAACCGTATAGGAAAGAAACCGGTTATTGAACAGGTTAATTCTAGAAGCATCAATCAATTGGTACTTGACAAAATTAAAGAAATGAAAGGTGAAGGACATAGAACCATTGCAGTCATTTGTCGGACAGCAAAAGAAAGTAAAAATGTTTTTGACTCACTGAAGCAAGATATCTCACTTCACTTAATTGAAAAAGGGACAGTTTCATATGAGCGTGGGATCCTAGTGATTCCTTCGTATTTAGCAAAAGGTATTGAATTTGATGCAGTAATTGTTTATGACTGTTCCTCGTACATTAGCGAAACTGAAAGGAAATTGTTTTACACAGTTTGTACTCGAGCAATGCATGTACTTCATATTTTTGCAGCAGGAAAGGTTAGTCCTCTTTTAGATGTAGTGTCAACAGATACTTATGAGTTAGAATAAAAAAGGAAGCTGTAGGATTCTTTTATGGTGCCTACAGCTTTTTACATTTACTAAATGTGAAAATGAATAGAAAGGAGGGATCTTTAATGTTAAGGGATCATCGATCTTTGATTATATTCTTGCTATTTTTTTCAATGGTCCTTGTCTGGTCATCGATCCATCCATTCGATCGTTTTACCTGGTGGCTAGAGGTCATGCCAGCATTAATAGGTGTTTTCATATTGCTTTTCACATATCGGCTCTTTACCTTCACAACACTTGTCTACTTTTTGGTTCTTATTCACTCGTCTATTTTATTTATCGGAGGGCATTATACGTATGCTGAAATGCCGTTGTTCAATTGGCTAAAAGAAATTTGGGGATTGGACAGAAATTACTATGATCGACTTGGTCACTTTGCTCAAGGGTTTATTCCAGCTATAATTATTCGCGAACTTTTAATACGGACATCTCCTTTAAGAAATTCAAAATGGCTGCCTGTTACAGTTGTATCTATGTGTTTAGCGATAAGTGCTGTTTATGAATTAGTAGAATTTTTTGTTGCGATATTAACAGGTGAGGCTGCTGAAGCATTTCTTGGGACGCAAGGAGATGTATGGGATACGCAATGGGATATGTTATTAGCTTTGATTGGTTCTGTTACATCTTATGTAACACTAAGAAAAATTCATTTAGAGCAGATTATGGGAATGGAAAAATAGGAGACGGCCATCACGTGGCTGTCTCCTATTTTTTCCATTGTTTTTGTACTTGTTCATATGCAAGTCTGAGAATTTCTTCATTAGAGGTTTCGGGGTTTGTAATGACATTAGTCAAATAGCTTTTCCCTTCGAACATAATTGTTACTTCAATTTGTACCATCAATTATCACCTTTCTTTTATTAGTAAATTTGTGTTTAAATTGGTTTAAAAAACAGTATATGTTTGCTGCGAAAGCAATATGCCATAAATTGAATTTGATATAATAATTGCAATTAAAATGAATTATAGGGAGAGTAATCATGTCAATCTATTTTGAAGAAATAACAAAAGACACACTGTATATTGCTCTAGAGATGGTTAATTCGAATCCAGAATATAATTTGATTGAAAATGGTAAAGAGGCAAGGACAATGGCAGACTTAGAAGAGGAATTTTTGAATCCTCACACAATAAGTGCATTTATTAAGCTTGATGATACTTATATTGGAGTTATCGATTATCTAATGGAAAATCCAAAAGATCGTTTACCTTGGCTGGGTCTGTTAATGATTCATGGTGATTATCAGGGTTATGGCTTTGGGTTGCAGGCTTATGAACGATATGAAAATGAGATGCTAGAACGAGGTGTAGACCAAATTCGATTGGGTGTATTACGTGAGAATAAAAAAGCAATTCTCTTTTGGGAATCATTAGGATTTGTACATTATAATACAGTAATTAGAGAAAATGGAAGTGGTATTTTATGTTATCAAAAGCAATTGGGCTAAAAAAAACTTCCTAAAGGAAGCTTAGACTTCAATAACCATAAATTCCTCAGCAAACAACTGAACTTCGTTTTTATCAATTTTGTTTTTCTTTAGAAAAGATTCTGCAAAGACTATATGTGCATGCATTAAGGTATTTCTTTTTAAATCACGAATAGATACATCGCCATTCAATAATTGAATGGCTTTTTCTTTGATGTCTTGATTCTTAGATGACTTGTATAGTAGATAGGCGATACAAGTAATCTTGTCCACATAGAAACCTCCAATCAAGAATCGACTCATTTAATACATTCGACCTAAGACTAAAAGAATCCTGCAAAAATACTTTTTATAATTCTAAAAATTTCGATATATATATCGAGAGTTATTTCATACCAAAGTTGTAGGAAGAATCAAGCTTCTTTACGAGGAGAAAAAAACGAATAATCCTTAAGATATAAATATAAACAAAATTAATCTTAAGGGGTTTTCAAAATGGACCAGACACTAGTAGTTATGATTACAGGAGCATCAAAGGGACTTGGAAGTGAGTTAACGTTCGCATTTGCACAAAAAGGCGCAAAATTAGCGATTTGTGCAAGAGGTGAGGAGGTTTTACAAGAAGTTAAAAGAAAGGCGGAAAAACTAGGCGCTTCTCAAGTGCTGGCAGTAAAAGCAGATGTTGCGAATTCTAGAGATGTAGAAAGATTCGTAGCAATGACAGAAGAACTATATGGAAAAGTAGATGTATTGATTAACAATGCTTCCATTCTTGGCCCAAGTCCGATGCCGCTATTGTTGGATTACCCAGAGGAAGATTATATGGGAGTATTAAAGGTAAATGCAGTTAGCCCGTTTTTAGTCACTAAGAGGATTCTTCCTGGTATGATTTTACGAGATAAAGGCTCGATTATTAATGTAACTTCTGAGGCAGGTTTCACGGGCTTTGCTGGATGGGGAGCCTATGGAATTTCAAAATTTGCGCTTGAAGGTCTAACGGAAACATGGGCCGATGAGCTAAATGAAACGAGTATTAGAGTGAATATGGTTGACCCAGGAGAAATGGATACAGAAATGCATCGATTAGCTGTGCCTGATTGCGATTATATACTGGCAGAACCGAAAGATGTGATGGATGTATTTTTGTATCTCGCCTCTGATTCTTCCAAACATGTTACTGGACAGCGATTTAAAGCACAGGAATATGCAGGAAGGGAGGAATAAGAATGTTCCAATCAAAAGTAAAATTTGAAATCCCTCCTTTCTTAAATGCAGAAATGCCGCCTGAAAGGAGAGGCATTAGAAGAGACCATGTGAAATTAATGGTTCTGGATAGACAAACTGGCAATATCACTCATGATTTGTTTTTCCAACTTGCTCACTATTTATCCAAAGGAGATGTGCTCGTCTTAAATAGCAGCAAAACTGTTCCTGCCATATTAAAATCAGATGTATACCGAGCGGACAAAAAATTACAAAAAGAAATCGAAATCCGTTTAGCTAGAAGGATAAATGAATATTCATGGGAGGCGTTAGCAGATTTTCCAGGATTGAAGGAAGGAGACTTATTGGAGTTCTCTTCAACCCTTCAGGGGATTGTATCAGAGATCTCTACAAAAGGTCCCTTTATAAAGATTCTATTTTCAAAACAGGGTGCAAGTTTATATGATGAAATATACGAACTTGGAGAACCTGTTCGCTATGAATATATAAATAGTCCTTGGGGGTTAGAGTACTATCAAACTGTATTTGCAACTCAACCGGGTTCAGTTGAAATGCCGTCAGCAGGCAGAGCGTTCAGTTGGGAATTATTATTTAAGTTGAAAAAAAAGGAAGTCCAGCTTGTATTTATTCACCTTCATACTGGACTAAGCTATTTATTAGATGATAAATGGGATCACTCCCCGACAGAAAACTATGAGCAATATAGCATTTCTGCAGAGGGGTGGGAAACGATTTTACGCGCAAAGGTAGACGGGAGAAGGGTAATTGCTGTAGGAACTACGGTGGTTCGTGCTATGGAAACGGTCGCAAGGAATGGTGTTCTTTCAGGATGGACAAATCTATATATTAAGCCAACCTCCAAAATACAGATTGCTAATGGGATTGTTACGGGAATGCATGAACCAGAAGCGAGTCATTTAGATATGCTTTCTGCCTTTATTGAAAAAGATCTATTATCCAATGCATATATAGAGGCACTTGATAAAGGGTATTTATGGCATGAGTTTGGAGATATGAATCTCATAATTTGAATGATGGAACCCTATGTTAAAAATTTTAGAACCTTGACAGACTGGTCAAGGTTTTTATTTCGTGTGTAATAATGATAAAATTAATAAATTGCGATTCTATTTAACAGAAAATTCAAATAAGTTAGTTTTAAAGATTCTTCTTGGGGGGCGGTGCTGATGTTTCATTTTAGAGAAGAAAATCTAACAGGGTTTGAAGTCAGGAAAACTATAGTAAAAGAAGGATATTCTATAAATGAGGTTTTTTATGAAAGCCCTTACAAAGGGATCGTATCAGCTTATCTTTATGTTCCAAATCATAATCATGAACTTCCAGCAGTGATTTTTATCCATCCTGGTCAGGCCAATAGAAAAAGATTTTTTAAAGAAGCTGAAATGTTAACAAAAAAAGGTTTTGTTTCACTCGTTATTGAAACACAGTTTTTGAATGTAAATCATCAAGATGTTGAACAGGAAAATAAAAGATTTATTGAAACAATAGAGCCGTTGGTGGATATTCAAAATTATATAAAGATGATAATGGATATTAGAAGGGGAATAACTCTTCTTAGTAAACAAGGGTTTGTAGATGCCAATCGAATTGCTTATGTCGGTCATGGAGTTTCAGCTACATGGGGAGGAGTTCTAGCAGGGATCGAAACTCGAATCAAGACATTTATTTTCATTGCCGGGGCTTCGAAAGTTTCAGAATGGCATATGGAGAGTGAACATCCACTAGCATTATCAATTCGAAGTTTTATAACTCCAGAACGATTTGAGCTCTTCATTTCAAACTTACGTAAATTAGATGCTATTCATTATGTAAAAAATGCAGCGCCAGCTTCTATCTATTTTCAATTTGCAAATGATGATGAGTATGTTGATCATAGTCTTTCTATGGCTTTTTATACCACTTCAAGCTTCCCCAAAAAAATGAACTGGTACCAAACAGATCATCAGTTTACTGAGTGTGATGATGCACTATTAGACCGGCATGATTGGATTTTTGAACAGATTGGAGTATCCCAGGATAGTTTGATTACTTAATCAACAAAAAACTAAAATTTATTCGTTATCATAGGGGAATTTTGTTGATAATTGCTTCATTGAATGGTATTTTATATAATATTGAAGGGATAAAAGAAAAACGAGGATAGTACTGTGAATTTTACCTTTCGTCCCAATAGGGATGGGAGGTTTTTTATTTCGTCACTCAGGCTTGAGGAATAATACAAAATCCAAAACTGATTGGCGACTCTATACATATGATTTAGGAGGAACCTCTATGAAACAGGCCTTAATCAAGGATTTGTACAGAAATACTGAAAGTTACGTGGATCAAAAGGTACAATTATCAGGATGGGTTCGTACCGTTCGCGATTCCAAAACCTTTGGGTTCATTGAATTAAATGATGGTAGTTTTTTTAAGGGAGTTCAAATTGTTTTTGATGAGCAGCTAAGTAATTTTAAAGATATTACAAAGCTTCCTATTAGCTCATCCATAAGAGTTGAAGGAGATTTTATTTATACTCCTCAAGCAAAGCAGCCCTTTGAAATTAAAGCAACAGATATAATTATTGAAGGATCTTCAAATGTAGACTATCCTCTACAAAAGAAAAGACACACATTTGAGTATCTAAGAACAATCGCACACTTAAGACCACGCACAAATACTTTTGCTGCTGTTTTTCGTGTGAGATCATTAGCAGCATATGCTATTCATAAATTCTTCCAGGATAAAGGATATGTATATGTTCACTCACCAATTATCACAGGAAGCGATACAGAGGGTGCCGGAGAAATGTTCCGTGTGACCACGCTTGATATGGAAAATCTTCCGAAAAATGAAGAAGGAAAAACTGATTCAACCCAGGACTTCTTTGGTAAAGAGTCTAACCTAACTGTTAGTGGGCAGCTTTCTGCAGAAGCATTTGCGTTAGCATTTCGTAATGTATATACATTCGGACCAACATTTAGAGCAGAAAATTCCAACACAGCTCGACATGCTGCTGAGTTTTGGATGATAGAACCAGAAGTTGCTTTTGCCGAGCTTCCGGATATTATGGATCTTGCTGAAGAAATGGTTAAGTATGTAATTGGCTATGTTTTAGAACAAGCCCCAGAAGAAATGAACTTCTTTAACAGCTTCGTTGAAAAAGGTTTATTAGATCGCTTGAACAATGCCTTTACAGCAGATTTTGGAAGAGTGACTTATACGGAAGCAATCAATCTGTTGAAAGAATCTGGTGAAGATTTCGCATATCCAGTTGAATGGGGAGCGGATTTACAAACAGAGCATGAACGTTATTTATGTGAAAAAGTATTCCAAAAACCTGTTTTTGTAACTGATTATCCAAAAGAGATTAAAGCTTTCTATATGAGATTGAATGAAGACAATAAAACAGTTGCTGCAACAGATTTATTAGTACCAGGAATTGGTGAGTTAATTGGAGGCAGCCAGCGTGAAGAACGAGAAGATATCTTAGCTGGAAAAATTAATGAGCTTGGAATGAATGAAGAAGATTACTGGTGGTACTTAGAGCTAAGAAAATACGGTGGTACAAAACACTCAGGATATGGACTGGGATTTGAACGTTTAATTATGTACCTAACAGGTATGACAAATATTAGAGATGTAATCCCATTCCCTAGAACACCAGGGAATGCAGAGTTTTAACACAAAAAAAGACCAATTCGTTCTTAATGAATTGGTCTTTTTTTGCATTTGAATAAATTTAAAAATCTTGTAATTCTTCTTCAAAAAAGAATGTACCAGGGTGCTCTTTCACAGTATAAGAATATCTCTTCATATTTTTTACATATTGCCATTTTAAAATGGTTACCATTTCACCAGTTTCTTTAATGTTGACCGTTTGACCGGTTGAATAGCGATTATTTGAATTTTTCATTTTTACACCCCTTTTATCTTACTCCTTAAGTATAACACAAATAAATTTATTATATTTGTCCTTAATAAAGACTATTATCTTTAGGTGGAAAATACCAAGAATGCCTTTTCCTTTCAATTTAGATGCAGCTATGGTATGATGGTTAAAAGTGAGGTGTCATTTTGACAAATTATAGAGCAAAAAAAAGTAACCTCAAGGCATTATTATCTAAAAATGGTATGGATTTGGATGGTTTGGAAAGGAATACTAAGATTCCTAGAAGTCAACTCGATGACTATATGTCCAAGAAAGTAATGAGCTTGAATTCTGCAATGACTATTTCAAAAGAATTAAATTGCAAGATTGAAGATTTGTATGTATGGACTGCTGAAGAAGCTTAATTTAAAAGTAAAAAACAGACTCTAAAAGCGAGTCTGTTTTTTTTGAGTTTTAATTTGTTAGGTCACACTTTTCTAATGGAATCACTTTGGTTTTCTTTGAGAATTTATATCCTAACCATAAGATTAAAAAAAGAGGCAAACCGATATAAGATACCAAAACACCATTCCAATCAACTTGGCTGCCGAGAAAAGCTGAGTAGTTTTGTCCTAAAACAACGAAACCACAGACAGCAAAGGCGAAAATAGGGCCGAATGGGAAGAACTTTGATTTATATGGTAATAAACTTAGATCCTTACCTTGTGCAATGAAAGCCTTCCTGAATCGATAGTGACAAACCGCAATTCCAAGCCACGCAATGAAACCAGACATACCAGATGCATTTAGCAACCAGACATAAACCGTACCATCTCCAAAGAAAGAAGCAAGAAACGCCAAAGTACCAATTAAAGTTGTGGCAAATAAAGCGTTGACTGGAACACCATTTTTATTAAGTTTAGCTAAGAACTTAGGTGCCTTTCCTTCGCGTGCTAAGTCCCAAAGCATACGGGTAGAAGCGTACATACCTGAATTACCTGCAGACAATACAGCTGTTAAAATGACAGCATTCATGATAGAAGCAGCAAATGCAATTCCTGCTTTCTGAAAAACAAGTGTAAATGGGCTAACTGTAACATCGCCGTTTGCTAAGTTCTCATTTGTATAAGGAATGAGAAGACCGATTACTAAAATGGCTAATACATAAAATAAAAGAATCCTCCAAAATACTTGTTTTACTGCACGTGGAATAGATTTAGTTGGATTATCTGTTTCTCCGGCAGCAACTCCAAGTAGTTCAGTTCCTTGAAAGGAGAAGCCGGCTGCCATAAAGATTCCTAGCATTGCCATGAAACCGCCGTGGAAGGGAGCATCTCCAACTGTGAAATTTTTGAAGCCAATTGCTTCATTACCCATAATGCCGAAAATCATTAATGTACCAGTTATGATAAAGATTATAACTGTCACTACCTTAACTAATGAAAACCAATATTCTGCTTCTCCGAATCCTTTTACAGAAAGGTAGTTTAATAGGAACATAATAACTAAGAAAATTCCACTCCATATGAAGGATGGAGTATGTGGGAACCAAAATTTCATAATCATTGTAACAGCTGCTAATTCTGCTGCTATTGTAATGGCCCAGTTATACCAGTAATTCCACCCTAATGCAAAACCTAGGGAAGGGTCGACGAATTTTGTTGCATAGGTACTAAAGCTTCCCGCTACAGGCATATAGGCACCCATTTCTGCTAACCCTTGCATTAAAAAGTAGACCATTAAACCAATAACAACATAAGAGAGAATAGCTCCGCCAGGTCCTGCAGAATGGATTGCTCCGCCACTTGCAAGGAATAATCCTGTACCAATTGTACCTCCAAGTGAAATCATGGTAAGGTGACGGGATTTTAGGCTTCGTCTTAGTTCAGATGGTTCTTTTTTAGGCGAGAGATTACCGTTATTATTATTTTGTTTTAATACTCGTGCTGTTTGCATTGTCATTACTCCTTTTTGTATTCATTTTTCGAGAAGGAGTTTTGGAATAAAAAATGCCATCGAAGTAGAATCGATGGCATTATCAATACCCCGCATCATACCTTCCGAAAGATAGCTCAACACGAATGGCTGGTAGGGCCAAGCGTGACAGTTCTGTTCCTGTTTGGAGACAGCCCCAGCATGCTTTGTCAGAGATAAAAGCATACTTCGGCAGCTTTTCCTTTCAAACGGAGTCAATGATGTCTCTGCATCTCATCCGCTTTACTAATAAAAACCGCGACCTCTACCTCATCGGTTTGATGAGGATTTAGCATATGAATTTAATATATTTATAAAGTATAATTTATATTGGATATTTGTCAATATATTTTTCTTGAATAACATTTTTGAGGTAAAATACATCTATAAATTATCAGATAATTAATTCTTTTGGAAAAAAACTATTATATTTACATTAAAAATGATAATCGGTATTATTTTTAAATATAAATGATGGCGTTTTCGGAGGTATTTAAGATGCGGATTTTTGGAATTATTACTGGATCACTAATAATTGTATTGGCATTTAACCTTTTTTTGATACCTCACGAAGTATTAAGTAGTGGACTGAGTGGAATTTCCATGATCATAGGTATGATTTCACCACTTAATACAGGGGTGGCAAATTTTCTATTGAACTTTCCGTTATTGTTAATAGGGTATAAAATGTTGGGTAAGAAATTTATTATGAACTCAATTTTTTCAGTACTCATAATATCAGTTGGACTTTATTTAGTACCTGTATTCGCTATAGCGAACGACACCATTTTAAGCTCTATTTTTGGTGGTGCTTTAACTGGTCTTGGTGTTGGAATTGTCTTTCGAAGCTCAGGGTCAACTGGAGGCTTTGATATAATTGGGATGATTGTATCAAGAAAAAAGGATTTTCCAATAGGTACCTTGCTATCCGGCATGAACGCAGTTGTTATAGTGATTAGCGGATTTTTATTTAATTGGGATGCTGCTTTGAATACTTTAGTGTCTATCTTTGTAACAGGTAAAGTAGTGGATGCTATTTATACAGACCATGCTAAATTAACAATAATGATAATTACCGATAAAGGTGACGAGATGAGAGCGCACCTTCTAACAAACCTATATAGAGGATTGACAATTATGGACGGAGTTGGGGGATACTCCAACAACAAACGAAATGTATTAATAACGGTCATTTCACGGTATGAATTAAATGAGGTAAAGAATCTCATTGTTGAAGTAGACCCTGCTGCATTTGTAAATATAACTGAAACAATTGAAGTCATGGGACTCTTCCATCGTCCTAGTCCTTCATAAAAAAATGGGCCTGCAATAATAAAATATGCAGGCCCATTTTTTCAATTGTTAATGTATTTTTCAAAAACAAATCCATAATCCTTAACACAATACTGTTTCTTACTGTCTTCTAGCCATTGAAATGCTGCTTGATTTAACATCTTAAACTGGACAACTAGATTACTGTCAGGACTTGTTATCCGTCCAAGAGTTGTAGAGGCAACATCTAGACTTTGTTGGGCAAATTGAAGGCTAACCTCATTTTCATGAGAGATTTCGGAAATTTTAATTAAAGCTTTATACAAATCTTTTACTTCCTCAATATGCTTTTTATGAACGTCAATGGAAAATGGTTGTGAGCCAATTTTGAATTTAATCTCCACATCAAGGTCTACGGTTCCCGCAGTTTCAAGTTTAACGTCTGAAATTCGATGGGTTGCATAACTATACCGATGTAACATTCGTTTCTTGCTTGTAGCACTTGTACCATCTAAATGGATTAAAGCATTATTTGTAAAACAATATTCATCTGATTTCGATTTAATTAAAAAATATATCTTTTCATTGTCTTCATGCATTACATAATCATCTGCATCAACTTTGTCATAATTTTCTGGTTTAATGACAGAACCTACATCACTTAATCCTAAAATATCAGATGCTACTTTTCCAAACATTCTACCAACCTCACTTTTCTAAAATCTTGACATACATATGTACGAACAAAGCTGCATAAAGTTTCAGTGTATTTGCTGAAATTAGTAACGACAAAATACTTTAACACTTTAATGGCTATTGTATGTTAAATAATGTAATAAATATGACTGAAAATTTGATATAATTAAATGATACATTGTAAATGGAGGTAATCCAATGTAAGCACCTCAACTTTTTTATAAAAAAATTTAATAAAAAGTGAGGATGCGATTATGTCTAAATTTGTTGGAAAAGAGGTTTCTTTCCGATTTCTTTGGTGTGGGCAAATATTGGCTAACCTAGGGGATATTTTGTATATAGTTAGTTTGATAAAGTTAATTTATGATAAAACCGGTTCTGTTACCTATATGTCTCTGGTCCCGTTTTTCACTACAATTTCTGCTTTGATAAGCGGATTATTGGCACCTTTGTTAATAAATAAATTCAAGCTTAAATCGATATTAACTTATTCTCAAACTGGGAAAACGATTCTATTATTTTTATTGTGCATTAATGTCTCTATTCTTGAGGAACAATTGCTGTTTTTAATCTATCTTTTGATTTCCCTTATATCTTTTTTAGATGGTTGGGCGTCTCCTGCAAGAAATGCATTGATTCCCAGTTTAGTGGAGGAGAGTAAGTTAGTTAAAACAAATAGCTTGCTTTCAATATCTGATCAGGTAATCCAGCTTATTACTTGGCCAATTGGGAGTATCTTATTAGTATCATTTGGACCGGTAACTATTCTTTGGCAAACTTTTTTCTTCTTCCTACTTTCAACTATGTTTATGCGAATGATTGGAGTTTATAGTAACCAATTAGTTCATGAAAAGAAATCTCAAATAGATGTGTTAAAAGAAGGTTGGTCAATAATATGGAATTCCAAACAGCTTCGGATCATTAGTTTAATGAACATTCTTGAAACATTTGCAAATGGGGTATGGATTGCTGCCATCTTGTTTGTATACGTGTCAGAGGCATTAAACAAAGGAGAGAACTGGTGGGGGTATATTAATGGTTCGTTTTTTACAGGGATGTTAGTTGGAGGACTTCTCATTTACCGCTACTCCTACTTGTTGGAACGATTTTTAAGCAAAATTATATTGTGGTCGACCTTTACTTTAACCGGGATAACCTTTTTGTTCGGAACTACATCAATTCCATGGTTTGCTTTATTCGTTTCCTTTTTGTTTGGTTTTCCTCAGATGGCTCGTGATATTGCTGAAACAACTATTATTCAAAAAAGCGCTCAGGAGAAGCTCTTAGCAAAAGTCTATTCTGCTAGGGGGACCTTGTTGTTTGGCACGTTTGGTCTTTCGTCATTAGTAATGGGATGGTTGACAGAAAAGTTTGGAGTAAGAGTGACTTTTTTTGTAGCTACAATCCTTTTTCTTACATCATTCATCGTTGCCTTGATTAATAAATCTGATCTGCTTGCCGAAATTAAAAAGAATAGGGCTTAATTTTATTTAAAAAGACGGAAATCACTTGCTGGTTTCCGTTTTTTGTCGGAAAATACAATATATAATTTTATTTGAATTTTTAGTGAAAAAGGGAGGTAGGAGTAGTGCGGCCTATCATTTTAGGAGTTTTTGCGGCTTTCTTTTTCGCATTCACCTTTATTTTAAACAGATCAATGGACTTAGCAGGGGGAAGCTGGATATGGAGTGCATCCCTTAGGTATTTTTTTATGGTACCTTTTCTTTTCATGATTGTTTTAGGTAGGAAGAACCTTGGACCATTGCTTGTAGAGATGAAACGACGCCCTGGTGCATGGATTATTTGGAGTACAGTAGGGTTTGGATTGTTTTATGGACCCATATGCTTTTCAGCCGCATATGCTCCAGGGTGGTTAATTGCGGCCACTTGGCAAGTTACCATCATATCCGGTTCATTACTAGCACCGCTTTTTTATGAAACAACCTTGACTAAAAATGGTCCTCTAAAAATAAGAGGAAAAATTCCTTATAAAGGGTTGTTAATGTCAATGATAATTTTACTTGGCATCATTCTTATACAGGTTGATCAAGCAAATCGTTTATCAGTTCTCGAAGTAAGCTTAGGAGTTGTCCCTGTTCTAATTGCATCATTTGCCTATCCATTAGGAAATAGGAAAATGATGGAGATGTGTGAAGGCAGACTTGATGTTTTTCAACGCGTTTTAGGAATGACATTAGCTAGTCTGCCATTATGGATTCTGTTATCCATTTATGGCTTAATAGACAGTGGGCTCCCAAGCAAGGAGCAAACCATGCAGTCAAGTCTAGTTGCAATTTCTTCGGGAGTTATTGCAACAGTTTTATTTTTTCAGGCAACAGATATAGTGAGAGGAGACATGCAAAGGCTTGCTGCTGTCGAGGCCACACAATCTATGGAGGTATTATTTGCTATACTTGGTGAGGTGTATCTTTTAAATTCCCCAATTCCTACTACGATGTCCTGGTTTGGTATCGTTTTGGTAATGGGAGGAATGCTGCTTCACAGCTATGTATCAAATAAAAGAGAAATACCAAATAGACAAAATGTAAGTGTATAGAAACAAGAAGTTTTTCTTCCTAAAAAATCCTTATCAATGACTTTTGATAAGGATTTTTTAGGGGTTTTTAATATTATCCGTTTAGATAAGGAGTCAGTTTATCAATCGTTTCTTGTAAAAGCGCTGCATTTTTTTTGTACATCGTCTTTGCATTTTCACAATCGGTTTCAAGTGAGAAAATTTCTAAATCTGCCTGGGTTTTTTTTAAAGTCGCTAGTAATAAAGGCCGTTGTGCAGGATTAGGTACCTGTATTTTATCGTCATAGAGATCAACAGTAAGTTCTCCATAAGAGTCCACTTGCCCAATGAAAACATTATCTAGGGTTACTCCAAGTTTCTCTAACTCGGTATATAACCAACCTCTACCTTTACCCGCACATCTTAATGGTTCATCAACAATATTGCCATCCATAATGACAGTTTGGGGTTCTTTCTCATTTGGCATTTTCATTTGTAAATCTTTCGGAGTCAATGGACGGTTTTCTCTTTTCAATAATGTGCTTAAATTTCCTCTTGGTTCTAAAACGGCAAATTCCACATCAGCAATTTTAAAAATATCCTTTTGTCGAAGAAGTGCGGATAATTCATCAATAGTGTATTTCTCTTTTTTTAAATTTTCCTCTAAAATCTTTCCATCCTTAATAACAACTGTTCCTTTTCCTTCTGCAAAATCACTAAACTTTTTACTTTTTATCGCTAAATAATTTACTAAAAAGGTAACAAAACCAAAAACAATAAGAGCTAATACACCATGAAACATGTTACTTTCCAGACCAGTTACAACTTCGCCAGCAATACTACCGATTGTAATCCCAGCAACATATTCAAAGAATGAAAGCTCTGAGATTTGTTTCTTTCCTAGAACTTTTGTTGTTATAAATAAAAGGGCTAAGAAAAATAGCGAACGTCCTATAATAAAAACCCAATCTGGCATAATTAATCACCCCATATTTAGGAGCCGCTGTACTGAGGCTCATGTCGTTCAAGCTCCAATACTCGGTATTGAAGATCCTTCCTTATCTGTCCCATAGTTAACGTAGATTCATGAAAAATAACTTGCGCTTGCTTATCAAGCGAATTTAATGCTAACGAGGACAATTCCGCTTCGATTCCTTTAATGGTTGAAAGACATTGTTTAACGTTTGAAGCTATGGTCACATGAACAACTTCCTTTCAAAAATAAAAAAATGAAAAAGGGGTTGGCACATTTGCCAACCTATTCTACCTTATTGATTGTACTGAGGCTCTTCAGCTAAGATCTCTTGAAGACGTGGTTCAAGACTGTCAAGTACAGATTGTGTTTGTTGTGCCGCTTGTTGATAAAGCTGCTTTGCATTTTGATTATCGGTAGCTAAGGCAAAGGTTTCAAAACTCGCCTGAGCACTTTTTAAGCCAGCTAATGCTTGTTTTACTTGCGTTCCTACAGTCATCTTTTTATCCTTCTTTCGTGTATAAATGGAATTACAAAAATAGTATGTGAATTTTTCTTTTGCTTATGTAATTTTTCGTCTACCCAAAATTTTACCAATTAATGAAAAAGGGTCTGTAAGTGTGTATATAGATTTAACATTAATAAAAATTTACAACTCGAGGTGAATTTAGTGAGACAGAATAGCAAAGACGATTTTATCCAAGGATTTGTGGCCAATCATAATCATGGCTCCGTTGACTATACAGGGGTAAGTTCTGGTCATGTACATCAATGTTTAGACGTTACTTCTCCGCCTATTTTGACTCAAGATGGGAGACATGTTCATTATACTGAAGGTTATGTACTTTTTGAGGATGGACACACACATCATTATCGTGCATATTCTGGTCCAGCAATTCCAGTGGGGAATGGGATGCATGTTCATTACTACGATTTCTATACATCAGAGGATAATGGCCATAGTCACCATGTAAAAGGGGTGGATCAGCCAGCCCCAGGATCGAAATAAATTGTAACAAGCAAAACCAATCTTTTTATGGATTGGTTTTTTAAATTTTCTAATTTTTCTTGAAAAAAATGTAAAATTTTCAGATAATAATGGTGAGATAAAGATAGAGCAAATAAAGGGGGATTCAGTTGTTGTTAGTGAGAAAGAAAAAAGATGAAGAACAAAGTCAAGCAAAACTGGTTGCATATACAATTATTTTATACATCTGTAGTTTCATTTTACCATTTGTATTTGTAGCTACATTCCAAAGTACGGTTTACTTTTCACGTGATTATTGGTTTTTTTCAACACCATTTTCTGCTTATACCACATTTATGGGCGGGATGCTATACATAGCTATTGTTTTTACTCTCTATCTCATTTTTAAACAAATATGGGAATCTGTAAAGATAAAATGGCTTACAGGCATTTTACTACTTGCTAGTATACCAGCATTTATTTTAAGTTTAACAAATTATTACTATTTAGATGATTCTGGGATTCATTACAATTCACTAAAAGGATTAGAAGAAACGGTGTATAGTTGGAAAGATATAAATAAAGTCCATATTGTTTATAGGAACCATCAAGGGACTACAAGTCTTTACCAATACAATTTTGAAATGGAAAGTGGCGATAAAGTTACGATTCCTTTTGATGACAAGCTCGCGGAATATAAGTACAAGTTGGATGCAATCATTAAAGGTAACAAAATTCCAGTTGAGGATAATTTTAAACACCCAATTGTAGACTAAAGAAAAATCCCCAATATTGGGGATTTATTCATTTATCTATGCATTGTCCATGTTCCAATATCTTTAAATCCAAGTCTCTTATAAATCCGTCCAGCATCTGGGTTATCATAAAATAGACAAAGTGCCTTTCCTTCGTTTAACACATCTTTAAAAAGCTTTTTCATAATCGCAGTTGCCAGCCCTTTTCGGCGATGATCGTTTCTCGTGCATACACCTACTATCATGGCAGAACGCGAATTTTCAGCAGTGGTTGAGACACAGGATGTAAACACTCCGTTTTCCTCAGTATAATAGGTCCTAGCCGTTCTAGCTTCCATGGATTTTATAAGCATCTCACGGGCATCAGTTCTAATATGAAACTCCGTAATAGTTGCGCGAAGATCCATAATTTGATCCACGTCGTCTAAACCAGCCTTTTTTATTTCTAACTCATCGGTATTTAACGTAAGGTTCGCATCTGACCGGCACTCAGCAAAATAGGTCACTTGTTTTTCTCCAAGTTTAAGTTCCTTAAACTGCTCAAACTTTTCAACAATCTCTGTTTTCCCAGAAAGGAAAATAGGCTGATGGAAACTTTTTATGATAGAGGCAAAACCACTGACATCGAATTCACCTTTTGCATAAGGAATAAAGGACTTGTAAAAGCGGAGAAGAACAGCTTTCATAACTCCCTGTTCATCAAATTCACCCCAAAAATCCTGAAATTCGGTTTCGAACCCAAATGCTTCTAAATCTCCTAGGATAAATAAATTAATTGAAGGCTCCTCGCTTAAAAAGGAGAGGACCTGTTCTTCATCTTCTATGGTTAGTTTTCTGATCATATTAGTTTCCCCTTGTTTTTATCTAGATTAATGAAATAGATAATAAATTTCAAGACTTTTTTTAATAGTCATAAATATTAATACGATGGGTGATTACCTGAAAAGGTTCACTAGTTCGTAACAAAATTTCGGTAAATTCAAAAAAATATATGATATAATCAAATTGTAAAGAGAAGAAGATAAAATAAACAAAGGTTACATCTTAGGAGGCTCAACCATAGGTGTTCGTTCCGCTTGTGAACGAGTAGTTATTTATTCAAATTGAGTCCCTCCGGTTTCAAGGACTGTAAAATTTGTTTCTTTTTAGGAGTTTGAATTCCATTAAATCCCATGTGAATTAATTCCTTCAACGGAACAAACACACATTGGCTGACTATTCCGAAATAGTTTAAGGGTTGGCTGATGTTATGGTTGAGTCCCCTAAGATGATAATCACAATTAAGAGGTTGCTTCATACTAGAAGCAGCTTCTTTTTATTTCTTTTCGCATAAAAGCAATAAGTAAAATAGGCATTTGATTATAATTAGAGGCGAAGTTCCGTTATAATATAAAATAGAAGTTAAAATTGGAAAGGGGAAAGATAATGTCAGGAATTCAAGAAATGAATGTCATTGAGCAACAGGAAGCAATCATGGCGAAAATAGAACATCGAAAATTAACAAAAAGAAAGATTCTACAGAGAATATTATTGATTACACTAGGCGCTGCTTTAATGTCAGTTGGTTTAGAAATATTTTTAGTTCCTAATAATGTAATTGATGGCGGAATAACGGGAATTTCCATTATGCTATCGTATATTACAGGATGGAAACTAGGGGTTTTCATCTTTATTCTTAACATCCCTTTTTTCTTTATAGGCTATAAGCTAATCGGAAAGACCTTCGCTTTATCCACTCTTTATGGGATTATTATCCTTTCAATTGGAACTACTTTGCTCCATCCGGTTCCAGCATTTACTCAAGATATACTCCTTGCAACTGTATTTGGTGGGATTGTACTTGGCATAGGCATTGGTCTGGTCATCCGGTACGGCGGTTCCTTGGATGGCACAGAAATACTAGCTATTCTCTTTAATAATAAACTTCCATTTTCTGTTGGCGAAATTATCATGTTTTTTAATCTTTTCATCCTAGGTAGTGCTGGCTTTGTCTTCAGTTGGGATCGAGCAATGTACTCACTTATTGCCTATTTCGTCGCATACAAGACCATTGATATTACGATTACTGGTTTAGATGAGTCAAAATCAGTATGGATCATAAGTGACAATGCCAAACAAATTGGTGATGCCATTCTAAATCGACTTGGACGTGGAGTAACTTACATCAATGGTGAGGGAGCTTATTCTGGAGACGACAAAAAGGTAATCTTTTGTGTGATAAATCGTTTGGAGGAAGCAAAGTTAAAAGAAATTGTAACTGAAAATGATGATAGTGCATTTTTAGCAGTGGCTGATATTGCTGAGGTTAGAGGTGGGCGCTTTAAGAAGAAAGATATCCACTAAGGGAATAGAACAAGGCTTATGTCAGTATTCCTTAGAATACACTTGTTATAGGCTGAAATTGTAATTTTTAATCAATTTGTGTCGTTTAATAGGGAATTGTATTCTTTTAGAGAATCAAGATTTGTCGTACTATGCGCTTACCTAGGAAATAGTTTTGCGAAAATTGAAATATTTCCAAAAAAGATGGCAGAATTTTCTGCCACCTTTTTTCGTGTTAGAATAATAGCTCAAATACTTCGTTTAATTGATAGGCTCTTTTTTCATCCTGTTCCTCTTTAGCATAGTTAATTTCCTTAGGGAGCATTTTATTTAAAAATGCGATCTCCTTTTGATTTAAATTTTGGACAAAGGACCCCTCCGAACGAAAATTTCCCTCTACCAGTTTCCGATATATTTGTCTCCCTTCAGAATGATCGTCTGTGTAGTTTGATAAGATTTCCCTAAGGTATCCTAATGTTTGGTCCATATAGCATCCATCCCTTCACACTTTATTTTTTTACGTGACGGGAATAATATACCTTAGAAAAAAGGCATTTAAATAAAAGGCTGTGTTAAAGGACAGTGTTGATTAATACAACCCTGTTGATTGGAGCGGAAATCAACAGGCAAGTTTAACAGAGCCAATTAAAAAAGGACCACTCATTTAACAACATAAGAAGTCCTTCATACTCCTTAAAATTTTGAACAAGTAATAATTCGATAACTCAAAGTTTGTTGATATTTAATAACAATATTTCCGTGTTCATTTAAGATTTGAAATAGTTCAGGCTCGAAGTCTTTCGAAAAGTTAAACTCAGGTGCATGATTCCCTTGACTAATCGGCTGCATATGAGATTTTATTATAATATTTTTGAAATTTGCCGCTTTTAATAAATGTTCCCAGTCTTCTTCTAATAATAAAGTATCAATTGCATAAAATTGCTTTATTTCTTTTTCTTCCTTTGGAGTTAATTGTGTATTAATAGTCATTTCATTAGCAATTAATCTGCCGCCAGGTTTTAACACCCTATAAAATTCTTTTAAAGCTTTAGGTTTATCCACAAAGGCTAAAACAGATTCAGACAGTATAAAATCAAAAGAATCGTCTCCAAAGGGAATTTCTTCAATAGAACCTTGGAATAATTGAACAGGTAGCTGTAACGTTTGAAACCTGTTTTTAGCTTTCTCAACCATAATTGGATTAATTTCTATACCATATACCTTTGCGTGATATTGCTGACATAAATAGGCAGCCGTTTGTCCTGTACCGCATCCTGCATCTAGGATTACTGAGTTTTTTGTAATATTTTCTCCAGATAGAATATCTTTTGTTAAAAGGATTCCACCTGGGTGGGCACCTCCAACGCCAAACTTAGCCAAGAAATCAAAATAAGTTAAGCCTCCCATAGACACCACCCAAATTATCTTTTTTGCATACTATGTTAAAACGAGTTGAGAGGTTCTTTTGTTTATCATGTCAGGAAATGACAAAGAACGCATTGTTTCCTAGGCATAATCAATAAGAAACGGCACAAATTAAGCAAATGGAGGGGAGATTTTTTACTTTCCATACCATGTTGAAGGAGTGCTGATATGCGAAAAATGAATAGACTACCGTTTTTCAACTTGTTTACGCCTAAACGAAAGAGTAAAGGAACTATGTGGGCATCCCTTTTAGGATTAGGATTAAGTGCTGCTGTTTTAGGTGTTACCCGTGGCAAACGAAGAGATATTACACGTCCAATTCAAAATGCTGTAAAGAATTTTACGCCAAATATTTCACCTAAAGCAAATATTAATTTAATGGATAATGCAGCGTTAACTGAATTCTCTGAGGAGTTACTTTCAAGCGCATTAAATAAAAAGGAATAAGAAAAAGTCCGCTTTTTATGCGGACTTTTTCCATGTTCTAATAGGGTGGTTGGGGTACTTTTCGTGGAATATATTGGATATTTTCTGAAGAATATAATTTAATCACCAACAAATGCCCCAATGTGCGTGCTTGAATTAATATAGGTTGGTTATACAGATTTTTAAATTCAAAATCAGGTCCATACCAGCTAACGGTGGCATCACGGCCAGGTGGAATATAAGGGACTTTTCGGCTGTGAGAAAAGCGCTGTACGATTTTTAGACCTGCATTATCAACAGCATTAAATAAAGTAGATGATACTTGGCAAATTCCACCGCCAATGTCCTCGGAGTACTCTCCTCTTATTATGACAGGTGCTCGTAGATAGCCTTTTGCCACAGTCCTTTTACCTACCACTTTATTAAAAGAAAAGGTTTCACCAGGGAAAACCACCGTATTATTTATTGAATCTACTGCCAGCTTAATATTCGTAGTTCGCGTCTTATTACCTGGATTAAAAGTAGTGACATATCGCCCAATACGTAAACTACGAATTTCTCCAAGTAATTCGCTATCTACTCTTGCATAAATAGGTTTAAATGGAATTTCTAATGTGCTCTGACGCCTTGAAAAGTAATAGGAATAAAATTGTTCCGTAAATGCCTGGCGATTGATTTGCAATCCAACTTGTTCAGAAATTATTGATCCATGTTTATTTATGTATGCATCTTTAGGCTGTGTAGAAAATTGCTTATCCATCTGGTCTAAAAACTGATTGTATTTGATGGAATCAATTATTGGCAAGTCAATATATGGATTGGAAAAATCCATTCGATTGATTGTTGTAACTTGGTGGCCGTCCTTTGTAATACCTAATTGATCTGGGGGATTTCCTTGTTGTGCCACCAAAAAAACACCTAATATCCAAGACAATATCATTTCTCAACCCTCCTCATTTTAATATTAGTAGAAAATTGCCATTCCATGTAAAAAGCATGAAAAATACTAAAAGTAAAAAAGGGAATAATTTCTTTATTTTTCCATTAACCTCTTTACAATTGGAAAAAAATCAATTATTATCATTATTGATAATGATAATAAAATAGGAGCAATAATTAATATGAAAAATGAATCAAGGGCAGACGTAATTTTACATCCCGTTCGAATGAGAATAATTCAGTGTTTAATTAACCAACAAATTACAGCACAGCAAATTAGGGAGCTACTTCCTGATATTCCACAAGCATCATTGTATAGACATATAAAAAAACTGGTGGAAGCAGAGGTCATTCACATTGTTGATGAAATACCGATTCGCGGTACAGTGGAAAAGGTGTATTCAATCAATAATCCAAGCAAGATGACTTTAGGGCTAGAGGAAGTAAACAACCTCTCAAAGGATCAACATATGGGCTTATTTATCAAGTTTATGGCGAATTTAATGGGAGAATATGAACGGTACTTAAATCAAGATAGATTCGATATAGTTGTCGATGGTGTATCTTTTCGTCAAACTTCTATGTACTTAAATGAAGAGGAATTTAGTCAATTTATAAAAGAAATCGTAGGAGTTTATTCTAAGTTTACTCAAATTAAACCAGAAAAAGATAGACGAAGAAGAACCGTCGCCACAATCATTATTCCAGAACAATCATTAGATAATAGGGGGAATTAACAATGAGATTTATTGAAAAAGAAATTACGATTCAAAGTAAGGTAGTTCTAAAGGGAACATTAACAATACCTGAAGTCCGTTCTGAAAAATGTCCGGCAATTTTAATAATAGCTGGGTCAGGAAAATTAGATCGGAATGGAAAGGTAAATAATAAGTTAGATTTAAAACTGTACGGACAATTGGCTGAATTCCTAACGTCAATAGGCTATATTACTCTAAGGTATGACAAACGGGGTGTGGCAGCAAGTGAAGGTAACTATTTAACAACAGGAGTATGGGACTTAGTCGATGACGCACAAGCAGCTATCCGTTATTTAAAAAACCTTCCTGAAGTAGAATCTGGAAGTGTGATCCTTCTTGGTCACAGCGAAGGCAGTACAATTGGAACAGCTGTTGCGGCACGTGAAAATCTTGGAGGGTTAATTTTATTATCAGGTGCAGTTGAAAGAATAAGTGAAGCTCTAAAAAGACAACGGGATATTGCAGTGGAGGATATCAAAAATGCGAAAGGGTTTCAAGGATTATTATTACGTTTGTTAAGGACACAAAACAAAGTGGAACCCCAAGCTCAAAAATTTATAGAAAAGATCCTACACTCAACAGATGACGTGATGAAAGTAAACTTTGTTAAGACTAATGCCAAGTGGATGCGAGAACATTTTAATTATAATGTTAGAGAGGATTTGTCCAAGGTGACCTGTCCAGTTCTAGCTATTACGGGTTCACGTGATGTTCAAGCAAATCCAGGGGTTCTGAAAGATTTGCCTCATTATGTTAAAGGAGACGCACAATATCATGTTATTGAAAACATGGGCCACTCCTGCAAGTTTATCACGTATACTTCTACTATGTTTACGATGAAAAAGGATATTGTGGCAGAAGGAAAGCTGCCCCTCCATCCGGAATTAAAGCAACATTTAGAATCATGGCTCAGGAATCATTTTATAAACACTAATCAGAAACAGTCCTTATCCATTTAGTAAGAGAAAAGTAATAGACTTGACTATTCAATAGATAGCCAAGTTTTTTGTGTTAAAGAAAATGGTATATTCGTAGGTGTAATAGTAATGGTTATTCCTATAAAATAGTATTTACTGTTTTAAAATTTAAAATCAGGAGGGTAATAGGAATTTGAGAGTAAGAATTTTGCTTATATTGTCTTTGCTAACCATATTTATTAGTCCCTTAACTACATCTGCAATTGAGGAAGGTGTGAAAAATGGTTGGTTTGAAGAGAATGGAAAACATTATTATTATCAGGATAATCAATTGGTAAAAGGCTGGATTACTCTTGAAAACAATTGGTATTATTTTAATCAAACTGATGGAACACTACATACAGGCTGGTTATACGATAATGGCAAATGGTATTTTATGAGAAATGATGGGATCATGCAGCGTGGATGGTTAAATAATGCTGGAAAATGGTACTACCTTGAAGGCAGTGGGGCAATGAAAACTGACTGGCTGTTTAACGAGGGGAAATGGTATTTCCTTGACCAAAATGGAAAAATGCATACGGGCTGGCTTTATTCAGCAGGGAAGTGGTATTATCTTGCCGATAGTGGCTCCATGAAGCAGGGGTGGTTACTAGATAACGGTAAGTGGTATTTTTTGAGTACACATGGAGATATGCAAAAGGGCTGGATTCTGCAGAATAATCATTGGTATTATTTAAATCAATTGGGATCTATGCAAATAGGTTGGATTTATATTGACAGATGGTATTACTTTAATCAAAATGGGAGCTGGGTTCCAAGCACCATTGCTGATCAGTTTACGAGTATTAAGGATAATAATCAGTTAATCCTTGTAACCACATTAGGATATTCTACTTATAATGCTAAGATACGAACATTTGAAAAATTCGATAATAAGTGGTATGAAAAGCTAAATATCTCAGGGTATATTGGGAAAGAAGGCTTTGCTGCAACAATGAAAGAAGGGGCTAAAAAGTCTCCTCGAGGAAAATATACGATAGGAACAGCATTCGGACGTTACCAAAACCCTGGGACAAAGTTACCCTATCGGCAAATTACAAATGATGATGTGTGGGTAGATGATTCTGCATCTACTCTATATAATACTTGGCAAAAGGAGTCAGAAAATAATGGGCGTTGGTCAAGTGCGGAAAAAATGAATATTTCTGCCTATAATTACGGATTCGTCATTAATTACAATACAGTAGAAAGAATTCCCGGGGCGGGTTCAGCTATATTTTTCCACGTGGCTAATGACTATACACTAGGTTGTACTGGAACTGCACAAAATAAAGTTATTAACATACTTAAATGGCTTGATCCAGGTAAACATCCAGTCATTATTCAATCCCCTGAGAGTGAGATAGGTAATTATTAGTGACAAATACTTATTTAGCCACTTAATTAACATGAGAGTACTGGAAATCCAGTACTCTTTATATTTTTGTTAAAGTAATGAAAAATTTGTAGAAATATAGTATAGTAGCAGTGATAAAAGATAATAGATAATTGCTAGCAATGTGATAACAGTTTTATAGGAGTGGCTATCATGACTGAAAACGAAAGAATACAATTAAATGTAAGAATCACCAAAGATACCTCAGCAAAACTCGATGAAATTGTCGAGTATTATCAACAAGGTTTGAAGCTTGGCAGAATTTATAAAGGTGATGTGTTAACCGATATTATTGAGAAATCGTATGAAGTGATGAATAAACAGAAAAGGTCGTTTAAGAGATACTGATTCGAAACAAGGTCGAGAAATTCTCGGCTTTTTTAAATTGTTGTTTATGATTTATAAATTTATTAGAATATTTAGAAAAGAATTTGAATATTTAAGTTTTAGGAGTATAATTAAACTTATAACATACTAACTGGTTAGTATGAGGAAGGGAGTGGAGAGATTGGATTTTTCCTATTCTCAAAAGGTAAAAGACCTGCAAGAAAAGTTAACAGCATTCATGGAGGCGCATGTTTATCCTAATGAACGTGTGTATGAACAGCAATTAAATGAACAAGAGTCCCGTTGGAGTGCGGTTCCGCCAATCATGGAGGAGCTAAAGGAAAAGGCGAAAGCGGAAGGTCTTTGGAATTTATTTTTGCCGGAAAGTGAATATGGTGCGGGTCTTACTAACATGGAATATGCCCCCCTTTGTGAGATAATGGGGCGTTCATTGATTGGACCAGAAGTTTTTAATTGTAGTGCACCAGATACAGGGAATATGGAAGTTATTGTTCGGTATGGGAAAGAGCAGCATAAAGAACAATGGTTAAAGCCACTGCTAGCAGGGGAAATCAGGTCTTGTTTCTCCATGACTGAACCAGCGGTTGCCTCATCGGATGCGACCAATATTGAAGCTAGGATTGAAAGAGATGGCGATGAATACGTAATAAACGGACGGAAATGGTGGTCATCTGGTGCTGGTGATCCTCGCTGTAAAATTGCGATTTTAATGGGAAAAACCGATCCAAATGCCAACCGGCACGAACAACAATCTATGATTCTAGTTCCTCTTGATACCCCCGGTGTAAAAATTGAACGTATGTTGCCAGTGTTTGGGTATGATCATGCCCCACATGGACACGGGGAGATTACCTATGACAATGTAAGAGTTCCTGTTGATAATATTCTTTGGGGAGAGGGAAAGGGGTTTGCAATTGCTCAAGGCAGGCTTGGCCCTGGAAGAATCCACCACTGTATGAGATTAATCGGGGCTGCAGAGCGGGCACTTGAGGAATTATGTAAGCGTGTTCAAGTTCGTACGGCTTTTGGAAAGCCACTTTCTCGCCAAGGAGTGATAGGGGAGTGGATTGCAGATTCTAGGATTGAAATTGAACAAGCTAGATTGCTTACCTTAAAAGCTGCATACATGATGGATACTGTGGGTAATAAAGAAGCAAAAACTGAAATTGCCATGATTAAGGTGGTTGCACCATCCATGGCCTTACGTGTCATTGACCGAGCCATTCAAGCATTAGGTGCAGCAGGGGTTTCTAACGATTTTTCCTTGGCAGCTCAATGGGCGAATGCAAGGACATTGAGGTTGGCTGATGGTCCAGATGAAGTCCATCGTGCCCAGCTTGCAAGGCTCGAATTAAGAAAATATCAGTAAACATAATATTATTTTATTTCATGAACTTAGAAAGTGAAAAGGGCTGGTACGTTATGAGATTAAATAAAAAGATTGCTATCGTTACTGGCGGCGGAGGCGGGATCGGACGTGCATCCGCCGTCCGTTTTGCTAAAGAGGGTGCTAGGGTTGCGGTAGCCGATATTGATCCAATTATTGGGGAAGAGACTGTAAACCTTATAAAAAAGGAAGGCGGAGAGGCTATTTTTGTTCAAACGGACGTGGCCGAACCGGAACAAATCAAACAATTAATTCAAATCACATCTAATACATTCGGCGGTTTACATATTATGTTCAACAATGCAGGTATTGGAAATTCCGAGGTTAGAAGTGTGGATCTTTCTGAAGATGAATGGGATCGAGTAGTCGATATTAACTTGAAGGGTGTGTTCCTTGGGATTAAATATGCAGTTCCAGAAATATCAAAATCAGGTGGAGGAGCCATTATTAATACCTCCAGTTTACTTGGGCTTAAGGGCCAAAAATATATGTCCGCTTATAATGCATCTAAAGCAGGTGTAGTGGTTTTGACACAAAATGCTGCATTAGAGTATGGAAAACATAATATTAGGGTAAATGCGATTGCCCCAGGTGTGATTGATACAAAAATAATCGAAGGCTGGAGACAGAATGAGCGAAAGTGGCCAATCATATCTCGTGCAAATGCGCTTGGAAGAATTGGTACTCCAGATGAGGTAGCTAATGCGGTTTTATTTTTAGCATCAGAGGAGGCCTCTTTTATTACAGGAACCACTGTTTCGGTTGATGGTGGTGGTCTTACCTTTTAGTTTGTTAACTTTATGAAACAAGTAAGTTTTATCAGATAATTCAACTAGGATAATAAAATTACATGGAGGAGAAGGAATGAAAGAAAACAAAGCTTGGTTTGCACATTATCCTGAAACTATAGATAAACATGTTACCATTCCAAATAAACCTTTGGGACAGATTCTTCAAGAAACAGCCTCCAAATTCCCAGAACATTATGCTCTATCCTTTTATGGGAAAAAGTTTACGTACGGTCAACTATATTCATTAACCCGCGCCTTCACTTCGGCACTCCAACAAAATCAAGTTCAAAAAGGCGATCGGGTGGCTATCATGTTGCCAAACTGCCCGCAATATGTCATCTCGTATTATGGAATTCTTAATGCTGGGGCAATTGTTACCCAAGTAAACCCTATGTCAGTAGAACGAGAACTTGAATATATTCTGAACGATTCAGGTACAGAAACGATTGTGGTTCTTGATGCTTTGTACCCAAGAGTAAAAAGTGTTCAGTCAATAACAAGTTTGAAAAATATTATTGTGGTTAGTTTACAGCCTACAGAGAATACATTTGCACCAGATAGGAGCTTTGAACAATTCCTAACGGAAGGGAATGGAAATGTCGTTCCAGTTGAATTTGAATCGGACCATGATGTAGCTGTCCTTCAATATACTGGAGGTACCACAGGACGCTCCAAAGGTGCTATGCTGACACATAGAAATGTGCTAGCCAATGTAATCCAATGTTATGAATTTTTTAAACATGAAATGGTATTAGGAAAAGAAAGATGTTTAACCGTTATTCCTCTCTTTCATGTTTTTGGAATGAGTTCTTGTATGAATCTTTCCATTTATATCGCAGCAGAATCAATCATGCTTCCCCGTTTTGATTTAGAAGAAGTACTAAATACGATAAAAAATGAACAGCCTACTATGTTCCCAGGTGTACCAACTATGTATGTGGCGATAACAAGCCATCCTAGGGCAGAGGATTATGGAATTAATAGTATTCGAACATGTAACAGCGGAAGTGCACCTATGCCAGTTGAACTTCTCCGTAGTTTTGAAAGAAAAACAGGTTCAAAGATTTTAGAGGGTTACGGTCTGTCAGAGGCTTCACCAACCACTCACTGTAATCCCCCATTTGCAGAGAGAAAACCAGGTAGTGTGGGAATTGGTATGCCATCCACTGAGTATAAAATTGTTGATTTAGCAACTGGCACTGAAGAGGTACCTGTGGGTGACTTAGGTGAAGTTATTATTAAAGGTCCTCAAATTATGAAAGGATATTGGAATATGCCAGAAGAAACCGCTAATACACTACGAAATGGTTGGCTTTATACGGGGGATATTGCCAAGGTAGATGAAGATGGTTATTTATATATTGTCGACAGAAAAAAAGACATGATTATTGCCAGTGGCTACAATATTTATCCTCGAGACATTGAAGAGGTATTGTATGAACATCCTGCAGTTCAAGAGGCTGTATGTATTGGTGTTCCTGACCCATACAGGGGAGAGGATGTAAAAGCAGTGATCGTTCTAAAGGCAGGTAAAACCTCTTCTGAAGAGGAAATAATACATTATTGCAGGGAAAATCTTGCAGCGTATAAGGTCCCTCGTATCGTTGAATTTCGTGATAAATTACCAAAAACTGGTGTGGGTAAAATCCTTCGCCGAGCTCTGAGAGAAGAAGTGAAAAAGGTATAAATATTTTCCTGAGTGAATGATAAGAAAAACAAATATTTATTCATTCTTTAAAGGAGCGATTGATAGTATGGTATAATTTCAATTAGACATTTTTTACAGATTGCGGGGACAGAAAGGTGAAAGAGAAAATCACAGGACAAAGCATCCAGTTGTTTGAAAAGAAAGGTTTTAGTGAAACATCGATACAGGATATCGTTGATTCTCTTGGTGTGACAAAGGGAACATTTTACTATTACTTTTCAAGTAAAGAGGAACTGCTCATGGATATCCATCTTGGGTATATAAATGAGCTGCTTGTCCATCAGGAACAAATTTTGAAAGATACTTCAAAAAACTGTAAACAGAAATTATATGAGATAGTGCAAATGCTTATTACAAATATCCAACGGCAAGGTGCAGCTGCAAAGATTTTCTTTAGGGAAATGAAAAATTTAAGTTCAGAGCGCCTGGCCTTGATTGTTCCCAAACGGGATCAATTTCGTTTAAATATTGAAGCACTTATTAATGATGGAATAGCTAAAAGGGAGTTTAGACAGGATTTAAATGCGTCTATTGTGACAATGGGGATACTCGGAATTACCAATTGGAGCTACCAATGGTTTAATCCAAACGGGAAAGTCTCAGACCAAGAAGTGGCAGAGATTTTTGTCGAAATGATTTTAAAGGGAATTCAAGAAAATTGAAGAAAAGATTGAGAGAGGGTATTCTTAGACCCCCTCTTTTTTAGAAATATTTGAATACCAACCGGTTAGTATTAAACGTATTTTTATTGACAAGTAAGTGAGGTGAAAAGGATCGTCATGCATCAAATAATGGTTAGTGTAAGATTTGGAGAGACGGATGCCCTAGGACATATTAACAATACAAGTTATTTTATTTACTTGGAGGAAGCACGAATCCGTTTCATCGAATCTTTAGGTTATAAAATGGATGTTGGGAATTGGAATTTTATTCTTGCATCAACTAAATGCGATTTTATCAATCAAGGATATTTTGATCAATCCTTATTGATTAGAACGTTTGTTTCAAAAATAGGGAACAAAAGTTTTCAATTAGAACATGATATTATCTGTTCAAAAACGAACCAACTAATAGCTAAGGGAAATGCAATTATGGTTTACTTTGACTTTGAAAATCAAAAAAGTGAACACCTCCCCGACTTTTTAAAAAACGAACTGAAAAGCTATTTCGTTCATTCTTAAAGGCTTCATACGTAATCAAGAGACAGAATTTTCAGAAATGAAAGGAGGAATCATATGCCGCGCCAAATGAATAAGGACACAATTCCTGTCCGAAAAGGAGAAGAATTGAATCTTGTTGCATTAGAAAAGTTCTTACATGAAACGTTTGATGCCCTACCAGTTAGTCCGCTTGAAATTTTACAATTTTCAGCTGGGCATTCGAACTTAACCTATCAATTAAAAATGGGGGATTGGGAAGCGGTCTTACGACGTCCTCCGCTAGGACCTGTTGCACCGAAAGCACATGATATGGAGCGAGAGTTCAAAATACTATCTGAGTTAAGCCCGATTTTTTCAGTTGCTCCAAAACCTTTCCTATTTTCCAATAATCAAGAAATTGTGGGAAGTCCATTTTTCCTTATGGAAAGAAAAAATGGAGTTGTGATTGACAGCTCTTTCCCAGATGGAGTAAATGTGACAAAGGAACTTTGTCAACAGCTTTCTGAAGTAATGGTTGATCAACTAGTAAAACTACATGGCATCGACTATAAACAAACGAGACTATCATTAATTAGTAAGCCTGAAGGTTTTATGGAAAGACAGGTGCATGGTTGGATTGGCAGGTTTGAAAGGGCGAAAACAGATGATATAGCTGTTGTTGATTCATTGAAGAAATGGTTAGTAGATCACATTCCGAAAGAGCATGAAGCGACGGTTATTCACTATGATTATAAGTTCAATAATGCCATGTTTAATGAGCAACTAACAGAAATGGTCGGTTTGTTTGACTGGGAAATGACGACAGTTGGTGACCCGCTCGTAGATCTTGGAGTTGCCATGAGTTATTGGAATCAAAGTGATGATTCCGACCTGCTAATAAAAGGATTAGGACGAGAGCCTGTCACTGCTGTTTATGACGGATTTTTCACAAGAGAACAATTCATTGAGCTGTATGCTAAAAAAAGCGGACGTGATATTTCCAATTTTAATTTTTATTTGACATTTGCTTATTTTAAGCTGGCTGTCATCGGTCAACAAATCTATTATCGCTTCAAAAAGGGCCAGACACACGATATTCGGTTTGCCAACTTCAACCACTTTGTAAAGAATCTTATTCTACACGCTGCACATGTGGCTGAAGGTAAGCTTTAATCGGTTGCTAGTCTCAAGTTAATCATTGGGAGGTGGGAATGTTGAGGTTTTCTCAAACAATCGCAGTAGTAACAGGGGCTGGAAGTGGAATTGGTAAGGCTGCTGCTATTCGCCTTGTGTCCGAAGGAGCCAAAGTCATATTAGTAGGAAGGACAAGGGGGAAACTCGAAAAAACAGCTGAGGAAATCAATCGTACATGTAAAGTTCCGATGGCAGAGATATTTACTGCTGACTGTACTGATGCAGAGGATGTAGCAGAATTAGCTGAGTACGTTCAACTTCAATATGGTGATCTTCATGTCCTTATTAATAACGCAGGTGGATCACGCCATTCAAAGATTTTAGAGATTACAGAACAAGAATGGGACAATGTTCAAGATGTGAATCTAAAAAGTGTGTTCTTAGTATCAAAGGAATTAGGAAAAATCATAATTGAGGGAGCACAGCGTGAGGAACATAATCGTGCAATCGTTAATGTTGCTTCGTTGTCCGGCCATCAGGCGGGAGCAGAAATTCCTCATTATAGTGCTGCAAAAGCAGGAGTAATTAATTTTACACGCTCTCTTGCATTAGAATTTGCACCCTATGGAATTCGAGTTAATTCAGTCTCACCTGGTTTTGTTGAAACTCCTCTCACAGAGCTCGGTTTGAAAAATGAGAGATTTGTAAGAGCTATACAAAAAAACACAGCATTAAAACGTGTCGGAAATCCTGAAGAAATTGCTAGTGTGATAGCCTTTGCTGCTTCTTCTGACGCCTCGTATATGACGGGATCGGATTTGTTAGTAGACGGGGGCTGGCTAATAAAATAAAGGATTTGTAAATAATGAGGACCAAAGCAGAAACGAAAGGAAGATGAAAATGAGCAAAGAACATTTAATCGTAGATAAATTAGGACCAATATTATCTTTAACTTTAAACCGCCCGGAAAGTTTAAACGCCTTTAGCCCCGAAATGATTTTAGGATTAAAGGATTCACTGACCAGCGCTCAGCAGGATGACGACGTACAGGTTATTGTTTTATCAGGGGCCGGTCGTTCTTTTAGTGCGGGCGGAGATGTCAAAACAATGGGTCAGGCAAAGGGAGTGCAAGTATACGAGCATATTGGCAGGCTTAACGAGTTAATCTTATTAATGAAAGAAACGGAGAAGCCAATAATTGCAGCTGTTCATGGATTTGCTGCTGGTGCGGGTGTGAATTTAGCATTAGCTTGTGATTTAATTGTTGCGGCTGAAGAAAGTAAATTTGCTCTAAGTTTCTCACAGGTAGGGCTAATTTCCGATGGTGGGGGTTCTTATTTACTACCAAGGCTGATTGGGCCACAATTAGCAAAGCAATTCTTCTTTACTGCTGAACCAATTCCAGCTGAACGCCTATATCAGCTTGGAGTAATTAATTACCTAGTTCCAGTAGAAAATCTTCAGGAGGAAACAACGAAATTTGCTCTAAGATTAGCACATGGACCTGGAAGGGCATATGGAAAACAAAAGAAATTAATTGATCAAGCCTTTACCTCCACATTAGAGGAGATTCTTGAGCAGGAACGCTTGGTCCAGACACTAATGGTACAAACAGAGGACCATCAAGAAGGAATTGCGGCTTTTAAGGAAAAGAGAAAACCCGTTTTTAAAGGGAAGTAGGGAGATGAGTTTATGAAGGCAGTTCAATTAAAGGAATATGGTGGGCCAGAAGTATTAAATCTAGTTAATATTGAAAAGCCAGTACCTAGGGGTCATGAAGTACTAATAGATATTAAAGCTATTGGTGTCAACTATGCCGATACAGCAAGAAGAGAAGGTCAATATGTAGTAAAGACACCTCTTCCATTCATCCCTGGAGCAGAAATTGCAGGGATTGTTGCCGAAGTAGGCGAGAAAGTAACAAAGGTAAAACCAGGAACAAGGATTGTGACTTTGATTGAATCAGGAGGATATGCTGATTTCGCATTAGCAGATGAGCGGGCGTTGATTCCAATTCCTGAACAAGTTGCTATTCATACCGCTGTTGCACTTCCACTCCAAGGTTTGAGTGCCTATCATATTTTGAAAACGATGGGTCGTTTAGAAGATGGGGAGAGTGTCCTCGTCCATGCAGCGGCAGGCGGTGTTGGGACTATTGCGGTTCAACTTGCCAAACTGTTTGGAGCTGGTAAGGTAATCGCAACTGCGAGCTCAGAAGAAAAATTGGCGTTAGCTCGTGAAATGGGAGCAGATGTGTGTATTAACTATACTGAACCTGACTGGGTAGAACAGGTACTTGAGGCAACAGGCGGTAAAGGTGTAAATGTTGCGCTTGAAATGGTAGGCGGGGAAGTTTTTAATAAAACCGTCAAATGTCTTGCCACATTTGGCCGTCTTGTTATATTCGGGGCAGCAAGCGGGGAACAAAGCCGTTTTTACCCATCCTCGTTAATGGCAAGAAATCAATCAGTCATTGGTTTTTTCCTGCCACAGATTATGAGAAAACCAGAATTATTGCAACCTAGTTTAGTAGAACTGCTTACCCTTTTAGGCGAAGGAAAACTAAAACTCACAATAGGCGGGGTATTTCCATTAGAGGATGCAGCAAAGGTCCATACGCTTTTACAATCCCGGCAAACACAAGGGAAACTTATCCTAGAACCGTAATCAAAAGCACCTAGTCTAAACCAGACGAAACTATTAATTTTTCTCATATGTAATCGAAAATCGAAAGGGTGAACCAATATATGAAATATGTTGAAACAGTTACAGGTCCAATTTCCGTAGATAGACTTGGAAAGACACTTATTCATGAACACTTTATTTTTGGATACCCAGGATTCCAAGGTGATGTAACACTAGGTCCATTTAAGGAAGAAGAGTTCTTAGAAGCAGCTATTGCTGTAGCAAGACAAATGCAGAGTTTTGGTGTTCAAACGGTTGTTGACCCGACTCCAAATGAATGTGGTAGAGATCCACTATTCTTAAAAAAAGTTTCGGAAGCAACTGGAATACAAATTATTTGTGCGACCGGATACTATTATGAAGGAGAGGGGGCCCCTCCATACTTCAAGTTCAGACAGGCATTAGGTACTGCTGAAGAAGAAATTTATGAAATGTTTAAAAAAGAGATTTCAGAAGGAATTGCCGGAACAGGAATTAAACCAGGCATTATTAAGCTAGCATCCAGCAAAGACCAGATTACTGAGTATGAAAAAATGTTCTTCCGGGCTGCAGCAAGGGTACAAAAGGAAACGGGCATCGTGATCTTAACGCATACTCAGGAAGGAACAATGGGGCCTGAACAGGCGAGAATGTTAATAGAACTAGCTGCTGATCCGAGTAAGATTATTATTGGTCATATGTGCGGCAATACTAACCCTGAATATCATAAGGCAGTCATGGATCAGGGAGTCAGAATTGGTTTTGACCGTTTTGGAATCCAAGGAATGGTTGGTGCGCCTTTCGATCAGGAAAGAGTGGCAACTTTAATGGATTTATTGGATGCTGGTTATGAAGATCAAATTTTACTGGCACACGATTCCGTTAATATATGGCTAGGACGGCCTCCAGTTATGAATGAGCAAGTGACGAAGATCATGGAGAATTGGCACCCAGGGCATATCTTTGAAAACATCCTTCCGATGTTAAGAGAAAGTGGTGTAACAGAATTACAAATTGATAAAATGCTTGGTAAGAACGCAGAAGCATTATTTACTGGAGCAACAGTAAAAGTGTTATAATCCTATCAAAAAGGGGTCTTGAATAGTCATTCAAGCCTCTTTTTTTATAGGCTGTGTTAAAGAACAGTGTTGATTTTACACCCTGTTGATTGGAGCGGAAGGCGCGAAGACTCCTGTGGGAGTATGGTTCAGGGGAGACCCCGCAGGCGCTAGCGCCGAGGAGGCTCGCCGAAACACCCACGGAAAGCGAAGCGCCTGGAGCGGAAATCAACAGGCAAGTTTAACAGAGCCTTTTTATAAAATGAAAATATTAATAAAATATGAACAAAGTATTAATTAGTCGGGAACAATGGTCTTAAATGTTGATATGCTTAAAATTTGAGATAAACTAAAAAGTAGGGATCAAATATTTAATAATAAGTACTGTACTTCGATAGATGGGTAAGAATCTGAACAGAGTACTTCTTTCTAGTAAGGAGATGAGAATTTTGAGAATTTTGGTAATTGAAGATAGTAAAAGCGTCTGCTCGATGATTGAAATGTTTTTTGCAAAAGAAGGAATCGAAGGTGAGTTTGTTAATGATGGATTAGAGGGCTATAACCGATTTAAAAGTGGCACATGGGATGCAGTGATTGTCGATTGGATGTTACCAGGTATGGATGGTGTAACCATATGCAGGAAAATCCGCGAGGAGAAGTTTACCATTCCGATTATTATGTTAACTGCAAAGGATAGTGAATCTGATCAGGTACTAGGTCTTGAAATGGGAGCAGATGATTATGTGACGAAGCCTTTCAGTCCACTTACCCTAATGGCGAGAATTAAAGCTGTTACCCGGCGCTTTCAAACGCAAATTCCAACAGAGCAAAAGAATACCGTTCAGACAGAGCATTTTAAAGTAAATAAGGATACAAGGGAAGTCATTGTTGATGGGACACCAATAACAAACTTAACACCGAAGGAATTTGATTTGTTGTACTTTATGGTTGAACATCCCCGACAAGTTTTTTCTAGAGAGCAACTGCTTGAAAGTGTTTGGGGCTATCAATTCTACGGTGATGAACGAACAGTTGATGTTCATATAAAACGGCTGCGCAAGAAGGTAGAAACCACTTCACAGGCATTCTTCCATACTGTGTGGGGAGTAGGGTATAAATTCGATGAGTCAATCAAAACCGATCAAGTTTAGATATTTCTATCAGCAATTTTTTAGCTATATTAGCATTATTATTGTTGCTTTCTTAATTCTTAGTCTATTGTTTGCTCATTATGTAGAAAATTTGGTGTACCAAAATAAGGCAGAAGAACTGATATCTTATGGAAAAGCGATTGTGTCAGATATGAAGGAAACCCCTTACGCAACAAAAGACATTATGAATCAATACAGCAAGGTTTTGGAAGCACGAAAAATGAGTTTTAGCATGTTTGACGAGGATGGAAATCTATACTTAGTAGGAAAACGCGGCCCAGCCATCAAAGGATTATCCGATAATGAGTGGAAGAAAATTACTGAAGGGCAAACTCTTATCGTACAAAGTGATTTTAAAAGGTTTGGGCAGGAGGGAGTAACGTTTGTCGTTTACCCATACATTGATGATGACAGGTTTGTAGGTGGGGTTTTATTAACTTCACCTATCAGTGGATCTAGTGTCATGATCCATCAAATCAATAAATTCTTACTTTATACAATCTTAATAGCATCTGCAGTTTCGTTCTTATTAAGCTGGTTTTTATCAAGAATTCATGTCAATAGAATCAAACGGTTGCGTGAAGCGACATCACTTGTATCCGCTGGAAATTATCATGTACATGTACAGTCATCAAACTTTGATGAAATTGGTGAATTAGCAAATGATTTTAACCATATGGTGGATAAGATTAATACATCAATGGAAGAGATTGAAAGTCTTGAGAATAGGAGAAGACAATTCATGGCTGATGTTTCACATGAGATGAGGACTCCTTTAACAACCATCAGTGGTGTAATTGAAGGGTTGAGAAATAACATGATTCCCGAGGAAGACAAAGAAAGAGGAATTAACCTTGTAAGTCATGAGGCAAAAAGATTAATCCGGTTAGTTAATGAAAACCTTGACTATGAGAAAATCCGCTCTAATCAAATCGAATTATTCAGAGAAGATATTCAGCTTTTAGAAGTGCTTGAAATCATTCAGGAGCAATTAATGCTTCAGGCAGAAGAGAAACATGATCAGCTCATTGTTGAAGTTGATCCAGATATTATGGTTAATGCAGATTATGATCGACTTGTTCAAATATTGATTAATATTACTAAGAATAGTATTCAATTTACCACGAATGGATCCATTTGGTTAAGAGGTAGAGAAGAGTCGAATGGAATCATTATTGAGGTAGAGGACACTGGGATTGGAATTGATCCGAAGGAACTAGAAAACATCTGGCGCCGCTTTTATAAAGCAGATATTTCAAGAACTAGTAACCCATATGGGCAATTTGGTTTAGGTCTTTCCATTGTTAAGCAATTAGTCCTGCTTCATAACGGGGATATTGAGGTTTTTAGTGAAAAAGGAAAAGGTACAAAATTCGTCATTCGACTTCAAAAAACAGTCTAAAAGGGCTGCAGATTCAATCTGCAGCTTTTTCTAATGGAGTTCATTTTTTTTCTTATTAATTTTCAAATCCCGTTACAGATTGTTAATAATTTCTTAAGATTTGTCGGTTAAAGTAAAGACAAGTTAAGGAATAATTGAACAATTGTAAAGGAGATCGAACAATATGGATCGTATGAATGAAAATGAGTTTGAAAGAAATGAATCTTATACATCAGAAGTGCCTGAAAATTCAAGTACTAGTGAATCAAACATTTTAGATAATAGCTCGAATGCAGTTGATGCAACATTTGGTGTAGAACGAAAAGAACAAGAAAATGGCATGCCAGAGAATAATTCATCAGACACTGCAATGAAAGATGAAGAGGTTGTTCCAACAGTTAACGAACATACTCGATCCGCCCATCAAACAGGAAAAGGTACTCATAAAAAACGTAATGTAAAAGGATTTGCTTCTTCTTTAGCTGCAGGCATCATTGGTTCGGTTTTAACCCTTGCCGTCCTACCACACACCGATTATTTAAAAAACCTATATCCTAATGTGGAAGATCAACAGATAAATACTTCAGCACAGAATGGAAAAGCTATTTCGGCAGGGAAACCAGTGACCGCTAAGCCTACTGCTGCATCATCAAATTCAATAGCAGATACAGTTGAAAAGATTTCAAAAGCAATTGTCGGGATCGTCAATTATCAACAACAGCAAAACAATTTCTACGGAAATTCCAATTCTTCACAAAGTGTAGAAAGTGGTTCTGGTTCGGGGGTTATTTTTCAAAAAAATAAAGATACCGCCTTTATCGTTACCAATAACCACGTAGTAGAAGGAGCTTCAAAACTCGAAATATCATTGTTTGATGGTGAAAAAACAACGGCAGAAGTGGTCGGTACGGATGCCCTTACCGATCTTGCGGTATTAAAAATTGATGCCAAGTATGTCACAGCAACCGCTGATTTTGGAGATTCATCTACTCTTCGCCCAGGTGATCAGGTATATGCAATTGGAAATCCACTTGGCTTAGATCTTTCTAGAACAGTTACACAAGGTATAGTAAGTGCAACAAACCGTAGTATTTCCGTCTCAACTTCTGCAGGAAATTGGGATACAAATGTTATTCAGACAGATGCAGCCATTAACCCTGGAAACAGCGGTGGTGCCTTAATTAATCCAGAAGGACAGGTCATTGGTATTAATAGCTTAAAAATCTCTGAAAGCGGAGTCGAAGGTTTGGGATTTGCTATACCAAGTAATGACCTCATTCCTATTGTGAATCAATTAATAAAAAATGGAAAGATTGAACGGCCATACTTAGGTGTTGGTTTGGCGGATTTAGACCAAGTACCACAGATGTATTGGCAAAACCTTCCTGATAATGTGAAAAAGGGCGTTATTGTAATGAATATTGATCCGAATTCTGCAGCTGCAAAGGCTGGGTTCCAACCAAAAGATATTATTGTATCAATGAATGGAACTGCAATTGGGAATTCGTCAGACTTAAGAAAATATCTCTATTCAAAGGTTCAAACTGGTGAATCGATTAAATTTGAAGTATATCGTGATGGGAAGCTTATCACTTTGAATGCAAAATTAGTCAATAATAGTGGGGCATAATTAGAGGAACAATAAGACCAATCAAATGGTCTTGAGGTGAGAAAAGTGAATAGGGTAGGAAAATACGCCATCAGTGGAGAAGTCGATGACATAGAACTAATGACTATGGTGTTTGAACTAGACGAAAAGGATAAAATGATCATGTGGTCCGAAGGCTATATCGATTATGTAATTGAGAAATTGCCCGTTTTTGCCCGTGACATTTTAGAGAATCGAAAAGAAAAATGGGAAGATACTAAGGCCTTTTATGAGAAAAAGTTAAAAGAAATTGTCAATCAGGATAAGTTTAAAAAAATGCTATGGGGCGAACGGAAGGAGTTCGCCCTTTTCGTACAAGAACAGTATCCCGATTACCAAGCATTGTTATTTTTAATTTTTGATAATAATCTGAAGGACGATGATTTACGAAAATTTGTGTATCGGAGAAGATTTGGAGCAACTAAAAAGTACCTTCACTAATTGACGTTTCCGAAATAGTCTGATAAATAGGCTTGCAATTCATGAAGAAAAAAATTAAAATGGGAATAACTTGATTGGAATCGGAGGTGGTAAGAGATGAAACGTTCTACTTTTGTTCGCGTGCAATGGCTTGAAGCGCTTTATTTTTGTCGCGCGATTTTTCATGGTGTAGTTTTCAAAGGGGGAAGTCTGCCCTTTTTTAGAAACTGCATAATGAAAGTAGAACGATAACACATCTCTTTACCACCAATTTTAGGTATTTAGAGAGTGCATCGCCCGCACTCTTTTTTCATGCTTATTTTTATGGCCGCGGGATGGTTAATTTCCCGCGGCTTTTTTTGTTAAAGGATGTGTTCACCTAGATTTAATTAAAAGGAGTTTGAACATGATAATTTGTAGCGTTAATCATATAGGAAAATCATTTGGTGGTAATCAAATTTTTAAGGATTTATCGTTTGAGATTTTAGAAGGAAGCAGGATAGGTCTTGTAGGCCGTAACGGAGGCGGTAAAACAACGATAATGAAGTTGTTGGCCAATCAAGAAACGGTGGATGAAGGGGTGATTCATTGGAGAAAAGGTTTGAAAATCGGTTATCTTGCGCAGATCCCTGATTTTGATGATCTAACTGGCAAAGAGGTTTTAAAAACTGCTTTTGCAAAATTATTAGACATTGAGGCAAAACTTAAACAACTAGAAGTGGAAATGGGTCTGAAAAATACTCCTGTTCAACTGCAACGATTAATGGATCAGTACGGAAGCTTGCAGGATGAGTTTATTTTAAATGGTGGTTACGAAATGGATGCTCAACTAGAGCGGATTGCAAACGGTCTAAATATTAACAATCTGCTCGATAAAGACTTTTCATCACTAAGCGGTGGAGAAAAAACTAAGGTGGGGCTTGGTTTAAGTTTACTCATCAATCCCGACCTTCTTTTACTCGATGAACCCACTAATCATTTAGATTTAAAAGCGATTGAATGGCTTGGATCGTATCTAAGAGAATTCAAAGGAACAATTGTTCTTATCTCTCATGACCGTTACTTTTTAGATGAGGTTGTTACCAAAGTTCTTGAAATGGAAGATGGAGAGATTGAATTGTATCATACGAATTTCAGTGGCTATGTAAAGGAAAGGGAAGAGCGTTTATTAAGAGAATTTCAGGAGTATCAAGAGCAGCAACGAAAAATGAAGAAAATGAGAGAAGCGATTAAACGGCTTCGCGATTGGGCTAATCGTTCTAATCCTCCAAGTGCTGCACTTCATAAACGTGCAACCAATATGCAACGGGCACTTGATCGTATGGAAAAACTGGATCGTCCAAAAATAGATGTAAAAAAAATGGCGATTGACTTTGAAGCCAATGACCGAAGTGGTAAGGATGCTATTGTTTTGAAGGATATATCTAAGTCTTTTGGGAATCGAATTCTATTCGACCAAGTAAATATGATTGTTCAATATAAGGACCGTGTGGCAATAGTCGGTGAAAACGGAACAGGCAAATCGACACTTTTGAAAATGATCTTAAAGGAAATGGAAGCTGACAGTGGAAGTGTGAAAGTGGGAAGCAATGTCAAGGTGGGGTATTTATCACAGCATGTATTTGGTAATATTGGTGATGAAACGGTAATTGATGTATTTCGATCTGAAGTAGTGGTTAATGAGGGGGATGCCCGTCATATTTTAGCCCGCTTCTTGTTTTACGGGCCAGCTGTATTTCGTAAAGTTAAACAGCTTAGCGGCGGGGAGCGGATGAGGCTAAGACTTGCGCAGTTGATGTATCAGGATATCAATCTGCTGATATTGGATGAGCCAACAAATCACTTGGATATTGATTCATGTGAAGTGCTAGAAGAGGCACTCGAACAATTTAATGGAACCATTTTAGCTGTATCCCATGATCGTTATTTCCTTAATAAATTGTTTCAAAAAATTTATTGGCTTCAAAACGGAAGTATACACTTTTTTAATGGCAACTACGATTGGGCAAAAGAAAAGTTAAGGGAATTTGAAGAGAAACAAGGTTCTAAGTCTATTAGCAATCCAAAAGCTTCCAAACAATTAATAAAACCGGCCAGACAAGAAAAGGTGAAGGTCGATGAGATTGAAGAGAGAATTGAGCAAATAGAATTTGAGCTCCATCAACTTAAACGACAGCTCGAGGATGAAATTGAGCTTGATTTACTGCAAAAAATTTATATGGATATTGAAAGTAAGGAAAATGAACGAGACCAGCTATATTCTTTACTTGATGAAGTGGTATAAATATCTAAAATTCCAAGAGGAATGTCTTGAGCCGTAATTTTACGGCTCTTTTTATATGATTGGGACTTTTCGGTTGGCGAAATATCTCTTATAATTAGTCATATTTTCTTTTTCTGAAGGTGGGGTAATAAAATGACTTCAAAATTCTCTTCTCTACAGGTTTTTACGCTTCTCCTTGTTACAATTTTAGGTGTCGTCTGGTCGGTAAGCTTTCATAAACCCCTTGTTGTAGGCTTTTTCCCTGGCTATTTAGTTCTATTTCTACTAGCTCTTAAAAAGAAATATTCATTAAAAGTAACCCTTATGCTTAGTTTGAAGGGAATACAAAAAACAAAAGTAGTTATTATTATTTTATCCTTAGTGAGTGTTTTACTACCTTCGTGGTACTTAGCTGGGACAATTGAGCAAATGGTGAAGGTTGCACTCTATATAATACATCCCCACCATTTCTTTCTCCTTACCTTTCTTGTTGCGATGGCTTTCTCGATGCTCCTTGGTACAACAGTTGGAACATTAAGTGCTATCGGAATTCCTATATTAAGTACTGCAGTGGTCCTTCAACTTCCGCCGGAAATAGTAGCAGGTGCATTAATTTCAGGTGCTTTTGTTGGTGACCGGACGTCACCATTTTCAAGCAGTCATCAATTATTATCACATACGGTGGAGGTGACGGTGAAAAAACAATGGAAGGCTATGTTAGTGACATCAATTATAGCTATAGTCATTTGTTTTAGTTTATATGGTCTACTAGATTACTTACATACTAACAAGTCAGCCATTCATCATAATTCCTTTTCTTGGGGCGAGGTTTCTGTGTTTACATTTATTCCACCCCTTGTATTAATAGGGATGGTCGTTTGTCGGTTAAGTATCATATACGCATTCCTTTTTAGTATTTTATCAGCAGTGATGATTGCTTTTGTTAACGGGGTAGCTTTTTCAAAAATCATCCCAAGAATTTGGTTTGGAGTAGAAGGCCTTGGTGGAGGATTCGTGCATATCTATGAGCTGCTGTTATTTCTTGTGTTGGCCGGTGCCTATAATGGCTTAATAGAAAAGTTAAATGTCATTCAGCCTTATTTAGATAAATGGCTTCAGTCTTCCCGTTCCTTAATGAGTGATACTTTAAGAACACTCTTGGCCACGTTACTAATCAGCTTCATTGCAGCAAATCAAACACTTCCGATTATATTAACAGGGAGGTCCTTTCTACCGCATTGGACAAAAAAGTTCGGAAAAGAAGAATTAGCTAGAGTGATGGGGGATTCCACTATGCTGTTTCCTGGGATGATTCCTTGGAGTGTGCTTGCTATCATGTGCAGTACGATTGTGGGAATTCCCTTAATTGAGTACCTTCCGTATGCATTCTTTTTATGGGGGTTACCATTTTTAACGATCCTAATTTCATTTTTAAAACAAGTTCTTAAAAGAAATGTAAAAACTGCCACAGCAGCGTAAGTAAACGGAGTCAATTTGGCTTCGTTTTTTCATAGTTCAGAAGTTCCTTTGAATGATTCTTTCATACTAATCATATAAGTGTTAGTAAAGGATTTGGACAAGGAATGATGTTATGTTAAAAAAATTGGTTATTATTGGATTTGGGAGTACTATGTTAGGGATTGGTATTAATGGCTTCATCCTTCCATTTCATTTAATTAATGGAGGGCTCTTTGGAGTTAGCCTGTTAATAAAGTATATTTTTGGTTTTAAAGCAGGAATTATTTTTATTCTTCTGAATATCCCTATTTACATGTTTGCCTACAAAACTAATCGAACGTATTTTTTTAATGGTTTGCTTGGTGCAATCCTTTCAGGCATTATGATTGAATTTTTACTCCCGTTAAACGGAAGATTTCATTTACCTCTATTAAGCAGTGTAATTGTTGGGGCAATCATTATCGGGATTGGTGTTGGGGTCATGTTAAGAAATCATATTAGTCCTGGCGGTATGGATTTGCTTGCACTATTAATCTCTAAATGGTCAAGAATTAATGTGGGTGTCATTATGGTTATGATGGATGGCATGATTATACTTACTGGGCTTTTTCTACTTCAAGATATTAGACTTCTTTATTCTTTATTGGTCATTACCATTGTTGGTCTACTTGCTACGATTATTACTTCATATCCCCGTATCCAATCAGATACCATAAAATTATAAATAATATGATAAAATGAGTGCTATCAAGATAGTTGTATAAGGAGATTTCTATGAAACCAATAAATGATCATATTAAGGAAGGATTAAAAATCCTGTTTGTGGGTTTTAATCCAAGTATTCGTTCCGGTGAGGTAGGGCATCATTATGCCAATCCAAATAATCGGTTTTGGAGAATTTTGTACGAAGCAGGAATTACCCCACGTAAATATGATCCCTATGAAGATGCTGACCTCTTGGAAATAGGTTATGGATTCACCAATATTGTTCAACGGCCGACAAAAGCAGCAGATGAAATCACGAAGGAAGAGTACAAAGAGGGAAAAGAAATTTTAAAAAAGAAAATCGAACAACTAAAACCAAAACTAGTCTGTTTTGTAGGGAAAGGCGTGTATCAACAATATAGCGGTCATAAAGACATTCCGTGGGGGGCACAAGAGGATTCAGTCGTAGCTGGAATCATTGATTTTGTCGCACCATCATCAAGCGGACTTGTTAGAATGAAAATGGATGAGATTGTTGAGATCTATAAACAGATAAATCAGTTTATATCTAATTAAAAACCATCGACGGTTTCCTCTAACCGTCGATGGTTTATGTTTAGGATTCAAATTTTTTCTGATAATGTGATAATGCTAGGAGTGGAAAGATAAAACGATAACTATGGTAGTGCATATAAAACCCTCCCGCCATTCCTTGACCTTTAGGATAAGCGGTAGTCCAATCCTCTTTTTCTAATGATTTAAGCAAATAGGTGATACCATTTTGAATTTCAGGTGTTGGTTTTTTTGAAGCGGCAATTAAGGCATCTAATGCCCAAGAAGTATGGGTTAATGTACTATTGCCTAAAGGTACATAGGTCTTATTGCTATCACTAAGACAGGACTCTCCCCATCCCCCATCCTTATTCTGAATATCGTGTAACCATGCAACCGCTTTTTGAATTGAGGAATGACTTGAGAATATTCCTGCAGATAGCAAGCCTGTGATTGCTGCCCAGGTACCGTAAATGTAACATATACCCCATCTTCCATACCATGAGCCATTTTTTTCTTGATTCCGCAGAAGCCAATGCACTCCTTGTTTAATGGTGGTTTGTTCTTTAGAAAGGTTTGTATAAGCTCCGAAAAATTCAAGAGTGCGACCAGTAAGATCAGCGCTAGAAGGATCAGCAATAAGAAATTCTCCTTTTTCTATCGGTAGAAATTGAAGTAATTTTGAATCAGTGTTTCTTTCAAAGGCAGGCCAGCCACCGTCATCGTTTTGCATTGACAAGACCCAGTTCACCCCTCGATCCCAGGCACTTAATTCACCTTGTGCCATTCTAGATACGGCTCTTAACGAGGCGGTTGTATCGTCAACATCAGGATTAATGGTGTTAACATCTGAAAAACCCCAGCCTCCCGGCATCGTTCTAGGATTATGAATCACCCAGTCTCCGAATTTATCGTGCTGGCGTTCAAGAAGATATTGATTAGCCTTAAGAATCATGGTGTCATTTGTATCAATTCCTGCTGATTGCAAGCTATAGCTAATCAATGAGGTATTCCATACATTCGCAGTAGTATATTGCATATGTGGCATTCCGTTTATTACACACTTCATCGCCTTCAGACCGGATACTGCCTTGATGATTATAGGATCATTTTTTTTATAACCAAGGGCTAGTAAAGCAAAAATCATTAAAAAAGTACTACTGTAATAGCTATAAAAAGTACCGTCCGGTTCAATTCGATCAAGCATATATTTTTTTGCTCTTTCAATGGCTAAATGGTGAAGCTGTTCAGGCAACCCTAGTAAGCTTTTTACCCCTCCTTCGATAAAAGAGAACAAGGAACGATATTCTGTGGTAGGACTCCACTGATTACCTTGGTTACGTTCCAAATGTAAATGAGATAAGTCGGGGCTAAATGGTGTCTTTATTGTGAATTTCTTATCAGCTAAGATCATGACAGGTGCAAGATTTGCCCGGCCGAAAATAGAAAATGAATAAAAATTAATTGGAAAGTGTAAGGGTAGTAGGATGACTTCGATGGGGAGCAGGGAAAAGGCTGGCCACTTATATTGCCCAGTTATGGCGAGCATGACTTTTGTAAACATATTAACTTCTTCTAACCCGCCCTTAGATTGAATATATTTTTTTGCTGCTATAAGTCGATTATCTTCCTTAGTGAGCAAACCTGAGTACAACAAAGCATAATAAGCCTCAACGGTTGCTGTGAGATTCCCATCTCCTTCATCAAAAAAAAGTTTCCAGGCTCCATTTTTTTCTTGTTTACTTAAAATTCTTTTTACCAATCCTTGAATTAATTCCTCATCATTTAATGCCAATGTCCGTAATAAAATGATGGTATAAGCATCTGTGGATATGCCCGTCTCAAAGGGATAGTTCCAAGAACCATCGGGAGATTGATCTTGTCTTAAACGATCTATTAGCCAATCCATACTTACTCTTATATTAGGCATTCAATTCACAATCCTCTCCCTAAAATTTTTACTAATCTATAGATATTCTCACATAGGTAGGAGAATTCGTAAGGGAGGTTTGGTGACAAATATTTAAACAAAATCAAAAGAAAACACCAATCGAAACACTCATACAAGAATTAAAGAAAAAAACTTTAATAATGAACAATTCCAATTTAGGAAGGAGGGATCAAGCTCTTATAGAAAAAGTTAAAGAAAACACACAAAAATTAAACATTAACAATGTAATAAGAACAAAAGCCTATCTTGATTTTTTTCATAAATATTCCGATATTCATTGGGCATTTCTTGCTCATATGGTTTCACGTAACGGCGGTTGGAATATGACAGACTTGCAAGGGGAATTTTTACCTCGATTGATGTCTCAAAAAGATAGGCGTATTTTTTTTAGTTTTTTAGAAAGAAGTAATTGGTTGATTTTTCAAGATGCTTATCCCCAATTGCTCATTTATGAGGAAAGTGTAAAGCAAAATAAACCATTGTTTTATCTATTACCTTTTCTCGGAGTATCTGTTTTTATGGTAACCATATGGGATTATTTCTGGAGGAGTAGAGATACCTTTATATTGACAATAGCTTTAATAATAAACGAACAAAACTACCTAGAAAGCAGGGTGGTTCAAAATCAGTATTTTCAAAATACAGTCTTTAAAAAAATTGAATTTCTATTACAGGACTTACTATCGTACAATCAAATACTCTTACCTCTTGGTCAAAAAAATCTATCTGGTCTGACTGTTCATCAATTTGAATCCTTAAATAAGCGAATAATAATTGGAAAAAAGCTTTATAGAATTCTCTTTAAAGAGAAAGAAGTTTTAACACAATCAATTGAATGGGCAAATACTCATCCACATACTGGGTCAAGAAAAGATTATTGGCCACATATTTTTAATAGTGTAAATGAGGGAACACCGGGAACTGCTTACCAGCTGAGATTAAAAGCATGTCAACTAAAACATGGAGCAGGGAAAATTTATAGTCCCTCCTTAGTGTATGCGTGGAAAAATGTTACACATGAGAAAGCAGAGATAGGAGATTGGTTTAAAGAATCGAATGTGGTTAATTATTTTTTAGAAAATAATGAAGAGATTGATGGGGAGATATTAAATGAATACTGTAAAACACTTGAGCAACTTGAACTTACAGTCCTTGCCAAAAAGGCGATTCAATTATTTGAGTAAAAATATTATTGTATCAGTGATAATGGTTACTCTTCTTGGAAATCTGCTTAATTTCTTGTTTGTTACAATGGAATTTTATAAATTTCCAATTAGACCACTGTCTGATACTTTTTCAATCAATATTCTTTCTTCGTTCATTGGTCTGCCTCTCCTTGTGTACCTTTTTCTTCTGACAGAAACTCAGGTAAGTAAATGGGGAAGGATAGGTATAATTCTTTTTTTAAGTTTATTGATTGCCATTTTCGAAAAATTTGCAGAGGTATGTGGGGTATTTGTCCATTCAGTACATTGGAACCATCTTTACATTTTTGTTGAATATTTCCTTTTGTTATTTATGAGTTCTGCCATAAATAATTGGGTGAAAAAATATAGCGGATAAAAAAGGCCGGGACAAATGTCCCGGCCTTTTCTGATGTCGACGAATGCGGCACCATCCCCTTCCGTCCGTACAGTGGTTAAGTGTCCCGCAACAAGCGAATGTTCGGAAGGGGTAAAGATATTTTAACACAAAGCGAGTAAAAATATAAATAGGCGATGCAAAATTGAAGTGCTAAACTTTCTTTTCTTTTTCGAAAAGTGTATGATAAAAATGATTTTTACATAAAGGAGTGTTTTTCATGGCTAAAAAAGGATACATATTGATGGAAAATGGAGAAAAGATTGAATTTGATTTATTTGCAAACGAAGCTCCTGGAACAGTTGCTAACTTTGAAAAATTAGCAAATGAAGGCTTTTACAATGGGGTTGTCTTTCACCGAGTGATCCCTGGATTCGTAAGTCAGGGAGGCGATCCAACTGGAACCGGAATGGGTGGTCCTGGCTATACAATCAACTGTGAAACAGAAGGAAATCCTCATAAACATGTTCCTGGTGCGTTATCTATGGCTCACGCAGGAAGAAATACAGGCGGAAGCCAATTCTTTATCGTTCATGAATCTCAGCCACATCTAAACGGTGTTCACACAGTATTTGGTCAAGTGACATCTGGACTTGAAACGGCAAAGGCAATGAGAAATGGTGACAAAATGGTAGAAGTAAAAGTATATGACGAAGAGTAAATGATTTAGAGGGCTAGCGATAGTCCTCTTTTTTGTAGTTTACAAAAATATAATTAGTTGTTGTAAGGAATCGAGAGAACGGGCAAATTAATCTCAAAGTACACTTATGGGGGTTACTATGAAAAAGCTTGTTCTGGTTCTTATGACTACGTTTATTTTTACGTTTCAGTCTAATGCAGAAGCGAAAATTATTGAATCACAAAAACAATTAAAGGCTTCAATTATTATTGATGATTTTGGTGGAGGCACCGGTGGTGTTCGTGATTTTTTAGAAGGAAACATTCCTATTACAGCTGCCGTTATGCCTTTTACTGAAAATTCTAAGGCTCATGCGGAATGGGCCCATAAAAATGGCTTTGAAGTTATGATTCATTTACCGATGCAACCCAAAAGAGGGAAAAGGTCATGGCTCGGGCCAAAACCGATTACAGTCGATCTTTCACCAGAAGAGGTCCGGAAAAGGGTAATAGAAGCGACAAAAAGTGTACCATATGCAGTAGGACTCAATAATCACATGGGTTCACTTGCTGTTGAAAATGAAGAAATTGTACGAGCAATTGTGGAGGTAGCGAAAGAAAGAAGACTGTATATTATTGACAGTGGCACTAGCCCAAAATCAAAATTTCCAGAGATTGCAAAGGAACTGGGAGTACCACTCCTAAAAAGAGATGTGTTTCTAGATGATATATCCTCATCCTCATATGTGCATAAACAAATGATCCGTCTTGCAAGGGTGACAGAGATGAAAGGAAAAGGAATTGCCATTGGTCACGTAGGTGTGACAGGAAAGGTTTGTTCAATTGGTATATTCGGTTCTGTGGAAGAATTCAAGAAACGAAATATTGAAATTGTTCCTGTATCTGAATTGTTTTCTGGTAAATTAGCTGAACAGTACTTTGTACCATGAGAAGGCGCCTTTTAGGTGCTTTTTTCGTATGCTCTCCCAATAATTCATTGTACTTTCCCTATTATAATCTAGCTGGTAAAATGACATCTACAAACACAAAATGATAAGAGATGTCAGTGAGGGAGAAGAAATGAAATTAGTTTCTTGGAATGTAAATGGGCTAAGAGCTTGTGTGAAGAAAGGGTTTATGGATTATTTTCAAGAGGTAGATGCAGATATTTTCTGTGTGCAGGAAACAAAACTTCAGGAAGGTCAAATAGATCTCGGTCTGGAGGGATACCATCAATTCTGGAATTATGCCATAAAAAAGGGATATTCGGGAACAGCGGTATTCACTAAAATGATGCCACTTTCTGTAAGATATGGAGTGGGAGCGGATGAAAGTGAAGGGGAAGGAAGAATTCTAACCTTAGAATTTAATGACTTCTTCTTGGTGAATGTCTATACGCCTAACTCACAAAGAGATCTAGCGAGAATTTCCTATCGATTGGATTGGGAGGATCGCATTTTGCAACACTTGAAGGAATTAAACGAAGTGAAGCCAGTTATTTTATGCGGCGATTTAAATGTAGCTCATCAAGAAATTGATTTACGTAATTCAAAATCTAACCTTGGAAATTCAGGTTTCACCTATGAAGAACGTGACAAATTGACAGCTTTACTATCAGCTGGTTTTGTTGATAGCTTTCGTCATTTTTATCCCGATAAAGAAGGGGCTTATACTTGGTGGTCCTACATGAATAAAGTTCGTGAAAGGAATATAGGGTGGCGGATTGATTATTTTATTGTGTCAGAAACATTGATTGAAAAATTAAAGATGGCTGACATTCATTCAAATATCATGGGAAGCGACCATTGTCCTGTTGTATTAGAAATTAAATAAGCTTAATAATTATTTCTTATCGTAAATTATAAAATAACCGTCATTTTCTTTATTAAGTTTGTATTTTATAGTCAAAGTATAGAGAAAATGATGGAGGGGTTAACATGGATATAAAAAAAGATGTACAGGCGCAGTTTGGAAGAAGTGCAGACTCTTATGTGAACAGTACTATACACAAAGAGGGAAAGGACTTACAGAAGTTATTGCAAATGGTATCCGTAATAGGGAAGGAAGTACTCCTTGATATTGCAACAGGTGGTGGACACACTGCAAATGCTTTTGCACCCTTGGTGAAAAATATTACTGCGGTCGATTTGACACCAGAGATGCTGAATGCAGCACAAAATTTTATAAAAGGAAACGGTCACCAAAATGTTCGATTTTTACAAGCGGATGCTGAGGATTTACCATTTTCAGATGAATCCTTTGATATTGTAACCTGTCGAATTGCTCCACATCATTTTCCACATGTAAATCAATTTATTAATGAAGTATATCGTGTACTAAGGACAAATGGACAATTTTTACTTGATGATAATGTTGTTCCAGAAGAAGATATCTTTGATGAATTCTATAATACAATCGAAAAATGGAGAGATTACAGCCATTTTAGAGCATGGAAGAAAAGCGAATGGCTTCAAATGCTTGAATTAGCTGGTTTCGAAATTTTTGAATGGCACCGCTTTGATAAAACATTTCTTTTTGAGACGTGGTGCGGTCGGATGAATTTATCTAAAGAAGAAAAAGAAAAATTATCTGATTACATTATAGGAGCATCTGCAAAAGTTAAAAAGAAATTTCGGATTGTGATAGAGGATGATCAAGTGATTTCATTTCAAGGTGAAGCAATCGTTTTGAAGGCAATAAAAAGATAATGAAGAAGCCCTTTACAAGCAAAAAGTTTGTAAAGGGCTTTTAAATGATTAAATATCGTTAAGTGCTGTTCCGATTACATCAAATTCAGGGAGCTTTTCTCCTTGACTCGAGCTATCTAGTGATTCTTGATTTAACGGACTAGTAACTCCGCTTTCTTCGTCTTTTTTATATAAATAATTACTCATTAAATAAACATCTCCTTTACGAAAACGATTTACTAAGTATTTTTTCCTAAAAAAGATATCCTAACCATTATAGAAAATTACTTGTTGACGAATAAACTCAGGGATAGTATTATAGTCATTGTCGCTGCTTTAAATTGTTGAAACATGATAAATTCTTGTTAAAAAACAGTTTGATAAAAGTTGACTTTCGACATTCATTATGTTAATATAATAAATGTCGCTAAATGATAGATTGATAGAAAGATAGCGAGATTGTTCTTTGAAAACTAAACAAACAAAAACGTCAACAAACAATAATATTTAGCTTCTTATGAAGCTAAGCCAACGTAACAAAATGAGCTAATCAACTTTCTTGGAGAGTTTGATCCTGGCTCAG
>JBDOMM010000006.1:0-489598 GCA_039832695.1 Bacillus sp. (in: firmicutes)
TCCACGCTTCCTCCAGCCCTTACCTCACAGTAAGTACCTTGCGCTTCCTTAGTGGTTGGTCGATGTGTACCCCCACAGTGGACTTTCACCACCTAGATAGTTGCCATGCCTGGCACACCAAAAAAAGACTCCAAAAGTGGAGTCCATTGCCTAAAGGATGATGGCAATCAAGCCGCCTGACCCTTCGTTTATAATTCTCTCTAATGTTTCTTTTAATTTGTATCTCGCATTTTCTGGCATTAAGGAAAGTTTTGCTTGGATTCCTTCTCGAACAATGGAACTCAAGCTTCGTCCAAAGATATCAGAGTTCCAAATAGATAACGGGTCATCCTCGAAATCTTGCATTAAATAGCGTACAAGTTCTTCACTTTGTTTTTCAGTTCCGATAATTGGTGCAAACTCAGATTCTACATCTACCTTGATCATATGGATAGATGGTGCAACAGCACGTAATCTTACTCCAAATCTAGCACCTTGGCGAATGATTTCCGGCTCCTCAAGGCTCATGTCGGAAAGTGTCGGTGACGCAATTCCGTAACCTGTTTGTTTTACCATCTTTAACGCATCCGCAATATGATCATATTCAGCTTTTGCATGTGCAAAATCCTGCATGAGCTCAAGTAGATGGTCCTTGCCTCTTATTTCTACACCCACAATTTCTTTTAAAATATCATCGTACAGTTCATCTGGTGCAAATAAATCAATTTCAGCCACCCCTGAACCCATTTCAATGCCAGCTAAACCAGCTTTATCAATGAAGTCAAAGTCGCTGAATTGTTGTACGACTCGGTCAACATCTCTTAATCTCTTGATATCTTTAACCGTTTCCTTTACAGCTTCTTGATAGCTTTCACGTAGCCAATGATTTTCTCGTAACACCATTACCCAGCTTGGTAGATTTACGTTGACTTCAAGAACTGGGAATTCGTAAAGTGCTTCACGAAGGACATTTAGAACATCACTATCGCGCATACTTTCTACACTCATAGCAAGTACAGGAATATCATATTTTTCTGCTAAACTTGATCTAAGTGTTTCTGTACTTGGATGGTATGGTTGAGCACTATTAACGACCATTATAAACGGTTTGCCGACTTCTTTTAGTTCGTTAATTACTCTTTCTTCAGCTTCAATATAGTTACTTCTAGGAATTTCGCCAATCGTTCCATCCGTTGTCACGACTACACCAATTGTTGAATGCTCCTGAATAACTTTTCTTGTACCAATTTCCGCTGCTTCATGGAACGGAATTGGTTCTTCGTACCAAGGAGTAGTAATCATTCTTGGCCCATTTTCATCCTCATAACCTTTAGCACCTGGCACTGTATACCCCACACAGTCCACAAGCCTAATATTGACGTTTAATCCCTCATCGACATGAACAGTCGCAGCCTGATTTGGCACGAATTTAGGTTCTGTCGTCATGATTGTTTTACCAGCTGCACTCTGTGGTAGCTCGTCTTGTGCCCGTGATCTTTCTGCTTCACTGTTTATATTCGGTAAGACAACAAGCTCCATGAATTTCTTTATAAATGTTGATTTTCCTGTTCTAACTGCTCCTACTACTCCTAAATAAATATCGCCTCCAGTTCTTTCGGCAATATCTTTAAAAATATCTACCTTTTCCAAGTGATCCCCTCCCGATCATAGAGTAAAGTGGGATAATAACATCCATATTAGGTATTTTTGGACAGTATATGTTTATGACGTTGTCCTACATTCTTATGACACTTTTCTAAAATTTTTTACCCCCTTATTAAAAATTCACTAGATGTACTGATATCTGCAAGTCTCTGAACGTTCGATGATATGGAGGGTTTCTAACTATGGTCACGGATATGGAAGTTCCTATCCATATCACGATAGAATTTTTCAGCAAAAAAACCCTTCTCCTACAATATATTTCATAGGAAAAGGGTTATGACTAAAATATATAAGCAATATCAGCAATTATTCCTCTAAGAAGATAGGTTCTTTTGTTTTTTCATCGATTGTATATGGTAAGGAATACGCAGGAACAAACATAGAATCCTTGACCAAGATAGAACGAATGTCCTCCCCTGGTTTTACCTCTATTTTACTATTTTTTAACTTTTGATATAGATCAGGTCGATAATCAACATATACCTCTGCACTCCCCGTTACTACTAAGGAGAGGTTTTGATTGGTGTATGGGCTTGCAACAAACGGAGCCGTTTTATATCCAAGCTTTTTGTAATCGATTGTAAATACATTATTTGCAATCTGTTCTTTGTAGGGTGGGTAGCCCTTTGTTTTCATTCTTAGTTTAAGTTCACGTATCGTTTCAGTCATCCTTAAATCAATCAGCTTTACAGTTGGATTGGTTTCCACATCAACAAGCACGTATTGAAATATCCCGCCACTTTCATAGGCATTACCAGGTGGCTCTGCAATATATTTTGGGGAAATCTGTTTAAACTCAATCGGATATTTTTGATAAATTGGTGTTTCAGCTTCCTTCGTTTTAATGGGCAGAATGCCACCATTATCTTTTTTGAACTCATTGACTGCCGTTTGCACAGCATCAATTTGATCTTTATATGGTACTTTATTTTGGGATAACTCCTCGTTAGGATACATACATCCAGATAGTAGAATAGCTGTTAAAACAAAGAAAAAGCCAAGCATTTTTATTTTCATAAAATCACCTTTACATTATGTAATTGGATAGTTAAGTTAAGAAAACAATTAGTAAAGTTAAACCCGCAACAATCATAAATAAATAGGCAAAAATTGCAGTTATGACTCGAAGGATACCTTTTAATTTATACCTGCTTAAATATATGGTAATAATTGCAAGGAACATTAGGCCCATTCCTCCAATTGAAATCCACATCTTTATCATTGCTGGTGACAATTCTCATTCCCCCTTTTTTCAAAAATTAATTATATCATACCTTGTCCCTTTCTAAATAAAAAAAACTGAAGTAAAGAGGGGCGAATTCTTTACTTCAGCCAATTGGACTAAATAACCCAAACTCCAGCGTCATTCTACCAGGTTGCTCCGTTGCATTGTATGCAATCTAAAGAAAAAGCGTATCATCGAACGCCTATTTTCTTAATAAAAATGCACATTTTTCCACAAAAAAATAAATCTTATTTTTCTAGACAACTTTTGCTATTGACATTTAGAAAATTTAAGAACTGAGTTTAGATATTCCGCTCATCTAACACATTAACTAAATCTTCCATTTCATGGGTCTTCCCACGAGCCATCAAAACATCTACTGCATCTTTTGCATTCTTCCCATTAAAAAGGACATCATACAAGGCAGCTGTAATTGGCATTTTAACCTCATACTTCTTTGCTAACTGATGAGCAGCTTTAGTTGTCCTAACTCCCTCTACAACCATTCCCATGTTATCAAGAACTTCATCCAGGGTTTTTCCTTTACCTAACAAATTTCCAGCTCTCCAGTTTCTAGAATGAACACTTGTACAAGTAACAATAAGATCTCCAATTCCAGTCAAGCCAGAGAACGTTAATGGGTTTGCCCCCATCTTAGTCCCAAGACGGGCTATTTCTGCCAATCCTCGTGTCATTAACGCGGCTTTAGCATTATCTCCATACCCTAAGCCATCTGTGATTCCAGCAGCTAAGGCAATGATATTCTTTAATGCTCCACCAATTTCAACTCCGATTACATCAGAATTTGTATATACTCGGAAATTATGGTTGATAAATAAATCCTGAATTTTTTCAGCTGCAGCCATATTCTCAGAGGAAACAGTAACCGTTGTGGGGTGTCTTAGACTAACCTCTTCCGCATGACTTGGACCAGAAAGGACAACAACATCCTGTAATAATTCATTAGGCATTTCTTCTTTAATCATTTCTGATATACGTAAAAGTGTATCGGGTTCAATCCCTTTACTCACATGTGCAATGGTAATAGGTCTTGATAATACCTCACGAACTTTCCCTAACACTTCACGAATAGCCTTTGTTGGAACTGCTAATATCACAGTGTCAACTCCCAGTAATGCATCACGTAATGATGCATATCCAACGATTAATTCTGGGAGAACAATTCCAGGTAAATATTTTTCATTCGTATGGCATTCATTAATTTCCTTCACCTGGTCTTCTTTATGGCTCCATAAACGCACTTCATGAGAATTATCGGCTAACACCATCGCAAGTGCTGTGCCCCAGCTTCCTGCGCCTACAACAGCTACTGCTGCTCTCTGATCCTGCATATGTTACACCCACCTTATCTTTATTTTCTTTCTCTAGCGTAAATTTTGATAGGGGTTCCCTCAAAACCAAAAGCATCCCTAATTCTGTTCTCTAGGAAACGTTCATAGGAGAAATGCAATAATTCGGGTTCATTGACAAAGACAACAAAAGTAGGAGGCTTTACCGCTACTTGAGTTGCATAATAAATCTTCAAGCGTTTACCTTTGTCAGTTGGTGTCGGATTCATAGCAACCGCGTCCATAATCACATCATTCAATACACTTGTTTCTACACGCATGGAGTGATTCTCACTCGCTGTGTTAATCATCGGTAGGAGAGTATGAATTCGCTTTTTCGTTTTAGCAGAAAGGAATACAATTGGAGCATAACTAAGAAATAAGAAATGTTCTCTAATCTTTTGTTCTAGTTCTCTCATGGTCTTTTCATCTTTTTCGACCGCGTCCCATTTATTAACGACAATAACTACAGCTCGTCCAGCCTCATGTGCATATCCAGCAATTTTTTTGTCCTGCTCAATAATACCTTCTTCAGCATTAATAACCACCAAGACTACGTCCGAACGCTCAATCGCTCTAAGTGCCCGAAGTACACTGTACTTCTCCGTACTTTCATAAACTTTTCCCTTTTTTCGTATCCCTGCAGTATCAATTATGACATATTTATCTCCATTATACGTATATGGAGAATCGACGGCATCACGAGTGGTACCTGCAATATTACTTACTATGACTCGCTCTTCACCTAGGATTGCATTAACAAGGGATGACTTCCCTACATTTGGGCGTCCAATCAAGGAAAACTTGATCACATCATCATCATAGTCTGCTTGTTTATTTTTTGGAAAATGTTTTGCTGCTTCATCCAATAAATCTCCAAGTCCTAGTCCATGTGATCCAGATACTGGAATTGGTTCACCAAATCCAAGTGCATAAAAATCATAGATTTGCTCACGCATCTCTGGATTATCAATTTTATTTACACCTAATACAATCGGCTTTTTAGATTTATAAAGTATTTTCGCTACTTCCTCATCTGCAGCAGTTACTCCTTCTCGTCCATTTGTAAGAAAGATAATAACATCTGCTTCATCAATCGCCACTTCTGCTTGCTGACGAATTTGTTCTAAGAACGGTTCATCACCGATATCAATACCACCCGTATCAATAACATTAAAGTCGTGTGTTAACCACTCACCAGAACTATAAATCCGGTCTCTTGTTACTCCTGGAATATCCTCGACGATAGACACTCGTTCACCAACAATTCGATTAAAAATCGTTGATTTTCCAACGTTCGGTCGCCCAACAATGGCAATAACAGGTTTAACCATTATGATCGCCACCCTTTCTTTTTCATATATTAAAAATATATATTATTATGTTAGCAACATTTATAGAGTTCTTATTAAGTAAAGAAACCCTTCTTTGTATAGAAGGGCCTAACTTTATTATTTTAACAAATGTTAATCCTTTCCCGCAATGGAAAGCTTAACATGAATTTAATTCATGACGATTTTTGTTTCCCTTTTTCAAAAAAATGAAATTGATTTTGCAAAAAAGCACCAGCATTTTCAAAAATACTCCAACTAACCAGTAAAGCAGAGATTAATGCACATACATCCAAATATTGAAATGCACCGATCTCATATGGAAACTGATATTTACTAAGGATATATGCGTATAAAAATTCCCCCTGCATGGTCCCAGCTAAAATAATAATTAATCGACCTTTTAGTGTTTTTTGCAGCAAAATGGCTAAATATCCAAAGCATATACCCATCATCCACTCTTTTTTTAAGATAATCCAAATGGGATCAAAAATCTCAAACAAATGAAAGGTCACATATGCCATCGAAACAATAAAAGAACAGATAAAATAATAGAAAATGGCTCCTATTTTTTCCTGACTGATCAAGGCATAAGATATGATTAATAAATACAAACCGCTTAAATAAAATTCAACTTCAGCAAAAGAAAAATGAAAATTGGAAGATATTATTAAAAGGAGAATAAATACCGAAAGCTTTAATCGATATGGATGTTGTTTCTCTAAAATGAACGTTAGGTACACCCAAAATGCCCAACAAATCCAATAAAACATTGCCCCTTCCATTTCCACACACCTCCTATTATTTTCATTATTGGTAATCTTTATGTACTTTCATACATCCTAGAATAATATTTCCAAAGTGTATTATCTTATTAAGAGGAGGTGTGAATCATGGGAAAAGACCGCCAAGAAAAAAAGTTAAAAGCAAGTAGAAGAGTGGAATCAGATCGTGACCAGGCATTGCACTATCCAGGTGCAACAAAGCTATCCACTCCTGAAGAAGCACGTGGATTAAACGACGGTAAAAGATGATCAAAAGAAAGCGAAAAAGCTCTCGCTATTGCGAGAGCTTTATTTTATCGAACGCTGGCTAAAATGTTTCGTTTCTATTCCCCGTTGGCTAAGCCAATGGAAGGTTTCACCCGAAATCATGAGAGGTGCTTTTTGTAAGTCTGAAATAGACTTTGCCCCTAAAGCAGTCATAATCAATTTTAATTCATGGTGGAGGGATTCTACTTCATTTTGCAAGGCTTCGATTCCATTTTCTACAAGGATTCGTAAAAAATGCCCTGCAAACCCGATAGCATTTGCACCTATCGCTAACCCCTTTGCCAAATCAATAGAATTCAAAAATCCCCCGGAGCCAATGATTGCAGCATTCTTGATAGAAGCAGCTTCAATAATAGATATGGATGTAGGAATGCCCCATTGATGAAAGAATGGGAGTGCTTTTTCTCGACGTTTATTTTCAATTTCTGCAAAATTTGTCCCTCCAGAACCACCAACGTCAACCGCCGCTACACCTATTGAGACAAGAGATTCGACAGTTTCTTTAGCCATCCCAAAACCAACTTCTTTGACAATAACCGGAACTCCCACAAATTTAACAATGGCTTCAATTCTTTTTAATGCACCCGAAAAATCTCGATCTCCTTCAGGCATTGTAAGTTCCTGGATAACATTTAAATGGATTTGCAATGCATCCGCTTCTAGCATATTGACTGCGGCTTTAGCATTTTCTACTGTTGCTTCGCTGCCTAGATTCGCGAAGATGATCCCTTTTGGGTTTTCTTCCCTCACAATCTCATATGTATAACGCTCGCTTTTATCTTTAATTGCAGACATTTGCGAACCAACTGCCATTGCCACCCCTGTATGATTAGCTACCATTGCCAGTTCCTTGTTTATCCGGTAGGTTTTATCCCCACCACCACCAGTCATCGCATTGATAAAAATTGGCGAACTTAAAGAAAGTTCGCCAATTGAGTGGTCTAATCGAACATCGGACACACAGATATCCGGTAAGCTTTGATGAATAAATTTAATATCATCAAAAAAAGATAAATTGTTTTGTCCTTTTTGCAAAGCAAAGCGAATGTGATCCCATTTTCGTTCCGATCTAGACACTTTATATCACCATTATTTTCCTAGATTCTTTAATTTGTCGCCAATTACTTCACCTAATTGGAAGCCTTTTGACTCTTCTGGAAGCTCATAATCAAGGTTTTCCTCAACTTCTTTTTCAAGCAGTTCTTTAATGCTTAGTGATAGTCTTTGATCCTGTTCATTTGTATCAAGGACTTTCACTTTCACTTCTTGACCTTCTTTTAATACCTCGTGTGGTGTACCAATATGTTTATGGGCAATTTGGGAAATGTGAACAAGACCTTCTACGCCAGGGAAAACCTCAACGAAAGCTCCATAAGAAACTAATCTTTTTACTACTCCATCTAGAGTACTTCCTTTTGGTGCCTTTTCGGAAATATTTGACCATGGTCCAGGTAAAGTCTCTTTGATGGATAGGGAAATTCTTTCATTGTCTCGATCGACACTTAACACTTTTACTTGAACTTTTTGACCCTCGTGAACAACATCAGTTGGCTTATCAACGTGTTCGTAGGATAATTGAGAAATATGAACTAGTCCATCAATTCCACCAATATCTACGAATGCACCAAAATCAGTGATTCTTTGAACAGTACCTTCGATCACTTGACCGACTTGCAATGAGCTAATACGATCTTGCTTTTGTTTTCCCTTTTCTTCCTCTACAACTGCACGATGAGATAGAATTAATCGATTCTTTTCTTTATCAAGTTCAACAATTTTAAACGTTAACTTCCGTCCTTTATAATCGCTGAAATCCTCTACAAAGTGTGCCTCAACTAATGACGCAGGGACGAATCCTCGAACTCCAAGGTCTACGACAAGGCCGCCTTTTACAACGTCCTTCACTTCTGTTTCAAATACTTCGCCACTTTGAAATTGTTTTTCTAATTGTTCCCATGCCTTCTCTGCATCTACTTTTCTTTTTGAAAGGATTAATGCCTCTTCCTCAACCTTTAAAACTTCTAATTCTAATTCTTCACCTTCTGCCACTGCATCAGATGCTTTTTCAATATGCAGGCTAGAGAGTTCACTAATCGGAATAATTCCATCAAGCTTACTTCCTTGAATAGCTACTAACACCTGTTTTTCTTCCACTTTAGTAACTTGTCCTGTTACTTTGTCTCCAACTTCAAAGCTTTTCACTTCTACTTGATTTAATTCTTCAGCCATTATGTATTCCTCCTTAATCCATTTACTGAAAAGTCTATATATGATCTGGTGAATACCACACAGTAATCACCACATATAAACAAACGCAAAAGAAAAGAATATTCAAAAAAAATCCCTTTTTATTAACTTCTTACAAATAGGCTATTTTGTCAAGCAGAACCTATTGATGCTCATTTATTAGCTTTTGAATTTCTGACATAATTAATTCAGTCACTTCATCTGCTGAAGCTTTAGCTGCTCTCATCTCACTAATATCAATTGGTTTACCATATACTACCTTCAATTTATTAAAGCTTTTATATGGACCAATTACTGCACATGGTAACACAAAAGCATCAGACCTTAAAGCAAAAAAGCCTGCACCAGCAAGTCCTTTTCCTAGTTTCCCGGTTTTACTCCTTGTCCCCTCAGGAAAAAGACCGAATACATTACCTTCTTTTAAAACCTTTAATCCTGCGCGTAATGCCTCTCGATCACCAAAACCTCTTTTTACAGGAAAAGCATTACAATTACGTACCACATTTCCTAAGACAGGGACACGGAAGATCTCTTCTTTAGCCATATAGTGAACAGGCCGTGGTGCCATAATTCCTACCACAATAGGATCAAAATTATGAATATGATTGGAGCAAAGTAGAACTCCCCCTTCTTTAGGAAAGTTCTCTACCCCAATAGCTTCAATTCTATACCAAGGTTTAAAAACCCCAGAAACTACCGACTTTGCAAAATCATAAAACGTCACAATTAACCAATCCTTTCGTGCACCAGAGCCATAATTTTTTCTACTACATCAGGGATGGTCAAAGAGGTAGTGTCAATTTCAATTGCATCATCAGCTTTTTTCAAAGGTGCTACTTCTCTCTCTGAGTCAATCTTATCTCTTAGTGCAATTTCTTCCTTCAATTTTTCTAAGTCTGAGGGGTATCCCTTTTGCATGTTTTCATTATGACGACGGATTGCTCTTTCCTCAACACTTGCAAGCAGGAATACTTTTAATTCTGCATTTGGCAGTACATGAGTTCCGATATCACGTCCATCCATCACTACACCACCACCGACAGCAAATTCTTGCTGCCTTCGAACCATTTCTTTACGAACTTGCTCATGAATTGCAACATATGAAACAGAATTAGTCACTTCTGCAGATCGAATTTCATCTGTAACATCCTTATTGTCTAAATACACTAATTGCCCCGTTTCAGAGGGTTGTAAATCAATGGTAGATGATAATAGCGTGTCCAATAAGGAAGCCTCATCTTCTAAGTTAACATGGTTCATTAGGGCTTTATATGTTAATGACCGGTACATAGCACCAGTATCAATATAAATATAAGAAAGATTTTCCGCTACAATTTTTGCTACTGTACTTTTTCCGGCTGCAGCAGGGCCGTCAATTGCTATAGATAATTTCTTTTCCATAAATCCTCCTAATATGGCCATCATGATCGTCTAGATTTCTCTTCTACTTATTTTACCACAAGATGAAGAAATGCCTCTTTTTTTTACAATTTAAAAATGGATAAATTTCATATAAAAATGGCTTTGTTAAAATACAGTGTTGATTTATACACCCTGTTGATTGGAGCGGAAGGCACGAAGACTCCTGTGGGAGTATGGTTCAGGGGAGACCCCGCAGGCGCAAGCGCCGAGGAGGCTCGCCGAAACACCCACGGAAAGCGAAGTGCCTGGAGCGGAAATCAACAGGCAAGTTTAACATGCAAAAAAAAAGCAGTTGCCTGCTTTTTTATTTTCCTTGGAAGGTTTGGAGAATATCTGTAAATGTATTCTCATTTACACCTTCATATTTAGTTAATTGCTTAATTTCCGGAAAGATATCCATTTGATGAAAAATTAATTGTGATAAAAATAGGAAAATAAACTGAATTATAACCACTTTCATTAATAATTGCTCAACTTTTTTCATTCACACCACTCCAGCCTGTATAAATATAGTATTGGAGCGATTCAATTTTTTTATTCTTATAGAAAATGAGGAAAAGCAAAGCTTTTCCTCATAGAACATCCTCGTACACTGCCTCCGCATTATTTAACTTTTCTACCTCTTCTTCTACCCCACTCTTTGCATTTATAAAAATCCGATACGTATCTTTTCCAAGTGTTCCAAGGAACTCATAGCACAGCACTTCCTGATTAAGGTCATTGACAATCATTGCTTGCCTGTCTTCCATTACCTTTAACTTTGGATTTACCTTGCTGCGGGCTTGTTCCATGGTTATAGATGGTTTCTCAATTTTCCTGGTTTGGAATGACTTTAAATATTCATCGGCGGATACACCAATAATATCGCCATTGTCCAGGGCAACTTTTATCTTAACAGCCTCAGGGTAAATTCTAATCCCATTAATATTTGTCACAAAGTTGAATACACCAATATTATCATATTGAGTACTTTCAAATACCTCTAGATTTTCGAAACCGGTTTCCTTTAAAAAAGCAGCCGCTTTATTACCAGCATCATTTAAACTTATAACTTGCTTTTTAATGTCCCTATTATTAATAAACCAAATTGGATGTCCAGCCTTTTTAGTAATATCCATACTAGATTCTTGGCCAGTTTGTTTATTTTTCATAGAAACGCTGTAAAAACCATAATTCGAGCCTTTACCGTTCTCAGTTACCTTGACAACTGCATTCCCATCAAATTTCATGTACTTTTTTGCTATTTTCACTGCCTCATCACGTGAAATAGTTTTACCTTTGATTTTCTTGAAATTTTCATCCTTAAGTTGCATATTAGCAAAGGAAGGTCCTAGATCTGATTCATCATATCCTGATACAGTTTTTTCAACTGCTTTAAATCCATCAATAATCGTATTATCGGTCTTTTCTTTTCCAGAAGCCAATGCTAGTTCAACATCCATCCAACGAAGATTGTTTTTCAAAACCATATGCTGAACACTTCTAAGTTCGTCTTGAATATCACCTGACTGTTTATACAACTTCTTTAGAGTATTATATTCATCATTCGACAAAGGTTCCTTATCCAAATCTCTTACGGCTGTTCGATAACTAAAATCGCCGATTTTTGCCAAGAATTCTTCTGTTTTATTAAACGGAAGTAAGGTTAACGGAAGTTGACCAACATCACTATGTGCTTCTGAAGTTATTCGCCATACATCTGCTAATGATGGGGAGAGAGAATTTCTAGAATTCATAGCTAAAGTCGTTCCAATTTTATCATGCAATAAGTCAACTTGATAGGTAAGTTCGTGAAATGCTCGTTGATAGTTATTTTCTGCATTCAAAAGAATCGCATTCTTCTCTTGATGCTCTTGATACCCCCAATATGCTGTTCCCGCTACGCCTACGACGAGTATTCCTATTAAAATCCCTCTAATCAATTCTATTCACCTCTCTACTTACAGAAAATATGTTTCCCAATTCGCTTAATTTGAGGTCTCCCCCAAATCCATCCACTTGTAGCCGTATCTGGGTTAAAATAGTATAACGCTTCACCCGTTGGATCCCATCCATTTATCGCGTCCATAACAGCTTTCTTCGAACTTTCATTTGGAGTTAACCAAATTTGCCCATCAGCTACGGCAGTGAATGCCCCTGGCTCAAATATCACACCAGAAACAGTATTAGGGAATGTTGAACTATTGACCCTGTTTAGGATAACAGCCGCTACAGCAACTTGACCGATGTAAGGCTCTCCCCTTGATTCCCCGTGAACAGCATTCGCCATTAACCTAATATCGTTTTGTGAAAACCCATTTGGCGTGTTGGCTGCAGTAGGTTTTTTAGGTGTCGCTGCCTTGGGTGCTGCCTTGGGTGCTGCCGCCTTAGGGGCAGGTGCCTTAGATGTTGCATTATTTGTTGGGGCCTTAGCAGGTGTTTTGTCTGCTGGAGCCTTTTTAGTCGGTGCGTTTGAACTTGGTGCTTTTTGCTTACTTAAATCCACTCCACCATAATGGGAAAACTTTTTCCCACTGTTGATTTGCTTCTTAACAAATTGCTCATTGTATTTACTAGCTTTAGCAAGTTTGACTTTGGTTTCCGCTCCAGCCAACCCATCAATTGGTAACCCGAATTCATATTGAAAGTTTCTTAAAGCCCAATATGTACTCCATCCAAATACCCCATCAATTTTCCCATTATAGTAGCCAATATACTGAAGCCTGGATTGCAACTCAATGACATCATCTCCAACAGCTCCTTTTTGAATAACCTGATTGGAAAAAGCATGGGCCTTCTGATTAACCATAATTGAAAATGGCATTGTAAAGAAAAAGATAACTAGGAAGCATTTGATCAGGTTTTTTTTCTTTAACATGGAATAATAACCCCCATTTTGAATCTTTTTAGCAGTAACCCTATTTTTTGTTTTCTTGGTGTTTTTATTCCAATTAACGCAAATAAAATAAAAAACCCTTCAGGAATGAAGGGTTTTCTGAACTGAATATTGTTTTTTCATATGTGTAGCACTTAGAATTTTTGCTTTTTTCACTTTCCTTAATCCAAACCACCATAGGAAAATCATGAATGGAAAAATAATAAACAACCAATGTTCTTGAGAAATTAAAATAAAATCGTAAGATCCATGAAGAAGAAAAGGCAATAATAGCGACAGAATCACCCATTTTACTTTATTTCCTTCTGTAAACTTGGCCTTCCCAATATAAAAGCCCATAATAACCCCAAAAAGAGCATGACTAGAAACTGGAAGAAGAGCACGGGTGACTGCATGCTCAATCCCGTTTGCCAAAAGATAGAAAATATTTTCTACGGTAGCAAATCCTAGAGAAACGGCAACACCATAAACAATCCCATCAAACGGTTCATCAAATTCTACATGTTGGTATACTGCATAAAAAATGATGAACCATTTAAAAAATTCTTCAAGTAGACTTGAACTTAAAAAGGCATTTATTAGGTCAAATTTTAGTAAGTGCTCTGTTTCAAGCACATGTTGAATAAACATAATAGGAAACACAAGAAGTGCTCCATATAAAAAAGTCCGAAGAACAAACGAGATCGGCTCTGAGTCGTATTCATCTTTTAAATAAAAATAACTTAGTAAGGCCAGTCCGGGTGCAATCCCGGCTGATAATATTCCAAGCATGATGAACCTCTTTTCAAATCCGTTTTCTTTATCGTAACATGGAACCTATATAAAGAAAATGAAAGAATCATTTTTTAAAAATGAATATCCTTCAATCCGCTTGCCATGGCGACTGCCAATTTAATTCTTGCCTTTTTCGAATCATTGTCACTGCCAAGAATTACTCCTTTTTTATAAAGGTCATAGGCACTACCTTCATAATCATAAGTGGTATACACTGCGCCTTCTTCTGCACTTGTTGTAATCACTAACTTAATACCCTCTGCAATTGATTTTTCTATTTCTTCCATCATCTGTGGGGCCACTTGACCACGTCCTACTCCTTCAAGGACAATTCCCGCAACCCCTGCTTCCCGCGCAGCCTTAATAAACTTCCCATCTGCTCCAATGTAGCATTTAATGATTTCAACCTGAGGAACAGCGGATTGAATATTAAAATATTCTCGCTTAATTGGTTTTTGGTACACATGAACTTGATCATTATCAATGATTCCTAAATAACCAAAACCAAATGCATTGAATCCTTGAATATTTGATGCATGTTCTTTCTTTACATATCTCGCTGCAAAAATTCGTTCATTAAAAACTACAACAGTTCCTGCATCATGTAAATCATGGGAACAAGCAGTATAAATAGCGTGCCTCATATTAATATATACATCGCTTCCTAAGTCCTCAGGAGAACGCTGTGACCCGGTTACAACAACAGGCCTGGAATCATCAATGGTTAAATCAAGGAAATAGGCTGTTTCTTCCATTGTATCCGTTCCATGTGTAACGACTACACCAGAAACTGTTTCATCTTTAAAATATTCCTCAATTTTATTCTTCAGGACAATTAATTCGTCAAAAGTAATATGAATACTAGCTTTTTGGAAGACAGACTCTACTATCACCTCAATATCATTTGGTAAATTACACATTGAAGCTAGTTCTTCACCTGTAATTGCACCTGAAGCTAATTTTCCTGAATCCTTATTTGGCTTACTTGCAATTGTCCCACCAGTTGTTAATAAAACCACCTTTTTCATTCGCACTCACCCTTTGGCTTCTTTTTCTACAATTGAACTTGCAATTTGCCCACCATGAAATCTACCATTTTCAATAAAGATTTCATTGGCATTATTTCCTGCAGCAATAACACCTGCGATATAGATCCCATCAATATTTGTTTCCATTGTTTCTTGATTAATGATTGGACGTCCAGTTTCCTCATCAATTTGAACACCCATTTTCTTCAAGAATTGATGGTCTGGATGATATCCTGTCATGGCAAATACAAAATCATTGGAGATTGTATTTTCCTTATCATCCTTTATATAAACCAGATGATTTTCCGAAATTTCTTTCACATGAGCCTGAAACTCCATTTTAACGATACCGTTTTTAACCAAAGAATCAAATTCAGGAAGAATCCATGGTTTAATACTTGGTGAGTAGCTTTCTCCTCGGTATAAAACAGTAACCCTTGCACCTGCTTTTACAAGCTCTATTGCAGCGTCAACACTGGAGTTTTTCCCGCCAATAACACATACATCTTTGTCATAGTATGGATGTGCTTCCTTAAAATAATGAAAAACCTTTGGAAGGTCTTCTCCTGGTACATTCATATAATTCGGATGGTCATAATAACCAGTTGCTACGACGACGTAACGTGCGCTGTACGTCGCTTTACTTGTTTCAACTCGAAAAAATTCTCCATCCTTTAAAACCTTAGTGACGGTTTCAAATGAATGAATCCGTAATTGTTTCCGCTTGGCAACCTCCCGATAGTAAACAAGCGCTTGATTTCTTTTGGGCTTATAGGTGTCCGTTACGAAGGGGACTTCACCAATCTCTAATTTTTCACTTGTACTAAAAAAAGTTTGATGTGTCGGGTAATGATAAATGGAATTGACTAGATTCCCCTTTTCAATGATTAATGGTTTTTTCCCGATTTCTTGCAAGGAGATAGCTGCAGCTAATCCACATGGGCCTCCACCAATAATAATGATGTCTTCTAATTCCAACTTAGTACATCTCCTTAAAAAAACATGTTATATGAAAAAAAGTTATAATAAATTTAAAAATCTCCTACCGTATAATGATAGGAGATTTCTTTATGTCTTTCAAGAATAAATGGTTTATATTTAAATCCATCCTCTGAAGCGGCTTGCTTCAGCCATTTTTCGAACCCCAACCATATAAGCGGCAAGACGCATATCTACACGACGGGTTTGAGCTGTATCATAAATACTCTTAAATGATTTAACCATTACTTTTTCAAGTTTTTCTTCTACTTCTTCCTCTGACCAGTAATACCCTTGGTTATTTTGAACCCATTCAAAATAAGAGACTGTTACACCACCTGCAGATGCAAGGACGTCAGGGACAAGTAAAATTCCACGTTCGGTAAGAATTTCCGTAGCCTCCAGAGTTGTTGGACCGTTTGCAGCTTCTACTACAATGCCCGCACGGATGTTATGAGCATTTTCAGCAGTAATTTGATTTTCGATAGCAGCCGGAACAAGGATATCACATTCAAGCTCAAGCAATTCTTTATTTGTAATGGTGTTATTAAATAATTTTGTAACCGTACCAAAGCTATCGCGTCTATCTAGGAGATAATCTATATCCAAACCATTTGGATCGTATAAAGCTCCATAAGCATCAGAAATACCAACTACAATGGCTCCAGCATCATGCATGAATTTTGCCAGGTAACTTCCAGCATTTCCAAAGCCTTGGACAACTACCTTAGCACCTTCAATTTGAATACCTTTCTTTTTAGCCGCTTCACGTATACAAATAGTAACCCCTTTTGCAGTTGCAGATTCACGTCCATGTGATCCACCTAGTACAAGTGGTTTACCTGTAATAAAACCTGGGGAGTTAAATTCATCGATTCGGCTATATTCATCCATCATCCAAGCCATAATTTGCGAGTTCGTAAACACGTCTGGAGCTGGAATATCTTTTGTTGGGCCAACAATTTGGCTGATTGCTCGTACATATCCACGGCTTAATCTTTCAAGCTCTCTGAAAGACATATCACGTGGATCACAAACGATACCACCTTTACCTCCACCATATGGAAGGTCAACTATTCCACACTTTAAACTCATCCAAATGGAAAGGGCTTTCACTTCTGTTTCAGTTACTCCAGGATGGAATCGAATCCCACCTTTGGTTGGTCCAACTGCATCATTATGCTGTGCACGGTAGCCAGTAAATATTTTAATAGAACCGTCATCCATTCTAACCGGAATTTTTACTGTCATCATGCGCAACGGTTCTTTCAAGAGTTCATATACTTCTTCAGGATAACCTAACTTTTCAAGGGCCTTATGTATAACCGTCTGAGTTGATTTTAAAACATCATGATTTCCCTCTTGATTAGTTTTTTCATTAGCTTTCTCAGCTACCATTTGTAATCCTCCTAAGAAATCGCTTTTACGAATGTTGTCCGCTTTCAGAGACAAGTATACACGTTTAAATGATTTATGCAAGATGAAAAATGTACATTTAATATAATTTATTTTTCAAACATGTAAACGCTGTCATTATTATTTTAATAGGGATTCTTAAAAAATTCTACTCCCATTTTAGATAATCTTAAAGTCCATAAATACAGGAAGGGGCCTCAGCCCCTAGATAAAATATTAATATAATGTTATTTAAAATAGTGGAGTATAGTTTCCACAGCGGTATGTTCTATGATTTGTTTTCCATATTCGGCCAACACATGTGTACTTACGATAGAGGGGTTCCCAAATTCTGATAATATACAGGCAGCAATTTCTTTCTTCGCCGCCTCCACCTGGTCCATTACTAGATAATAACGGTTATGCCATGTATATAGGCTTCCTCCCTTAATATCTGCAAGGGATAATCTTTGTGAAAGACCAATTATGTCCTCAAATTCTTTAAACTCATATAAGAGGTCCTCACAGCCTTCCAGCCGAACCTGCATTTCTATATAACCATCGTATAATAAATCATCTTCATCTTTTACCTCATCAACAGTAATGATTAATATCATACCTTGAGCCTGAAGGGAAAAAATCTCAACTGCTACAGAGCCTTGTATATCCACATCAAACTCCTCACTTGCCTCCTCCAGCATATCATGGAAGAGTTGATTCCATTTGCTTGAGTCCTTCCATATATCTTCTTTTGAAAGACCTCTTTCGAATAAATCGTCAGAGGTTAAAAAAATCTTTATTTTATTGGCCGTTAAGCGTTCTAAGCGCATGCTTTTGCCCCCTGCCGTGACATAACTCTTATTTTCAATGTATGCCCCGTGGGTTTATTGGTGAATTGTCTACATTAATCCAATTTAATTACCTTTACTTAATGTAATAAGATGAGTCTCAGCAGGTGCTCCTAATCTTAATGGCAAAGCAGTGGTTCCATAACCGTTACTTATAAAGAGTGTGGTATGCCCAAACTGTTTAATGCCGCCTTTTTCGTATGGACTATATCCTAAGATATGTATTTGTCCCCCATGGGTATGCCCGCATAACACTAACCTAATACCATACTCAGGAAGGAGCTTCTCGATGATATTTGGGTAGTGACAAGCTAATATTTTAAAACTATTTTCATCTGCATCCTGAAGAGCATAATCTAGGCGATCTCGATTTTGATTTAGATCATCTACACCCAGTAAACACAACTTTTCTCCTAATCTTGATTCAAAAGTGACAGCAGTATTATCTAACACTTTAACACCTACATCTAACAGAATGGCATCTAATTCATGGTAATCCACTTCATAATCATTATTACCCCAAACAAAATATACTGGACCTAGTTGTTTTAACTTCAAAAGGTTAGCTTTTACCCGATCAAAAGCAACTCCTTTTTCTGTTAAGTCACCGCCAATTACCACAAAATCTGCTTTTCCTATAACCTCTTTAATAATAGAGTCTGAGATCGTTCTCTTATGTATATCCGAAATAAAAAAGAGTGAAACCTTTCCTAAAGATTCTGGAAAGTCTTGAAAAAACAATTCGTGCCTCAAAACTCTGTTTTGAAAAGCTTCCCGTACCATATATGCTAACAGGCATGCCCCTAGGACAACTAGGGCAACCAAAGAAATAATCATTATTTTTCCCCATTTCTGTCTTATTGTTTTACGGAAATAATACCATAAACAATACTTAAACTAAAAAAAACAAGTGTCTGCTCCCAGCCCAAGCGAAACAGGAAAAAGAAAATTACGAAAAGCGCAATAAACTCAGGATAAAGAATCCGCCTTAAATATATGTGTTGTTTCCCTATTCTTTTCGTTCCAAGAATTATTCGAATTTGCCTGCCAGAACAAATGACACCAATAAATAGAGATAACGATGCTAGAAAAAACTTCAGCGGATTAACAACAAGACCAACTAAAAAATCAGATAGGACAAAAGGATGTGTGACCGTAGTCCATTGAATTGTAAGGTAACCGCATAAAAACGAAATCAGCATTAATCCTGCCTTAGAAAACATGAAAATCCCTCCCATATAAAATGTATGAGAGGGATTAGGTTTCTTTACTTATTAATGTATCAGACTTCTTGAATACTTAAAATCCTAAAGCCATGTTCCTCGAGCTTCTTCGTAAACTTATCAATGTTATCCTTCTTCTCAATTTTCATTACAATTCTTCTCACTAGTTTATCTGTTTCATCAAACGTTACGAGTGAAATGATATGTTCATGGAAGTGATGGGCAATTTCAGATAGTCTAGCAATTCGTCCTTCAGTCTCCACTGAGGTAAATGCAATTCTAACACCAGGACGATTTACACCAAAAGCACTTTCAAATGAACTTATAACATCAGAACGTGTAACCACGCCGAGAAACTTCTTATTTAAATCCACTACTGCCATCAAAGGGAAGTCCTTAAGATCAATTAGAGTTTTCTCATAGATCTCTCCACCTTGTAGAAATTTACCTTGATGAGAAAGAACATCTTTCACTAAAGTTGTGTTTAAATACTCTTCTTTATCTTTATTTGATAGGAAGTAGCTTTCATAGATATTATATCGAGTCGTAACTCCTAAATATTCATCCCCACGTAACACGGGTAAACCGTCAATTTGATACGTTTCTAACATTTCCAGAGCATCTTTCAACGTCAAATCTTCCTGTGCAGTAAAACATTCATGCTTTGGTATCATTATATTTTTTACGAACAATTCCCATCACCTCAAAATAATTATCCATTCTTCTCATTATATTTCTACAGACATCTAATAAATCCCTTTTTATATCTTTAAGTTTTATGTCATGAATCTATAATTAATTCATAAGATTAAGTGATGTTAAATATAGGGAGGGCTACAATGAATACTCATTTTAAGACTTACCATCCTTACGTGAGTCCTTTTGACCCTTGCAATCCAATCCTTGAAAAAACCTATTCCACACCACCTCATTTATATATGGGATTCCAACCACCAAATCTTCCACAATTTCCTCCACTAGAAGCACTTAGAGCTGGAACCTTATGGAAAGATCTTTATGACCCCTACTTTAATGCAAGAGAAAAATCGCAAGGGGGTCTACCAACATGACCCAGTTGCCTGCTGAATATTATCAATTAATGGAACAACTCCAAGCAGTTGACTTCGTTTTAGTCGAACTAACCCTTTACTTAGACACACATAACGACGACCTTGAAGCAATTAACCAATTTAATCATTATGCTAAAGAAAGAAAACGATTAAAAAAAGCGTTTGAAAGCCAATTTGGCCCGTTATTACAATATGGAAACAGTTACTCAGGCTATCCATGGAATTGGGACGATACACCATGGCCTTGGCAAGTATAAAAGCGGAAGATAAAAGGAGGGAGAGAAATTAATGTGGATTTACGAAAAAAAGCTACAATATCCTGTTCGTGTCAGTACGTGTAACCCAACCTTAGCAAAATATTTAATTGAGCAATATGGAGGTGCAGATGGAGAACTTGCAGCTGCCCTCCGGTATTTAAACCAAAGATATACAATTCCTGATAAGGTAATTGGGCTCCTTACTGATATCGGCACGGAAGAATTCGCTCACCTCGAGATGATTGCCACTATGGTTTATAAATTAACGAAAGATGCAACTCCAGAACAATTAAAAGCAGCTGGATTAGGTGAACATTATGTGGACCATGACAGCGCTTTGTACTATCATAATGCAGCAGGAGTACCCTGGACAGCAACTTATATTACAGCCAAAGGTGACCCTATTGCAGACTTGTATGAGGATATTGCTGCAGAAGAAAAAGCGCGTGCTACTTATCAATGGCTAATAAATATTAGCGACGATCCTGATATTAATGATAGTCTTCGTTTTTTACGAGAACGTGAGATTGTTCATTCCCTTCGTTTCCGTGAAGCTGTGGAAATACTAAAAGAAGAACGCGACAAGAAAAAATTCTTTTAATTCAAGTAAGGAGCAGATGTTGCTCTGCTCCTTATTTTTTTTCGTGATATAGATTAATATCGTATTTCTTTTTCATCATTTCAAACACAACATGACGATTCTTCCATTCCTCTTCTTTTTTCCATAAGTCCTTGCTCCGATCAACAATCTCACATCTTAGCTCCTGATATTCCTTTTCCTTTTTATCTTTTTGCTGTTTCAACACATTCATCGCCCCAAGTCCAATGAGCACGATTGATAAGAGATACACACTATATGTATCATTTATTGTTGCAGATAATACGGCTAAAAATGAATAAGAAGAATGCTCATATATGGTCATATAAAAATAGATAATAAAAATTAATGCAAAAGTTAGGGTTAAATATATCGAAAAATAATGCCAACGTTTCGTATCATCAAACTTTTTTTTCCGCTTTCTTACGTTTTCTAACATTTGTTTGGTTGCTTGGTCAGTGTGTTCTATTAATTGGATTGGAGAATCCATTCTTACCCCCCCATTTCTCCCTATATACTTATGAACTTGTCCCTCAAAATATGATTTTTTAGTAGCAAAAAACCGACCATCGGTATGGTCGGTTAGTTGTTTAAAGGAATTTTTAAGACTTGACCAGCATAAAGATTTTCACTGGTTAAATGATTTGCCTTCTTTATTATTTCAATGCCTTTTTGAGAATGGTAATAATTCATTGAAATTCGGTACAAGCCCTCTCCAGGTTTGACCTTATGATATTTAATTTTTGTGGTAGGTTCTGTTTTTTTAGTCTCTTTTGGAGTGCTGCTGTTTTTATCGGTTTGCTGCTGGACAGTCGAAACTGGATTTGTACTAGCAGACTGACTCGGAGTATTTGTCTGGCTGTTTTGATCAGGAGTTTCACCTACCACAGGCTCCGCACCTTTCTCCTCCGAGCTACCTACATTAGAATCCACTTGTTTACTTTCCTCTAGCTTTTCCGACTCTATATTATTATCATCATTTTCATTATTTTTAAGATTAATCGTTTCATACCCAACAGATTCAGTAGTAGCTTTTTCTGACCCAATCATTTTTTTACCATTATCACGGTAGGAAATAACACTGAAGATTATTATTGGTAAGAGGATAAAGCAAACAACCAAAAGCCGGATGACTGGAAATCTAAGCTTCCACTTGGTTTTTTTCTTCTTTTGCCGATGGACCTGCTCTCTAGGCGGTAATTCGTCACCATATTCTTCTACTTTTTCATTTATTTTTTGAATACGCTGTTTTAACCTTTCCGCTTGGTCCCTGTATGGTTCTTCTTTATTCATGGTGTGCCCCCTCATGTTGGTCATCAATAGGTGAACGTCTATATTTGATATATACACCTAATAGAAAATCAATGACAAAATGCATCATCATTGTCACAGCTAAGTTATTCGTATAATCATAAATAATACCTATTAAAAAACTAAGAACGACTATATTTAAAAATAAAAACCAATTAAAAAGGTAACGGTAATGGATAATAGCAAAAATAACACTTGCCATCAATAGGCCCACTTTTGTTTGGATTATTCCTCTAAAAAGTAATTCTTCACTAAAAGCCACAATTGCTGCAATCAACAAGATATGAATAATCGATTTATTTTTAAAGATTCTTTCATTTAGTCCCCCATCATCATAAAAAGACGACGGCAAGGTTCTCATCAAGAGAATGTCAATGACAACTACAGCTACGCCTGCAGGTATACCTATTAACAATATGTTGTTGTCCCTTAAATCGAGTGTATTTAAATAAGAGAAATGATCAAATAAAAGAAATCCTAAAATGAGAGAAATGACTAATAATATAATTTGGGTTAAATATAAATGGTGAAGCAACTCTCTATCCGTTAAACTTGCAATTAATTCATGATATTTCTTTTTCATTGACTCATCTCACAATTAATTAATATTTGGGCTAAATAATCCTTCCAGTGGACATCACTAGGTCCCCGTAGCGATGGTTTATCAGTTGATTCGTAATGATCTAGATGAAGCCCACACCTGTCACAACATAAGGAAACCTTAGTTGTCATTAGTTCATCAAAATATTGCAGGACCATTTCACGTCTACATGATGTTGACTCAATCCATTTCTTCATTTGAAATATATTCATTTTTTTAACCCTTAATCTTTCATTAACAAACTCTTTCATTCTTTCTCGTAAAGAATCTTTGCTTAAATTCTGATGGTTTGGCTGGTTAACAAACTCCTCTATTATTCGCCACTGGATCTCAGAAAAGCCACCAAAATCTCTCAAGTTATCGATTAATTCCAGTCTTTCACCAGGCCCCTTGTGAACTTGCTGGAACAACCAATCAATTTGTTGATCTGAAGGGAGTTCTCCCTCTGATAGCTGGATAGGAAGATGTTCATCGCCCGGTGAATAAAGCAGAATCGCAATACTAGAGCCGCCATCACGCCCGGCTCTCCCAATCTCCTGAAGATATGATTCCATTTGCATTGGCATGTGGTAATGAATGATGAAACGAATATTTTCCTTGTTTACACCCATTCCAAAGGCACTTGTTGCACATATCACATCCAGCTGACCATGAATAAATTGTTGTTGAATTAGAATTCTTGTGTTTTGTTCCAATCCCCCATGATAGGCCATAGCCTGACAGATTCCTTTTTCTACAAGTATGGATGCCATTTGCTCGGCAGCTTTTTTACTTGAAAAATAAATAATTCCAGGTTTTTTCAATTTAGAAACAAGGTCAACAATTCGATTCTGTTTTTTACGATAGTCAGCTAATTCTTCAACATAGAAAGAAATATTCGGTCGATCAATGGTTGATTCAATTTTATTGACTTCTTCTAACGCTAATGAAGAAATAATATCTTCTCGTACCTTCTTCGTAGCAGTTGCTGTAAGTGCTAGCGTCAAAGGGTTTCCCAACCTATGGCGTATCTCTCCCAGCTTGGAGTAATCTGGTCGAAAATCATATCCCCACTGCGATATACAATGGGCCTCATCCACCACGAATAATGAAATAGTAAGTTGTTGAAGCCTTCTTAGTATATTTGAAATCCCCAGCATCTCTGGAGAAATAAAAATAAATTTAAAGCTGTTCAATTGATTAAGTGCCTTGTTTCTCTCTTCTATAGGAAGAAACGAATTCAAGGCTACAACCCTTTTTTCACCGAATCGATTCATTTGTTCCACTTGATCCTGCATAAGAGATAAAAGAGGAGAAATGATCAAAATCTGACCTTTTAAGATATAACCTGGCAACTGGTAACACAATGATTTGCCCGTTCCTGTAGGCAGCATGGCCAAAGTGTGCTTCCCTTCAAGTAAAGATGTAATAACTTCTTTTTGACCCGTTTTAAACGAAGTATATCCAAAATATTTTTTCAAGAGAATCTCTAGTTCCATGATTCACCACCAAATTTCGCTAAAACTAATCTTATTTGAAAGTATGAAGCTATTCTTAGCTTGTCCCTGATCAACTTTAATTGTCTCGTTTCTTCTTTTCTAGAAATGGACAAAATCTCATCTTGCAGCTCTTTGCTTACATATGAATCAATAGAAAAATCATTAATATGTAAAGCAAATTCAACAAAATGATCTTCAATTGTACTTAATTTTAAATGTCTAAGAGCTGCGATTTGCTCAGGAGAATATCCCTGTGTTAAAAGATTCCATGTTTTCCTAGATGAAAGAGTTAATTCATCTATATGGTTAAAGTCTCTTATCAGCAAAGGTAAGATCCTTAATTGATTTGACTCTTGGTAAATCTTATGAATTAAGTAATGTAGTACATGAATAAAACGAATATGGTAATCATGTAGTTCCATATTTAACTTTTTTGCAACCTGTTGTTGGGTTAAACCAATTTGTTGAAAACCTGTTAACCGAAAAACTAAAATTGCAGGGTCCACTTCCATACAATTTTCAAAGCAATGGACTAATTCAGAGAAAACAGCGTTCCCCATTTCTTGCTTAGGAACGTTAATTTCCCTGACAACCGTTTTCAACCATTGGTGAACGTCTTTATTTTTTTGTATGGGAGTATATTTAGTCTCACCATATACAAAATTAGATGTAACCTGAATAAGTAAAGAAAGTCTTTCCCAAAACAAAGTAGTAAATGACTGATAATTCCATCCATCGATAAAAGAAGGTGGAGGATTGTTCTTTAGAAGCATCTCACCTATAGTGGTCAAGCAATAGCGCTGGTCACCACATATAGAGATCTGGTCCTTGTTAACCATAAATTTAAGTTTTTCTTCAAAAGCTTCTCTTGTTAGTGATTCATATACACCAAAAAAGTTTTTTAAAGAAAATAAATGAGCATCTTGTATCGTTTGTGATGACTTTTTTCCATTAAGCAAATGATAGATGGAATAAACTGTCCGCTCGCTATTTAACTGTCTTAAGCAATGTAGAATAATGGATTCTAACTGATTCATTCCACCTCACCACTTTTTCTTGTATTATTCGACAAATTACCCATTTTTTCTATTTTTATTTTATCACGAAATGTTGGATCATGTTGCTGAAAAATGAGTAAGTTTAAGAATTTCGCCTAAACTATGCAAAGCTGTAATAGCATTTTTCTATTGAAAAGTTGACCATACAGTTTTACAATAGATATGAGTAATGCGTTTCCAATTATAATGGAAATCAGCAAGAATATTTTTGTTAATTTACTGGGAGGTTTTTTTCATGGCAAAGTACACTATTGTTGACAAAGAAACATGTATCGCTTGTGGTGCATGTGGCGCAGCAGCACCTGATATCTATGATTATGATGATGAAGGTATTGCATTTGTAACTCTTGATGATAACGAGGGTATCGTTGAGATTCCAGATGTACTCATCGATGATATGATGGATGCATTCGAAGGTTGCCCAACAGATTCAATTAAAGTTGCAGACGAACCATTTGACGGTAATCCAACTAAATTTGAATAAATTTTGCTAAAAAGATATTCTTAAGCTACTACCCCTCCCACATCGGAGGGGTTTTCCTTTTGAAATAAAAAAACAAAGGTCCTGAACAGGACCTTTGTTTTTTATTATGCACCTTTAATGACAGAAAATTTATTAATCCATGCCTGCATTCTAACAAACAATAACATAAAGATAACCGACATCATGATACCCTTTAATAAATTAAAAGGAAGTATAGCAGGTACTACTAGATTACGCATATCAGGGAATCCCATTAGAACAGTGTAGGCGGGCAAAATAATTACATAATTTAAGATACTCATCACAACAGCCATTATAATAGTACCCGCGATAAGTGCTAATGTCATACCCTTTTTCGTTTTTAGTCTGTTATATACATAATAGGTTGGAAGGACAAACACAATTCCTGCTAGGAAATTAGCAATATGACCAACAGGAATTCCTGTTTGGCTTCCCGTCGTAAGATAATTAAGAACGTTTTTAAATAACTCAACTAATATTCCCGCAATCGGCCCAAATATTAACGCTGCAATCAGGGCAGGAATATCACTAAAATCAACAAATAAAAAGTTGGGAAACAGCGGTAATGGGAAATTTAATAGCATTAATAAATAAGCTATACTACTTAACATCCCAATAGAAACATACGCCTTTACGTTAATTTTCTTTGTTTTCTTCATTTTTACCATCTTCCTCTCTCCTTTTTTGATCCATCACGTTAGGAAGAGAGGTTCAGCAAAGAGACGACCTCGCGAAATAAAAACACCCTCAAGTTTATTTACTTGAGGGAGATTTACAAAGGCACGCTTAATAAACGTCCAATGAATGTATATTTTTTGAACGTCTGCAGAACCTCCATCTTCTCCCATCCAGACTATACTGTCGGCTTTGGAATCGCACCAAATCCTGCCTAAAAAGGCTCGCGGGCTTAGAGCAACTGCTCAATACCGCCGATCGGGAATTTCACCCTGCCCCGAAGATAGATCGATATTAAATTACAAATCTAATTATAATGGAGGAAGAAGCTTTTGTTAAGTAAAAGGATTATTATTTGCTATTTTTGTAACATAATTAAAAAAAAGCTGGCTCAAAAGAATACTCTGTTTTGAGTCAGCCTTATAACTTATTGAATAACTAATACTTGTTTAGGTTGTATTAAGTCTGTTGTTAGCTGATTTAATTCTTTAATTTTTTCTACTGATGTATTCCTTTCCTTAGATATCGAAAACAGAGTATCACCTTGTTTAACGATATAAGTATCCTTATTTTTCTGTCCAGAAGTTGGATGGTAATGTGAACTCACCTCTAAAACATCACCTACACTAGCTACCCCAGCTTGCACCGTTTCACCAACATCCGCTTTTCCTAGGAGCACTTCCGGATCCAGTGCAAATTTTTTGTCATATCTCCATTCTGTTTCGTGTGTTTCAAAATGAAGGTGAGGACCTGTAGCTTGTCCAGTTTTCCCCATTCTGCCGATTATTTGTCCCTGCTTAATCTTTTGACCGGCTATCACATTTCTATTGTTAAGATGAGCATAAACGGTAACAAAGTTACTGGGGTGTTTAATAAAAACCACATTACCATATGTAGTAGAAAAATAGGATTTTACAACCACCCCATCCTCAACAGAGAGAATTGGGGTACCCACTTTTCCAGCAATATCTATTCCTTTATGTTTTCCCTTTCGTGTTCCATAAGTATCGGATATTACTCCATCCGACGGCCAAATCCAGCGCTCCTTTGCTCCAGTTGTTTCAGGTGCACCTGCTGCCTCAGTATGTCTTCCACCTAAAAACAATAAACTGACACATAGCCCCATAATTATGGCAATAAGAAACCTTTTTATGTAGTCACGCATTCCTTACTTTTCCTCCTTAAACTGTTCCTCTGCTCAACAATATGTAATAACCTTCATAATTAGAACATAATGCTTTTGAAGAGGGAATTACACATACTTGTTATAATATGGAGGGATCCGTAGTTTTATACAAAAAAAATCAACCAAAGGTTGATTTTTTGTTTATTGTAATACACGCATATTTGGTGCTAACGGCACTTGGTTTTCTTTTGTTAAATCAAATGGCCCTAGGGTTTTTAGCGAAGAGTCCTTAACCAAAACTTTTTCTAAACCAAAATCCTTTGCAGCTAACAATAATGCCTCAAATGCATAGACAGTCGCTTGGTTATCCTGCAGAACTGTATTCCCTTTAAATGATACAACTAAGGTTTTATCCATAATAGAAACATCACTTATCGGTAATAATGATGAAAGCGAAGCAGTTAACCCCAGCTCTGGTTGATCCACCTTCATCGCTTCCACAGCCATATTAATATCAGAGTACGTAGTGATCGATGGTGTTAAGAATGGAATTTTACTTCCTTCTGGATAGTAAAAGAAAAAGCCATGATTCTTACCTACACTTATATCGAGTTCTTGTTTAACCCCATAATTCCCTAACTCAATTCCTGGTTCACCGTTCGTTGAAAATCTTACTTTTTTAATATCGCTGTTTGACGAAATATCTTTATTGATTACATTGATAAAATTTGTTTCATTGGTTGATCCTTGTCCGTATTGATGATTAGCAGGAACATCCACTTGAAGTGTTGAATTATCGGAATTTAAACTCATCGTTACATTTAAAGGGTAGTAGTCGGTAAGACCCCATTCTTCCTCATTTAAGTTTGCCATATTTTCATTAAAAAGCGTCAGCCATGACTTGTTATCAGATGTCCCTACTACTGTAGAAATAGGAATGAGAATTTGAGCTTGTTGATCTGGGATCCAGTAGGTTAATACCTTTCCGGTTCCTACATCTTCAGCATAGACCGCTGTTTTATCAGCACTTGCTGACATGACTTCGTTTTTAGCCGTTCCTGATAGGGACTTTTCATTTGGAGAAGACTCCTCTTTTTTCAAGGCAACGGTAGAATGATCCTTTTGATCAGAATCCTTTATCTCTGATTCTATTTTCGACATTTCCACTTGTTTATCAGAAGAGGAATTTGTTCCAACCATTAATTTAGGGACCAAAATGAAAAAAAGTAGTATTGCAGCTGCAGTAGCCAAACTTGGCAGCACCCATGTTTTCGTTCTCCGCTTTTTTAGAGAAAGATTTTGATAAATGTCACGAGGATTTCGATGGTCCTTTATTTTCGGCATTTGCATCAAAAGTTCTTCGATTTCTCTATCGCTCCACTCTGATTTTTTCACTGGTCAATCCCTCCTTTTCATAAAACATTTCCATATGCCTTTTTAAAATCTTTAAGGAGCGGTGTTGTGTTGTTTTTACCTTACTTTCGGTCCAACCCAATGCCTGGGCAGTTTCTGAAATAGATAAATCCTGTAGATAGCGTAAAATAATGACTGCCCTTTGGTCCATAGTGCAATATTGCAGGCATCTGTAAACCCATTTAATTTCTTCGCGCTGTACCGTCATTTCTTCTGGAATAGGATACTCATCCTTCACTTGATTGGTTGACCAATCAAATTTTTCTAGTAATCTTTCCTTCCAGCCTTTTTGTTTACGAAAAAAGTCGATGGCAACGTTTCTCGCAATCGAATACAACCAAGTCTTTTCACTACTCTTTCCTTCAAAACGATCATAAGACTTAAATACCCTTATATAGACTTCTTGGACAAGATCTTCTGCGTGTTCTTTATTTCTGACCATATAAAATAGAAATTGAAAAACGTCATGATGATATTTTTGATAAAGTTCATCGAAAACGGAGTCCATCAATTCCCCTCCCCGTTCATTAATAATAGTCGATAGATATGTATAAAAGGTTACACCCTATACCAGCTTCAGCGTCTTCTTTATTAAATATAGACCTTTTTTTGTCAAAAAGGAAGGCATTAACTGGAAGTAATTCTCCATAAATAGTTGTTTAGCAGATTTTATCTGATAAAAAAAAGCCCATCCTAATTGAATGGGCTTTCCATAAAACAACAACGCAACTTTTTGCCTCTTTAATGTTTCTCGTGAATCAAGAAGAATCGGCAAGAAATTGGGAAATCTTACTTTTTTCGAGGAATTAGGAAGGAAAATGTCGTTCCTATTCCGATCTTACTTTGGACGGAGATATGCCCACGATGAGCATCAATAATATTTTTTGCAATAGCTAAACCAAGACCGGTTCCTGCTCTTCCTCTTGTTCTCGCTTTATCTGCTTTATAAAAGCGTTCAAAAACAAATGGTAAATCTTCTTCTGGAATTCCAGACCCCGAATCTTTAACTTCTATTTTTATCGCATGATCATCATTTGAAACATTTAATTTAACTAAACCGCCTCTAGGGGTATGCCTAATGGCATTATCAATTAAATTGGTTAAAACTTGTTCAATTCTATCAGGGTCAAAGGATACAGTCGAAATACCCTCACCTATTTCTACCATTAATTGAATTTCATTATCCTTTGCTAAGCCTTGGAATTTATGGATAATCCGATTGATAAAAGAAGAAAGTTCCACTTCTTCCATTGTTAATTGAAGGTGTCCTGCTTCCATTCGCGCAAGATCAAGCAGTTCGTTAACAAGGCGCCCCATTCTTAATGATTCATCATAAATGACCTTCGCCATTTCTTTTTTCTCTTCTTGGGACTCTGCAATATCATCTACTATTGCTTCGCTATATCCTTGCAACATAGAAATAGGCGTCCTAAGTTCATGAGAAACATTAGCAATGAAATCTTTCCTCATCTTATCTAACTGCCGTTCTTCTGTCATATCCCTTAACACAGCTACTGCGCCACGGATAAATTGGTTACTGTAAAGCGGACTCACTAAAATAACCCAATGACGTCCTTGAAGTGAAATTTCCCCCACCTGCTCCTTTTCAGTATCCACAGCTTTTTGGAAAAGGTTCATTACCTGGGATGGAATAGCTTCCACCTCTGACGGAATTCCGCCTTTTTCATAGTACCAATATTGAAGGAAACGGTCAGCCGGTGGATTCGTTATCAGGATTGTACCGTCCCGATTAAAAGTAATAACTCCATCAGCCATACTACTTAAAATACTTGCAAGCTGTTCTTTCTCCTGACTCAATGCATTCATATTAAATTTTAATTGTCTGCCCATTTGGTTAAAGGCAGTTGCCAGTTCTCCAATTTCATCATGGGTAAGGATGGGCACCTTCGTATCAAATTTTCCTCTCGCCACTTCAAAAGCTGCTTCTCTCATTTTCCTTAAAGGAGCTGTTATTCTTGTTGAAAGAAAAAAAGCAAATATGGTTGTTAATATGATCGCAACACCCGCGACAAGCAAGATAAATTTTGTTGTAGAACGAGTTGTTTCCTGCATGACCCTAAGTGACTGATAAATAAACACAGCACCTTGTTCATCTCCCGGTAAATGCAACGGAACACCAATTATAGAATAATTTGATTCTTTTTTCCCATTATTCATTGAGAGGTCGGACACTTTTTCAACTGATTTATTTTGAAAAACCTTTACTAACTCTTTGTCACTTTTGATATCTGTCAAAGTTAATTTTTTTTCATTTTCCGTATTCGGAGAGTAGTAGATTTCATTTTCATTTTTTATTATGACTACTTTAGTAACATCATCAATGATTTCCCATGAAATTTCCAAGCCAAGTGGAAATTTCTCATTTGGATGTTCTTCCAAAACATGTGCAATCTTCTCAGCAGTATTTGTAAGATTATCTTTAGTCTCATGAATGTTGTTGTTTTGGAAAAATTCTAGGAGCATGACGGTTAAGATAAATAAAACAAATGAGACTAATAAAAGAATGGTAAACCAGAGTTTACCTACGACGCTTCGTAAAAAGGTCATTCATTAACTACCTCAAATTTGTAGCCCACTCCCCAAACGGTTACAATCATTCTTGCTGCTTGCTCTGATACTTTACTTAATTTTTCTCGTAGTCGTTTTACATGTGTATCGACAGTACGTAAATCTCCAAAGAATTCGTAGTGCCAAACTTCTTTAAGTAATTGTTCACGGTCAAATACCTTATCTGGTGCTTTTGATAAATAGTAAAGCAGTTCATATTCTTTTGGTGTTAAGCTTACTTCCTTACCATCTGCAGTGACTCGATGAGCGTCATTATCAATAGTTAGGTGCGGAAATACAATGACATCTTTTGTTGTGGTTTCAGTCTGTAGATAGGTCGTTTGTGATGATCTTCTAAGTAGCGCCTTTACACGCAGAACTACTTCCCTAGGGCTGAACGGTTTAACAATATAATCATCTGTGCCCACTTCAAATCCTTGAACACGATTTATTTCCTCACCTTTTGCTGTCAGCATGATAACAGGAGTTGCCTTTTTCTCCCTCAATTCCCGGCAAACTTCTATTCCATCCTTACCAGGCATCATCAAATCTAGCAGAATGACATCATAATCGTTTGTAAGAGCCTTTATCAGAGCCTCATTTCCATCCTCTGCTTCATCTATTGTATAATCTTCACGTTCAAGATACATTTTTAATAAACGGCGAATTCTTTCTTCATCATCAACTACTAAAATTTTAACGTCTTTATCCATTATTAATCCCCCCATGGAGTTTATTTTACAAAATGGTACCGCATTTTGCTATCTTTTCGTAGTAAATACTCCTATAAATGTGTCAATTATTTGACAATTGGTCTTACTTTTAGTATCGACAAATTATTTCTATTTTAAAAAAGCCCTCACTATTATAGTGAAGGCTATAAAATTTATGGCTTTTCAGTTTCTTTATCCTGCATATGAATGGAGTCCCGCGATGACTAGGTTTACAGCGACTAGGTTAAACATAATGATGACAAACCCAATAACTGCAAGCCAAGCTGATTTTTCTCCATGCCAGCCCTTCGACAGGCGAAGGTGTAAAAATGCCGCATAGAACAGCCATGTGATTAAAGCCCATACCTCTTTTGGATCCCAGCCCCAGAAACGAGACCAGGCCATTTGAGCCCAAATCATCGCAAAAATTAGTGCACCAAGAGTAAACACAGGGAAACCAATTAACACAGAACGATAGCTAATTTCATCCACAAAATCTAGCTTAATATTTTTTACAAGCGGCTTCAGTGAGGCTGCAATTCTCTTTCTTAATATTAGTCTCAATAAGCTATAAAGCAACAAACCGCCGAATAATGACCAAATAACTGTATTTAATTTTTTTGCATTGATGAATGCTGGCATTTCAAGCAATGGTTTAAATCCATTCTTTGTTACTAATTCACCTTCATGTGGCCCGACAAGAGCTGGCATAGTATACTCAACTACTGCCTCATTATCATGTTTATCAATCCAATTAAATTTCTCATGATAACCCATACCAGAGAATATAGATGATACGGCAACAAAGCCTAGTACTGCAACTAAAGCAAACATGACTATTTCTAGCCAAAAGGTTTGCTTATTAGATTTAGTTTGGTCGATTGCCTTCACTAAATAAATTAAACCAGCTGCAAAGCTAATTGCCAGAATGGCTTCCCCAATTGCTGCTGTGGTCACATGAATATGCAGCCAATAGCTTTGGAGTGCTGGGATTAGTGGAGTAATGTCTCTTGGAAACATACTAGCGTATGCAATAACCAATATTGCTACAGGCATGGTAAATAGTCCAAGTAGTGTTGTTCGATAAATATAATAAATTACAATAAATGCACCAACAAGAGCCATACCAAAAAATGTGGTAAACTCAAACATATTACTAACTGGAGCATGTCCAGCTGCAATCCATCTAGTGATAAAATAACCAAGTTGTGATATAAAACCAACAATTGTTAAAAAGACTGCGATAGTTCCCCACCTGTTGGTTCCCTTCCTATCATTAATATCCTTCTTCGATTTAATAGAGCCACCGAAGAACAACGTCGCTATTAAGTAAAGAATAAAAGAAACGAATAATAAATTACTACTTAGTGTTGCCATCTAGACTCCCTCCTTATCTAGATTTTCTTTTTGAAGTTGGTCTTCTGGAATACCGAGCTTGGTATCTGCTAAAATCGTTTCTATTTCCTTCTTTAACCCATACCAATTTTTATTTGTGTGAGCGGCAACCCAAACTTGTCCGTTTTTATGTTGTACCCAGATTCTTCGATGGTTCCAATAGGCTCCCTGAATAACACCAATCATAAAAATGATACCGCCTAAAATAATGGCCCATAACGATGAATCTTTTCTAACAATAAATCCTGAGACATTTTTAGTTTCTATACCTGCAAAAGCAATCTTATATGTGTTATCGCCAAATGGTTCAATATTTTGTCTTATGGCAATAAAACTTGTTTCTCCCTTTGGTTTATCAGGGGTAATCATACGAAATACGAAAGCAGGATTGTTTGGTACTCTTGATTTGGTAGTTGGCTCCCCATTTTTATCAAATTCGAAATCAGGAAAATAGTTAAGAATTTCTACCGAATACCCCTTACCTAAATCATATTTATCTTTGGGATCAAGGAGGTCTACTCTAAGATCACCAAACGATTGATTTGTTTTTTTATTTATCAAGGAAAATGACATTGCACTCATTTCAGAGCGAAAAGAAGACTGAAAAATGGAGTACCCCTTATAGGATAAAGGTTTATTTACTTGTATTTTATAATCTTCAACTTTCTTAAGCTCTGGTTTCTCACCTGGTAGATTCTTCCCTATCCGTTCATAAAACACAACATTTGATTGGTAATTCTTCACCACTTCACCAGCACGATTTATGGCTTTTTCAAAGGTTTTATCTTTATTTTTATCATAGTGTTCTAGAATAAATTGATTATTTTTGATAAAATATTGGCCATTTGTTTCAGGTACTACAGCGGTTTCACCTTCACGAACCCAAAGATCCTCATTTACATAAAACCCTGGAATAAACCGCAGCATGCCTCCGAATAAAAATATAATTAATCCAACGTGGTTAATATATGGACCCCATCGTGAAAAGCGATTTTTTTCAGCTAATAAATCCCCATTTTCTTCACGAACCTGGTAGCGTCTATCCTTTAGATGCTTTTTAATGGTAGATAAATCATTGGAATCAATATGTTCGTTCACACCAAAAACTCGCTGACGCTTCAAAAACCCTTCATGTCTTGTCACTCTTTGTGCTTTTAATGCCTTGTATAATGGAACGACTCTATCAAGACTACAAATGACAAGAGAGATTCCAATCATAGCTATTAATAGTAGATACCACCATGAACCATACAAGTCATGGAAGCCTAACTGGTAATATAACTTTCCAAACCAGCCATACTCCTGTTCATAATAGACCTCAGGCGGCAGATTAATATACATTTTCTGTGGTAGAATGGTTCCAAGTGTGGAAGCAATCAAGGTAATAATAATAAGCCAAACGCCAACCTTTACAGATGAGAAGAAATTCCAAATTTTATCAATAAAGGTTTTGTTGTATGTTTGTGAGCGGCGTGCACTTCCTTCATATCGCATGTCAAGTAGCTGTTTATCATTATCTTGATCATTCAGCACTTTTCCACAGGCTTCACATAGCACCGTCCCATGTGGATTCACATGGCCGCATTCACATTTAACATCTTTCATTGTAAAAACTCCCTATAACCTTAAGGTTTTATTTTCTCCATAAATTCTTTAACTTTATATTCAGTCAGTTCCCCTGTATGGTATTTAACCACCTTGCCATTTTTATCAATCAAAAACGTTGCTGGCAGTAGATCAATACCGTATGTAGTCATAACCTCTTTATCTGTATCAATCATAATTGGAAAATCAAGCTTAAGGCGCTCAGCAAATTGTTGAACAGTGAGCTCCGGTTCTTGGATGTCAACAGTCAAAACCTGAACACCCTGGTCCTTATATTGATGGTATTGATTATTAATATATGGCATTTCCTTTTTACATGGTGGACACCAAGTTCCCCAGAAATTCAAAAACACTCCCTGTCCTCGATAATCAGATAAGCGGTGTTTATTTCCTTGCATGTCTACCAAAGAAAAATCGGGAGCCATATCCCCGACTGCCACTTTTTGTTTGTTATCCTTGGTTAAGTTTGCATACAGTGAATAGGCAACGGCAGCCCCTAGTACAAGTAATATTATGGACCTCATCACTAATCGCCGTCTCTTCATAAAAAAACCTCCAGTAACTCCATGACACAGTTTGTCTAAATTATAACATTTACCAACACCCGCATAGTGCTAACACCAGAAAGTAAATGTGACGAATTTATGAATTTTTCTTAGATGAATCCATCGCAAATGCTCTTAACTGCTTTACCTCATGCGGAGTTAATTCTCTTGCGTCGCCAGCCTTTAATCCGTGTAATGTTAAAAATGCATATCGTTCGCGCTTTAGCTTCACTACTTCATGGCCAATCGCTTCAAACATACGTCTAACCTGCCTATTCCGTCCTTCATGAATAGTAATCTCAACAATAGCCGTTTGTTTTTTCTTGTCACCAGATAGAAACTTCACTTTTGCTGGTGCGGTTTTCCCATCTTCCAATTGAATTCCTTTTTCCAATTTCCTTAGGTTTTCCCTTAGAGGAATTCCCTTTACTTTTGCTACATAAACCTTATCAATTTCATTTTTTGGATGCGTGAGCAGATTGGAGAATTCTCCATCATTTGTTATTAATAGTAGTCCAGATGTATCATAATCCAGACGCCCTACTGGAAAAATTCTTTCTTTTAACATAGGGAAGAAATCGGTGACCACTTTTCTACCTTTATCATCACTTACACTAGATATTACTCCCCTTGGTTTATATAAAAGAAAATATACCGGTTCTTCTTTCTCAATTTGAACTTCATTTACTTCTACTCGATCAGAAGAAGAAACCTTTAGGCCAAGTTCAGTTACAACCTTCCCATTTACTTTTACTCTGCCTTCTTTAATTAATTCTTCAGATTTTCTTCTTGAAGCTATGCCAGCACGGGCAATAACTTTTTGCAATCTTTCCATTTTTCCACCTCATATTTCTCAATCCAAAATCCATCTTAATGAATTATGACATAATTTCTCTACTTTTCAAAGTAAGGGATTTTTTTATAGTAAAAGAAAAATAAAAAAGCATGTTCTAATTAGAACATGCCTTCCATCTAAGACTATTTAGTTCCGAAAACAAAGGCAACTACCACAATAGCTACGATAATTCCAAATACATCTGCAATGAGGCCAACTTTTAACGCGTCACCCATTTTTTTTATTCCAACGGCACCAAAGTATACAGTTAACACATAGAAAGTAGTATCTGTACTTCCTTGCAAAATAGAGGCAAGTCTGCCTATAAACGAATCAGGCCCATAAACTGCAATTAAGTCACTTGTCATCCCAAGTGCCGCTGTTCCAGATATGGGTCTAATAATAAGCAATGGAACAATCTCAGCGGGTATCCCCATCATTTTCATTAATGGTCGGATCCAATCCATTAATGCATCCAATGCACCCGAAGCTCTAAAGATAGAGATTGCCACAAGCATACCAACTAAAAAGGGAATGATGGAAAAGGCAATTTTTATCCCTTCTTTTCCCCCTTCAACAAAACTCTCGTATGTTGGCACACGTTTCATAGTGCCATATAAGAGGATAAACCCGATGAGTAAAGGGATAAATGTTAACGAAATAACGGAGATTAGCTGCATACTTTTCATCCTTTACGGCTTCTACGGTAATAAAAGTAGCGATCAATTAGGATTGCACCAATTGCCGATATAATAGTTGCAATAATAGTCGGAACTACAATCTCTGTAGGGGACACAGAATGATAATTAATACGAATGGCAATAACAGTTGTTGGTATTATAGTGATACTAGCTGTGTTAATCGCTAAAAAGGTAACCATCGACCTGCTCGCTGAATTTTTACCGCCATTTAGTTTCTTTAATTCTTCCATTGCCTTAATCCCCAGAGGAGTAGCTGCATTTCCTAATCCAAACATATTAGATATCATATTTGATAAAATATACCCCATTGCCGGGTGATTTGTAGGTACTTCTGGAAACAGAATTTTCACAATGGGACGAAATAATTTAGAGAGGCGTTCTAGTAGTCCAGACTCTTCCGCAATTCGCATCATACCCAGCCAGAATACAAGGACACTGATAAGACCAATACACAAAGTTACAGCCTCTTTTGCTCCATCAAAGACTGCCTTGTTGACTGCCTCCATAGTGCCATTAAATAAAGCGAATACTATTCCAATAACGGTCATAAACACCCAAATATAATTAACCATAAGCCTTCACACCAATGATCGTTAGAAAGATTTCCTTTATAAAATCAAATAAACCTTTCTTCTTTTTAATTGAATTTTGATAATAAATTGGTGTTTCTTGTACCACTTTCCCATCTAGATAGACTGAAGCCTTGCCAACTACTACTTCCTTATTCTTAGTTTTTATTGCACTCCCGGTCTTATTTAACTTATATTTTACAGAAAATAATTTCATCTCTTCGCTCGTTGCCGGATAGACAATGGACTTCTTAACGTACAGTTTGTCTTTATATGCTCTAGTTTTTTCTATGTCTATTTTTCCTTTTGAAATGACTTCGGCCATATCAAATCCCTTAAAGCCATTCTCATACATAGAAATATGATCATTCCAATCGTCCGGTCCATTTAAGGTGACAGCAATGAGGTTCATATCCCCTTTGGTCGCAGTGGTTACCAGTGTTCTTTTGGCTCTTTTTGTATATCCTGTTTTCCCTCCGGTACAATATTCATATTTTGAAAGAAGGCGATTTTTATTCTTCCATACTCTGTCCCACTTTTCGGTTGGATTCGGTGCACGATGTACCTTCGTACCTGAGATTTTTTTAAACGTTTTGTTCTGCATGGCGTACCGCATCAGAATGGCCATATCATAGGCAGAGGAATAATGATCTTCATGGTCATCCAGACCATGTGGATTTGAGAAATGAGTATCGTACATCCCTATTTCCCTTGCCTTTTGATTCATTAAATAAGCAAAACCATCTACACTGCCCCCAACATACTCCGCAATTGCCACGGCTGTGTCATTCCCAGATCGAAGCATCAATCCATAAACTAAGTCATTTAGTTTTATTTTCTCCCCAGGTTTTAAATAAACGGAGGAACCTTCCGCCCGAGTTGCTTTATCACTTACTTTAACGTATTGATTCATCTTTCCAGATTCAATCGCGAGAATAGCGGTCATAATTTTGGTGATACTTGCAATTCTTCTTTTTGTGTGTGCATCTTTCTGGAATAGGATTCGACCAGTATTCTGTTCAATTAGCACAGCACTTGCGGCACTTACGGAAACGGAAGCATCCACCTTCTGAGGAATGTTTGTAATGAACAGTGTGACCAAGAGGGTAAAGATTACTAGCTTTAATTTCATTCTCATTAGATCAACCTCGTCTCCTTCTTAACTTCTACATGTCGGCTTTGTACAAGTTTATGCAGGACAAGGATTGATATGACTAATTATTAGAAAAGCAAAAGCATCCCTTTCAGGATGCTTTTGCTCCTTTTCCTCATCAGAATGCAGGCCATTTAATATCTGCCGCTTTTTCAAACCGAATCTCTACGTCATGCCAATTCACTATATTCCACCAATGTTCTACGTAATCAGCCCTGTTATTTTTATACTGGAGATAATACGCATGTTCCCATACGTCTAATACTAATAGTGGAATGGTATCCCATTGGGTTAACAGCATATGTCTTTCTGATTGAAGGACTTCCAAATGTCTTGCTCGTGGAGCCCAAACTAATAAGGCCCAACCCACTCCCTCTACTTGTTTTGCAGCTTCAGTGAACTGTTTTTTAAAAGCAGCAAAACTACCAAAATAGCTTACAATTTCCTCCATAAGTAAACCTTGAGGACTACCTCCACCATTCGGGCTCATATTCTTCCAAAAAATCGTGTGAAGGTAGTGGCCAGAACCATGAAACGCCAACTCTCTTGACAAATGCTTTATTAATGAATAATCATTCGTCTCTCTGGCTTTTTTCAGATTAAGTTCCGCTCGATTTAAACCATCCACGTATGACCGATGGTGCTTATCATGGTGAAGTTTCATTATCTCCTCTGAAATATAGGGTTCTAAAGCATCGTAAGCGTAAGGCAGATCAGGGAGTGAATGACCGCCAGGTGCAAGTTTCTTTTCGGCTATCCAAATATTACCGATTTCCTGTTTTCTCTTAAAATAAGCTTCCATCTCATTATGAATGTGTTCTGCTTTCGTTTGGAGACCTAACAGCTCCTCATTTGATAATTCACGATTAGTACTCTCAATCAATTCGGTAAATGTATCTAGCTGTTCCCATAATTCAGAGTCTTGCCCTACCTTTTCCGATTGAAGAAATTGTTTCATCTGTTGGTTCCACTTGAACAATTCGCTGACATATTGACTAAAACGATCCACTTTACCCCTCTTTTCTATCAGCCGTTACACATGTGCTGACGGCTAGCAGTTGTAGTCTACCTTAAGGGTATGAGTAATCATTCTTATAAAGAACTATAAAAGGCTGCCCTTCATAAAAGGACAGCCTTCATTATTAATTGATTTATTTTGATTGAATCATCTTTGTACGGTAATCTGTTTCATAGTATTCAAGTTCTTCTCTTACGCGCTGGAAGTCACCTTCCAAACTTTTGACAAGCTGTACGACCTTATCAGACACTGTACGGTAAAATTTTATTGAATTCCTGCCCGTATAGGCTGATCTGCTATCTTCATACCATGCATCATTCTTCGGTGAGAAGAACTCCTCGATGCATTGATGGTAGATTTTATAAAGTGTTTTTTCTGCAGCCGCTTTTTGAAAAGGGTCGTTTTGTAGAATGATAGAGCATGTTTCTAAGCTTTCTTCACTATAGACAAGTAACTTTCTCAAATTAGAAAAAATTAGTTTATTATACTTTTGCTCTTCTTCATTATTTAGATTCATTTGTGAGATGGTAGTTTCATTTAAAAAATCTTCTAATATTGAAATGGAATTACTTAAAAATTCTTTCACATCATTAAGTTGCGATTTTACCAACGAGTTCCCCATAGTTACCTCCCTAGTTTTACTTCAAGATTCTTTATTTTGGTTGCAAAATGAATTCAAGTGGTGATTGAAGGTCGAAGCTCTTTTTTTGTTTTAGAGCATGAATAACTTCAGGTAACTTATCAAAATTAATATCCTGAAAATAGGAAGCAAACTCATTTTTCGAATTAATATATAGGCGTTTTCTGTTTCGCAACCCTGGATTTTTAATAAGACAGCAGAGAGCGACGATATCCCTAAAAAAGATTTCATTTTCATTCTGAACTATTATTGGGTCCTGTTTGTATGGAGTCAATTCTTGGAGAAACTCATCAAAATACCTAACATATAGAACATGCAGGGTTCTTTCTTCTCCGTTGTCAATAAAAGTTACTTCACTTCTGTTAAAAAAGTCCTCTGAAGTATTTGATTTTTCTTTTTCCAACTCAAAACCTTTACATTCTTTAATCTGCAAGATGATCCCGCCCCTTATTGAAATCCTCAGTTGCTATTAATCATGAACAAACAACTGATAAATCATTTTGAAAACGTATATTTATTTTAGCATAAATTGGTCATGAAGATATCATTTTTAAGAGTTAATCGTTTCTTGAAATTTCTCAAAAAATAAATCTGCTTCTTCTTGGATATATTCATCCTCCACTTTTTCTGGGAGCTGTGGCAGTTCTTCTAGACTTTTAAGACCAAAGTAATCAAGAAATTCCTTTGTAGTACCATATAAATACGCTCTTCCAGCACCTTCTGCCCTGCCTACCTCTTTAATCAAGACCTTTGACATCAATGTATGCAATGGTCTTTCCGTTTTAACACCACGAATTTCTTCAATTTCCGCACGAGTAATTGGCTGTTTATAAGCAACAATGGCTAAGGTTTCTAATGCTGCCTGTGATAAAGTAGAAGTGTGTGGAGAATCAACCAGCTTTTTTAAGTAAGTAGCATTATCTTTTTTTGTTGCCAGCTGGTATGTGCCCGCCAACTGTACAATCATAATTCCTCTATTTTCGTTTTGTTCGTACTCTTTTCTTAGATCTTCAATGACCTCATTTGCTTTCAATTCATCCACATCTAGTACTTCTGCCAGTTGTTTTAATGAAAGTCCTTCATCCCCTGCAGCAAATAAAAGACTTTCTAATATGCTTGTCCAATTTATAATATCCACTTTGATTGGCCCCTTCCTACACGGCTTCAACAAAGATTTCACCAAAGTTTTCTTGTTGTTCCACGTCAATCTCTTTTCTTTTTATAAGCTCTAAAACGGCTAAAAAGGTTACTACGATATGTTCTTTGGCTGGATATGGGAATAGATCATTAAAATTCTTTCTTCCCCTAAGTTGTTTTAATTCATCCATAATCTCTATCATTCGTGTTTCAATAGAAATCTCTTGTCGAGTAATCTTAGTTGCCAATGGTCTTTGGAGCTTCTTTCTCCGTAACAATTTTTGCAATGCAGCTAACATATCATATAAAGAAACATTTATTTCCGTCTTTTCTGGTTTTTCCTTTGCAAAATCAGAAAGATCACTTGGCGGCTTTGTATACATAAGCCCACGTTCTTCCTCCATCGATTTAAGATCCTGTGCTGCTTCTTTATATTTTCGATACTCAATTAAACGTTCTACAAGTTCGTCTCGAGGGTCCTCCTCATAAGACATGTCCGTGTCCTCATCAACTAGGACTTCCTCATGTTTTGGAAGTAGCATCTTACTCTTAATGGCAAGTAAGGTAGCAGCCATGACTAAAAACTCGCTGGCAACATCCAATTTGAGCTCATTCATTGTTTGAATATACAAAAGGTATTGCTCAGTAATTTGAGCCACCGGAATATCATAAATATCAATTTCGAGCCGATTAATTAGATGAAGAAGTAAATCTAACGGCCCTTCAAATGCATCAATTTTCACCTGGTATGGCATTTATATTTCACCAAAATTCTATAAAGTTAAATTATTTATATGTCAATACGACTACTAATAGTATAGAGGATTCATTTGTGTTATCCAATAGAAAAATCAACCTTACTTATGTGCTTTATAACAAAAATAGATGATTGCCCATATCAATGGACAAATATCCTACATATGATGACAAGGTAAAGAACAAAACTTTTTAGGAGGTATTTGAATATGTCTGATGGATGCTTTGGTACTGGTTTTGCATTAATCGTCGTTCTATTCATTTTGTTAATCATTGTTGGTGCTTCTTGGGTTTATTAAAAATAAGCAGCGGTGCAGGCCCGTCAATTTTGACGGGTTTTTTCTTTTTATACTTGGCACAACATAATATGATAAACTAATCGTAAAATTAGTTGGAGGGAAATTTCTTGTATCCTGATGAATACATTCAATTTTTAACCCACTTTCATGGTGATAGAGATTATTTCGAATGTCACGAAGTACTAGAAGAATATTGGAAAAAAACCGCTTCTGGAAATAAAGATTCCATCTGGGTCGGTCTGATTCTAATGGCTGTTTCCACATATCATCACCGTTTAAATAACTTTAATGGAGCAAAAAGGACATTAGAAAAGGCAATAACCATATTCGAGAATCAACACGAAAGCTTAAAACAATTAGGATTGGATCCACAGCAACTTCTTCAAATTTTATCTGAACGGTTAGCCCTAATTACTACAGAACACACTTATAAAAGTTTTCAATTACCAATCAATGATCCCTTATTATTGGAACAGTGTGTTGCAATCTGCAATCAATTAAATATACGATGGGGACAAGATAGTGATCTCGCCAATATCACTCTCATCCAACGTCATAAACTAAGAGATCGAACAGATGTGATCCAAGAACGAATTCAATCTCTGATAATAAGAAGAAGAAGCAACGAATAATTTTATTCGTTGCTTCTTTGTTTAACAAACATCACATTTTTCGATAAATGGAGCAGTATTTTCATTTGGGACAATTACTTTATCTGCATACATCTCTCTTAAGGCTTTGACCATCCTTTTTCCGACACCTTGATACCGGTGGGATGGGTTTACAGAAATATGCTGAATCTCAATAGTATTTTCTTCGTTATGATATAGAACCCCGAGCAGTCCAATAATATCTTCTTCTTTCCATAAGAAAAGTTGCCAGTTCTCTTCTGTCTCATATTCCTTCATGGTTAACTGAAGCTTTTTTAAGTCCTTTTCATTGGGCATAAAAGACAGTAATCCCATGGCAATTTTTTCGAATGTTTTCTTATACCGAATTAACATTTTGATCCCTCATTATATTAAATAAACCATTGGTAACTTTGGTTTAACAATAGTATATTTTTACCAAACTAATCATTAATAAACCTTTATTTATTATATGTATTTTCATTTATAGTGTTTCACTAATGAACATCATACATAATTAATGGGCAATCAGCAATGACAAAAATTACAATTTACTTTTGACCGGGCCCAATAAATAGCCAGTAAATTATTCCCCAAATGACAGAAATTCCAATAAGTATACTAAATAATACCCAGTTTCTTTTCATCATACTTCCTCCGAACGAGTTCATTCTTGACACTCATTCTACACCAAAAAACCGAAATAATCTATTTCCTATTACAAGTTTTCCAAATGTAAAAAGCTAAAGTTTTTAAACTATGAAACTTCTTTATCCTTTTATTCGTTTATATTAAAGGATTCGGTTATATTATAAAAGAGCAGGGTAATAATAAATTAGCTTTAAAATGTCAAGGAGGCAAATAATGAAAAAATTTTTTATTCTATTACTAGTAACGTTGATTTTCATTCAACCAATTAGAAGCTTTGCTGATATGGTTGAAGGCGATATGATTGTCACTTTAGGTGAAAACCTCACAGAAGACCAGAAAAATAAACTTTTAGAGGAAATGAATGCCCCTAAGGATGTACAAATAGTCACTGTTTCCAATCAAGAGGAACATCAATATTTAGGTAAGTATGTAGCCAAGTCGCTTATTGGAACAAAAGCTATTTCATCCTCCGCTATCACCATTGCTCCAAAAGGATCTGGGATTACAGTAAAGACTAATAATATCAATTGGGTAACAGATGAGATGTATGTTAATGCTCTAATTACCGCCGGTGTTAAAGATGCAAACATCTATATCACAGCACCTATATCAGTTTCTGGAACTGCTGCCTTAACAGGAATTATTAAGGCTTATGAAATTTCAGCCGATAAAGCCATTCCAGAGGATGTCAAACAGGCAGCAAATCAGGAAATGGTTGAAACAGCAAAACTTGGAGATTCAATTGGCGAAAAAAATGCTGCTGCATTAATAGCAAAAGTAAAAGAGGAAATTGCCAAAAATAAACCACAAAATGACGAAGAATTACGCAAAATCATTGAACAGGCTGCGAAAGATTTAAACGTTAGTCTTACCGATGAAGAAATGCAGAGGTTAATGGACTTATTTAATAAGTTAAAAGATTTAAATATCGACTGGAACCAAGTGAGTGACCAGTTAAATAAGGCAAAAGATAGAATTTCTAAGTTTCTTTCCTCTGAAGAAGGACAAGGCTTTTTAGAAAAGATTAAGCAATTTTTCATTTGGTTGATTGATGCGATCAAATCCATCTTCTCGTAATAGAAAAAGCTGCCTCATGTAGGCAGCTTTTTTCTATTATTTTAATGGTAAGTCATGTCTAACAAGGTCTTCATAGGTTTCTCTTTTAACAACAAGTGTAGCTTTGCCATTTTCAACAAATACAACAGCTGGCCTAGGGATCCGGTTGTAGTTATTTGACATGGAATAGCCATATGCACCTGTACAAAAAACAGCGAGGATATCTTCTTCTTCAGTTTCAGGAAGCGGTAAATCCCAAATTAACATATCACCAGACTCGCAACATTTCCCTGCAATGGAGACTGTCTCATTTGTTTTTGCTAAAGGTCTATTTGCAAGAACCGCCTCATATTTAGCACTATAAAGAGCTGGTCTGATGTTATCACTCATACCACCATCCACCGCCAAATATTTCCTTACACCTGGAACCTCTTTAGACGAGCCTACTTTATAAAGTGTAATTCCCGCATCACCTACTAGTGAACGGCCAGGCTCAATCCAAATTTCAGGCATTTTTAATGTGAAATGCTCCGTTAACTTCTTTACTTCTTTAATAATCTCACTTACATATTGTGCTGGAGGTATGGGCTCATCCTCTTTCGTATAGCGGATACCAAAACCGCCTCCTAAATTTAACACTTTTGCTTCAAATAAATAGGACTTCTTCCACTCTGCCATCTTTTCAACAATTTTCTTAGCAGCAAGTAAAAATCCTGTTGTTTCAAAAATCTGTGAACCGATGTGACAGTGCAAACCAAGAACATCAAAATAATTGAAAGCAAGTACCGTTTCTAACGCTTTTGCCGCCTGTCCGTTTTGAAGGTCAAATCCAAATTTTGAATCCTCCTGACCAGTTAAAATATAATCATGGGTATGTGCTTCAATTCCTGGTGTGATTCGCAATAGAATGTTAACTTTTGTATTTTTTTCCTGACAAATAGCTTTTAAAAGCTCAATTTCATGAAAATTGTCAACAACAATACAGCCAATTTGATGATCCAAAGCCATTTCCAATTCTTCACGGCTTTTATTATTTCCATGAAAGTGAATTCGTTCAACAGGGAATCCAGCAACGATTGCTGTATATAATTCCCCTCCCGATACAACATCAAGTGATAGCCCTTCCTCTTCGGCTAACTGAATCATCGCTACGGTCGAAAACGCTTTACTTGCATACGCAACTTGTGCATTAATATTTTGGTCTTCAAAGGTCTTCTTGAAGCCTCTGGCTCTTTCTCTCATTAATGCCACATCATATACATAAAGAGGAGTACCAAATTGCTGTGCTAATTCAATAGCATCAACTCCTCCTATTTCTAAATTTCCACTCTTATTTATCCCTGTTGACCCGTAAAAATACATTTCCTTCCCCACTCTCCATACCAGTCACTATAGTTTATGTAGACAGGGCTAAAAGATATAATAATAAATAGACAGAATCTACGTAAGATACTGCCTATTCATAATCCTTTAACACTGTATTTAATTAAAATTACTTTAGCACACCTGAAATAAATCCGCAATTATTTCTCGTTTGCTTTTGGTGGCTGTCTGAAACGATTCCTTGGATGGACAATGCTTGGTCTAAGTAATGACCCAGGTATGGCCCTGCGAAAAACAATCTGCATAAATCCTTTTGGCTCAAAAGGGAGAAATGGCCACAAATATGGTGTATTAAGAGGGCGCATTTTTGCAAGATAAATAAACATTAAGGTGGCACCTATGATAAAGCCCGGTGCGTGGAACAGAGCAACCAAAATAGTCAACGTTATCCGGAACATTTTATTAGCTACACCTAATTCGTAGCTTGGTGTGGTGAAGGAACCAATACCTGCAACAGCTACATATAAAATGACCTCTGGAACAAACAAACCTACGTCGATTGCAATTTGGCCAATCAAGACTGCTGCAATTAAACCCATCGCTGTTGATAATGGAGTTGGTGTATGTATGGCGGCCATACGTAAAAACTCTATACCGAAATCTGCTAGAATTAATTGAACAACAACAGGAATATTGGTTTGTTCATTGGGTCCAATAAACGAAATTTTTTCAGGCAACATAGAAGGCTCTAGAACAAATAATAGCCACAATGGTAGTAATAGAATGGATGTGAGTACACCTAAAAAACGGGTCCAACGGACAAAGGTTCCTGCTGCGGGTGATTCACGGAATTCTTCAGCATGCTGAACATGATGAAAATAGGTTGTCGGTGAGATGATTACACTAGGAGAAGTATCACAATATATGATTACATGCCCCTCCAAAAGATGTGCAGCAGCCACATCTGCTCTCTCCGTATATCTTACCATTGGGAATGGATTCCATCCTTGTTTTAAAATAAATTCTTCCAGTGTTTTATCAGCCAACGGAATGCCGTCTACTTGAATGGCTTGGATTTCTTTTCTAAGGATATTGATTAAATCTGCATCAGCAACATCCTCTATGTAACCTAAGGCCACATCTGTTTTTGACCGTTCGCCTACCTTTAACATTTCAAAACGAAGACGTTCATCACGAATTCTTCTTCTTGTTAAAGCAGTATTCAATATAATATTTTCTACGAATCCATCACGGGATCCACGAACCACTTTTTCAGTATCAGGTTCTTGTGGAGAACGCCCAGGATAGCTCCTAACATCCACTGCAAGAGCAATATCCACTCCATCAATTACTACTACTATCAATCCAGATAATACAAAGTCTACCAGTTCATTTAGTGTTTTAATCGGCTGAACCGATTGATTAAGAAGACGATTATAAATAAGTTTATATATGTCTGTTGATTGTTTTTCATGGTCGTTGAGTTGTACTAACTCTTCAATCAATTCAATAACGAAACGAGTATCACACAAACCATTACAGAAATAGATTTGTACATCTGTCTTCAGAACGTTTAATTTTCTGACTCCTAGATCAAAACTAATTCCCAGTCCTACTCGTTGTTTCATGTAATTCTCTGTTTCGTGGACCGATTCAGGGATTGGCCATTTTTGTTCGTTACTTCTTGCCATGGAAGCCGCTCCTTTCTAGTATTAGCTCTACTGCTTTCTTTGTAATAGGGGAACCCTGCTTATAGGAGTCATGCCTCGCCATTTTCCCCACATCACCTACACCTACAATAATTGGTACATCCAAATCATCAAGACAGTAAACTGTATCTCCATTTATTCTGCCGACTTCAAGTTCAGCTATACCAAATTTGTCAACACCATAAGAAGTTAACTCTCCATCACGGTCAATGCTCACATCTACCCTGGCCCATTCCTCATGTCTTGATTTTGCTGCAACTGCAATGATGCCCAGCACTTCAATGTCTTTATGTTTAGCAACATATTTTAATGCTTTCTCGCCAGCACCTTCCCCAACGATGCCGCTATCATCAAACATAACTAATACAGGATCAAATGGCGCTTCTTTTATTAACCGGACGATTTCAGGCCCGGTTAATCTAGACGGATTTCCTTGGGAACGGGAAATACAGCGACCACCAATTTCACGAGCAACATACTCGATAGCTCTTTTTGCATATTCATCACCGTCAGTTACTAGAATGACTCGTCTCCGATTACTCATTCTTTGATGTCCTTTCATTAGAAAAGCGTTCGCACCAGCTAATTAGTAAATCTGCTGTGCTTTGCTAGACAGTTTTTAATTTAATGATCTACAAAATATAGCCATTGAAAAAGTGATCCAACAATTTTCCCGAGCACAATCGCCATAATTAATATGATAATTTCCCCATCCAATCGAATCCTTTTTACAAGTATAGGTAAAACATTTAATACTTCTGTAAGTGCGGCAGCTAACATCCCAACGAAGATCCCACCTGTCACTCCTAAGAGAATTAAAGTGTACGGCCAAATATGTAATACTGGATCTCTGAGGCTTGCAACTACCCCTGTTAATGCACCAATAACTACTGCCCATTCATATTGTTGGATCATCTTCATTGTCTTTGTAAGTTGAGTTAATCTTGGAATCACTCCTAGGACAGTAAGGAAAGCAACAAAGCCCGACCCTACTGCTAACCCACTTGCAATTCCTAGAAAACTTACAGCGATAATTTTAATTGTTGTCATGGAGTTGCTTCATACTTTCTTTATTTTCATGAATGATTACGTAATTATCTAAATCCATTTGATAATTAAACATTTCGACTTCAAGTGGACTGGGCTCATCATTGATTCGTTTCTTAAAAACATGATTAAAAAACAGAATCATTCCAAGTCCTAAACCTATCGAGTAGGGAATTTGGAATAATAATGGTTTTGCTTCCTTACGACCGGTAATCATGGTATACAGCTTTTCTTGGACACTTCTCATACTGACATCATCATGAAAATTCATTATTGCCATGGCAGAACCAAAAAATAATAGAAACCAAATCAATAGAAAAAAGGGGATAGACACTCCCTTTTTCTTTACTATTACTTCAATAATGGTTTGAGCAGGACCAATCGTTTGTACCTCCAAATCTTCAAACTTTTTTGTTATTAGTTGAATTACTTTCATTACATCAATAACAACAATATTACGATCCTTTTCTGTCAGTTGATGAATCATCATAGATTTTAAATTGGGAAGAACCATTTCTGGGGCAATTATTTGAGCAACATCTTTTAAGCAAATCTTTCCATCAGGTTGGGCCTGTACACGATTCCGCATGCGGACGTAGATTGTTTTATCCAAAACACTCACTTCCCACACAATAATATCCTCGTATAAATAGTATGGTTTGGAACTAAGCATTTCATGTATAAATGGATAAAAAGCACATTTTTTTACATTAAAAAAACCGCTGGATCATAGATCCATACGGTCTTTCATTTGCTGTAATATCTTTTTCTCAAGCCTTGAAACTTGAACTTGTGAAATTCCAAGCCTCATGGCAACTTCTGATTGTGTTTGATCTTTATAGTAACGTAAATAAACAATAAGCCTTTCTCGTTCATCCAATTCCCGGATTGCTTCTTTCAAGGCAATTTTATCAAACCATTTCCCTTCATTACCATCGTCAATCTGGTCAAGTAATGTAATAGGGTCACCATCATTTTCATATACTGTTTCATGAATAGACGAAGGTGTTCTGCTTGCCTCTTGGGCTAGAATGACGTCTTCTGGTGAAAGCTCCAAATGGGCAGAAATTTCGTTAACAGTTGGAATTCTACCAAGTACTTTCGATAATTCATCCTTGGCTTTTCGGATTTTATTTCCCATTTCTTTGAGTGACCGGCTAACCTTAACTGTTCCATCATCGCGGATAAATCGTTGGATTTCACCAATGATCATTGGTACAGCATATGTGGAAAACTTAACATCGTAGGAAAGGTCAAACTTATCTACTGATTTTAATAAGCCGATACACCCAATCTGAAATAGATCGTCAGGGTCGTAGCCCCTATTAAGAAACCTTTGAACGACAGACCAGACAAGACGCATATTCTTTTCTACAATAAGATCTCTTGCCCCCTGGTCCCCATCCTGGCTCTTTTTGATGAGCTCTTTCACTTCATGATCCTTTAAATACGTTTGACTTTTATCGTTCTTGACCTCCACATCCATCGGCAAGTCTCCTTAATTGCAAAGCATTTTGCGGGATTGTAAATGCTTTCGTAATCTGACCTCGGTTCCTCGACCCGGCTGTGAATGAACCTCTACCTCATCCATGAAATTCTCCATGATGGTAAAACCCATGCCGGAACGTTCTAAGTCCGGCTTTGTTGTAAATAATGGCTGACGAGCTTCTTCCACATCTACAATTCCTAATCCACTATCTTTTATTGTCATATCAATCATGTTATCTTCAATAATTACTTGAATAAATACCGTACCACTCGGATCATTTTCATATCCATGAATAATGGCATTTGTTACGGCTTCAGAGACAACTGTTTTTATTTCCGTTAATTCATCCATTGTAGGATCTAGTTGAGCAATAAAAGCAGCAACAGTTACACGGGCAAACGATTCATTTTGACTTAACGCACTGAATTGAAGATTCATTTCATTCTTCACTCAGGCCACCCCCAATCTTTGCAATGCAAATTCCTCAGTCGGTTCCATTTTGATAATTTTAAATAAACCAGACATGTCGAATAATCTTTGAATTGCAGGGGAAATTGCACAAACAACCATTTCACCGTGCACCTGTTTAATTTGTTTATATCTTCCTAAGATCACTCCTAATCCAGAACTATCCATAAAGGAAAGATGTTCTAAATTTAAGACAATATGACGAATTTCATTTTTTTCAATAACTGCAGTTGCTTGTTGACGTAAATCATCAGCTGAATGGTGATCCAGTTCACCACTTAAGCGAATGCATAATACGTCATGTTTTGTTTCCATATTAATATTAAGACTCACTATCCCCGTCCTCCTTAATCTGGTATAGTGAGTCAATTCGCTTTTTGACAGCTAATATCCTTCTAGCATTACAAAACTAGTCGTTTTTCGCTAAAACTAGTTACATAATAGGTTGTTTCGACAACGGTTATTTACCCGCTTTGGTAAACATACCAAATGAACGCTTATATAATGTCCACCAACCTGCTTCCTTGACTGCTTTATTTGCTACTAAAGGACTTTCGAGAATGACTTTTCCATCCTTAATTAATTGAATGGTCCCCACTTGATCCCCTTTGGTAATTGGAGCCTTTAGATTTTTGGCCATTACTATTTTTTGTTTAACATTTTCAGTCTTTTCACCTTTTTTGGTTAGTAAGGAAAGAGGTTCACTTGTAACCGCTTTAACTGTTTTATCTTTCCCTTTACTAATTTTTGCTTCACCAATCGTTTGATTTCGCTTAAACATTGGGTGTGTTTTATATTGACTAAAGGCATAATCCAGCATCTTCGTTACTTGTGCATTTCTTTCCTTTGATGTCGGGGCACCAAAAACGACTGCAATGACACGCATGCCCTCTTTTTGTGCTGTTGCCGTTAAGCAATATTTCGCTTCAGCCGTAAAACCAGTTTTCAATCCATCTACGCCAGGATAAAATCGGACTAATTTATTTGTATTAACCAGCCAAAACTTCTTATCTGTATTCTCACGGAGATAGGCTTCATACATTCCTGTAAACTTTGTGATATCTTCATATTTGAGTAGTTCTTTTGCCATCATAGCCATGTCAGCCGCTGTACTATAATGTCCGCTAACTGGGAGCCCTGTAGTATTTTTAAAGAAAGTATGCTTTAATCCTAGCTCTTTTGCTTTTTCATTCATCATATCAACAAATGCTTCTTCTGATCCTGCTATTCTCTCAGCCATGGCCACCGATGCATCATTACCAGAACCAATAGCAATTCCTCTTAACATTTCCTTTGTAGTCATTTCTTCACCGGGTTCAAGGAAAATCTGCGATCCTCCCATCGAAGCTGCATATTCACTTGTCCGTATTTTTTCATTCCAGGTAAGCTTTCCTTTATCAATTGCTTCCATTATTAAAAGCATTGTCATGATTTTTGTCATACTAGCAGGCGGCAGTTCATCATTACTATTTTTCTCATAAAGGACTGTACCTGTATCTCGTTCAATTAAAATGGCAGATTTCACATCACTGACAATGTCAGTACTCTTCTTTTCTTCAGCTGCAAAAGCAGCTGGCCCCCATAAACTTGTAAGTAATAAAGATGTCACTAATAAAGAGACCATTCTTTTCATTCGCATAACCCTCCATTCTTTATAGCCTCCATTTTTTCCAAAATAAAATACTTTATACAGTTTTTACCTATCCTTGAATAAAAAAATAAAGGCTGACCCAAATGAGTCAACCTTTGCTGGATAAATTAATTATTGAGTAATTTCTTCATGTACAAGAATTGGTGCTTCTACTTTTGAAGATGAAATTTTGATGTTTTCATAAAGTTTCTCTTTGACTTCATTTACATCTTCAAAATTACTGTAGATAGTTACTAATGAGTCCCCTTTTTTCACTTGGTCGCCGATTTTCTTTCTTAAAACAAGTCCTACAGCAAGGTCGATGACTGATTCTTTTGTTGCTCTTCCTGCTCCAAGAAGCATTGCAGCAGTTCCTACTTCATCGGCAACAATTTTTGAAACATATCCATCTTCTTTCGCTTCTAATTCAAAAATATATTCTGCTTGTGGCATTTTAGACGGATCATCAACTATGGAAGCATCCCCACCTTGAGAACTTAAGAATACTTTTAATTTTTCAAGCGCCGAACCATCTTTAATGACATTTTCAAGAAGAGTGCGTGCCTCTTCTAATGAACTTGCTTTTTCAGCTAAGTAAACCATATGGCTTCCAAGTGTTAAGCAAAGTTCTGTCAAGTCTTCTGGACCTTCACCTTTTAAAGTATCAATGGCTTCTTTAACTTCTAATGCATTACCGATTGCATATCCAAGTGGCTGGCTCATATCAGAGATAACGGCCATAGTTCTTCTTCCAACATTGTTCCCGATGCGAACCATTGCTTTAGCTAGTTCTCGTGAGTCATCCAAAGTTTTCATAAATGCCCCAGCACCAGTTTTTACGTCAAGAACAATTGCATCTGCACCAGCAGCAATTTTCTTACTCATAATCGAACTTGCAATGAGTGGAATGCTATCAACTGTTGCAGTTACATCCCTTAGTGCATATAACTTTTTATCTGCAGGAGTTAAGTTACCACTTTGACCGATAACCGCAATTTTATTTTTATTAACAAGATCCATAAATTCATCATTTTCGATTTCAACATGGAATCCTTTTACTGCTTCTAATTTATCGATAGTTCCGCCTGTATGCCCTAATCCTCGACCAGACATTTTAGCAACCGGTACACCTAAAGCAGCAACAAGTGGTCCAAGAACAAGTGTAGTTGTATCACCTACACCACCAGTTGAGTGTTTATCAACCTTAATTCCTTCTATTTGAGATAAGTCAATTTGATCTCCTGATTCAACCATTGCCATTGTTAAATCAGCTCTTTCTTTTTCGGTCATACCTTTAAAGAAAATTGCCATGGTTAAGGCACTTACTTGATAATCAGGGATTGAACCATCTGTATATCCGTTAATAATGAACTTAATTTCTTCTGTTGATAATTCCTGACCATCTCTTTTTTTCTCTATTAAGTCAACCATTCTCATGAATATCACCACTTTTTAGTTTTTAATATTTTCATTATCCAATGTTTTTTACAATTTCTTTAATATAACGAAGGAAGTCTGCTTTTACTCTTTCTGTTGTTTCAATGACTTCATCATGTGTTAACGGCTGATCAAGGATACCAGCTGCCATATTGGAAATACATGAAATTCCAAGAATCTTCATTCCGCTATGACGCGCAACAATAACTTCTGGAACCGTAGACATTCCAACTGCATCACCGCCAAGTACTCTTGCCATGCGGATTTCAGCCGGTGTTTCATAAACTGGGCCTGGATTGCCAAGGTAAACCCCTTCTTGAACCTTTATATTTAGACGCTCGGCAATGTCTTTCGCTAATTGACGCAGCTCTTTTGTATATGCCTCTGACATGTCAGGGAAGCGCACTCCAAGCTTAGAATCATTTGGTCCAATTAACGGGTTAGTTCCCATATTATTAATGTGATCCGTAATAATCATTAAATCCCCAGCTGAGAAGCTTTCATTTACCCCGCCTGCAGCATTGGTCACAATAAGAACTTCAACTCCTAGCTCCTTCATAACACGTACAGGGAATGTAACTTTATCCATACTATATCCTTCATAGAAATGGAAGCGGCCCTGCATTGCTACAACCTCTAAACCACTTAGCAAACCAAACACTAATTGACCAGCATGTCCTTCAACTGTTGAAATAGGGAAGTCTGGAATCTCGTTGTAAGGAATTTTTACTGGGTTTTCGATTTCATCTGCCAAAACTCCCAGACCAGATCCTAGTATTAATCCTATTTTTGGGGTATTTGCATATTTCCCCTTCAAAAAAGCAGCGGCATTATTAATTGTTTCGAAGTTCATCATCTTACTCCTTTTTAAGCTATTAAAAATAACAGCATTCTTTTTTTGCGACTTAGTTTATTTCAACTCATTTAAAAAACTCTTACCGTAGTTAGGCATCTTTACATTAAAGTTATCTGCAACCGTTGCTCCTAAATCTGCAAATGTTTCACGCATTGGAATTTCTTTCCCTTCAGTCATTCCCTTTGAATACACTAGAAGTGGAACATATTCACGTGTATGATCTGTACCTGGTGCAACAGGGTCATTTCCATGGTCAGCTGTGATCATTAGTAGATCATCTTCGTTCATTTTTGCAAATACTTCAGGCAGACGTGCATCATATTCCTCCAATGCCTTTCCATAGCCCTCAGGATCACGACGGTGACCGTATAATGCATCAAAATCAACGAGGTTTAAAAAGCTGATGCCTGTGAAATCCATGTCAAAAGTTTCAACAAGCTTATCCATTCCGTCCATATTAGACACAGTTCTTAGTGACTTTGTCACACCTTCTCCATCATAAATATCAGAAATTTTTCCGATTGCAATAACATCTAGACCTGCATCCTTCAATTCACTCATTACAGTCCGGTCAAAAGGTTTTAATGCATAATCATGGCGATTTGCAGTACGTTTAAAGTTTCCTGGTTCCCCTAAGAAAGGACGAGCGATGACACGGCCAACCATATACTTCTCATCAAGTGTTAATTCACGAGCGATTTTACAGATTTTATACTGTTCTTCAATCGGAATAATTTCCTCATGGGCCGCAATTTGTAAGACCGAATCTGCAGAGGTATAGACAATCAATGCACCTGATTTCATATGTTCTTCACCAAGTTCATCGAGAATTTCTGTACCACTTGCAGGTTTATTCCCAATAATCTTTCTACCTGTGCGTTTTTCTAATTCGGAGATAAGTTCAGCAGGAAAACCATCAGGAAACACTCTGAACGGTGTTTGAATATTTAAACCCATAATTTCCCAATGTCCAGTCATGGTGTCTTTTCCGTTCGATGCTTCCATCATTTTTGTATAATAAGCTAACGGTTTTTCCGCCTTTTCTATTCCTTTAAGTTCACGGATATTACTTAAACCTAATTTGCCCATGTTTGGCATGTTAAGTCCATTCATTCTTTCGGCAATATGCCCTAACGTATCTGCGCCTTTATCTCCAAAGCGTTCAGCATCTGGCGCCTCACCGATACCTACTGAATCCATAACAATTATGAAAATCCGTTTATATGTATTTATAGCCATACGATTCTTCCTCCTTTTATCCATAGAAACCGTTTGCAAATAGTAAAATTACAATACTATGTTTCCCGTATTAATTTAGGATTATGAGACATAATAAATTTCTATTTGTCAGAAGTCTGACATCTCATCTCTATTTTACTAGATGTTTTTGAAAATACAAGAAAAAGCTGCTGAAATTTTCAGCAGCTTTTTGACACTTTTGTGACTTTATAGGTTATCTAGTAATCTCCTAAGCTCTAGGATGAAATTTACTATATACATCTTTCAGTCTTGTTTTTGTTACATGTGTATATATTTGGGTCGTAGAGATATCAGCATGTCCCAACATCTCTTGAACCGCTCTCAGATCTGCCCCATTTTCTAATAGATGGGTAGCAAAAGAATGTCTTAATGTATGCGGTGTAAGATCCTTTTCTATTCCCGCCTCTTTTGTTAATTTTTTTAATATTTTCCAAAATCCCTGCCTTGTTAAGCGCTTTCCCTGATGATTTAAAAACAAAGCTTGCTCTTTGGGTCCCTTTGATACAAAATGCGGTCTACCTTGTTCTAGATAAAGCTTAATTGCCTCGGAGGCTGTACGGCCTATTGGGATAATTCGCTCCTTATTTCCTTTTCCAATACAACGAACAAACCCCATAGTTAAGTGGACATTATCGAGATCCAAGCTAATTAACTCACTCACGCGGATTCCAGTTGCATATAAAAGCTCAAGCATCGCTTTATCCCTTATACCAAAGTGGTCATTTTGCTTTGGAGTATCTAGAAGTATTTCTACCTCTTGTAAACTTAACACCTTTGGCAAGGACTTCTCTAATCTGGGTGTTTCAATCAAAACAGATGGATCTTGATCCGTCGCCTTATCCCGTAATAAAAATTGATGAAATGCACGAACCGAGGCAATATGTCTCGCTAAAGTCTTTGAGGATTTTCCTTGTTCTTTTAAAAATCCTAAAAAGTGTACAATATGAATACGCTGCACTTCATTTAAATCTAGAATAGATTCAACATTTCTTAAATAATGAAGATAGCTTTTTAAATCCCGCTCATAAGATACAATCGTATTCTTTGCAAGCCCTTTTTCCACTATTAAAAAATGCATAAAATCATTTAATTGATCTTCCATCACATTACTCCCCATTTAAATAAAACAACATCAGCCGATCTAACAAGGAAGAATTCTCTTCATCGACTGCATTAGATACTTTTAATGCAGCTCCTTCCGGTTCATCATAGCGATGATAATTTTGATATTCTTCGGATACCCACATGATACCATAATAAAATAGAATCGTGCACCCAGTGAAAATGATAAAAACCTTTATCGTTTGAAGTGCAATTTTAATAAATGACATCTCTCTTCCCCCAATTAATGATTACTAGTAAAAGCTATGCCAGAATGTACAAGTTTTATACCTAGTCTTCATTAATAGAGAGAATTATTTCATACTATACTTTCCCAAAAAAGAAAAAAGCCCTTCTCAGTTAAAGGACTCATTTTACTTTATTCAGCTTCCTCTTCTTTTTCTTTATCTTGACAACGATAGCAGATGCCATGGAAGGTAAGGCGATGGTCTTTTATTTTAAAATTCCACCTACGTTCAACAACCGCTTCCACATCTTCTAATAAATCTTCCTGAATTTCATCAACAGCTCCGCATTCAATACAAACAAGATGATGGTGAAAATGTGCCGCACCTTCTTGACGCAGGTCATAGCGGGAAACACCGTCACCAAAGTTAATTTTATCAACAATTTTTAATTCCGTTAGCAATTCGAGTGTACGATAAACAGTTGCTAAACCAATTTCAGGCGATTTTTCTTTTACGAGGAGGTACACATCTTCTGCACTTAAATGATCCTCTTCATTTTCTAGCAAAACACGAACGGTTGACTCACGCTGAGGTGTTAATTTATAACTCGCTGAATGCAACTGTTTCTTTATTCTCTCAATTCTAGTTTCCATCCTGAAGGCCCTCCCTCGCCACTGTTAATTCTCATTATAACAGATGAGAAAAGAGAGTCAAAATAAAATTATTATAAACAACAGTTTATAATTATTATCATATAATAATTATTTTAGCACTCCAGAACTTACCACTGTTTTCATTAACCAAGGAGATAAAAAGGCTTCAACTCCTGAAGCTGCAGAAATAAAAATTACTGCGGCAATTAAAGCAAAAATGTATCGTTTAAAAAAAGGCATTATTGGCTGGGCATATTTTTTCATAAATTGTTTTTTTATCATTCTCAGTGAGAATATGACTGAGAATGCTGCCATCATGATAAATACTGGAATGATAATCAAATTCTGCGGTAAGATTGAGACAAAAGCTAGCATAAATCCCTTCCACCCCATTTGACTAACTAGAAAACCAACTGTAAACCCAACTACCATTCCCTTAATAAACAATAGAATAAGAATGACAGGTAAACCGATAATTGAAATGCCTAACACCCACATTAGCCCAATGAACTTACTATTATGGAAGAAGCTCTGTAGAAACAATTCATTGTCCTCTGATACTTTCCCGTCAGAAACTTGGCCAAAAAATTGTGATAAATAATAGAATAAATCTTCCTTTTGTGTAATACTCATGCTATTTACAACAATAGCACCAAAAATGACTCCCATCAAAAATAGAATCACTATAAATAAAAAAATTGAGGAGTTCTCACGGAAATAACTAGCGACATCGGACTGGTATAATCGTTTTTTCATCTGGGTTCCTCCTACTATTCTCAAATCGATTAATACATTCTATGCCAGTCTAGTATTTCTATGACCATATTTTAATAGAGTAAGCAAAAACCCGTCAGCCTCTAGTGACGGGTTTCTCTGTATTAATCTGCAATTTTACCGTATTTTCCGCCTCCACCAGCAGCAAGGCTTATACTTCCTTCTCTCGCTTTCATAATCAATTCGGCGATTTTTGGCGATACGATTTCTTTTAATGCCTCATTCGGCACTTCATGCAAAATCGCCATTTCACTTCCAAAATGATTCACCAGCTTTTCAAGCAAGCGCGGCCCGAGACCTGGAATGAATTCAAGCGGTACTTGGTGGATGTAAGGAGGCCTTTTCGCAGGACTTCCCTCGGCTGTTTTAAGTTCCAAAATTCTATCGGCAACACCTTTGATCATCTTATTGCTACCACATAGTGTGCAAAGTTGCTCGTTATTAGAAGCCGGGTTAAGGCACTCTGCACAAACTGTTTTATGGTATTTTCCAAGTAGTGGATCAAGTCCATAGTTTGCAATAATCTTCCGTCCATCAATCCCTTTTAATGCTTTTTGTAATTCTAAAAAGGTAGGCTCCTGCATTGCAACTACTTGGTATTCACGTGCAATTTTCGCAAGCGAATGTGCATCAGAATTGGTTACAAATGTGAAATCATGTAATTCCTTTAATTGATCAGCCATGGTGGTATCAGAGCTTAGCCCAAGTTCGATCCCATCAATCAATTCTGGATCTAACACCTCAGTTAGTGAGCGGTTCACACCTTTACCGTAAAGACTTTTGAAGGGGGTAAAAACATGGGCAGGAATAAAGATGCCTCCCAATTCTTTTACCTTCTTTTGTAATACGAGCCCGGTGACATAAATTCGTTGGGAGCTTAATTGTATATTTTTCAAATGACCTGAAAGCCATGAAGAGAATTCCCTCATGACTGAAAGATTGGGAAAATAACAGAGCAAGTGAATGGGCCCGTTACATTGCTCATCATAAATCTCCAATTCGGAACCTGGAATAACGGTTAAGTCCCCAAACACTAATCCGCCATCCGGATGTTCAACTACGTCACCACTTTGTATTAGACTTTCCATTTCAAGAATCACTTCGGGTGAATGACTATCAATAATCCCAATCACATTGAGCCCTTTTTCATGTCGCGCATGTTCAATAATATTAGTGAAAGTAAGTGATTTAGCACCTGTAATTTTTACTGGCTTGCCTGTCCACGTTCGCCCAATATGAATATGTAGATCTACATAGTAGCGGTTCATTTATTTTTCAACGCCTCTTGTAATTGTAAGTATTGCACTGCATAAATCGTTTTGGCATCATATATCTTTTGTTCTTTTACATATCTAAGTGCTTCTTCAAGCGTCAGTTCTTCAAGATTAACAAACTCGTCTTCGTCAAGTGCAGCTGAATTTTCCTTTTTTGTTAAACCTGTTGCCAAATAGACATGTACGATTTCATCAGCAAAGCCTGGGGATGTATAAAAAGAAGTAAGCAAATCTAGATTTTCACATTCATACCCTGTTTCTTCTTCTAATTCTCGTCGGGCACAAAGAGAAGGCTCTTCCTCCTTTTCGAGCTTTCCGGCAGGAATTTCTACAATTGTTCTTTCTAATGCTTTCCGAAATTGCTCAACCATAACTATTTTTTGGTCATCCGTGATAGCTAAAATAGCGACGGCCCCTGGATGTTTAATTATTTCTCTTTTACTCTGTTTACCGTTTGGAAGCTCCACATCCTGTAAATGAAGACTAATCACTTTACCTGAGAAAATTTCTTCGCTATGGAGCGTCTTTTCTTCGAGATTACTCATTATGGTCACTCCTGTTCTATTCCTATTTTCTGCTCATACATTTTACCATACTTTAACTGGAGGAGTATGGAATGAAAGTCTATGTGCATAAGAAGGGAATCATTCTTGTTGGCAAGGGTTGGGAGATTGTGCAAAAGTTAAAAGAGTATAACAAGGAATACCTGACCGTTTCCGAGTGGGTGAAAAATGTTCCACCAAAATAACACCTGTCGTTTGTAGTCTGTCCTGTTCTTTAATAAAATGATAGAAAAGGACGGGGTGATTTCTTGAAAAAAAGACAATTGGGAAAATCAGATTTATTTTTAACAGAGTTAGGTCTTGGCTGTATGTCTATTGGCACGGAGGAGAAGGCAGCAAGAGCTATTATTGAAGCGGCTCTTGAAGAAGGAATTAATTATTTTGATACGGCTGACTTGTACGATGTTGGTGAAAATGAACTATTAGTGGGTAACGCCTTAAAGAATGTCCGTGAACAGGTAATTATTGCGACAAAGGTTGGAAACCGCTGGAACAAAGAGCGAAATGGTTGGTCTTGGGACCCATCTAAAGTCTATATAAAAGAAGAAGTGAAAAATAGTCTAAAGCGTCTGGGTACGGACTATATTGATCTCTACCAATTACATGGCGGGACAATGGAGGATCCAATTGATGAAACCATCGAAGCATTTGAAGAATTGAAGGAAGAAGGTTACATTCGCTATTATGGCATATCATCGATACGACCTAATGTCATAAGGGAATATGTTAAAAAATCAAATATTGTGTCTGTGATGATGCAATATAGTATTCTTGATCGCAGACCTGAAGAAACGGTATTCTCCCTTCTTGAAGAGAATGGAATTGGCGTCGTAACCCGCGGGCCTTTGGCAAAGGGAATTTTAAGCGATAAGTTAATGGAAAAGGCATCTGACAAAGGATACTTGGATTATAGTTTGGGCGAGTTAAACGAAATCTTACCATTGCTAAAAGAGAAAGTGGCTTCATCCCGCTCATTTACAGAGATAGCACTCCAATATAATCTCGCAAATCCTGCAGTTACTTCAGTTATTGCTGGTGCCAGCAGCCCAGAACAGATTAAAAGAAACGCCAATGCTGTCAGAAGTCAGGTTTTGACAGAAGAAGAATTAATGATGATAAGAGAACTAACGAAGGCAACTATTTATAGTGAACATCGATAAGACAAAAGGGAGAGTATTTACTCTCCCTTTTACTTAAACTCCTTCCAATTCATCCCGCTCTCATTTAAAAGCTCTTCAAACGATTTGTTTTTTTCCTTCAATCTACGTTCTTCCCGTTTCCGCTGTTCTTCCGCTTCTTTTCTTTTTTCTTCCTCTGCCTTCAACTGATCCTGCTGCTCCTTTAACTGCTTCATTAAATTTGGATTAATAAGGTCTTTTAACGTTACCGCTGACTCATCTTTTTTAGGAGCAGCTTGTCTTGTTTGCTTGGATTTCTTTTTCATTCCTAATTCCCCTTTTAATTATTTTTAATAATAGTATATCATCTCTTGTAAAATCCCGACAAAAAAGCAGGCTGTTCGTTTGAACAGCCTGCTTTCTAATTAATAAGCTTCTAGTTTTACGTTCTCATCGACATGTAATGTAGCTTCTGTTGAATTAACAACATCCTCAACGGTAAAACCTTCGGCAACTTCAACAAGCCTTAACCCTGAGTCTGTTACGTCCATGACTGCACGCTCAGTAATAATTCGATTCACTACCCCTTTTCCTGTTAACGGAAGCGTACATTGTTTTAAGATTTTGGATTCACCTTTTTTATTTACATGCTCCATGATGACGATAATTTTTTGTGCCCCGTGAACCAGATCCATCGCACCGCCCATGCCTTTAATCATCTTTCCTGGGATCATCCAGTTTGCCAGATCGCCGGTTTCCGATACTTCCATTCCACCGAGAATCGCGATATTGACATGACCACCACGAATCATTGCAAATGATTCAGCACTGTCAAAATAAGCTGCCCCAGCAATGGCTGTTACCGTCTCTTTCCCTGCATTAATTAAATCAGGGTCTACCTCGTCCTTTGATGGATATGGACCAATTCCTAACAGACCGTTCTCTGATTGAAGAACTACCTGTTTATTGGCTGACATATAATTGGCGACAAGAGTTGGCATACCGATGCCTAGATTTACATAAAAGCCATTTTCTATTTCTTTCTCTGCCCTAATTGCAATTCTCTCTCTGACAGAGATTTTTTCATTTGCCATTCAACTTCTCTCCCTTCATAGACTCTAGTTTTTAACAGTTAGCCTCTCAATTCTTTTTTCTTGAGCTCCTTCAATAATGGTCTGGACATAAATGCTTGGAGTATGGATAAAATTAGGCTCCAGTTCACCAATTTCATACAGTGTTTCGACTTCAGCAATCGTCACTTTCCCAGCTGCCGCGATCATTGGGTTAAAATTTCGAGCTGTCTTGTGATAGACAAGGTTCCCCATTTTGTCCCCTTTCCACGCACGAACTAAACTAAAATCTGCTACCAGCGCTTCCTCTAAAAGGTACTCTCTTCCGTTAAAGATTTTTGTTTCTTTTCCTTCTGCTATAGGTGTGCCTACCCCTGCAGGAGTATAGAAGGCTGGGATTCCAGCTCCACCTGCTCGAATTTTTTCAGCCAATGTTCCTTGTGGCGTTAATTCTACCTCAAGTTCCCCTGTTAACACTTGTCTTTCAAACTCTTTATTTTCCCCTACATAAGAGCCAATCATTTTTTTAATTTGTCTATTATTTAATAGGAGTCCTAAGCCCCATTCATCAATCCCGCAGTTATTGGAAATGACCGTTAAATCCTTTACACCTTTTTCAGCTAAGGCTAGAATAAGATTTTCTGGAATTCCACACAGACCAAATCCACCAACCATTAATGTTGCTCCATCATGAATATCTGCCACCGCATCCTGAAAGGATGTACAAATCTTCTTCATTTCACTATGTCCCCCTCAAGTTAAAGGTTTTAAGCAAGCTCTACAATTGTTGCAACACCTTGACCCCCACCAATACACAGTGTGGCTAGGCCATTTTTCGCATTTCTTTTCTTCATTTCATGAATTAATGTAACAAGGATTCTTGCGCCGCTTGCCCCAATTGGATGTCCAAGCGCAATAGCACCGCCATTTACATTTAATATTTCTTTATCAAAATGAAGCTCACGATCAACAGCCAGCGATTGGGCAGCAAAGGCTTCATTTGCCTCAATTAGGTTTAAATCTTCCATTGAAAGAGAAGCCTTTTCAAGTGCCTTTCTTACTGCAGGAACCGGTCCAATCCCCATAATACTAGGATCTACCCCTGCATTTGCATTGGCCTTTATAGTTACTAAAGGCTTAAGACCTAGCTCCTCTGCCTTTTTCTTACTCATGACCACTACAGCCGCAGCCCCATCATTGATTCCAGAAGCGTTTCCCGCTGTTACTGTGCCCTCTTTTTTAAACGCAGGACGTAATCCCGCCAATTTTTCTGCAGTTGTTCCTTTTTTCGGATACTCATCTGTATCAAAGACAATTGGGTCCCCTTTGCGCTGGGGAATGACAACTGGCACGATTTCATCTTTAAATCTGCCTGCCTCTATAGCCTCTACAGCTTTTCTTTGACTCCATGCCGAAAACTCATCCTGCTCTTCTCGAGTAATGCTATATTTGCCCGCTAAATTCTCAGCAGTAATTCCCATGTGATAGTCATTAAATACGCATGTTAGACCATCGGAGGTCAAGGTGTCTACTAATTTCTGATCACCCATTTTAAAGCCTTCACGAGCATTTTTTAATAGAAATGGTGCTTGGCTCATATTTTCCATTCCGCCTGCAACCACAATCTCAGCGTCTCCCGCCAAAATAGCCTGAGTTGCTAAGTGAACAGCCTTTAATCCAGAACCACAAACTTTATTAATCGTCACCGAGGAAACGCTTTCAGGAATTCCCGCTTGAATAGCCGCTTGTCTTGCTGGATTTTGTCCTAGCCCTGCTTGGAGCACATTCCCCATGATTACTTCATCTACTTGTTCCGGCTTTACGCCAGACTGTTCCAACGCTCCTTTTATGGCTGCTGCTCCTAGTGCAGGTGCCGATACGCTTTTTAAACTGCCATTAAAATTTCCTAATGCCGTTCTAACAGCACTGATAATAACTACTTCTGTTTGGCTCATTTTTGATACTCCCCTCTAGCTTTTTACATTAACTATTTCTAGTTAAATATAGAAATTCCTCTTATTTTGTCAAAATTTCTATTATTCTTGATTTTTGCAATTTACCACCTCTACAATGAAAGTATGAATAGTTTGGAGGGAAAATGATGCTAAGTTTACCTAAAAAAGTGACGATAATAGAAGTTGGTCCACGAGATGGTCTGCAGAATGAAAAATTATTTGTACCTACTGATATAAAAAAACAATTCATTCATAGCTTAAGAAAAGCTGGTCTTCAGGAAATGGAGTTGACGTCTTTTGTCTCTCCCAAATGGGTGCCACAAATGGGAGACGCTCCAGAAATTGTTGCTGATTGCCTTGATGGAAACGCGAGAAACTTTGTCCTTGCCCCAAACCGTAAGGGGATTGACCGGGTTTATTCTACTGATTGTAAAGCGGTGGCCGTATTTGTCGGTGTCAGCAACAGTTTTAATCTAAAAAACATCAATAAAACAACACAAGAAAGTATGGCGGAGCTAAAACCCATCATCCAGGAGCTAAAAGAAAAGAACTATTTTGTTCGTGCCTGTATCTCAACTGCCTTCTATTGTCCTTATGAAGGAAAAATAAATGAAAAAGATACTGTAAAGCTTTGTTCTGAGTTTGTAGAGGCTGGCGTGGATGAATTAAGTGTGGCTGATACCATTGGCATGGCTACACCAAATGAAGCGTACTCCTTATTTTCACAGTTAAAAGAAGAGTTTTCAGATACCATGTTAACCGCCCATTTCCACGACACACGGAAGCTCGCTCTTGCAAATATTTTTGCTTCCCTTCAGGCAGGTATTGACCGGTTTGATACGTCGGCTGGCGGTCTTGGCGGCTGCCCATTTGCTCCTGGGGCGGCAGGAAATGCAGCCACGGAGGATGTGGTTTATATGCTTGAGAGGATGGGTATTGAGACTGGGGTGAATTTGGAGAAACTCCTTGATGCGATCGAGATCGTTCGCCCACATCTTTCAAGACAAATTGAAAGCAGTTATTACCGTCTCCATGCGCAAACAGTCTAGATTATTGTTTTGGTGAATAATCGTTCTTCCTGTAATGCATCTTAATAATTGAGACCATTTTGAAGGGAGACTTGGATTTATGAGCCAAAAGCGGGATAAAGGAAACAGTCAAAGCGGAAAAAATTATGCTGACACAGCTGGAGGCGGCAAACGAATGATTGCTGCCGAGGAACTAGAGAAAGCAATACATCCAACAAAAAGGCAAAATGCAGAGCAATAATGATAAGCAAAGCCGCTTTTTAGTATGAGCGGCTTTTTTTATGCTACAATTAAGATTGTCAATTTATGGTGCTATCATTATAACTAACATATTCTATTCTATAGTACTTACTTCGGGAGGTGCCAATGGTGAGGAAGGCATTTCGAGCCTTGTTTATTGTGTTATTTTTCTGGTTATCTCTTGCTCTATACTTTACAAACCGCCTGATGTACATGAAGAAAAAAGATGAAGAGTTAATTTTAAGGCGGGAAAAGGAAGCTGGCAGGTATAAGCCTGATGAGTTTGAGACTGTGCCGAAGCAGGAGGTGGATATCCCTTCCCCTTTTGGTTACATGATTAAAGGAGTCCTTTTAGAACCACATTCGACAAACCGGTATATAATTATCTCTCACGGCGTAACGGAGACAAAAATCAACTCGATTAAATATGCAAACCTGTTCCTAGAGAGAGGCTTTAATGCCTTTATTTATGACCATCGCCGCCACGGAGAATCCGGCGGAAAAACAACCAGCTTTGGCCACTATGAAAAATTCGACTTAAAAACGATTGTGGATTGGCTGAAAAAAGAAAAAGGAACTAACCTACAACTCGGTATTCATGGGGAATCAATGGGTGCTGCTACTATGCTGTTATATGCCGGACTCCTTGAGGACGGGGCAGATTTTTATATTGCTGATTGTCCATTTTCTGATTTTAAAGAGCAGCTTTCGTATCTTATTAAAAAAGACTTTAAGCTTCTCCCTGGACTCTTACTCCCAATAGGAGATATCCTTTTACGGTTTCGAGACAAATATTCTATCCAGAATGTATCACCCATTTCAGTTATTGAAAATATTAAACATCCTGTTCTGTTCATTCACAGTAAAAAAGATGATTTTATTCTCCCTACTATGACAAAGGATTTATTTGAGCAAAAAAAAGGGCCAAAAATGTTATACCTTGCTGAAAATGGACGCCATGCCCAGTCCTTTAACGAAAACCCCGCTGATTATGAACGCGTCATTGATGAATTCTTAGAAAAATACGTTCATCGGCCTTTATCATTAAATTAGAAAAACAGACTGTCCATTTGGGATCAGTCTGTTTTTTCTTTCATAATAAGACTCATACGTCCATTTAAAATTTGCTGTGGACTTTTTAGTTGAAAACAATTGGCCGTTGGAGAAAAATCAATTTTCATTTCATCGTCTAAAAAGACGGTTTTCGCTTTTTCCACATATACCAGTTGATCATTTGTTTCGATCGCTATGTCATCTTGTTCCAAGATAGGTACAAACCATAAAGCAATTACACCATTTACGGCACAACCGCAGCCATCTGTATCGTATTTTAATTTTAAAAACCCTTTGCGGTCTGCTGTTCTTTCATTAATTTTTTCGATTGCTGCCTCTGTTATATTGATCTTCATGTTTAAATCCCCTTTTTTAAGCATATCGTGATTGTAACATAGGTTTTATGTGATTTTTATTTTTTTGCTCGTCTTTTGTTGTTGCATTTTCCTTATATTCCAGTTATTCTCAAAGTTAATATGAAATTATAAAAGGGGTGCTTTCTTTGTCAAAAGTACAAATCAAAGTAAATGATAATGGTTCATTAAGAATTACAGGTGATGTAGAATTGATTGATGGCGAAGGTAACGTATATCCAGCGAAACCAGCCTTTTCCCTTTGCCGCTGTGGGTTATCAAACAATAAGCCATACTGTGACGGCTCGCATAAAGGGAAATTTGATTCGCAAGTACGTGTTCCTAAAGGGGAATAGAAAGCAAGTGGGCGGCCTTTCATTAGGACCGCTCTTTTTCATAAATCCGTAAGTCTGATATCAGCGATATCCGTAACAGGAATACGATGTACTTCTCCAAATTGGTCAACGATATGAAGCCTTTGTTGCAGTTCATCCCAGTAATGGATTTTTCCAATGACGATTTCATAGTTACGATTCCTATAATGGGTAATGGTAACGAACTGATCAAACTCAACGGCTTCAGAGAGTACCTCGTTCATGAGCTCCAGCTGCTGTTCATCCATTTCTCTTTTTTGTTCGTATCCGTCTTCCTTCACCCATTCCCTAAGCAATTTCACGTGCTCTGGAAGCATCATCGACGTCCATTTAATTTTCCCGCGGTCGCGAATCATACGCTTCAACCTTCTTTCGTTACATTTTATGCCCTCCAACTAAGGTGGCCCGGTGCTTGGCGGTTCCTGCAGCTGTATAAGAAACTGCGCGCAGAAGAGAGCCTGCACCGAATCGTCTCCGGACAGCATCAACCACATAACCCAGCTCTCTTCTCTTGTATGCACCCATATCAAAAAGATCAAGCTGCAGCTCGTGATCATCAATAATATTGCTAATAGCAATAGAAATTTGCCGTACCGTCTTTCCTGTATAATGCTCGTGAAACAATTCCAAACAAACACGGTAAAGCTCCATCGTCACATTTGTTGGCTGTGAAATGGTTCTTGAGCGATGAAAGCCGCCCCCAAATTCATCCTGACTGTACCCTATTCCAAGACTTATGGTTCTCCCCGCCTTTCGATGAGTTCTTGCTCTTCGTGCAACCTCTTCACATATTTCTAAGATGACGGCCTTAATCTCTTCTTCCTCTTTATAATCCCGTAAAAGAATTTGGCTTTTTCCAAAGCTAATTTGTCCCTGAATAATGGTTGCTCCCAAATCAGAAAGGTCCACTCCCCAGGCATGATAATAAAGTTGATTTCCCATAATCCCGAATTTCTTTTCTAGTTTTTCTAAGTCGTAGCGGGCCAGCTGCCCAACGGTAAAAATCCCCATACTATTTAAAGTTTTTTCCACACGCCTGCCAATTCCCCACATTTCTCTAAGCGGCGATACCTTCCAAAGCTTTGTCTGGACATCGTCATATGTCCACTCTGCCACTCCCTTTTTCTTTGCATCAAGATCCAGGCAAAGCTTTGCCATCAACATGTTGGGTCCAATCCCTACTGCACATGGCAGCTGAAATTCCCGCTCAATATCATCCTTTATTTTTCGAGCAATCGTCTCAGCATCTCCCCACAAATGCTTAGCACCGTCCACTTTAATGAAACTTTCATCGACGCTATACGTATGAATGGCCTCTTTTGGTACATAGCGGTTAAACACACGCGAAATTTCTGTAGAAATACGTAAATACGTTGCCATCTTGGGCTCAACAATTTGAATCCTCGGATCTTCAGGAATTTCAAACATTCGTGACCCCGTTTTAATCCCAAATTCTTTTTTTAATCTTGGGGAAGCAGCAAGTACTATACTCCCTTGACGGTCCTTATTACCGCAAACAGCTAAATAGCAATTCAAGGGGTCAAGACCAAGCATGACAGCGGAGCAGCTTGCATAAAAGCTTTTCATATCCACACATAAGATTTTGTTTTGAGGCAGCGTACTGTAATCTACCATAGCGTTTCCCTCACATTTATTTTTTCGAACGTTTGTTCCTTTTTATTATACTCATAATCATAAGCGAATATGCGTTCGTATTCAATGGGGATTTTTTGACAATTTTTCTTATAGGGATTAACTAAAAAAGCGTTATAATAATGGATGAGGTGTATGTTGGTGGAAAAAAAGCTGATAAAAAAAATGATTTTAAACTGTCTAAAGCAGTATTATTCAACTGAATCCATGCCTATTGGCGAAAAAGATTTAGAGGACCTAATCAATAGGATTTTGCTAGTAAAAGTAGAAGAACCAAAAGCAGATTTACACGAAATCATAAATGACACAGTTTATGAGTTCTTAACTGGGTGAAATCCAGGCAAAATAAAAAGCCTCAAATCGAGGCTGTATTAATTACAATTATTTTGAGTTAAATGCTCTCTTGCCCACACGCTCAAACAACCGAGGAAAGAGAACATAAACCACGCTTCCCATGTTCATCCAGCGCGGCAAATTGATTTCTCTTGTTTTCGTCAGCATGCTGTCAACCACCTTACTTGCAACATATTCAGGCTGAAGCATGTATCGCTGCACATTTTTTACGTATGTGCCTTGTTCATCTGCAATGTCAAAAAAATTAGTAGCAATTGGTCCTGGATTAACGGCCGTGACGAGCACATTATAATCTGCAAGTTCCATTCTTAGTGCATTCGTATAGCCAAGAACGGCATGCTTAGTAGCAGAGTATACACTTGATTTTGGCGTCGCAATCTTACCTGCCTGCGAGGCAATATTAATGATATGGCCAAAACGCCTCTCCCGCATCTTCGGCAGCACCATACTCGTGCATGCCATCAGCCCTACTACATTCACATCGAACATTCCCTTGATTTCATCCATTGATGCTTGATATGCTTCACGAAAAATGCCGAAGCCTGCATTATTGACAAGGATATCAACCTGACCAATCGTTTCAAAAATCTGCTTAAATACCTTCTCTACCTGTACGGTGTCAGATACATCAAGCTGAAAAACATTCACGTTAACTTGATGATTTTCCTGCAGTTCAACTTTAAGCTTCTCAAGCTTATCCATACTCCGGGCCAATAAAACAAGGTTGGCACCACTTGCTGCACATAGCTTAGCGATTTCTGCACCAATTCCTCCTGATGCACCGGTAATCACTATATTTTTTCCTTTTAATTGTTCTCTTCCCACTTAAACACCTCTACTCGCTTACTCCCGTTTCTCTATCTTTTAGTCGCCTTGTAGAGAACGGGCTGTTTTTCATTACTACTAATTTCGCCGATAGAGGCTAAATAGTCAAGTTGAGCGACGGTTTCTGATATGGTAAGCATTAGTTCACGCTGATAGACGGTTGGAAACAGGCGCTTACAGATTTCAAATACAGTTAGTTCCTCTTCTTTCAGCCAGTTTTTCACCGTCATCGCCCGTTCATGTTGTCGTGTGAGTCGTTTTTCTATTAGATCTTCCAACTCATACACTTCTTCACCGTGACCCGTGTACACACAGCGGATCGGATACGCTAGCAGCTTCTTCATCGAATCATTGTGCTGAAGCTGTGGCTTTGGCCTTTCTTTTTCACCGGGTGCAGGCGGCTCAAGTAATGGGTTTGGTGAGATGTGAGCAAGAATCAAATCGCCACCAATTAGTATTCCATCCTTTTCTCGAAAAAGAGCAATTTGACTCTGAGCATGACCTGGCGTTTCAATTACCACCCAATCATTAAGCCCTTTAGGTCTCATCCCTTCAGAAAGATATCCGGTTAGTGACCGATTACAGGAATACTTCAGTGTTTTTCTGAGCTTAGAAAGGAACGGAAAATACTCCTGTGGGAGACCAAACTCTTTAAAATACACCCGAAAAAACTCCTCTTGTTCTTGAAAAAAATCTTCGGTTGGATGAATCCAACGCTCATTAAATACATGACCATACACCTCTAGCGAATCTGAAAAAAAGTCGAGCATCCCTGCATGATCCGGGTGATGATGGGTAAGAATCACTTGTTCAATGTCCTTTGGGCTTAAATGTAAATCTGCCATTTGCTCTTTTAATGAATTCCATGACTCTTCCGTCTTGACGCCTGCATCAACTAGTGTTAATCGATCACCTTTAATCAAATACGCATTAACATCGCCAACTGGAAAGGGTGTTGGTAATGTAATTTTAGCAATTCCATTTTTCCATTCTGTCATGATAAAAACCCCTTAATATTATTGTTAAATAAAGATATTCAAATATGTAGCTATGAACCGATTCCATCATATAATGTATAAATTAAAGTGTAGCGATTTATTCATAAATTGTCATTATTTCTGCATAACTTTTTAGAAAAAATAAAAAATTCTTACAATATTTCTCTTGACAGACAAGCCCTTTTTCTTGCATAATCACAATTAAAATTTGCTACGTTAAAGCGATGACTAAGGCCAGTAAATGAAAAATGGCAAAAGAGAGTGAAACCCATAGGCTGAAAGGTTTCTCTGCCCTCTTAATCATTGAACCTACCTTATGAGCACTTAGGAAAACCTAACGCACATCCGGCGTTATCGGAGTCGAGTGAATCCCTATTTACAATTAGCTAAATGGGGGTAAATGAAGGTGGTACCGCGGAAGCTAGACCTTTCGTCCTTTATGGATGAGAGGTCTATTTTATTTTACGGAGAAAAAGGAGGAAAAATAATGAACAAAATTGTGCTTGTTGGTGCAGGCTCTATGGCTGAATCATTTATTTCGGGAATTGTAGAAAATGAATTAATTGATAAAAAAAATGTATGGGTAACAAACCATTCAAATGAAGAAAGGCTGAATAAGCTTAGAGAGCGTTATGGTATTAGGAGCACGTATGATTTGAAAGCCCTTTTTGAAGGGGCAGATATAGTCATGTTAGCAATGAAACCAAAAGATGCCGCTTCTGCAATTCAAGCCATACGCCAACATTTAACGGAAAATATGCTAGTGGTTTCAGTTTTAGCAGGGGTATCAATGGATACAATTGAAACCTTGGCAAGAAAGTCTCTTGCCATTGTAAGATCCATGCCAAACACATCAGCGGCCGTAGGCAAGTCAGCTACTGCAATCGCTGTAAATAATCGTGTTACGAATGAACAGCTAGAAACAACGAGAAATCTCTTTGATACGGTTGGATTAACTTCTTTTGTAGAAGAAGAACAATTAGATGCTGTCACAGGGCTATCAGGAAGCGGTCCAGCCTATATCTATTATTTAATTGAAGCAATGGAAAAAAGTGCGGTCGAAGTAGGTCTTGAAAAAGAAATGGCAAGCCAACTCATTGTTCAAACACTGATTGGAGCAGCAGAGATGGTTAAGAATTCATCGAAATCCTCCACACAACTGCGCAAGGATGTAACTAGCCCTGGTGGAACAACAGAAGCCGGTATGAAAGTACTCGAAGAAAACGGTGTCCAGCAAGCATTCATTTCATGCATTAAGGCAGCCACTGCTCAATCTAAGAAAATGGGCGCTGCCTTACGTACTCAGTTTGAGACAGCAGATCAACCTTCTTAAGTTGGATGTTTGGCCTTGTTTACTATAAACTAATGGAAAAAAGGCCAGGAAGTGTACGCCATGCTAACTGTATTATTTTCTTTAGGGATTCTTGTTTGGATTGTTTTTCTCGGGGATGCTTTTTTAGGCTTCCGTAAACTAGATTCTCTCGAAAAGGAAGAGAGTCTAAAAGTAGGGCCACTATTGTCGGTTATAGTAGCAGCAAGAAATGAAGAAAAGCAAATAAAAGCAAGCATCCTAAGCCAGTTGGAACAAAGCTATAGAACTGTGGAATGGATTGTGGTAGATGACCGCTCCACCGATCAAACTGGAAGAATCCTGGACGATTTAAAAAAGGAAGATTCAAGGATTAAGATTATTCATGTAAAAGAATTACCTGAAGGCTGGTTAGGAAAAAATCATGCATTATACAAAGGCTCACTACTAGCATCAGGAAAATGGCTATTGTTCACCGATGCCGATGTGAAATATGAAAAGGAAGCATTCGCAAAGGCACTTCATTATGCTGAAAGATATCAACTCGATCATTTAACAGCAGCGCCCAACTTACATGCAAATCATTTTTGGTTAAAAACCTTTGTTGCTTTTTTTCTATTTGGATTTTCCTATTTTAAACGTCCCTGGATGGCAAATAATCCAAAATCAAAAATTGGAACAGGAATTGGCGCATTCAATCTTATCTCTAAAGCGGCATATGAGTCTTTTGGAACACATGAACAGCTAAAAATGAGGCCAGACGATGACCTGCAGCTAGGAATGAAAATGAAAAAAGCAGGGTATCGCCAAAGGATAGTCACTGCACTTCGGTTAATTGAAGTCGAATGGTATGGGAGTTTAAAAGAAGCATTTATTGGCCTCGAAAAAAATACGTTTGCTGGTTTAAATTATCAAGTTAGCATGGTATTTTTTTCGATATTTGGTGTTTTTATCACCAATGTCCTTCCGTTCCTGACAATTTTTTCCGCAAACAAAACAATCTCCCTTTTAAGCTTAGGAAATATTGTGACTAGTGGAATCCTTTATGTGATGATTATTAGACGAATGACGGTCTATTCTCCTGTGCTGTTTCTTGTTTTCCCTATCACCGCTGTACTTTTTATTTATTCAATTATTCGTGCTAGCCTGCTGACCTTTAAACGCGGAGGGATCGTTTGGAGAGGGACTACTTACCGTTTAAGTGAGCTAAAGGACCACGACTGAAGCAGTATTGTACATTAAATTTATACCCTTTGCTATACTAAAGAAGGATTTAGTATGAAACAGGAGGGCTTATGAGATGACATCCAAATTATTTTCTCCCCTTACCATAAAGGGAGTGACATTAAAAAATCGAATTGTTATGGCTCCAATGTGTATGTATTCCAGCCATAATGAAGATGGACATCTTCAAAACTGGCACCGTACTCACTATACAAGTAGAGCAGTTGGACAGGTTGGTCTAATTATCGTTGAGGCAACTGCCGTTACTCCACAAGGCCGAATTTCTCCACAGGATTTAGGGATTTGGAGTGATGAACACATAGATGGGTTCAAAGAGTTAAACACCCTAATGAAAGAACATGGCGCGAAAACAGGCATTCAGCTTGCTCATGCCGGCAGAAAAGCAGTATTAGAAGATGAAATCATTGCACCCTCAGCAATTGCCTTTAATGAAAAATCGAAAACTCCTAAAGAGATGACAGAAACTGATATTAAAGAGACAGTGGAAGCCTTTAAAAAAGGGGCGGAACGTGCTGCCAAAGCTGGTTTCGATGTGATTGAAATTCACGGTGCCCATGGCTACTTAATTAATGAGTTTCTATCTCCGCTTTCCAACAAAAGGACAGATGAATATGGCGGCACTGCTGAAAACCGTTACCGCTTGCTGCGTGAAGTCATCGAAGCTGTGAAAACCGTTTGGGAAGGTCCTCTGTTCGTAAGGGTTTCTGCGAATGATTATCATGAAGAAGGGTTAACTCCGGAAGATTACGTCGTATTTGCAAAGTGGATGAAGGAACAAGGTGTGGACTTGGTAGATGTAAGTTCTGGCGCAGTGGTACCAGCCCACATACATGTCTATCCAGGATATCAAGTGAAATTTTCTGAAACGATTAAAGCTGAAGCTGAAATCCCAACTGGTGCAGTTGGTCTCATTACCACAGGGATTCAGGCTGAGGAAATATTACAAAATGATCGAGCAGATTTAGTGTTCTTAGCACGTGAGTTGCTGCGTGACCCATACTGGCCGCGAACAGCAGCCAAGGAACTTGGCGTCACCATCGAAGGCCCTAAGCAGTACGAGCGAGGATGGGTATAAGAAAAGAGAAGCACTTACCAAAATCGGTAAGTGCTTTTTTTTAAATGATAAGAAAGTATAAAATTCCTTCGAGAATTGTCCAGCTCCAGCGCCTAGCCCCTCGGGTCAAATAACCTTCGGCAAGTAAAGTCAAAGAGCGACTTTTCTTGCCGAAGAACATTTGCCTGTCGGGGCTGACCAAGGCGCTTGCGCTTTTCTTACTTAAGCGGAATATGAATCTCTTTAAAATCCTCCGCAATATCTGTATTAGAAAAGGTTTCCTTAGCTTCGGCCACTAACTCGCGCCACTCATTCCGATCGTACCGTGAGCTGATATGGGTCAAACATAATTGCTTGCAGCCAGCCCTTCTAGCAATATCTGCTGCCTGATAGGTCGTTGAATGAAAGTATTCGAAGGCAAGTGTTTCCTCACCCTTTGAGAAGGTGGCTTCGTGGACTAATAAATCTGCTTCTTTAGCCAATACCAATGCATTTTCGCAGTATCTTGTGTCGCCTAGGATGGTGACCACTCTCCCCTTTTGCTCAGAACCAAGGAACTCATTTGGATCAAGCACCCGGCCGTCTTCAAGAGTAACCGATTCCCCATTTTTTATTTGCTTATAGATTGGTCCAGGCTTAACACCTGCTTCGATTAGCTTATCTGCAAGCAAGGTCCCTGGCCTGTCCTTCTCCGTGATGCGGTACCCATACGAAGGAATCCCATGTTCGAGCAGCCGAACTTCTACCACAAACTGCTCATCTTCAAAAATAACTCCCTCACTAATTTCGATGATGTCTAGCGGATATTTTAAGTAGGTCTGGCTTAAAGACAGACTCATCTCAATATATTGTTTAATCCCTTTTGGTCCATAAACCGTGACCTCTGTCTCCCCACCTTGAAATGAACGGCTAGACAATAAACCAGGCAGCCCATATATATGATCACCATGAAGATGCGTAATAAAAATTTTTTCAATACGCCGTGGCTTAATAGATGTGTGTAAAATCTGATGTTGAGTTGCCTCCCCAACATCAAATAACCATATTGCCCCCCGCTCCTCAAGCAGCTTCAAGGCTATAGATGTGACATTCCTTAGTTTCGCTGGCATTCCTGCTCCCGTACCTAGAAAAAATAAATCCAAATGGTATATCCCCTTTCTTACCGGTCCTGTAACTAATATTGATAATATATCATAAACTCACTTTGATTTCTCCCTCGCACCTTTAAAATCTTAAAGGCATATTTCTTACATGCAAATCAATTTATTTGCGAAACCTAATGAAAACCGCTAAATTAAATACTTGAATGAAGGAATTGTAATTAAAACTACATAAGCACACACATGCTATTAGGAAAGAGGTCTTTAACCCGTGGAACAAAATATGAATTCATTAATTATGATCTTCGGAGCAACCGGTGATTTAGCACACAGAAAATTGTTTCCTTCTCTTTACCGATTGTTTAAGAAAGGAAGATTAGATAAATTTGCTGTCGTTGGGGTAGCAAGAAGATCATTATCTAATGATGATTTTCAGAAATCTGTAAAGGATTCAGTATTGTCCGCCTTAGGTGATCAGGACAATCTCGATGAATTTGCTTCTCATTTTTATTATCAATCACACGATGTAGCCGATTCAAACTCATACGCAGAATTAAATAAACTGGCACACGAGATTGATGAAAACTATCAATTGGATGGAAATCGAATCTTTTACTTGGCAATGGCACCCGAATTTTTCGGTCCAATTGCACTTCATTTAAAATCTGATGGATTAACAGATGTAAAAGGCTACAAGCGTTTAGTTATTGAAAAACCATTTGGTCATGATTTACCATCTGCCAAAGAGCTAAATGAACAAATTAGAACAGCTTTTTCAGAAGAAGAAGTGTATCGAATTGACCATTATCTAGGTAAAGAAATGGTGCGGAACATTGAAGTAATCCGTTTTGCCAATGCTATTTTCGAGCCGCTGTGGAATAACCGTTACATTTCTAATATCCAAATTACTTCTAGTGAAACACTTGGCGTAGAAGAGCGCGGACGTTACTATGAGACCAGCGGAGCTTTACGTGATATGCTACAAAACCATATGATGCAAATGGTAGCCTTGCTTGCGATGGAGCCTCCAATAAAATTAACAACCGATGAAATTCGTTCCGAAAAAGTAAGAGTGTTCCGCTCCCTCAGAACAATTGCGGGTGAAGAAGTAAATGATTACTTTGTCCGCGGTCAATATGGTGAAGGAACTATGGGTGACAAGAATGTTCCAGCCTATCGTAATGAACAAATGGTAGACAAGGAATCGAACACAGAGACATTTGTTGCAGGGAAAGTCATGATCGATAACTTCCGCTGGGCAGGCGTTCCTTTCTATATCCGAACTGGAAAAAGAATGGCAGCCAAATCAACAAAGATTGTCGTTCAGTTTAAAGACATTCCGATGAATTTATATTATCAAACTGAAAAGATGTTAAATCCAAACCTCCTTGTGATTCATATTCAACCGGAAGAGGGTATTACCCTTCATCTTAATGCCAAAAAGGCTGGCGGCCATCTAGACGCACAAGAAGTAAAGTTAAGCTTTGCTAACACAGGAATTAATGCTATGAACACTCCCGAAGGCTATGAGAAGCTGCTTTATGATTGCATGCGCGGTGATGCGACTAACTTTACTCATTGGGACGAAGTAGCCTATTCTTGGGCCTTCGTAGATAAGATTTCAGAAGTGTGGGAAGGAACAAAGGCTGACTTCCCCAATTACGCTTCAGGTTCAATGGGACCTAAAGCTGCAGATGAACTGTTAGAAAAGGATGGCTTCTTCTGGTGGCCTGTTACAGACCTTGACGTAGATATTTGTAAGTAGTTTAAATCACAAGAAGCTCCACTTTGTACATTGCAAAGTGGAGCTTTTTATTCATCCTCTATATTTTTCATTGGAAAGGTGCGAAGAAAATCCTTATTGAAACTCGTTGCCGTCCCTACATTATGTGAAGGATCCGATTTATGAGAGCCAGCGTTTTCAATAATCTCTTTCCCATATTTCTCTCGGAGGCTGGATAGCGTTTTAAGCAGGGGTTCTTTTTTTGCATCCTTTTCAAAGGAAAATAAATCCAACTGTTTATATGCATGGTCTTGATCCACTAAATCATTACCGGTAATGCCCAGTAACCTTACTGGGTCACCATTCCAGGACTTTAAAAAAAGCTGTTTTGCAAAAGCGGAAATATCCTCCTTATTATTGATTGGGTTAGAAAGTTTCTTGCTTCTAGTTATTGTCTTTCTGTCTTTATAACGAATGGTTATTCCGAGTGTTGTTGCAAGAACATTTTTTCTTTTTATCCGAACAGAAACGGTTTCTGCTAGAGATTCTAACACACGGAAAAGTTCATGCTGGTTGCTGACGTCCCGAGGTAATGTAGTTGAATTCCCAATACTCTTAAATTCTTCAATAGATCCCGGATCAACAGGCCGATGATCAATTCCATTTGCTCTTTCTTTTATTCGGAGTCCATTAATACCCAAAAGGGATTTAAGCTGGATGTCATTCCCTTTTGCTAAATCACCTATCGTGTGGATTCCAATCGTCGTTAATTTCTCTGCCGTCTTTTTCCCTACTCCATGCATTTCATTCGTATTTAACGGCCATAAAACCATCGGAATATCACGCTTACGAAGGATGGTAATCCCCATTGGCTTCTTCATATCTGAGGCCATCTTTGCTAAAAACTTATTCGGAGCAATGCCAATACTGCATGGCAAATCCAACTGATCAAGAACTCTTTTTTGAATACTTTTTGCAATATCAATGGGACTGCCAAATTCAAAACTCTCTGATATATCTAGATAGCCTTCATCAATCGATACGGGCTCAACCAGCTCGGTATATTGCCTAAGAATAGTAAACATTCCAATAGAGGCCGCACGATACCTTTCAAAATTAGGTTTCATAACGATTAGCTCAGGACATAATTTCTTTGCTTCCCAGAGTGGCATCGTTGTTTTTACACCGAATTTCCTTGCTTCATAACTGCAAGTAACAATAATTCCGCGTCTCTCTTCCACATTTCCAGCAATCGCTAATGGCTTCCCTTTTAAGTTAGGGTCATACGCCATTTCTACTGAAGCGTAAAAGCTGTTCATATCAACATGTAAAATGACTCGTCCGTTTTTTGGATACATTTCCTTCATGTTAATCATCCTTAAACCATTTATAGGACTAGTATAGCAAAAAGGAGAGTCTAAGACCCTCCTTTAATCTTTTCTTATTGATTGGCTACTTCATCAATTATAGCAAGTGTCATTTCTGCCAACTTGTATAATTCCTCAAGCGGCATACGCTCATTTGTTGTATGGATTTCCTCATATCCGACAGCAAGATTAACAGTAGGAATTCCGAAACCAGCAATGACGTTAGCATCACTGCCACCGCCGCTATGCTGAAGCTCACAGCTTCGGCCAATTTTTGCTGCTGCTTTGCGAGCAATTTCTACCACAAGGTCACCCTCACCAAATTTGAAGCCAGGATACATCACTTCTACATCGACTTCCGCTCTACCACCCATATCAGCAGCTACAGATTCAAATGCTTCCTTCATTTTGCTTACTTGTGCTTGCATCTTTTCAGGTATTAGTGAACGTGCCTCTGCTAGAATATCCACACGGTCACATACGATATTGGTTGCCTGTCCGCCTTCAAAACGGCCAATATTTGCAGTGGTTTCATGGTCAATTCTTCCTAAAGGCATTTTGGCAATGGATTTCGCCGCAATCGTAATGGCAGAAACCCCTTTTTCCGGAGCTACACCAGCATGTGCTGTTTTACCATAAATAACTGCCCTCACTTTTGCTTGTGTTGGAGCAGCAACAACCACATTCCCAACCAAGCCATCGCTATCAAGAGCATAGCCATATTTTGCCTTCATTAACGAAGGATCCAATGCTTTTGCTCCTACCAATCCAGACTCTTCTCCAACCGTAATGACAAATTGAATTAATCCATGCGGAAGATTTTGTTCCTTAAGAAGGCGGATCGTTTCAAGCATAACAGAGATACCCGTCTTATCATCTGCACCTAAGATGGTTGTACCGTCAGTAACCACATAACCATCTTTAATAGAAGGCTTAACCCCTTTAGCAGGCGTTACTGTGTCCATATGGCAAGTAAAATAAATAGGATCTACACCCTCTTTTGTCGCTGGAAGCGTACATACTAAGTTGCCTGCTCCATGGCCTGTGACAGAAGTAGTATCATCTTCATACACTTCTAAACCTAAATCAGAAAACTTCTGTTTTAATACTTTTGCAATTTCAGTCTCAAATTTTGTTTCTGAGTCAATTTGCACAAGCTCTAAAAACTCATTCAAAAGACGTTCTTGATTTACCATTTGATTGACCCTCCAATATATGTACTTACAATCACCAAGCTAAAAGCGCCTCAGAAAGGCGCTTTTGCTTTTTCTATTTAAGTATACCTCTTTCTATCTATTATCATCAAATGAAAGAGCAGTCAGTTAATTTTAAAGAGGGATATTTCCATGTTTTTTATATGGCCGCGACTCTTTTTTGTTTCTTAGCATTTCTAAGGCTTGAATAATTTTAATTCTTGTTTCGCGTGGGTCAATGACATCATCCACCATTCCTCTGCTTGCAGCAACATATGGATTCGCAAACTTTTCACGGTATTCATCGATTTTTTGCTGGCGTGTCAGCTCAGGATTCTCACTGTTATTAATCTCCTTAGCAAAGATAATATTAGCTGCACCTTGAGGACCCATGACCGCAATTTCAGCATTTGGCCAAGCAAACACTAAGTCAGCACCGATCGACTTGCTATTTAAAGCCACATAAGCCCCGCCATATGCTTTTCTTAAAATTACCGTTAGCTTCGGTACAGTCGCTTCTGAATAGGCGAACAATATCTTTGCACCATGGCGAATGATTCCTCCATGCTCCTGTTTAACACCTGGGAAGAAACCAGTAACATCTTCAAAAGTTATGATTGGAATATTGAAAGAATCGCAAGTTCTAATAAAGCGGGCTGCTTTATCTGAAGAATCAATATCTAAACCACCAGCCATCACCTTTGGCTGGTTGCAAACAAGCCCAACTGACTCGCCTTTGATTCTAGCAAAGCCCACTACTATATTTTTAGCAAAATCCTTTTGAATTTCCATAAAGGAGTCCGCATCTGTTACTTGTTCAATGACTTTACGAACATCATACGGGCGAACCGCGTCAAATGGAATCACATCCGTTAAATCTGGACGGTAATCATTTTCATGCTCCACTTCCTGTTTTGGCGGTTTTTCTTCATTGTTCTGAGGGAGATAGCTTAATAGCTTGCGCACATTTTGTAATACCTCTTCTTCAGAGTTTGCTTGGAAATGGGCATTCCCACTGATCGAATTATGAACATTTGCTCCACCTAAATCTTCGGCAGAGATTTTCTCACCGGTTACTGTTTCAATTACCTTCGGTCCAGTTATGAACATTTGGCTTGTTTTTTCAACCATAAATACGAAATCCGTAATAGCTGGAGAATAAACTGCTCCACCAGCACACGGTCCCATGATTACGGAGATTTGCGGGATGACACCTGAATAAATAGCGTTTCGATAAAAGATATGACCATACCCATCAAGTGAAACGACCCCTTCTTGAATTCTTGCTCCACCAGAGTCATTAAGCCCTACAAAAGGCGTACCATTTTTAGCTGCTAAATCCATGACGTTCGCAATTTTCTTCGCATGCATTTCACCTAAAGCGCCGCCAAACACCGTAAAATCCTGTGAAAATAAATAGATTGGACGGCCATTAACTTTCCCAAAGCCAGTTACAACACCATCACCAGGTCCCTTTTGCTCATCTAACCCAAAATCATTCGTACGATGCTCAATAAATGGGTTCAATTCGACAAACGTGCCTTTATCCACTAAAAGCTCTATCCGTTCTCTAGCTGTTAATTTCCCCTTCTCATGCTGCTTATCGATCCGCTCATCCCCGCCACCAAGTTCAACTTCTCTTCGCTTATCGTATAATTCACTTATTTTTTCATAGATGTCTATCATTTTACCCCTTCATCCCTTTCTTTTCGCATAACTCATACAAAACACCAGAAGTCGATTTTGGATGCATAAATGCAATATGTGCCCCTGCTGCCCCGAGCCTTGGCTGTTGATCAATCATTTGAATGCCTTTTTCTTTCATTTCTAGGATTCTCTCTTCAATTGATTCCACCCCTAATGCTACATGGTGGATACCCTCACCGCGTTTCTCAATAAATTTGGCTATCGGGCTCTCCTCAGATGTCGGTTCCAGTAGTTCGAGTTTTGTTCCACCTGCTTGTAAAAAAGCGACTTTTACCTTTTGACTCTCAACCACTTCTATTCCTAGTAAAGAGAGCTCTAACACATCCGTATAAAATGGTAACGTATTTTCAAGAGATTTCACGGCAATTCCAATATGGTCGACTTTTTTAATCATATATACCCCTCTGTTCCACTATTAAAATAAATTCGACAATTACTCTTATTCGGTAAAAAGTTCATAAATCCTTCCTAAATTACTTAGTTGTTCCGTTGTTCATTTGGGCTTTTCCCTGTAAAATAGGAATATATCCAAATGCAATAAGGGAGGTACCTAAATTGACTAAAAAGAAAACAAGAAAAATTATTGTTTATTTGATGCTTTTTGCGATGCTTGCTTCCACCCTCCTAATCGGAATCGGCACCTTCTTGTCATAAACATATAAAAGGGACTGTTCGAAAACGAACAGTCCCTTTCCTCATTTAATTGCACCTTGTTCTTGTGCTAAAGCTTCAAATGATTTTTTTGATGACACCACTAATATTTTTGTTCCTAACGGAATTAACGGAAATAACGAGGAAACCACTTCATTTTGGGTGCGAATACAGCCTTGTGAGACATACTTGCCAATGGAAGCTGGCTGGTTGGTTCCATGTATCCCATAGGTTCTTCCATCCGTCCCCTTAGCGTCAAAACCAATCCATCTGGATCCCAGTGGGTTTTTAGGGTCTCCTCCTGGTATATTCTCTTTGCGAAAATAAGGTTCTTTAGCCTTTACAGTAATCGTAAAAAGACCCTCAGGGGTTAATTCCTGTGTCTTTCCTGTTCCGACACTAACCACAGTTTGGACTTTATTCTCATTAATAAAGGCCAGTTCATTTTTACTTTTGTTAACAATAACAAACGGGTCACCTGGCATCGGGTTCGGCCCTATTGGCCAAATTGGTGAAATGAAAAAAGCAATCAGGATCGGCGATAAGAGTTTAATCAACACAGCCACCTGCCTTTTTTTACCTAGTTTGCTTCGATTTTCTTTTTATCATGCATCTTAGTTTTCTTCTCTTTAAATGAACTTTTAATAATGAGATAGTCATTCATCTCATTTACCAGTTGTAGCAGCGCTGCACGTGTTTCAAATTCTTCTCTAGTCTTCGGCAGCTCCATCTCTTCAAATTCCTTTTTCATTTCTCTTAGTTTCTCAATATAGATATAAGCCGTATTTCCTGGATGAATATTCAGTGAGAGTTCTTCCAGAAAGTCAGCAACCATTCTCCCTTGCTTTATTGTTTTCGTTAAAGAGGTTACCATCGGCAACACACGTTCAATAATTTCAAACTGTTTTTCTCTCATTTTAAAATAATGAAAATAAGTGGTGTCTTCTCGAAGAAAATGATTTTCCACATCCCTAAATGCAAGAGTTTTTGCCTCATCAAGAAGAAGGGAGCATTCAGTAATTTCCTTTCCATCCCATGTACTGTCACCGGTGCGTAAATAGCGAACCATTTCACAAAGAATCGTCTTAAAATTTTCCTCAACCTTTACCTGATAACTCTTCAACTTACTATCCACACTCGGCATATAAAGATTCATCACAAGTGCCACACCAATCCCAATAACAATAACTCCTAATTCATTCAAAAAAATATCCATCGATATTTTTTGGGACATATAAATATGTAAGATAATGACACTACTCGTGACCACCCCATCCTTCGCCTTTAACATGACAATAGTAGGGATAAAGAAAATTAGCATTACACCAATCACAATCGGATGATAGGCAATCCCCTCAAAGAATACTGCTGAAAAAGGCATTGCCAAGACACACGCCAAAAATCGATCCCATGCCGTACGAAGTGATCTCCTTTTGGTCACTTGGATACAAAGGATTGTTAGAATGCCTGCGGAAGCGAAATTATGTAATCCCAGCTGTTGAGCAATAAGTATGGCAATAGCTGTGCCAACAGCAGTTTTTAACGTTCGATACCCAATGCGAAATTTCATACTTTTTCTCCTTAAAAAAAATAAAAGATGATCTTTAAGACCATCTTTAACATATCTCTATTTATGCATCTTTTGCAAGTAATCATCCGTTTTAACCACTAAAGAACTTTTTCTAAAAAGTCCTTTGCTCTGCCTGTGCGAGGATTAGTAAAAAATTCATCCGGCGTGCCTTCCTCTAAAAGCACCCCATCATCAAGAAACATTATACGATCAGAAACCTCTCTTGCAAACCCCATTTCATGAGTGACGATTGCCATGGTCATTCCTGACTGAGCAAGGTCTTTCATTACATTTAGAACTTCTTTAACCATTTCTGGGTCAAGTGCTGACGTAGGCTCATCGAATAACATTAACTGCGGTTCCATTGCAAGCGCACGTGCGATCGCTACCCTCTGCTTCTGTCCCCCTGAAAGATTATTCGGATATGCTGATTCTTTTTCACTAAGACCCACTTTAGATAGCAGTTCCCTTGCCTTCTTCTCTGCTGCCTCTCGACTCTCTCCTTTTACTTTCATCGGAGCATAAGTCAAGTTCTCCAACACAGTCTTATGTGGAAACAAGTAAAAGTGCTGAAAAACCATTCCAATCTGTTCACGAACCTTCATGATATTAGTTTTTGAATCGGTAATCTCTTGACCATTGATCCAAACATTACCTTGTGTTGGCGTCTCAAGTAAATTTAAACATCTAAGAAAAGTTGATTTTCCTGAACCGGATGGTCCAATAATGGAAACTACTTCCCCACTATTGATACTAGTAGAGATATTTTTTAATACTTCGTTTTCCCCGAATTTTTTATGGAGGTTTTCAACTTTAATCACTATATTTCATCCTCCTTTCAACCCGCTTACCAATTAACGTTAGCACCATAACTAATACCCAATAAATTAACCCAACAAAGATTAATGGTTCAAAGTTTCGATACGTATCTGCTCCTACAACCTGTGCCCGGCGCATTAAATCTAAATAGCCGATTGTTGATACAATGGCTGATTCTTTTGTTAAAGTAATAAATTCATTCATAAGTGCCGGTAAGATATTTTTCAACGCTTGCGGTAAAATAAGATCCTTCATCATCAGACCATATGGAACACCAAGTGCCTGGGCTGCTTCTGTTTGTCCTTTATCAACCGCTTGGATTCCTGCTCGAATGATTTCAGAGACATAGGCAGAAGAGTTTAATCCAAAGGCTAAGATTGATGATAAAAATGGCGAAATATCATAGCCTGTTAATTGTGGAATCGCAAAATAAATTAACATTAATTGCAAAATCAAAGGTGTCCCACGAAAAATAGATGTATAAAAATCGCCGAACCAATTTAGTACCTTTATACGCGAAATTTTAAGTAAAGCTATAATTGTCCCGAGGACAAATCCAAAAACAATCGATAAAACAACAAATTTTAATGTTACCCATATTCCTTCTAAGATAAAAGGAATATAAGGCACAATTTGGCTAAAATCCAAATTCATGCCTTACACCTCACTTCGATATTTTGTTTACATTCCAGTTGTGAAAATTACTGTTGGTCTTTTAACCACTTATCCTTTAATTCTTGAAGCTTTCCGTTTTCTTCTAACTTCTTAAGAGCTTTATTTACATCCTCTTTAAGATCGCTTCCTTTAGGGAAAGCAACTGCCATACCAGGGGAACTTGATGTTGGATCATCAAATCCTGCTAAGCCTTGTTCTTTAATATATCCAGTTGCAACTGATTTATCTAAATAAGCAACTTGAACACGATCTGAAAGTAGCTCTTGGATTAACGTCGTTGAGTTATCTAAAGGCTTTAGAGTAAAATCTACCTTTTGTTGAAGCTTTTTTGCGCCTTCTTCTTGAATGGTACCTAATTGTACTGCAACTGTTTTACCTTTAAGGTCGTCAATTGTTTTAACAGCAGAGTCTTTTTTAGTTATAAACATTTCACCAGAGTGGTTATAAGCAGTTGAGAAATCAACATTCTTTTGGCGTTTTTCTGTTGCTGACATACCAGCTAGAACCATATCTACTCGTTTTGCTTGTAATGCACCGATTAATCCATCGAACTTCATATCTTTAATTTCAAGCTTATAGCCCAATTCATCAGCAATAGCATTAGCTAAATCAATATCAAAACCGATTACTTTACCGGATTTATCTCTAGATTCAAATGGAGCAAAATCGGCAGAGGTTGCCATTGTTAATACCTTTTTGCCTCCGCTTGTAGCCTCATCTTTCTTGCTCTGTCCGCAAGCAGATAATACAACTAATGTAAAAATGATAGATAAGAATAAAATAGACTTTTTCATGTTGTCTTCCTCCTATTAAAAATATATAGTTTTATAATTTGCATTTGAATTTTTATTCAACAAAACGAATAATAACACATGAAATTACATTTGAAAAGACATTATTTTAATATAAAAATATTCTAAAAATTCAATCTAAAGTATATAAAAAAAGTACCCCATTAAAATAAAGGGGTACTTTAAATCATACTAAGCATTCTACATTCTGGCGAAACTCATTTTTCATTTTTTCAAACTCTTCTTTATTGGTAATTAGATCAAACCCTGTCATCGCGAGTGCAAGAGCACCCCTTGAGAGGATCTGGTGCGAGTTATCAGTGATCGTTAAATCTGCAAATTCCCGTGTATGAGCAATTAATCCAGGTGAATCAAGACCAATATACGGGTGGATGGCTGGAACTACATGACTTACATTCCCCATATCAATTGAACCATAGGAATCCTTCGCTTTCTTAATCTTCTCTACTCCTGTAGATAAAAGATTATTTGAGAACAACTGAGAAAGAGTTTGATTGGTGACCATATTATCATAGCTTAATTCATAGTTACTAATATGCACTTCTGCACCTGTCATAGAAGATGCACCATTAGCGATACTGATTACCTTCTGAACAACCTCATTTAAATAACTACGGTTCTGCGCACGAATATAAAATTGAGCAACCGCTTTATCTGGGACAATATTTGCTGCAACGCCACCTTCTTTAATAATTCCATGAATTCTTACATCTGATGTAACATGTTGTCTTAGAGCATTTATTCCATTAAATAATTGAATAACAGCATCAAGTGCATTAATTCCCTTTTCTGGAGATGCTGCTGCATGACTTGTTCTGCCACGGAAATCAAATTGAATCGCATCCATTGCCAAAGAATCACCGCTCTCATATGATTCATCAGCAGGATGCAAGATCATAGCTGCATCAATGTCATCAAAAATACCCTGTTCGGCCATCGGAACTTTAGCACCGTTGGTTTCTTCAGCTGGTGTTCCTAATACAACAACACGACCACCAATTTCATCTACAACCTTGCTTAAAAGTACCCCTGCTCCTGCGCTCATCGTCCCAATTAAATTGTGACCGCAACCATGTCCAATCTCAGGCAAAGCATCATACTCTGAAAGGTAGGCAATTGTCGGTCCTTCCTTCTTACTATCATAAACTGCTTTAAAAGCTGTTGGCCGGTCAACAATTCCTTTTTCCACAGAAAAATGGTTTTCTTCCAAAAACTCTAGTAATAGTTTCATTGATTCAAATTCTTGATCGCCTAACTCCGGGTTATGATATAACTTGTCACTTATATCCCATAATTTACTTTGAACTGCTTCTAAATAATTTACTAATAAGTCCTTCATCGTCTATTCTCCTCTTATAAATGATTAAAGTTGCGAAATAATTAATAAATATACACGATAAATCATATTTCATCAATAAAAAAAGAGCTGAATCAGCTCCTTTTTTAAATACATTTATTATAGTTCTTCACAATACTTTTCAAATTCATCTTGAAGCTTAGCAACTACTGTAGCAGGATCAAATCCCTCAATTTGATGCCTTTCAACCATAGTAAGAATCTCTCCATTCTTTAATAAAGCAAAAGATGGTGAAGATGGTGGATAGCCAGTGAAATAGCTTCTCGCCTTCTCAGTTGCTTCCTTATCTTGACCGGCAAACACCGTAACTAAATGATCTGGGCGTTTGTCGTAGTGAAGGGAATGTGCTGCTGCCGGACGAGCAATGCCCCCTGCACAGCCACATACAGAATTAATCATTACTAAGGTTGTTCCTTTTTGTGCAAAAGCTTCTTCCACTTCAGCAGGTGTTTTTAGTTCTTTATATCCAGCTGACACGATTTCTTGACGTGCCTGGTTAACGACATCATTCATGAAAAAATTAAAATTCATGCTCATTAGATTCACTCCTTCTTGTTGTTCATAACTACATCATAACAGTTAAAATGTGGTTTTTCCAAGTAAACTGCAATTTACTAAATCAACCAATAAAAAATGATTTAGGAAAAGAAGTCATTGAATAAGCTTTCTACAACGGACGCCGCTGTTTTTGTTCCTGCCATTACTTCATTCTCTAACTGTGGAAGTTTTTGCTTTATTACTGGATGGTGAAAGAAGGTGTAATGAAGCTGGTCAGTAATCAGGGAATAAATCCAGTCTCTTTGCTGCTCTCTTCTTCTCTCTATAAAAACGCGAGTCGACTTTCCTCTTTCTTCGAAATTCTGAATCACATCCCAAATCTCAGCAATGCCCTCACCGTTTAAAGATGAACAAGTATAAGCTTTGGTTGTCCACCCTTTTGTAGCAGGCTGTAAAAAATGCAGAATCCGATTATATTCATGTTTTGTTTGTTGTGCTCTAGTTTTATTGTCGCCATCTGCTTTATGAACAATAACCGCATCCGCAAGCTCCATGATTCCTTTCTTCATTCCTTGAAGTTCATCCCCAGCCCCAGTCAGGACGAGCAACAGGAAAAAATCCACCATATCCCTAATAATCACTTCACTTTGGCCCACCCCAACTGTTTCGATTAGGATCACATCAAAACCGGCTGCCTCACAAAGCAACATGGCTTCTCTTGTTTTGCGATGGACCCCTCCCAGCTTTCCAGCTGTGGGCGATGGGCGAATAAAGGCCTTAGGGTTTCTGGATAATTGCTCCATTCTCGTTTTATCACCGAGGATACTGCCCCCGCTTAACTTCGAACTAGGATCGATGGCTAACACGGCTACTCGATGACCTAAACTACAAAGGTACATTCCGAAAGCCTCTATAAACGTACTTTTACCTGCACCTGGGACACCTGTGATGCCAATTCGAATCGACTTTCCACTTTTCGGTAGCAGCTTTTGCAGGAGCTCCTGTGCTTTTTCAAAATGCTGATCTGCATTGCTTTCTACTAGCGTAATGGCTCTAGCTAACTGACTTCTATCTCCCTTAGTAACACCTTCAAAAAGATCATTCACCGTTGGTTCAGTAGCTTTACGCTTTTGAAACCGGCTATTTTTCTGATCAGAAGTCATTAGGACGACACTTCCTCATAACCGAGCTGTTTATATATTTCTTTAATCACCTTTTGAGCAGCTACTGGAATAATAGTTCCTGGTCCGAAAATGGCAACAGCACCGTGGTCATATAAGAATTGATAATCCTGGTATGGAATGACTCCACCAATAACCACTAGAATATCTTCCCTTCCAAGTCTCTTTAATTCCTCCACCAATTGTGGAAGCAATGTTTTATGCCCTGCAGCAAGGGAGCTCATCCCGACTACATGTACATCGTTTTCGACAGCTTGCATAGCTGTTTCTTCTGGGGTTTGAAATAAAGGGCCAATATCAACATCAAAGCCAAGGTCCGCGAAGGCGGTAGCAATTACTTTCGCGCCGCGATCATGTCCATCCTGACCCATTTTTGCAATTAGGATCCTTGGTCTTCTTCCTTCATTTTCAAGGAACTCATCGGTCATTGTTTTCACTTCTACAATTTCTTCCTCATTGCTAAATGCAGTACTATAAACACCACTTATTGAGCGAATGACAGCTTTGTGTCGGCTAGCAACCTTTTCAATAGCATCGGAGATTTCGCCTAAGGTTGCCCGTACTCTTGCTGCTTGAACAGCCAACTCCAATAAGTTTTGTTCCCCTGTTTCTGCTGCATCTGTTAAAGCAGCTAATGCTTCTCTCACTTTCTGATCATCACGACTCGCTTTTAATCCCTGTAATTTTTCTATTTGCTTTAGACGCACAGCCGTATTATCAATATCTAGAATATCAATCGATTCTTCCGTCTCAACTCGGTAACGATTGACCCCAATAATCGTTTCCTTACCTGAATCAATTTGCGCCTGTCTTCTGGCAGCCGCTTCTTCAATTTTCATCTTTGGAAGTCCGGTTTCAATTGCTTTTGCCATACCGCCTAGCTGCTCAATTTCTTCGATATGTGTCCAAGCACGTTGAACTAATTCATCTGTCAGCTTTTCAACATAATAAGAGCCTGCCCACGGATCAATTACCTTTGTAATTCCTGTTTCTTCTTGTAAAAACAATTGAGTATTCCGGGCAATTCGAGCCGAAAAGTCCGTCGGCAAGGCAATTGCTTCATCCAAAGCGTTTGTATGAAGTGATTGTGTATGCCCCATAGCTGCAGCATGCGCTTCAATCAGCGTCCGAGTAACATTATTAAAGGGATCCTGCTCTGTTAAACTCCATCCAGATGTTTGTGAATGTGTCCTTAAGGCTAACGATTTCTCATTTTTTGGATTGAAAGACTTCATCATTTTTGCCCAAATTAATCTCGCTGCCCGCATTTTGGCCACTTCCATGAAGTAATTCATCCCAATTGCCCAGAAAAAGGAAAGCCTTGGAGCAAACGAATCAATCTCTATTCCAGCTTTAAGACCCGTCCGTACATATTCCAATCCATCTGCGAGCGTATAAGCTAACTCTAAGTCTGCAGGTGCTCCTGCTTCCTGCATATGATAACCTGAAATACTGATACTATTAAACTTCGGCATGTATTTAGACGTATATTCAAAAATATCAGCTATTATTTTCATGGACATTTCTGGTGGATAAATATATGTATTACGAACCATATATTCTTTTAAAATGTCATTTTGAATGGTTCCAGCGAGCTTCTCCTGGCTAACCCCTTGTTCCTCGGCAGTGACAATAAAAAAAGCAAGAATAGGTAAAACAGCCCCGTTCATTGTCATCGATACCGACATTTGGTCTAGAGGAATTCCTTCAAAAAGGGTCTTCATATCAAGGACAGAATCAATAGCTACCCCTGCTTTTCCTACATCACCAACCACACGTGGATGATCAGAATCATACCCGCGGTGTGTAGCTAAATCAAAAGCAACTGATAGTCCTTTTTGGCCCATTGCTAGATTGCGGCGATAAAAAGCATTACTTTCTTCAGCAGTTGAAAATCCAGCATATTGTCTCACTGTCCATGGACGATTTACATACATCGTTGGATATGGCCCTCTGGTGTAAGGAGGCAGACCTGGAAGATGGCCGATATGCTCAATGCCTTCTCGATCTTCCTTTGTATAGAGTGGCTTTAAGCTTATTTGCTCATTTGTTTCAAAAAGTAAATCCTCGATCGAGTTGTCAAATTCCTTTTTAACCCTCTCCTGCCATTCTTCCTTAGTCATTTTTTTTTGACCGTTAAATAATGATAGATTTTGAAAATCAGGCTTTTGTTTCTTCAATCCTGCCCACCTCCAACACTTTAAAAATAGCTTCGAGTGTTTCGTAACAATTGCTCTTTATATGAATAAACTGCTGGATTCCTTCAGCAACCCACTGTTGCTGTGTTTCTTTTTCCGGAAGACCTGCCAGGTAAAAGGTTCGATTTGGTAATTCCTCTTTCAAACTGTTTAAAATACCACGTCCTACTTCCTCATACTGTTCATTTGTTCCACAGATACAAAAACATTTAACAGCAGGCAAATTAGAAACAAACTGTCTAGCAGTCTCTAAATCAGCAATCGGGTGACTTTCATCAGCTTTTATTCCCCCAGCAGCTAAAAACCCCTTCATGAAATCAAGTCTTGGCTTATGCTCTTTTAATTTACCCAGACAAATTAGCCCTACAGATGGTTTATTGCCAGTTGACTCTTCGTATTTCCGAGCTTTATTTCGCAAATTTTCAAATGGCTCTGCTAATCTTCTTTGTTGGATAGCCGTAATTTTTACGAACGGTTCTCTCTTATCTATTTGGTAGGATTCTTGAATTTCAATATCAGCTTCAGGAACTGTTTCATCAAGATTGGCATAGACATTCGTACCAACTATGCTTTGTTTCCTTGTTTGGACATCCTTAATCTTATCATCATAAACAGTAGCAATTTCTTTTTGCAGCCAACCAGATTTTAATCCCTCTAGGATGCCATTATTTGCTTCAATCCGTTGGAAGAATTCCCATGCTTTCTGAGCTAGTTCATTGGTTAAATGTTCTATATACCAGGAACCACCGGCAGGATCAATCACATGTTTTAAGTGAGCTTCTTCTTTTAATAAAAGTTGTGTGTTCCTTGCAATCCTTTCTGAAATCAGCGAACTCCCCGTAAGAGCATTAAATGGGTCTACATGTAAATACTGTACGCCCCCCATCACTGCTGCAAATGCTTCATTTCCGGAACGAAGTAGATTCACATGTGGGTCATATACAGTTTTGGTGAAAGTAGAAGTTTCTGCGGAAATATGCATCCCACGATGGTCCTCCCCAGCACCATAGACCTCAGCGACTCGATTCCAAAGTACTCTAGCAGCACGAAGTTTAGCAATTTCCATAAAGAAGTTGCTACCAATAGAAAATTGAAAGACCATTTTTGATAAAATTCCTTCTAGGTCCATACCGGCATCCTGAAACCTATCAAGATAATAGATTCCTTCAGCAATTGCAATTCCAAGTTCTTGAACAGCATTCGCTCCACCATTATGAAAAGGGATAGTATCAATTAAAACGGTTCTAAGACCAGGAAATTTTCCGCTAGTTTGAACAATGCTTGTAATCCAATGATTGAGATATTCTTCAGATATCTTACCTTCTTTAGCAAAAAGCGAAACTGGATCTGATCCTATAAAACCACTAATACTACTACGCTCTTCTTTTTGCTCAGCCATTCTTTCTAAAGCAGCGAGAAATTCAGTGTGTAACCCATTAGCATTAAGAGAGAATGGATATTTCTGATAGAATTTTCTTAGAATTTTTTCTAACATTTGATCGTCTTCAAGTAGAACCTTTGATACTTCAAAAGAAATGGCGGACTGGCCTCTTTCAAGCGATTGCATGAGTTTTTCTTGCAATTCCTCTAATGTGTGATAATAAACCCGCTGTGCTACCTTCCAATCATTTGTATTGTATCCAAGTGGATCAATTCCTCTTCTGAAATCAGAGCCTCCTGGAAATTCAGATACCTCGCGCTCATCTTCCTCAGAATAAAGCGGTTTCAAAATGATGTTTTCATATGTAACTGTTTGTAAGGATTCTATCGTTTTTCCCTTGAGAGATTGTTCTGCCTTTCCTTTCCATTCCTGTGTTGATTTTAAAGGAAATGACTGACTTTTTATATTTTCCATACTCCTCATCCCCCTCCCATATACATAATTGAAATAAAATTCAATTTATTCTACTAATACTATTTTATGGTACAAACAGAATTCAGGCAACTAAACAAATAGTCGCTGCCATCATCTGGGCAGCGACTGTAAATAGAATCAATAAATAGAAGTTGTAGATTTTGATGTATTTTCAAGGATTTCCTTCACACGTTGTAAGAAACGTCCGCAAACTAGTCCGTCAAGTACTCTGTGGTCTAGGGACATACATAGATTAACCATGTCACGAACAGCAATCATTCCATTATTCATTACCACAGGTCGCTTAACAATGGATTCCACTTGGAGAATAGCTGCTTGTGGATAATTGATAATGCCCATTGATTGAACAGAGCCGAACGAACCTGTGTTGTTCACTGTGAATGTTCCACCCTGCATATCTTCAGATTTTAGCTTTCCTGTTCTCACCTTAACAGCAAGCTCGGAAATTTCACGGGCAATTCCCTTGATTGTTTTTTCATCTGCATTTTTAATTACAGGTACGAATAGAGCATCGTCAGTTGCAACAGCAATTGAAATATTGATGTCTTTCTTCTGAATAATTTTCTCTCCAGCCCACATGGAGTTAATTTGCGGGAACTCTTTTAATGCTTGTGCAACTGCTTTTACAAAGAATGCAAAGAATGTTAAATTGAAGCCTTCTTTTTTCTTAAACTCATCTTTAAGAGAATTACGGTAGTCTACCAAATTAGTTGCATCCACTTCAATCATCGTCCACGCATGCGGCGCCTCATGTTTGCTGCGAAGCATATTTGCAGCAATCGCTTTTCGAATACCAGTTACTGGAATTTCAATATCACCAGCTGCCACTGGAATTTGAACCTGTGGTGCTGCTGGTGTTTTTGATACGGATGTAGTCACAGGTTGTGATACTTCTTGCTTTTGAGGTTCAGGCTGTACAGCTGTTTCTTTGTTTACCTTTTGACCAGCAACAGGGATATTTCCAGATTCAATTAATTTAAGGAGATCTTTTCTGGTGATTCTTCCACCAGTTCCGGTGCCTGACACCTGTGTTAGGTCGATTCCATGCTCTTGTGATAGTTTTAAAACCGCTGGGGAATAACGGACCTTGTTTCCTTGATCCACCTGTGCAACAACTTCCGTACCACTAGTTGCTGCTGGTGCGGGTGCTTCTGTTTTAGCTTGTGGACTTTCGCCACCCTCGACTTCAATGGTACAAATGATTTCTCCAACCTCTAGGGTATCTTCTTCATTAGCAATTAATTCTTTAATCACACCTGTAAAGGAGGATGGGACTTCTGCATTAACCTTATCTGTCATAACCTCTGCAAGGGGATCGTATTTATTTACTTTATCACCAACAGATACTAACCACTTACTAATAGTACCTTCGGTTACACTCTCCCCAAGCTGAGGCATTTTAATTTGTTCAATTACCACTGCTTCCAAACCTCCTTAATACTCAGCGAGTTCACGCATTGCTTTTTCGACTTTATCTGGATTGATCATAAAGAATTTTTCCATTGTTGGAGCATACGGCATTGCTGGTACATCAGGTCCAGCGAGACGCTTAATCGGCGCATCAAGTTCAAACAAGCAATTTTCAGCAATAATTGCTGATACTTCACTCATAATGCTACCTTCTTTTGTATCCTCAGTAACAAGCAGAACTTTACCAGTTTTTGAAGCTGCTTCAATAATCGCTTCTTTATCAAGTGGATAAACCGTTCTTAAATCAAGAATATGTGAAGAGATTCCATCCTTCGCTAATTTTTCAGCGGCTTGAAGGGCAAAATGTACACATAAGCCATAGGTGATAACGGTAATATCTTCACCTTCACGCTTCACATCCGCTTTCCCAATTGGCAATGTATAGTCATCCGTAGGAACTTCTCCCTTAATCAAGCGGTAGGCTCTCTTGTGTTCAAAAAATAGAACCGGGTCATTATCACGGATGGCTGCTTTTAGCAATCCCTTAGCGTCGTAAGGTGTAGATGGCATCACGATTTTCAACCCTGGCTGATTCGCAAACACTGCTTCCACAGATTGAGAATGGTATAATGCACCATGAACTCCACCGCCATATGGAGCACGAATAACGATCGGACAGTTCCAGTCATTATTTGAGCGGTAGCGAATTTTTGCCGCTTCTGAAATAATTTGATTGACTGCCGGCATAATGAAATCAGCGAATTGCATTTCAGCAATTGGACGCATTCCATACATGGCTGCACCGATCCCAACTCCTGCAATCGCAGACTCAGCAAGTGGAGTATCAATGACACGCTCTTCACCAAATTGTTCATACAAGCCTTGTGTAGCTTTAAACACGCCGCCTTTTACTCCAACATCTTCTCCTAAAACAAATACCTTAGGATCACGTTCCATTTCTTCACGCATAGCCATAGTTATTGAATCAATATATGAAATAATCGCCATGTTAAATCCCCCTTACTCTTGTGCATAAACATATTTCATCGCTTCTTCTGGTGCAGCATAAGGAGCATTTTCAGCATAATCAGTTGCTTCATTCACCAGCTTCATCACGCGGTCGTTTATTTCTTTTTCCAACTCATCATTCAAGACACCTGTTTCCTTTAAATATGCACCAAATGTAATGATAGGATCTTTTGTTTTTGCTTTTGCTACCTCATCCGGTGCTCGGTAAGAACGGTCGTCATCATCAGATGAGTGTGGGGTAAGGCGATAGGAAACTGTTTCAACTAACGTTGGACCTTCACCACGACGCCCACGATCCGCAGCCTCTTTAACGGCTTTATATACTTCTAATGGGTCATTTCCGTCTACTGTAATCCCAGGCATGCCATAACCAATTGCACGGTCGGATACCTTTTCACAGGCTAATTGTTTTTCAATTGGTACAGAAATAGCATATTTATTATTTTCACACATGAAGATGACTGGAAGTTTGTGCACTCCTGCAAAGTTTGCACCTTCATGGAAATCCCCCTGGTTGGACGAACCTTCACCAAAGGTTACAAACGTCACAAGATCCTTTTTTTCCATTTTTCCAGCAAGAGCAATTCCAACTGCATGGGGAACTTGTGTGGTAACTGGAGATGATCCTGTCACAATGCGATTCTTCTTTTGACCAAAGTGTCCAGGCATTTGTCGGCCGCCTGAATTCGGATCCTCTGCTTTCGCAAATCCTGAAAGCATTAGTTCTCTTGGAGTCATACCAAATGTTAATACAACTCCCATATCACGGTAATACGGTAAAACATAATCCTTTTCAGTATCTAGAGCAAATGCTGCTCCCACTTGGGCAGCTTCCTGTCCTTGACATGAGATGACAAATGGTATTTTACCGGCACGGTTCAATAACCACATCCGTTCATCAATTCGACGGGCTAGAAGCATCATTTCATACATTTCTAATACTTTACCATCGCTTAAACCTAAAGCTTCATGACGATTTTCTGTCATATATTACTTACCTCCCATTTGTTCGCAAATACCTTTATTTAGGAATGAATCGCTTTTCCATCAACTGCCAGTGCCGCTTCCCCTATTGCCTCAGAGAGACTTGGATGTGGATGAATGGTATGAGCAATTTCCCATGGTGTTGCATCTAATACCATAGCGAGTCCCGCCTCAGAAATCATATCAGTTACATGTGGACCAATCATATGCACACCCAGAATATCATTGGTTTCTTCATCGGCTACAATTTTCACAAAACCATCCGATTCGCCAAATACAAGCGCCTTCCCAATGGCTTTAAAGGAAAACTTACCAACTTTCACTTTATGACCTTTTTCTTTTGCTTGATCTTCTGTAATTCCAACACTTGAAACCTCTGGATTACTATAAATACATCTAGATACAAGATTGTAATCAAATGGTGATGGGTCTTTCCCGGCAATATGCTCGACAGCAACAATTCCTTCATGGGAAGCAACATGTGCCAATTGTAATCCACCAATTACATCACCGATTGCATAAATATGTGATTCCTTTGTTTGGAAAAATTCATTGGTTGCAATAAAGCCTTTTTCCACTTGGATCTCTGTATTCTCAAGGCCGATACCTTCTGTATTTGCTTGACGTCCAACAGAGACAAGGAGCTTTTCTGCCTTAAATTCCTTCTGTTCTCCTTTTACTTCAGCACGGATTGATATACCGTTATCCTTCACGAGAGTTTCTGGAAGTACTTTAGCGCTAGTAACCAGTTTAACACCTTTTTTCTTCATTAAACGTTGCATCTCTTTGGAGATTTCCTTATCCTCTGTAGGAATAATTCGGTCTGCGTATTCAATAACCGTTACTTCCACTCCAAAATCAGAAAGCATAGATGCCCATTCAATACCAATGACACCACCACCAACAATGACAATGGAGCTTGGCAGTTCCTTCAGCTGCAATGCTTCATCTGAAGACATCACATACTCCCCACAAATTTCAAGTCCCGGAAGCGTTCTAGGTCTAGAGCCAGTAGCAACAATTACATTTTTAGGGATCAGCATCTCATTTTCTTCCCCATTGTTCATTTCTACGGAAATCGTGCCTGGCATTGGTGAAAAAATAGAAGGACCTAAGATGCGGCCAATCCCATGATAAACATCTATTTTCCCTTGTTTCATTAGATGTTGAACACCTTTATGAAGCTGTTCGATAATTTTATTTTTTCTTTCCTGCACTTTTCCAAAATCAACAGAAACATCGCCGGTAACAACACCAAAGTTATCACTATGTTTGGCAGTAGCAAAAACTTCTGCGCTTCGCAGTAATGCCTTACTTGGTATACATCCTTGGTGTAGACATGTCCCGCCAAGCTTTCCTTTTTCTACAATAGCTGTTTTAAGTCCTAGCTGTGAAGCGCGAATGGCAGCTACATAGCCGCCCGTTCCACCTCCAAGAATGACTAAATCGTATTCTTGTGCCAATTGTATTTCCTCCCCAATAATATTAGATTTTTGCAGTTGAAAAGTTTCCTGGATACGTTTTTACATCTTCTTCCCCGCGCAGAACTCGAAGTGCTCCTTCAGCTAAAGCCTGGAGTTCGTTTTCACCTGGTTGAACAATAACGTCGGCAATCCAATTAATCCTATCTGTAATCGACTTTACAAAACCTTTCCCGTAGGCAAGACCGCCAGTCAAAATAATCGCATCTACCTTACCTGATAATACAGCACTGGCTGCACCAATTTCTTTTGCCACTTGATAGGCCATTGCATCATATACAAGCTTAGCCTCTTGGTCACCAGCTTCTATACGTTGTTCCACTTTTACTGCATCATTTGTACCAAGGTAACCAACCAGTCCACCTTGACCTACAAGTCTTTTCATGATTTCTTCACGATAATGTTCCCCTGAGAAACAAAGGGCAACTAAATCACCTGCAGGCACTGTTCCGGCACGCTCAGGACTAAATGGTCCATCACCATGTAGACCGTTGTTCACATCCACAACTCTACCTTTTTTATGTATGCCTACGGTAATTCCGCCACCCATATGGGTAACAATTAAGTTCAAATCCGTGTATTTTTTCCCGAGGTCCTTCGCTACCCTTCTAGCGACTGCTTTTTGATTTAATGCATGAAAGATACTTTTTCTTTCAATCAATGAGAAGCCAGAAATTCTTGCGATTGGATCAAGTTCGTCTACCACGACAGGATCTACTATAAAAGATGGAATATTTAAACCTGAAGCTATCTCATATGCAATAATACCGCCCAAGTTTGATGCGTGTTGACCTGAAAAACCGGAGCGCAGATCATCGAGCATCATTTCATTAACAGCATAGGTTCCACCTTCAATTGGTCGAAGCAGTCCACCACGGCCACAAACAGCGGAAAGTTTTGATATATTTATACCTTCTTTATCCAGTGTTTCCAAAATTGTATTTTTTCTAAATTCATATTGGTCAATTATATTTGTAAAAGTATTAATTACTTCTGTGTCGTGGCGAATGGTTTTTTCAAAAATTGATACTTCATTATCGAAGACTCCGATCTTAGTGGATGTTGAGCCTGGGTTGATGATGAGAATTCGATATTCTTTATCTAGCACCGTTGTTACCTCCAATTTAGACATCTATCTAAAGGCAAAGACGCTGAATGTCTATTCAGCGCTCTGCCCTCAATCTATTCCGCGAGTAGGTTTTATCTTGAAATTCTACGACTTAAAATGTGATGCCCATTTTGGAGGAATTGGCTTCTAGAATTACGCATTCTTTCAATTCTCTCTTCAACCATGCGGTCAGCAGCAAGATAGGTTGGAATGCCATCACGTTTTGAGATTTCGATAACTTTCTCAATACTTGTATAAAGCTGTTCAACCTTCTTCAACGCACGCTCACGATTGTATCCATATAGCTCATCCGCAACGTTAATTACTCCGCCTGCATTGATTACGTAGTCCGGTGCATAAATAATACCCAATTCATGAATAAGGTCACCGTGACGTGTTTCTTTTAATTGGTTATTTGCAGCTCCAGCAATTACTTTTGCTTTTAATTGTGGAATGGTATCATCATTGATTGTTGCACCTAAAGCACATGGAGCATAAATATCACATTCTACACTATAGATTTCATTTGGATCAACAGCACGTGCACCAAACTCCTCAACTGCACGTTGTACTGCTTCTTTGTTAATATCAGTAACAATTAACTTTGCTCCTTCTTCGTGTAGGTGACGGCATAAGTTGTATGCAACATTTCCTACCCCCTGAACAGCAATAACCTTTCCTTCTAATGAATCAGAATCAAAAGCTGCTTTTGCAGCTGCTTTCATTCCTCTGTAAACACCATAAGCGGTTACTGGTGATGGGTTGCCTGAGGATCCAAATGCAGGTGAAATACCAGTAACATAATCTGTTTCTTCATGAATAAGGTCCATATCCGCAACAGTAGTACCAACGTCTTCTGCAGTAATATATCTACCATTTAGACCTTGGATATAACGTCCAAAAGCGCGGAACATTTCTTCATTCTTATCTTTACGAGGATCACCAATGATAACAGTCTTACCCCCACCAAGATTTAAGCCTGCTGCTGCATTTTTGTATGTCATACCTTTTGCTAATCTTAGTGCATCTTCAATCGCAGCATCTTCAGATTCATATGTCCACATACGTGTGCCGCCTAACGCTGGTCCTAATGTTGTATCATGGATTGCAATAATTGCTTTTAAACCTGATTGCTTATCTTGGCAGAATACCACTTGTTCATAATCATAAGTCTCTAAATACTTGAAAATTTCCATTATAAATTCCTCCTCGAATGTTAAGAATCTCTATTTTGAAACACAACATAGCGCTAATGCTAGAGAATAAAGCTTACTTTCAGCTGAATCTGCTCGTGAAGTTAAAACAATTGGCGCCTTGGCTCCGGCTATGACAGCACCCACCTTAGCTTTTGCAAAGTAAATTAACGATTTATATAACACATTTCCAACTTCAATTGTGGGCACGAGAAGAATATCGGCATGACCGGCTACTTCACTTTGTATTCCTTTGTGTTCGGCAGCGAGAGCTGATACTGCATTGTCTAAGGCAAGAGGACCATCAACGATACAGCCTGATATTTGACCACGTTTATTCATCAACGTTAGTGATGCAGCATCCAAGGTTGCTTGCATAGAAGGATTAATCACTTCAACAGCAGCTAAAGGCGCTACCTTAGGAGTTTCAATCCCTACAGACTTTGCTAATGAAACCGCATTATTAATAATTTGAGCTTTTTGTTGCAGGTCAGGTGCGATATTCATCGCAGCATCCGTCACAATGGTAAAACGTTCAAATCCAGGGATCTCAAAAAAAGCAACATGTGAAAGGACATTTCCTGTTCGCAACCCAAATTCCTTATTTAAGACAGCTTTTAAAATAAGATTAGTCGGGATATTCCCTTTCATTAAAACATCTGCTTCTTTATGAAAGACAGCCTTAACAGCAAGTTCAGCCGCTTCATTTGTTGAGTTTGTATGAACAATGTTTAAATTCTTTTTCCCCTGGTCCTCATACTTTCTCATTTGTAGTAATGAATTGATCTTATCTTTGTCGCCAAATAGGATAAAACGAGCAAGGTTTCTATTCAGTGCATCTAAAACTGCTTCGATAACTTCTTCATCCTCTGCGGCAGCAACCGCAACCGTATTCACGCCTTCTCGGGTTGCTTTTTTAAATAGTGTGTCTAGCAACAAGTTGTTATCAACCCTTTCTCCTTTTTCCTGCAACTCCGTTAAAGTAATATGCAAGTATCGTGCCAACCTTTAAATTTGAAAACGCTTCATTTTAGGTTGATTTGCTATGCAACTTTTTTCATAGTGTGAAAATTATTGCATGCTGTTTTTTTCAATATTATATTTTTCAAGCTTGTAATATAAATTTCTTACAGACAAACCCAACGTTTTTGCTGTTAGTGTTTTATTCCCATTCAACCGGTTAAGAGTCTGCCGAATAATTTTTGCTTCGTAATCCTCAAGTATTTCTGATAAACTTTGCCCTAATGCTGTTGAATCATTAGAATTAGTAAGGGAGTGTTCGGTATGTTTTTTATTTTGTAATTCCGGTAAATGATGTACGTCAATTAAAGTCTCGTTGTAATTCATAAAAATTATCGCTCTACCAAGAATATTTTCTAATTCCCGTACATTGCCCGGCCAATCATAGTCCATTAACTTAAACAATGCTGCAGGTGCTACTCCTTCCACATTCCGTCCATAATCACGATTGATTTTTAGAATTAACCTCTCACAAAGAACAGGAATTTCTCCCTTTCGTTTTCGTAACGGTGGAATATGTATAGGCATACGGTTCAAACGATAGTATAAGTCTTCCCTAAAGGAACTATTGGCAATACCCTTTTCTAAATTAACGTTCGTGGCAGCAATGACTCTAACATTAATAGAAATAGGCTTGGTACCACCTACGCGAGTTATCTCATTTTCCTGAAGCACCCTCAGAAGTTTTGCTTGAGTATTGGCAGAAAGTTCGCCTATTTCATCCAGAAAAATACTGCCGTTATTTGCTTCTTCAAAAAAGCCTTTTTTCCCACCTCTTATTGCTCCAGAAAATGCGCCTTCTTCATAACCAAATAATTCGCTCTCCAATAATGTTTCGGAAATCGCTGCACAGTTCACTCGTATAAACTTGTTGTATTTACGATCACTTGCATTATGTATTGCATGAGCAAATAATTCTTTCCCTGTACCAGATTCTCCTCTAAGGAGGACGGTTGCAGGGGTCTTCGCTCCAAGCTTTGCTTGCTCAATTGCAAGCATCATTTCATCTGACTGCCCTATTATATCTTCGAAGGTATATTTTGCCTCCAATTTACGAATCAGTTGTCTTGCCCGATTCAACTCCCGATTAAGAGATTTTATTTCAGACATGTCATGGATAACTCCAACACTGCCCTTTAGTTTCCCTTTAACAATGATAGGTGCAACGTTAACAATTACTTCTCGTTTATTTGGTCCAACTCTCATTGCGGTTCCACGAACAGCTCTTCTTGTTTGAAGCACTTTCATGTGCATACTATCTCCTTCATAGATATCCGCTGTCGCAGGTTTACCAATTACTTCCTCTTGTGTTAATCCAGTAATACGAGTATAAGCAGGATTAATGAGAATACCTCGCCCATTTTCATCTACAACAGAAATGGCATCATCACTAGAATGAATAATAGCTTGAAGCATCGTTTGAATTTCCTTCAAATCGGTGATTTCTTCCGCTAAGTTTACTACTTCTGTTATATCCTTGAAAACCGCAAAGGCGCCAATCAACGTTCCATTCTCTTCAATAATCGGGATTCGAGTGGTAATGATTTTTCGATCATTACTTAGTACCATTTCTTGGTTTGCCTCAATTCTCCTAGTTTCAAGAATTAAAGGAAGCCGGGTGGTGGGAATAACCTCCACTACCGCTTTACCAATCGCCTGATCTTTTTTCACCCCCATGATCTCTTCTGCACGCTTGTTAAACAAAATGACTTTCCCATGTTTATCAATAACAACCATCCCATCATTCGTTGCATTAAAAATCAAGTCCTGTTGATAGGATTCATTTTGATGTTTTTGCAGAAGTTCTTCTTTCTCTTCCATTAACTGGGATACTAGAAATGCCACACTTCCTGGAATTAATACTGTCTTCTTATTTTTGGTATCACGTAATTCTTGAAAAACAGCATCGTCCCCCGTCACTTCGATAATAATATCAATATTTCCAGCAATAAATGGCTTCCAGCTTGTCCCAGTGGTTATTCCCTCTTTTTTAGCTAATAAAACGCCTGGTGCATCTAGGTTTCGATCAATCACTACTGCTACTTGAAGCACCTCTGACTCCATCAAAATTTTTAAGATTGCAGTACCGCCCTTTCCTGCGCCAACAATCATTACATTTTGCATTGAATAAACCCCTTTGAAAAAAGAAATTTTTTTCATTTCTATCTACCAAAACCATGCAAATTTCTTCATGTTTATTTTATTATCAAATACTTGTCTTGACAAATTTTATCTATATACTAATATTTTGAGGTATAATCAAGTAGAGAACTCATGTTAAAAATAGACTTCGGAAGGATATTTGTATGAAACGGATTATCGCTCTTACTATTTTAGTTATCCCTGGGATTTTGGCTGCTTTAGGCATAAAATTAATGCGTGATATGACCTTTGGTATTCTCCAAGCTCCCTTTCCATTTTTATTATTACAATTTATCGTGGGATTACTTTTCTTTATAGGCGGTCTAGGATTTGTTGCCGGCTTTATCTTCCACAGAGACCGTAAAAGAAATAAAGTTCAAACAAGATTTAAAAAATAAAAAGAAAAAGAGGCCTTATGGTCTCTTTTCATATTGCTTCCTTATTCTCAATGCCTTTACAGGATCATCCGTAATAATCGCCGTACAATTAATATTAAATAATCGATGCATATCAGCATCCTTATTAACCGTATAAGGTCTTACAGCGATTCCATTATCCATTGTATTCATGATGATATTATCCGACAGTGATGAGTGTTTTGGGTGAATCCCCTTCGCTCTAATTGATTGAGAATAAATCCATGGCATGTAAATTCCCTCAATAAAAAGTGGTGCCGTTTCAATTTCTGGAGCAAGCCTGTAGCAATAGACAATACTATAGTGATTAAAAGAAGAAATGATAATTCTTTCAGATAAACCATAATTTCGAACAAGCTGAATGACTTTCTCTTCCATACCTTCATATGGAATTAACCCATTTTTCAGTTCTATGTTACAAAGTAGCTTGTTTGTTTTCATCCACTCTAGTACCTCAATCAAGGACGGTATGGGTTCTTTTTTTACACCCTTATGGTTAGCATTTAGTTTTCTAATTTCTTTATATAAAAAATCTTTAACAAATCCAGAACCACTCGTGGTTCTATCAACTTTTTCGTCGTGGATAACTACAATCTCGCCATCTTTAGTTAATTGAACATCAAGTTCTAATCCATCGGCTCCTGCCTTTTCCGCTTCATAAAAGGCGCCCATTGTATTTTCAGCAAATGAAGCCGAGTAACCTCGATGAGCAAATATCTGTGTCATTTCGTTCACTTCCCAACTTTCAATAAAATGGAGGTATATACCATGAAACCTTTACAATTATCACCTGAAACAGCATTGAAACTATCAAAGCAGCTAAACGTCCCACTAGAACAGCTTATGCACATGCCTCAACATATTCTAATCCAAAAACTTATGGAATTAGAAAAAAGTAATGAAAAAGACCAATGAACTATCATTGGTCTTTTTTGTTACTCCATCGGATGAGTTATTCCTCTCCCTTTCAAGATGCCTTATGCTCCAAACGCAATTTATCCGCCACCATCGCGATAAATTCACTATTGGTCGGCTTAGCCTTTGACATACTGACTGTGTAGCCAAACAATGAAGAAATGGAATCGATATTGCCGCGGCTCCATGCTACTTCGATGGCATGGCGAATAGCACGTTCTACACGGCTTGCTGTTGTGTTGTATTTTTTCGCAATATCTGGATATAAGACTTTTGTTATTGATCCTAATAACTCGATATCGTTATATACCATGGAAATTGCTTCACGCAAATATAAATACCCCTTAATATGGGCTGGCACACCAATTTCATGAATGATACTAGTAATACTTGCATCTAAGTTCTTCGGTTTTTGCTCGGAATGAGAGCGGTAAGTTGTTGTTGGCATCTTACGGGTAACGCTGCTTGCATTTCCACTTACTTGACGAATATGGCTTCCCAGGTTTTCCATATCAAATGGTTTTAAAATAAAATAGGATGCTCCAAGTTCCACTGCTTTTTTCGTTACATCCTCTTGACCAAAAGCTGTCAACATAATTACGTTTGGTAACGCTCCTTTTTTTACCTCACGAAGACGCTCAAGCACAGCAAGTCCATCAAGATGCGGCATAATTATATCCAGAACAAGAACATCAGGATTAGCCGAAGCTAACATATCTAAACATTCTTGCCCATTATGTGCAATACCTTCAACTTCCATATCTTCTTGGGATGAAATGTAGTCTTCTAATAGACCAACTAATTCCCTATTATCATCAACGATACATACTTTTATTTTCTTCAATTCCAGTTCCTCCCTCAATCTGTTCAATTCTCTATTTCATTTTTGTTAATGTCTGTAGTCTCTTAATTCTATTCTAAATTACAAATTCGACAATGCAACAAAAATTCCTCTCATTTTTTTAATATTTCTTAAAATAGTGATAAAATCTTATCTTTTCTCTGTTTTTCTCACCCATTCGACTTTATTCGCATCTTTCCCAAAAAATTACAGTTTTTTGTCGAAAAATCTCCTTAAAAAGAAGAAGCAAAATAGGCTATTACCCTATTTCGCTCAAAAGGTTTTTCTGATTAACTCGCTTTGTTTTTTGGTGTCTCGTATATATTAATTCCAGCTTCATTAAGCATCCACTCAATATGGACTCCATAACCAGAGGTTGGATCATTAACAAAGACATGTGTGACAGCTCCGACTAATTTTCCATCTTGGATAATCGGACTTCCACTCATTCCTTGCACAATTCCTCCAGTTTTTTCAAGAAGCTTAGGATCAGTTACTTTTATAACCATGCCCTTTGTTGCCGGAAACTTTTGCGGGATTGTACTAACGATCTCTATATTAAATTCTTCTACTCGATCATCATTTACCACTGTTAGGATCTTTGCAGGCCCTTCTTTTACCTGATGGGATAATGCTATTGGCAGTGGTTTATCCATGATCCCATTTTTTAAATCTTTATTTAACTCACCAAAAATACCAAATGGACTGTTTTTTTGGATATTCCCAACGATTTCACGGTCAGATGAAAACCTTGCGAGTTTCTCACCTGGATCACCATTACTACCTTTTTCAATTGAAGTTACGGTAGAACGAACAATTTGCCCATCTTCAACTACAATTGGTTTCTTTGTATCCATGTCTGAAATCACATGGCCAAGGGCACCATACTTTTTAGATTGGGGATGCATAAAAGTCATCGTCCCTATACCTGCTGCTGAATCCCTAATATACAAACCAAGCTTATAAGTGTTTTCCCCTTTATCCTTTAGAGGGGTTAGTTTTGTCGTAAATTTTCCACTTTCCCTGCTTATCACCATATCGAGAGCGTCTCCATCCTGCCCAGCAGATTGAACATATGGTGCGACATCTGTCATTTTTTCGATTTTGTGACCATTAATTTCTGTGATAATGTCTCCAACTTTAATGCCAGCAATTTCACCAGGTGATTTTTTACCATTATCTGTATTAATTAAATGATGTCCGACAACTAAGACACCTACTGTATTTAATTTTACACCAATAGATTGACCACCTGGGATGACACGAAAATCTTTTAAAACATGAACATCGACCTTTTTAATCGGGATACCAGCAAATTCTAGAAGCATTTCGTTGTTCCCTTTTTCTGAAGCTTTTACCGAAACTGCATGTTCTTCCTGATCAAGTGTGATATTTGAGTTGTGAGATTGTAAAGCGGCTGATACCGGGGCAGCCTTTTTAAAAGTATAATCTTGTCCTTCAAAAACCGTAATGGTTTTTGGTATTGCAAGGTACTGCTGTATAGGCTGAAAATAAATAAGGCTAATTAATGAAACAAGGAGAATTCCACCAATAATTTTTCTAATTATGTCTAACTTCAAACTTTTCACTCTCCTCGCTTCTTTTCACTACATTGAAGAAATGGCTACATCTTTAATTTTGCCTCCTTGACACGCATTTATAACTTGGTTCAACATAAAAAAGCTACCCTTATTGGATAGCTTTTCAAGTTTTTTTATTTTCACCTGCTAAAAACAGTAATTCTTCCGCATGTTTCTTTGTAAGATCGGTGATTTCCGCTCCAGAAATCATTCTGCCGATTTCCTTAATCTTTTCTCCCCGACTCAGCGGAGTAACAGATGTTTTGGTTCTCCCGCCAGTAATAACCTTAGAAATAAATAAATGGGTATCAGCCATAGCAGCTACTTGTGGTAAATGGGAAATACATAATACTTGAGAGCCTGATGCTACTTTATAAATCTTTTCAGCAATAGATTGAGCTACCCTTCCGCTTACACCAGTATCAACTTCATCGAAGATAATTGAAGTAACTCCTTGGTGTTTGGAGAAAATACTCTTTAGTGCAAGCATGATCCTAGATAATTCTCCTCCTGAAGCTACTTTTGACAAGGGCTTAAGAGGTTCACCTGGATTAGTTGAAATATAAAATTCAACATGATCAACACCAGTTTTTGAAAAGTGCTCTTGCTCTTTTTCGAATCGAATTTCAAAAACAGTCTTTGCCATATACAGCTCTTTTAATTCTTTATGGATAAGGTAGGTTAATTTTTCTGCCCATTTATGACGGATCTCAGATAATTGTTTTGCTTCTAAAAGAAGATCCTTTTTGATTGAAGATAATTCTTTTTCTAATTCACTTATATGTGTTTCTTTATTTTGCAAAGTTTCGATTTCTTCTTCAATCTTGGCTGCATACTCAACGATTTCATTAATCGTTCTACCATATTTCCGTTTTAACTGGTTTATTTCATTTAGCCGGTCTTCAATTTCATTTAACCTCTGAGGATCATATTCTAAGACATCTAACTCATTCCTTAAAGCTCTGGCGGCATCCTCCAATTGGTAAAAGCAATTCGATACACCCTCATAGGTTTCTTTATAAACAGGGTCAAGAGCTGCTGCATCCTCTAGATAGCCCATAACCATACTAATCCAGTCCAGACCTCTTTGTTCTCCGTGCAATGCCGCATAGCTTGATTGTAGGGCTTCAAAGGTTCTTTCAAAATTCCCTAACTTCCTTCTCTCTTCCGAAAGCTCCTCGTCTTCGTGAATCTTTAAATTAGCCTTTTGGATCTCATCCAATTGGAATTGAATTAAATCTAATCTATGGGCAGTCTGTTGATCATTTTCACTTAATGATTTTAGTTTATGGAGAGTTTGCTCATAGCGGCGGAACACTTCCAGGTATTCTGTATGAGAAGCCGCAATTTCTTCAGAACCAAATTGATCAAGTAAGGATAAATGTCTCGTTTCGTCCATTAATTCCTGATGTTCATGTTGGCCATGAATATCCACAAGCGTTGAACCAATTTCGCGAAGTGTCGAAATGGTAACAAGCTTTCCGTTAATCCGACATACACTTTTTCCTGTTTTGGATATATCACGCCTTAAAACAACCATTCCTTCCTCAATATCGATTCCAAACTCCAATGCTTTCATGATGATTGGATGATTAGGATCATCGAGTTGAAACAGCCCCTCGATTTCTGCTTTGTCCTCTCCATGGCGCACAAACTCTGAAGACCCTCTGCCACCGACAAGTAAATGAATGGCATCAATAATAATGGATTTTCCTGCGCCTGTTTCTCCCGTTAATACCGTTAATCCCTTTTCAAAAGAAATAGACAGGGATTCGATAATAGCAAAATTTTTTATTGATATCTCTGCTAGCAAGGAACTCTCCCCCAATTAAAGCATGTCAAGGAAACGATTTGTGATAACTTCTGTATCCTCCGGTGTACGGCAAATAATTAACATTGTATCATCACCACAGATCGTTCCTAATATTTCTTCCCAATCTAAATTATCAATAAGCGCACCAATTGCCATTGCATTACCAGGCAAACACTTCATCACAAGCAGGTGCCCTGCAGAATCAATCCTTACAAACGCATCAATTAAGGATCTCTTTAATTTTTGCAAAGGATTAAAACGCTGGTCCGCAGGAAGGCTGTATTTATATCGGCCATCAATCAATGGCACCTTTACAAGATGAAGTTCTTTTATATCACGTGAAACTGTGGCTTGTGTCACATTATAACCAGCGTTTTTAAGCTCATCAACTAAATCATCCTGTGTCTCAATGTCATTGCTGGCAATAATTTCTCTAATTTTAATATGACGTTGACCTTTATTCATTCTTTCACCCCATAGTCCTTAAAACATCAGAGTATTTTGTACTAAAATGTCGTATATAATCATATGTTAGCCGATTTTTAAAAATATGTACACGAAAATCATTTATAAAAATACGTTCATATACATAAAAGGATAAGCATTCGCCTATCCTTCTGGAGCTTGTTTCGTTTTAAATTCTTGATGGGATTGTTTTACAATTTCCAACGGATTTACTGGGAGCCTATTTTCACCAATTTCCCGCTCCCCTTCCCAATTTAGATGGAGCAAGAATTCAATATTTCCATCTCCCCCAGTGATTGGAGAATAGGATAGATTATTTACAATATACCCTTGTTCAATGGAAAAATGAATAATTTTTTCAATGACTTGTAAATGCACTTTCTCGTCACGAACAATCCCTTTTTTACCGACTTGGTCACGACCTGCCTCAAATTGAGGTTTCACAAGTGCAATGATGTCACTTCCTGGGATAATCAGTGTTTTTAGTACTGGCAAGATAAGAGTTAACGAAATAAATGATACATCGATAGAAGCAAAATTTGGCATTTCTCTAACCAAATCAGCAGGTGTCACATAGCGAAAGTTGGTTCGTTCCATGACAACGACCCGCTCATCTTGTCTTAACTTCCAAGCCAACTGATTATAACCTACATCCAAAGCATAGGACATTTTCGCCCCGTTTTGTAAGGCACAATCAGTAAAACCACCTGTCGAAGCCCCAATATCTAGCAGAACCTTCCCGTCCACATCTACATCGAATACCTTTAGTGCTTTTTCAAGCTTTAATCCGCCTCTACTTACATACGGCAGCATTTTTCCTTTTATGTTTAACGGGATATCAACTTTCACCTTTTCACCAGGCTTATCCAAACGCTCTTCATTCGTGTAAACAAGCCCAGCCATAATGGCCCTCTTCGCTTTTTCACGCGTCTCAATTAAGCCACGTTCAACAAGCAATACATCTAATCGTTCTTTATTTTTCATTATTTAAGCCCTTTGCTGTTTTTTCCTAGCCATTGTGGATACTCTCCTGACTACTTCTTCGGTAGTTAGGCCAATTTCTTCTAATAGGGAACCGACATCTCCGTGTTCAATGAATTGGTCCGGGATTCCTATCCGATCAATCTGTGCCTGACCATAACCATGGTCATGGGCAAATTCAAGAACAGCACTTCCAAACCCACCTTGTAATACCGCTTCTTCCACAGTAAGTACAGGAATATTTTTTTCTAACAAATCTGTGAGCATTTTTTCATCTAATGGTTTAATAAATCTGGCATTGATAACCCTAACAGAGATCCCTCGTTTTTCAAGCTGTACAGCCGCTTCCATAGCCATAGGTATGGTCGTTCCGAAGGTTAGGATAGCAGCATCATCGCCTTCTTTCAAGACTTCCCAAGTACCTATAGGGATCTTTTTAAATTCTTCATCCATTGGTACTCCAACACCATTTCCACGTGGGAATCTCATTGCAATTGGACCATCATCATAGTTTAAGGCAGTATATACCATATGCTGTCCTTCATTTTCGTCCTTAGGCATCATTAAGACAATATTAGGAACATGTCTCAGGAAAGCAATATCAAATACACCTTGGTGTGTTTCTCCATCAGCTCCAACTAAGCCTGCACGGTCAATACCTATAAAAACATTAAGATTTTGACGGCAGATATCATGTACCACCTGGTCATAAGCCCGTTGTAAGAAGGTTGAATAGATCGCTAAGAATGGTTTCATATTCTGCGTCGCCAAACCAGCAGCAACTGTGGCAGCATGCTGTTCTGCAATTCCTACATCAAACATTCTATCAGGAAACTCACTCGCAAATCCCTCGAGCTTAGAACCTACCGGCATTGCTGGCGTAATGGCCACAATTCGTTCATCTGTTCGAGCCAATTTTCTAACCGTTTCACTTACCAAACTGCTCCAGGCAGGCGGTTGTGCTTTAGATGGCTTAACAAAATCACCAGTATCCATTTTATATGGACCTGTACCATGCCATGTACCCGTTTTATCACTTTCAGCCGGCTTATACCCTTTCCCCTTCTTTGTAATGACATGAAGAAGTACGGGACCTTCTGTTTTTTTCGCATAAGTTAAGTTTTCAAACAAATCTTCAAAATTATGTCCGTCAATTGGACCCAAGTAGGTAAAACCTAATTCTTCAAAAAACATTCCAGAAACCAAAAGGTATTTTAAACTATCCTTTACCCGTTCAGCAGTAGCTGCAAGGACACCGCCGACAGCAGGAACCTTTTTCAATAACAATTCTAATTCGTCTTTTACCCATTGATATTTACCAGCAGTTCGTAACTGTCCAAGGATATTATGTAATGCGCCAACATTTGGTGCGATTGACATTTCATTATCATTTAAAATGACAATCATGTCCTTTTTCTCATGACCAATATGGTTTAGTGCTTCCAATGCCATACCGCCCGTTAATGCACCATCTCCAATTACTGGGACAACAAAAGATTTTTCCTTTTTTAAATCCCTAGCAATTGCCATTCCCATTGCTGCAGATAGAGAGGTTGAGCTATGCCCCGTCTCCCAAACATCATGTTCGCTTTCGATTCGTTTCGGGAATCCGCATAGACCTTTAAATTGGCGTAATGTATCAAATTCACATGCCCTGCCGGTTAATATTTTATGAACATAGGACTGATGTCCTACATCCCAAATAATTTTATCTTTAGGACTTTCAAAACATTTATGTAAAGCAATTGTTAGTTCTACTACACCTAAATTCGGTCCAATATGGCCTCCAGTAACAGACAGCTTTTCGACCAAGAATTGACGAATATCCTGACTTAAAGCCTCCAGCTCTTTATTTGTCAATCCTTTTAAAAAGGATGGGTCTTTTATTGATAACAGATCCATTTTTGGACCACTCACTTTCATTCTTTTTCTATCTACTCATCTTGTTAGTATATTATTCCTTAATATCATATCACTTTTCCTGAAAAAATAGCCGCTAACACTTAGTGATAACGGCATTGTCAACGTTTTCTACATTGAAAATTATTATAACACACTTAGTTGAATGCCTCAAATACCCTTTATTAATGATCTCTTGATGCAATTAAATCAGTGATTTCGGTTAGCAATTGAGTATTTAAGCCCGTTTTTTCAAGATATTCCTTTGAAAGGGCGATTTGATCTTTCAATGCTTTTCGTGCACCTTCCAAGGTTAACAATTGAGGGTATGTACTTTTTAGATTTGTCGTATCACTGCCAACTGGTTTGCCAATTATCTCTTGATTCCCAACTAGATCGAGAATATCGTCTTGAATTTGAAAAGCAAGTCCGAGATGATGGGCAAAGGTTGATAAGCTATTAAGTTGGTCATTGTTGGCCCCTGCTAGAATTCCTCCAGCTATGACGCTAAAGCCTAACAGTTTACCAGTTTTATGAATATGTATATACTCCAGGTCTTCAAGGGTAAGAGATTTCCCCTCTCCCTCCATGTCAGCTACTTGGCCACCCACCATTCCTTCTGTTCCAGCTGCCTTTGCTAATTCAATAACTAATTTAAGCTTGATTTCACTTGAAAAATAGTCACTTGGAAGCTGACCCATTACTTCAAAGCTATACGTTAATAATGCATCACCGGCTAAAATGGCGATCGCATCACCAAAAACTTTATGATTGGTTGGTTTACCTCTTCTTAGGTCATCATTATCCATACTCGGCAAATCATCATGAATTAAGGAATAGGTATGAATCATTTCAATTGCAGCAGCGGCAAGCAAGCCTTTTTTAGGGTCCATTCCAAAAGCATCTAAGGTTGCAAACAATAATAATGGACGTATGCGTTTACCACCCGCTTCAAGAGAATAAATCATTGACTCTTTAATAATAGGAGGAGCTTGAAGCTTTTCAACCAGCCTGCGGAGCTCATCTTCAAGCAAGTGCTTATATTCTTGTGCAAATGTTTCCAAAGACTTAGTATCCAAGTCTTATTCCTCCTCTTCAATAGAAAAACTCTCTTTGCGCCCATCCTCCGTAATGATTTGGGTAAGCTGTTCTTCCACATTTTTCAATTTATCATGACAAAGCTTGGATAACTCCATTCCCTCTTTATAAAAAAGAATAGCTTCCTCCAAAGGTACATCCCCTTCTTCGAGCTTATCCACTATTTTTTCTAGCTTTGTCATTGCCTCTTCAAAGGATAACTTTTTTTCATTAGCCACTTTTTTCGCTCTCCTTTATATTCTCCACTTTGCAGTAAAGACTGCCATCAGTCAATTGAATTTGTACCTGTTCATTCACGGTTACCTGCTTCACACTTTTCACCAGTCGGTTTTCCTCCGAATAAGCCAGGCTGTACCCACGCTCCATTATTTTCAAGGGACTTAGCGCTTGTAGCGTCGCTAGTATTCGTTCAAAATCGTTTTGTTTTTTCGTCAATACTTGTACCATAGATCGGTTAATCTCTTTTTGAGATCGGTCAAGACGAGATGTTGCCTCAATAAGTTTTTCTCTTGGATGATTTCGTTGTAACCTTTTTTGGAGAACATCGTATTCACTCTTTTTTAGTAAGGATAATCTTGAGGTTCCGCGTACAAGCATTTCTGTTAATTTGTCAACCTGTTCCAATTTTTGTTCATACAATCGATGTGGGTAACGAAAAGCATAAGATTTATTTGCCCGGTTTAATCGTTCACTTTCAAATTGAAACTTTCCTTTCATTGCACGGAGCAAACGGGTTTGCCGCTGTAGGATTCTATCCATCAATTCCTCAATATGAGGAACTGCAAGTTCAGCAGCTCCTGTTGGCGTAGGAGCGCGTAAATCCGCAACAAAATCAGCAATGGTAAAATCCGTTTCATGACCAACTGCTGAGATAATAGGTATTTTAGATAAAAAAATCGCACGAGCTGTAATCTCTTCATTAAATGCCCATAACTCTTCTATAGATCCTCCGCCACGTCCTACAATTAACACATCAATACCGTCCATATTATTTGCCTTCTCAATAGCTTTAACAATAGAAGGCGCTGCATTCTCCCCTTGAACCAGGGCTGGGAATACAAGAATATTTGCAATAGGATATCGTCTTTTTATCGTGGTAATGACATCTCTAATCGCCGCTCCAGTAGGGGAGGTAATGACGCCCACTGTCCTTGGATATAAAGGAATAGCCTTTTTCGATTCAACTGCGAATAATCCTTCTGCTTCGAGCCGCTTTTTTAACTGCTCATATGCTAAGAATAATTCCCCAATCCCTTCTGGGCGCATTTCTTTAATATAGATTTGGTATTGACCACTTGGTTCGTAAACCGAGATATCCCCCTTAACGATTACCTTCATCCCATTTTCAGGTGAGAATTTCATAAGACGGGACTGACTCGAAAACATCACCGCTAGAATTCGAGCTTTCTCATCCTTTAATGTAAAATACATATGTCCGCTCGAATGTTGCTTAAAATTTGAAATCTCCCCTCGTACATGAAGATCACGCAAATGGGGATCCGCGTCAAACTTTCTTTTTATGTATTTAGTTAAAGCGTTCACAGTTAAATATCTTTGTTCCTGCATATCTTATCCTCTTTTCGGCTGATTAGCTGAAATAGTCCTTATCCATTATACATTTTGCGCATTTTTTTGTCAGAAAGTTTGACTTTAAAATGGACAAAAGCATATCAGATAAGGACAAACACCTACATATTTCCGGTTAGACTTTCAGCCGCTGACTTTAAGGTATTGTACATAAGCATAGTAATCGTCATAGGGCCTACACCTTTTGGAACTGGAGTAATATATCCTGCTTTTTTACTTACTTCATCAAAAGCCACATCGCCACAGAGCTTCCCTGCTTCATTTCGGTTAATCCCTACATCGATGACTACGGCACCTTCTTTGACATGTTCAGCTCTTATAAAATTAGGAATGCCAACTGCAGCCACAAGGATATCGGCTTGATTTGTATGTACCTTCAAATCCAGGGTTTTTGAATGACAGTAGGTTACAGTAGCATGTTGATTAAGAAATAGCTGTCCTGCCGGCTTTCCAACGATATTACTACGGCCTACCACCACTACATGCTTTCCTGGAATGGATATGCCTGATTCTTCTAATAACACCATAATCCCATAGGGTGTGCATGGAAGAAATGCATTTTGTCCCGTCATCATCCGACCAATATTTATGGGATGAAATCCATCAACATCTTTTGAAGGTGAAATGGATTCAATTACTTTCTTTTCATCAATATGTTTAGGAAGAGGTAGTTGGACCAAGATGCCATGAAATGTTGGATCCTCGTTTAGTTCATTAATTTTCAATAGAAGTTCCTCTTCCGAAACCACCTCGTTCATTTCAATTAATAACGAATTCATCCCCAGCTCTTTACAAGCTTTTTCTTTATTTGTGACATACGTTCGGGAAGCATGGTTATTGCCTACAAGGATCACTGCAAGACCCGGTGTTACCCCTTGGGCTTTTAATTTTCTAACCTCTTCGGCAATTTCAAATTTTTTCTTCTCGGCGATTTCTTTTCCATTAATAAGTTTTGCGGTCATTTTCAACTCTCCTATGATAGAGTAGACCTAATCAACTAATTGGCAAGAAGCGTTTGTTTCACCTTAGAAAGTACTCCATTTATAAACTTGCTTGATTGGTCATCCCCGTAGATTTTAGCGATTTCAATGGCTTCATCTAAAATAACATTTTCAGGAATTTCATTTCGGTTAAACTTCAATTCAAATGCAGCAATTCTTAATAAGTTTCGATCCACTGTTGCTAAACGATCCATAGACCACTTTTCAAGGTTTTCAATTATTAGCTTGTCAACTTCATCTTTGTGTTCTACGACTCCTAAAACCAGGTTTGATAGATACTCGTCACCAACTTCCCCCTCTAATACGTGTTCAATAGCTAATGATGGTTCAGTGTTGCTTACATCGATTTGAAACAGTGCCTGTAGCGCTTTTTCCCTTGCTGTTCTTCTTTTCATTATACCGTTAACTCCTTTATATATATTAAATAATTTTGTCTATTTTTCGTACATACTACCTCAAGATAGTTTACACATAAAAAGATAATAGCATAACTAAAATGGATTCGCACTGTAAGGATGATATTTTTCGCTTTCTATAATTTTGTTGGAAAAGTTAGATAAATACAAAAACCAAAGGATTTAATCCTTTGGTTTTTATCAATTACATTTCTTGATCAATTTCTAGTTCATTCTTTTGGTTTTCAAATTGAATACCAACTACATGAATGTTTACTTCTTCAGCGTCTAAAGCCGTCATATTTAGCAATGCTTGACGAATATTATCCTGAATTTTGCCAGCAACTGAAGGAATGGATACACCGAATTTCATCATGCAGTATACATCCACTTTTATCCCTGTTTCAGTAAGTTCTACTTTAACGCCTTTACCGTGATTTTTTTTGCCTAATCGTTCTACAACACCTGTTGCAAAATTACCTCTCATTCCGGCAACGCCTTCTACCTCTGAGGCAGCAATTCCAGCAATAACTTCGATCACTTCAGGGGCAATCTCAATTTTCCCATGACCGTTATTTCCTTGGTCCATTTCTAAAACACTAAATTCGCTCATTGTAACACCTCCAGATATTAGATAGTTTTCATCACATCATGCAATTCTAGGAATTTTGTATTAAATTGTCCCTCAACGAATGTCTCATGATCAAGTAGTTTTAAGTGGAAAGGAATCGTTGTATGGATGCCTTCTACTACAAACTCACTCAACGCGCGTTTCATTCTAGAAATTGCTTCTTCCCTAGTGCTGCCATATGTGATAACTTTCGCAATCATGGAATCATAATAAGGCGGAATAGTATATCCTGGGTATGCTGCTGAATCAATACGCACTCCTAAACCGCCTGGCGGTAGGTACATATTGATTTTACCAGCAGAAGGCATAAAGTTCTTTTCCGGATTCTCTGCATTAATCCGACACTCAATTGCCCAGCCTGTAAAAGTAACATCCTGCTGATTTACTGTTAGTTTCTCGCCTCGTGCCACACGAATTTGTTCCTTAATGAGGTCTATTCCAGTGACCAGTTCTGTTACGGGATGCTCAACCTGGATCCTCGTGTTCATTTCCATAAAATAAAACTTACGATTGCGGTAGTCATATATAAATTCTACCGTGCCTGCCCCTGAATAATCAACTGCTTTCGCAGCTTTTACTGCGGCATTTCCCATTTCTTCACGAATTTCACCATCAAGTGCTGGTGAAGGTGTTTCTTCGAGAAGTTTTTGTAGTCTGCGTTGGATGGAGCAGTCTCTTTCTCCTAAATGAATGGTGTTTCCATAGGAGTCAGCTAGGATCTGTATCTCAACATGACGGAAATCCTCAATATATTTTTCAATATACACTCCAGGATTTCCGAAAGCTGTCATAGCTTCCTGTTGAGTAATTGAGATGCCTTTAATTAACTCTTGTTCATTTTTTGCGACGCGGATTCCTTTACCACCGCCACCTGCTGTTGCCTTAATAATTACTGGATATTGGATCTTCTCAACAAGTTCAAGTGCCTCATCAATATCATTAATGATTCCAGTTGACCCTGGAACAATAGGAACTCCTGCTTCACGCATGGTCTCCCTTGCAATATCCTTTGTTCCCATTTTTGTGATTGCCTCTGGACTTGGACCGACAAAAATAATATTACATTCACGGCAAAGTTCAGCAAAATCGGCATTTTCCGCTAAGAATCCATAACCAGGATGGATTGCATCACATCCAGTAAGTTTTGCAACACTAATAATATTAGTTACATTTAAGTAACTATCTTTTGATGAAGTAGGTCCAATACAATAGGCTTCGTCTGCCAATTGAACATGTAATGCTTCTCGGTCTGCTTCTGAGTAAACAGCAACTGATTCAATTCCCATTTCTCGGCAGGCCCGAATGATTCTAACTGCAATTTCTCCTCTGTTTGCAATTAACAGTTTTTTTATCATCCTGTTATCGCTCCTTATTCAGGCTTTACTAAAAATAAAGGCTGTCCGTATTCTACTAATTGACCATTTTTCACTAGCACTTCGACAATTTCGCCATTTACTTCAGCTTCAATTTCATTAAATAATTTCATTGCTTCGACGATACATACGATCGAATCCTTTGAAACCTTGTCTCCTGCTTTTACATAAACATCTGCATCAGGAGTCGGTGAGGCATAGAATGTGCCTACCATTGGTGATGTGATTTTATGTAGGTTTGATGTGTCTGCTTGACTTGCAGCTTCTACCTTAGGTGCTTCTTGTTTAGTTTCAGCAACTGCTGCAGGAGTAACTACAGGAGCAGGCGCTGCTTGAACTGGGGCAGGCACTGCCTGTGCTACTGGTTGAACTGAAGTCACAACCGTTGCAGCATTTTTCTTCATTTGAATTTTAGAACCTTCATTTTCATATACGAATTCATCAATACTCGACTGGTCTACCAATTTAATTAATTCACGAATTTCTTGTACTTTTAACATTTGAGTAACACCCCTTGTACCACTTTAATTAGGACTAGCTACTAATACTATACGATAATAGTTAGTAAAAGTTCAATAATCTAAAATTATTTCCTTGTAAGAAATCACTAATCCCTTTCCTCTTTATCTTAATATTTTTATATAAAAAAGGGAATTTTAACATTTTGATTATCCTCAAATGAGTATTTTTCCCTAAAAATTATTAAATAAACAATAAAAAAGGAAAGTCATAGACCTTCCTTTGAATTTCAACTTACTATTTTGTTGGCTGGAACTCTACCGCAACGTAATTAGTTTCGCCGATTTCTTTCTTTACTTGTTGAATAATTTTATTTGCTTCTGATGCTGATGGTTTTTTCTTAGACTTAACAGTTACTCTTACTTGCTCTCCATCCGCTCTTACAAGAGCATCTTCATAACCCATAGTTTTAATTAATGTTTCTAGAATCTCTTCCTTTTGAGCTGTTTGGTTTAAGCGATCCATTTGATCTTTTACCTTACTGCGCTGATCGGCTGGAAGGTCTGTGGAAGCTAATTGAGTAGTTAATTCTTCTTGCATTTGGCTTCTCAAATCATCCAGCTTCATGCGAAGTTCTTCAAATGCATCATCCCCTGCAACAGTTGACACAATTGTTTTTCCATCTTTCGCTTCAGCTTTTGTTTTATCTTGTTTTTGCTCTTTGACATTTTGCTGCACAGCGGCAAGGTCGTTGGACTTTTGCTCTGGAGAAGTAATGTAATACACCGAAAGAACAACCACTAAGCTTAACATTGTTAATAACCACACTGTTTGTTTTTTTAATAACATATAAAATCCCCCTCTTATTTTTTAGGCATAACGGCGACTCGGTGGCTTGGCACTCCCAGCGCCCTTGTGACTGCTTCTACAATCCATTTTTTCACCTGAATATTGTCAGCTCCTTTAGCAACTACCAGTACACCTCGAATTTCAGGTTTTTTTGTTTCCACAACAATTGGACCCTCATTTTCCCCGTCTCGGACAATTACTAGTTGTTCATCCGTCGATGATTCCTGCACTTTTCGTTGTCCACCTTCACGATCGGTTTCATCCGTTGTTTGCGATTTTGTCACTCTGTTTTTTTCTAAAACCTTTTTATCTGTTGAATCAATATTCACCACAACAGTAACATCATTGACACCTAACATATCCTGCAGTGCTTTTTTAAGTTGATCCTCATATTTTTCTTCATACTCAGCAATCGCCTTATTCCCTGAACCTTTTTTCAATCCAAATGCAGGCACATCCTCAGCTGCCACCTGGGTATTGGTTGACGCCGGAACCTCAGCTGGGCTTGTATTGGGTTTCAGAACAATATTCCCTACAAGCATTAGCGCAGCTCCAATACATAAGACCAGAATCAAATACTGGTATTTATTTGGTTTTTTCTCTGACTTTTCATCTAATTTAAGAATTTTTTTAAGCCATGAAAATGGTCCTTGATTGTTATCCATTCTTCTTTTTAATCCCCCCTTCAATCGAAACTTCTACTGTTTTTTTAGTTACATTCCATTTCTGCGATAGAAATGCGGCGATTTTTTCAGTTTCTTCTGTTGATCCTTTGGATGGAAGAGGTTTTTCTGTGTTTATTTCTATTGGTTTAATCGCTTCGACTGTCTTTACGCCATTTTCAGGTTGTCTCAGAAGAACCATAACCTTTTGGAGGTTTTCAGGGAATGCTTGGTCACTTTCTTCATTTATTGCTATATCAACTTTTGCTATCTCCAATCCGTATTGTTCCATCAACTCCTCCTTAACGTCCTTTTTTAGCTGGACAGCCATTTCTTCTAAAATATATGCATGTTGGGAAGCTTGTATTTCTTTTTTCTTTAAATCTATCGAATTTTTCATATTTTTTTCACCAGGTGTCTGGTACGAAGGGATAGAAGCAAGTGTTGTTTCAAAATCTTTGGATATTAATTTAAAGATTGGGGTTAGAATAATAGCTATTAAGAGTAGGCCCGTAACCATCTTCGTATACTTTTGCAAAGCTGAATTAGGTAAGAGCATATCAATAACCGTTGCTAACAAAATAAAAAGAATGATATTCGTTACCCACTCTGTTAAGAATTCCACTATTGATCCCCCCTATCTCATCATCATCGTAAGATTTCCAGCCGCTATTATGACTGTTATACTTAAAAAGAACATTAGTGAGACAATCCCTAATGCAGCAAATACATAAATCACACTTTTACTGATAATATCTAAACATTTAATGATAGGTCCGCCGCCTAACGGTTGAAGAATGGCAGCAGCAAACTTATAAATGAAGGCAATCATTAATATCTTTATCGCTGGAAAAGCAACAATAATAAGTAAAATAGCTACCCCTGCAATCCCAACCGTATTTTTTAATAGGACCGAGGCGCTTACAACTGTATCTGTTGCATCTGTAAACATTCTTCCAATGACAGGAATGAAATTTCCAGTAACAAATTTGGCCGTTCTAATGGTTACCCCATCTGTTACGGCTGCTGAAGCACCTTGAACGGAAATGACACCCAAAAACACGGTTAAGAAAAGACCCATCAGTCCAATACTCCAGTTTCTTAATAACTGTGCTAGTTGTGAAACCTTATATTGTTCGGACATCGTGCTCACAATACTTAATAATGTTGCTAAGAAAAGAAGTGGAAGAATGATATATTGCATGAATAGACCGCTCATATTCATAAGAAACAAAATCACTGGATGAAAGAAAGCCGCCGAAACCAGACCGCCTGAAGCAGCTATTAATGCTAATAGCAGTGGAACAAGTGCCAAAATAAAGGAGGTCATCGTTCCAATCGCTTCATTTGTGTAGTTGATCGCAATATGAAAACTATTTAGCGCAAGGATGATAAGAACCATATAAACAATGGAATAGGCTACCTTACTGATTGCACTTTTCTCAAACGCATTCTGCATGGATTGAAGAAACATACTAAAGATGGTTAACATAATTAACGATCCTAGTAATTTTCCATTTGCCACGAATTCATGAAAGGCAAACTTTAAGACCCCCTGGCCCCATTGTTTAAAGGAAAATTTCTTATCTCCTTTAATAAAGTCATATAAGCTCCCCTTCTGACTCTCTGGCAAGAAGCCGCCATACTTGTCAGTAATATCCTCCCAAAATTGCTTTAACTCTTCTAAATCTAATGTTTCTAGTTGTGTATCAACCAGTTCCTGTGGAGATAGCGAGGAAGCAGTTGTTTTCGTTTCCTCTGCTGCATGGACATTTGGAATGAGCGAAAAAAAGAATACAAGAATGATAATAGGGATAATCTGCAGCCGCTGCTTCATTTTATTAACACCTCATTAAAGGACTGTGATTAGCTCGGAATTAATTTAATTATGGTTTCAATTAATACGGTTAATATCGGAATCGCCATTGCGAGTATAATTACTTTTCCTGCTAATTCAATCTTAGAGGCGATTGACCCTTGCCCCGCATCCTTAGTTATCTGGGTAGCAAATTCTGCAATATATGCAATACCTATGATTTTGAGTATTGTTTCAACATAGACTAGGTTTACATGTGCGTTTACTGCTAATTTTTGTAGCATATGAATAATTTCATAAATTTTATCAACTAGAAAAAGAAAGATAACACAACCTACAAACACAATTAAAAGAAATGCAAAATTTGGCTTTTGCTCCTTAATAATGAGAGCTAAAAAGGTAGCAATGAGTGCAACGCCTACAATTTTAATGATTTCAATAGCAAAGCCCCCCTCTCTATTGAAATAAGAAAACCGATTTAATTTTCTGGAACAGGTCATCTACGATGGAAGCGACTTGGAATAAGATGTAAATAAAACCAAACAAGGTAACCCATTGTGCATACTCTTTTTTGCCCACCTGATCTAGAACGGTGTGCAAGAACGCAACCACAATACCTACTCCTGCAATTTTAAAAATAATATCCACTTCTAAACCCATTGCTTTTCCCCCTAAAATAATAAAATAATTAGCAATAATCCCGACAAAAATCCTAGGCTCTTTACCATTTTTTCATATTTTGCTTGACGGTCGATGGCATCCGCTTCCTCTCTTTCCAAATGAGAAAGAGTTAGCATAATATGTTTTTGTTGGGAAAAGCGATCATGACGACCAAGGGTTTCCCCAAACTGCTTCATAATTTCAAATTCTCCCTGTTTTAAGGCTGTGGCCTTCCAAACCTCTTTTAAACTTGTTTCCCAAGCCTCTTTAACAGTTGTTTCAGTGTCTGTAAGTTTCCTTGCAAAAGATTCAAAAAAGGAGGCAAGTGGATTTGATAATTGTTCAGCTAATCGTCTAGATGCTTCATGCAATGGTGTGTGACCGTACATTATTTCTGCTTCGAGTGATTGGAGGGCTGACCTCAATGCTCTAAGCTGTCTCGGGCGTTCACTAAAATGCCTTGCAGCTTCAAATCCTGTCCAAGTTGTGGCAACAATAATGATAATAGCTCCCAATAGCTTTATCATTTATGTCACCTTCACTTTTTGGGTCAATTCTTTACCGGTGGAATCTAAAATATGGGTAATCGTACCAGGTCCTGATGCTCTGCTTAGAACGATAAAACGTTGAAATATACCTTGATCAATAATGTCTCTTAATGATGGACGTTTTCGGATTTCTTCTAAGCTCGTCCCGTGCGTGGTCATGATCAATCTAATCCCCGCATGTATAGCTTCCTGAATGGCTTCAGCATCCTCTTTACGACCAATTTCATCGACAATTAATACATCTGGACTCATCGACCGGATCATCATCATCATTCCTTCTGCCTTTGGACAGGCATCTAGTACATCCAATCGATGACCAAAAGTTAATTGTGGCACTCCATTTACACAACCAGCTATTTCGCTGCGTTCATCAACAATTCCAACCTTAGAAGCTGCTATGTGGTTTAATTGATCCCCTGAGGATATAATTCTTGCTAAATCCCTTAACATGGTGGTTTTCCCTGTTTGAGGTGGCCCGATAATCATGGAATGCATCCAACTGCCTTGAAACAGAAAGGGAACAATTGATTCAGCAATCCCTACCTTTTCTCTTGCAATCCTTATGTTAAAAGAAGCGATATCCCTAATTGCTTTTACCTTTCCTTCTTCAAGAATTACTTTCCCAGCTAACCCTATACGGTGTCCTCCAGAAACGGTTATATAACCGCGTTTAAGTTCTTCTTCAAGCGTATAAATAGAAAAATGACTTATCTTATTCATGAGGTGAAAGGCATCTTCAGGCTGAATAATATAAGAAAGAAATCTGGGTGCTCCCTTTAACGTTATTTCAATGGGTCGGTTAATACGAATACGTATTTCTTCTAGGTCATCTTTTTGATCAGGAGGGATTTGGCTGATTAAATCTGCTATATTTTTAGGTAAAAAATGTAGGATTGTTTCCATGAGTGCTTCCTCCTTGATTTGCCTTCTCATTATTTAAAATGTATGCCTGCTTGGACACATTATGACTTGCAAATCTGTCATTTCCTTCTATTTTTTTTTAATTTACTAGAAACGGTTCAATCAGATTAAAAGAATAGTTGTCTTGATAATGGAACATTTCAAATGATGGTGGAGTATTTTATAGAAAATCCTAGCATTAAGGAGAAAAGCGATATGTACCATTTTCATCAGGAAAACCGCAGTAAGGCACAACATAAAGGACATTTAATAAAAGTTACTGGGGAGGGAGAATTGGCTGTTCAGCCAGATTTAGCTTCAATTAACTTAGGGATTATTTCGGAGGGCAAGGAACTAGTACTAACACAACAGCAAAATGCAATTCAAAGTACAGATGTCATTCAATCTTTAGTGAAACTCGGAATTCCACAAACCCAGATACAAACATTCGATTACAGAATGGAACCAGAATACGATTATGAGCAGGGTAAGCAATTATTTAGAGGCTATAAAGTAACTCATATTTTACAAGTGAAAATAGAGGATTTAACAATGATAGGGAAAGTAGTAGATACTGCAGTACAGAACGGGGGCAATTATGTTTCAAATATTCAATTTACCGTAAAGAATAAGGAGCCTTATTATCAACGCGCCTTAGTCCTAGCAGTAAATAATGCGATCAGTAAAGCAAAAACAATCGCCGACTCCATCAATGTGAATCTAATACCAACGCCCAGTTTACTTATAGAAGGCAGCAGTAGTCCCAACCAGCCCTTTTCTTATCAGCCAGAAGCAATGATTAAAGCTATGAGTACTACACAATTGGAACCAGGACAAATAAAAATTAAAGCGAATATTTATGCAGAATTCCAATATGTACGTATATAAAAAAGGAGGATGACACCATCGAGTTGATGGGTCAATCCTCCTTTTATTTATTATATTTCTTTGCCCAATTATACAGCTGCATTTCTGTCACTGGTCCGTTAAAGTGCTCTCTTATGACTCCCTGTTTATCAATGACAAACGTTTCAGGTTGCCCGGTCACATTATACAATTTTGACACTTTAGCATTATAATCAAACAAATAATTCATACCAGCCTTATTGTTTTCTGTTACCTTATTAATTTTATCTTTTGTCTCTCCACGATTAATCATCAACAGATTATATTGATCACCATAATCCTTTTGGAAAGCCTCTAACTCCGGAAATTCGTCTTTACATGGAGCACACCAACTTGCAAAATAATTTAGGATGACTATTTCCCCCTTATAATCTGAGAGGTTAGTGTTACTTCCATTTAGGTTTGGAAGTTCAAAATTATATGCCTTATCGCCTACATCGGTGTGCTTCCCTTTTGTTACCAGACTATAAGCAAAGAAAGCAAACATCCCGATAATTAGAATCATGACGAGCAATTTGATGACTCGTTTGTTCATCTTATTTCCTCCTGCTCCCCTTGCTTATTTTTCTAGTTGTTTTAAGAACTCAATTTCCTTCTTTAGCTTTGTATGTCTTTTACCTACAATTGCCATATAGGCAAAAATGACAACCCATGCTACGGAATAGGCACCCAACATATATTCATAGTTCATTTTAGATTCCTCCTAGTTTTCTAATTGTTCTCTTAATTTTTCTTTATAACGTTCAACTTTAATTTTCATATTTTCAAAAGAAACACCTTTATGAAGAAGGTAGGCATAAAAAATAGTGAAAGCAGTAATTGTGATAAGTAACGCTACAAGCATACTATCCTCAATTCCGCCGCCTTTTTGGGAAGGCCCCTCACCAAAAACAATTGGGTGAAATTTCGTTTGCCACCAGCGAATAGCAAAGAATACAATTGGAACATCGGCGAACCCTATAATTCCAAATACAGATGCTAATCGTGCTTTTTTATCCCACACTCCATCCATTTGTCGAATCATAATGTAGGCAATATAGATAAAAAATAGGATTAAGGTTGTAATTAATCTTGGTTCCCACACCCACCAAGTGTTCCAGGCTGATCTTGCCCAAATAGGTCCTGTTGTCAATACAATAATGGTGAAAACAACACCAATCTCTGCTGAAACATAGGCGTAGGTATCAAAAATTCTTTTCCGCTTGATTAAAAACAAAATACTGAACACGAATGTCACAAAAAACGCCATAAAGGCTAGCCACGCTGAACTTACATGAAAATAAAAGATTTTTTGAGCTGCATGCATGGTTGTTTCTTCTGCTGCAAAAATAAAGATAAAATATAGGGAAACTAATATGGAAATCACTGTGCCGACAAACAAAATACGGGATACATTAAGTTTTTTAGTATCAGCCAACTGAGTCTTAGGAAGTATCGCTTTCTCTCGTTCGAGATTCATACTCATCATTTAAACCTCCAGAACATAATCGATTAATAATATACAAATCACAAAGAATATCACATCATACGCGGTAACCAATTGGATCCACGCTACAGCACTTGAAAACTTCTCCATATTCGTTAAGATAATTCGGGTTGCTTGAACCACACCAATTAATATTGGTGTGGTAATTGGGAATAAAAGTAACGGCAGCAGCATTTCACTACTTTTTGAATTGGCAGAAAGCGCAGCCAAGAACGTGCCGATTGCTATAAATCCGAAGCTTCCTAGGAAAACTACTAAAATGAAATATGGAATACTTCCAAAGAATTTAAAATCAAATAATAAAAATAGAAACGGTATCGAAACAAGTTCAACCACAAGGATCATGGTGAAATTTGCAAGAAACTTTCCTAAATAAATACTTGCTGCCTCCATCGGTGCAACAAATAATCCTTGAATCGTATCATTTCGCTGCTCCGAGATAAAGGACCGGTTAAGTCCTAAAATGCCGGCAAATACGATAATGACCCAAACCACCCCAGGGATGACAGCCTTTGTTGTATTATTAGCAGGATCAAAGGCAAAGCTGAAAACGACAATCACAAGTCCCGCAAATATTATTTGCGTTACTAGAATTTGCTTTGTTTTTAATTCGGAGTACAAATCTTTTTTTGCTAGTAAGAGGGCTGTACGAAATAAGTTCATGAGACTCCCTCCACTTGAAGCTCGTATTTTTCGGAAACGTACCCTAAATTATGTCTCTCCATATTAAAGTCATCGACGATTTTCCCATTTTTAATAATGATAATCCGATCGCAAATCTCGGCTGCTTGTTTAAAATCATGCGTAACCATTAATGTGGTCGCACCTCTATCCTTCATTGAAAGGATTACATTATTAAGAATTGATATAGCACCTTGATCTAACCCTGTGTGCGGTTCATCTAACAGAAGAACTTCTGGGTCATGTACAATGGCTCGTGCAATGGCAATCCTTTGTAACATTCCTCGGGAAAAGTTCTTAACCGGCTCATTCAAAAAGAAGGATAATCCTACTTCTTTAACCAGTTGAATGGCTTTCTCCTCCACATTCTTAACTCCGTAAATATTCCCAAAGAAAACTAAATTTTCAAGTGGAGAATAATGGTCGTATAACAGACTGGAATGGGGTAAATAACCCAATATTTTTTTTATCTCGATATGGTCCTTTTTGAGATCTGAACCATTTATTTTAACCAATCCAGATGTTGGTTTTATTAATGTTGCCAGCACCTTTAAAAGCGTACTTTTACCAGCACCGTTAGGTCCTAGTATGGCAACTGTTTCACCTTTTTTTATCGAGAGGTCTATCCCACGTAAGATCAGTTTATTGTCAGCTTGCTTCGTTAGCTTCTTTATGTCAATCAATTGCGGTCCCTCCCATTCCAGCTGCTATTCAACATAGTTACGTAAACTTAATTTCACTTGTACTAGATGCTGTTTATAAGCAGCAAGCTTTGCGTGATAGTCGTTCTCTGATAGCTTTCCATCACCAAAGGTTTCTTCTAACTCGATAATCTTATCTAGAATAGCCTTCTGCTTAGCCATTAGCTGCTTAAAGGCTTTTTCTTCTTTATCAGCACCTAGTCTTTCTTCTTCTAATCTCGCTTTTCTTCTAAAGTAAGCATAGTAAGAAATGCCCGCAATCAAAATAGCACCAATAATAATTAGAAAGACGTGTGGATTAAAACGATGTAATGGCGATTGTGCCCACATCCTTAAATGACCTGGATTATGAAAAGCAGGTGCAGTGTGTGTGACTGAACTATTGCTTGTATTTTCACTTGCATTTTGACTCTTAGCCTTTGTATCTGATGGAGGCTGAACATCTTTGTTGTACACCATTGTGAACGTTTGGTTTGCTTTAATACCTTCTATGCTATAGCCGAAATAATTTTGGTCATCAAACTTAAACAATCCTTGACTGGTTGCCTCCATACCCTTCACATCAATACTACCCATACCTTCTGGGACAAGAATTTGCATCATTTGAACTGGATAGTCAAAAGTTAAATTGATTTCTTCTCCTTTCGGCATTCTGTAGCTATAAGGAAGAACCATTGTTTGATTTGCTGGAACTGGTGTCGTAGTAATAAAACCATTGTCGATTTCTTTAAAAGCAATTTTATTATCTAAAAAATTCAGATCTTTTGCTCCAGTAGGAATGGTAACCTGTAACACGGCCTCCCCTTTTCCATCCCCTTTATATTCCTCACCAGATGTATTAGAATAGTTCACCATATTCATCATATTAGTGGAACCATCTTCTGCTGGACTCACGACAATATAGTGCATATCAATAGTAATCTTTGAATCTGATGCTGCAGAACCATGAAACGGAAGCAGCACCATTAATCCAAGGAAGAAGACTGTGATTTTCTTGATCACTTTCCTTCCCCCTTTTTATTTTTATAGCTTTGCATTTGTACCTCGATTTCTTTTTCCACTTCTGCCATTAAGTCAGCATCGACACTATGATCAACCAATTGTTCCTCTTCTTTCATAATATGGGCTACTTCTGTTTCGTATTGTTTTTTCAGTGCCTTATAATCTGCATGTGATATTTTATCCATCTTATATTCAAATTCTATTTCATTAAGAGTAGTTAGGAGTGCTTCCTTAGTAGTATTCAAATCTTGAGTTTTCGTACTAGCATGTAAATATACATCCCACTTAAATAATGGTGACAAAATTAAAAATAGACAAGTTAGCGCCAATATGGCCGTAAAAATCATCGAAATGATTGAGATATCCTGCATTTTCGTTCACATCCTAAAGATACTTTTTGCGTTCTTCATCGATCATGGAAGAAAGAATTTCCCCTTCAACTTCATCTTTTGTGTCCTCGTAAACAGATACAGTTTCTTCTATACCTTTTCTCTTCACCCATTTACGAATGATTATATAAACTGCGACAGCTGCAGCTCCTAGCACGACAAAAGGTAAGAGCCAAGCGGTTAAACTAAAACCGCTTTTTTCCGGTGAAGTCAAGATTTCTTCACCGTAAATATTGACATAATATTCACGGATCTTATCTTTATCCCAGCCCTTATTCATCATCTCAACCAAGTCTTTCTTAAATTCTGTTGTGAGGCTGCATGTATTAGGGTCACATTCATAATGATCCTGTCCACAACCGCATGTGCAGGCAAATTGCTGGGCTACTGCTTTAAACTCAGCTGATTTATAATCAATCTCTTTTGCTTCCACTCGTATGAATGAACCCTGAAATATAAACGCAAGGATGAGGAGCCCTATATAAAGTTTGTTTTTCATATTAAGACACCTCTCTACGTACTCCTGTGTATCTTGGAGTGACATTTTGATATTTTCCATTCCAAATGGCGAATAGTGCGCCAATGACAATCATGAATGAACCAAACCATAACCAATTCATCATTGGATTTACTTTTACAACAAAAGTAGCCTTTCCATCATCTTCCCAGGCACTCAACACAATATATAGATCTTCTTTTACTGAAGAAATAATAGCAACCTCAGAAGAAGGCTGTTCCCAGTTGCCATAGAATACTTTTTCTGGTTGGAAGGTTCCTAACTTTTTACCATTTCTAAATACAGTTACATCTGCATAGACAATATCGTTGATACCTTCTTTTTTCTGATCTAGACGATCATAGTTAATTCGATAATCTTTTAGTTCAATAGACTGTCCTAATGCTACTGTTTTCATTGTCTCTAAGTCATAGTTTTGTGAACCGATAATCCCCATCGTAATGAATGCGATGCCAAGGTGAACAATATATCCTCCATAGCGGCGGCGATTACGTATCATTAATCTATAAAGTGCAACATGAGGTGCTTCTTTCGTCATCTTCCGCCTAGCTTTCACACCTCTATAAAACTCTAAGTAATGAGTAACAAGTAATAGAATAATAACCCCATATCCAATGACAGCCCATGCCTTTTGGATCCCTAAAACAACCATTAAAATCATACCAACAACAGCAAGTATGGATGGAATGAAGAAGTTTTTCCTAAGGTTTTTTACTGTAGAACGCTGCCAAGCAAGCATTGGACAAACAGCCATAACAAACATCATGGATAATAGTATTGGTGCCTCTACTTTATTAAAGAATGGTAGGCCCACTGTCACCTTTGTTCCGCGAACTGCTTCTGAAACTAATGGGAAAATGGTTCCCCAGAATACAGCAAAGGCTGCACCGACTAGTAATAGGTTATTAACTAGGAAACTACTTTCTTTTGAAACAAAAGAATTAAATTCTCCTGCACTTCGTTTTAACAGGTTGTAACGACTCATTAACACATAAAGGGCAAGAATCACTGCAATTCCCATAAAGATTAAGAAATATAATCCTAGATTTGAATTAGCAAATGCGTGAACAGATGTCAAAACTCCACTTCGTACTAGGAAGGTGCCGAAAAGTGTTAGTGCATAGGAAACAATGATTAAGCTGATATTCCATACTTTTAACATATTTTTCCGTTCTTGGATCATCACAGAATGAAGAAAAGCGGTAGCCGTTAACCATGGCATGAAGGATGCATTTTCAACGGGATCCCATGCCCAATAACCGCCCCAACCAAGCTCAACGTATGCCCATTGTCCGCCAAAGATATTTCCAAGACTTAAGAATAACCAGGCAATAATCGTCCAGCGTCTAGTCATTTTAATCCAGAAATCATCCACATTCTTTAAAATTAATGCTGCCATTGCAAATGCGAATGGTATAGCAAGGCCAACATATCCCAAATATAGTGTAACTGGGTGAATAATCATTCCTGGGTTCTGCAACATGGGATTTAAGCCTTTACCTTCGATAGGAATTTCATTTAATAAGACGAATGGCTTTGCTACGAAACCAAGGATAAAGAAGAAGAAAACGGCATTTGCCATAAGAATGGCTGAAATGTAGGGCACCATTGGATTACCCTTCAGCTTTCTTGAAAAGACGATCATTACTGTGTAGAGCGTTAAGAAAAATGTCCAAAGTAACAATGAACCCGCATTCCCTGCCCATAGAGCCGTTAGCTTATAAATGATGGGAAGCTCACTGCTTGTATAATCGTGCACATATTCGTATTGGAACTGCGATGTCGCTAAAAGGTAGAACAAAGAGAGCATAGCTAGTGAAGAACAAACAAGTAATGCAATAACGCCACCTTTACCACTATTTACAAACTTTTGATTTTTAGTGCTAATCCCCAATGTCAGTATCAGGAGAGTAAAAATGGCAATGGCTAAACCTATATAAATTGTTGCGTTGGCAAATAAATACATTTCGTCACCTTCTTACGTCAGCCTGTTATTTTTCTTTCGTTGGTTGATCTAACTTTTCTTTATGTGTTTCAGGGTCATAATCCTTCATATCTTTTCCTTCGTATTTAGAAGGACATCTCGTTTTTACAGTTTCTGCTTCAAACGTGTCTTTTTTTGTTGGAGCCCCCTGAAGAATCGTTATCACACCTTCTGAAAAGTTATCAGGTTTGGGTCCTTCGTGAATAACATGCAAAACGTTACCGTCATTGTCTTTTACATCAAACTTAAGCTCAATTTTATCGGGGTTCCACTTAATGGTATCTTCCATTAAGAGACCTTCTACGGTAACAAAATCATCTTTATGTTGATCTTGGGTAGCAAGCAGTTCTTTCATTGTCAATTCAACTCCACTTGACCCAGGTGTGGCTGCCATTAACAAGAAAATGATAGCTGCAGCAATAACAAACCCGCCGAGCATAACCATTGTATTTTTCTTCATTCCCTCTCACCTCATTAGATAAGTTTTTTCATTTCTTCCTCGTACATTTCTTGGTCAATCTTTCCCGTTAATAGCTTTTTGCGTAATTCCTTCTTTTCGTCAGCATAGTTTGACTTATCTGCTTTTTTGTCAGGTGATTTCTTTTGTTGTTGTTTCGTAGTCTTCGAACCCTTCGACGCTTTAAAGGATTGATTATTTCCCTTTAATCCTAAAAAAACAAATAGCCCCGCAATGATGATCGCTATCCCTATAATCGAAGCCCCTCCAGCACTAATGATTGGACGTGTTTTGTCACTTGTTCCTCCATTTTTCACTTGCTCTGTTGCGGTTATTCCACTGTGGTTTTCATCATTTGGCGGCTGTTGTTTGTTGATTGCCTCCATGGTTGATTCTGTTCCGTTTTTCTTATATGAAAAAGAATATTTCCGGTTATCTCCAGCCTTTATATTTTTATATTGATAGTAATAGAGCTCTTCTCCGTACTCACTCTTCGAATTACTATCAGCTTTTGGTTCAAGCGTAATTTCCTTCGCATTCATAGGTGCATAGAAAATTACATCTAATAGTTCGATATCGGCATTATGTATCAATTCATATGTAAAACTTTTCTTATCTTTAACCTCGACTGATTTTGTATAGTATTCGATGACAAATTTATACGTCTCATTACTTTTAATTGCTTTTGCTGGTTTCCAGCTAATGATTCCTTTTTCTTTATCTACATCATATGGACGCTGCACTTCCGGTTTATTTTCTTCAGGAAACTCCGCTACCAAATATGCTTCAAACCCCTTATCCATTGCTGGTACAGGAATTTCAATATTTCCGTCATAATCTTGACCGCTATTATTTGTAATCGTTCCGTACTGCCCTACTAATAGAGAAGGGATATCTCTTGACCAGCCCTCAGGGTAATCAAACTCAGGCATTACTTGAATTTGCATTTCTTTAAATGGGAATTTTTCAGCTTGAAATGCCGTCTCCGCACTTGCCTTTGGGATCATGTAACTAGAGACAAATAATACAATTACGAAAAATGCTAATAATTTCTTCCTAGGCATATTTATCCTCCTTGAAGTGGAATTCTTATCACGAAGTAACACTATTTTCCACTATAGTCCTCTTTGAAATAAATATAATCGTTATCTATACCTAGTTGTTGAAGCACTCTTGAACATTTTGTTAACCGCTATAAATCGTTGCGATTTCGTCATAAATCCACCACAAAATGTTCACATTTACATAATCTGTAGATACTGTTCTACAAAAATAAAACCCTGAATCCAGATAGGATTCAGGGTTTACTGAAAAACTTATTTCTCTTCTAGGGTACGAATATAAGTAACGATATCCGTAATATCCTGTTTCTTAAGTTGGCGAGCACCATCGAGTCCCTTTAATGAAGGTCCCATTCGAGTTTCTTCCCGGCCAAACGCCGTAGCAATCCATATTTGCTTATCACTTGTATACCTTAAATACTGGGGATTGGCTATAGCCGTACCCATTTTTATTTTTCCGGCCCCCGCTTCGCCATGGCAATTAAGGCAATATAAATTATATTGAACCATACCACGTTCCGGGTCACCGGCTATAGTTTTTGGAACCTCAAACTTTAGCTCTTTTGTTTGCCAGTTTCTCATAAAAGCCACTAGATTATTTAACTCTTTATTTGATAATCTAGGTCCATATGACGGCATATCTGTTCCTTCCCGTCCATATTTAATGTAATAATATAGATCTTTGTCGGAAACGGAGCTTAAAAAATTTTGACTGTTAATGGCTGTCCCAGCTTTTGCCCCTTCTCCTTTACCGGTTTCCCCATGACAAACAAGACAGTTTTTTTTATACAGTTTTTCACCCGCCATAACCGCTTTGGAGCTTTTACCGTCAAATAAATGACTATTATTTATGCAGACAATAATTCCAATAATAATCAAAATGTAACTTCCTATTAAGATCTTTTTCATGGGTTACTCCTTACTTTGGCTCAGGTGTTGGAGTTGGTTCCCCAAAATTTTTATATTTCTCAGTAATCAATTGATAAATCTTCTTAGGACTTTTACTGTCAAGATGCATTTCGATCGCCTCCCGGGCGATATCTATACAGACGTCTCACGATATACTCATAGAATCCCATTCTTTAACAGCATTATCTGGACCTAATTCATCAATATAGCAATCTAGATTACTTTTATGACCATCCTGAGCAAAACATCCACAATAGCAAGGCACTTGTGATACTACCTCTGGATATTTTGCAGCCAAGACATAGGTCTCTTGAATCTTTTCTGAAGAATTCAATACATAATCAGGTAGTGGTTTATGTTTTTTATCAAGGGTAACATCTTCCATTTTTGAACTACAACCCGCTGCTACGATCGCAATCAAAATGAAGAGGAACAAAAAAGATGTGATTCGTTTCAAATTTAGTTCACCCCTTCCATGAATATATTTACTAGTTTATTTTAGCAAAATGTAAATGGTAGAACGGATGTAATTTCTTACTATTTAGTGAAGTTTTTATGATAGTAAAAGTAAAAATAAGATTTTCAAGTTACATGTTCATCATGTCATGTCCGGAATGGCTGTTTGAACCAATAGACGGATCGACCATTCCGAAGATCATTGCTACGTGTGCAACGACTAGGAACATGCCCACAAAAAATGAATGGATTTTAAGTTTTTGCTCATCTGTTTTATTTTTGTAGATAATCCCCATATCGAGTAGTGCCATTCCAAGCAACGGAACAATTCCAAGCAGATAAAAGGTAACAGCAATTACATCAATCCACCCTTTCCATTCCCCATTAACTGTTAGTGGAATGAAAGCAGTCTTCATTAAATAGAGGAATATCCCTGTAAAGTATAGACCTGCAAAAATACTAACTACTTTATTTACTTTTCTTAGGGAGCCTGTTAAATTTCTAGTAAATAGGATACCCAGTTCTGTGATTGCGATGGTCTCTGCACATATAACTGGTATAGCCATAAAAATAATTAAATTCCAAGGCTGATTGTCTGCTAGTAAACCCATATAGTGTGTCATGTTCATGTTCATCTACTCCTTTATTTTGTCTTCACCATTAATGTAAGGAATAAATGTGCAGAAACTTAGCAGAAACTATGGAGAAATTGTTAAAGATTATTTAATGCTACTTAATAAAAAAACCTTAATCCGTTTGGATTAAGGTTTTTTTAGAGATTATGCTCTTGAAACGTATGATGCTTCAGTTGTATTGATGATTAGTCGGTCACCTTGGTTAATAAAGAAAGGTACTTGAACAATAAGTCCAGTTTCTAAAGTTGCAGGTTTTGTACCGCCAGAAGCTGTATCACCCTTGATTCCTGGCTCAGTTTCTGTAACTTCTAGCTCAACTGTGTTTGGCAATTCCACTCCAAGTGTCTCATGACCATACATCATAATGTGAACTTCCATGTTTTCTTTTAGGAACTTCAATTCATATTCAATATTGTTAGCTGGAAGTTCAACTTGCTCATAAGACTCCATATCCATAAATACGTGTTGGTCACCGCTAGCATATAGATATTGCATTTTACGATTATCGATTTGAGCTTTTTCTACCTTTTCACCAGCACGGAATGTTTTTTCTTGAATTGCACCATTACGTAGGTTACGAAGCTTAGAACGAACAAAAGCCGCTCCTTTTCCTGGCTTAACGTGTTGGAAATCCAATACTCTCCAAATACCGTTATCTACTTCAATGGTTAAACCTGTTTTAAAATCGTTAACAGAAATCATGATTTGTTCCTCCTAAATTCATTACAATATGATTAGTTCTTTTGTCGAATGAGTAAGAGACTCATTATGGCTATCCGTAATTATAGTATCATCTTCTATGCGAACACCGCCAAGGCCTGGGATATAAATCCCCGGTTCACAGGTGACAACCATTCCTGGTTCTAAAATGATATCTGACTTCACAGAAAGTCCAGGTCCTTCGTGAACTTCAAGACCAATTCCGTGCCCAGTTGAATGACCAAAATATTCCCCATAACCTTTTTCTGTTATGTAGTCTCTTGTTAGTGCATCTGCTTCCTTACCGGTCATGCCAGGCTTTATTCCAGCCATACCACGAGCCTGCGCTTCAAAAACAATATCATAAATCTCTTTTAGCTTCGCATCTGGCTCCCCAACAGCAATAGTTCTCGTAATATCAGAAACATATCCATTGTAATACGCACCATAGTCTAGTGTAACAAAATCTCCCGTCTCAATTACTTTGTCACTTGCAACACCATGTGGAAGTGCTGATCGGTGCCCTGAAGCAACGATTGTGTCAAAGGAAGATGAAGTAGCACCAGCTCTTCTCATAAAGAACTCTAGTTCATTCGATACCTCTAATTCAGTTTTTCCAGGACGAATGAAATCTAAAATATGTTTAAAAGCCGCATCAGCAATATCTGCTGCTACCTTTAATATCTTAATCTCTGCATCAGTCTTAATCAAGCGTAACTTTTCAATTACACCAGAAATCGGGACAAGTTCAGCTTCGATTTCTTTATCATATACATTAAAGGAAGAGTAGGTTAGAAAATCCTCTTCAAATCCAAGCTTTTGGATACCTAATTTCTTTGCCTGCTGTGCTACTTCCTCTGGAATGGAACCAGAAAATTTAATGATTTCAAAACCTTCGCATTGTTTTGATGCTTGTTCAATATAGCGGAAATCTGTAATAAATAAAGCTTTTTCTGCACTAATTAATACCACACCAGACGAACCTGTAAAATTAGATATGTAGCGTCGATTAAATGGGCTTGTGATTAACATCCCATCAATACCGTTTGATGAAAAATTTGATCTAAGTTTTTCTATCTTTTCCATTGCTCTCCACTCTCCTTTTTTCAATGAGGACAAAAATATTTTATCACAACCAACCGAATCCGACTAATCGAAACTTACGTTGTGGCCTCTTTCTCTTGAACTTTATTAAGTTCATACTCATAATTTATGGAATAGCCAATAAAGATTCCATAAATGCTGTATAAACAGATAGAAGTAATAATTGTATTTCGACTTAACTCAAAAAAGGGTTTAATACTCGGAATGAGTGGATTCAGCACAACAAACACTACTAAAAATAATATAATCCCATATCCCCATCCAAACCAGATTCCCTTCCATTTTCTAAGGGTAAAATAATAAATATAAGCTACAACAACGGATAATATTCCCATGAGAATTATGGAAACAACTGCACCAATCCATCCTTTTTTCCAATCTCCCAACGTCCATGGTTCCAGTAAGGCATTAGGGGCAACTTCTGTAAAATTAAAAAAGTAACTGATATAACCAATCGTTCCCCAAAAAACCCCACCAAATAACCCTGTCCAAAAGACCAATGCGACAAAAGACATGGGTTTTGGATAATCTGATTTCTTTAATTCTTTTACCATCGTTATAACCCCCGTACAATTTTTGTTAATTAGAATACTATTTTCATCAATTTACTTTCCTGTTCATATTCCTTAATTAAAGAAAGCTGAAATTCCTTCATTATTATGCCCTTAGAATTCTAATCTTTGCATGAAAATAATTTTTATGGTTTTTAATTTGAAAAATAATATCATTCCTAGAGGTTTTTTCATTTTTCTAGTAGAATACATTTAAGTACAAACAGATTTAACTTTTCTGTTATTGTGCAACTATGTTATAGGTTGGTGTAAATAACCATGTCTAAATCTCAAAAACCGGTATATGGCGGCCAAGCGGTCGTGGAAGGAGTTATGTTTGGTGGTAAACATCATTATGTTACTGCCATTCGCAGGAAAGACCGTTCTGTAGAATACTTTCATTTACCTCGTAAGGAAAACCCTTACCTTACCAATTTAAAAAAGATTCCATTTATTCGTGGAATTATTGCGATTATTGAAGCTAGTGCAAATGGGTCAAAGCACTTAAACTTTTCCTCAGAAAGGTTTGATGTAGATCCGAAGGATGATGCGACAATTAAGGAAAAAGAAGTCTCTAAGTTATCTATGTACCTAGGGGTAGCAGTTATTGGGGTCCTCTCATTTTTATTTGGAAAGTTTGCTTTCACATTAATCCCTGTATTTTTAGCTGTATTAACTAAGCCTATTTTTCCATCCGACTTTGCCCAAGTATTAGTAGAAGGATTTTTTAAACTTGTACTGCTCCTTTGTTATATATATTTCGTCTCACTTACCCCTCTTATTAAGAGAGTGTTTCAATATCATGGTGCAGAGCATAAAGTAATTAATACCTTCGAAGCAGGTGTAGAATTAACGGTTGAAAATGTTCAGGCACACTCCCGCCTTCACTACCGATGTGGAAGCAGCTTCATTCTTTTTACAGTTGTTGTAGGTGTTTTTGTCTACATGCTTGTACCAACTACTCCGCTTTGGCTACGGGTTGTCGATCGTATTCTTTTAATACCCGTTGTATTAGGTATTGCATTTGAGGTCTTACAAATTACAAATAAATTAAGAAATATTCCTGTATTAAAATATTTAGGTCTTCCAGGTCTTTGGCTGCAGCTGTTAACAACAAAAGAACCAAACAATGACCAGGTAGAAGTTGCAATCCTTTCCTTTAAAGAATTATTAAAAAAGGAACGGGAAACTGAATATGATATGAAAAGTGAGGAAATTGTCTAAATCTTTTATTCTATAGTGTTTAAAAGAGGGGAAAAATGCTTAAGATGCTCTTAGGGAGGTGGCTTTCTTGAAAAATCGGACATCATATTATGTTATTGGTGGACTTATCATTCTAGCTTTGCTTGGTCTTTATGGTTCATTTACAGATAATCCTGCCGGTTTCATTCAGAGAATTGCTATCATCGCACTGATCGGTTTAGGTATCTATTTTCTTGTTCGTAAATTTTCAACGTCGAGCCCTCAGAAAAAAGAGCAGCGGGCATTTCTTAAAGCAGCTAAAAAGTCAAAAAAGCGATTGCAGCAAAAGAGTGGAGATTCCAATATGAAGACCTCCTCTCTTGGGACATTAACAACATTAAAGAAAAGCAACAAGACAAAAAAGAAATCTCCTGCTCATTTAACCGTCATCGATGGCAAAAAGGGAAAAAAGAAAAATCGAGCGTCCTTTTAGACACTCGATTTTTTTTGTAGTATTAATAGCACCACTTATCCAAAAAGTTCTTTGCATGCTCCTTACCAACATCAATTAATTTCCGCTTTTTTTCCTCTGTTAAATGAAACTCTGTGAGAAAAACCCCTTCAGCAGGAATAAAGATAATATTTTTCACATGTTTTTTAGAGATATATCTTGAATCATGGGCATCCTTCATCGTTTCAAATAACGCTCCAAATAACTGAATCCCATTTTTAATTATATGCTTCTCGTGCTCATAATCGCTAACACTCAACTTTATACCGAGCACCGGCCTCATCTTTTGAACATTTTCCTGATCGAAAAGCCACATCGGAAAATTACTTAGTACTCCCCCATCTACTAAGATGTTTACCCCATCCATCGATCGTAAACGGACTGGTTCAAAAAAATAAGGGACACTGCAGCTCATTCTAATCGCTTTTGCAATGGAAAAGGAACCTGGAGATATACCGTATTTTTGCAAATCATCTGGAAGGACCACCATTTGCCCATTTGAAAGATCTGATGCTATTACTCTTAGTGAATCCGGTGGCAGGTCCGAAAAAGTTCTTAGCCCTTTTGCTTCAAGCTTCTCTTTCAACCATTTTTCTAACTCATTTCCTTTATAAAGACCAAGCTTCCAATAAACTAATAACCATTTGGCAAAAGGAAAAGGAATAACTAATTTTCGAGGATCAAGTAATTGTGTTAAATCAAGTTCATCCATTAATTGATATAGCTCTTTACTCGTGTAGCCAGCAGCGATTAAGGCTGCAACTATGGACCCTGCACTTGTACCCGCTACTCTAACAAACTGCAGTCCTCTACTTTCAATTTCTTCGTAGGCTCCAATGAGTGCAAACCCTTTTATGCCCCCTCCAGAAAAAACGCCGTCTATTTTCATGGCAGCCACTCCTAAAGATGAACTCATTGTTACATCTTTAAGCGCGAACAAGAAGAAATAGTACGGCGGACAAGAACAAAATTTTTTAAGTGAAATATTGGACTTCTGCGTTAGGGAAGAATTCTGCTACATACTGACGGATAGTGCCTTCTAAATCTTTTGCCGCTTCATCTGGATAAACATATTTGCCAATCCCATATCGGCCCCATTTGTATTTCCTCTTCCCTTCATCCATTTCGAGCTTCGTTTTTGGGTATCGTTTAGCTATTACATTTTTAGCCGGTTTAGTAAATCTGTGCTGAATGAGCTCAAACGTTAGATTAGGAATTTCTAGTCCTGCTAATTCATTACTTAATCTTTCGAATAGCTCACGATACCCTTCTTTCCAATCTTCATGCAAGTATATTGGCGCTACAATAAAACCTAACGGATATCCAGCATTTGCAACCTTCCTTGCAGCTTTAAGCCGGTCTTCAAATGAGGATGTACCCGGTTCGAAATTTTTGATCACATAGCGTGAATTTACACTAAATCGAAAACGGGTTCTTCCATTATGTTTTGCGTCTAATAGATGATCTACGTGATGAAACTTTGTCACAAAGCGCAGCTCTCCGAACTCGGATTGCCCAATAAATTCAATGGTTTTCTTAAGAGAATGGGTTAGGTGATCTAAGCCCACAATATCTGAAGTACATGCTGCTTCAAATCGGGTAATTTCAGGTTTTCGTTCATCCATATACTTTTGTGCTTGATCAAAAATTTCCTCTAAATTCACATATGTCCGAATGTATGGCTTACTTCCTAGCGTTGTTTGTAAATAACAATAATGACAATGCCCCATACATCCTGTCGCAAGTGGGATGGCATATTCAGCAGAGGGTTTTGATGTGTCGAATTTAAGAGTTCTTCTGATTCCTACCACAAGTGTGGATTTTGCGTTTCTATATTGCTGTAACTCGTTATCTCCTGGTATGCCTCTTACCTGATTGTGTGAAGTGGTTTCTCGTATCTCCAATCCCATTTTTGTAAACTTTTCTTTTAATTCTCTGCCTAGTGGATATTCTAATGCCTTTGGTTCAATGTACACTAACTGTGGTATAAATGGTTCCATGGTATCCCTCTTTTCTCAGTTGCTTTTCATGTAGTATTCGCTATTGGAGAAAAGTTTAAGGGTTTCTAAATGGAACAATTATTTCCATTCTTCTTTATTAAAAGAGAAAAAAGAGTACCGACTAATGCCGGTACTCTTGAGGTTTTTTTATAGTTTAGATACGTTTTGCTCCGATATATTTTGGCTTCCAATAGGTATTACTTGTATACGTAACAATAACACCCTTTGATGATGAAGCCATAATCATTTTCCCTGCTCCAAGATACATTGCAACATGTGTTGGTCTGCTTGCTTTTGTTGGTGCATAGAACAATAAATCTCCAGGCTGTAGATAGCTTACTCGGTACCCTTTTGTGTAAAACATATCTGCTGCCGTTCTAGGTAAGACTTTTCCTGCTTTTGCGAAGGAATATTTCACTAGACCTGAACAGTCAAAACCACTTGGAGTGATTCCACCCCATCTATATGGAACACCAAGGTTAGCCTTGGCCACTGAAATTGCTTTAGTATGATAGTATGCCGCTTCTGCTTTATCACCCGTAGTAGCAAACACAGAGCTAAGTCCAATTGTAATCGCAAGAACTGAGATTAATTTTTTTAGCAAAATGTAATCCTCCTTGGAGTGATGTTTTTGATACTCATACTATACAAGGAATTAATAACAATGACTTCACAGGAATGTTACAATTGGATTACAAAGTTATTCTACTATAATTTTATCGCATAAAAAGGATGGAAAGTAGCTTTCCATCGTTTTAGCTTTAAAATAAAGTTTGATTAAAAACATCTTACAAACCCACGTCTTAGGTAACTTAATAAGAACCCGTTTTGAAAAAAGATTGATCAAAACGAGTTCTTTATTTGTGAAGTATTATACAATTTTTACAATAAAGATTGATAATTATCTGTAATCCGCTCTTCAACTAAAGCACCCAAGACAAAGTGACCGAACACAGTCGGTCTCTCTGACTAGGGTGCTTCCCTTTATTGATGCAGTTGTTGTGTACTTATTTTTAAATCATGAATTTCCTCTAATAGCAACTTTGCATTAAATTTTACTGTTTGTCTTATTTACATAATGTTTACTGTTTTTTTCGTTTCTCAAGAATAATTTCTTTTGCTTCAGCCGGTGTTTCAAGGCTCTTTATATCAGAAGTTGAAAGAGGATTAATAAATTTTACTGTCACAGTATCCCCTTTTGAGATAGTATCAAGATTTATTGCTTCTCCAGAGGAATTTTTGATTACTGTATCTTTATCAACAATAACATTCAGAAAAATTCCTAAGTCCTTTCCTTCTGAGGCTTTTGAAAAAATATCAGTTACGTCGATTTGAATTTGGTTTTTACTGGTTTCCATTACCCGTGCAGTTATTTCTGATTTAGATTGACCACAGGCGGTTAACAAAAAGATTGATAGAACAAAAGTGAATAACCAGATAATTGGTTTCAAAAAAACACTCCTCAGTATAACTTTGGATAGGCACTAAAGTTATTCATTATGTTTTCGACTTGAGAATAAAGCGCATAACCCATTAGATGATCCAGTATGAATACCCTTTAACGTACTAGAATTATAAACAGTTGCGCCACTATCCCCAGCATCTGAGGTGTAACTAGTAGCGGTTAAGTCTGTATTATTCCAAGAGGAAACTGAATAATTTGTTGATTTGATTGTTCCACAAGTGTTTCCGGTGGTTCGACCTGATTTGCAAACGTAATCTCCAACAGACTCACTTGCATTTTTAGTATAACTTGTAAGATTAGAAGAACCATAGACTCCGTTACTACCATGGCTTTGAGTAGGTAAATATATTGCTACCGCATCTATATTTCCGGTTAATTTGTATTTACTTATGGTTCCAAAAACGTATCCTCCTTGCATATATGATCCCGTAGACTTACCACAGTGTGCTGCCGTTATATAATGCCAATAACCATTAATTGCAGCAGTGAAGCCTCCACTACACCAACCTACATCAGAGTTATAAATCTCTAGTCCTCCAATTAAAGGCCTGGTGTAAGTACTTCTTGCTTCCTTTATAGCCGGGGAACCCTCGAAGATATTAATATTCTCACCATAAAGTTCTGTTAGTTTAGTTTTCACCACAGGTGTAATTGATTTTACAGCTATATCTACAGTTTGATTGGGGAAATTTGTTGATAAGGTTAGGATTTCTATATCTTGGTTTATTAATTTATCCTTTTCTAGCCAAATTTTCTCATGAAGAGTATCTAATTGTTTTTCTGTTTTAGTTACTCTTATAAATTTTATCTTACTTTTATCTGGATATAAAGAGTAAACATGGTCAATAATTTCATCTTTTAATTCATTAATATTTTTCGTTACACCTATATAAACCCTACCTCCTTCTGATTGATTGATATACATTCCCCCAAAGATTTCCGAACCAAGACTATTTGTTAAATACTCTTTTATAATAGGCACATTTTCTTTTTGTAATTTTATTCGGTTTTCAATTTCATTAAACTCCTCATTCGATAACCAAACACCATGTACTTCTTTTGATTTTTTATTTTCTTTTTTGTTGATTATTTCTTTAATGTAATCAACATTAGTATCTAACCCCATCTCTTCTCGATACTTAATACTTTCTCTTAGTTCTGAGGGCTCAAAGTAGTTAGCCGAACTTGTTTTTGGAAATACACTAATTAATAAAATAGTTGCAAAAATACAAAACAATGGTCCTATAATAATTTTATTCATAAAAAGCCGTCCTCTCTCTTAAAAATATACTTTCCGTTTTATTGTGTTTTTTACACAATTTTCCTGATTTTACAAAATATATATTTTCTACACAAATGACGAAAATCCTGCTAATCAAAAACTTACGTATAATTCAAAGCATCATCTGAGAGAGATTCACAAGGTGACATTTATAATTCATTGCAAAACAAAAAGCCAGCAGCGACTGCTACTGGCTCTATTTGTGTTAAATCATCGAACTTTATTGTAAAAATCAAATTTTATTGTAAATCCACAATCCTTTTAAGAAACACTATTTTATAATCCACATTTTAATTGTGCATTACAGTTTGTACATGTATTACAGCCGCCAATTTCTTTCACCTTTCCTTTACGACAAACAGGACAGGTGTTTCCGACTTCAGATCCAATTGTTACGTCTGTTGAACGAAGGTCACTGATGGTATCGACTAGAACCACATGCTGCTTTGGTTTGTCATCAAACATCGATAACTGCTCATTTGTATTTTCTTCCGCTTTAAGTGTCAGTACCTGAGAGTCGCGGGAACCATCTACATAGACAGTACCACCTTTAGCACCGCCACGATATAAACGCTCGTATACTTTTTCTACTTGTTCTACACTATAGCCTTTAGGTGCATTTACTGTTTTACTAATAGAGCTGTCTATCCAGCGCTGGATGACGCATTGAACGTCAGCATGTGCCTCTGGAGCTAATTCCATTGCAGTAATGAACCATTTTGGCAGGTTGTTTGCATCTGCTTCTGGATGTTGTTCTAAATACTCTTGTACAATATCTGCATTGACTTCGATAAATTTACCAAGACGTCCACTGCGGAAATAAGAAAAAGAGAAATAAGGCTCAAGTCCTGTGGAAACTCCAATCATAGTCCCAGTGGATCCCGTAGGAGCAACAGTTAGCAAATGGGAATTTCTAATTCCTTTTTCTAAAATGGATTGGCGGACATCCTCAGGCATCTTTTTCATGAAGCCTGTATTAATAAATGCCTCTCTTAAACGATTTGTCTCTTCAGTAGTTTCACCATTTAAGAACGGGAAGCTTCCCTTCTCTGATGCTAATTCAACTGATGTTCTATAGGCAGTTGTTGCTATGGTTTCAAATACTTTATCGACTAATGTATTACCTTCTGGTGAGCCATACTCGGTTTCACAATAGATTAATAAATCGTGTAAGCCCATTACTCCTAAACCGACACGACGCTCACCAAGAGCCTGTCTTTTGTTTTCTTCAAGGAAGTAAGGAGTTGCATTAATAACGTTATCTTGCATCCGTACTCCAACAGCTACAGTTTTCTTTAACTTCTCAAAATCAACTGTTTTAGTTTCCTTATCTGCCATCTCAGCAAGATTTACAGCAGCAAGGTTACAAACAGAAAATGGTGCAAGTGGTTGTTCCAGATTGTTATCCTAAAGGCTTTTTATCCTCTAGTTCTAACGGTTGATTTTCCGTTAGGTCAGCATAACTTTTCATTACGTTTAATTTGTAATGTTGCGGCCTCGTGGATGGATTATATTCTGCAGTGCAGGTTCACCATCTATGCGTTGCCCCTGACTAGATTTTTATATCTAGCCTTCGGTTCGGATTAGCATCTCAGCCTTCCCGCTTTATTCCGCAATTTTTAACGTGAGGCAAACTAAGCCACTTTACCACACGGATTTGTTGCAACAACTTGTTGACCGTATGCTTTTGCATTTGTCATATCGTTGGCATTATCAATGAAGAAGATACCTGGCTCTGCTGAGTAAGTCGCACAAATATTGATAAGGTTCCAAAGTTCTTTTGCTTTGATTTTTTTGTAAACACGAACTTTGTGGCCCATTCTTTCCCACTCACGTACATCACCGACATTATGCCATTCTTCATTGTAAATTTTCATTTCTTCTTGATCATAGTGCTCAACATAAGGGAAACGAAGTTCATATTCACTATCATTTTCGACAGCTTCCATAAATTCTTTTGTTAAACATACAGAAATATTCGCACCAGTTAAAAACTCTGAATTATGAACGGTGTAATTACCACCCGTTATTAATTTTTCTTCAGCATCAGCTATGATTTTTTCGTCAAATCCACCATATCCTTGGATGTTTTTATAATTTACAATACCCTGATACATCGCTGTTTCCTGTAATGTAAGGGGTGTGAACTTGAGCTTATCCTTAGCATGCTTCTTGATTGTTTCATCATTTGTATTTTCAATTAAGAATCGTAGAATTCTAGGATTTTGCATCTTAGAAATAATAAATTCAATAATGTCTGGATGCCAGTCAGCTAGCATAATCATCTGAGCTCCGCGGCGGGACCCGCCTTGTTCTACCAAGTGCGTCAATTTTGCAATATCATCTAACCATGATACCGAACCAGATGATTTTCCGTTTACGCCTCTTGCAAGTGTATTCCGAGGTCTTAGAGTCGATCCATTGGTTCCAACACCGCCTCCACGGCTCATGATCTCCATTACCTGTTTACGGTGATCAGAGATTCCTTCCCTTGAGTCCGGTACGAATGGCATGACATAGCAGTTAAAGAATGTCACATCTGTATTGGCTCCAGCACCATACAGCACACGGCCTGCTGGAACGAAATTCATTGAAACAAGCTCTTGATAAAACTTCTCGTACCACTCTTGACGCTTTTCTTCCGTCTCTTCCACGGCTGCAAGACCTGTTGCATTACGTTTCGCAATTTGCTCGTAAAATAGCTCTAGTGGCTTTTCAATCACATCTAAAGAACGAACAATGATTCCTGTGCTTGCTTCTTCAGGATGATCGAGCACTCCTCTAAATTCCTCTTCAACCAAAACTTTTGCTTTTTTATTTTCCCAATCAATTTCCTGGATGTATCCCAAACCTCGTGCTGGAAATTTTGGATCCTCTTTTATGGTGAGAACTACAAAGTCGCCGTTTGTGAGAGTAATTTTTTCAGTGTCTTTAAAGGTGTAGCGGTCCAACATAACCAACCGCGAAACACCCTTATGAGTTATTTTCATATCTGGGGTAACCGGGTGTACCTGGGGGAATAGGCGGATATCCTCATTCAACCTTTCAAAATCAATATTCATTTTTTGTCTAAAAACAACAGACATGAGAACAACTCCTTCAAATTAAATCTACCTATTGTGTCTAGTCTAGCTTTCTTTTGCTATATCTAGTTGTCTTATATAAATAAGGTATCACAGCTCGACTAGAATTAGCAACTAAAAAATCTATATATGGTACCGAAAATATTTTCGGTACCACAATATATTGTATTTGAGGCAAAAAACAATTATTTTGTCAAACATAAAAATAACTAGATTCACGAGATAATGAATGATTTTCTACGGTTTTCGTCTTAAAACAGGAAATTTTAACAAATTTCGCGGCTTGCTACTTTTTTTAAAAAGGTTTATTAAAATGGAAAAAAGCGGCAAGCGCCGCTTTTCCTCATTAATTATCGTTTAAAATTCCACTCATCATTTTCGTATCGTTCAGTTGCAATCTTTTGAACGTAGGCAAGCTCTTCCTCTGTTAACTGATAGGGCTCAAGTTCGATATTTAATCCTTCAGCAAACCCTTTATAGAAGGCTTCCTTTGCTTCTTCCAGCGTAATTCTTCTCGGACTAATGGCGTTAATAGCAACCGCTTTATCTTTAAAGGCCTTTCTCATCCGTTCTTTTACTCGTTCATTTGGATATTTAAATAAACTAAATAGCTTGTCTTCATCAAGATCTAGCAAAATTGATCCGTGCTGGAGAATGACACCCTTTTGTCTTGTTTGGGCACTACCTGCTACCTTTCTTCCCTCGACAACAAGTTCATACCAGCTCGGTGCATCAAAGCACACGGCAGAACGTGGATTTTTCAATGCATCACGTTCCTCAGAAGTTTTTGGGACAGCAAAATAAGCTTCTAATCCTAAATGATGAAACCCTTTCAAGATACCTTCAGAAATCACCCGATAAGCCTCTGTAACGGAACTTGGCATTTCAGGATGATCCTCTGAAACGATTACACTGTAAGTAAGCTCATGCTCATGAAGCACACCACGGCCACCAGTTGGTCTTCTAACGAAGCCTAAACTATGAGCTTTTACTGCTTCCATATCAATTTCCTTTTCCACCTTCTGAAAATAACCTACGGATAGTGTTGGAGGATTCCAGCCATAAAACCGAATGACAGGAGGAAATTTACCTTCACTATGCCAATCAAGTAGCGCCTCATCCAAAGCCATATTAAAAGACGGAGAACTATTTCCAGTATCTATAAAACGCCAAACTTCTTTTTTCATGTAAAAACCTCGTTTGTTATGTTTTGTCGTTCTTTAGTCTACCAAAATCTGATATGAATTCAAAATAAGATGTTTCTGGTATAATGAAGTGAGAAAAATAAAAGAATTTTTCACATGCATCTTTATCTTTAGAGAAATGACTTATATAATAAAAACTAGTGCAGGAAAGCTTGAAAGGAGTAAAAAGAAGTTGAGTTCACTTTATACCTTATTAATTATTATTGCAGCATTTATTATCTACTCCGTTTTCACCTACTTCTATCAGAAAAGGATTGTTAAAACGGTATCAGAAGAAGAGTTTCGTGCGAGCTATAGAAAGGCACAACTTATTGATGTTCGTGAACCAAACGAATTCGAGGGCGGACATATTTTAGGAGCACGTAATATCCCAATGTCGCAAATGAAAATGCGCATGAAAGAGATTCGTCAGGATATGCCTGTTTACTTATATTGCCAAAGTGGCATGCGTAGTGCACGTGCAGCTCAATTCCTACACCGTAAAGGTTATAAGGACCTTACCCAGCTGCAAGGCGGATTTAAAAAATGGTCTGGTAAAGTAAAAGCAAAGAAATAATAAGAGATCCTAAGGTTCCGGAGACAATCTGGAGCCTTTTAGTTTTCATCAAAAAATAAAGGTTAGATTCTACGAGTGAATCTAACCTTTATTACTAATTAAGCCTTTTGAAATTTTAAAACTGGTTTACGAGCAGCTGTTGTTTCATCCATACGGCCTACAACAGTTGTGTGTGGGGCCTCTTGAACAATCTCAGGGTTTACCTCAGCCTCTTTTGCAATTTGAATCATGATATCAATAAATGAGTCTAGAGTCTCTTTTGATTCAGTTTCCGTCGGCTCAATCATGATACACTCTTCCACATTTAACGGGAAATAGATGGTTGGTGGATGGTAACCAAAATCAAGCAGGCGTTTAGCTATATCCAGTGTACGCACACCTAATTTTTTCTGACGTCTGCCGCTAAGAACGAATTCATGCTTACAATGTCTATCAAACGGTAGATCATAGTATTCAGCAAGCCTTCTCATCATATAGTTTGCATTTAACACTGCATACTCAGTTACTGCCTTTAATCCATCAGGACCCATTGAACGTATATACGTGTATGCACGAACATTAATACCAAAGTTTCCGTAGTATGGTTTCACTCGGCCAATAGATTGTGGGCGATCATAATCTAATACATACTCATCACCGCGCTTAGCAATAACTGGCTTTGGAAGATACGGAATTAAATCTGCTTTAACACCAACTGGACCTGAACCAGGACCACCGCCTCCATGCGGACCAGTGAAGGTTTTATGAAGATTTAAGTGAACCACGTCAAATCCCATATCCCCAGGTCTAGCTTTTGAAAGAACCGCATTTAAGTTGGCACCATCATAATACAGCTTTCCACCTACTCCATGGACAATCTCAGCCATTTCAAGAATGTTTTCCTCAAAAAGTCCAAGTGTGTTTGGATTGGTTAGCATTAGTGCTGCTGTGTCTTCTCCAACTACTCTTTTTAAGTCTTCTAAATCGACAAGACCATGTTCATTAGATTTAACAGTAATTGTTTCTAATCCTGCAATTGTAGCGGAAGCTGGGTTTGTACCATGGGCAGAGTCCGGAACAATAACCTTTGTACGCTTCAAGTCGCCATTTGCTTCATGGTAAGCACGGATTAACATTAACCCTGTCCATTCACCATGTGCTCCTGCAGCTGGTTGAAGTGTTACTTCATCCATTCCTGTAATTTCAATTAAATGCTGTTGCAAATCATATAACAACTCAAGTGCACCTTGTACAGAGCTCTCATCTTGTAGCGGATGCACATGAGCAAACCCATTGAAACGAGCAACATTTTCATTAATTTTTGGATTATATTTCATGGTACAAGAACCTAATGGATAGAAACCAGAATCAACTCCATGGTTTCTTCTAGAAAGCGCAGTATAATGGCGCATAATATCCAGCTCAGATACTTCTGGAAGTTCAGGTTCTTCTTCACGCACGTAACCTTCAGGAAGAAGACTGCTAAGGTCTAATTCAGGTACATCCATTTCTGGAAGGCTGTATCCGATTCGGCCCGGTGTACTAAGTTCAAAAATGAGCGCCTGGTCTTGATTATGCATGCAAATCCCCCAATTCTTTCACTAAAGTATCAATTTCTTCCTTAGACCTTTGTTCTGTTACAGCAATCAACATATGATTCGCGAGATCAGCATAGTCACGACCTAAATCATAGCCGCCAATGATTCCCTTTTGTAAAAGCTTTTGGTTCAATTCTTTAACTGGTTTATTTAGTCTTACGACAAATTCATTGAATGAATGGCCGTCATACACAATTTCAAATCCAGCTTCTTTAAAAGCATTTTTAGCATAATGCGCTTTTTGTAAGTTAGCTGTTGCCATTTCACGGACACCCTTTTTACCTAGTGCCGTCATGGCAACTGATGCTGCCAATGCATTTAAGGCTTGGTTAGAACAAATATTTGATGTCGCTTTATCACGACGGATATGCTGTTCACGTGCTTGAAGAGTTAAAACAAAACCACGGCGTCCTTGATCATCTGTTGTTTGTCCAACAAGACGTCCTGGTACCTTACGCATTAATTTAGTTGTAACCGCAAAGTACCCGCAGTGTGGTCCCCCGAAGGCTGTTGGAATACCAAATGGTTGAGCATCACCAATCACAATGTCCGCACCAAATTTCCCTGGAGGTGTTAATACACCTAATGACATTGGGTTGCTAGACACTACAAACATGGATTTGTTTTCATGGATAATGTCTTCAAGTTCTTTTAAAGGCTCAATTCGGCCAAGGAAGTTTGGATACTGAACAATCACAGCTGCAACATCAGCATTCACAAGTCCTTTTAAAGCTTCCACATCTGTTACACCATTAGTTACAGGCACTTCAACCACATCAAGATATTGACCCTTAGCATACGTTTTAAGAACGTCACGAGATTCTGGGTGCACGGCACTAGATACTAAAATTGTCTTTCTCTTAGTATGACCCGCACTAAGCATAGCAGCTTCAGCAAGTGCTGTACCGCCGTCATACATTGAAGAGTTTGCAACATCCATCCCTGTTAATTCACAAATCATCGTTTGAAATTCAAAAATCGCTTGCAGCTCTCCTTGAGAGATTTCTGGCTGGTATGGAGTATAGGCTGTATAAAATTCAGAACGAGAAATAACATGATCAACAATGACAGGCATATAATGATCATAAACTCCTGCACCTAGAAAAGAGACATTTCTTTTTAAGTCTGCATTACGGCTCGCCATTTGAAATAGCTCTTTCATTAAAGCTGTTTCAGACTTTGCCGGTTTAATGTTGTATTCACCCTTGAATTTCACTTTCTCAGGGATATCGCTAAATAATTCATCAATTGAAGAAACACCAATGGTTTCAAGCATAGCCTTCTTATCTTGTTCAGTCATAGGTAAATAGCGATGTTTCATAAACCTAGCTCCCCTCTGTTATTTCTTTTCTTTTTTATAAAAAGGTGTTGGAACGACAGTAGCTTTTAAGCGTTTACCACGAATCTCTACTTCAACTTCAGTATCTAATCCAGTAAATTCTGACGAAATAAGGGCAAGACCGATATTTCTTTTCAATGTAGGTGATTGTGTACCCGTTGTTACTTCTCCAATAAGCACATCCCCTTTATAAACAGGATAGCCATGACGCGGGATCCCACGATCAATCATTTCAATCCCAACAATTTTTCTAGAGAGCCCCGCCTCTTTTTGTTGTTTTAAAGCTTCTTTACCAATAAAATCAGCTTCTTTGTTAAGTTTAACAGCAAAGCCAATTCCAGCTTCAAGTGGAGAGATTTCAGGTGAAAGTTCCTGTCCATATAGAGCTAAAACAGACTCAAAACGAAGGGTATCACGCGCTCCTAATCCACACGGAAGAACTCCTTCTTCTTTTCCTGCCTCTAACATGGCTTTCCAAATTTGTTCGGCATCAGCAGAATTACAGTACACTTCGAAGCCGTCTTCACCTGTATATCCAGTTCTTGAAACAAGGGCTTTTTTACCGTCTATGCTAACTTCTTGCTGGAATTTAAAGAAGCCAATTTCACGTAAATCTGTTTCCGTAAGCTTTTGTAGTACTTGTTCAGCAAGAGGACCTTGAAGCGCAAGCTGAGCTGTTGTTTCAGACAGATTTTCAATGCTTACATCACCTGATAAATGGTTTTCAAGCCAATTGAAGTCCTTCTCAATATTAGAAGCATTAACGACAAGCAGATAGTGATTGTCCTCTATTTTATAGACAAGCAAATCATCGACAGTCCCGCCATTTTCGTAGCACATGGCTGTATACTGGGCACCGCCGTTTTTAATTTTTGAGATATCATTTGTCATCATTTTTTGCAAGTAGTGTAGACTGTCAGAGCCTTTTACTTCGATTTCACCCATGTGAGAAACATCAAACAACCCAGCACGATTGCGGACTGCTTCATGTTCTTCCTTAATGCTTGAGAATTGAACAGGCAGCTCCCATCCACCAAAATCGATGGTTTTCCCTCCAAATTCTTTATACACTTCAAAAAGCGGAGTACGTTTTAATTCTGTCATCCCTAATCCCCCTTCAATTTAAAAAACATAAAAAAGGACAGAAACCTCCCTTTAACATAAGAAGGTCTCTGTCCTTGCACCTGAAAGTTTACCGAATAAAAGGCTTTCCCCTTTGGTGGCTACAGCATTTGCGCAGCACTCTCCAGAGTTGCGTCAAACAAGAGTTCTTTTGCCTGAGAGATTCACAGATTTCCGCTTGCTCCTTCGGCGCTACAAAGGTAGTCTCTCCCCTTGTTGTCATTCGCAATTATAATATTTTCCTATTTGGTCATACTAATTATACTACTAAAGTAAATTACCTTATTAAAATATTTAAAACATTCAAAGCTATTTTCATCCTACCATTAAAACATTACATTGGGCAATAGTCTTTTTTATAAGAAAAGGAGCTGAAAAGATGTCTGTCAAAATTGAATTTGATTCCTCTTGGCAGGATGATTTCTTACATAGAATTGAAAATGATGGACCTTGGGGAAATTGGGAACTATTTAAACTTGCGATTGGAGTTGAAAAGCATCTCGTCATTCCTGAATTTGAAGGCTTGCAGGCTCCGAAGCATCTGCCTAATTTAACACCGCTTCCTCACCAGCTTGAAACAGCCAAGCAAGTTATTGAGAACATGAATGGAAAAGCAATCCTTGCAGATGAAGTTGGTCTTGGAAAGACCATTGAGGCAGGTTTGATTTTAAAAGAATACATGATTCGTGGATTGGTGAAAAAAGTTCTTATTCTTGTCCCAGCTTCCTTAGTTACGCAATGGGCCATGGAGTTAAACAACAAGTTCTTCATCCCCGCAGTTACACAGAGGAAAAGCTATGTATGGGAACAATGTGATGTAGTGGTCTCATCCATTGATACAGCAAAACGAAATCCTCATCGAGATATTATTGCAAAGCTGGATTATGACTTAATTATTATTGATGAAGCACATAAACTTAAAAATAATAAAACAAAAAACTACGAGTTTGTTCAAAATCTTAAAAAGAAATTTTGTTTATTGTTAACTGCAACCCCTATTCAAAATAGGATTGAGGAAATTTTTAACCTTGTTTCGCTTCTTAAGCCCGGACATTTAGGAAGTGAAACAGCCTTTTACGAAAAATATAAACGAGATGCACGTTCATTAAATGATGATGAGCACTTAAAGGAATTAGTCAATAAGGTAATGATCCGGAACCGCCGGGCAGATACTGGTATTGAATGGACAAAGAGACATGTAGAAACAATCCCAATTCAATTTACTCCTCAGGAAAAAGATTTATATGAATCGATCACGAATCTAAAAAGTGAGGGGGATTGGCTGCAGACAAGTGCTTTCTCTGTTATGACACTGCAACGCGAGGCATGCAGCAGCCGAGAAGCTGTTTTCTATACGTTAAAAAACATGCTGCAAAAAAAGGAAGATAGAGCGCCTGCCTTTGAGGAACAAATTCACTACTTAATTAGTAAAGTGGAAGCTGTTCAGAAAAATTCCAAGGCCGAAAAAGCATTGGAATTAATACAGAAGGTAAATGATAAGGTAATTATCTTTACGGAATATCGTGCGACTCAAATGTATCTGCAGTGGTATTTAAAGCAGCATGGCATTTCTTCCGTTCCATTTCGAGGGGGATTTAAACGTGGGAAAAAGGACTGGATGCGTGAGCTGTTCCAAAAACATGCACAAGTACTTATTGCTACAGAAGCTGGCGGTGAAGGGATAAACCTGCAATTTTGTAATCATATTATTAACTTTGATTTGCCATGGAACCCTATGAGGCTTGAACAACGGATCGGACGGATTCATCGTTTAGGCCAAGAAAAGGACGTTATGATTTATAACTTTGCAATCAAAAATACAGTGGAGGAGCATATTTTAAAACTCCTTTATGAAAAAATAAACTTGTTTGAAAAGGTTATCGGAGAACTTGATGATATATTAACAAAATTAGAATTTGGAAATATCGAAGATCATCTGATCGATATATTTGGACAATCCGTTTCAGAAGGTGAAATGAGAATAAAAATGGAGAACTTATCATCCATGATTGAATTTGCACAAACCTTAAAGGAAGGGGATTCACATGCAGCAGCAGGAAATTCATAATTTTCTTATCAGTTATTTTCAAGCCAACGACTGCCCCATCATTGAAAATCAACAGGGCTATCTAACAGTTCAATTAACCATTGAGCTTGATAAAGAATTGATGAACCGTCCTTTTTACTGGCATTACCTCGAAAAAACGGGTGGTATCCCCAACCCTATGCAGCTTACCTTTATCACCAATAAAGAAATAGCACCAGACCATATTAAGGGTGAGATTATTCATTTTGGTTCACCAAGGCTTCACCAAATTTTTCAGTCCACCAAAAATCTGGCTAGCTATATCCGGCTTTACGAAAATCATAACCAACATAATCACCAAACACCTTTATTACCATGGCTGTGTATGAATGTTAAGATATCCTATCAATGTGACCGTAAGCGTGATGTGTTTAAATCCATTGGTTTACAGCTTATTAATGGACAAATGATTGAAGATTTCCATGATCATTTACAGCAAATCCCGTTAACACCTAAAATACCAGATTACTCCTTTACATTATCACCGTTAGTTAAACCCAAAAGTGGGTTGCTACGAATCGAGAATTATTTAAAATCATTGGTTGATGAGGATGATCATTTATGGGCGGAGGAAGCGAGAAAGCGATGGGACCAAGATTTAAGACTCCTCGAGCATTTTTATGAAGAAATAGAAGAAGAAAATGAAAACTATGAGACAGAAAAAAAGGCATTACAGGAGCAATATGAGCCTAAAATAAATATCTCTTTTATCAATGGTGGTCTTTTTTACCTGACCGACAAGGCTATATAAACAAAAAAAGAGGCTGACTATTGAAATAGGATCAGCCTCTCTTTCGTTTCTTGATTATTTGAAAATATAGGATATACGGTAAAATTCCAAACCATCGGTACCAAAAAGATGCTCGTCCCTCTTTTCTTTCTGAACGCAGTCTTTTCCTTTCATCTCTTGGTTGGTCCGCATATTTCACAATAGTTTGAGTCATGTATTTAACATAATCATTGGTCTTCATGGACAACCCTGCCTTTCTGCAGAAGGACGCTTCCCTTCTTCTCAGTAACAAGTATGTCCAGGAACACTTTTTTCAAACTATCTATTTTACTTCCATCCATTTTGTCAGTTTTTTCGTTACAAGATCAAAACTACCACTTCCACTGACGGCTATACCCGAATTTAATACTAAATTAAAGGTCACTTTTTGGGTGTTCCCTATAGGGATGTCTGCTTGGTACACCATGGTTCCATTACTGTACGTCCACGACCCTTTCAGCGGAAGTGCTGCTCCGCTTTGATATAGTGCCTCCACTTTTTTAACAGAGGAGAGAAAATAATATTCTTCCTGCTGAATAGAACTAGTTTCATGTGCAATTTTTCTTTCCATCAGCAATTGGTCTACATGCATGGAAAAGAATAATAAAAAAACCATAAGTAAACATAGTGTCAGAGGATAAGTAAATCCTTTCTCGCTATTTTTCATGGGCTTGTGTTCCAGTCTACCAATGAATAAACGGTTACTGTGTACACTTTACCTAAAAGATCAACAACAGTAATTTTAACCGCATTGTTTTTTAGTGTTAAAGTAAACTGTGAAACGTCTTGCAGTATAATTTCATTTCCAGTTGAATTTACACGCCTGCGCAAGTTGGTGCCGTATTTTTCGATTTGTACTATTTCACTTTCCTTTGTCAGGACGAGGCGTCCTGACATGATCTGTGCACGGGTGGAAAACCGAACTTCCTTCTTTATTTGACTGCTAAAAACTTCCCATTCCATCGATTTTAATTTCTCTGAAATATCCTTTTGGTTTAAGGTAATTTGAAATATCGGGATCATAAAGAAAATAATGATACTAAAGATTGAAAATGCAAGTAACACTTCAATAAGCGTAAATGCTCTGTCATTCGAATATCCCGCATTTTTCAATTTCATGAACGAAGGAATTTCTTTCAACTTTCACACACACCACCTTTCTGCCAGTCTCATAGGTGTCATGCCAAACAATTTGGTATATAACCCCATCTTGGATAACCGAATAATTATTAAAATTTTGCTTCTCCATCATTCGTGCCTGTAATTCTTCGAACATATACTGCCGTGCATGATTTTCTATTTTTAACTGCCGTGACTGATCTCTAATCTGCACCAGCAGAGGTACTAGAAAAGTACATAACATTAATAAAGCAGAAAGTGATAGGAGTAGTTCTAGTAAGAAATACCCTTTACTGGTCTGTAACATAAAACCGTCCCTTTCCAATTAAAAAGGTGATGCGATAGGTTTTATCCCGATAATACACAATCAAGCTTCCAAACTTATTTATATTTCCATCGGGAAGAAATTTAAATAAAATAGGCATCGTCCCTTCGGTAATCATAGTATTATGCGTATAATTCCTTTCAATAATTGGAGTTTCCCCACCACGGTATAAAACATAATATTTGTATTCTTTAGGTACAAATTGAACTAATACTTCATGCTGATGAGATAATGCATACTGCTGCGCATAATAAAGGTCTGCTTTTAATTGGGCGAAAAAGGAATCTCTCTCTATAAAGGAATGCTGCGGTTTTAGGGTGAATACTGTAATTGAGGAAATAATTATAAAAATGGATAGAACTAGGAGTGATTCGATCAACGTGAATCCCTTCTGATTCCCGTCCATCACTGTGAATCTACTGCGGTAACATCCCCACTTGAATCAATAGTGACCGTTTTTCCGTTCGGACAGCCTTTTGTATCTTTCTTTATATAACCTTCATCTATAAGATCCTGGAGTGATGGCACATTGTTATTCTCCATTTCATAAGCTTGAACTTGAGCTTGTACCATTTTTATATACGCCTGACAGCCCTTGTTATTAATATTTGAATTATGTTTTGCCACGTTTGGAATTGTAATAATTAACAGGATGGAAATTACTAGCATAACAATCATCATTTCAATAAGTGTAAACCCTTTTTCATTTTTCAACATATAAATAAACCTCCATTTTTAAATGCCATCTAATAGATGGAACATGGGTAATAGAATTGCTAAATACATTGAAACAACTAGAAAGCCAATAAATAAATATAATATTGGCTGAATCGTCTTTAAGCTTTTTTCAATAATTTCTTCCATAATAATAAGACAGTGTTTACTAAAGAAGAGCAACTCTTGTTCTAATTTCCCGTTTTCCTGTCCATGCTTGACGATCATAGAAAATTCCGTTTCAAAAAATGAAAAGGACGATAAAATGGTCTCCAATTTCTCGCCTGTTACTAGCTTCTCTTTAATCGTTTCAGCCAATTGACTATAAAAAGGCTGTCTTAAGTTCCTCTCAAATAAAAGCAATGCTTCCGACACAGATAATCCACCCGATAATAGAAAGCTTAATTGAATAGAAAAGTAATGGGTGTAAAGTAATTTGAGCAGCTTCCCAACGACGGGAATACTAATAAGCATCGATCTTTGCTTTAGAATGGAGTACTTGCGGAAAATGAGAAAATAATAAACACATCCTAGGAGTAATGTAAAAAGGAGACTACCAATAAAGATGGGGAAATAATAATCAAACACGTAAATCACTTTTGTAAAAAAGTTCTCTTCAAGACCAAGAGATGAAAAGAGTGTGGTAAATCTGGGGAGTAACGTGTTTTCCACAAAGATAAATAGAAAACCCGTAATGAACATAAGTAACAATGGATACTGAAGTAATTTCAATAATTTGTGTAAATCCTTATCCTTCAATAATGCAAGATTACTTCCTTCTAAGAGCGCATCGGCAAAGCTTCCATGCTGCTCAGCATAATAAACATAACCAATCAAATCCTTGTGAAAACCAAGATTGTCTAATGATTCATGAAAAGGTAACCCTTTTTTTAATGCTACTAAACAATCATATAATTCCTCCTTTCGCTTTGAAGGTAATTGTAATCCTATAGATTCAATTGCTTCCGCAATTGGGTATCCCCTTGCTAATAATTCACCTGTTCTCCTTAAAAAGCTCGCCTGTTCATTGACCGACCATTTACGTGCTTTCATGTTCATATACCAGTCGATCATATTCAGATTCTTGAATATACCCTAATGCAATTCCTTTGTTAATGACATCCCTAATAGTTCGGTATCTAGGATGCATCTCCTCACCCCTAGCAGCTTTCATAACGGAATGTAAATTCCTTCCTGACAAGAGTTCAAACACACTAGCCCGTTTCCATCTTCCATAGGAATAACAATTCGGAGAACACTCCCCTTCGCAAAATGGACAGGTAAGTTCCACAAGCCTTTGTGCAGTAACTGCAATCAGGGTTTGTTCAACCTCCAGCCAATTCACACCAAATTCCCGAAGACGGTATACAGCGCCTTTGGCATCTCTTGTGTGCATAGTCGAAAGGACTAGGTGACCTGTTAATGCAGCGCGTACAGCAATCTTTGCTGTTTCTGCATCCCGAATTTCACCCACCATAATAATATCTGGATCGTGTCTTAAAATAGCTTTTAATCCCGCAGCATATGTAACTCCTGCTTTTTCATTTACTTGAACCTGCAGAACAGAGTCATAGTTTTTTTCAATGGGGTCTTCAAGTGTAATAACATTTCGATGGAATAAATGGGCTGTTTCATTTAATAAAGAATAGAGGGTAGTCGTTTTGCCTGATCCGGTTGGACCAGTAAAAATAATTAATCCATGTGCATGCTTGAGAAGGGCTAATAGCTTTCTAGTCATAGAAGGGAATAAAGAGAGTTGATGAAAGGGAATCTGTTCTTGCTGTGGTAAAAGCCTGATTACAAGGCTCTCTCTGTTATTAGAAGGTAGTGTGGAAAGCCTAAGGCCCATCAATTGTCCGTCTATTTCACAAAAAATAGCTCCGCTTTGGGGGCGTCTTCTTTCTCCGATATCCATATTGGCTGTAAATTTAAAATGGGAGATTAATCTGTCACATTCTTCTTTGGGAAGGGATAATCGAGGAATAAGTTTGTTAGTCAAACGGATTTGAACGAGTGTGTCTTTTTTTCGTGGAATAATGTGAATATCTGTTGCCTGATTTCTAGCAGCATCTGTGATGATCCGATTAGCTAATAATTCAATGGAACTTACAATGAGAAACACCACCTTTTTAATTTCTTACATCAAAACATTCGACAATGTTCTTCCTTTTCCTTCTTTTATTTTAAAGTTTTTCAAAAAAAATCTTCAAAATATCAATATTGTTACAATATAAAGTCAGTAATTGTGAACATTTTCTAAACATATAGTGTTAACCATGTTAACCTCATTCCCTTGTTCTGGCGGCTGTATTATAATGGAATAAATTATGGGGGTCCGAGGTGAACAGAGATGGAACAAACATTAAAGATTACAAACGTTTTGTCAGATCCAACACGATATTACATTTATCAATACATTACCAAACGCCATCAAGAAGTAACAGTCCAGGAAGTAGCGGAACATTTTAATATCCATCCAAATGTAGCAAGACTGCACTTATCTAAGCTAGAAGATGTAAACATGTTAGCATCCGAAACAAAGAAAACTGGTAAAGGTGGCAGACCTAGCCGATTATATCGTCTTTCTGACGATGTCATTCAACTCCATTTCCCTTATCGCGATTACATGCTTTTATCCAAAGTGGCAATTCAAACGATGATTTCTTTAGGAGAAGTCGGTAAACAAGCCCTCTTTTTAACAGGAAAGCGGTTCGGTACCGAAATTATTGAACAGGAATTAGCAAAAAGAGCCCTTGGCGAGGAATTAGAATTTGATCAAAAGCTAAACATATTAAAAAGTGCTGCTACATTGGCTGGGTTCTATCCTGAATTCGAAGCAAATGGAGAAAAGACAAAAATTTATTTCCAAATTTTCAACTGCCCTTTTAAGGAAATAGCAGAAGAACATACTGAAACAGTGTGCAGCATGCACCATGAATTTCTAAAAGGGATGTTCGGTGCATTGTTCAATTCTGTTGAATTAGTTGAAAAGGAAAATATGATTTCCGGGTGTGAAACTTGTTCTTATCAGGCACTAGTTACAAACTAATTCGAAACCATTATTTACATTATACTGCCTTTTACTTTATAATATTGTAATGATGGTATCGTAAGGTAAAAGGAGGGGTACATATGGATCGCATGTTCAGAGTTTGTGGTTTCTGGACCGGTATTTTTACCGTAATGTTTTATCTAGGTGATTTAGATAAAACCGCAATGCTATTTTTAGCTCAAACAGGATTCTTCGTCTTGCTTAGCTATCTAAAACTTTCCGAGCGTATGTATATGTATGTGTTCGGAGCATATTTGACAATTTTCTTCGTCGGCTTTACATATTGGACAACGTTCATGATGCCGCTAGGCGGAGGACATTAAGAAAAGAAACGCCGGAATCCCCGGCGTTTTTTCTTATTCAAATAAATCATTTTCACTTAATTGCAGGGATTTTTGCTGAACGACAATGTGAAAATACGCACTCATTCCAGAAGGCATAATTAAACTTCGAATCGCACGATTGCGTTTGCTCACCTCTGAAAACGGATTAGGATCATAATGGTTTTCTAAATCCTTAAGAATTCCTGCTTTTAATAAAAATTCATCTTGCCTTAATTTTGCTAAGAATTTCAAATCCACTTGTTCTCCTTTTTCAATAAGGGAATCAAAATGAATGTGAGTAGTAATATCCATTTCCCCCGGATGCAATAACACATCATCTATCAATTGGTGTTTATAATATCCCCGTAGACTCCCTTTTGCTCTTTGCGGCTCCTGCCATTCTTCCTTGGAATAACCATAATCAGCCGTCATAACTATGCCCTTTGATAAGGTCATTGAAATTTTCTTTAACATATCCCCCATTAACAAAGGAATTTCTATCCGTTGGTTTTCATTTAGATGCAAATCGTTTTCTTCTATAAAAGTGTGAATAGCACCGTTGGTTAACGGGATTCTTTCTTCATATAACTTTTCATTTTGACAGCCAATCATCACTTCAAATAACTCTCCATTACTCTTTTCAATTACATGGACTGGAAACGCATCAAAAAGCTCATTCGAAAAGATCATCCCTTCAAAGGCTTTTATTTCATCCAAATTTTCAACTTGAGTAATGGAAAAGTCTGAGCCAAGCAGTTCTCTTTGTAATTTGCGATGGTAGGGACTGCTTTCCACGATGATATATTCAATGGGTTTTTGAATCGACTCGCTCCACTCCTGTAAAAAAGCCTTGGCAAAACGACCATTACCAGCGCCGATTTCACAGAATATCGGTTCTAACTGATGTTTCTCACAAATTTTAGAAAACCATTTAGCAATCAACCTGCCATAAATATCAGAGATATTGCTCGTCGTAATGAAGTCTCCATTTTTCCCGATCTTTTGTTTTTCCTTCATATAGTATCCAAATTCAGGATGGTAGAGGACTGTTGAAATATAATCTGCATAGGTAATTAAATTCATGGGTGCAGTTGATATCAATTGTTGTAGATAGCTATTCATAAGAACTCCTTTAGGTTAACACTATTGACATAGTGTTAAGTTTATTATATTGTTAGATTAGTAGCTTAACAATATCCCCTCCCGTAATATGAAAAGAACATCCCCCAGAAAAACCCTTCTCTAGAGAAGGGTTTTTCTTTGTGTGTTCAACCTTCCCTTTTAGAAACCGTTTAAGAAAGGATTGCTATCCATTTCTTCCATAATCGTTGTCACAGGACCGTGTCCAGATAATACATACGTATCCTCGGGTAGACTGAGCAACTTGTTGTGTATACTACTTAAAAGCTGTGCTTGATTTCCACCTGGAAGGTCGGTTCGACCGATACTTCCTTGAAATAAGGCATCACCAGAAATAACGAACCCATCCTTTTCAAAAAAATAAGAAACACTTCCAGGTGAGTGGCCAGGTGTGTGGAAAATGGCAAATTCAAACTCTCCTATTTTCATTTTCCCCTCGGCTTTAATAATGTGGTCAGCAGGAGCTGCTTTAACTGGGTTAACTTGGATAAAAAACTGAGAACCATTTAATGAAGGATCGCCAAGCCATTTCTCCTCCTGTTTGTGTAAATAAACAGGAATATTATAAGCTTGTCTTACTTCATCCAATGCCCCTATATGGTCAAAATGGGCATGTGTTAAAAGGATAGCAATTGGTTTCAATTTTCTTTGGTTCAGCAACTGTATTAGTTTCTTTCCTTCCCCGCCTGGGTCAAAGATTAAACATGATTTATCAGTGTTTTCAACAATATAACAGTTTGTTTGTAGATTCCCTAAAGGAAGCTGCTGCCATTTCATTCAATTTCCTCCTATGCATTGCGATATCATTATTTTACACTATTTTATAAGTAGAGAGAAAGCGTACGAAACATTGCTGTTTTAGCTCTCGACAAATGAAAGAAAAAAATATAAAATAGGAAACGAATGTATATAATATTGTTACATAATTTTTTTAAAATGTGTTTGACACATTGCCTCATTATACCAAAAAGGGGGGACTTTTCATGGGTCTAGTTATTATTTTTTCTCTCGTAACCCTGCTTGCTGCTTATGGTGGATATAGCGCACTAAAGAATAAAAATTTCTTAGGTGCATTTTGGGGTGTTGCATCTTTTCTAGTTTTTGGTTGGTTTGTTGTTATGACAGTTTTAGAACACGGTTACCCAACAGGAACTCACTAAAAACCATAAAAAAAGACTGTCCACTAGACAGTCTTTTTTTTATGCTTTTACTCTTCATTTAAAAGGCTTGCAACCCTATCTACTTTATATTCCATAGTTCGCTTCACATCTCTACGGTCATCAATTCGAATCGTTGTAGCAACCCTCTGAATTCCTTCAGAGAAAGGAACCTCATGCATCGCTTGAATAACTTCGAAAAGAACGGCAAGCTCTCCTTCAATTATGGTATTCATTGGCGTCAGTTGGAAACGGATTTTTCCTTCTCCCTCATATTTCTTTAACACCTTTTGTACACTTGCTACATATTTACTGACACTTGGAGTCTCCGTACCTAATGGAATAACGGTCACATCTACAATGGCCATTTTTTCAAGCACCTACCTTACTTTTTTCTATAACAACGTGATTTTATCACAATGGTCAAAAAAACAAAAAGAATGACCACCGCAAGTCATTCCTTAATCAACTCATACATTTTTTTAGTCTGTAAATCAATAAGTTTCTCATAAAGGTTACCGTAAAGCAGGGCGTTGCCTGAAGGAGAAAAATTAATTGGCTCATTTTCCATATGTTCCAAAAGCACGTTGCTTTTTTCCTTCTTAACATCATAAGAAACCAGATCAAATCCCCCTGTATAAGAGTCCACTTCACCCGAGCCCACCGGTTGCAGCGTTATAAATTGTCCCTTTTTCTCAGAGTAATCATGAAATGGAACTAGCCAATCTGAAAACTTGGTTAGCTGTGGAATGGAAAAGGTATAAAGCTTTTTCATATCTTTATCAAAAAAAGAATAGTTTGCCTTAGTTGAATCGTCCTTATGAACTGAAACTGCCACTAGCAAGTTGTGAAAAGCAGCAAATTGAATGACCTCAGGTAATACGGTTTTTTCATCCCCTGATTCTACATTTCTTATTTCAAGCGGTGCAAATAATGAAGGGTTATTTTCATCCCAGCTTAAATAGGCAATACTTTTTTCATCCACCCATTTATTAAAAGGCTGTGGTAAAGTAAGGTCGGCTGTTTTCTGGCTATTCCTATCAATTAAAGAAAGCTGAAAGCCCCAATCCTCATCAAATTTTGTTACAAGAATCTGTGATTCATTATAAGGGTTCCATTCAAAGGCTAATTCATAAGAAGCAAATGATTGTTTCAGTTGTTCAGACCCTTTTTGATCGATAATGGTTACTAGACCTTCGTATGATGAGGGGGAAGAATGGATTAAGATATTTTTCTTTGACGGACTTATTTTTACCGTAACAATAGGGAATTCACTTTTATATATTAATTTACTTTTCCCTGTTAAAAGGTTATAGCTGTATACACTAGAGGTTTGCTCAAGATTTGTTATATAAAGAACCTCAGTATCAGAAAGCCAACCACCAATCATGTAAAACTCACCTGCTGTAATAGGAATGGGTAGTTTCCATGCGACTCCCTTATGAGGACTTGTTTCTTTTGCTGTCTCTTTTTTTACATTTATTTTTTGCTTGGGTTGCTTATTATTCGCACAAGCAGTTAAAAGAAGGGTTAAGATTACTAAAAGTAATTTGTAAAAAAAATGTTTCTTATTATTCGGTTGGCCCAATTTACCACATTGCCCCCTCCCCTTAACTTCTCATATGTTAGTACGTTTATTTTACAGAAATGTTTCAAGTTTTCCCACTAATAAGACAAAATAGGAAAAAAGCCGTATAACCGGCTTTTAAACGAAAAGTGTCATTGATGATAATCTATTCTAATCAGAATGATAAGATAATACAAGTAGATAGAGTGAATAAAAACTAAAAAGATAATGCAGCAAAAAATATCTCCTCTGCTGGCTTTAGGATTTTTTGAAATTGTGATAATGGAAGAGGATTAATTCCCTTTCCAAGTTCGATAGTAAAACCAGGTCGATTAAACTCCTGAATAAACCAATCCTTGTAACCCGCGTGACTATTTACATAACGGATCGCTTGGTACCCGCTAACTCTTTCAAATTCATTTGCGATTTCTCCTGAAACAGGAGGTTCAAGTCCTTCGTATCCCCAATAAAACTCTTCTCCCTGTGTATGAAAAGCGATAACAAGGTCAAATGAGTTGTTTTTTGCCAAATCGGCCATTGCAATGGCCTCAGGTTCTGTTAATGGGGAATAGCCTGGAAAATCCCTAGAAGCCGGTGATTTGGGCTCCTTATTTCGTTTACAAATGTCCCAATTAGCAGGGAACTGGTTGTTTAAATCAATTCCTTTGATATTGGCTTTCCAGTGAACAAATTCTTCGCTCCCTTCATTGATAGCAACTACCTCCTCCTTTACTTTTAAGGGGGGCCCATTTAGCACAAGATCAACCCCATCTGGATTGACCATGGGGACGATAGACAACTCTATTCCTTCGTAAAATTGGCTTGCCTTCTCCCCTCTTATTATTTCTTCATTTGTTAATGAGAGGAGATATTTATTCACCAAGCTCATTAATACCATCGTGGTGATCCATTCATTGGCATGAAATGAGGCATTCATATGAACCTTCTTTTTACCTCTCCCGATTCTAATTTCATGAATGGAATTTCCCAAAATACTTTTACCAATTGTATTGACCGTAATAAAAGGGTAAAGCTTTTTTAATGACTGAATGGTTTTTACAAGGCTTTTATAATGACAAGGTGTTTTTACCGTAGTATTGGGAGTAACAATTCTCTCAGGAATATAGATCAATTCATCCTTTTTCAAAAGCTGTGATTCCAATGTTGGATTCAAAATTAGAATGGCATCCACATGCAGACCCTTTGCTGAAGCTAGATCCCATAAACTATCTCCATCTTTTATGACATATGGTACTGAGATATATCCAGGTATATTAACTTTACCTCGCACCTTCAGGTTAGTTGAACTTACATTAGGGTTGGAATCTTCCATGAAGTTGAGCGGCACTTTAAATAAATGACTGTAATAGGATAATGTATCCTCAGCCCGTATAGTTATTTCCATCCTTATCCCTCCTTCCATCATAAATAATTATGTCTGACTTCAGGAAGTAATGAATGAATGAAAGAAATTAAACAAAAGAAAAAACCTGCTATTACGCAGGCTTCATATCTTTACTTATTTATTTACTTTATTCTTTATTAGCCAAGCTGCCCCAAGGACTCCAGCATCGTTTCCAAGCGTAGCTAAGGATAGTACTGTAGAATCTCTTACCGCCGAAAAAGCATACTTAGCAAAGTATTCTTTTACCTTGTCTAATAAGATACTCCCTGCTTTGGACACCCCACCACCAAGGACGATCATATTAGGATTCAGCGTGTTAGCAATATTTGCTGCAGCAAAACCTAAATGGAAGCAGACCACATCTAAAACATGAAGAGCTAATGCATCGCCATTTTTAGCCGTATCGAATACGTCTTTAGCCGTAATCTTCCCTTTGCTTGTAAGAATTTTATTCAGTTCGCCATTTGATTGGCCTTTAGTTAACTCTTCCATCGCTATTCGAACAATTCCTGTTGCTGATGCCACAGTTTCAAGACACCCAGTCTTACCGCAATTACATGGAGCGCCATCGAAAGGAACAGCTGTTATATGACCAATTTCCCCGGCTGCGCCATTAACCCCCTGAACGATATTCCCATTTGCTATCACACCACCGCCAACGCCTGTCCCTAGCGTGATGCAAACAAGGTCCTTCGCTCCATTTCCTGCACCTTTCCACATTTCACCCAAAGCCGCACAATTGGCATCATTCTCAATTGCTGCAGGAAGCATGGTTGATGATTCTAGACTTTCTTTTAAAGGATAGTTATCCTTCCAGCCTAAGTTCACCACATTCAATACAATACCGTTTTCGTAGTCTACAGGGCCTGGTGCACCCATTCCTACTCCTATTAACTTTTCTTTTTTCTGCCCAAGTTCAGATAATTTTTCATCGATCGCTTTCGCTATATTAGAAGTAATATTTTGTCCTTCATTTGAATTATCAGTTGGTACTTCCCATTTTTCAACGATTTCACCATCCATCGTAATAAATGCGATTTTAGTGGTGGTTCCTCCTAAATCAACGCCTACAATCCATTTTTCTGACAATTTATATTCACCTGTCTTATTTAGATTTTTCTTTTTGCAATTGAATTTCGTGTCTTAAAATTAACAATGCTGTTTGATAATCTCTGGGTTCAATGAACTGTGCTTGATAGAGTTCCTTCAATTCCGACTCCATTAATTCAAGATCAGCTACTCTATCCCCAACATAAATAAACGTTCCAAATTGTTTTAAGAATTGCTGAATTTCATAAATATTTTTCATCTTGATCCCCTTAAATTTATTATGGAGAGAACAATTAGTTTCACAACAAAAAGTATAACCCAAGGAAAATATCTCCTCAAGGCAATAATACACATATTCTTTAAAATTCCTTCCTCATTAAAAACATGTCCATATTTATTGGCATTTCTACCAGAAGATAGCCATATAACAGTAACAGGACAAACAGAGTGCAATTATTATGATGGAAGGAAGAAAACAAGGTGAAAAAATTTTATTTCATGGTTGGACTTTTAATTCTGGGTATCACATCTATTATTTACTTCCAGATAAAGGAACCTAAAGCACAAGAAAGCATTACCTTTTTCCCTATTGCTCCAAATGTAACTTTTAAATCTGACGATACATCACTTACTCTAGTCGACCCGAGAACTTTGTTATGGAAGATTGATTCCACCCTTGACCGAAAAGCCTATTTACGACAGGATGCAGGGTTATTATTTTCAAATGGCAGGCTTATTGGAGAGCTCGGTGATTGGAAACAAAATACCGCAAGACTCTTACAGGAGCAACGCATACCATTAAAAGAGCCTTCATTTTTGCAAGCTGTTACCTTTCATCAAGGTGAGATTCACGAGAATGGGAATCAAATAACAAGTGCTCAGGCATTATCTGATGATTATTTATACTCCATATCCAAAGGGAATAACACCATGATCACATTCCGAAGCCCTCGAACAAAAGAACAGATCCAATGGAAACAAAAGCTAGATGAACAAACTGAACGTATGCTGCAATATAGTTGGAATAAAGGAATTCGCCGTTACTCCATACATTTGAATGATTATCAATCATTCCCTTTAACTCTCTTTTGTGAAAGGGCTAAGACCGGTATCCCTGGATTCTCAAAAAGAGATTCGGATCAAATAGTTGGTCAATTATGGGAAGGCCTATATAAAAATTACTTTCTAGGCATAAAAAAAGCAGATGGTTCCACTGTAAATCCAATTGGAAGTACCCTTCCGCTAATTTTACTAGCAAAAAATAAATCTCATTTATTGGTATTGACTGAAACCATTAATGGCGAACCTATTCTCCTCCGTCAGATGATTGAATAAGACGATTGATTTCTTGAACTAAGTCCGCATATTCTTTTTTATCCGGACTTAGTTCTGCTGCTTTTTCTGCAAATTTCTTTCCTTGGCTTAAATCATTTTCCTCTAAAAATAGGAGTGCTAGATTATAATTTGCCTCGGGGAGGTCAGGTTCTAGTTGAAGAACTTTAAGCAAATGATTTTTAGCCTCCGGCAGCATGTTTTGCTTAATTTCCGTAAAGGATAACAAGAAGTAGATTTGAGGGGAAGGATTCTCTATATCCTTGAGAAGTTCATATGCCTTCCTGTAATTCCCCTGCTTAACATATTCTTGAGCTAGTATAATATTGGAATGCTCATCTTTTGCTATTTTCGAGTCTTTAAACCCATAGAATAAAGAAAACAAGATGACTACAACGGTAAGAAGTAAGAAAAAGACTTGAAACAATGGCTTTTTTTTCTTTGGAAAATGAACTATTCCAGCTGCCAGGAAGCCCCCTATTAGCCCACCTATGTGTCCCGCGTTATCAATGCCACTTTTTGAAAAACCAAACAAAATGTTTACTGCAAAGATAGCAATAATGAAAGGCCCAAGAGTTCTTGCAAATAACTTTGGATAAATAACACCAAAATAAAGTAAGGCTCCAAAGCACCCTGCTATAGCTCCACTTGCTCCGACTGAAACGTTATCTATAAATAAATAGCTAGCTATAAATCCTGTGATTCCCGAAAACAAATAGAGAAATAAAAAACGGGTGTTTCCGTACATTCTTTCAACTGCAGTTCCTAAAAAATATAATGATAGTGTGTTCATCGCTAAATGGGTAAATCCACTATGAAGAAAGACTGGAGTTAAGAAACGCCACCATTCACCATCGTAGATGTATGGATTAAATTTTGCCCCATACTTAATAAGCGTGGTCGTATTTGTGCTTCCTCCATGTGTCTCAAGCCAGAAAAAAACGGCAATTTGAATGACCATAAATACATAGGTGAAAAATGGTTTACCACTTGTAAAAATAGCTCTCTCGGATTTTGCCTGTTTTATTGCAAACTCGAGTGCCGTTTTCTTTAAAATAGAGGCATCCTCTTCAGAATATTGATCATCGATAGCAAAGGAAACATCCTTGCCCACCCAATCAGAAAGAAGCAAAAAACCTTCATTATATTGATTGCTAGTTAACAATAGTGAAGTTACTTTAGTTTTCTTTCCATCTGGATATAAAAAAGGCTTTGCTAAGCGATATTCATATTCATCAACAGGCGGGAGTTGACTTACATAAATGTTCAATAAATCAAGCTCTCCACGACGCACCTGCCTACGTACTCTCTCGCCATTAGCCGCACAAAACTCAATGTCTTTTTGGATGGAGTTACTCCAATCAAAATCTTGACGTAGTAATCGAATAATCGGCGCCTTCTTATTTTCTAATTTTTCTAACCAAAGCTCTTTCTGATTATCAAATAATTGAACAATCCTATAGCCTTGTTCCGAAATAAAAAAGAATGCCAACCTCCAAAATACATAATCCTCTCTATAATTCAATTTCCCCCCTACTTTCTATATAGAATAAGCAGCGCTACTTTATTTTTATTCATATATCCTCATTTCATTATAAACGAATGGGTTTAGCCAGCCTAACCAAACAAATGTACAAATATTTACAAAGAAAAGCGGAAGCGCCTTGGTCAGCCCCGACAGGCAAATGTTCTTCGGCAAGAAAAGTCGCTCTTTGACTTTACTTGCCGAAGGTTATTTGACTCGAGGGGCTAGGCGCTGGAGCTGGACAATTCTCAAAGTCGAATTTTATACATTCTTATTATCAAAAGAAAAACCATCTGTGGCTTTCACCGTTCAGATGGTCCTCCAAATACCGATTGCATCATTTTATTTTTTACGCCTGGAAAGCTCATAATGGAACCAACCGCTAATCGGCGTAGCCAACTAGAACCAAGTAAAACATTGATTAATCGATATCTGTACCGATAGGCAAAGTAGCCTATCGAGCCAATCATCAATATGGATGTTAACATACGAGACATTTTCATCCCTCCTGATATTATTTTGTGATGAATAAATGGTTCTTATCCAAGAAACCAATAAAAAAGAGGCTCAACTCTGTACCTAGAGCAGCCTCATATTTGTTTCTTATAGATTTTTTAAGACCGGTTCCATTGTTGTCTTTAGAACATTAATGGAGTGAGTGAACTTTTCTTTTTCATCATTATTTAGGTCCAGCTCAACGATTTCTCTAATACCATTTCGATTTACAACAGCAGGGACTCCAATATAAATATCGTTTTGTCCATACTCCCCATCTAGATATGCAGATACTGTTAGAACAGAGTTCTCGTTTCGTAGAATAGCCTTCGTTAACCGAACTAAGCCCATTGCAATTCCATAGTAAGTGGCGCCTTTCCGTTCAATAATATGGTAAGCAGCGTCACGAACATTTAAAAAGATTTGGTTCAAATCATCCTGATTATACCCATCTTTGTTTTTTGTCCATTCAGAAATAGATGTGCCAGCAATATCAGCATGACTCCAAACAGGAAGCTCAGTATCGCCATGTTCACCAATTATATAAGCATGGACATTTCGGGTATCGACATCAAAATATTCACCAAGTAAGAATCGGAACCTTGCTGTATCGAGGATTGTACCAGAACCAATGACACGTTCTTTAGGAAGACCGGAGAATTTCCAGACAGCATAGGTTAAAATATCAACTGGATTGGTAGCTACTACAAAAATTCCATCAAATCCGCTTGCCATAATCTGTTCAACAATGCCTTTAAAAATTCTTGTATTCTTCTCAACTAGATCAAGTCGTGTTTCACCAGGCTTTTGATTGGCACCTGCTGTAATAACAACAAGGTCTGCCTGACCACAATCCTTGTAATCACCATACCAAATTTTTGTTCGTGAAGGTGCGAATGGAAGTCCATGATTTAAGTCCATTGCATCTCCTTCAGCTTTTTCTTTATTTAAGTCAATTAGTACAAGCTCTTCAGTGATTCCTTGATTTAATAAGGCAAATGCATAGCTAGAACCTACAAATCCTGTACCGATTAAGGCTACTCTATTCACGCGATTTAACATGATCATTCCTCCAAATAGTAGTTTTAAGGTGCGTTTCATCATGTTTCAATTTAAATAATCTTAACCACACTTTGATTGTACAACATTTCACAAACTTTCATTACAATAATTTTTCAATGTAACCGTTATCTATGTATCAATTTTGTGTACGTAAGTTGATAAATTACCTTATTACTTGAATGACAGCCATTGCTATTACGGCAGCTACGACTCCTGAAAGGAAATTTACCATATCATTATCTACTATTGGAGAACCCTTTATTCTAGTTGTTTGTTTGTAGCAATGTTCTTTTTTCTCGGTTTCTAATCCACATTCTTTGCATATATATACCTGCTGATAAAAAGCTCCTACTAGGGTATCAATGACGTTCCCTAAATAGCCACATAAAAAAATAAGAAGAACTAAAACGAAATTCAATTGAAATAACCAATAACTAAAGATAGCTATTAGGAGAGAACCAGTAAGTGCCGCTGTGCTTCCTAACAGGCTAACTGCCCCTGAAGTGCCCTTTTCGACTCGCTTAAAAGTTCGTATGTAAATGGGCTGCTTACGACTTAGGCTGCCAATTTCGGATGCCCATGTGTCTGAATTCGCGCTTGCGAGACAAACAACAAACCCGATTAAATAGATGATATCTTCATGGTAATAATAAACAACACTAAAAAAGGCTGCAGCCCCTCCATTGGCAAATACTTGCCGCCAATCCCTTGTTGCACCTTTGGCTAACTTCTCTTCAATTACTCTTTTAGCAGAGCTTTTGTATTTAGACCATAGGCTTGAAGAGGTAAAGAAGACACCCAGAAGGATTAGTCCTCTTATTCCAAATCCAAGATAAACAGCTAACCCAGTGATAATCGCTGCAATGGCACCTGTTACAGTCAAGGATTTTAAAACATAACCCGCTAACCCTGTTATTAAAACACCGACAAAAACAACGAACGCTTCGTTCATTTGATATGTATAACCTCATGATTTGTAATAATTTTTGAAACAGGTAGATCGTGCTTTTCCATTTCAAATTGTTCAACGATTTGATTATTAAAGGAAAGTGATAGCGTCTTCCCAAAATAATTGGTCAAAAACCGATCATAATATCCCCCGCCAAAGCCCACACGGTATCCTTCTCTTGTATAGGCAAGTCCTGGCACGATTAAGAGGTCAATCTCATTTGCTTCAACCTTATCTGTTCGTTCTTCAATTGGTTCAAGTAGACCATAAAACACGGACTCAAGTTGAGAGAATTCCTTCAATGTTCTAAACACAAGTTTTTTTTCTTTGGGGTAACACTTAGGTACAACAACTTGTTTTCCTAGTTCCCAGGCCTTACGAATAATTTGATATGTATCTACTTCAGGACGCTTCGAGATCGTAATGCCAATGACCTTGGCAACCTTCCAATCATCGTCTTCAAACAACTGGTTGGCAATCTTATAGGAATAGTCTTCATAAAGGGGTATTGTTAGCTCGGAGAGAGAATCTTTAATCCTTTTTCGTAATGATTGTTTATCATGCATCGCCTTGAACCTCCTTACATAATTTTTATGCAACAAAAAAAGCAGCAGGAAGCCCTACTGCTTATTTTGTTTCACGGTGTGCTGTTGTACGCTTTTCTCTTGGGCAATATTTCTTAAGCTCAAGACGGTCTGGGTTGTTACGTTTATTTTTTGTTGAAATATAGTTACGGTCTCCACACTCAGTGCAAGCTAACGTAATATTTACACGCATGTTTATTTCCCTCCAAACGATTAAGCTAGTTCGTTCATACGACTTTTCTATAATATCATTTTTCAAAAGGAAATGCTAGTCTGTTTTTTAAAAGAAAAACAACATTAGATGTTACCTATATTTTTAATAAGAACTTCTTCCATTCCAATTAACTCATTTTTACTGGAACCTGTTATCGTCCAGGTATTCATTCTTGCTGTTTCATGGGGTTGAAGGAGCATTTTCATGGCAAAAATACTTGCAGCAGGACCTTTCGCCATAGGCTGATACTTTAACGTTCCCGTGAGAAGTGAATTCCAAATTTGATCCGTATACGTATTCCAAAGAGGCATAGCTGTATATTCTTTTAATTCCAGCCCTTTATAATGACCATTTACCAGATATACCTGTCTATTGGCATGATGAAAGATTCGATTATCCATCGGTGAAACAAATGTTAAATTATCCTTCCCTACATTCGAGAAATGGTGCATAGCTAGCACTTTTACTTCTTTCACATTATTGCTATGATTACTTACAAAAATATGAGTTACTCGAATTTTAGAATGCACTTGATTGTGTTTTACTTTAATAGTAAGTTCTTCATCATATAATACCTTTTCTGTACAATTTTGCATCCAATGGTACTTCCCATTGATCCAAAGCCCCGGAATAAATAGAAGTGTGTCAAAGGATTGGTGGCTGCGAGAAGTATCTTCAATATTTTGGTCTTCAATTAAATTCATCATCTTTTACACCTTATTTACGATTATTTGCTGTTCCTCGTTCTCATTCTTTCCCACGCGAACATTCAACAATAAGTCTTCCATTACTCTGCTTGTTTCTGATGCAATTCGTTTCCAACTATATAAACTCAATACAATTTGCCTTCCCTTTTCACCCATTTCTTGTGCCTTTTTAGGATTTTTTATTAAAAAGTCAATATGCTCTAAAAGACGCCGGGCATCTCCTGGGACTGTTAGTAATCCTGTCTGGAGGTGTTTTACTATCCCTTTCATACCTCCAGTATTTGAAACGATCGTTGGTTTCCCGAATACCATTGTTTCCAAGGCAACAATACCAAAAGGCTCGTACAGGCTTGGAATAACGGCCAAGACACTTTCTTGTATTAAAGTATTTCTTTGCTCATCTGAAATGTAGCCAATAAATTTAATGTGGGACTCTAATTGCTTAGCAGATATTTGCTGGCGATAGGTTTCTAACATAGGTCCTTTTCCGGCAACAACAAACAGATAGTCCAGTCCATCCACTTTACAAATCTCTGCTGCTTTTATTAGGGTTTCAAAACCCTTTTCTTTTACAATTCTGCCCAGCGAAAATATATATTTTTTTTGGTGAAATTCAGGAAATGTCTCCATTGCGGGCTGTGCAGGTGTCAATGGTTCTACCCCATTTGGAATGACTGAAATCTGAGCCTCATTTGCATTAAAAATAGTTAATAAATCATCTTTCATATATTCACTGCAAACAACGATATGGTCAGATTTTGCAATTAATTGCTGCTCCTTCTCATGGACAAACTGTTGCATTTGATTATGTATGCCATTATTCCTTCCATGTTCTGTAGCATGAATGGTAGTTAATAATGGAATACCTAATGTTTCATTTAAAGTAATTGCCGCTGCCCCTACGAGCCAATCATGCGCGTGAATGAAATCAAAAGGGATTTCTTTTGCCAACCTCTCAGCCTTAAAGGCCATGGCTAGATTTAATCCGGCAATCCAATTAAAAAATTGTTCGTCACGATTATTGATAGGCTGCACACGATGGACATGTACTCCGTTCGTGGTTTCATATTCTGAGAGCTTATTAGTACCCGCTGTTATTACATGAACTTCATGGCCTAACGCTGCCAACTCCGCTGATAAACCGGCCACGTGCCGTGAAAGCCCCCCCACAATATTAGGTGGATACTCCCAGCAAAGCATTAGTATTTTTAATTTCCACCGATTTACTGGTTTACAATTAGTGCCACCTTGTTGAGAAAATGTCTTATTCATTTTCTTCCCCCAAGTTGATAGTATTTTCCACATAATAACTATAGGTACTTACATGTTCGGTCCATTTCGGCGGCATCTCTTCGTATTCTTGGACTTTTATGATTGCTTCTGAATTCCCCTCAAATCCATTAACTACTTGTAAGTTAGGAGTTTGAACACAATTGGAACGAAGTAGAGGGAAAAATTCAGTCTCTGAAAAGTAAACTCCTAATTCCGCCACATAACTTCGGTTAGGTATCAATCCTTTTACCACCCAATGACCACTTTGATAGGATGCAGGTATTTCATAAAAATGATGTGCATTTTTTCCGTTAAAAATAACATTTGTCACGTCAAATATCCTTATAACTGCTGCATAATCCTCAAGATTCTTATTGAAATAATGCTCAATAATTTTGTTTGGTAATTCGGAAACTTCCCAGAAAAGAATAATTTTTCGAGGAGAAACGAGATTTGCCTTTAACTCACCCTTATGAGGAATTTGCACGGGTGTTGCTAGGCCATTCGGGGAAGCTTTTCCCGTGGTCGTTGGATCTATAGCTTTTGTTTCATTTGAGTCGTCCATCCATTTATTCCATCTATATTGCACCTTTCCAACGGTGGTATTAAGTTCAACAGCAATTTTTCGAAACGATAGCCCGTCCCCTCGTAATTTAATTATTTGCTCGATCATTTTTTGTCCTCCATTTCTGCAAACAATCATTATAAGCACGTAAGTTCAAATTATTCATAATAATAACGATAATTTAATGGTAACATCAGTTTGGAAGCCACACAATGAACGCAATTTGTCGTATCTTGTTTCCTTTTCGACAAAACTTTATAAGATACGAAAAAAGATGAAGCTCTCAGCTTCACCTTTTTTCAATCACAGATAGTTTAGGCATTCAGATCGATTCGTTTTCCGGTTACTAAATAGATTACATTTTCTGCAATATTTGTTGAATGGTCAGCAATTCTTTCGATAAATCTACAAACAAACGCTAATTGAATAATCTGGTTTGTTGAGTTAGGATTCTTAGGAATATAGCTTAAAAGTTCTTGGATTAAGCTGCCAAAAAGTTGATCCACTTGATCGTCTCTTTCAGCACAGCTCTTAGCAAGAATAACATCCTCAGAATAAAAGGCTTTTATAGAATCAGATACCATATCTAGAGACATTTCCATCATCCTTGGAATGTCAACAATCTCTTTAATATGCTTTTCTTTTCCAATATGAAGGGCAGATTTTGCAATATTCACTGCCATATCAGCCATCCGTTCTACCTCAGATGATACTTTTAGGGCCACATTTATTTGCCTTAAATCTGTTGCTACAGGCGATTCTCTGGCAATTAGCAATAATGCTTTATCATTGATTTCATGTTCTAACTCGTCGATTTCATTATCCCCATCGATTACAAGCTTGGCCTTATCCAAGTCTTGATTAATTAGGGCAATCATCGCTTCTTTTATGGCAAACTCCGCTTTATCAGCCATTTGTAAAAGCATTTCTTTTAGCTGCTTTAAATTATTATCAAAATTCGACCTTGTACTCATCTAAGTCACCTCATCATCCGAATCTTCCTGTAATATAGCCTTCCGTACGTGAATCCTTAGGATTTGAAAAAATAGTAGAAGTTGAGTCTAATTCAATTAATTCTCCCATTAGGAAAAATGCCGTTTTATCTGAAACCCTTGCAGCTTGCTGCATGTTATGGGTTACAATTACAATCGTATACTTTTCTTTCAATTCTAGAATTAATTCCTCTATTTTCAAAGTAGATATGGGATCGAGTGCAGAAGTTGGCTCATCCATTAACAACACTTCAGGCTTAGTCGCAAGTGCTCTTGCTATACAAAGTCTCTGCTGTTGTCCACCAGAAAGTCCTAAGGCAGGTGCATGTAAACGGTCCTTTACTTCATCCCATAATGCTACGTCCATTAATGATTTAGTGACAACTTCATCTAAATGAACCTTCTTTTTCATGCCATGAATTCTTGGGCCATAGGCAATATTATCATAAATGGATTGTGGAAATGGATTTCCTTTTTGAAAGACCATGCCCACATGCTTACGCAATTCAACTAGGTCCATCTTTTCATCTAAAATATTTTGTCCATCATAATTAATTTCACCCGTCATTTTTACATTAGGGATCATATTAATCATCAAATTCAGGGTTTTAATAAACGTTGATTTTCCACAACCGGATGGACCGATAATTGCTGTCACTTCTTTTTTCTTTATAGGAAAGTTAATATTCTTTAACGCATGGTGTTCTCCATACCATAAGTTAAGATCTTTCACATCAAAAACTTCTCTAGTCAATGTTGGAATTGCCACACCGATTCCTCCTTATCCAAACCTACCAGAAATATATTCTTCGGTCTTTTTAACAGATGGATTTGTAAAGATTGTTTCTGTGTTATCATACTCGACCAAATCTCCATTTAAAAAGAAGGCCGTTTTATCTGATATACGAGATGCTTGTTGCATATTGTGAGTGACAATAATAATTGAATAATCCTTTTTTAGATCAACAATTAAATCCTCAACCTTAGCATTAGAAATCGGGTCTAATGCCGAGGAAGGTTCATCTAATAACATTACAGTCGGTTTCATTGCGATTGTCCTTGCGATGCACAGACGCTGCTGCTGTCCTCCCGAAAGTGAGAGTGCTGATTTATGAAGTCGATCCTTTACTTCATCCCATAGTGCTGCTTTTTGCAAGCTCTCCTCAACAATTTGATCAAGCTCTTTTTTCTTTTTAATCCCTACAAATTTTAGAGCATGAGTAATATTTTCATATATGGATTTAGGAAAAGGGTTGGGCTTTTGAAATACCATTCCGATTTCCTTACGTAAAGCGACTACATTTACGTCATCAGACAGAATATTAATATCTTCGTAAAGGATTTCACCAACTGCCCTAGCACCAGGAATTAAGTCATTCATTCGATTGACACTTCTTAGAAAAGTTGATTTCCCACAGCCTGAAGGACCGATTAGTGCCGTTACCCCGTTCTTTTCAATATCCATTGAAATTCCATTGACTGCACGCTTTTCACCATAGAATATCTCTAGATTTTTGACCTTTAAGATTTGTTCTTTTTGTATATGATTATTTGATCGAACAGCTTGTTCAGTTGGTTTGTTTTCCATGTTAGCAGTAACCATCCTATTTCCCCTGCCTTTATTTAGTTGCTGTAATTTTCTTATGAATCAAACTACCAATCCACCGGGCTAATAAGTTAAAAATTAGTACGGATATAACTAGAACTGCAGCCGATCCATTTGAAACTTCTTCAACGTCCGGAATCAACCCTTGTGTGTTTACTGACCAAATGTGAACAGCCAGTGTTTCCGCAGGACGGAAAATATTTAATGGCGATTGTGCTGAGAAAGGATTCCAATTGGCATAATCTAACCTTGGAGTAGAAAGACCTGCAGTAAATAACAAAGCAGCTGCTTCACCAAATACACGTCCTGATGCAAGAATTGCGCCTGTTAAGATGGACGGGAATGCACTTGGCAACAATACAGTCTTAATCGTATGCCAATGAGTAATCCCAAGAGCAAGACTCGCCTCTTTCAGGTCACGAGGTACCGAGCGAATGGCATCCTCACTTACCCTTACAATGACAGGTAAATTAAATACCGTCAGAGCCAAAGCACCACCTAGAATCGTATAGCCCCAGCCAGTGACATTAACGAACATTAATAAACCAAACATCCCGATGACGATCGATGGGAGGGATGCTAAAACCTCAATACAAGAACGAATTATATCAGTAATTTTACCTGGCTTCGCATATTCAGCCATATAAATTCCACCGCCTACACCAAGTGGAACGGCAATTAACATCGTAATCACTAAAATATAGAAAGAATTAAAAAGTTGATCTCGAATTCCTCCGCCAGCACGTACATTGCTAGATGGCGTTGTTAAGAATTCTAGAGAAATATGTTTAAGACCATTAACTAAAATATAATAAAAGAGACTTACTAAAATAGAAACGATAATAATAGCAATCGCAATAAAGACTCCTGTTGCAATACGATCTGCGGTTTTGCTGTTCATTACATTTTCCTCCTAGAAGAGAGATAGCGAATAAGGAGTATAAACGCAAACGACATAATTAATAAAATTAAGCCCATTGACCAAAGGGTATTATTCTCTACACTTCCATAAGTCGTGTGTCCCATATTTAAAGTAATAATTGTCGTTAAAGTTGCTGATGCGTCTAATAAGCTTGTTGGTAAATCTCGAACGTTACCAATAACCATTTGAACGGCAAGTGCTTCCCCGAATGCTCTAGCCATACCTAATACGATTGCCGTTAAAAGTGTTGGTAATGCAGCTGGTACTAATACTTTACGGATTGTCTGCCAACGAGTGGCACCTAAAGCATAGGATCCTTCACGGAGATTTTTAGGTATTGAGCTCATTGCATCTGTAGCAATGGTGGTTACTGTCGGCAAGATCATGATAGAAAGTACGATTGTCCCAGAAAGCAAGCTAAAACCTAGTCCCCCTACATTCTCCCTGATAAAAGGAACTAGTACGGTAAGCCCGATAAACCCATAGACTACAGAAGGAATACCGACTAATAGTTCTATGACGGGCTGAAGAATTTTCCTACCCCAAGATGGGGCAATTTCTGTCATAAAAATAGCTCCGCCGATACCTAATGGAGCAGCAACGAGTGCTGACAAGAAGGTGACTGCAAAGGAACCAAAAATAAACGGTAATGCTCCGTATTCTGGCTTTGCTTTATTTGTAGGATTCCAGTGTGAACTAGTAATAAACTCAATCGCACTGACACCATTTTTAATAAATGATTGTAAACCTTTTGTTCCCAAGAAAATGGTAATAGCAATAGTTGCTGAAATCATAATTACAGCACAGAAGAGAACTATAACCTTCCCTCTTAGTTCCCCATTCATTAGACTCTTTTTTGATTTTAACAATCTCTCACTTGCAGGTATTGTTTTTTCCATATAACCCAAACACCCCTATAAATACGTCATAAGAGGGTAAACGCATGCTGCATTTACCCTTTACTTTTTAAATTTTACTTCTTATAGGTTTTTCTGATTTCCTTTTGCATCACGTTCAACCTTCATTTTTGTTACAGGAAGGTAGCCTTGTTCTTTCAACAGATTGTTTTGAATGTCATCTGACATTAAATAGTCAAGGAACGCTTTAGCAAGTCCATCAGGCTCACCTTTTGTATATGAATGCTCATACGCCCAAATTGGGAATTTACCTGATTGAACGTTCTCATCATTAGGTTTAACTCCGTCGATCGAAAGTGGTGTAACTGTATCATCAGTGAAGTAAGAGAAAGCAAGATATCCAACTGCTCCATCTGTTTCATTGATAATTTTCTTAACTGTATTTGAAGAATCTTCTGTAATTCCTTCCGCAGGTGTTGCACCATCTAAACCAAATTTATTAAAAACTGCACGAGTACCAGATGAATCAGGACGGTTTACTAAAACGATCTTTTGATCCTTCCCGCCAACTTCTTTCCAGTTCGTTACTTTTCCAGTAAACACTTTAATTAAATCTTCTTTTGAAATATCTTTAATACCTACTTTAGGGTTAACCGCTGCAGTGATTCCAACAACAGCTACTTTATGATCAACAAGCTGGTCAGCAGGAATTCCTTCTTTTTCTTCCGCAAAAACGTCAGAGTTACCAATTTGTACAGAACCTTCTGCTACTTGAGATAATCCAGTACCAGATCCACCAGCATTTACTTGAATATCTACTTTAGGATTGTCTGCCATAAACTCTTCAGCTGCAGCTGCAACTAATGGCTGCATCGCAGATGAACCAGAAATGACTAGTGAGCCAGAAAGGTCTTTATTTCCGCCATCAGCTTTTTCATCTTTTTTATTAGTATCAGCTCCGCCTCCACAAGCAGCCATCATAATCATTACTGCTGCGAGGATCGAAAATAAACTTAATTTTTTCAGGCTTTTCATTTCTTTATTCCCCCTAATAATTTTAATTAGTGTTTGTCTTCCTTACATGTTTAAGAATAACTGTTCACTGTAAACTGTGTTTTAATGTATTGTAAAGGTTTTGTAAATCTATGTTGTAGTTTTGTAAATTCTCTCCTTGGACATTAACTAAGCTAGATAAACTTATCTTGCTCAACTATTTTATAAGTTATTAAAAAAACTGCCTCCTATATCAGGAGACAGTTTTCATTTCGTTTATTGACCAGATGTCTGGTTAGTTTGATTTGTGTCTGTAGTATTTCCTGTTTGCTGTTGAACGTTAGTTGCTTGAGCACCCGCGCTACTTCTGTTCTTTTTTAAATCAAAATAAGCATCTAATACTTTTCGACCAATTAAGTTATTGATACTCGGTCCACTATTTCCTTGATAAGCCCAGGGTACCATTACGGCCAGAGCAACCTCAGGATCGTCCGATGGTGCAAAGCTGACTAAGCTTAGGTTCATTACTGGTGTTCCGTATTTAGATTTATCCGATCCATAATAGAAGGCCTGTGCAGTTCCAGTTTTTCCTGCTGGATGGTATGGAGCACTTTTAAAATAACTGACTGCTGTACCGTCACCTACTTGCATAACCATACGCATTCCTTCTTGAACTCGCTTAACCCATTGTTCTTTCATATCCACACGATTGAGCACCTTAGGTTGAATCTCTTCAATAATTGGCCCTAACTCATTATTCTCCATGATTGGCTCACGAATTTCTTTAACAATATGAGGCTGCACACGGTAACCACCATTTGCAATCGTTGATATATATTGTGCCAATTGGATGGGTGTGTAGGTATCATACTGACCAATTGCAAGGTCAAGCAGCAAACCTGGCTTATTTTCAGAGCCTGGGAAGCCGCTCATCTCATTTGGAAGGTCAATCCCTGTACGGGTACCAAGTCCAAACTGACTAAAGGATTGTCTCATAGTATTAAATGTTTTTTCGGTATCAAGAATTAATGGCCCGTTTGGCACATAACGACCATGTGCCATCTCAATCACCGTTTTCCACATATAAACGTTGGAGGAGACTTGAAGTGCTCGTAGATCATTAATCCTTCCGAATGTTTTCCAAGATTTCTTCACTTGTGTACCTTTAATAATTAATGGTTCATCCAGTTGAGTATCTCCAGGACTAATAGCGCCTGTTTTGTACCCAGTTAAAATTGTTGCGCCCTTAACAGCAGATCCAACGTTATAGGAAGAGGTAATATTCCCTCCTGCATAGTCATTCATTTCAAGCTTACCTGTTTTTTTATTCTTAGTAAGCTGTCTTCCAGCCAAAGATAGAATATCACCTGTTTTAGGATTCATGACCACAACAAACGCTCGATCTAAAAGCGCCGTATTTGGCTTTTTCTTTGCATCCCACATCTCATCTTCAATGATTTTTTCTACCTGTTTTTGTAAATCCATATCAATGGTTAAAACAAGGTCTTTCCCTCTTTGTCCTTCTGATACTACTTCGGTTGAAAGGATTTTACCTGCCTTGTCAGTGACATTTTTTACTTTTGCCTTCTGTCCATGAAGAACATCCTCGTACTTTAATTCGAGATAACTTTGGCCGACCCGATCATTTCTACTATAATCTCGTGCAAGGTATTTATTTAATTGCTCTTTAGGGATCCCCGCTTCAGAGGAAGAAACATTCCCTAAAATAGACCTTAGGGCTTCACCATACGGATAAGCTCGGTCCCAGTCAGTTGTTGTATCCACACCAGGGAGATTTTCTAAATTTTCACTAACAATGGCAAACTCATCTTTAGATACATCCTTATTTTTAACAATTTGCGGTGTAAGTGCATATCCGCTATTGAATTTTCTATAGATCGCAAGAGTTTCCATCGCTTCTTTATCTTCTTCTTGTTTCTTTAAATCATCTGCACTGATTCTGTCAAGCTGCATTTGATAAATTTGCTTATCATCAAACTTCTTTTGTTTATATTCTGCCCATTCCTTTTTCGTGATCTTTGCTTTCGCCTCTTCAGGATGCTTCATGATCCAAAAATCTTTTTGTTCTCTTATTGGAATTTTCTTAATATCCATATCAATTAATTTCGCGAGCTTTTCTGCTGTATTCAGCATTTCTTCTTGACTCGTATTTTGACTTTTGGTATAAGTAATGGCATTCAAAGGCGTATTATCCACAATGACATTCCCGTAACGGTCATACATTTTCCCTCTGGGTACGGGGTTATTTACAGTAATATCTTCTGTCCGTTCGATCTCCCGTTTAAAATCATCACCAAAAACAATTTGTAACTCACCTAAACGTAGAATTAAGATTGAAAATAATAAAAACACCACGAAGAACAACATATTAAAACGAAACGGTACATGTGTTTTCTTTTTCTTTTTATTCAAGTTCCTACACACTTCCTTTTTTTCAAGGCTTAACACAACATCCTTTATTTTATAAGAAAATATGCTTTTTTTCTATGAATAACCCTTACCAATTTTGCATTTTCGACAAATTTTCTTCGGGCATTAAAAGAAAAAAGCGATGAGGGTATAACTCATCGCTTCATGCTACAGGTAACTGCACCCTTTTTATAAAAAAGTAAATGAAAGAATGACCTGCCCCTAAAATCAATAATAGTATTGGAATACTTTTTTCCTCATTGAATAATGTGACTGCGGCAATAAAGGATAAGATAGATACAATCCTTCCCAAGTTTAAAAAGATTTCTCTAACAACAATATACTCAATTCTCATTTCCGCAGCCTTCCACCCGTTTCCAATTACATCATATGTAGTCGACATATATGGAACAAGCAACAGCGGATAGGCTAAGGCGATCATGCCTGCATATATTAACAATTTGATAAAATTTGTATCCCATACAATAATTAACACTGCTGCATAAAGAATTAGCCCACCAATAAGAATTGCTTTTTTACGATTGTTCTTTTTAATCAGCCGTGAAGCAAGGTAATAGGCAACAAAGGAAATACCAGAGTTGATCAGTCCAAAGGTTCCTAAAGCCATTTCACTTCCAGTTGAAATATAGACAAATACAGAAATAACAAACAAAAACGTCCCTTCTCTAAGTCCCTGAAAAAAATGGGCATTTGTTACGAGACGCCAATTTTCATTAAGCTTTCTTTCCTCCAATATTCGCCTAAAACAATACCTGCCAGCTGCAGGTCTTGGTTTTAATGAAAAACTAATAAACACTGCGAGTGCAAATAGAGCTAAAGACATGCCGAAAACAAAAGTATATCCAGTAAATTTCTCAAATCTAGTGATGATGAATCCAGCCGCTAACGGACCAATCATTCCTCCAGCTGAGCTCAGAATCCCTAAAAATCCGTTAAAAAAATCTCTCGTCTCAGGTTCGGTAATTTCAAAGGTCAGAACATTATAGGCTAACCAATAAAAACCATACCCAATTCCAAGAAGGCTTCCTAAAAGCAATAAAAAGGTGGAAGCATTAGTGCCCGTTAGTAATACCGTTAGATAGAAAACTGCCAGGAAAATAACACCTATTCTAAGTACAATAACCCTGTCAATTTTTTTTGCCCACCTGCCCGCTAAAATAAACGTTAGCAGTTGTAATACGACAATCGCAAGATTATAAAGAGCAATATCCGAATACTTTCCTGTTTGTTTCCATAAGTAAATATTCACAAATGTGTTAGATAGTGCAACACTTAATGAATATAACCCACCAATTACCAACAAAAGTGTAAGGTCTTTTGTTAACTCTACATCACCTAAAATGTTAAATTTTTTCACCATAAAAACTCCCCTTTATCTTAAGGGTAGTCTTTAACAACCAACTTGTTATTATTCAATGTTCGTAAAACGAAATATAAAAAGACAGCTGTTTTAATAAACAGCTGTCTTTTTTATATACCTAAAATGAATTACTTTGCTTCGTTGTAACGCTTAGCAACTTCATCCCAGTTTACAACGTTCCAGAAAGCAGCAATGTAATCTGGGCGTTTGTTTTGATAATTTAAGTAGTAAGCATGCTCCCAAACATCAAGACCAAGAATAGGAGTTTTACCTTCCATTAATGGAGAGTCTTGATTTGGGGTGCTTGATAATTCTAATTCACCGTTGGCAACAGATAGCCAAGCCCAACCAGAACCGAAACGAGTGGTTGCAGCTTTTGCAAATTCTTCTTTAAAGCTTTCGAAGCTTCCAAACTTGCTGTTAATAGCATCTGCTAATTCACCAGTTGGTGCACCGCCGCCATTTGGAGAGAGGATTTGCCAGAATAAAGAGTGGTTTGCATGGCCACCACCATTGTTACGTACAGCAGTGCGAACTGCTTCTGGAACTGCATCTAGGTTTGAAATTACTTCTTCAACAGATTTAGAAAGTAATTCTTCGTTACCTTGTAGCGCAGCGTTAAGGTTTGTTACATATGTGTTGTGGTGTCTTGTGTGGTGAATATTCATAGTTTCCTTATCAATATGTGGTTCAAGTGCATCTTCTGCATAAGGTAATTGTGGTAATTCAAAAGCCATGAAAAATTCCTCCTATGTATTCATATTATTTTTTGGGCCAAAGTCAATCAAAAAATCCAACGATTTTTCGAATTTTCTTAAGCTTTGTAGATTTAGATTACCAAAGTTAGTCAAGCGATTCAAATAAAATGCTTACGCTAACATAAATACAATCCCCATTATAAAGTTTTTTATTCATTATTTAATCATCTTTCAAAAAAGTGTCATGATTCTCCTTCCCATATTCTGTTAAGCTTTAGGGTATAGGGAGTGATAGTAATGGAAAGCAGTATGGTTTCTATATATAGTTTAATGGTTCAATTTTTCCAACGAAATGAACCTATTCAAAAGATTAAATCTGGTTCTGTCCTTTTTCAAGAAAAAGATCCCGTCGACTATGTGTATATATTACTAAAAGGAAGTATTGCCCTTGGCAGAGTCCATTTGAAGGGTAAAGAATTTATTTTAAAAGTCCTAAATGACCAGGAATTAATTGTTGAGTATCAGTTATTTAAATCAAATCCCCATTATCAATTTTATGCTAAGACGTTAACTGATTGCGAAACACTACTCGTTAAAAGGGATCAATTTGAAGATTTCATTCTTACGGACCCGGAAGCAATGTATGGTCTAGTATCCTGGTTAAGCACCGGTTATATAAAGGCACAGATGAAATGCCAAGACTTGATTATGAATGGAAAAAAAGGTGGTCTGTATTCTATTTTGATCCGCCTTTGTAATTCCTATGGCGTACAAACTGATGAAGGTATTCTCATCGACCTTCCTTTAACACACCAGGAATTAGCCAACCTAACCTTTGGCACAAGAGAGGTTATTCAACGAGCACTAATGGAACTTCGACAGAATGGGATCATCTCTTATGATAATCAAAAAATTACTGTCAAAAAGCTAAGCTGTTTAAAACAGGAAGTAGACTGCCAAAATTGTTCTTATGAAATTTGCGGAATAAACTAGAAAAAGCCACTTAGGTGGCTTTTCCTGTGATTACTATAATACTACAAGTAAAAAATATCCTATCATGATTAATTGTAGGATTGTCTTTGTTACAACGCTGCTTAAAAAACCAATGACAGAACCAAACCCAATTTTTACACTATCTAAAAATCCCCTTTTACTAAAGATAAGCTCTGCAGCGATAGCACCAATAAAAGGTCCAATTAAAATACCTAACACTGGAATAACAAACGGTCCTAAAATCAGTCCAATGGTACTCCCCCAGACACCTGCTTTGGAACCCCCATATTTCTTTATTCCAATCATGTTTGCTATATAATCAGCTACAAACAATAAAGCAATAAACAAACCTTGAATTACCCAGAACAACCAATGAAATGGCTCAAAGTTAAAAAATACCCCATACAATAAGAAACCTGCTAACAAGAATATCACGCTTGGAATAATGGGGTAAACCAAGCCAACAAAAGCAACAATAAATAAAACCGCAATAATAATCCAATATAATACTTCCATCTTTTCATTCCTTTTATTTTTATTTGCTATAAATACGAACGAGATTTGAAATGGTTTCATTAGTCATTTCTTGTATATAACGTCTACACAAGATACAATAGAATGGAATCTGTATAAAGGTGGTCTTTATGAATATTTTCAAACAATTTTTTAAAAGTATTTACTCTCCAAAAGATATTGCTTTATTTCGTTTCCAAGGGATCGGTAAAACAATATTATACGTTTTCTTCCTAACATTCATATCCGTTTTACCAGTTGTTATTTATTTCAGTACGGCATTAACTACTGGAATAAACACAGCAAAAACCATTCTAACTAACGAATCACCTGATTTTTCTATAAAGAATGGTCATCTCTCGGCTGATACTGATGTTCCTGTTACTATTAATCGTGAAGATTTTTCCATTATCATAGATCCAACTGGCGCTATGTCTGAAGCAGATGTAGAGAGTGAAGGAAATGCTTTTGCCATGTTAAAGAATGAATTCGTTCTAACTGCTGCAGGAAGAACAGATACATATCCCTATTCCATGTTGGAAGGTCTAGATATTTCTAAGAAAGATACACTTGATTTTATCGACATGTTGGCTGGAGTAAAGGGTATTATTATCCCAGTGGTTTCGTTATTTATTTACCTATTTTCAAGTGCTGCCAGCTTTATTGAAGTTTCTGTTGTAGCATTAATCGGTCTCGCAATAAAAAATATGTTGGGAAGAAAATTACATTATCGTCAATTATGGAGAATGGCAGCATACAGCGAAACTTTGCCTACCGTCTTCTTTACCATTATGGCAGCGATAAAAACTACTGTACCTAACAGTGCCCTAATCAATTGGTTCGTTGTCATCATCGTATTATATTTAGCCATTAAAGAAATACCAAGACCAAAAACGATTAAAAAAGATGCATAATTGGTGCATCTTTTTGTTTATTCCGTACTATTTTTAATTGGACAAGCATAGGTATGTACAAACATTCCTGCCTGGAGGCTTGTCCAATGAAAAAACTTTTCGGCTTGTTATTATCTGTTTTAATAATATATGTGATTTACTTTGATTTAACTGTTGGCACCCTGCCATCTTCAACCCCTCAGCCTGTTGACGCCAAGGTTGAGAACAGGACACAACAGAACATAGCTAAACCAAAGACAAATTTTCCTGCATTTGAAGCAAAAGTAAAGCCTGGCGATACAGTGATATCAATAGTGGAGAACCAGTTGGATCAATCACTTCCCGTTTCTATCTCAGAGCTTATTGAAGATTTTAAGAAACTTAATCCAGGAAAAGCTCCTGAGAAAATTCAGATTGGCTCCACATACATTTTTCCTGATTACTCAAAAAAATGAGGATAATCGCTTCTTCTTGTCAAAAATAGTAGTAGACTGATAAAATAAAGTCGGATTGATTTTAGAACCCTTATTCGAATTCCAATTTAAAGGAGCGAATTCCACGTGAGTGAAATTATACATCGCACAAAAACCCGGCCTGTTAAAGTTGGTAACTTAACAATTGGCGGAAATAATGAATTAATTATCCAAAGTATGACCACAACTAAGACTCATGATGTTGAAGCTACAGTAGCTGAGATTAAACGTCTTGAGGAAGCGGGATGTCAAATTGTTCGAGTGGCCTGCCCAGACGAACGAGCAGCTAATGCTATATCAGAAATCAAAAAACGAATTAATATTCCCCTTGTCGTAGATATTCATTTTGATTATAAATTAGCTCTTAAAGCTATCGAAGGCGGAGCAGATAAAATCAGAATTAATCCTGGTAACATCGGTAAGCGCGAAAAAGTTGAGGCTGTTGTTAAAGCAGCAAAAGAACGTGGAATACCTATTCGCATTGGGGTAAACGCAGGTTCTCTTGAGAAGAAGATCCTTGAAAAATACGGATACCCTACTGCAGATGGAATGGTCGAGAGTGCTCTTCACCATATCAAAATTCTCGAAGATTTAGATTTCCATGACATTATTGTTTCCATGAAAGCATCTGATGTTAATCTTGCAATTGAGGCATATGAAAAGGCTGCACGTGCTTTTGATTACCCATTACATTTAGGAATTACAGAATCCGGAACACTCTTTTCGGGAACTGTAAAAAGTGCTGCAGGATTAGGTGCTATTATTAGTAAAGGGATCGGCAATACCCTTCGTATTTCATTAAGTGCAGACCCTGTTGAAGAAGTAAAAGTAGCAAGAGAACTTTTGAAGGTTTTCGGACTTTCATCGAATGCCGCAACTTTAATTTCCTGCCCTACATGTGGTCGAATTGAAATTGACCTAATCAGTATTGCGAATGAAGTAGAAGAATATATCCAAAACATCAAGGCACCAATTAAGGTTTCCGTTTTAGGCTGTGCAGTAAATGGACCTGGAGAAGCTCGTGAAGCTGACATTGGAATTGCTGGTGCTCGTGGAGAAGGTTTACTCTTTAGAAAGGGTGAAATCGTCCGTAAAGTTCCAGAGGCTGAAATGGTAGAAGAATTGAAAAAAGAAATCGATCAAATTGCGGAAGAATATTTCCGTAAAAAAGCTGAGGAAGAAAAGGTAAATCAATAAAATTACACAGTTTGAAACCCGGTAGACACTTCTACCGGGTTTCTTTTTGCTCCTAGGCTGTTCATGTTAAAAGAACGGAAGAATAAACATACCAAGAATGATCGAGATGGCACCAATACCTATTGCCCAGGCACCAAGCCCCTCAGCACCTCTTCTTCTAGCAACAAACCCTAATACAATACCGGCAGCCCCAAAAAGAATGGGCATTACGAACAGAGACAATATAGAAAGGGCAATGGCAAGGGTACCCATTCCGGTACCTCCCTCTGCTCTCTCTCTATCTCCTGTACGCACATCTCTTCGAACTACTGGCACTGGGGCTGCTATTTCGGCAGCTGTTTCTTCCTTGTATCCTGTAGAATGAATGGGAACTGATGCCCCAATTTCAGGAACAGGATCGTCTTTTTTCAAGGAGTAGCGAGTCTTAATAGGCTCAGCAACTTCTGAGGCTACTTCTTCTCTAAATTCAGAAGGAGAATTGGGAATCTCTTCGCCTATAATCGAACTTCGAAGGGCTTCCTGTACTCTCGTGTCTCTTTCATCTGCCATCCTAATCCCTCACTTTCAGTTATAGGAGCATTTATTATTGTTAGCTTTCGTGCAAATTTTAATATGTTAAAGTTTGACTGCATTAGTTTTTTATTTCTTCTACCGAAAAAATTTACTTATAAATAAATACTTTATTGTTAAGCTGTCTTTGGTAAAATAAAGATAGTCTATTGCAATTTGAAGGTGAACCTATATGAGAAAAAGATTTGGAATTGACATCGACGGAACCGTTACATGCCCTAAATCAATTCTGCCTTTTATTAACAAAGCATTCGGAATGGAAATTATGTATGAAGATGTTGATCAATATGATTTAACACCTTTTGTTAATGTATCTGAAGAAGAATTTGCCCAATGGTTTACAAAGAATGAACCAATCATTTATAAAGAATCCCCTCTTGCAAAAGGAGCAAAGCAAGTTCTTAGCAAGTGGAAAAATAAACATGAACTATTCTTTATTAGTGCAAGGGGCTCCCACCTACTTGAAGTGACTGAAAATTGGTTTTTTGACCAGGGATTAACTTTTGACCATATCGAATTGATTGGTTCTCATGATAAAGTGGAGACAGTAAAAAAACATAAGGTAGAGCTTTTTTTCGAGGATAAACATGATAATGCTATTATGATTCATGAGGAGTGTCGGATCCCTGTCATTTTATTCGATACACCCTATAACCAAGATCCAATTCCTAAGGGAGTTATTCGGGTAAACAACTGGATAGAGGCAAATTGCTGGGTTGAAAATTGGCTAAAACAAGAAGAAGAAAAACATCGACTGGCTGGCACGCGAAGAGGCTGACTCACTTGAGTCAGCCTCTTCTTTAATTCAGACAATCCGGACAGCGTCCATATATCTCAAATTTATGGCCAGACACATCGTAGCCTTTTAAATTTTCACTTAAGTCATTCATGGGGCAGGTTTCAATTTTTTTCGTTTTCCCACAGTCTAAACAGATGAAATGGTGATGGTGGTGGGTGCTTGAACAAGTAAAACGAAAATGTTTTTCACCAGACAGCTCAGTCATTTCTAATATCCCCATATTAACAAATAAGGATAAATTTCGATAGATCGTATCAAAACTTAGACCTGGATAATCATCCTTTAACTGATCAAGCACATCCTTGGCCGTTAAATATTTATCGCTATTGGCAAACAATTGAAGCATATCTTCTCTTTTTCCTGTTTGCTTAAAACCATTTTCTTTTAAAAATTGGATCGCTTCGTTAACGTTCACTTTGCTCCACCTCCAACTGCACCAGACATTTTTTTATAAAAGATAGAACAAATTAAAATAAGGACCGCAAGCATGACTATGGTTCCACCTGGAGCCAAATCCACGTAATAGGCGATGAAAAGTCCACCTAATACAGAAATCTCGCCAAATAGAACAGATAAGAAAATCGTTTGCTTAAATCCTTTAGCAATTCGAATACTAGCAGCGACAGGCAACGTCATTAAAGAGGAGACCAATAAAATTCCAACGATTCTCATTGATGCAGCAATAACAAGCGCAACCATAACTATAAAGATGAAATGGATGCTTTTTGCGGCAATCCCTGACGCCTTCGCATGTTCTTCATCAAAAGAGAGTAAAAACAACTCTTTATACAATAGAATAATGACTAAAATAACAAGAATACTGATGAATAAAATGACCCAGAGGTCAGTTCGGCTTACAGCAGACACACTACCAAATAAATAGCTGAACAAATCAGTATTAAATCCATTCGCAAGAGAAATAAAAATAACCCCTAGACCAATACCACTAGATAATATGATGGGAATAGCAAGTTCCTGATAGTGTTTATAAACGCCTCTTAGCTTTTCAATAAATAAAGAACCACCTACTGAAAAAACCATTCCTAAATAAAGCGGATTTAAGCCGGCCATTATAGGAAAACTTTTTTCAATTAACAGACTGGCAGCAATACCCGCTAATGTTACATGACTCAGGGCATCAGCGATTAAAGATAATCTTCGAACTACTATAAAAACCCCTAATAACGGGGCAAGAATCCCGATTAATATTCCGGTTAAGAAGGCATTTTGTAAAAATTCATAATGAAATATTCCTTGGATCATTTTTGGGCGCCTCCGTGTTCATGGTGATGTGAGAGCAAATGAACATCATGACCATAAAATTCAGACATTCCTTCCCCTTTTAATTGTTCAAATTCCTTTGTTTCACCATGAAAATGCAGATGTTTATTTAAACAAGCAACATGGGTAACTTTATCAGAAATAGTCCCAATATCATGGGTAACCAATAGCAAGGTAATAGCACGGCTTTTATTCAAATCCCCAAGCATTTGATAAAAGGAATTAACGTTTTCCGCATCTACTCCAACTGTCGGTTCGTCAAGAATAAGTAGTTTTGGTTCACTTACTAATGCTCTAGCGATAAATACTCTTTGCTGCTGCCCTCCAGAGAGTTCACCAATATTTCGATTACCGAACTCTCTCATGCCAACTGACTTCAATGCCTCATATACTTTTTTCGAATGTTCCTTCTTAAAAAAAGAAAACAATCCGAGTTTTTTTGTCAGTCCACTGGCTACTACTTCAAATACGGTAGCAGGAAAGCCTGTATTAAAGGAATTAGCCTTTTGCGACACATAACCGACCTGCTGCCACTCTTTAAATTTATTTATTTCCTGACCGAATAAAGCAATCTCACCTTTTTGCGGTTTTAATAACCCTAAAATTAATTTTAAAAGGGTGGATTTCCCGGATCCATTAGGCCCAACAATTGCTAAAAATGCCCCATCAGGGACGGACATATTAATATTCTCTAGGACTGTGTCTTTTTCATAACGATAAAATAAATGTTTTATATCAATTACTGATTGCATCATTTGCACTCTCACTTCAATTATAAGAATCATTCCGATTTAACTTAGAGTAGTATACAATACGAGTTTCTGATTGTAAAGTAAACAACATGCAAATTCCCCTTGCACAATTCCATTGTCACACTCCCGTTTGATTTTCATACATTAGCATGGAGGAGTGATGAAGGTGAAAATATTTGAAAACATCATCAATCATAAGATCAACACGATAACTGCTGAAGAGTTAGTCAAATATGCCAATCAATTTAATATTAAAGTCAATCAACAGCAGGCAAGTAAAATTGCTGAATACTTACGCGGGAAAAACATTAACATTTTTGACCATACACAACGTAGTAAGTTAGTAAAGGAAATTGCTAAAGCAGCTGGACCCGAAACCGCACGTGAAGTGAATAAATTATTAATGCAGTTTACAAAACAATAAGAAAAGCGGAAGCGCCTTGATCAGCCCCGACAGGCAAATGTTCTTCTGCAAGAAAAGTCGCTCTTTAACTTTACTTGCAGAAGGTTATTTGACCCGAGGGGCTAGGCGCTGGAGCTGGACAATTCTCGAAGTCGAATTGTATACATTCTTATTATGTAAGAAAAAGCTGTGCAGATTGCACAGCTTTTCCTTATGATTGCATGATAATATCTAAAAGGTTTTCATTAAACTCCTGATTACGAAGCATTTCAATTTCATATTTGTATGGCGCTTTTTTATTGTTTTTATCTTCACCAACAAAAGGCGTCTCAAGAATCTTAGGAATATCCATCAATTGTGGATGATGAACGATATAATTTAGAGCCTTAAATCCAATATGGCCAAAGCCGATATTTTCGTGTCGGTCCTTTCTCATTCCTACTGCATTTTTGCTATCATTGATATGAAGGACTTTTAGCTTATCCAATCCAACAATTTTATCAAATTCATTTAACACGCCATCAAAGTCTTCAACAATGTCATAACCCGCATCATGTGTATGGCATGTATCAAAACAGACGGATAATTTATCACTATAATGAACTCCGTCCATAATCATGGCGATTTCTTCAAAGGACTTACCACACTCAGATCCTTTTCCCGCCATCGTTTCTAAAGCAATTTGGAGTTGTTCTTTTCCTGTAAGAACTTCATTTAGGCCTTCAATGATTTTCTTTATTCCCGCTTCTGTACCAGCACTCACATGTGCACCTGGATGAAGGACAATTTGCTTAGCACCAATGGCTTCGGTTCTATCAATTTCACTGCGGAGAAACCTTACACCCAATTCAAAGGTATCTGGATTGGTGGTATTCCCAATATTGATAATATACGGGGCATGGACAATGATTTCTGAAATTCCATGCTCCTCCATATGCTTTCTCCCTGCTTCTATGTTCAGGTCTTCAATTTTTTTTCTTCTTGTATTTTGTGGTGCACCGGTATAAATCATAAACGTATTCGCACCATAAGAAACTGCTTCTTTACTTGCTGCGAGCAGCATCTCTTTTCCGCTCATGGACACGTGTGAACCAATCTTCAACATTTTTTCCTCTCCATTCTAGCCTTATTTCTTTTTCTGGTTTAATTTCCGCTGACGCTTCTTAATTTTATCCATTTCCCATTGCATTTTCTTTTTATAGCCTGGTTTTACCTTTTGCGGTTTCTTCACTAGCGATTTAGCTGTTTTATCTGCTTCATCTTCTTTTCTAACTCGTGTCTTTCTTCTATTCCGTTCATCTATTTCCTCAAATCCATCTTTTTTAAGATCGACATTTTTAAACTGGATACCCATTTTTTCTAACTTATTTAAGGCATCTTCATCAGAACTTTCATAGATGGTAAGCGCAATTCCTGTATTACCTGCTCTTGCTGTTCTCCCAACCCTATGGATATAAAAATCTAAATCTGATGGTAGTTCATAGTTTATTACGTGACTTACCCCTTCGATATCTATTCCCCTTGATGCAAGGTCTGTAGCCACAATATACTGGAACTCCAAATCCTGTATTTGCTTCATCATTTTTTTACGTTCACGAGGATTTAAGTCTCCATGAACACGGCCAACCTTTAATCCCTTTTCATTTAAGAAGTACGCTACTTCTTCAGCCATTTTTTTCGTATTCGTAAAAACAATCGCTAAATAAGGATTGTAGGCAAGTAACGCATCATGAACAAGCTGCTTCTTACTACGATGTCTAGATGGCAATAGATAATGCGCTAAATTTTCTGCAGCCTTATTTTTAGCATCCACATGAATCGTTTTTGGGTTTTCCATATACTTCTTTAAGAAAGGCTTTAGCTTTTCAGGAATTGTCGCTGAAAAAACAAGCATTTGCAGATTCTCAGGCATTTTTGCAGCCACCTGATCTACATCCTCAATAAATCCCATATCAAGCATCATATCCGCTTCATCTACAACAAGGATTTCTGATGTATGAGTGAAAAGGGCTTGTTCAACCATTAAATCTTTAATACGGCCCGGAGTACCCACAACGATTTGCGGTTGAACCTTTAATTTCTCAATCGTACGTTGCTTATCCGTACCACCAATATAACATCTAGTCATGATTTGACGATCAGGACTGCAGTGTTCAGTTACTTTTAAGATTTGATGATAAATTTGTGAGGCTAATTCTCTTGTAGGAGCAGTAATTACTGCTTGTACCTCTTGACGATCTGGGTCAATTTTTTCAAGGATGGGAAGTACATAGGCAAATGTTTTACCTGTTCCTGTTTGAGATTGCCCGATGGCACTTTCTCCTTTTAGTACTAACGGAATCATCCGTTCCTGAATTTCAGTTGGATTATAAAAACCAAATTTATTCAGTGATTCTATGATAAATGGCTGAAACTTAAAACGCTCAAATTTATTTACTTTCATATAAAGGCTCCTTATTCTAAAAAATATCCATAAATGATAACGTAGTCTTCTTCACTAATATGTAACCACACTTTTCATTCCATCATGTTATTATATTAAAGTTTCTCTTAAATCACCAGCTAACTATTTATATATTTCTCATCTTTTACATTTTATCCGGTTTTTAAAATGAAATTTCGTCATTACTTGTGTAGAATACCTAAACCATTTTAGGTGAAATGCATATTTTAAATCATGAGGGAACGAAAGGAGGTCGTGGTATGCAACCAAGACCAAGAATACCGATGCAAGGTGGAATGGGCCCGGGAATGTTTGGAGGAAGAAATCCGATGATGGGAGCAGGAAACAATCCTTTTGGCGGGATAATGGGACCAGGTGGTAATCCCTTTGGTGGGGGAGGACCCATGATGAGACCTTCTGCTAACCCATTGGGAAGAAATCCGATGATGGGAGCAATGGGAAGGCAAGCGAACAGTGGAGGCGGACTGCTCTCAAAAATTCTCGGAAGAGGAAATCCAGCTGGGGGTGCCGGCGGACTTATGGGCGCTGGGGGTGCTGGCAGAGCCTCGTCAGGCGGAGCTGGCGGTTTACTTCAGTCCTTAAGTAATCCTGGGGGTATAACCAATATGCTTAATAATACTCAACAGGTTTTAAGAACCGCCCAATCAATAGGCCCGATGATTCAACAATACGGCCCGATGGTTAAAAATCTTCCAGCCATGTGGAGGCTATACAAAGGCTTTAAAAATGCTTCAAAGAGCACAGAGGAATCCACCAGCGAACAGAACAATCAGTCTATAGCTGTTACAGAGGAAGAGTCTTCGACAAAGGAGCTCACTGGAAAGCGTCGAACAGGAAAACAATCCACACAGAAAAAACAGCAAAAACCTGTTAATACTGGCAACAGCCAAAAACCAAGAGGGACTTCTACCCCCAAAATGTACATCTAACCTATGAATGCTGGGAACAGCATTCTTTTTATTTTCACCAAGATTGAAAAGGAAAAATGTATCTTTGTATTATATCTATTAGTTTTATATAATAATTACATAGTCTATTAAACAATGTCTTTTAGGGGGACTTTCTTATATGCAAATCATTAAAATATCTCCACGCGGATACTGTTATGGTGTGGTCGACGCAATGGTCATTGCCAGAAATGCCGCATTAGATAAATCACTACCTCGCCCTATCTACATTTTAGGGATGATTGTCCATAATAAACATGTGACCGATGCCTTTGAGGAAGAAGGAATCATCACATTAGATGGTAAAAACAGAAAAGATATACTTGATAAAGTCGAATCAGGGACAGTTATCTTTACGGCCCATGGGATTTCACCAGAAGTTCGTGAGATGGCTAAAAAGAAAGGTCTAGTCACTATTGATGCAACATGTCCAGACGTTACTAGAACCCACGACCTAATTGAAGAAAAGACGAAACAAGGTTATCAGGTTATTTACATCGGAAAAAAAGGACATCCTGAACCTGAAGGAGCGATTGGTGTTGCCCCTGACATGGTTCATCTTGTTGAGACTCCAGCTGATGTAGAGGCATTAAACATTGATTGCGAAAAGTTACTCGTAACCAATCAAACAACTATGAGCAAATGGGATGTTGCTGACACCATGGAAAGAGTTCAAAAAAAATATCCTCATGTTGAGGTCCATAATGAAATCTGTCATGCAACCCAAATACGTCAAGAGGCTGTTGCAAACCAAGCCACTGAAGCAGACGTTACTATTGTAGTAGGCGATCCAAAAAGTAATAACTCCAATCGTCTTGCACAGGTTTCTAAAGAAATTGCAGGAACAACAGCATATCGAATTGCTGATATCACAGAATTAGAAATTGATTGGATTAAAGATGCTAAAACGGTTGCTGTCACATCTGGTGCCTCTACCCCTACTCCAATTACAAAGGAAGTCATTACCTTCCTTGAACAATTCGATCCAAACAATGAGGCAACTTGGGAACGTAGAAAGAAAGTTCAGTTAAGCAGAATATTACCCAAGGTTAAAAAGACTGAGGGAGAGTGAAAAAAAGAACCGCGTCTATGAACATTAGACCGGTTCTTTTTCCTATTTTACACAAATCGAAAAGGATCTGTGTTGATTTCAGAAGGGAATATTTCAACTTCATATCCAGAGTCTTTACACATTTGCTGTAAAATGACTGTGAGCCCTTTTTTCATTACCTTTTCTACATTATGACCAGGATCGATCATATTAAGCCCTTGCATCATCGCATCGTGTGCAGTGTGATAATAAATGTCACCTGTCACATAGACATCTGCCCCTTTATACTTGGCATTCATGAAATACTTATTTCCATCGCCACCTAAAACAGCCACTTTTTTAACTCTAGTATCAAGGTCACCTACCACCCGGACCTTCTCAACATCAAGGGCAGTCTTTACTTTTTCTGCAAATTCTCCAAGAGTCATTTCACTAACTTTTCCGATTCTGCCTAGACCAAGTACTTCCCCATGATTTTCTGTAGGATACACATCATATGCTACTTCTTCATACGGATGCGCTTTAATCATCGCAGTAATCGCTTTTTTTAGAAGCGGCTCTGGAATAATTGTCTCAATCCGCACTTCCTCTACTTCTTCTATTTGACCCACTTGTCCAATAAATGGATTCGTATTTTCACCTGGTAGAAATCTTCCTGTACCATTGGCAGAGAAAGAGCAATGACTATAATTCCCGATAAAACCGGCTCCTGCACTTCCAAGTACTTTTCTAATCTCGTCCGCATGGCTTGCCGGTACAAAAACGACTATTTTTTTCAACTTTGTATCATATGTCGGTACAAGGACTTCTGGATCCTGTAATTCTAATGCAGCTGCTAGAAGATCGTTTACTCCTCCCTTTGCTACATCCAAATTGGTATGCGCAGCGTATACTGCGATATCGTGCTTCAATAATTTTTCAACGATTTTTCCTTGAGGAGTATCTGTCAGGACATTTTTAAGCGGTCGATAAATGATCGGATGGTGGGCAATGATGAGTTGTACATTTTTTTCTATTGCTTCATCGATAACATTTTCCAGCACATCTAATGCGATCATAATACGCTCAATTTTCTTATTTAACCGTCCAATTTGCAAGCCGATTTTATCACCTTCCATCGCAAAAGATTTCGGTGAAAACTGTTCAAATAGCTGAATAATCTCATGCCCGTTAGGATTCTTCATATTTCAGTACCTCCTCAACTAGCTTAATCTTGTTCAATAACTCTTGCTTTTTCTCTAATGTCTCTGCTGTTTCTCCCGCACTATCTAACTGCTCCACTATTCGTTTCCAGTTTCTAATTTCCATGGTCCATTTCTTTTGAAAGGCTGGCTCTTGTTTTTCACTTAAAAATGGCCCTAATAAAAGGCCGCTTTCTAACTGATCCTGATAGGGTTTAGAAGGATCCCCTTTTTCACCAACAAGAACCTCGTAAATCTTCCCGTCTTCTTCCATAATTTCTTCCGCAATCAGTTCCCAGTTATTCTCCATAAACCATTTTCTTATAGAAATAGCACTTATATTTGGCTGCAAAATTAACCGCTTAACCGATCCAAGCTTTTCTTTTCCATTTTCTAAAATACTTGTGATTAAGGAGCCACCCATTCCTGCTATAGTAATATAATCCACCTCTCCAGGCTGAATGACTTCTAGACCATTACCCATTCGCACAGAAATAATAGAAGATAAACCTTCTGAATGAACATTTCTTTCAGCTGAATGATATGGCCCCGCTGCAACTTCTCCTGCTACAGCAAAAGAGATTCCTGTATTCTTGGCTAAATAGCAAGGCAAATACGCATGATCGGATCCAATATCGGCCATCCTTGCCCCAGCAGGTACATATTTAGCAACTGTTTCCAGACGCATTGACAATTTATCTGTATTCAAAATACCACCACTTTACAAATTATAATAACTTTTTAAATCGCTTTTCTCATTATAAAAAAAAGTCCTTCACTTATGCAAAGGACTTCTTTAAAAACATTAAATTATTTGATTGTTTTTAACCAATCTGCCATTGCTCCCGCTTTATCTGGTGAAACTAGACCGGCAGGCATATTACCTCTACCTTTTGTTACGATTTCCTCTAATTGTTCCTTAGAATACTTGCTTCCAACACCTTTTAACGTAGGACCAACTACCCCTTGGTACTGATCGCCGTGACAAGCAACACATGTTTGCTTATAGATGTCTTCTGGTTTAGATGCAGCTACCTCTGTCTTCTCGCTGCCTTTTCCTTCACCCTTCTCACTAGCGACTTCTTTCATATCTCCAAGGCCTTTGAAAGACATGACAAATACAAGTACGATTCCAAAAACCATGATAAGAATAAAAGGAATTACTGGATTACGGTTCATGATATTTACCTCCCTTATGTACGAACATCTGTTAATAAATAAATAGTCTACAAACAATTACTATTTTACTTGAAAATGAACAGAAGGAAAAGCCCTAAACTTATTTTATCACTATAATCTTTATAAAAAAGAAAAAAGAGGTAAATTAACAAAATTTATTAATTTACCTCCATTATCATTCCCATATTTACTTTTAACAACCAATTAATCTTGAAATAACCATTCTTTGTACTTCAGATGTTCCTTCTCCAATTTCAAGCAATTTTGCATCACGCATCATTCTTTCCACTTGATACTCTTTCATATATCCATATCCACCGTGAATTTGAACGGCCTGACTGGTCACTTCCATACATATTTCCGATGCATATAGTTTACACATAGCTGCTTCCTTAGAAAATGCCCTGCCTTGATCTTTTAACCATGCAGCTTTATAAACCATATTACGTGCTAATTCAATTTTCATAGCCATATCAGCTAATTTAAATTGAATGGCTTGGAAGGAAGAAATGGATTTACCGAATTGCTTTCGTTCTTTTGCATAAGCAAGCGCCTTCTCATAGGCTCCCTGAGCAATTCCTACTGCCATAGCGCCAATCCCAATACGTCCGCCATCCAAAGTGATTAAAAACTGTCTAAAGCCCTCTCCACGCTTTCCTAAGAGATTCTCAGAAGGAACTCTGACGTCCTCTAACACAAGTTCTGTTGTATTCGAGGCATTCAACCCCATCTTTTCATAGTTATCAATGATCGTAAAGCCTTCAGAGTTAGTAGGGACAATAATGGCACTAATTTCTTTCTTCCCATTCTGTTCTCCTGTTACCGCGGTTAAAGCTAAATGCTTAGCGAAGCTTGCATTCGTTATGAAACACTTATTTCCATTGATTAAGAACTCGCCACCTTCTTCAACGGCAGATGTCCTTGTCCCCCCTGCATCTGAACCTGCATTAGGCTCTGTTAAGCCAAATGCACCTAAGGATTCCCCTGTACAAATGGGAGTTAAATATTTTTGCTTTTGCTCCTCGGTTCCAAATAAATATAGTGGCGCCCCACCTAAAGAAATATGGGCAGAATAGGTTATTCCTGTGGATGCACAAGCTCTGCTTAGTTCTTCTGTTACGATGGCAAAGCTGACAGTATCTGCTCCTGCTCCACCATATTCTTCTGGAAATGGGAGTCCCATAATCCCCATATCTGCCAGCTGTTTAAAAACTTCTACTGGAAATTGTTTAGTCTTATCCCGTTCAATAGCACCAGGCGCTACTTCTTCATCAGCAAATTGTCTAATGGTCCTTTTAATCATATCTTGTTCAGCAGTTAAGTCGAAATTCATTTTAATCCCCCTTGAAACAACTTTGTATGCGCTTTCTTTACTATTATAAGAGAAGCAAATGAAATTTCTCAACATTTAAAAATTTTATAAAATAATTTATTATTTGAAAATAATAAAAAATACATCACTAAAATGCATTAAACAATAATTAACACTCTTATCACGGAGGATACGATAAAAAGCAAAATTCAACTCTTTTTTAATAAAATAAAAAAGCTGAAAATATCTGAATAAATATTTGGGCCTATTTGCAAAATGAGAGACAATTCAGTAAAATAAATTCAAACACAGTAAGTGCTTTCATTGTAAATATTTGAAAAAAGTGCAAAAAAAATAGTTTACTCCGTTTAAAGAGTAAACCATTTATCCAGCAATTTTATTCTAAGAAATCTTTCAAGCGTTTGCTTCGGCTTGGGTGACGTAATTTCCGCAATGCTTTCGCCTCAATTTGACGAATTCGTTCGCGGGTTACACCAAAGACTTTTCCTACTTCTTCAAGTGTACGAGTCCTGCCATCATCCAATCCAAAACGTAGGCGAAGGACATTTTCTTCCCTGTCTGTTAAAGTATCGAGAACATCTTCTAACTGCTCTTTTAATAATTCATATGCAGCATGTTCAGAAGGTGATGTTGCATCTTGGTCCTCAATAAAATCACCAAGATGTGAATCATCCTCTTCACCGATAGGAGTTTCCAGAGAGACCGGTTCTTGAGCAATTTTTAAAATTTCCCTTACTTTATCAGGAGTTAAATCCATATCTTCACCAATTTCTTCCGGTGTTGGTTCACGACCAAGATCCTGAAGTAATTGACGCTGTACACGAATTAACTTATTAATGGTTTCAACCATATGAACCGGGATACGAATCGTCCTTGCTTGGTCTGCAATCGCTCTTGTTATTGCTTGACGAATCCACCATGTTGCATAGGTACTAAATTTAAATCCTTTACGATAGTCAAACTTTTCAACTGCTTTAATTAGACCCATATTTCCTTCTTGAATAAGGTCTAGAAATAGCATTCCGCGACCTACATAGCGCTTTGCTATACTTACGACAAGACGTAGGTTTGCTTCAGCCAAACGGCGCTTCGCTTCCTCGTCACCTTCTTCAATACGGTTGGCGAGTTTAATCTCTTCTTCGCCAGAAAGTAAATCAACGCGTCCAATCTCTTTTAAATACATACGAACTGGATCATTAATCTTAACACCTGGAGGAACGCTAAGATCATTTAAATCAAATTCTTCATCGTCCCCTTTTGATAATTGTTTACTATTTGGAGCTTCCTCACTATCTCCAACTAATTCGATACCTTGATCGCCTAGGAATTCATAAAATTCGTCCATTTGATCAGACTCTAAATCGAAATTGGCCATCTTTTCAGCAATATCGTCGTAGGCAAGGACACCAACTTTTTTTCCTAGTTCAGTTAACTGATCTTTTACTTGTTCAAAGGTCAATTCATTCTCGGCCTCTTTTGAACGGGCTGATTTTTCAGCAGCCATATGTCCCCCTCCTTCCAGAATCAAAGACACTAAAATGGAATCTATAACGATTTACGCAATTGAATAATTTCAATACCAATTGCAGCAGCTCTAGCAAATTCACCTTGTCGCTCTGCTTCTTTCTGTTCCACTTCTTTTTCTTTTATCTTTAGCAATTTTTGATAATTCAACACCTGTTTGATATAATCAGTTAATTCTTGGTCTGTTAATTCATCATTAATAGACATCATTTCAATATTTGCAACCATTCTTCTAAGATTATCATCTTGGATATAGGTTAAAAACGCACTGGAATCAGGTTCCAAATGATCTTCGTAAAATCCTAACAGATATGTTATTATTGCCTGATGTTCGTCAATATTAAACGTATTTTGTTGTAATAAATCCTGAACTTTATAAGCAACGTCACGATTTTTTAACATATGAGCGATTAAGCGCCTTTCAGCTGTATAATGCGCGGGCTTTAACTCGTTCACCTGTCTCACTATTTTCAGTGAGGGTTTATTATCTGATTCGGCAGTTTTGTTATTGAATTTTCTTTTTTCTTCGAAGAATATCTGTTTTTGCTGTTGTTTTAAAGCATCTAATGAAAGTGAAAATTCTGCGGCCAGTTGACGCAAGTAATGATCTCTTTCAACTGCTTTAGTTAACTGGCTGATTTCTTTAATTATTTGTTCGATATATGCAAGCCGATCTCCTTCAATTTGAAGATTTTTTCCTCTTCTATAGTAAAGAAATTTAAATCCCATCCAGGTGGAACTTGCACCAATAACTTCATTGCGGAATTTTTCAGAGCCATTTTTTTTTATATATTCATCCGGATCCATCCCATCCGGCATCATAGCGACCTTGATTTGGAACCCCGCATCATGCAAGTGACTCCCTGCCCGAAAGGCAGCCTCAATTCCCGGCTTATCAGAGTCATAGCAAATAGTTATGGATTGAACGCTTTGGCGTAATAGAGCTATATGTTCATCTGTCAAAGATGTCCCCATAGTAGCAATACCATTCTCTACACCTGATCGATCTGCTGCAATACAATCGGCAAACCCCTCAAACAAAACAGCATGTTGCAATTTTTTTATACTTGGTTTGGCTAAATGATAATTATAAAGTATTTTACTTTTATTAAAGATTGCTGTTTCGGGACTATTTAAATATTTGGGCTCATCAGCCCCTAACGACCTCCCTGAAAAAGCAATCGTCTTACCTTGTCGGTCAAAAATAGGAAACATGATTCGATCCCTAAATCGATCGAAATATGTCCCATCCCTTTCACGTCGGATAATAAGTCCGGCTTTTTCCATCCATTCAGGAGAAAAATCCCTTTTCGAAAGGAACTTATAAACAAAATCCCATGAATTTAATGAATACCCAATTTGAAACTTATCAATCGATTCTCTTGTAAATCCCCTACCTAATAAATATTCCAGGGCATGTTGACCCTCTTTTGTATTTACTAGCAAATGATGGTAAAATTTCCTTAACAACTCATGGGCATCAAGCATGGCTTGAAATTCTTTGGAAACTTTCCTTTCGCCAGTCGCTGAAGATAAATTAATATCAAGGTCAATATTAACTTTTCCAGCTAATCTGATGGCTGCTTCCTGAAATGATAGACCTTCGAGCTCCATTAGGAAAGAAAAAACATTCCCACCTGCCCCGCAGCCAAAGCAATGAAAGATTTGTTTGTCTGACGAAACTGAAAATGAAGGGGTGCTTTCACCATGGAAAGGACATAATCCGAAGTAATTTCGCCCCTGTTTTTTCAGTTGAACATAATCGCTGATTACTTCGACAATATCAACTGCTTGACGAATCTGGTCAATCTTTTCTTCGGCTATACGATCTGCCATGTGAACAACTCCATTTGTACTAACAGGTATTCGGCAGGCATTCTTTAATTTCCTGCAAAATTCGACAAAATTTTTATTAATTCTGCCGTAAATCTTATACGGTCCTCAATTTGAACTGGATTTGGACCTTTCCATAAACGCATCTCTTCCTAGCCTTTGCTTGTAAAAACTTTTCAAGTTTGCATATGTAGGATGATTCACATGATGGTCGTAGGAAGCTACAAATAAATCTTCGACGGAAAAATCGGAAGCATTTCGACAATTTCCTCTTTAACCGAGCATGAATCAGCATCCACATAAATGGTCGGGATGCTTTTTGCATAAGTATTAATTCTACATCACTCCGCATATTCCTTCTAAATGAGCTAACTTTTCTAAAAAAGGATTTATGTCGAATTTTTTTTAGGGGGTTGCCTTGACATCTAACAATAAATAGTTTATTCGTTCACATGCAACTCTAAACCTAAAAAGATATATTTTTATCACAATTTTTTATTATAGTACAATCATTATCATTTTACCATAACTATTTTATATTAATTTTTATGTTTTAATCAAAAGAAAAGCACATAATCAATTGATTATGCACTATGGTCTCCCTTTTTGGATATAATTTAAAATAATATTGGCTGTTTCTTCAACTGCCTTATTCGTTACATCGACTACCGGACAATTAATTTTAGCTACCAACTGTTCAAAGAAGGTTAATTCCTCTTTAATCCGCTCAATATTCGCATAACTAGCTTGATCATTTAATCCTAATGAACGGAGTCTTTCACGTCTAATATTATTTAACTTTTCTGGGCTAATTTTTAACCCAAAGCATTTTTCAATGGGAACCTTGAAAAGTTCTTCTGGCGGATCCACCTCAGGCACAAGCGGTACATTAGCAACTTTTAATCGTTTATGTGCCAAATACTGTGATAATGGCGTTTTTGAAGTTCTTGAAACACCAATTAAAACAATATCAGCTTTTAAGATTCCTCGTGGGTCACGTCCATCATCATATTTAACAGCGAATTCAATCGCCTCAATTTTTTTGAAATAGTCCTCATCAAGCTTCCTAACTAGTCCAGGTTCACATAAAGGAGTTTTCCCACTAAATACTTCAATTTGATCCATAATAGGCCCAATTAAATCAACAGCAATGATTCCTTCCTGTTCAGCACGGTCCTTCATATATGTACGCATGTCTGGTTTTACTAGGGTAAAAGCAATCATTCCCTTATCTAACAAAACTAGTGAGATGACTTCATCAATATGTTCCTTGTCTTCAACATATGGAAACCTTTTTAACATCATGCCAGAACCATTAAATTGGGTTATTGCCGCTTTTGTCACTAATTCTGCTGTTTCACCAACCGAATCAGAAACTACATAAATAACTGGTAAACTCATTCTCCCCCAACAGCTCCTCTTTTAAGTTATCTTTCGTTATTCATCACCTAAAGCAACAAAAGCTTTTGTTATGTTCGTTTTTGTAATTCTGCCAATTACTTCAAACCCTTTGTCTGATTTTTTCACAACTGGAAGAGAATCGATTTGTTTTTCAATCAATTTCTTTGCGATATCAATTAATAAATCTTCCCGCTCGCACATTGTAATATTAGGCATTCTTGTCATAATAATATTAACAGGAATACTGGTAAGTTCCTGTTTCCCTATACTTGCTCTCAGCAGATCTTTTCTGGAAAGAACCCCAACTAAAAGGGATTTTTGATCCACTACAAATAATGTTCCCACATCCTCTAGAAACATTGTACATATGGCGTCGTAGACAGAAACATTTTCATTTACAACTACAGGAATGGACTGATAATCTTTCACATAGATTTTTTGAAGATTTTCAGTTAATAATTGGGCTCCAGATTTTCCAGTATAAAAATAGCCTACACGTGGTCTTGCATCTAGAAAACCTGCCATTGTTAGAATGGCAAGATCAGGTCTTAATGTTGCTCTAGTTAGACTTAACTGATCAGCAATTTGCTCCCCTGTAATTGGTCCACTTTCTTTTACTATTTGCAAAATATGCTCCTGGCGCTTTGTCAGTTCTATTGTCCTCACCACCCTTAGTATAGTATTTAATTACCCCTATACCTATTATAACGTTATACTTTAATAGAAATATTATATACTAATTATTAAAAAGGCGGAAGCGTCGGTTTCATGACAAAAGAAAAGGTGTGGGAATCCACACCTTTCTTTTGTCTATTTTAAAAAACCATTTTTTCTTGAAGGAAGCTTACTAGGTCTGCAATTGGGAGTCTAGTTTGTTCCATTGTATCCCGGTCTCTTACTGTGACCATCTGGTCTTCTTTGGAGTCGAAATCATACGTAATACAGAATGGCGTTCCGATTTCATCATGACGGCGGTAACGTTTACCAATTGAACCAGCTTCATCATAATCAACAGTAAAGTACTTAGAAAGGGTTGCAAATACTTCTTTTGCCTCATCAGATAACTTTTTAGACAGTGGAAGAATCGCTGCTTTAAAAGGAGCTATTGCAGGATGGAAATGCATAACCGTTCTAGAAGTACCATCTTCAAGCTGTTCCTCGTCATATGCATCAATTAAAAATGCTAATGTTACCCGATCCGCACCAAGTGATGGTTCAATACAATACGGAATATACTTTTCATTCGTTTCAGGATCAAGGTAAGAGAAGTCTTCACCTGAGAATTCCATATGCTGTTTTAAATCGTAATCTGTTCTTGATGCAACACCCCAAAGTTCTCCCCAACCAAATGGAAACCTAAATTCAAAATCTGTTGTCGCATTACTGTAGTGGGAAAGCTCATCTTCTGAATGGTCACGCAGTCTTAAATTTTCTTTTGTAAGACCCAAGGAAACTAGCCATTCTTCAGCAAAGTTCTTCCAATAATCAAACCAAGTTAACTCGTCACCAGGCTTACAGAAAAACTCAAGCTCCATTTGTTCAAACTCTCTTGTACGGAACGTAAAGTTACCTGGTGTAATTTCATTTCGGAAACTTTTACCGATTTGAGCAATACCAAATGGCAGCTTCTTTCTCATGGTACGTTGTACATTTTTAAAGTTGACAAAGATACCTTGAGCAGTTTCAGGACGAAGGAAGATTTCATTTGTGCTTGACTCAGTTACTCCCTGGAATGTTTTAAACATCAAGTTAAACTGACGAATGCCTGTGAAATCATGGCTTCCACAATCTGGACAAGCAATATTATGTTCCTTTACAAGCTCTTCCATCTTTTCAAATGGTAAACCATCAACAACCATTTCAATGCCTTTTTCATCTAAAGCATTTTCGATTAATTTATCAGCGCGGTGACGTGCCTTACAATTTTTACAATCAATCATTGGATCATTAAAATTTCCAATGTGTCCGGATGCTTCCCATGTACGTGGATTCATCAAGATACTAGCATCTAAACCCACATTGTATGGAGACTCTTGAACAAATTTTTTCCACCAAGCCTGTTTAATATTATTTTTGAATTCAACACCTAATGGTCCGTAATCCCATGTGTTTGCCAGGCCGCCATAAATTTCTGACCCTGGAAAAATAAATCCTCTGTGCTTTGCATGTGCAACAATTTGCTCCATCGTTACTTTCATCTCTTTATTGCTCCTTTTCTAAAAATGTCTGGCCTCCGCGTCATTAGAACTGTCTATGCCTGTTCAAACAAATAAAAAACTCCCGTCTCTATGCTTAAATAGCATAGGGACGAGAGTTACCCGCGGTTCCACCCTATTTGCTGCTATGATGCAGCCTCTTTAAATGTGCTTATCAACACTTTAAATTGCTCAGGAACGCCTTCATTAGCCCCCTATACCCTAGCTCACACCCTCCTAGGTTCGCTTTTATAGAGAAAAACTAATTACTCTTTTCCGTCAATGCAAATATTTTATTAACCAAAATATTAACTAAAACTTCATGCGTTGTCAACAAAACTTCATAATAGATTACGAAAATGATCCATGGATTGAAGAAATTTCTTGGTTTTTAAATGAAGTCCTGAATACTCATCATAATAAGTATTAATCACACTTTTTAGCTCTGCCTTTGTTTCTGGTTTAACGGAAATATTCCCAAGCCTGGAAAGATCGAAATAATAAAATAGCCTTAATAACTTAACGGCAGCAGGTGATAATTTCATATGATATGGATCTTTTTCTACACATCGGTGGCAGATAAATCCACCTTCCCGAATAGAAAAAGAAAAATGTCCGTCTGTGCTACCGCAAACGGAACATTGATTCAAGACCGGATATAATCCCATAACATTCAACATTTTCATTTCATAGATATTCATAAGAATATCAGGATCATATCCTTCATTCATGTAGTTTAATGTTTGTAAGAGCAATTCAAAATGAAAAGGGTTTGGTTTTTTCTCTTCGGTACATTTATCCGTTAACTCAACAATATAACTCGCATACGCCGTTAAAAAAATATCTTCACCAATTGCTCTTAATGAAGTTGCAATCTCACCTTGTTGCAGACTGCCTAATCCTGAGCCTCTTTGTACTAAGAAATATCCATGTGTAAATAGCTGGGTAATGGAAGAAAGACGACTATTGGGCTTTTTAGCGCCTCTAGCCATAACACCAATCTTCCCCCATTCCCTGGTAAATAAAGTTACAATTTTATTGGTTTCACCATAATCTGTCGTTCTAATGACGATGCCTTCACACTTTTGAAGCATAAATGTCACCTTCTAAAGTAGTACGAAGACAAACTTATGAAACGGGAAAATCGATTTGTGCTAGCTCTTCATTCAGATTTCCGGGTATTTCTTGGTTTTCCTTCTCTAGTTCTTTAAAGAGAAGATATGTGTCAATATTACCTGTCTGGAGGAATACTTTCCACGTAAAATCCATCATCGAAAACCCCACCTTTCAAATTTTAGACTAGCTTTAATTCAATCCCAAACCTTACATTTATCATAGCCTGCCTGCGCAAAAATCATAAGACGAAAAAATTGTTAATGTTGTCCATGCATAATCTGATTGAAAACGTAATATTTTAATTAGGGTTATCTACATCAATATTCATCTTCATTAAAGCCATAATCACGAAGCTGAGACATTTTGTTGCGCCAGTCTTTTTGAACCTTTACCCAAAGTTCAAGAAACACCTTGGAGCCCAGTAGATTTTCAATATCTACCCGTGCCCGCTTCCCAATTTCTTTTAACATACTTCCTTGTTTTCCAATGATAATACCTTTTTGGGAATCTCTCTCCACAATTACAGTGGCCATAACATGAATAATATTCTTACCCTCTTGACGCTCCATTTTGTCTAGAACAACAGCCAAGGAGTGGGGAATTTCTTCTCTTGTTAAGTGCAGTGCCTTCTCCCTGATAAGCTCTGTAATAATAAAGCGCTCTGGATGATCGGTTACTTGATCAGCAGGGTAGTATTGTGGACCTTCTGGCAAGACAGATTTAATTTGGTCTAAGAGACGTTCCACGTTATTTCCTTCAAGAGCTGAAATTGGAACAATTTCTTTAAATGGATATTTTTCTTGATATGATTGTATTAGCGGCAATAAATCATCCGGATGAATTTGATCAATTTTATTAATGACTAAAAAGATTGGAGTGTTAATTGTTTGAAACTTTTCGAGAATAAACTCTTCTCCTCTGCCAAACCCTTCCTCAGCATTAACCATAAATAAAATTAAATCCACTTCTTTTAGTGTATTTTGTGCAACCTTCATCATAAAGTCGCCTAATTTATGTTTTGGTTTATGGATACCAGGAGTATCAATAAAAATCATTTGAGAGTCATTAAGAGTAAGCACACCCTGAATCTTGTTTCTTGTTGTTTGTGGCTTATCACTCATAATAGCAATCTTCTGACCAATTACTCGATTCAGAAAAGTTGATTTCCCCACATTGGGACGGCCAATGATTGAAATAAATCCTGATTTGTATCCGTTTCCATTCCCGTTATTCTGCATGTAAATCCTCCGGAGAAAAAGCACCTGGCAATAATTCTTCAACTGTAAGTTCCTGAATATCCCCTTTTAGGTTGGTTAATACCACTTTCATGTCTCTTGGGCAAAGTTCAGAAATAACTTGTCGGCATGCCCCACAAGGAGAACATGGACGATCTGTATCAGCCACAACGGCTAGTAATTGAAAATCCCGGTCACCTTCGGAATAGGCCTTAAAAAGGGCTGTTCGTTCTGCGCAGTTACACATGCTATAAGCGGCATTTTCAATATTACAACCATGATATACTTTTCCATCAGTTGTTAATAAGGCTGCCCCAACTCCAAATTTGGAATAAGGAACATAAGCTCTATCTCTTGCTTTTTTAGCTTCTTCAATTAATTGTTCGATGTTCACTAGCTCTTCTTCCCTTCCAGCATATCTGCTGTTTCTTTATTTTACCTTAAACACGAGAGAAAATCATTACTTGTAGCGAAAAAGTAATATAAAATTTATAAAAATTAGAATTTTCTCATAACTCAACTTGTCTAATAAAGAAAGTTGGTAACTCATTTTACCCAATTCGCCGAACCATTTCAAATCTAAAGACTAAAAAAATGATGGCTATTTATCATGTTTACTATGTATGGTGTAAAAATAAGACAACCTATTATAACTGAAAGAACAGCATATACGAAAACTGCCCCTGCAGCTATATCTTTAGCTTGCTTGGCAAGTGGATGAAATTCCTTCGTAACAAGATCAACTACCCGCTCAATGGCGGTATTTACTAGTTCTAAAGCAAACATACCGCCAATAGCTAATAGGACGAATATCCATTCTAATTTAGTTATCGAAAAGTAAATGGATAGTAGAATAACCACAATCGAGCTTAAAAAGTGAATCCGCATATTTCGTTCTGAACGGAGGGCTGTTACTATCCCAAACACAGCATATGAAAATGAGCCCAGCAATGGGTGTGGTTTTCTTTTATCGTGTGAGTCCATAATCGTTTAATATTTCCTTCTGCAATGTAAACATTTCTTTTTCTTCTGCTTCAGTCATATGATCATAGCCTAAAAGATGCAGAAAACCATGCACGGCTAAAAATCCTAACTCTCGTAGAAAGGAGTGGCCATAATCTTCTGCCTGTTCCTTAGTTTTAGGGACAGAAATGATGATATCTCCTAAAATCCGAGGCATATCTACACCCTTCAATTCTATTTCGCCTTCTCCAAGTTCTTCCATTGCAAACGAAATTACATCTGTAGGAGCATCCTTTTCACGGAACTCTCGATTAATTTCATGAATTTTTTCATTGGTCACATATGTGACAGACACTTCACTATGTTCTTCTACATTTAACTTTTTAGCTGCAAAAGCTAATAACCTTTCAACTTCCAGCATTTGTTGCTCTGTAAGTTCATTCGTCTCATCTACACAATCAATTAGTAATGTCATGCTTGTATCACCTTTTTCTTCGTCATTTCTGGATACTCAATTCTTGAGTGAAAAATTCCTTTTAGCGTTTCACATAACGTATGGGAAACAGTTTCAATTTCTTTTAACGTAAGATCACATTCATTTAGTTGTCCATCCTGAAGCCTATCCGCAATAATCTTCTTAACAAGTGATTCAATTAATTCTGGAGTGGGACTTGATAAAGAACGGACAGCTGCCTCTACACTATCAGCAATACCCACTACAGCAGATTCCTTCGTTTGTGCCTTTGGACCAGGATATCGAAACTCCTCTTCTTTAACATTCGCTTCATCTTGAAGGGCCTTATGATAAAAGAACTTCAATAATGTTGTTCCATGGTGTTGTTCAGCAATATCAATAATTTCTTTGGGCATATGATATTTTCTAAGAATTTGGGACCCATCTGTTACATGTGCAATTATAATATTTGCACTTTTATCTGGCGGTAGTCGGTCATGTGGATTTTCTAAATGCATTTGATTTTCAATAAAGAAGTTCGGTCGTTTAGTCTTTCCTATATCATGATAGTAGCTTCCTACTCTCGCTAAAAGACCATTCGCACCGATTGCTTCACATGCAGATTCAGATAAATTAGCAACCATTACACTGTGATGGTAGGTCCCGGGTGCCTCCATAAGGATTTTTCTAAGCAACGGATGGTTGGGATTTGAAAGCTCAATTAATCGCATGGTAGACAAGATACCAAAACTAGCTTCGAAAAATGGCAATAATCCTATAGTTAATACAGCAGATCCTATTCCTGATACAAGTGCAGTTATGAAGTAATTCCCATATTCCACACCAGAAAACTGACCATTCGGTAAAAACAGGATGGCTAAAATCGTCAACAAATTTACAAGGGCAACAAAGGTGCCTGCTTGTAATATTTTTGAGCGCTGATTTCTTTTACTTAAGAATAAGATTCCCCCAATCGCACTAAACAAAATATATATACCTTCAGAAAAGTTCAGTGTTCCTGCGGTTCCTTCGTTAAAAAGAATACTGCCACTAACCGCCATGATAATAGACGTGTAAATAGCAAGCTTTTCATCAATAAGAATTTTAATTAGCATGCCCGCCATTGCTGCAGGAAATATAAAGCCAATCCCTGCAAAATTAAAAATTTGCAACATGCTAATAATCTTCATAATAAAGATGGAGAGGATAAAAATAATCCCAAATAGCAGAAGATAGGTTTGTCTTTTCTCAGGCGAAAATTTCATCAGGTAAAAATAATAGTATATAGCAGAAAGAATGATGGTTACTAACACAATTAAACCGATAAATGGTTTAAAGGATTTTTCAGTGTTTAATAGGCCTGCCAACTTGAGTTGTCGATAAATATCCTGGGTAATTAATTCCCCTTCTTCAACAATAACCTGACCTTGTAAAATCTTCACAGGCTCTACACTTTCCACCGCTTGGTTACGCAGTTCTTCTGTCGCTGTCGGATCGTAAAATTCATTTTGAATAATAGCATACCTTCCAAGCTCAATGGAGGCAGTTCTTAAATTTTCGCTAAGTGTAGTGTATTTTAATTCCTCTTCTACTCTCTTTTTAGCATTTTCTACTTCATCCGCTGAAATTCGCTTCGTCATCACATTATTAATTGCCGTAACAGTCATATCTTTCGCAATAGACAGTTCATCATTATTTGCTTGAACTAAAGCGGTTAGAACTTGGGCAGAAAGGTCCTTTGAAGCACTAGAAGTTAATTTTGCTTTCAATCTTGCTACTTGATCCTCCGTACTTGGCTCTTCTTTAACTGGAGTCTCTTCCGTAACCTGTTCTGACAACTTCTTCATTTCGTCTTTTATTTCATTATTTACATCGATAGCTGATTGAAAAATGGAGGTTATTAAGTCTACTCGATTTTGTGTATATTCTTTCTTTAAGGTGTAGACATCCTGCACTTGGTCAAGAGCATCCTGTCGTTTATTCTCGGTACTTTTCTTGTCCTCCACGGTCCCTGGAGATCGAATCGTTTTTTCAGCAACAGAAAATAACTTCAACTCTAATTTTTCCGGTTTTACATTACTGTACATTGCTGAAAAAAGAACGGATCCTAGTACAAAGAAAAATAACAAGCGAAAAAAAGTAATATCAAGCAGATTTCGTATTCGTATGAAGTGTTGCTGTAGCTTGTCCAACTAACTCCCCCCAACCACGCCATAAATTCAATGTTATTCCGCAAGAAAATACATATTACTACGTCAATAAGTGCTTTATGTAAAATGATAACAGTTTTTCTGTCAAGTTTCACGTTTAATGAAAAAAAAGAGGATAAACCATATTGGTTTACCCCCATTCTACTTTTGATTGGCTATTTTTTCATACGCTTGAATAATCTTTCCAACTAATGGGTGTCGTACCACATCACTTTGTTCTAGAAACACGAAAGAAATACCATTTACATTCTGCAGAATTTCCTCCGCTACAACTAAACCTGATTTAGCACCTTTTGGCAGGTCTATTTGGGTTTGGTCACCAGTAATCACCATTTTGGAACCAAAACCAAGCCTAGTCAAGAACATCTTCATTTGCGCATGGGTTGTATTCTGAGCTTCATCTAAAATAACAAAGGCATCGTCCAGTGTACGCCCCCTCATATATGCCAGCGGAGCAATTTCGATCGTTCCCCGTTCAATTAATCTTTGCGTATGTTCTGCACCTAAAATATCATTAAGCGCGTCATACAAAGGTCTTAAATACGGATCGACCTTCTCCTTTAAATCACCTGGCAAGAAACCAAGACTTTCACCTGCCTCAACTGCAGGCCGGGTTAGGATGATTTTGTTTACGTTTCCATTGCGAAGGGCGTTAACTGCCATAACAACGGCTAAATAAGTCTTACCTGTTCCAGCTGGTCCAATTCCGAATACAAGATCATTTTTCTTGATAGACTGTACATATTGTCTTTGGCCGAGCGTTTTAATTCTTATAGATTTGCCTTTAACGTTTTTCCCAATTTCTTCTTCGTACAGATTCACAAAGTAATCTAGGGTTCCCTTTTGCGCCATTTGGATGGAATATAAAACATCTCTTTGACTTATATTAATTCCCTTACGAATCACATAGATTAATCTGTCAATAATTTCACCAGCCATAGTGACCTTTTCTTCATCACCTGACATACTAACAGATTCACCTCTGGTAATAATGGATACACCAAGCTCTTGTTCGATAATTTTTAAGTTTTGATCTGAATTTCCGAGCAGCGTAATTGCCTCTGCAGGATTTTCAAGCTGTACATTAATAGTAGTTAGTTTTTCTGTCATTCAGGAGTCTCCTTGGATATTGGTTGTCCTACTGCAATGTTTTCTATTATCTTAAAATGGATGTCTAGTATAACTTTACCATTTTCATTTACCTTGTGTAAAATTTTTTCATCTTTAATAATAGCATCCTCATCTAAATGGCTTTTTATTTCTTTTTTTGCCATTTCCATCGCAATATCCTCAGCCTGTTTATTCGTATAAGTTCGAGTAATCTCCTCTCGCTCACGCATAGTTGTGTGAATATAGGAGATTGGCAGTTCCCATTTTAAAAAGTGTATTTTATGGACATTCTCCTCTGTTTCGTATTTCTTGAATTCTGGTTTACCAAATCCCCAAATTGGGATTTTTAAATTCCAGAACAGCAGAGAATGCTTTTGCTTTTCCTTGCCACTATATACTTGAAAGTTACTGACAAGCGGGAGTTCAACATGGCTCTTATACCAAGTTTCACCCCAAACTTCCCCTTTAGCCGCTACCAATTCAGGATTATCCTCTTGTCCAAATGCACCTGAAACTAGTAGTTGTCCTGGTTCAACATGATCATTAATATCAACAACCTTTTGACCCTCTTCAATAAACATCTTAACAATTATAGCCTTCTTCTTTGCAATTAAATTTTGAGGAGATAGAACCTCGGGCTTTTTTGGCTCATTTTTTTCTACCACCTGGAGATGGTAGGTTGTCCCTTTTAGTTCCACACCGACCCAAGTTAATGCACCAATATTATTCGTTAATTTCCTTTGAATACCTTCCACATTATCTACAAAGAACTGAACCTTCCCTATCTTTACACCCATCTTGTCCAATTCTTTTCGAATCTGATACTCTGTAGCTGGTTTGGCCCCTTTAATTTCAATTCCCCAAATGACGTTAGACAGGAAGAAAATAAGGAGTAAAAATGTAACTGCCCCAATCATAAAGCCGCTATTCTTTAACAATCTCCTCATTAGAAATGGAGCACCATTTCGCTGTAAAAAGGAGATGGTGCACTCACTTTTTCTTGCATATTTTCTTATTCGAAGTGCATCTTGAAGTCTCATTTTAAAGGTAATCGTATCTGTCCCATGACGTTTGACATTCCAAATATGTAGGCCATTTCTGGTAAGAATATTTATGAACCGCTCGAGCCCCCTTCCTGAAACTCTAACGGTAACCCTGCCATAAAAAAATTCAATCCACTGGTTCTTCATTTTGTACCTCCTGGGTTATCAGATATATAAATTACCTGATCAATTTTTCCTTGAAGTAAAATTTCCTCAGGTAAAATCGTTTTTATTACAAAGGATTTTCCTTTTATTAGTAATTGTCCCTGTTTTAACATCAAACGGAGTTCTTTATCAGTAAATGCCAGTAAGCCGCGATGGTTTTCAATATAAATATGAATTTGGCCGATCATTGTAATTCTCGGCAAATCCATCATGACATCTTGAGGAAGATCCATTTTATTAGCCATCCAATTTCGAACACGTTGGCCCAATTTTTTTGCCATAAAAAAAGAACCCCCTTTCATCTCATATTTATGAAATAAAAGGGATTTCTAGCACATATTTTTCTATTTAGATTGTGTTGGCGTTTTAAACAGTTACATTTATCTTCTTTTTAGAAAATATGGCCTTTTCGCGCGTGGTTCACCTAAGATTTCTGACCATATAATCCCATTCACCAACGTGTGTGGATCTGGCTGCTCTAAACCAGGAGGTTCAAACTGAAGTTGATCATCCACCTTTGAAGGTACAATTATTTTTTCATCTTGCTGCCGTGCTGCAGCCATTCTTGTACGACTTGCTTCTGATTCGTTTCTGATTTGTTCATATTCTTTTTCAAGATTACCTAAAGGACGTTCCTTACTCTCCGGACTTGTTTTTGTTTCGACGGAAAAGGTTTCTCTTGGTTTATTATTAGTAAACTCATCAAAAAGTGTACGTACTTCCTTCATAGGATCCACAGAGAAAGGCCTACCTTTTGACTTCCCTTGATTGTTTTTTGATTTACCTACGATTGTTGAAATGACCCCTACTATAATCATGAATAGTATTGTTTCCAAATCCTACCCTCCTTTACTAACAAAGTGGGTTACTGACCATCCTTTTTATCACCGGTTATTTTACCGATGGAGCCTCGCATTTCTGTATCAGCCGAAATGTTCTTAATGTTCATATAATCCATGACGCCAATATTTCCAGACTTAAGCGCTTCGGCCATAGCAAGTGGAACTTCTGCTTCAGCTTCCACTACCTTCGCTCTCATTTCTTGTACCTTAGCTTTCATCTCTTGTTCTTGCGCTACCGCCATTGCTCTGCGTTCTTCTGCCTTAGCCTGGGCAATCTTTTTATCTGCTTCTGCTTGTTCAGTTTGCAGTTCTGCACCAATGTTCTTACCGATATCAACGTCAGCAATATCAATTGATAGGATTTCAAAAGCAGTTCCTGCATCTAGTCCCTTAGAAAGAACCGTCTGTGAAATAAGATCAGGGTTCTCAAGCACTTTACTGTGACTATCTGATGAACCGATTGTTGAAACAACCCCTTCGCCGACACGAGCAACGACGGTTTCTTCACCAGCCCCTCCAACAAGTCGTTCAATATTTGCACGAACAGTAATTCGCGCTTTTGCTTTTACTTCAATCCCATTCATCGCAACACCTGCAATAAATGGTGTTTCAATGACCTTAGGGTTAACACTCATTTGCACTGCCTCAAGTACGTCTCGACCGGCAAGGTCAATTGCAGCACAGCGCTCGAATGATAGCTCAATATTGGCACGATGTGCTGCTATTAGAGCATTTACCACTCGATCGACGTTCCCTCCAGCGAGATAATGACTTTCCAGTTGATTTGTGGTCACATTGAGACCTGCTTTATGCGCTTTAATCAGTGGGTTTACGACCCGGCTAGGTGTAACCCTTCTAAGCCGCATCCCAACTAATGTAAAAATACTGATTCTTACGCCGGCAGCCAGTGCTGAAATCCATAGCATGACTGGCACAAAGGATAATAAAATTCCTAAAAAGATTAGTGCAATAATTACTACTGCAATAATGAAAACCGTTCCACTCCCAATCATGATCTAACCTCCTCTTTTTATTTTACCTCTCTTACAACAATACGAGGACCTTCCACTTTGATGACTGTTACTCTCGCATTTCTTTCAATGAAATCGCCTTCACTTACAACATCAATTCTTTCATTATTAATGATGACTGTTCCTGCTGGTCGTAGAATGGTTAATGCTTTGCCCTCCATTCCCAACAAATCAGTACGGTTAATATTTGAAACGTAACCATCTTCCTTTCTTGCAGTATCAAACAGCACCATTTTATTAAAAAGAATGAGCTTTTTGTCAAACACCTTTATCATTAAAAAGAAAACCACAATAGATACAACTATTGCAATAAAGATAGATACCCCTATTTGCAACGTATCTTCACCAGCTAAAAACAAGCTTAATATCAGCGCAGCGACACCAAGTGTACCGGAAACTGCTCCAGGTAAAAAGAATTCTAAGAAAATGAGAAGAATGCCTGCTACAAATAAAGTTAATGTGCCGTATCCTGCAAGGCCTGCCTGGAAATGCCCATAAAAGAAAAGTAGTAATGCAAACACTCCAATGAAACCAGCGATACCAAATTTGTGTGAAAACAGCTCTAGCACAATTCCGACTCCGGCAATTGTTAAGAGAACTGTTACAACAATCGGGTCAGTAAGAAATGCAATCATATGAATCCTCCTCTCCTTTCATCCTGACTCTATGTAGTACGTTTAGACAGGGAAAAAGTTTCATATTTCCAATAACGTTTCTATGTAAAAAGACCGATAGCAGTATGCCATCGATCTTTATGTCAGAATACTATGAAAGGTGTTGTTGTACAAGTTTATTTACAAGTGATCCATCTGCTTTACCCTTTACTTTAGGCATAATGGCAGACATCACTTTTCCCATTTCCGCTTTTGATTTTGCACCGACTTCTGAAATGGTTTCTTTCACAATTTCAGACAGCTCTTCTTCAGAAAGCTGTTTCGGTAAATACAGTTCGACAACCGCCAACTCTGTACGCAATTTTTCAACTAGATCTTCGCGACCAGCCTTATCAAATTCATGGAGGGAGTCTTTGCGTTGTTTTACTTCGCGAGAAAGGACTGTTAACTCTGCATCTTCGGAAAGCTCTGTACCGAGCTTAATCGCTTCATTTTGTAATGAAGCTTTAACCATCCGAATAACTGAGAGTTTGTCTTTTTCCTTGTTTTTCATCGCTTGTTTCATATCATTATTTAAACGCTCGAGAAGACTCATGTACTACACCCTCTCTTAAAACTTACGTTTTCTAGCTGCTTCAGACTTTTTCTTACGTTTTACACTTGGCTTTTCATAAAATTCGCGCTTTCTAGCTTCTTGCAAAGTACCAGTTTTTGATACAGTACGTTTGAAGCGACGAAGAGCATCTTCAAGCGATTCGTTTTTACGAACGACGGTTTTAGACATTCTCTTTCCCTCCCTCCGAAACACAACACACTTACATTCAATCCATGTACCTTGCAATTATAATATAACCTTGATACAAGGTCAACTGAATTTCGCATAGATAGAACATGCTTTTTAAAAATTTTATAAAGATATTTGAAGTTCCGTCCCAATTTGCAATGAAAAGTGGCATGTCCCTCTAGAAATCACCATACAATGAACTTGGGGGGGGGCCTAAGACATGCTGTACATATTATTATTTGTTCTTTGTATATTAATATTTATATTTGGTATGACAATTATCCGATTTGGGTTATTTAATTTATCAGCAAATAAATTAAAAACATGGCTAATCAAACTAACCAGTACACCTTTAAAAGGGATGTTGACGGGTACGTTTATTACAGCCCTTTTACAAAGCAGTTCTGCTGTTATGGTGATTACCATCGGATTAATATCCGCTAGAATCATGACCTTTCCGCAATCGATCGGCATTATTCTTGGTACCAATATCGGTACTACTTTCAAGACAGAACTCATTACGTTCAATATTGATGCCGCTCTTGTACCATTAGCTGTTAGTGGAGCAATCCTAATTTTATTTAAACACAAAAAAGCCCGGAGTATTGGGATGCTATTATTCGGAATAGCATCCGTCTTCACAGCTATGAAGGGATTTGAAATACTTGCTCAACCTTTAACCTCTATGAAGTTTATCAATCAATTTATCCTGTCCATTAATGATCAAATTATCTTAAGCCTACTAACAGGAGCCATAATTACGGCAATTATCCAATCTAGCACAGCAATGACCGGAATAGCAATGGGATTCTTATCAGCCGGTTTATTACAGTTAGATGCTGGAATTGCAATAGTTCTAGGCGCAAATATTGGAACTTGTATCACTGCAGTAATTGCCTCCATTGGCGGAGGAAAAGAATCAAAATTAGCCGCTTTTGCCCATGTATGGTTAAATGTCTTTGGAGTTTTACTGTTTATTCCACTTATCCCCTTCCTAAACGAACATGCAAACCTGTTAGCAAATCGGATCGAGGTTCAGTTGGCACATATAAGTGTAATTTTTAATATTGCTACTTCGTTGCTCGTCCTCCCTTTTGCTGAGAGATTTGGAAAAATGATTTTATATTTACATGATCGACATCCAAAAAATCCAATTAAGACCTAAAAAAAGACGGCATTTAAGCCGTCTTTTTAATAACTTGAATTCACTGTGAGCCCTTTTATTATAGCTACGCTTGAACTTGCACCGATTCTTGTAGCACCCGCTTCAATCATTTTCTGGGCATCCTCTGTGTTTCTAACTCCACCTGAAGCTTTAACGCCAATATCAGGTCCGACTGTCTGTCTCATGAGGGCAATGTCATCAAACGTAGCACCGCCTGTTGAGAATCCTGTAGAGGTTTTTACATAATCCGCACCTGCTTTAACCGAGAGCTGACAGGCACGAATTTTCTCTTCCTTTGTAAGAAGGCTTGTTTCAATGATAACTTTAGTCAGCGCCTTACCTTTTGCCGCTTCAACAACAGCTCGGATATCGTTTTCAACTAAGTCATCATTTTGATCCTTTAATGCTCCGATATTAATAACCATATCCACTTCATCCGCACCATTTTCAATTGCATTTGTAGTTTCAAATGCCTTCGTTTCTGATGTAGATGCACCTAGCGGGAATCCAATAACTGTACAGACCTTTACACCACTGTCTTTTACTAATTCCTTTGAGGTACGGACCCACACTGGATTTACACAAACGGAAAAAAATTTATTTTCAATAGCCTCTTGGCAAAGATTTTCTATTTGTCCTTTTGTTGCTTCTGGTTTTAATAAGGTGTGGTCTATCATTGCAGCAACATTCGTCGTGGCCATATGCTCTACCCCTCCGCTTTCACTTCGAAATATAAGCAAACTATGTGGTTCAGAAAGAAACTTTTGCTGCTAAACCTAGTATGTCCATCTTGGAATAAAAAAAAGAACCCAAATGGGTCCTTATATAGCAGCTTCTTCTTTAGTAAAAACTTCTTGTTTAACTGTTGACGTGTCCTCTAACACACGAACAAATTGTCCTTCATTGTATGGGTAGCCTGCTTTGGCAATCTTCACTTTGACAATTTTACCGATCATATCTTCAGTAGCTGGGAATACTACCTTCAGATAATTATCAGTATAGCCGACATACATTCCAGTAACCCCTTCTTCTTTATACTCTTCCTCTGGGATTACTTCTAATACTTCTCCTTCAAAGCGAGACGCATATTCTTTAGCAAGCTGATCAGAAAGAGTAATCAAACGGTGCACCCGTTCATTTTTTACTTCTTCGTCAACTTGGTCTTCCATTCGTGCAGCTGGTGTTCCTGTACGCTTAGAATATGGGAATACGTGGAGCTCGGAGAATTTATGTTCATTGATAAAATTATATGTTTCCATGAATTCTTCTTCTGTTTCTCCAGGGAATCCGACGATGACGTCTGAAGTAACCGAAAGTCCAGGAAGAACTTCTTTTAAGCGGTCCAGTCTTTCGCCAAAGAATTCCATTGTGTATTTACGGCGCATTCTTTTTAAGACAGAGTTAGAGCCTGACTGCAATGGAATGTGCAGGTGACGGACAACAATATTGGAATGCTTAATGACTTCAATGACTTCATCAGTAATCTGACTCGCTTCAATGGATGAGATACGAAGACGTTCTAAACCTGTAACTTGTGCCTCTAGGTCACGAAGCAACATAGCTAAGTTATAATCCTTCATATCCTCACCATAACCGCCAGTGTGAATACCTGTTAAGACGATTTCCTTGTATCCAGCATCCACCAGCTGCTGTGCTTGGCGAATGACTTCCTTAGGATCTCTTGATCTCATTAACCCTCTTGCCCAAGGAATGATACAGAAGGTACAGAAATTGTTACAGCCTTCTTGGATCTTTAATGAAGCACGTGTTCGATCAGTAAAAGAAGGAACATCTAATTCTTCGTACACACGATTTTTCATGATGTTGCCTACACCATTAATCGGTTGACGCTCTGTTTTATATTGCTCGATATAATCAAGCATTTTCACACGGTCTTGTGTACCTACAACAATATCAACACCTGGTATTGCCATAATTTCTGCAGGTGACGTCTGAGCATAGCATCCTGTTACACAGATTACTGCATCCGGATTTCTCCTTACAGCACGACGAATCACTTGACGGCTTTTCTTATCCCCAGTATTCGTTACAGTACAAGTATTAATGATATATACGTCGGAGATAGATTCAAAATCCACTCTTTCGTATCCTTCTTGTTTAAACAACTGCCAAATTGCTTCAGTTTCATAATGGTTCACTTTGCATCCAAGTGTATGAAACGCGACTGTTGCCATTGGAACCTCACCTCAATAATTCATAATGATAGGAAATTGCCGCAAGTGTATAAAGCGGAGCTGTTTCCGTTCTTAAAATACGCGGGCCAAGCCCACAAAGACCAAATCCATGGTCCTTTAAAAGCTGGACTTCTTCGTTTGCTAAGCCACCTTCAGGTCCGAAAACAAGAAGAAGGGACTCCCCTTTTTTCATCTGCTTTAGGGTAGAAGCAAAAAGTGATGCTTCCCCTTTTCTACTTTCATCTTCAAAGGCAGCCAATTTATATTGATAATCCTTACTTTTTTCCAATAAAGCTTTAAATGTCATCGGGCTGATAATTTCTGGCATAACAGCACGATGCGATTGTTCAGCAGCTTCTTTAGCAATTTTTTGCCATCTCTCTATTTTTTTTGCTGCTTTTTTTTCATCCCACTTCACCACTGACCGTGCAGCGGAGAATGGAAGAAACTGATGTGCACCCAATTCAGTACCCTTTTGAATAATCCATTCAAGCTTGTCCCCCTTAGGCAGACCGCTAGCGATGGTAATACGAATCGGAAGTTCAGGAGACTCTTCTTTCCATTGTACAACGTCTGCAACGACTCTTTCATCGGTAATTTCTGCAAGCCTGCAAACAGCCTGTTTCCCTTTTGGGTCAACACAAATGATTTGGTCGCCTATTTGCATCCGCATAACCTTTACGATATGATGACGGTCTTCCTCATCAATTAAAAAACGATCATCATTTGCTCGTTGTTTAACAAAGTAACGTTGCACACAATGCACCCTCTCTAAAACATTTTACTCTTTATTTTACTAAAGAAGAGTTTAATTTAAAAGGTAGAAATGAAAAAAAGGGGAACAAATACCCCTTTTTTCATCATTATATCCTTTTCGCAATAATAGCAACCCAGTCTTCCATTAGAATGGTTTCCATTATTTCAAATCCCGAATTCACTAACGCTTCTTTCACCTGGTCTTTTTTCTGCTGAATAATACCAGAGGCAATAAATGATCCGCCAGGCTTAATGACACGGGCTACATCATCGGTAAATCGTAAAATGACTTCAGCTAATATATTGGCAACAATAACATCTGCTGATTCTACCTCAACATTATCTAACAAGTTGTTTTGAGAAATAGTCACGGACTGACTAACTTTATTCAGCTTAATATTTAGCCGTGCTTGCGTTACTGCTACTTCATCTAAATCGTACGCTCTGACATCCTCTGCGCCAAGCATGGCTGCTGCTATGCTTAGTACCCCGGATCCTGTTCCAACATCGATAACACGGTCTCCAGGCTTTACTGTTCTTTCGAGGGCTTGAATACACATCACAGTTGTTGGGTGTGTACCAGTACCAAAAGCCATTCCGGGGTCTAATTCAATAATGAGTTCATCACTGCTGACCGGCGTATATTCCTCCCAAGTAGGAACAATCGTAAACTTTTCGGAAATTTTCACAGGGTTATAATACTTCTTCCAAGCCGTTGCCCACTCTTCTTCATTTACTTCGCTGATGGTTACTTTGTTTAAGCCAATATCAATATTATGAATAATTAAATTATTAATGGATTCTTTAATGGCATCCACTGTTTCGCCAAGGAAGCTGTTTACAGGTAAGTATGCTTTGACGATTACTCCCTCTTCAGGATAGTCATCGGGATTTAGTTGGTAGATTTCGCCGAATTGATCTTCCCTTTCTTTCGTCAACTCAAATGGATCTTCAATTACTACACCACTTGCCCCAGCTTCATGCAAAATATGAGAAATAGGTTCAATCGCCTCATTTGTTGTGTGAATACTGATTTCAGACCATTTCACATCTACCAACTCCAATCCTTACTCGCTTTTAAATGCACGTTTTACTTTTGAGAAGAAGCTTTCTTCGTGTTCACCAATTGGTGAAGAGCCGCTTAGCTCGGCAAATTCTTTAAGAAGCTGCTTTTGTTTATCTGATAACTTCGTTGGGGTAATGATACGTACGATAATATACTGATCACCTACACCATAACCACGAACATTTGGAACACCTTTACCTTTTAGACGGAATTTTTTACCTGTTTGTGTACCTGCAGGAATCTTCAACTTCACTTTCCCATGAAGAGTAGGTACCTCAATTTCATCTCCTAAAGAAGCTTGAACAAAGGTAATAGGCATTTCACAGTAAATATCATCGCCATCTCTTTCAAAGAACTCATGCGGACGTACATGGAATACAACATAAAGGTCTCCTGCCGGCCCACCATTAATTCCTGCTTCCCCTTGGCCAGATACACGAAGCTGCTGACCATCATCTATACCAGCAGGAATTTTGACATGAATTTTCTTACGTTTCTTCACTTTACCTGTACCGCCGCAAGTTGAACACTTGTGTTTGATTTCTTTTCCGGTACCATTACAATAGTGACATGTACGACGATTCACAATCCTGCCAAACGGTGTATTTTGTTCCACATTTAATTGACCTGATCCATGGCAGTGCTGACATGTCTCTGGATTTGTACCAGGTTTTGCTCCTGATCCACTACATGTTTCACAGGTTTCTTCCCGTGGGATGTCAATATCCGTTTCTTTTCCAAATGCAGCTTCTTCAAAAGAAACTGCCATAGTATACTGCAGGTCAGCACCTTGTCTCGGAGCATTCGGGTCACGTCTTCTTGAACCGCCGCCACCGCCAAAGAAAGTATTAAAGATATCCTCAAAACCACCAAAGCCGCCGCCAAAATCGGCCCCACCACCAAAGCCTTGGTTCGGGTCTGTATGACCAAATTGATCATAATGCGCCTTTTTTTGATCATCACTTAATATTTCATATGCTTCTGCAATTTCCTTAAATTTATCTGCCGCATCAGGCTCTTTATTAATATCAGGATGATATTGTTTAGAGAGCTTACGATAGGCTTTTTTTATCTCATCCTTTGAAGCACTCTTACTGACACCAAGTACTTCATAGTAATCCCGTTTACTCATGATTACCACTCCCGAATCTTTCACATAAAGATTATTGTATCACCCATAAGATGAAGAATGCAATAAAATACTTTTCTTTAGTACAGAGAAAAAGCCAAAGCCCATAGACTGACTTTGACTTTTTCTCTTGTAGCGCTACATGAATTTACTTATCTTCTTTTACTTCTTCAAACTCTGCATCGACTACATCGTCTTTGCCAGCAGCGCCACCTGCATCCTGACCTGCTTGCTGTTGAGCTTGTGCAGCTTGTTCATAGAGCTTCACTGTCAATGCTTGAACGATTTCTTGAAGTGCGTCCTTTTTAGAACGAATTTCGTTTAAGTCGTTTTTCTCTATGGCTTGCTTTAATTCATCCTTCGCTGTGTTAGCTTTTGCTACCTCAGCTTCATCAACCTTACCTTCAAGGTCTTTTAATGTTTTTTCAGTTTGGAATACTAACTGATCTGCTTCATTGCGCAGTTCAACTTCTTCCTTGCGTTGCTTATCAGCTTCCGCATTTTCTTCTGCTTCTCTCACCATTTTTTGGATTTCCTCATCAGAAAGTCCAGTTGATGATTTAATCGTAATTTGTTGTTCTTTGTTTGTGCCTAAATCTTTTGCACGAACATTTACGATACCATTTTTATCAATATCGAATGTAACCTCAATTTGTGGTACCCCACGTGGTGCCGGCGGAATATCAGATAATTGGAATCGACCAAGTGTTTTGTTGTTCGCCGCCATTGGACGCTCCCCTTGAAGGACATGGATATCAACAGCCGTTTGATTATCCGCAGCAGTAGAGAATACTTGTGATTTAGATGTTGGGATTGTAGTATTTCGGTCAATTAACTTTGTGAATACTCCGCCCATCGTTTCAATACCAAGTGACAGTGGAGTTACGTCTAATAACACAACGTCTTTTACGTCACCTGTGATGACTCCACCTTGAATTGCAGCACCCATTGCTACTACTTCGTCTGGATTTACGCCACGGTGTGGCTCTTGTCCTGTAGCCTTTTTAATCGCTTCTTGGACAGCAGGAATACGTGTAGATCCACCAACAAGGATTACTTTATCAATTTGAGAAGCCGTTAAGCCAGCATCGCTTAATGCTTGACGAACTGGTCCCATTGTACGCTCAACAAGGTTAGCTGATAATTCATCAAATTTAGCTCTTGACATAGATACTTCAAGGTGAAGTGGACCTGCAGCGCCAGCTGTGATGAACGGTAAGGAAATTTGTGTTGATGTTACACCAGAAAGATCCTTCTTCGCTTTTTCAGCAGCATCTTTTAAGCGTTGCAACGCCATTTTATCTTGTGAAAGGTCAATGCCATTTTCCTTTTTAAACTGATCAACTAGGTAATCAATAATAACTTGGTCAAAGTCATCCCCACCAAGACGATTGTCACCTGCTGTTGATTTTACTTCGAATACTCCGTCACCTAGTTCAAGGATAGAAACGTCGAATGTACCGCCACCAAGGTCGTAAACTAAAATAGTTTGATCTTGATCTGTTTTATCTAAACCGTAAGCAAGTGCAGCAGCTGTTGGTTCATTGATAATACGTTCAACTTCAAGACCAGCAATTCTTCCTGCATCTTTAGTTGCTTGACGTTCTGCATCGTTAAAGTAAGCTGGTACAGTAATAACCGCTTTTGTAACTGTCTCGCCAAGATAATCTTCAGCATAAGATTTTAAATATTGAAGGATGATGGCTGAAAGTTCTTGTGGAGTATAATCCTTACCTTCAATTCCTACTTTATAGTTCGTACCCATATGACGCTTAATGGACATAATTGTGTTAGGGTTAGTGATAGCTTGACGTTTTGCCACTTCCCCAACCTGACGCTCACCATTTTTGAATGCTATCACAGATGGAGTTGTACGATTTCCTTCTGGGTTAGGAATAACCTTTGGCTCGCCGCCTTCAAGTACAGACACACAAGAGTTTGTTGTTCCAAGGTCAATACCAATAATTTTACTCATTGCCTTTTCCTCCTAAAATAATATGTAGTCTTTATTGATTTACTTTTACCATGGATGGACGAATCACACGATCCTTTAACATATAGCCTTTTTGGAATTCATCAGTCACAATGTTAGAACCAAAGTTTTCATCCTCACCTTGCATAACTGCCTGGTGTTGGTGTGGGTCAAACTCTTTTCCAACAGCCTCAATTGGTTCCACGCCTTCTTTCATCAAGGCATCAAGTAAACCACGATACACCATATCCATCCCTTGAAGTAAAGATTTAGTTTGTTCATTGTCTGCTTCAACCTGCATGGCTCTTTCAAAGTTATCTAATGCAGGCAGTAAATCAGTAATAAGTTTTTGCGCTCTATATTTTTCACTCGCTTCTAGATCTAATCTAGTGCGACGGCGGAAATTATCAAAGTCGGCTTGAAGTCGTAAATAGCGATTATCTGCTTCCTCTAACTTATCCTTAAGCACTTGAATTTCTTTCACATATTCTTCAGTAGGTTCTACCACTGTTTCTTCAGGGTTTTGTCCTTCCTCTAGACCAGAATCAACTGCTTGTTCTTCGGTAAGTTCAACATGGTCGGCACTCTCGATTTCTACTTCTTCATGTATTGAATTATTTTTTTCATTTGTCAACTTACTCACCTCCCTTAAAGCATTACTACATTGTATACTAAATTAAATTTCATAGAAAAGGGGGTGAAACATAAGGAATTTCACCCTTACCAATATTACCACTGCTAGTTGGTTTGATACAGTTTTGTTAAAACAGCCGTTAAGTCCTTGCTTAACAACTGAAGTAAACTTATGACACGAGAATATTCCATGCGGGTAGGCCCTAGTATAGCTATAGTTCCTAATTTTTCAACCCCTACAGAGTAGGTCGCTGTAATCAAACTGCAATTATCCATAGCACTTATATTATTTTCTCTGCCAATTTTAATATTGATACCAGCAGGTTCTTTTCTAATCAAATTGTAAATCCATTCTTCTTGATCAATCATCGTTAACAGACTGCGGATTTTACTGATATCATGAAATTCAGGCTGGCTTAACATATTTGTTTTTCCGCCGAAGAAAAGTTTCTCAGTAACCGGCATTTTCAGCGAGTCTGCTACCGTATGAAGCATGGAATCATAGTTATGAATATGCTGTCTAAGCAACATTGCCACTTCTTTGTAAATTTTGTCGTTTAAATCCTCAAGCGGCACACCAGCAAGACGATCATTTAAGATATTTACCGTCTTCTCTAAATCACTCGGATCAATAGATGCAGGGATAGAAACCGTTCTGTTTTCTACATGTCCTGTATTTGTCACAAAAATTGCTACAGCCGTTTCCTTGTTCAAGGGTATGATTTGTATTTTCATTAACTTATTTATACTAGTCGCCGGTCCAAGAACAATAGATGTATAGTTCGTTAATTCAGAGAGTATTTTCGCAGACCTTTGAATGATTTTTTCAAATTCATAGATTTTTTCAGCAAAAATCGATTGAACAATGGAAATATCATGTGAATTTAGCACCTGAGGTGACAGTAAATGATCTACATAATAACGATATCCTTTTTCAGATGGAACACGCCCTGAAGAAGTATGAGTTTTTTCAATATACCCCAACTCTTCCAGGTCGGCCATTTCATTGCGAATGGTAGCTGAACTAAAGGATATTTCCTCTTTTTTCGACAAGCTTCTTGAGCCGACTGGTTGAGCAGATCGAATAAAGTCATCAACAATTACCTGAAGAATCAACAATTGACGATCTGTAAGCAACATTCATCACCTCTGTTAGCACTCATCATTACCGAGTGCTAATTATACTAATAAATTATCAAAAAAGGGGGGATGGTGTCAATTAAAAAGAAACCTTATTTTTGGAACTGAAGATTAGACAATGCCTAAAAAGGCTTGAAATACCTCATTGCCTAAAAAACGTCCTGTTTTAGTTAAATATATATTATCGTTCTTTACTTCTATCCATTGTTTACCTGCTAAATCATCAATTTCCTTTTTAAAAATCTGCAGGGGGTCTTGGTCAAATTTTTCTATGAAATGTGAAATCGACACCCCTTTCGTTTTTCGTAATCCGAGGAACATTTCTTCCTCCATTTGTTCAGCTTTTGTTACCTTATGGTCATCAAAAACAGGTAAATTTCCACTATTAATTTGATCCATATATTTTTTCAGTGGACCTGAATTTGATCGTCTGTGTCCGTCAACGTAGCAATGTGCCCCCGCTCCAAACCCATAATAATATTCGTTATTCCAGTAAGTCAGATTATGCTTGCTCTCGTAACCCGGCTTTGAAAAGTTGCTTATTTCATATTGGCTGTATCCGTTTTTCTCCATTTCATCCATTAGTATCTCATACATTTTTGCTTCTATATCTTCTCCAGGAGTAGGAAGCTTGCCTTTTTTTAATAGGTTGTAAAAAACTGTCTTGGGTTCAATGATTAGTGAATAAGCAGAATAATGTTGAATATCTAGGGAAAATGCTTCAGTTAATGATTCTTTAAAGTCTCCAACGGTTTGTGACGGCAGACTAAAGATAAGGTCAATGCTTATGTTATTAAAACCAACCTTTTTAGCATTTTCAATGGTTTGATATACATCCTTCGCCCTATGAACACGGCCGATTCTTTTCAACAGCTCTTCGTTAAAGGTTTGAACACCCAGACTAATTCTATTTACTCCTGCGTCCTTTAATATTTGTAATTTCTCAATGGATAAATCACCTGGATTTGCTTCAAAGGAAAATTCCACCGCATCACTTTTTGGAAGGTTGGTATTTATGCTTTCACAAAATGTGTAGAGCTGCTGTTCATTTAATGATGTAGGCGTACCTCCACCTACAAAAATAGTATCTAACCCATTGGTTGGATGTTTCTCCAAAGTCATTTTCATTTCTCGGTCAAGTGCTTTTAAATAATCCTCCACTGGCTGCCCTTTTAGAAAAACTTTATTAAAATCACAATAATGACATATATGCTCACAAAAAGGGATATGAAGATAGGCAGCATTTATCATTAGTAACACATCCTTAATCTAGTAACAAAAAGAGGCTAGAATACCTGCAACAGGCATGTCCTAACCTCCACTAAGTTATTATTTTTTTGTATTATTATCGTCCATTTTTAGTACAGCCATAAACGCTTCCTGCGGTACCTCAACAGAACCAACTTGTTTCATCCGCTTTTTACCTTCTTTTTGCTTTTCAAGCAACTTACGTTTACGAGAGATATCTCCGCCATAACATTTGGCTAATACGTTTTTACGCATTGCTTTAATTGTAGAACGAGCAACAATTTTTTGACCGATGGCAGCTTGAATTGGAACCTCAAACTGTTGTCTTGGAATTAATTCCTTCAGCTTTTCAACAATTACCTTCCCACGGTCATAAGCAAAATCTTTATGAACAATAAAACTTAATGCGTCAACTTGTTCTGCATTTAATAATATATCCATTTTAACCAAACTAGAAGGTTTGTAACCAATTAACTCATAGTCAAAAGAAGCATATCCCCTTGTACTTGATTTTAACTGGTCGAAGAAATCATAAACAATTTCAGCTAACGGAATTTCATAAACGATACCCACTCGGTTCTCGCCTTGATATTGCATATCAATAAAATTACCACGCTTTAACTGACAAAGTTCCATAATCGCACCAACATAATCATTCGGAGCCATCATTGTCGCTTTCACATAAGGTTCTTCTACTCGGTCGATTTTCTGTGGTTCCGGCATGTTTGAAGGATTATCAACATTTACTAGAGTACCATCAGTCATATAAACATGGTAGATAACACTTGGTGCAGTGGTAATTAGGTCAATTTTGAATTCACGTTCAATACGCTCTTGGATGATTTCCATATGAAGAAGTCCTAGGAATCCACAGCGGAAACCAAAGCCAAGCGCCTGTGACGTTTCTGGTTCAAATTGAAGAGCAGAATCATTCAATTGAAGCTTTTCAAGGGCTTCACGTAAATCGTTAAACTTAGCTGTATCAATTGGATACAGTCCGCAGTATACCATTGGGTTTAATTTGCGGTACCCAGGCAGCGGTTCAGTCGCTCCATTTTTCGCATTCGTAATCGTATCACCCACACGAGTATCACCGACATTTTTAATGGATGCGGTTAAGAAACCAACATCCCCGACAGTTAACTCATCAAGCAAAGTAGCTTTTGGAGTAAACACTCCCACTTCATTTACTTCAAACTCTTTTCCTGTTGCCAACATTTTGATTTTATCGCCGACTTTTACAGAGCCTTCGACCACACGAATATAGGCAACAACACCACGATAAGCGTCATACAAGGAATCAAAGATCAGCGCTTTTAATGGCGCTTCCGGGTCACCTGATGGGGCCGGTACAGTTTTTACTACTTGTTCTAGTATTTCTTCAATCCCAATACCTGCTTTCGCTGAAGCTAGGACAGCTTCTGATGCATCTAAACCAATAACCTCTTCGATTTCATTACGAACTCGCTCAGGTTCTGCACTTGGCAAGTCAATTTTATTAATAACAGGCATGATTTCAAGGTCATTATCTAAGGCTAGATAAACGTTTGCTAGTGTCTGTGCTTCAATTCCCTGTGCTGCGTCAACGACTAATATAGCCCCTTCACAAGCAGCAAGACTTCTTGATACCTCATACGTAAAATCGACATGCCCTGGTGTATCAATTAAGTGGAAAATATATTCTTCTCCATCTTTTGCTCTATATTTTAACTGTACAGCATTCAACTTGATTGTAATTCCGCGCTCTCTTTCAAGATCCATGGAATCTAAAAGCTGGTCTTTCATTTCACGCGAAGATAATGCGTTTGTTTTTTCTAAAATACGATCAGCCAATGTGGATTTTCCATGATCGATATGAGCGATAATGGAAAAGTTTCTAATTTTTTCTTGTCGTTTGAGTTTTTCTTCTCTGTTCATGGTCTTTCACTCCTACTATACTCGCACATGTACACTATTTTTGATTATATCAGTAGAACATTCGAGATTCAATCAAATTTAAAAAGCGGCACCATACTGGTACCGCTTTTCTATTATTTCATTATTTTTTGGATGAGATTTTCCGATGCATTTGATATTCCTTCTGACATTTTCTTACCCATGGATGAAAAGAAATTATAGGCACTAATCTCCTCGAGCTTCTTTTTCTTCGCTTCAATATCATGGCTAGAAATATTATTGCCTAGTATGGAAGCATTTATATGATTATCCGTTTCCTTTAAGCTGACAGCCTGGTGAAAATTGGGATCTTCATACCCCTTCATTTTTTGAATCCCGTTATTTGCTAATTGCATTCCTGTCAAAACTGAGATTAGCATGAGAGCGGCGATACCAAAGCTTTTGAGCATAAAAAGTTTCATAAAAACTGCTCCCTTACCTTTTATTGTTTATCGGTCGATTGTTCAACATCCTGGTTAACTTTTTCTGCCTGCCAGTAATATTCGCTAAATACATCAGCTAAAGCATCCGCTGAGCGGTTTAACTCCTCAAACGTATTATCCACCCCGCCAAATTCAATCAGGATGGCATTGGGTGATAGATTTTGGTTATAGATACTATTGGAACCTGCTGCATTTTTAACTATGACGCCTCTGCTTAGACCTTTATATTTTTTATCAAGTAGATTGTGTAATTCAGTTGCTAGCTTCGCGTTCTTCTCATAATTAGGGTTTTTCCCGCCGATGATGAAGGCAACCTTAGCATATGATTTTCCATTAATCGCTACAGTCGTTTTGTCTTTTCGCTGTGAATCTCGGTGAATATCAATAAAATAGTGTAAATCCCTATTGGACGTCATTGCTGTTTCAACAACGGAACGTGATTCTACATAGGACTTGGCAAAATTCCAACCCTTTTTATTGAGGTTTGCTTGAATATCTGTCTTGTCAATAAAACTCCCAATCCCTCTTTCCTTAAGGCTTGTCTTAAGCTGGTCGCCAATTTTAGTGACATTAATCTGTGAATGATAAGCCATATCCGGGTCAGTTACACCCTTTAGGTATGGTAAATAGGATTCCCGATTATGTGAGAAGTAAACATATACCACTTGTCGATCACCTGTTGTTTGACCTGGTTTCGTGGATGGATTCTCATCGGCTGGCTTGTCTAATCCTTCAAGGTTTTGCAGGGCAGCTTCCCGTTCTGCCTTCATAATTTCTATCGGTGGCGCCGATTCAATCGGCATATTCGTATAATTTGTTCCCTCTCCCGCCACAAGAATTTTTCCATCAAATTGATAGAATCCTGGGAGTTCTCTTCCAAGAAGGCTCCGCGGGTCATTCAAGTTAATATTACTAGATAATTTAAAGACCAAATTAGTAAGCGTGGGTGTGGCAGCCCAGTTATTTTCAACTTTTAGAAAATGATGATTTTCCCACCCCATCAGCTGGTACAGGAGTTCTCCATTCACATTGGTAGCTGCTTGATTGACAGAAGATGACATCAATCTGTACTGCGGCTTCAATGAAGTTAAGAGGCCGCTTATAGAAAAGATCAATATCATAAAGAGTAAAAGAGCAGCAATTATTTTAAATAAGCTTGTCCCTTGGACAATCAAAAACGCACCTGATGTTCTAGCATTTTTCATAGTTCCACCCCGCTTTAACGATTCTAGTAAATCTTATGACATTACTAGAATTGGTAGAACTACAAATAACAGCTTAAGGCGTTCGAAAAAGGGGCTAACGGTTACAAACCAAGCCCCTAAGAAGATATTATTTTGTATAGTATCCTGCATTTTCCTGATCAACCGCAGAATGAAGTGAAGAGTTTAGACCATTTGCAATAAGGTTAGCCATATCCTCAATAAAGACATCCACTTCCTTTGGAGTAACCATTAAGTTATGGCCAATTGGTGCAAGTACCTCATAAATCAACTTTCTTTTTTCATCATCTGGCAGGGTCCCGACAATTCCAAGGAACGTTTTGCGATGCTTTTCTTCAGGTAAATCTTCTTCAGTTAACTTTCTCTTTTCACCAAAACTCATGCCAGCTGGTGCCAACGCTCTGGAAGGGCGATTCCCTTCCTTCAATTCTTTTCCAAAGTGTTTAAGGATAAAATCAATCGTATCACTAGTAATTGAAACTGCATCCACCACTGTAGGAACACCAATAGCAATGACAGGTATCCCCAATGTTTCTTTACTAAGTTCTTTTCTTTTATTACCAACACCTGAACCAGGATGAATACCTGTATCAGAAATTTGAATGGTAGAATTTACCCTTTCAATTGACCTTGATGCTAAAGCATCAATAGCAATAACAAAGTCTGGTTTTGATTTTTCGACCACACCGAAAATAATGTCACTTGTTTCAATCCCTGTTAGCCCCATAACCCCTGGGGAGAGAGCACTGACAGACCGATAGCCTTCATCCACATTTTCAGGTTGAAGTTGGAATAGGTGTCTTGTAATCAGAAGGTTTTCACATACCATTGGGCCTAAAGCATCTGGAGTGACATTCCAATTCCCAAGCCCCACCACAAGACAAGAGTCAGTTTTTTTAATTCCGGATCCTTCTAGAAAGTGAGCAAACTCCCTTGCGAAAATCCCCTCCACCTTTTTCTGAGTCTCCGTGTTTTGTTGCCTAATCCCTTGAACTTCCACAGTCAAATATCGACCTGCTTTTTTCCCTAACTGCTGCTCACCTTGTTTTGTTACTTCAACCAACGAAATTTTTATATCATCTACATCTTTTTCTTTAATTATAACTCCTTCAATTTGAGATAGGTCCTCTTCTTGTTCGACACTTCCCTTTCTCCCAGCAAGCACCATCTCTCTTGCCTCAATGGCTAAGTCAGTTCGTACAGAGTATTGACTTAAGTCTATCGATTCACTCATCTATGTTTCACTCCTATTCTGATCTCCTGCAAATAGAAACTATTTCCTATTTTTGCCCTCTTTACTTCAAAACATGCAAGTTAAATAATTATCACTTTTCATTTGTGTATTGCAATATAGGCTGTCGTTTGATAAAATACTTCTTGTTCTGAATTATTATTGATGAATGTAAAGTCGAGTTCATATAGTCTCGATTCTTTGTAGGAGGTGAATGTAATGCCTAACATTAAATCTGCTATTAAGCGTGTTAAAACAACTGAAGCTCGTAATGCTCAAAATACAACTGCTAAATCTGCAATGCGTACGGCTGTTAAAAAAGTAGAAGCTGCTGTTTCAACTAACGACGCTGCTGCTGCAAAAGAAGCATTAGTAACTGCTGCTAGTAAATTAGACAAGGCTGCTGCAAAAGGTCTTATCCACAAAAATGCTGCTGCTCGTAAAAAATCACGTCTAATGAAAAAATCAAACGCTCTATAATATAGCGCTAAAAAAACGATTCCTACTTAGGAATCGTTTTTTTATGTTTATTTTTACTTTTTTAAGCGAAACAATAACATCTCAATAAGCAATGATTTATTCATTCCACCTGTTTTCATCTGGTAATCGGCCTCAGCAAGCAATTCCATTAATTGTGCTAATTCTTCGTCAGTAAACTTATTTGCCTGTCCACTTGCCAATTTGACACGAAACGGATGTGTTTTTAAGTAACCAGCAATCTGTTGTTGACCGTATCCTCTCCTTGAGAGTTCTTTTACTTGGTAAATTAATCGAAATTGCCCCGCCAATAAGGCTAGAATTTTTATAGGTTCTTCATTTTGCTTTAGCAAATCATAATAAATTCTTAGAGCTTCATCAAGTCTTCGCTGAACAACCTTCTCGATTAAGGTAAAAATGTTCTGCTCCAGTGATCGGGCTACTAATTTTTCAACTAAATCCACATCAATTCTATTATGCTCCGCTGCATACAACGCCAGCTTATCTACTTCTGTGGTAATCATGAACATATTTGTTCCAACTAAAGCGAGCAATTGATCTATAGCAGCTGCCTCAATTTCAATCCCATTTCCAGCAGCACGATCCTTAATCCAGTTTTTCAACTCATGCTCATTTAACTTTTTTGCTTCTACTAATTCTGCGTTCCTTTTTAGTTCTTTGGTGATTTTTTTACGCTCGTCTAGTTTTTCATATGGCGCTGAAATCACCATGACCGTATAAGGTGCTGGCTCTTTCAGGTAGGCTTCTAATTTTGTTAAATCATGTACAACCTTTTCCTTTGTCTTTTCTGCAGTTAAAAACACAGGATTATGTAAGAAAACAACCTTTTTTTCTCCTAAAAAAGGGAAAGTTTCTGCATCTTCCAAGGCTACATCAATAGGTGTTTCCTCTAAGTCATAAGCAGAAAAATTAAAATCCTTTTCTTCTTCGTCTAAAATATGGTTAAGGAGTAATTGTTTCGTTTCATTGATTAAAAATGCCTCTGTTCCATATAATAAATAGATAGGAGCAATTTCCCTTTTTTTGATTTTCCTCCAAATATCTAAAACCATTTGTCCAGCGCTCCCCTTCATTTCCTCACATCTTATCGTAATGAAGCTTGGACGATTTGACAAGTACTAAAAGGGAATTAGCAATTAACTAATAAGTGCCAATTCCCGATCTATAATGAACGCCTGCAATGTCAGCCCTAGGATCTACAATTGCTTGGCGGAGTTCCTTTCGTAATACTATTGTAGCCTTAAGTGAATCATAGTATTTTGACAACTCTTGTCAGTATAGGAAACCAATAAAGGGAGGCTGGATTTTTTCAGCCAAATAGCTTATACTATATTTTGAAAATAGGAGGGGTAGATTGTGAATCAATTCGAAAAAAACGTGCAAAGCAAACGTAATGACGCTATCGATTCTGGAGTAGGATTTGGGGTTTCTTTTGGATTTTTTGCTTTATTGTTCATTATCGCAACTGTTATTAAACTAATCGGTTCATAATGAAGGCTTACATATCGTAATTAAGGACTGCTAATGTGCAGTCTTTTTTTATTTCCTTATCGAATGCTTTATCTTATGGTAAAAAAGTTGAAAAGGTTCCACTTTGTTTTTGAAATCGATAGGTAATCGCTCCTTGTAAATCTGTGCGAAAAATTTGGGTATTTAGTTTATTTAATCTTTCTAGAACTTCTTGGTGGGGATGTCCGAAACGGTTTTTTTCACCCGCCGAAATGAACGCTATCCTAGGCTTAACTTGCTGTAAAAACATTTCGGAACTGGATGTTTTACTTCCATGATGGCCCACTTTAAGAACATCAATTTCTAATTGAGGGAATTTCTTTATGACTCTTTCTTCCCCTTCCTGATCCAAATCTCCTCCAAAAAACCAGTTCATTCCCCCTAAACGAGTAACAAATGTGATCGAGCCACTGTTTCTTTCGCCAGTAAAATTTCTTTTTGGAGATAGGACATAGAATTCAAAGCCTTTTTCACTCCAATTGTCCCCTTGTGCAACCTTTACGACAGGTATCCGTTTTTTATTAGCTAATTTAATAAGCTCAAGCTCTGTTTCAGATGGTTCAGTAACCGACGGCATTAGGATTTGTTTAACCTCCAGTTCATTGATCACAGAATAAGCCCCGCCGATATGATCGATATCTCCATGGGTTAAAATAAGTTTATTTATTTTTGTCACCCCTTTTCCTTTCAGAAAAGGAACCACAACATCCCTTCCAACTTCAAACGGTTTCGCTCTGTGCTTCCACTGTTCTTCCTGGTATTGCATCGTACCGCCTGTATCAATTAGGATCACACCTTTTTGGAAGGGCAGTTGAATAAAAATACTATCCCCTTGTCCGACATCAATCATGTTCACTTCTCCATTTGGATTCAAAAAGCTGCACATATTCTGAAGAAAGAGTAAAGTGAGTCCCAAAACAATTAAATGTCGAATCCTTTTAGGATAAAACAAGCATTCCCAAAGATAAAATATCGCAAAAATTATGAGCACATCTATTAAAAGAAATATGAGATTTGGCCTACCTGTAATAATCCTGCCAAAAGATATTTGTGCTACAAAATCGATGAATTCATTGAAAAAAGAAATTATTTTTATAAATATCCACACTAAGATGGAGGGAGTCTTGCTGAATAAGAGTTGAAAGAAGAAGAGGAAGTACAGTCCTGGAAGATAAACGAAAGAAAACAAAGGGATGTACAACAGATTAACTGCTACTCCTAATAATGACAGCTCAAAAAAATGGTAAAGTAAAAATGGAAAAGCAGCTAATTGAGAAACCAAGGATGTGACTAACATCCTTGTTATATTGTGCCTATAATAGGACATGATTGTGCTAGCAGAGAGGATAATGGCAAAGCTTACTGAAAATGACAGCTGAAAGCCGACATCAAAAATAACCATTGGATTGAAAATTAAAAAGACAAGAAAAGCTAAGCTAATGGCGTCCAATGAATGTAGCCTTAATCGCATTTTCCATTTTGTTGTTACTAATACAAGGAAAATCATTATGCCAGCCCTTATGACGGAAGGAGATGCTCCTGTGAGTACCACATAGATGGGTATTGTGATTAATAGGGAATTTATCATGAACTGCCGTGTCATTCCTAGCCTTAGTCCCAAATAAAATACACCTCCAATTAGAAGGGATACATGGAGGCCTGAAATAGCCAATAAATGAACAATTCCCGTTTTTTGATAATGTTCAAGCAAATCCGGTTGAAGTAAGCTCCTGTCTCCAAAAATTAAAGCAGCCGACAACGATGAAATTTCAATAGGAAAATTTTCAGCTAGATAATGGGTACCGGAAAATCGAAGTTTTTTGATCAGAGTAAGCAATGAAGGTGAGCGTGGGGAGCATGTGTGTAAAGGGCTTTCATCAATTTCTACTATCCAATATATTTTCTTTGTGGATAAATAACTGCGATAATCAAATTCGTTTGGATTTTTCGCAATCGAGGGTTTTTTTAATGTTCCTGATACCCTGCATATACCACTAAAAAAACTGGTATTCTGCAAATCATTTTTTTCATTTTCAGATTTTATTTTATACCTCACCAAAAGATTTTCATGATAATGCGTTTCTTTGGCCTGAACCTGTAATAAATCGCCATCAATCTTAGGATTGTCTGTATATTCCAAAGAGAAGGTAGCCACTGACTCGGTCATGATAGTGTGATTGATTTTTTCAGCCCTCGTCGCAACCAATAAAAATACAATAAAAATACAGATTACCAACGCCAAATGTTCTTTGATAAACCTTTTATATTTATAAAGCAAATAGCTATAGCAAAGCAATATTAGAAAGAAGGGTAAAAACGAAATAAGAGCGCTTAAGACGCCTAACAATGCGGAAATAGCATAATATAAATATTTTCCATGCATTTTTTATTCTCCATTTAGTTGATTGACGCCGGATCTTACCGGCGTCATGTAAGAGGTTTACTGTTCTATCCTTCTAAAGTCAATCACCTGTTCTGTTAGTTCTACTTTTTCAGTTTTTACACCCGCTTGTTCAAATAATTCAATAGCATATGGATGATTTTTATAATCTTCCGCGTAATAAACTGTTTTGATGCCAGCTTGAATAATAGCTTTACAGCATTGGAGACAAGGAAAATGGGTAACATAGATCTCCGCGTCTGCAGTAGGCACACCAAACTTAGCGCATTGCAGCAAGGCATTCATTTCCGCATGGATGGTTCTAACACAGTGATGATCAATGACATAACAGCCTTTATCTATACAATGGTCACCACCTGCTATCGATCCGTTATATCCCCCCGCTATAATACGTTTATCCCTAACAATAGTCGCACCCACTGTAAGCCTAGTGCACGTGCTTCTTAATGCAAGCAAATGGCTTTGAGCCATGAAATATTGATCCCAAGATAGGCGATGATTCACTAATCCCACTCTCCCTATAAATATTTATATTTAGTTTAAGGGCACTTGTACATTTTGGTCAAACCAGGATTTTACCGGACTACAATTAAATCCTTTAATTTTTCGAACGTCTTATCCCCTATTCCACTAATATTTTTTAAATCTTCTACTGTTTTAAATGGTCCATTAGTATTCCTATATTCCACAATTGCGGCCGCCTTCGATGGACCTATTCCCGGTAAATTTTGCAACTCATTGCCGTCCGCTTTATTGATATTTATTTTCCCCGGTTCCTGACTTTGACTTCCAGTTGTATCCTGGTTGTCAATTGCTCCAGCAATAGCACCAGCCGCTTCTCCTTTAGCTGGCACATAAACCACCATTTCATCTGCAACATGCTCAGCAAAATTAATTTGGGTTTGATCAGCTTGATCTGTTAAACCTCCCGCCCTGCTAATGACATCAATGACTCGCTCCCCCGTATTTGCTTGATAAACTCCAGGCTGCTTGATTTGGCCTTTTACATCAACCATTATTTGCTCAGTTTTTTCCTGACTTTCCTTTTTACTATTATTTGTCTTTTCCTCCCTCTCCTCACCAACCTTTTTTTCAATGGAAAGTGAATCAGAAGCGACGGGTACATCTTGAGTGTTGTAAAAATAATAAATACTACTCAATCCGATAACAAAAGCAATAACCACATAAAACTTATTCTCTAACAGCCAGTCTTTCATTTGAAACCATCCTTTCAAAGGTATATTTCACACTCACTTCTCATATGGTTATAAAAGAATATTGCAAGTGAAGGAGGGTCGGAAAAATGAATCTAGGTATCATCGGTACCGGTAATATGGGGAGAATTTTGGTGGAAGCCTTGATTGATAGTCAGGCTGTTTCCCCTTCTTCAATGATTATTACAAATAGAACGAAATCAAAAGCCATGCTGCTTAAAGATAAATATAGAGACATAAGGGTTGGGGCAACTCCTGAAGAGGTGGCGGCTCAATCCGATTTGTTATTTATTTGTGTAAAACCGTTAGACATTTACAAAATACTGGAGGACATCAATCCTCATTTAAACAAGGAAAAATGTCTTATTTCCATAACAAGTCCGGTCAGTACAAGCCAAATCGAAAAAAAAGTAGCATGTTCAGTGGTCCGTGTGATTCCAAGTATCACGAATCGTGCATTATCCGGCGTGTCCTTGGTTACCTATGGAGAAAATTGTAGTGACAATTGGAGAGAAAGAATTGAAACTTTAATTACGAAGATATCTGTACCAGTTTGTATCGAAGAAAAAAATACAAGAGTAGCTTCTGATATTGTGAGTTGCGGACCAGCATTCTTTAGCTATCTGCTTCAGCGTTTTATTCAAGCAGCTGTAAAAGAGACGGAAATTGATGAAGCTTCTGCGACTATTTTTGCAAGTGAAATGATTGTTGGTCTAGGTGAATTGTTGAAACAAGGACATTATACTTTACCATCCTTGCAAGCAAAGGTTTGTGTAAAGGGTGGTATAACGGGTGAAGGAATAAAGGTATTGGAAAGTGAGCTGGGGGACGTATTTGAACATGTGTTTCAGGCAACCCATGCAAAATTTAAAGAAGACCTTGATAAGATAGAAATACAATACTCTAACTAATATTCAACAAAAACAGACAAATTCCTTCTAAAAAAAATAAAATGCCATCTTTCAATAACAAAGATGGCATTTTTTTATTTTTTTCGAGCTACAAAAAAGATCCGTTCCGATTCTGGATTGGGTAATTTAGATTCAAAATCTGCACATACCTCCAGTAATTCAAAACCAGCCTCATTTAACCAGAATGCGTATTGCTCAACAGGATATGTTCGTTGGTAATGAAATTCATCATACCGGTCATATTTCTCCGACAATTCATCTAGAACGAAAAAACTTAAATCATGTTCGACACTATATTCATTTTCCCCAGGGAAACTATTCCAAATATATGAAAGATGCTCATCATTAAGAGCAAACGTTTGATCGATAAAACCGTGAGTAACTTTATAGGTAGAGTGCACATCAAAAATAAATAATCCACTATGAACCAAATGCTGAAGAGCAGAAGTAAATGTGGCTTTAACCTCATCTTCCGTTTGCAGATAATTGAGTGAATCACAAAAAATACCGATGACATCAAATTCCCCTTGGCCATCTAAATCAATCATATTCTGCTCAAAAAACGGAATCCGAACCCCTCTATTTTCAGCCTTTGCCTGAGCAACAGCCAGCATATCTGAGGATAAGTCTACTCCCGTTACTTGAAATCCTTCATCCGCAAAACGAATGGAAAGCTCCCCCGTTCCGCAGGCTAAATCCAGCAATCGCTCCCCAGTAACATCATATTGCTCAAGCTTCTCTTTTACAAACTTTACCCATTCCTTATAAGGAGCATCCTTCATTAGCTCATCATACAAATAGGCAAACTGTTCATAACTCATGAATTTAACTCACTATGGATATCTTCAAGCGGTGCATCGCCCCATAGACGTTCAAGGTTATAATAGCTTCTTTCCTCACGATGGAACACGTGTGCTACGACGTCACCTAAATCAATTAAGACCCATCTTGCTTCATCGAAGCCTTCCATTCTTTTAACATCATAGCCGTATTCTTGTGCTTTGTCTTTAATCTCTCGTGCTATTGCTTGGACCTGTTTATCCGAATTACCATGACAAATAATAAAATAGTCAGCAATTAGAGAGATCCCCTTCATATTTAAAGCCAATATATCTTCCGCACGTTTGTCATCCGCTGCTTTTACAGCTAATTTTAATAGATCTTGATTATTCATCCATCAATCCTCCAGTTTATTAACAAGGTCATTGTAAGTATAAAATGTATCAGGGTACACCTTTTGATTCTTTTTTAATAAAAATAAAATTGTATTTTGCACTGATTTAACCAGTGCACGATTTAAATTTAATTTAGCCAGTTCTCTTACTTCGTCCACACCCGGAAAATGACGGCCCGGTTCAATATAATCTGCCAAATAGATCACTTTTTCCAATAAGGTCATTCCTACTCTTCCAGATGTATGGTAACGGATGGCATCTAGAATTTCTTGGTCGGTAATCCCTGCTTCCCTCTCAACCAAATATGCCCCAGCAGGCGCATGCCATAATTCCGCATTATATTCCAATAAGTCCAGAGGGTAACCTTTCGAGGAAATGATTTCCTTCATTTCATCTTTTGGACGAAATTTAGCATAATCATGAAAAATGGCAGCTAACTCAGCTTTTTTCTCATCTGCTCCGTATTGCTTAGCTAATGTTATAGCTGTTTCCATGACTCCAATTGTATGTTGATATCGATGCTCCGTTAACTGCTCTTTTACTAGCTGTAATGCTTTTTCACGTTCCATATAAATGCTTCTCCTCAATATAATCAATGACAGCATCAGGCAACAAATAACGGATGGTCTTCCCATTCTTGAACCGTTCTCTAATCATACTTGAAGATACATCCATGCCTGGTACTTCTACATAAAGGACAGGATAATTTGTTTCATGGCTGTATGATGGTCTATGTACACCAACAAATTGAACGAGCTTAATAAGCTCATCAATTTGTTGCCATTTCGGTAAATATTCTATCATGTCAGCCCCAATGATAAAGAAAAATTGATGCTCAGTATACTTAGCATTAATCATTTTCATTGTGTCAATCGTATAAGAGGGACCTTTTCGTTCTAATTCAATGGTTTCTATTTTAAAAGCAGCGTTTCCCTGAGTAGCAAGCTCAAGCATCCGAAGACGGTCTTCGTTTTTGACGGTACTTGTCTTTTTCTTATGAGGCGGCTCTTGATTTGGCATAAACCAAATTTCATCAAGCTGCAAGGTAGAAAGAACCTCATTAGCAATCATCAAATGACCATAGTGCGGCGGATCAAATGTTCCACCCAATATTCCAACCTTCTTCATGCAGTCGCCATCCTTTACTCCTTGGATTATGGAAGGGTGATCGTTTTCTTTTCAACAGACTCTTTATAAAGGACAATCGTGTTACCGATGATTTGCACGATCTCAGCGCCTGTTCCTTTTACTAGCTGTTCTGCAACTTCTGTTTTATCTTCTTCACAATTTTGCAGGACACTGATTTTAAATAGCTCTCTAGCCTCGAGTGCATCAGCTACTTGTTTTATCATATTTTCATTTACTCCACCTTTTCCTACTTGAAAAATTGGATCTAAATGATGTGCTTTTGAACGTAAAAAACGCTTTTGTTTACCTGTTAACATGTCTTTCCTCCTAATTGTGTCAACACACTCTCTCTCATGCGTTGGGTATCCGGCAGAATCCCTGTCCACTTTTCAAACGCAAGGGCCCCTTGATAGACAAACATATCAATGCCATTTTGCGTGATTGCTCCTTTTTCATTTGCATCATGCAAAAATTGAGTAGTAAGCGGATTGTAAATTATATCACAAACCATTGTACCTTTCCTCATGTTTGTTAATTCCAGAGGTTGCTCAGAGGTCCGCGGAGACATTCCCACCATCGTTGTTTGAATGATTAAATCATATTCTTCTAATTGTTTGCCGGCTTCAGCCATGGTACGTGCCGTAGAAGAAATGGCATAGGGACATGCATCAATCATACTTTCTGCTTTTTCCGAGGTACGATTAGTAATATCAATGCATGAAGGCTGTTCCTTCGCCAAAGTAAAGTAAATTGCCCGTGCTGCCCCGCCTGCTCCAATAATTAAGACATTTTTATCCTCCAAGGATGAAAGGTTTGTTTGCAGTCCCCTTAAAAATCCTGGGCCATCGGTATTGTAGCCAATTAATTTCCCGTCCTTATTAACGACAGTATTCACCGCGCCAATATTGGCTGCTAAATCATCTACCTCATCTAAAAAGGGAATAATCGTACTTTTATGAGGTACAGTAACATTGAATCCACCGACCCCAAGCGTCTTTAATCCCTTTACCGCTTCCCGTAAATCTTCACTTTTCACTTGAAAAGGAAGGTAATAAGCGTCGATGTTATAAAAGGAAAATAAATCATTGTGCATGACAGGCGACATCGAGTGTCCTATCGGATCTCCTAAAACTGCATACAGCTTTTTCACTTTACTTCTCCCCACCCAAGTTCTGATTTTATAATATCTTTTGCTAACTTAAATTAATGATTTACGGATCATTGTTTGGACACCTTTTGGAACATATGCAGCCACTTTTGCTCCAGGCTCATTGACTGTTATCCAGCCTAGCCCTGAAAAAACAATATCTGTCTTGGCTTCCTTTATCACAAACTCTTGTCTCACTAACTCTGGGAAAGACTCCACTTGTTCTGGCTGCGGTGGTGTCAACATTTCACCGACATGTTTATTATATAGTTCAGTGGCATTCTCTGATTTTGTACGATGAATATTTAGTTCATTTGATACGTAACACACAAATGATCTTCTGCCGCCACTAATATAATCAAATCTTGCTAGGCCACCAAAAAATAAGGTTTGACCTTCATTTAATTGAAAAACCTTTGGCTTAATCTCCTTTTTAGGAGTAATAATCTTCAAATCCTTTTTATCAACAAAATGAGCCATCTGATGGTGGTTAATAATCCCTGGTGAATCAATCAAAAATTTCCCATCATCTAGAGGAATCTTGATAATATCAAGCGTCGTCCCAGGGAAATGTGATGTAGTAATAAGGTCTTCTTCCCCAGTTACATCTTTGATAATTCTATTAATAAAAGTTGATTTTCCTACATTTGTACAACCAACTACATAGACATCTTTTCCGTTACGCATTTCATCAATAGCTTCAGCGGTTTCTTTAATAAACAAACCCTTAGCCGCACTCACAAGAAATACTTCTTCTGCTCTTAACCCTAGCTCCTTGGCTTCGTTTTTCATCCAGTTTGTTAGCTTGTTGTGCTTGACTGACTTTGGTAATAAATCAACCTTGTTACCTACAAGAAGCACTTTATTTTTCCCAACAAATCGATGTAAACCAGGTAGCCAGCTTCCATTGAAATCAAAAATATCTACGATCATGACAATTAGGGCATCTGTTTGACCCATTTCATTTAAGATCTTTAAAAAGTCATCATCAGTAAGATTTACATCTTGAACTTCATTGTAATGCTTAAGCCTGAAACATCTTTGGCAAACAATGATTTCCTTTTCTAATGCTGAAGCTGGTGCATAGCCTAGTAGTTCCTGGTTTTCTGTTTGGACTTTTACACCACAGCCGATACAAATATGTTGTTCACTCACGAATGATCCTCCCATTGAAGCATGCCTTTTTTTCTAAACCAATTCAAAATCCTTCTCTCTGCAAAACGGTTAAACTTTGTAAAGAAGCCGTCTGTTTGTGCAACTGGTACAACCAATATGGTATGAAAACCGCTGCGGTTTCCACCCAATACATCTGTTAATAATTGGTCTCCAATGACAACCGTTTCTTCTTTTTTAATCCCCATTTGCTTTACTGCTTTATTAAAAGCAGGCCCAAGTGGCTTTCGGGCACGAAAAATAAACGGTAAGTTTAAAGGATCTGAAAAGGCCTTTACCCGTTCTTCATTATTATTTGAGACGATTGTTACAAGGATATTATGATTTCTGATTTCATCAAACCAGTTTATCAATTGGGGAGTCGCATTAGGACGATCCCATTCAACTAAGGTATTATCTAAATCTGTAATAATCCCTTTTATCCCTTTTTCCTTTAATTTTGCAGGAGATATATCCAGAATGCTTTTTACATGCTCATCTGGTAAAAATTGTTTTAACACTAAGCTTACACCTCATTAACATTCTAAATAATAGAAGCTCATTTAAAAAACTGTACCTGTACAATCATAACCAATATTAATCGTTGTTTCAAAAGAAAAATAACCAATTAATTATTCAACAAAATTCGACCACACTTCATTTCTTCTTCAAATAAATAGTCTGTATTTTCAACGGTTGTGAATGTTTTATAAAAAAAAGAAAAATATTTTTCGACAAATATCTACTTCTTTAGGCTCTGTGGATAACCTTATTAACATTATACCCATTGTATCCTTTGAGTTTTCTCCGTTTATGAACAAATTAATCACAACTTATCCACCAGAAGTTGTGGATAAATAGAACGATTGTTCTATAGGGATAAATTTGGTAGATTTAGGGTACACCAATTGAACGTACTATTTTATGTTTAGTTTTCATCAAATAGAACAATTTATTTATAATCGGAGGTGGATTCTGACGTGAGGAAACTGTCAGATGAATTATTAATTGAGTCATATTTTAAAGCAAAGGAATTAAATTTAAGCCCGGATTTTATTGGTCTTATTGAGTCCGAAATCTACCGTCGTTCGTTGAATAATAAAATAAAGCTTTCCTCTTAAAATTTTCTATACTGCCCTATTAGGGCTTTTCTTTTTTTATAGACCTTTTCTTTAGTCAAAAACATTATCCCAACTCGTTTTTGACTAACACACCTATTTTTTCTCCAACTTTAATATCCTTTGGTGTTTGAATATTTGCCTCAACCTGGAAGGTGTCTTTTTCAAATAAAAGAACAACAGTTGACCCAAAGCTGAAATAGGCCATCTCCCCTCCTTTTTCAAGGGTTGAGCCCTTGTGAGTCGTTTCAATTGAATTAACAAACATCGCTCCGACTTTAACAATTGCCACATGTCCATAGTTGGTTTTAACCTCTGTAATTACCCGATAATTTTTTGCAAGGGTTCGAACACCATATTTTAAGCCTAATTTATTGACTGGGTACGATTTAGATCCAAGTGTCCACTGCTTTGTTACCGTGCCATTTATAGGGCTATGTATCCTATGGTAATGGCTTGGACTTAAATAAAGAATCATGTATGTACCATTTAAATACTTGGTTAAGACTGCAGGGTCACCAAGCATTTCTTCAATTGAATAGGTCTTTCCTTTTACAACAATTTCGCTTGTCTCTTTAATCGGTCCAATATCTTCAATGACAGCATCTACTGGACTGACGACAGAGTCTTCATTTTTATCAATGACCCGTGTCCCTTGCTTTAGTGTGCGTACAAACAAATCATGAAGTGTTGGATAGTCTGTCACTCTCTTTTCCATTTCCGCTTCATTCAACTGATAAATTTTAGCGAAGGACGGCACAACAAAACGGCTTGCACGTGAACGGGCAAACCTTCTTAACATGCTGGATGTCCACTTGCCATTCGTTAATTCAATCATGAGACGATATAAACCTTGTAACATCAATCTACCCCCAAATAGTGTAAAAATACTCTTTACGAACAGTCATAAAAAGCTTAGAATTAAATAATATAGAATAAACTAAAAAATTAATTTCCTTTTGCTAAGAAAAGGAGTGATGAGGAGAAATGTTTTTGCTGGACGTATTGGATCAAACATTAAAAAAATTGAAATCTCAAACTGCAAATGTAGTCACACTAATAAATTTATCATTAGGCGGTTTTGCCATTGTATTTGGACTTCATGGTAATCTAAGACTAAGCTTACTGCTTATTTTTATTGCAGCCTTAGCAGATCGTTTTGACGGTATGATTGCACGAAAGTTTAATATTGAATCAGAGCTTGGAAAACAATTAGATTCCATGAGTGATATTATATCATTTGGAGTGGCTCCTGCACTATTACTATACCAAGGAATTTTACATGAATTCGGCGGACCAGGATCTTTTTTCACTGTTTTTTATATTGGTTGTGGTGCTTTTAGACTCGCACGTTTTAATATTACTGAAAGTAATGGATATTTTACCGGCCTGCCAATCACAGCAGCTGGTGTATTAGCGACGCTAAGCTATCTAATCATCCCATACGTTCCATCTCAAACATTCTTATTCATAATCATCATTCTATCATTCCTAATGGTAAGTTCATTTAAACTGAAAAAAGTCTAATAATCAACAAAAAGCATCAGCCCTACATGGTTGATGCTTTTTTAATTAAAAAAATATTAATTAGAATGGACAGACACAATTTCCCGATTTTTTCATAGGAATTAGTAATAGGCCATAGCCCAAAAACTAAAAGCATTGGGGTGGAAGTGGATGTCTGGAATCTTAACAGCACTAGGATATTTAATGAAGGAGTTTTTATTTCTTGTTTCTTACGTTAAGAACAACGCCTTTCCTCAGCCCCTATCTGCTGCTGAAGAAAGAAAATATTTACGGTTAATGGCAGAAGGGGATTCGCATGCACGAAATATGTTAATTGAGCACAACTTGCGTCTGGTTGCGCATATCGTTAAAAAATTTGAAAATACCGGGGAGGATTCCGAGGATTTAATCTCTATTGGAACCATAGGCTTAATTAAAGCAATCGAGAGTTATTCCGAAGGGAAAGGAACAAAACTGGCCACTTACGCAGCCCGTTGTATTGAAAACGAAATTCTCATGCATTTACGCGCACTCAAGAAAACAAAGAAAGATGTATCTTTGCATGATCCCATTGGTCAGGATAAGGAAGGAAATGAAATTTCATTAATAGATGTCCTAAAATCAGAATCAGAAGACGTAATTGACACCATTCAACTGAATATGGAACTTGAGAAGATAAAAAAGTATATCGAGGTGCTTGATGATCGTGAAAAGGAAGTGATTGTCGGGCGGTTTGGCCTAGACCTCCAAAAAGAAAAAACCCAACGCGAAATTGCAAAGGAATTAGGTATCTCAAGAAGTTATGTTTCAAGAATAGAAAAGCGGGCCTTAATGAAAATGTTTCATGAATTTTATAGGGCTGAAAAGGAACGGAAGAAGAAAAATTAAACACCTTTTATCTATACGAAAAAAAGAGCAGTTACTTCTGCTCTTTTTTTCCGTCTTTAAGAAGAATAGTCCATTTCTTACCACCGTCATGGGATTCATACATATCATTTTTATAGGTAGTAAAGGCCATTTGATTCTGGTCCTTTTGATTTACCACTAAATATGTAATAGGGTTATCATAATCCAAGAAAGGAATCTCTATCACACCTTGCGCATTCGTCACAGGATTGATCGTTTTTAATAAGATCTTATCGTTCTCCACACTGGAGTATAGAATGGTCTCTCCACTAAAAGTTAGGGATGTCACCATAATGGAGCCTGTAATAGGTTTCATCGTATTCCCATTATCTGTTGAATAATAAATACCCGTCCTTGTTGACATCGCCATGATGTCACCATTTTCAGGGTGAACAGCAATCATTCCCAATGAATCTGCAGTAAACCCTTTAAATGCACTTTGAGTCCAAGTATCACCATTATTTTTAGAGTAGCTAACACCTAAATTTAAATCCTCAGATGGTGCTTCATTAATAATATAAAGCCCTTCACCTGAAAAACTAGAAGCCAGAAAATGAAAGTTTTTCTTACCATAGAAGGCTAATGGCTCTATAGTCTTCCCTTGATTAACACTTTTAACCACACCGAGAGGATCTTTCAATCCTGTTCCCTTCTTTGGATGACCACTCCCAATAAACCCATCTTCTACTGCTTGAAATCCAATAAAGTCATGTTGGTTCGCAGTTGACTCATACCACTTTGAATCCTTGTAAAATTTTAAACCGGCATTTGTGGCAACATATAGTGCGCTGTCATTACCTGGGTAGCCAATCCCACGGATGTTTTTAAACTTTAGTGAATCTGCTTCAACAATTTCAAATTTTGCATTTGTTTCAACTTTCTTATCTTTCTGGGTCTTTTTTTGGTTTTCACTATTATTTGTGCATCCTGTAGCAACAAGTAATATTCCTAAAGCAATAGCTAATATCACTTTCATTTGTACTTTCACCTTTTTGCCTCCTGAACATTATCTAAAACTATGAGGTTCTCGCTTATGAATCCTTATCCATCCACTTATACCCTAGTCCCCATACAGTTGTCAAATAATCGTCCACAGGAAACCCTGACTTCCGTAATTTTTCCCGTAAATTTCTTACATGCGAATCAATGGTCCGATCTTCTGTTGTTACTGCATATCCCCAAATGGATGTCAGCAAATGCTCTCGGGTAAATACTTTATTTCTATTTCTCAATAAAAGTGTAAGTAAGGAAAATTCCTTTGGTGTTACAGATACAAAATGACCCTGGTAAGATACCTCAAACGATTCTTCATTGAGCAAAAGCCCATTAAAAACAATTATACTTGATGACCTATTTTTTCTTCTTAAAACCGCATCTATTCTTGCAATCAGCTCTTCCTCATCAAACGGTTTTGAGATATAATCATCAGCACCCATATTTAGCCCTTTAACGATATCTATCTTTTCACTGCGAGCGGTAAGCATAATGATTGGTATATCCCCTATTTTCCTCACTTCTTGACACGCATCCCAGCCATCCATTTCTGGCATCATGATATCTAACAGAACAAGGTCTACACTCTCTGCTCCGAGATATTGAACCGCTTTATGCGCTGATGTCATTTTAATACACTCATAGCCTCTGGGAGTTAAATAAAGGGAAAGTAGATCTAACATCCGTGTTTCATCATCAACAAGCAGAATTTTCTTCAATGGTATCCCTCTCCCGTATACATATCTTGGACAAAATTATACTACAAAATAGTTAAGAATATCTGTGAAATCTTGTTGAATTAATTGGGACATACACGTTTGCCTATACATGCTTATACAAGGGCTCATACCCTATTATAAACGGATAAAGGGGGGAATCATGATGCCTTACGGTTACCCAAGCCCTTATGGTTTTTGCGGTTACCCCGCCCCATATCCAGCTTATCCTGTTCCATATGCAGCCGGCAGTGGATTCTGGATTGCAGTTGTCATAGTCTTATTTATACTTTTATTACTCTTCGGAGGCTGGTGGTGGTATACAAGGGCTTGTTAAAGCTTTTGCGGAGGCTGACTCATCTTATAGGTCAGCCTCCATTTTTCTGCTAATATAGAATTTTTAGAAAAAGTAACTTATAATGGAAAGCGGAAAGTCTTTTTTTAGATAACTGTTATATCCATTAAGGAGGGGTACATAGATGACATCCACTACATATTCAGATGTTTGGAACCTAGACGTATTCTTTGAAGGCGGTAGTAATTCACCAGAATTCACAGACCATCTAAATCATACAGCAACATTAATTCAGGTCTTTCAAACCAAGGTAAGTAACTGGATTCCGCTCAATTCACCAGAGGATCAAAAATTTTTGAAAGAATTACTTGAGGATTTTGAGCATGCGGCAAAAAAACTCCGTCAAGCAGGGGCATTTGTTAGTTGTCTACAGGCACAAAATACGGAGGATAAACAAGCATATACCCTCGATTCAAAGGTAACTAGTTTAAGTGCAGCCTTTCAATCCGCCCTTAGTACCTTTGACAGTCTTTTAACCTCAATTAGCGATGACGTTTGGAGACAGCTGTTAGAAGATGAGCAGTTACAGGTTCTATCCTTTGTGTTAACAGAGCGACGGACTCGTGCAAAGGATAAATTATCGAAGGATGAAGAAGCGCTAATTAGTGCCCTAGGGGTCGATGGCTATCATAGCTGGGGGCAATTATACGATTTAATCGTCGGAACAATAAAAGTTCCTTTTAGCGAAGATGGAGGGGAAAAACTCCTATCCGTCGGTCAAGCGTTTAACAAATTCTCAAGCCCTGATAGAAGCGTAAGAGAAGCTATATTTAAAAATTGGGAAAAGGCCTGGGGAGAACAGGCAGACTTTCTTGCAAAAACTCTCAATCACCTCTCAGGCTTCCGACTAAGTGTTTATCAGAAAAGAGGCTGGGAGGATGTATTAAAAGAACCACTTAGTATTAATCGTATGGAGAAAGAAACGTTGGAAACGATGTGGTCCGTCATTTCCGAAAATAAACAGAAGCTGGTTACCTATTTAGAGCGAAAAGCTGAACTCTTAGGCATCGATAAACTAAGCTGGTATGACCTTGATGCTCCGTTTGGAAAATCAGAGTCAAAGGTCTCCTATCAAGAGGGTGCAGAATTTATTGAACAGAATTTTGCTTTGTTTGGTGAAAAGATGGCTTCCTTTGCCCGAAAAGCATTTGAAGAACAGTGGATTGAAGGTGAGGATCGCCCTGGTAAAGCGCCTGGCGGATTCTGTACGTTCTTCCCTGAAAGCGACCAATCCCGGATTTTTATGACCTATTCCGGAACACCTTCAAACGTGTCTACTCTAGCACATGAACTAGGTCATGGGTTCCATACATTCGCCATGAAGGGTGTTCATCATCTTAACCGAAATTATGCCATGAACGTGGCTGAAACCGCCTCTACTTTTGCTGAAATGATTGTTGCAGATGCCGCAGTTAAAAACGCAAAAAACGAGGAAGAAAAACTTGTTCTTCTAGATGATAAGATTCAAAGGACGGTTGCTCTTTTAATGAATATTCATGCACGCTTCCTTTTTGAAACAAGTTTTTATGAGGAGAGAAAGCAAGGGCCAGTAACTGCAGACCGACTAAATGAATTGATGCTTACCGCACAAAAAGAAGCGTATTGTGAGGCTTTACAAGAGTATCATCCTTTATTTTGGGCATCTAAGCTTCACTTCTTTATAACAGGAGTGCCATTCTATAACTTCCCATATACCTTTGGCTATCTATTCTCGTTAGGTATTTATGCACAGGCACTTGCGGAAGGCAAAGGATACGAAGAAAAGTATATTGCTTTGTTAAGGGATACCGCTTCTATGTCAGTAGAAGATTTAGCTCAAAAGCATTTGCAGGTAGATTTAACGAAAAAAGACTTTTGGGAAAAAGCCGTTCATATTTGTCTTGATGACATAGATGAGTTCCTGGAGTTGACTAAATAGCAATAAGAAAAGCGGAAGTGCCTTGGTCAGCCCCGACAGGCAAATGTTCTTCGGCAAGAAAAGTCGCTCTTTGACTTTACTTGCCGAAGGTTATTTGACCCGAGGGGCTAGGCGCTGGAGCTGGACATTTCTCGAAGTCGAATTTTATACATTCTTATTATGTAAGAAAGCATCGGCCGATTATTTGGCCGATGCTTTTTGTTGCTATCTTTCTACACTTAGTTCTGCTGAGATTACACAACCAATCGCTCCAGTAATGACGAAAGCCATCACAACCATGAACATATTCTCCACTCCTTAGGTTAGAAACTACTATTTTCTAATTTGAATTTAGCACATTTTCACAGTCACTAACTTCAGGAAATATGAACATTCTGTTAACAAACACTTTTAGGATTCTTTTTTCTTAGGTTTAAAGAACAATGATAATAACAAAATATGAAGCGGCATTTTAGTTACCTCCTACTTTTATTCTCTCACAAGGCTAGGTGGTATCTTTCATACCCCAGAAACTGTTTCCACGACCTTGCATTAAGAAAAACAACATATTAAAACCACCTTTCTGATTTTGAGATTTTTAGCAATTACATTAACCGATGCATGGATACCTGGCGATCTCGATTCTTCTCATATAGCTTATCTACCATTTCTTGATGTGCAGCTTCTTCGAGGCTTACTTGTCGCTTTTTAATGGTAATAGTTAAAAATAGGATATTTAGGGTCATTATTTTCACTTCCTTTTTTGGTGCATGACGTTACATTACATAAAATGATGCATGGATATTTGACGGTCTTTATTTTGATCGTATAGCTTATCAACCATCTCTTGTTGAGCAATTTTCTCTAGATCAACTTCACGCTTCTTAATCGTAATGGAGAAAAATAAAATATTTAAGGTCATATATAACACCTCCTTTAAAGTAATTTTTCATACTTGTTCTAACAACATTTCCAATTTATGCATTACACATCCTTCTGGCGATTAAAAAGGGCACAAAAAGGCCGCAAGAAGGTATCCCTTGCGGCGCGATTTTTAGGCACAAAAATACCGCAAGGCGTCATTCTCCCTGCGGCATGGATATGTAATGTCACTTAATAACTTAAACAATCCATTCCAGTCTGGTCGAATGCATGATATTCAAATTTGATGTTTTCGTGCAGGCTACAATTAAATTCATTTTCTTCGACCTCCTTTTGGAATTTTTTACTTGCTACGGTAATTATATCCACTCACCTGGTATTTGTAAACCTTTTGGAAGTAATTTTTTTAAAATTAATTAAAAAGCCCTTTATAAGAACAAAAAAAATAAGCGTTCCTGAGGAGGAATCGCTTATTTTTTCATCAGATAATCCTGTCCTTCGTCCATCTCAGACAACTTGATTTGGCATTGTTTGGATTGGATAAAAAACAGTATAGATAAAGCTAGGAAAGACAAAGAAGAAAGAACCATTATATTTACATCCATCTCACTTTTTGTGTCCGACGGAATAATTAAGCCTAAATAAAAAAATACACCAACAGCCAATAAGATCGTGGCAAAACGTTTAAAATCAACCATTTTTTCATACAAACTCTTCGCTTGTTGTTTCACTACTTACCACCTGCTTTTCTTAGAATCTACTAACCTACTTTAACATAAAACCTAGAATGAAAGAGGATGTAAATATTAGTAAAAGAAAAGCACAGACACCAGGCGGGTTGACCTGGTGTCTGGATAATCTATATTTATTCTAATGCTTGTGTTAAATCTTCAATTAGGTCCTCTACATCTTCTAGACCAACGGAAATACGGACTAATCCATCAGTTATACCTAATTCTGCACGTCGCTCAGCCGGAATAGAGGCATGTGTCATTCGCGCAGGAACAGAGATTAAGCTTTCGACCGCACCTAAGCTTTCAGCCAATGTAAAATAATGAATTTTACTTAATAATCGGTCTGCATTTTCAGCACTTCCAACATCAAAGGAGACCATCCCGCCAAAACCTCTCGCTTGCTTTTTGGCAATCTCATGATTTGGATGCGATTCAATACCCGGGTAAAAAACCTTTTTAACCTTAGGATGTGACTGTAAAAACTCTACAATTGCAGCGGTATTTGCTTCGGTCTCTTCCATACGAATACCTAGAGTCTTGATACCACGGATTAATAGCCAAGAATCCTGCGGACCTAATACACCACCTGTAGAATTTTGCACGAAATGAAGATCTTCAGCTAACTTTTCACTATTTACAACCACTAAACCAGCTACTACATCACTATGTCCACCAATGTATTTTGTTGCACTGTGTAAGACAATATCGGCTCCTAACTCAATTGGATTTTGCCAATATGGGGTTGAAAAAGTATTATCTACAATAGTCAGCAGCTGATGTTCCTTGGCAAGCTTTGCAGCTGCTTCAATATCAGTGATTTTAAGTAATGGGTTTGTAGGTGTTTCTATATAAACTGCCTTTGTATTTGGTCTAATAGCACTCTTAATATTGTCTAAATTACTTGTATCAACAAAAGTAGAGTCAATTCCAAACCGGTTTAATACCTTTGTAATCACACGGAATGTACCACCGTAAACATCATCAGTAAGAATGACATGATCCCCGCTATTAAATAACATGATAACGGCAGTAATTGCTGCCATTCCCGAACCAAAGGCAAATCCTGCTGTTCCGCCCTCAATATCTTTAATTAATACCTCAAGGGCATTTCTTGTAGGGTTTCCAGTTCTTGAATATTCAAACCCCTTGTGACCGCCTACTCCTTCCTGCTTGTAGGTACTCACTTGGTAAATGGGAAAGGATACAGCTCCTGTTGCTGGATCTTGACTTATACCACCGTGTATCAATTTAGTTTTTCGTTTCAAGTTAAATTCCTCCTTCAAAAATCTTTTTACTCAAATATCGTTCGCTGCCGTCTGGGAAAATGACGACAATGTTTGTTCCATTCGGCGATAATTCGGCTTCTTTTAACGCAGCATGAAAGGCAGCACCAGAGGAACTTCCAACAAGAAGGCCTTCCTTCGCAGCTAATTCTTTAACAAGACCGAAAGCATGTTCATCCGTCACGGTATGAATAGCATCAAAGTAATCCGTATCCATATATTCCGGTAAAAATTCCATCCCAATACCCTCAGTTTTGTGCGGCCCTGATTCACCACCGTTTAGAATAGATCCTTCAGGTTCAACAATGACGGTTTTTACTTTAGCGCTCTGCTCTTTTAAATAACGAGCTGTACCCATGAACGTTCCACCAGTACCCGCACCCGCGACAAATACATGTAATTGTCCATCAAGCTGCTCCCAAATTTCAGGACCAAGCGTTTTATAGTATGTTTCAGGATTAGCTGGGTTTCCAAATTGCTGTGGACAGTATGCACCTGGAATCTCCTGAACCAGTTCCTTAGCCTTTGCAATCGCGCCTTTCATTCCCTTTTCCGTCGGAGTATGAACAATTTTTGCCCCAAGAGCCTTCATTAATTCCTGCTTTTCAATGCTGAACTTTTCAGGAACGCACAGAACAACTTCAATACCTTTGTTTATAGCTGCAAGGGCTAAACCAATACCCGTATTACCAGCTGTTGGCTCTATGACTGTTCCACCCGGACGTAGCTTTCCGCTGGAAAATGCCTCTTCTAGCAGCACCATTCCAAGCCGATCTTTGACACTTCCTCCCGGGTTCATAAATTCCAGTTTCGCAAAGATACGAACACCTTCAGGCAATTGAAATTGCGTGATTTCTACCATTGGTGTGTGCCCTATTAATTCATGGACATTTTTGTAGACCTTCATTTCCCCACTCCTGTAAACTATTTTAACGATGCTACCATATTCATCACTAAAGTAGCAGAATTAGTTGCCGCTTTATCAATAAATTGATCAAAAGAAACCTCAGATTCTTTTCCAGCAATATCAGAAAGGGAGCGAATGATGACGAAAGGAACTTCAAAACGATGGGCTACCTGTGCAATCGCCGCTGCCTCCATTTCAACTGCTTGTAAGTCATTAAACTTCGAACGTACAAATTCAACTCTTGCTGGATCTTCCATAAAGGAGTCACCAGTTACAATTAAGCCTTTCACAATTTGAAACTTATCCAGTTCTTGTGATACTTTCTCAGCAACCGCAATTAACTTCTCATCAGCTAAAAAGGCTGCAGGAAGCTGTGGAACCTGACCGTATTCATATCCAAATGCTGTTACATCGACATCATGGTGACGAACTTCAGTTGAAATAACAGCATCACCAACATTAAGAGCGGGATTGAACCCACCAGCAGAACCAGTGTTAATAATATACTCAGGCTTATATTTTTCAAGTAGGATAGTTGTTGACATGGCTGCGTTTACCTTGCCAATTCCTGAACGGAGCAAAATCACATCCACACCATGCATGGTACCAAATGTAAATTCACATCCAGCCACCGTTTCTTGTGTTCTACCTTCGATATGATTTCTTAGTAAAGTTACTTCCTCTTCCATTGCTCCGATAATTGCGATTTTCATACTTTGACCTCTTTCTTAATGTTTTACGCCTTCCATTAACCAGACAAAATCGTTGAAGCGCGTAAATGTAACGCTAAAACTGTTTTTTTCTAATATATTTTTTAAATATGGAATCGTTGTATAATATTCGGTTTCCAAATCTTTTGCCAGGTTATGAAAGCCATCCTTTTTTGCTTTAACGATTTGTTGCTTATAATCTTCCTCTGATTCAAACATCGTATCCGCAAAAACTATTCTACCATCTTTTGAAAGGAGCTTGCCATAAAAACCAATAGCCTTTGCTTTTTCTTCATCGGTAAGATGATGAAAAGCATAAGTACTAACTAGGGTATCAATCGCTGTTGTTTCTGGAAAATGTAGAAAATCTCCATCATGTAGTTCCACTTTTCCGTCTAGTTTATCTTGCGCAATTTTTCGCATGGAAGGGGAAGGTTCAACTCCTGTTACCTTAAGACCTTTTACTAATAATTTCTGTGTCAAATTTCCTGTACCCACTCCGAATTCAACCACATGTCCTTTTGACTTTTCGGCAACAGCCCCCAATATTTCCTCATATCTTAAAAATACCTCTTTATACTCTAGATCATGTCCAACGACAGTATCATCATAAGAATCGGCCCACTGCTCAAAGATTTCTAGAAATTCTCTTCCCATACTTTACACCTCTTTTTAGCATATAATTCCTATAAGTATACTATGAATTAATCAACAACATGTTATCATATTCTCTTTATTTATTCAAACGTTATTGCTAGCTGAAAAAGAAATTACTAAAATAGGGTAAGAAAGGAATGATTCTATGAATTTTCAATTTGAATTAATCGAAGATAAAGTGGAGTTTTTTGAGGCAACGAACCTTAAAACCTTACAGAAGAAAATTGAGTCACAAATTGATGAGAACAGAGCAATTATGCTAGGAGTTCACTCCGTATCACATCAGATGCATGTAAATGAAAATGGCCAAACCTATTTTACAGCAGTGGTTCATTTTAAAAAGAAATAAAGGAGTCTGACTTATAGAGTCAGACTCCTTTGATATGGTTATTTTACAATTTCAGCTAGTTCTTCGACTCTTGTTGGCATCCAACCTTCACCGTCCACCCACTGAAGATATACATTATATTTTTGTTGCTTATCTTTTGAAGCAACAGTAGCGAACGAGCCATTTTGTGTCGATTTGTCTCTCCCCAGCCAGTACACCGTCATGTTGCTGCCATCTAACCCTGTTGCATATGAAATGGCTTGAAGCATTTCCTGCCAATCGACAGAATTTGTATCATACACAGATGTATGTTCTCCCGATTGTGTAGTTCCTACTGGCTTCCAGCTTGGATTTTCAATTGTCTTTAACACATTAGAGGAACTTCCGCCTTCAGTAACCACTGCCTGTGATTCATCTGGCTGTTCAGTAGTTGCCGCCTCTTCACTTTGTTGCTCATCCTCAAGCGTTGAGTCAGATGAATTTTCATCTTCAGTCTTACTTTTCTCTTTCTTCTTCGTTTGTGTCTCTTTTTGCTCTGTATTTTTTTGCTCCGTTTTTGGACTTTCTTTCTTCGGAACAGCATTGTCATTCCCTGAGGCAAAGATATTATAAGCAACAAATATAATAAGTAAGAGTACTAAGATGATTAAACTATTTAAGACAAGATTGGTTTTTTTCCTTTTCGCCCGGTTGCCAGAACGCGAGTTAGAATTAAAATCATTCGTCATACTATTTCCTCCTAAAAATAAAGGCTCTCAATATTCTAACATGATTTTAACAGAACATGAAGGGATAATAGTCGGACTACTCTTTTCTAGTATCTTTTTCATAGAGCGCTTTAACCATATCCGCAAATAGTAAATTAACGCCGCCTTCTGAGTCGATGACGTCCAAATTGACTGCTACCAACGCATATTTAGGATTTTGAAATGGAAAATAACCAGCAAACCATTTATTATGTAATTGCTTCCCATCGTTATATTTTCCCGTTTCAGCTGTACCGGATTTCCCGGCTACTTCATAAGGAAGGTCTTTAAACCATCTCCCTGTCCCATTGGGATTAATAACCACTTCACGTAGTAACTTTTGTAGTTTCATTGCTGTATAAGGGGAGATAGAGTCTTCCTTTAAGCTCTGCTCTTTGAAATCAACCATGGTTGTCCCATTTTTGTATTCTATTTTTGAGACTGCTCTTACCATTTCCTTTTTGCCGCCTCTGGCAATGGTGGCCATCATATTGGCTACAGCTAATGGCGTAGCTCGAACCTCGTGCTGTCCGATACCTGACATCGCAATGAAGTTTGGGTCTTTTCTTGCTGCATCTGATACAAATACTCTTCCCTTATCTTCATCAGGAAGTTGCTTAAAGTCACTAGTATGGTACACTTCGCCCTGCCAACCAACTAATCCTGTAAGAGACAACTTCTCAGCATAGTCCTCAAGTATATGACTATCCTTTTTTTGCAATTCCTTTGCCAGTTCCCCGAAAGTGTGGTTACAACTTCTCGCAAAGCTTGTTGTGAAATTCAACATGCCATAATTATATTTTAATTCTGGTTTACCATTAATTTTTTTACTACAGTCAAACAATCGGGATGGATCATCTAAATTTTGGTCCATAGCGGCGGCTGCAACCACCGTTTTAAAAACAGACCCCATAATTTGCTGTTTAAGCATTAAGTTCGTAATTCCGGCACCATTATAAGGGTCATTTTTATTGATAGCGGGCCGTGACACCATGGCCAATATACTATTATCCTCAATATTCAGAAGGACTAGCCCACCCTTTTTTATTTGGTATCGATCAGCTAAATCCTCCGCTTTTTGTTGGACGTTTTTATCAATCGTAGTCCGAATATTAACTGGATAAAAAGGATTAGCTGGATCAACATATTTAACGTTTATTCCAAAAAGCGGGGCTCCTCCTCCATCCACATGGTAGACAAGCTTGGATTTCCCTTCAGGCAGGAGAAATTCATCAAAGCTCTCTTCAAGGCCTGATACGCCGAGCAGTGTCTTTTCCGATAGTTCCTTATCGGGATAACGTTTCTTTAATTCCTTTGCGTTCTCACCAGTTAGTCCTATTAATTGCTCAGCTGGAATAGCAGAACGCTCAAACTTCTTCTCTATTGCAAAAACTCCCGGTATTTTTAACTCATTAATTCTCTTCATTTGCGAGGATGTCAGTTCAATGGGATCAGGGTCTCCGTAAGCAAAGGGTTTTTTCGCACCTTCCACAGCAAACTTCAATCCATTAACAGGTATGCCTGATATTTCAGCAACCTTATCTACTTGCCAATCGGTCTTTTTAAGAAATGGGAATAAAACGAGTACTGACACTTTTTTATGTGTAAGCATCGTTCCGTTTCGGTCAAGAAAATTTCCTCTGCCATTATCAATCACTAGCTCCTGCGTTCTTTGATTAACACTCTCTTCAAGCAAATTTACATTATGCTTAGAAAAGGTCTCTGTCTCAATTAATTGGATTTGCATTAAACGTACTAAAAGAAGCACAAGACCTGTTATACAAATTATGAGCCAGCCAATTGCTCGTTTTCTCCACATAAAAAACACCTCGTCAAAAGTTTTGACGAGGTTTAGACATTTCAAACATTATTTAATTGATACAATGCGAACATTCATTTCGCCGCCAGGAGTTTGAACAGACACTTGGTCTCCAACCTTCTTACCAATCAAGCTTTTGGCGATCGGAGAATCGTTAGAAATCTTTCCTTCAAATGGGTCTGCCTCAGCGCTTCCGACAATTGTATAGGTTTCTTCTTCACCATCAGGAAGTTCAACAAAAGTGACGGAGCTTCCTAATGTAACTGAATCGCTTGCCATTTCACCTTCTGCGATAATTTTAGCGTTGCGAATCATATTTTCTAAAGTTGTAATTCTACCTTCAACAAATGCTTGCTCTTCTTTCGCAGAATCATACTCAGAGTTTTCAGATAAATCGCCAAAGCTTCTTGCGATTTTAATTCTTTCTACAACTTCTTTACGTTTAACTGATTTTAAATACTCTACTTCTTGTACAAGCTTATCTTTACCTGCTTGTGTCATTGGAAATACTTTCTCTGTAGCCAAAACCCTCACTCCTTCTAGTCTTCACAATCCCCCATTAGAATTGTGTATGTAATGTATGTAGATATTATGCCACTCGGCATAATACATAGCAGCGCGTCCTTATAGAAAAGGGCGCGCATTAAAGATATTTATCCAAACGGATTTTTAGATAGTTCTTTTGCTATTGTTTCATAAAATCGTCTTTTGTTCAAGAATTGTTTGAATTTTTGTGACCATAATATCGATGGCAACATAGTTATGGCCGCCTTCTGGTATGATCACATCCGCATAACGTTTAGTTGGCTCAATAAACTGGTTATGCATGGGACGAACCACATTTAGGTATTGATTTACAACAGAATCAAAAGTACGTCCACGCTCACTAATATCACGTGTCATACGACGGATAATCCGTAAATCAGCATCTGTGTCTACGTACAATTTAATATCCATCAAATCACGTAGACGCTCGTCCTCAAGGACAAGAATTCCCTCGAGAATTATTACATCTTTAGGCTCAACAGGAATGACTTTCTCTGAACGGGTATGGATTGCATAATCATATACAGGCTTTTCAATCGGTTCATATCTTAAAAGCTTTTCAATATGTTCAATGAGTAAATCATTGTCAAAAGCAAGCGGGTGATCATAATTTGTTTTTAAACGTTCTTCAAATGGCAGTTCACTCTGATCCTTATAATAATAATCCTGTTCAAGTACTAAAATGGAATGATCTTTTAAACTTTCATAAATGGCTTTTGTTACACTGGTCTTTCCGGAGCCGGAGCCGCCGGTTACACCAATAACAACTGGTTTGCGCATCATGCTAGTTCTCCTTTCGCATCATGTTGTTAGGGTATACCGGTTTGTCCAATTTAAATTGTACAATTTGAAGCGGATGTCTAGCAGCATCCAGTTCATTCCCTTTTTCATCCCAAATTTTATCAATAACATGAGTAAAATTTTGAATTTCGGGTCCGAAGAACTCTACTTCATCCCCCGGTTTAAAGTGATTTCTTTGTTGCAATGTTACAATTTGTGTATCTTCATTATAATCTAACACTAAACCCACAAATTCAAACTTTGTCTTCTTGCTATGATTACCAAACATTTGCTCTTTATACCCTGGAACACCTTCAAAAAACGCAGGTGCTGTTTCACGGTTCGCACATTTGTCTAATTCCTCAAGCCATTCTTTCTTGATAACAAAGTTTTCAGGGTCTGCACAGTAGGCATCAATCACTTTACGATAAACACTAACCACTGTTGCAATGTAGTGAATAGACTTCATACGGCCTTCAATTTTCAAGCTATCAATACCTAGCTCGATCATGTTTGGGATCGCTTGAATTAAGTTTAAATCCTTCGGGCTCATAGCAAATGGAGAATCGCCTTCCTCAAAAAGAGGAGACTCCTGATTACTTCCCTCTAACTGATAAAGGTCATAATCCCATCGGCATGATTGACAGCAACCACCACGGTTTGAGTCCCTAGCAGTCATATGATTACTTAGGGTACAACGGCCGGAATAAGCAATACACATGGCGCCGTGAATAAAGGTTTCGATTTCAACATCAACCTTTTCCTTCATTTCTCTGATTTCCTCAGCACCTACCTCACGCGCTAAAACGACACGTTCAGCTCCAGCCTCTTTCCAAAACTGTGCAGCTTTCCAGTTAGAAAGTGACTGCTGTGTGCTTATATGAATCTCAATTTCAGGAGCAAGACGCTGACACGTTTCAATAATAAGCGGGTCTGCAACAATAATCCCTGCAATTCCTGTCTCTTTTAAGCTTAGAATATATTCCTCTAAACCATCAATATTTTCGTTATGTGCAAAAATGTTAGTTGTAACATAAATTTTAGCACCAAAACGCTTAGCGAACTCAACGCCTTCCTTCATTTCTTCAAAGGTAAAGTTATCAGCGTTTGAACGAAGACCATACTCTTGACCTCCGATAAATACTGCATCTGCACCATATTGTACGGCAATCTTTAATTTTTCAAGATTACCGGCAGGAGCTAGGAGTTCTGGCTTCTTCACAATGACACGTTTTCCATCGATAATTTCAGAAATCTTATCTTTAACTGTATTCACAGTTGAACTCCTCCCTTAATATACTGTCTCTTTAAAATAGAATCCTGTGTCCAATGGACGGTTAGCTGGTTGGATTTCTTCGATCGCAGCTAACAACTCGTCCTTTTTATCCTCATATGCATCAGGATCTTCTACGAATAAATCAATTGCCTCACGATATGCTTTTGTAACTGCAAGAATATATTCCGCGCTTTTTAAGATGCCGTCGATCTTAAAAGAATCCACACCGGCTTCTAGCATCTCTTGAAGCTCATCAATGATACAAATATCATTTGGACTCATAATATGAGTACCATTTTCATCTTCAAAGATCGGATATTTGTTTCCACGTTCTTTATCATGCAAGAACATATTTTTTTCCATCTTGCGGTTTTCAATTTCCATAACTTTTCCTTGGTATTCATAGTAATTACCGAGAAGAGTACGTTTAGATTGGAACATACAGCTCATTCCATGAACCTGCACTTCGATTTCCACTTCTGCATTTTCTTTCGTTTCAACAATGGCATCCATGTTAATCTCACGTGCTAGGATCGCTCGTTTTGCCCCTTTTCTTCCCCAATAATTGCAGGTATACCAATTCGTACCAGTAGTTTCCGTTCCCCAATGAAGCTTCATATCCGGAGCTACTTCTCTTACTGTCATTAAAACAGCAGGGTCACCAAAAATAATCGCATCCGCTTTGACGTATGCAACAAATTGGATATAATCGCTCAATTCATCAATTTTTTCATTGTGAAAAATCGAATTCATTGCCACATATACTTTTTTACCTTTGCTGTGAGCAAGTTCAATTGCCTTTTTGACATCGTCCCGATTAAATTCTCCAGCAAGTCTTAATCCATATCGTTGTTCACCTACTACAAACGCATCTGCACCCGCTTCTGCTAAGGGCAAGATATCGTTAACAGTCAATGGTGTTACAAGCAATTCTGGTTTTTTCATTTGCTATCACCTCTTCTTTTGCTAATGGCAACCCCGTCTCCCACAGGAAGAATAACGGAAACATAATCTGGATGGTTCATTAACCAGTTGTTAAAATCGTCAATCTTTTTCACAAGATTTCTGATCCTTTTAGATTCAATTTCTGTCTCAGCTACCAATCCCTTAAACAGGACATTATCTGTAATAATCATTCCATCAGGATTAAGATAGTTTGAATACATTTCAAAAAACTTTTTGTATTGCCCTTTTGCTGCATCGATAAAAATCGCATCAAATGGAGCATGTCCACTAATCTGTTCTTCAACCTCCAAAGCATCGCCTTTTATTAAGGTAATCTGAATTCCGCAGGATGAACGCTTCATAAATTCGACTGCTAATTGAGCTCTTTCGTCATCTCGCTCAATCGTCACAATGTGAGCTTCTGGAAGTGCTTCCGCCATTCTCATGGCTGAATATCCAATTGCTGTCCCTACCTCAAGAACTTTTTTTGTGCCTTGAATTCGAAGTAATTGTAGCATGGTTTCAATTCCCTCAAGCTCCATGATGGGAACATTATGTTCACGAGCATAGGATTCCATTTCAGTTAACAACGGATTACGCTCTGGTATAAGACCTTCAATATATGAATGCAGCTTCTCGTCTAACAAGCTGCGTCACCTCTCTTAAAAAGCTATTTGTAAAAAATACTTTTAGTTTATCTATATTTAATGCTCTTTAGACATGAAAAAATAGCGTTCACAGGACGTACGTCTTAAACTGGTACATTCGACCTAGGACGTTTTTAAGGCAATGATGCCACAATTACCTTACTGTGAGTTACGCTATAGATTACGTATTAAAACACTTGAACTATTTTATCACAAAAGTAGGGGGAATGCTAATGCTTCCCCCAAAATAGTTCATTATTTTTTATTGGAAATATACTTCGCCTTTAATTGATTATGTTCTTCTAATGTTTTTGAATAATATATGCTTCCATCCTCGGCAGCCAAGAAATAATAAAAGTCTGTTTTTTCCGGCTCGAGCGCCGCTTCAATGGACATTTTTCCGGAACTTGCTATCGGACCAGGCGGGAGTCCTGTATGTTTGTACGTATTATAAGGAGAATTCACCTCTAAATCCTTATAAACGACTCGCTCTTTGTGTTTTCCTTGTGCATATAAAACTGTTGGATCCGTTTGTAATTTCATACCCTTTTCAATTCGGTTATAAAATACGCTTGATATTTTTTTTCTATCTGCCTTTTCAGTAGCTTCCTCTTCGATTAAAGAGGCCATGGTTAGCAGTTTGTGAACCGATAACTTCTTTTCCTCACTTTGGTCTGAATAGGAAGAGACAATCGATCTTGTTTTATCCAACATTGCTGTAACCATTTCTTCCACAGAAGGGTTTGGTTTATAAAAAGGATACGTAGCAGGAAATAAATATCCTTCAAGCGGATACTTTATTTTCGTATCCAAAATTTCATTAGTTAGTATATCGGGGTATTTCTCCATTAACATTTTGATAAATTCTTTATCATTTAGTTTTGTAAGAATATCGTCTTCCTTTTGATTGGTTGCTTTCGCCATAATGGCTGCAATTTCGGTTAGCTGCTTTCCTTCTGGAACAGTAATTTTAAAGCTTGCCTCAGCGAGTACTTTACCTGTTTTTAAACGGCTTACAATTTCAGCTACATCCATGGAGGGACTTAGCTGGTACTTCCCTGCCATAAAGCCGCCTTCATTTTTAAGTTTTACATAATACTTAAAAACCTTCGCATTTTTAATGATTCCTTTTGCTTCTAGCTTCTCTCCAATACCAGTGACGGACGAACCAATTGGAATTTCAACTGTTTTTTGTTTCTTACTATCTGGGTCAACGGGTTTTAATGCTGACTGTATGTATAGATATCCTCCACCGCCAATAATAACTATTAATAATAGCACTAAAATTGAAATAATCGAGACAATTTTTCTCACAACTTTTGCTTCCTGGTGGTGTTCGAGCATTTTATCCCGTATTAAATTTTTCTTCGGTTCTTTTTCTTCGGTTGTCATTCTTTTCCCCCTTTCGTAATAATTTCAGCATATAGTAAGAAAAATGTCAATTTATCAATTAATTTGTCAGAATTATCTGGAGTAAAATCAAAAAAAAAGAACCGGCCATTTTTGTTGGCTGGTTCTTTAGTCTACCTTATTCTTCTTCTTCCTCGTTGAATGTGTTAAACACTTCTTCAACCATATCCCATTCTTCTTCTGATTCGATTTCCATTAATTCTCCGAAACCACCATCTTCAGTTGGGATATACGCATAAGTTAGGATATCGACTTCTTCTTCGTCATCCTCATTTTCTCCTACTGGATAGAAGAAAACGTATGATCTTTCAAACTCATCAGAATCAAAAGTGAAAAGGATTTCGAATAATTGTTCGTCACCATTTTCATCTATTAACGTAATAAAACGATCTTCTTCGTGCTCATGATTGTGTGCCATTTCTTTCACCTCATTAGTTTTTGCTATCGAGATAACCTTGCAGAATCATCACCGCGGCCATCTTATCGATAACTTTCTTTCGTTTCTTTCGACTTACATCCGCTTCAAGTAATACACGTTCTGCCGCCATTGTTGTTAAACGCTCGTCCCATAGTACCGTTTGCACATCAAATCTGCTCTCTATTTCATTAGCAAATTGCTTACTTGCTTCACCGCGTGGTCCGATTGTCCCATTCATATTCTTGGGTAACCCAATGACAACTGTATCAACTTGGTACTCTCTTATTAATTGACCAATTTCCTCAAAACCAAACTGTTCTCTTTCCTCATTGATTTTGAGGGTTTTTAGACCCTGTGCAGTCCACCCTAGTTCATCACTAAGGGCAATACCGACTGTCTTAGAGCCCACGTCTAAACCCATTGCGCGCATTACTTAACCTCTCGTTGTTGTTTAAGATAGGATTTGACTAGTTCCTCAATTATTTCGTCACGTTCAAGCTTGCGGATAATATTACGAGCATCTCGATGTCGTGGAATATAAGCTGGATCTCCTGATAATAGGTAGCCGACTATTTGATTGATCGGATTATATCCTTTTTCCTGCAAAGCCTCGTACACTTGAAAAAGAACGTCATTCACATCATGTTCGAAGGGCTCTTCAGGAAAATTAAATCTCATCGTTTTGTCAAATGAACTCATTTCACGCACCTCGCATTTCTTATAGACGAGAGAATTGTATTATTACCTACATTTTACACTACTTTGTCCTATTATCAAACCGATTTTACCCATTCATCTACGAATTGAAGTGCAGAGTCTAGCTTTTCTGGATCTTTTCCTCCTGCTTGAGCCATATCTGGACGGCCACCGCCACCTCCACCGCAGCGTGAAGCAACTTCTTTAATCAACTTTCCAGCATGGTAGCCTTTTTCAATTAAATCCTTTGTAACTGCTGCGATTAGGTTAACTTTGCCTTCGTGTGCACTTCCTAAGACTAATACTACTGACCCAAGTTTCTGTCTTAAATCATCCGCCATATTTCTTAGGTTGTTCATATCAGCAGCCTGCACCTTCGCAGCTAAAACAGTTACTCCATCAATCTCTTTTGCTAGTGAAACTAAGTTACCCGCTTCAATATTTCCAAGTTTAGCTGCAAGTGACTCATTTTCACGTTGAAGCTGTTTCATTTCGCTCATCAAACTATCAATACGTGTGACGATATCCTTCGGATTAGCTTTTAACTTGTCTGCTGCTTCTTTCAATAAGCCCACTTGATCATTTAGTGATTTATAAGCAGCTTCACCTGTTACAGCTTCAATTCTTCGTGTTCCAGCACCAATTCCGCCCTCTGAAACAATTTTGAACAGACCGATAACAGATGTATTAGGAACATGGCAGCCTCCGCATAGCTCTAGGCTGTAATCCCCGACCTGTACAACACGAACAATGTCACCATACTTTTCACCGAAAAGTGCCATAGCTCCCATTGCTTTTGCTTCAGCGATTGGTTTTAAGCTAATATTCACTTCGATGTTTCTCCAAATTTTTTCATTGACGATTTTTTCAATTTGCTCTAATTCATCAGGCTTAATTTGACCAAAGTGCGAGAAGTCAAAGCGCAGACGATCAGGTTCTACGAGGGAGCCAGCTTGGTTAACATGCTCGCCAAGTACATCTTTTAATGCTTGATGCAGCAAGTGAGTAGCTGTATGGTTTTTGATGATTTTAACCCGGTTGTCTGCATCTACCTTTGCAGTCACTTGTAGATTGGTTTTGAGTGTGCCACTCTTAACCACTACTTGATGAAGGTTTTGACCATTCGGTGCCTTTTGAACATCTTTTACAAATAAAGATACCCCATCGCCTTCCATCACACCGTGGTCAGCAATCTGTCCACCACTCTCAGCATAAAAAGGAGTTACATTAAGAATGACCTGTACTTCCTCACCAGCTGAAGCCTCATGAATTAGTTCTCCATTTTTCACAATAGCTGCCACAACAGAGCTTGTTTCAAGCTGATCGTAGCCTACAAACTGACTCTCTACCTTCACATCTCTTAGAACTCCGCTTTGTACTTGCATAGAATCAACATCATGACGAGCTGCACGCGCACGCTCTCGCTGCTGTTCCATTTCTACTTCAAAGCCTTCATGATCGACCTTCATACCTTCTTCTTCCGCATATTCCTCTGTGAGTTCAACTGGGAAACCGTAAGTATCATATAAACGGAAAACATCTGCACCTGAGATGGTGTCACTACTCTTTTCTTTTTCTTTCTTTATTACGCTAGCTAGGATGGTTAAACCATCATGAAGTGTTTCGTGGAAGCGTTCTTCTTCATTCTTGATCACTTTTTGAATGAACTCAGTTTTTTCCTTGACCTCTGGATAGAAGTCATTCATGATTTCACCAACAACTGGAACAAGTTCATACATAAACGGGCGATTGATATTAATTTGCTTTGCATAGCGGACTGCACGTCGAAGGAGACGGCGTAGGACATATCCACGTCCTTCATTGGATGGCAATGCGCCATCACCGACAGCGAAAGCAACGGTACGAATATGGTCAGCAATAACCTTGAAGGCTACATCTGTTTCTTTATCCACACCATATTTTTCACCAGAGATTTCTTCGGTTGCACGAATAATCGGGATAAAAAGATCTGTGTCAAAGTTGGTTGGAACATTTTGAACAACAGATGCCATCCGTTCTAATCCCATCCCTGTATCAATGTTTTTCTTTGGAAGTGGTGTATACGTACCATCAGGATTATGGTTAAATTGTGAAAATACTAAGTTCCAAACTTCTAGATAACGCTCGTTTTCTCCACCTGGATATAGCTCTGGATCATTCTGGTCATCCCCATATTCTGGACCACGGTCATAGAAAATTTCTGTATTCGGTCCACTTGGTCCTTCACCAATATCCCAGAAATTTCCTTCTAATCGAATGATCCGTTCCTCTGGAACGCCAATTGTTTTATTCCAGATTTCATATGCTTCATTATCTTCAGGATGCACAGTAACAGATAATAGTTCAGGATCAAATCCCATCCATTTTTTATCGGTTAAGAATTCCCATGCCCACTCAATTGCTTCCTCTTTAAAGTACTCTCCAATAGAAAAGTTACCCAGCATTTCAAAGAATGTATGGTGACGGGCTGTTTTCCCCACATTCTCAATGTCATTTGTACGAATAGACTTTTGTGCATTTGTGATTCTTGGGTTTTCAGGGACCACACGACCATCAAAATATTTCTTAAGAGTTGCTACCCCACTGTTTATCCATAATAATGATGGATCATCATGTGGAACAAGCGATGCGCTTGGCTCAACTGTGTGACCTTTTTCTTCTTTGAAAAACTGTAAAAACATTGATCGAATTTGTGCACCAGTTAAATTTTTCATCAAAATAGACCTCCTTTTTTTATAAAAGCGTTAGCGGATTTAGACTGGAAAGGGATTATTACCTTAAAAAAGCATACAAAAAAGCCCTCATCCCTAACAGGGACGAGAGCTTATATCTCGCGGTACCACCCTGATTATGAATACAAAATAGCTGTACTCATCTCTCAAAAATCCCTTAACGCAGGTATACGGCAGTGGTTAGCTGCACTCCGGATTAGCGTTCTGTTATCCTTCACCTGGAGCTTCTTTCAGCCATGAAAGCTCCTCTCTTCCGCGCACTGTGCGTTACAGATGGACTACAACATACTCGATCCTTCTACATTTTCATTATTCTATATGTCGAATTATATCCACCAAGAAAACGTTTGTCAATTGAACCATGTTGATTTAGGAGGAAGATTTTGCTTTCCCCGAAATAAAGTGATTTTTCGCATGAATAATCCCCACTTTCAATATCACTAGGACTGGGACTGCCAAAATTAATCCTAATATCCCTCCTATCTCTCCACCTGCTGTCAGCGCAATCATGATTAATAAGGGGTGCATGTGCAAGCTTTTTCCAACTATATATGGCGACAAAATATTCCCCTCTAGAAATTGAAGACCAAAAACAATGACCACCGTAATAATGACAAGCTTAACGGAAATAGTGGCCGCAATAATAACCGCAGGAATGGCCCCAATAATCGGTCCAAAATAGGGGATGACATTGGTAGCACCACATATGAGCCCTAATATCAAGGGGTATCTTAAATCAAATAGCCAAAACAGCAGAGCAGATACACTTCCAATTATCACACATACGAGAAGCTGTCCTCTAATATAGCTCCCCAATGATTGGTCGACGTCCCTTAAAAATAAAGTCGCTTTTCTACGCCACTTTTTTGGTGTTAAATACCATGCAGTACGTTTCATTAAAGGAAAATCTTTTAACATGTAAAAGGCAATAAACGGAATAATCATCATTAGAAGGACAGAATTTAAGAAAGTCATTAAAACATTCACGATGATGGTTAAGAGGGTATCCATCTTTTTTTCGAAGGTATCAATCCCGTCATCTATTTTTGTTTGAAGACCATCCGGCCAAGCCCTTGTATGGGATTGAAGTTGTTCAATCCAGTTTCTATATTGCTCAGCAAAAAAAGGTGCACTCTCAGAAAGGTCTTTTAGTTGGTCAATCATCGCAGGAATACCCTTATATAGAGCAAATCCTATTCCGCCAAAAAAGATAAAATATATTAAAAAAATTGCCAAACCCCTGTGAAGTCCTTTTTCATGTAATTTTTCAACAATTGGATGTAAGAGATACGTTATAAACCCTCCAACAATAAAGGGTAGAATAATTAAGAAAGCAAGCCTTACAACAGGTAGCCAAACAAATCGAATTTTAAGAAAGACATACAGGGCAATTAACAAAAGGAGTATAAAACCCATTCGATAAAACCACTTCATCCGAATATCCACAAGCAAGCCTCCCTCACGTTAGTGTTAGAGACATCGAATAGAAATATTCATCCATTCAAAAATCCCCCTTGGATTCCCAAGGGGGATTTACATAGCATTAGAACATTGCTCGTTTAACCTTTTTTTGCATTTTTTTCATATTGCGGGTGGACATCATATTGTTTCGTTGTGCCATATTATATACGGCCATCCCCGCACCAAAAGCAATCATCGACGTCATCATTTTATTCATGCGTTTCACCTCTTATCACATTTTAAAGGGTGTAACGACGCTCTTCTTCTTCAAACAAATCGTCCAAGGAACTAAGTGAACCGTCTTCCTCCACTTGGTGGGTATTAATCAGACCCTTGTTAACGGATAACTCAATGAAGCAGTTCCAGCAATAATATTGGTTAATACCAATTTTGCCTATATCCTTACTTTGACAATTCGGACACTTAAACATGAAAAGACACCTCACGTATTATCTACATCTACGATAATGGCATCCTTTCCGATCGCTACGGGCTTCCCGGATTGAATGACTTGTTTGCCTTCCGTTATTTCCGAAAAGAAGCCATCCGTGATTTCATACCCTACGATTGTGCCCATTTCTTCCTGAAAATATACATCTTTTAACAAACCAAGAGAATCTCCGCTCTTAGAAAGCATCATCATCCCATTTAAAGAATGCTGATGTGTCAAAGTATATTCAGGATTATCTTTTAACTTTTCGAGATACCCGCTATCGTCAATCATAACCCCATCCCAGCCGAAGGTAGTTACTTTTTGAATATCCAGGAAGTATGACTGTTTGAAGAAAACGCCCTTTTTAACCAATAGGCCTCTGACGATTCCATTGCTTGAGATACACAGGTCACTGATTTCACCAATTTTTGTCCCGCTATTGGTTTCAAAGACTGGTTGTCCTTTCAATAAAGAAAATGTCCGCAAAGAGTGTCCCACCTCCTGTGAACATTTATAGTTTCAGTCATTTACCATGAAATCATAAGGTGAAACGTTTTCCATTCCGATCATTGGATTAACTTGCATTAATTCTTCTTCATAGGATAAGTCATTCGTTACATCTTTTTCTTCACGGTTGGTCGATTGAACTAAGATCGTTTCCTGAAGCTTCTGACGGAGTGTAGTCTGTCTTGAAAGTTCATCCGCTCTTTCCACTCCCATTCTTAATGCATCTTCTTCACCGCAAAGGATTAGCGATTGTTTACTTCTAGTAATTGCTGTATAAATTAAATTTCTCCGAAGCATCCGGTAGTAGCTTCTCGTGATTGGGAGGATGACAATCGGAAATTCACTGCCCTGGGACTTATGAACAGAACAACAATAGGCATGTGTAATCTGATTCAGATCCTGTCTAGAATATTCCACTTCATTTCCTTCAAAGGAAATATAAATCATGTCCTGTTTTTCCGTGTTTTCCTTCGCATAAATGATTGAAATAATTTCACCGATATCGCCATTAAATACGTTGTTTTCAGGTTGATTGACCAATTGAAGGACCTTATCCCCAATACGATACTTAACTTCACCAAAACTTATCTCTTTACGTTTCCCATCAGGATTAGGATTAAAAATTTCTTGAAGGAGGACATTTAATCGGTCAATCCCTGCAGGACCTCTGTACATAGGTGCCAAGACCTGAATATCCTTAGCAGAGTATCCTTTGTTTTTAGCATTTTGTGCGACTTTTTCCACGACTTGTGCTACCTGTGTAGTCGAGCATCGGATAAATGAACGGTCAGGCTGCTTCTGTGTGACATCTGGCGGAAGGTAACCTTTTTTAATATCATGTGCCAGTTCTATGATAGAAGACCCTTCTGCTTGTCGATAAATATCAGTTAAGCGAACGGTCGGAATTCTTTCAGAATCCAACAAGTCCTTCAATACCTGCCCAGGTCCAACCGACGGCAGCTGATCCTCATCTCCCACCAGAATGACTTGAATATGATCTGGCAATGCTTTAAACAATTGATTTGCAAGCCAAATATCAAGCATGGACGTTTCATCAACGATTAATATTTTCCCTTCAAGCGAATGGGTATCCTCATGGTCAATTCCTTCTAAGCCATTTAGCCCAAGTAACCGATGAATGGTTACGGCAGGCAGTCCGGTGGATTCAGTCATCCGTTTTGCTGCTCTACCTGTTGGTGCTGCTAGCAAAAATGGAAATGGTTCCCCTTTTTTATGGTAATCCTTCGGCTCTAAGGAACAGCCATGGAGTTCCGCATATAGTTCGACAATTCCTTTTATAACCGTAGTTTTCCCTGTTCCAGGCCCTCCTGTTAAAATTAACATAGGAGACATTAATGCCGTTTGAATGGCCTCTCTTTGGGTTGGTGCATATTGAACCCCAAGGCGTTCCTCTAAACCACCCAATGCCAGCAAAAATTCCGATTCAGGAAACTGATCCTTATATTCAGTTTGCTTAAGTATCCGGTGGATGTTAGTGACAAGACCTTTTTCAGCAAAATAAAGTGAAGGTAAATAAATGCGTTTTTCTTCACCAATTAATTTGCCCTCTTCTTCAAGCTTGATGACTTCATTAGATATTTCTAAAAACTCCACTTGGTCTCTCTTATTTTCTTCTAACAAGCGTTTAACTTGTTCAAGTAACTGCTCTGAATGTATGTATACATGACCTGTCTGCATGCTTTCATTTTCAAGCGTATACAAACAAGCTGCTTTAATCCGATCGGGATGACTGCCTGTAATCCCAAGCTGATAGCCGAGTTCATCGGCACGGCCAAAACCGATCCCCTCAATATCTTCCACCAGTTGATAAGGGTTCTTTTGGATGATGCCAAGTGTCTCCTCTTTATATGTCTGATAGATACGCATTGCAATCTGTGGACCAAAACCATATTGGTTTAATGCCACCATGACTTGTTCGAGTCCCTGATGCTCCATGAGTGTATCATAAAGGGTTTTTGCCTTATCAGGAGGGAGCTTTGGAATGGAATCTAGTAAGGACGGCTGATTTAGAATTTTAGAAATGGCGTTTTCTCCAAGGGTTTCCACGATGTTTTCTGCGGTCTTCTTTCCAATCCCTTTGAACAATTCCCCTGATAAATAGGCAATAACCCCTTGTTTTGTCTGAGGCATATCTTTTCTAAAATGCTTCGTAAGAAATTGTAAGCCAAACTTCGGATGTTCCTTAAATTCTCCGTAAAAGATATACGTCTCCTGTTCATGCACCTTTGGAAAATACCCTGTAACAACTGCTTCTTTATCATCATATGGGTGATTCGTTTCATCCACTCGAATCCGTAAAACTGTATATAAATTCTGTTCATTATGGAAAATCGTTACGATAGGTCTTCCTTTTACAAATTTTCCTTGCTCCTCAAATAAATCAAGCGCGTCTTGCTTTTCCATTCGAGTCTCCCCCCCTTCCAGATGATAAGAACAAATTTATTGCATATTTTCGATTAATTTTTTTGCATGTCCTGCCAGCATATGGTCTGGTTGTATCTCCAATGCTGTATTAAACATTTCAAGGGCTTTTGATGCATTATCCTTAAAGGCATAAGAAACGCCTAAATTATAATAAGCATCGGAATGATTAGGATCGAGTTCAATACATTTTTCAAATTGGGCCATTGACTCGTCAATGAATTCTAATTGTGCTAGACAAAGACCATATTGGAACCTTGCTTCTGCATCCCCGTCATTTAGTTCTACACTTCTTTGCAGATAAGGAAGGGCAAAGCGACTCTTATCTAATTGAACAAGCGTTAAGCCCAACATAAAGTAATTATCGGAAGACTCCAGCCCCTTTTTCATAGCTGTTTCAAACATGTTTTTCGCCTCTTCGAAACGATCATGCGTGAATAGAATATTACCGATACTATAGTACGCGGCTGCTGCATTTTCATCTATTTCAAGTGCCTTTTGATAAAATTTAATTGCTTTTTCATCGTCACCAACAGCTGAAAGAACGTTGCCAAAGTTAATATACGCAACAGGGTCTGTTGGATTTTCTTCTATTGCTGCGTTAAAGGCTTTAGCTGCTTCTTCGTAATTGCCTTCCTGCATGTATTGTACACCTAATTGGTTTTTATCCATTTTATTCAGCTCCAATCTAAGGGAAAGTATATCATATTTCGTAAAAAAAACATTAAAAAACCCTGACTCCTTTTGGAATCAGGGTTTTGATTATCCTACATATGTTAAACGCTCACCATTTTTATACACTTCGTCAATGGTACCGCCGCCAAGACACTCGTCACCAAGGTAAAAAACAGCAGCTTGTCCAGGAGTAATCGCACGAATCGGCTCCTTGAAAATAACCTCTGCGCGATCCCCTTCTAGTAAACGAACTGTTACCTTATGATCTTCCTGACGATAGCGGAACTTAGCTGTGCACTCGAATTCAGCCGGCTTTTCATTGTTCGATATCCAGCTAACGTTCGTTGCAATAATGGAATCAGAATATAGTTTTTCATTGTGGAAGCCCTGTCCAACATATAGGACATTTCTCTTTAAGTCTTTCCCAACGGCAAACCAAGGCTCACCAGCACCGCCAATACCTAAACCATGACGTTGGCCAATGGTATGGTACATAAGACCTTCATGTTTCCCTTTAACCTCACCATCAAAGGTTTCCATGTTTCCCGGTTGTGCAGGCAGATATTGACCTAAGAATTCTTTAAAATTCCGTTCCCCGATAAAGCAAATCCCTGTGCTGTCCTTCTTAGTTGCTGTAGCAAGTTCTGCTTCCTTCGCAATTTCACGCACTCTAGATTTCTCCAAATTTCCAATAGGGAACATGACTTTACTTAGTTGTTCCTGTGACAATTGGTTCAAGAAATACGTTTGGTCTTTATTTTCATCAAGACCGCGAAGCATCTTATACTCTCCATCACGGAATTCTACTCTTGCATAGTGCCCAGTAGCTAAATAATCCGCACCTAATTTCATGGCATGTTCAAGGAACGCTTTGAATTTTATTTCTTTATTGCACATGACATCTGGATTTGGCGTTCTACCAGCTTTATATTCTTCAAGGAAATAGGTGAATACCTTATCCCAATATTGTTTTTCAAAGTTTACAGCATAATAGGGGATGCCGATTTGGTTACATACACGGATCACATCCTCGTAATCTTCCGTGGCCGTACACACACCATTTTCGTCCGTGTCATCCCAGTTTTTCATAAAAATCCCGATCACATCATAGCCTTGCTGCTTTAAGAGCAGAGCAGCTACAGAGGAGTCTACTCCACCTGACATTCCTACTACGACACGTATATCTTTAGGATCTCTTTTTTCCATTTCATATTCACCTCTCTTTAACCGTTTCTTCCTACTGTACATTTATTTTTTCAGACGTAAAACAACCCTTGCCGTTTCTTCAGCGGCTTTTATCACTTGCTCTGTTGTGATGTTCATGCCAAAGCTAAAACGGATGGAATTGATTAGACGGTCTGATTGTTTACCAAACATGGCAACCAGGACATGAGATGGTTCAATAGAACCAGCTGTACATGCAGAACCGCTCGAAACAGCAATACCTGCTAAATCGAGATTGACTAGCATCGCCTCCACACTTGTTCCCGGAAAGCTTAAGTTTAATACATGTGGCAATGAATTATCAAGCAATCCGTTCACGTGAAACTCAACATCTAATTCACGCAATTTTCCTAACATTGCTTCCTTAAAGCCAAGATACTTTTCTTTATTTGCCACTCTTTCATCACTCGCAATTTTCACTGCTTCATGAAAACCAACAATGGAAGCAACATTCTCTGTGCCGGCTCGTCGTTTTCTTTCTTGCTCTCCGCCAAAAGAGCGAGGAGAAAGTTTAATATCTGAGCGGGCAAAAAGAAAACCTGTTCCTTTAGGACCATTAATCTTATGAGCAGAAACGGATAGCAGATCAATATGTTTTTCATTAACGTCGATATTTTCAATCCCATAAGCTTGTACTGCATCTGTATGGAAGATTGCTTGGTGGTCCTTTACTATCTCCCCAATTTCTGAAATAGGTTGAATCGTACCTACTTCATTATTACCGTACATGATGGATACTAAAATCGTATCATCCCTTAATGCCGCTCGGAATTCGGAGATGGAGATCAGTCCTGTTTCATCCACAGGTAAATAAGTCACCTCATAGCCCATCTTCTCCAGTTTTTTACAAGCATGAAGAACAGCATGATGTTCTACCTTTGTAGTAATTATGTGTTTTCCTTTATTCTGATAGCTTTCCGCTACTCCAAACAATGCCATGTTATCGGCTTCTGTTCCACCGCTTGTAAAAATAATTTCATTTTCCTTCGCACCAATACTACGCGCCAGACCTGCTCTGGCAATATCGATTTGGTGGCGTGCTTCCCTTCCAAATGAATGAATGCTGGAGGGATTGCCAAAAGTATGATTCATCACATCGACCATTTTTTCAATCACTCTTGGATGCATGGGTGTTGTTGCTGCGTGGTCGAGATAAATTCGTTCCATCCTTACACCTTCAATCAAAATAATTCTTGTATTTACTTTTTACCTTAAATATAGAACATATAACCTTCTGTATCATTATCTTCACTGTGATTAGCCAAATCCTCTAATGTCGTGTTGTCTAAAACGCCCTTAATGGCATCTCTGATTCTAATCCAAAGCTCTCTTTTTGCAGGCTCTTCATCTTCAATTCCCTCGACAGGCGTAATCGGCCCCTCAAGAACACGAATTACATCTCCCGCCGTAATTTTGGAAGGGACATTGGTAAGAATATAACCACCATACGCTCCCCTAATACTTTTTACTAAACCAGCATTACGTAACGGAGCAATCAATTGCTCTAAATAATGCTCTGATAAATCATTTGCCTGCGCTATGGCTTTTAATGACGTCGGCCCTTCACCATATTTTTTAGCAAGCTCTATCATAATTGTAAGACCATATCTTCCCTTTGTAGAAATCTTCACTACTAAGCACCTCTATTCGAAATCTATATAATTAAATACGTAATTCCACAGTAAATTGATAGGCATTAGAAATTATAACACATTCTTCTTTAATATGCTTTTTTCCCAAGAAAGTGGTATGTTAAGGTAAAAGCACAATTAAAAAGAAAACCCTTTGGAGAGATGATTATGCAGCAAAAGCCATTGGCCTTTCGCATGAGGCCAAGAACGATAGATGAAATCGTAGGCCAGCAGCATTTGGTTGGTGACGGAAAAATCATTGCTAGAATGGTAAAAGCAAAACAGCTTACATCCATGATTCTATACGGACCACCTGGAATTGGCAAAACTTCGATAGCTAGTGCCATCGCTGGCAGTACAAAATATGCCTTTCGAACATTAAATGCAGTAACAAATAATAAAAAAGATATGGAAATAGTCGCAGCCGAGGCGAAAATGTCAGGAAAGGTAATCCTTCTTTTAGATGAGGTTCATAGGCTGGATAAAGGAAAACAAGACTTTTTACTTCCTTATTTAGAGAATGGAATGATTACACTAATTGGGGCCACTACAAGTAACCCTTACCATGCGATCAATCCCGCGATCCGAAGTCGCTGTCAAATTTTCGAGCTTAAACCATTAACCCCTGATGAGGTAAAACAAGCCTTGCTCCGCGCGATCGAAGACGAGGATCGCGGACTGGGTAATTTAAAGGTGAGTGTTACGGACGAAGCATTATTGCACTTCTCCAATGCATCGAACGGAGATGTCAGAAGCTCCTTAAACGCACTCGAATTAGCCGTCCTGTCTTCGGATGAGGATGAAAACGGCATTATTACGGTTGATGTGGAAACAGCTGAAGAATGTCTGCAAAAGAAAAGTATCGCTGCGGATAAGGATGGAGACGGGCACTATGATGTCTTGTCCGCCTTTCAAAAATCAATTCGTGGTAGCGACGCCAATGCTGCGTTGCACTATCTGGGCAGGCTAATTGAAGCAGGTGACCTGGTCAGTATCAGCCGAAGACTGATTGTCATTGCGTATGAGGACATCGGACTCGCTAATCCTCAGGCAGGACCACGGACGTTAGCAGCGATTGAAACAGCAGAACGACTCGGTTTTCCCGAGGCACGCATTCCGCTTGCCAATGCCGTTATTGAACTATGCTTATCACCTAAATCCAACTCGGCTATTTTGGCCATCGATAGCGCTCTTGAAGATATTCGAAAAGGGAATGTAGGTGAAATTCCTGATCATCTAAAGGATGCCCACTATAAGGGAGCCAAAGAGCTTGGCAGGGGAATCGAATACTTATATCCCCACAACTATGAAAATGGCTGGGTGCCGCAGCAATACTTACCTAACCGGATAAAAAACAAACAATACTACCAGCCGAAGAAAACCGGAAAATTTGAACAGGCCCTCGCAACGGTCTATGAAAAACTGTCACGTAGATAGATAAAAAGGTGTCAGGCACCATTGTTTATGGTGCCTGACACCTTTTTTAGGCTGCAACATCTCGTTTTTTGAAGACAAAAAAGGCGAGAAATTGAAATAGAGCAAAGTAAATCAGGAGCATGAGTATAGAAAATGAAATGGTCATTCCTTCTACCATCGGTGTTCCTTCTACATATTGCATGAGATCAGTATTCGCAAACAGTATGTATTTTGCCCACGTAAATTTCATGGATAACAGGACGGTAAGCTGCGCACCTGTAAATAATAAAAATAGTGATAGCCCGATGGCCAAAGAGCTATTGCGGAAAACAGTTGAAATCATAAATGCCATAGTAACGAGCATAATCGTATCAATGGAACTTAAAACATAATAGATTAATAAATGGACAACGATATTTTGCTCAGTAACCTGACCATTACTATAATTTAAATAGGGAACTGCCTCCTCTGGCATACCGAACAAAATGGCGCCAAGTACGGTTGAGAAGACAAAGAGGATACCCAGCATAAATAGAGCATACAGCAATACGGTAAAATATTTAGATAATAAAATTTTCGTTCGGTTAATGGGCCGGATCAACAATAGCTTTATGGTTCCCCAATTAAACTCGCTGGCCACAATCCCAGCCGCTACAATAATAATGAATAACCCAGCTAGGACGATCAACTGTGAGGAATCTTTGACGAATGACCAAACAGAGTATTTTTCTTTTGGTGAAAGGTGATGCTTGATCCGATAATCATTGATAGCTATCTCTTTTTTGAAAAATTGTTTTTCGATCTTTGACTGGCTTTGTTCCATTTGCTGCTTTAGAGCATTATTTTCTTCTTGTAATACTTGTTCCCACTTTTTATCTTCCGTTAAATCCATTCCATTTTGTTGATACTTAGTTACCATTCCCACCACTGCTATGGAGATAACCAGGATGGCAATCATCACATACGTTCCAGGCCGTCTAAAAATTTTCATCCATTCATTCTTGATTAAATTACCCACGAGACACCGCCTCCTTTTCAGACGTTACTTCCAGGAAGCGATCTTCCAATGTTTTCGCCACTTCTTTAATGCCATAAACCTGTATGTCTTCAGCGACAAAAGCTTTGACCAGCTTTGGTATTTCTTCCTTAGAAAGTTCTACGGATATTCCATTTCTGGAGCGGGTCGCTCGGATACTTGGATAATGCTCTTGAACAATTAGCAAGGCATGATCACTCGGCACTACTTCCAACTCATATGTGGTTTCTGTGCTCTGGACAAACTCTTGAACAAGTTGAACATCAATAAGCTGTCCGTTTTGGATTATCCCAATTCGGTCACACATCATTTCCATTTCAGATAGCAAATGGCTTGAAACAATGACTGCCATATTTTTTTCACGTGCCAGCTGACGAACATAGTCACGAATCTCTCTTATTCCTGCAGGATCTAAGCCATTCGTAGGCTCATCCAGGATTAATACCTCTGGATCATGTAAAAGACATTGAGCTAATCCTAATCTTTGTCTCATACCAAGTGAATAGGTTTTGACCTTATCTTGAATGCGTTCCGATAAACCAACTAGTTCCACCGTTTCAGCAATTTTTTCCTTGGTAATCCCTTTTACCATCCTTGCATAGTGTACAAGATTTTGATAACCGGTCAAAAATTTATACATTTCCGGATTTTCGACGATGGCACCTACATGTCCGACGGCATTTTCAAAATCAGTTTTGATGCTTGATCCGCCGATGATGATATCTCCTGAAGTAATCCCCATTAGGCCGACAATCATCCGAATAGTTGTCGTTTTCCCAGCACCATTCGGGCCAAGGAAGCCGAAAACTTCGCCTTTATTCACTTTAAAGCTGATATTATCAATAATCGTTCTTCCTTTAATCACTTTGGTTACATCTTTTAACTCAACGATTGTTTCCAATTTCCCTCTCCTCTCAAAAGCCGTCCATTATAGTGTACATTATCTTAGAAGAATTTTCCTAAACTTTTCACTCGTGGTATTAGTGAATCGTTAACAAAACATTCACACAATTATAGGGATTTCTAGTATTTTTTTTATAAAATAAGGTTGTACGTGTAAAAAAGAAAGGAAGTGTGTCATGCTCTTAAAACCGAGGTATAAGTCTAATGAACTCATCATTATGAAGTCACTTTACATGAGAACAACTTTGTCTCCAAAAGACCAAAAATACTATTTAAGACTTGAAAAAGGATATCAAGGGGAGTTGATGTTTGATCAATATACTAGTAAGCTACAAAATGATTTGTATTTTATAAACGATTTATGTATTGATTTTAACAATGCAAATTTCCAAATTGATACGTTAACCATTTCTCAGAGTACAATTTTTCCTTTTGAAGTGAAAAATTTTGAGGGGAACTATTTATACGAAAATGATAGTTTTTATACTTTATCCAGGGATGTAGTGCAGAACCCATTAGATCAACTAAAGCGAAGTAAAACTCTATTACAACAGTTACTTAAAAATATTGGTTTTAATTTACCAATCGAAGGAAATGTTTCCTTCATTAACCCCGAGTTCACCTTATATCAGGCTCCTCTAAACAAACCAATTATTTATTTTACTCAGCTTAATTCCTATATGCAGAAATTAAACAAGCTTCCTTCAAGGTTAACTTCAAGTCACAGGGAACTTGCAGAAACATTAATCTCGATGCATCAAAATAAATCCCCCTATTCCCGTTTTCCACCATATCGATTTGACCAAATGCAAAAAGGAATTCTTTGTCCTGAATCTAACTCTTTTTTAATTTGTAAAGATGATAAGAAACTAGTATGTGTAGATTGTGGATATGAGGAAAAACTTGAAACTGGTATTTTAAGGAGTGTAGAGGAGCTAAGACTTCTTTTTCCAGAAATAAAAATTACAACTACTCTAATCCATGAATGGTGTAATGTGATCCATTCTAAAAAGCTATTAAGACGTATACTAATGGAACACTTAATCGCAACTGGATATGGTCGGTGGGTATTTTTTGAGTAAATTTTGTTCTACGTTACCCATCCCGCCTTTTCCTCGTGGGTTTGGTAACGTAGAACCTTTCTACGTTACCCTTTCTTTCTTTTATCCACGGGTTCGGGCTCGTAGACCCTTTCTACGTTACCCATCCTTTCTTTTACCAATACGTTTGGGCACGTAGGACCTTTCTATGTTACCCAATCATTCTTTTATCTACGGATGCGGGCACGTAGACCCTTTCTACGTTACCCATCCTTTCTTTTACCAATACGTTTGGGCACGTAGGACCTTTCTATGTTACCCAATCATTCTTTTATCCACGGATGCGGGCACGTAGACCCTTTCTACGTTACCCACCCCTTCTTTTGTTAGTAGACTCAGGCACGTAGACTCTCTCTACGTTACCCATTCTGTCTTTAACCGAGGGTTCGGGCACATAGAATCAATTTAAATAGCCCTAACCATTATGATTAGGGCTTACTAGGATTATTTTTCATCAGATACACGTGTAATCTTAATATCTTTCAATAACTCACGTACTACATAGCTTGCCATGATGAGGCCTGCTGCGGATGGGACGAAGGCATTGGAAGCAGGTGGCATTTTCGCCTTTCGAATCGGCGCATTTTCCTTACCAACCACTTTAACAACATCCTCACGAACCACGATTGGGCTTTCATCAGAAAATACCACTGGAATCCCTTTATGAATGCGTTCCTTACGAAGCTTCGTACGAATTACCTTTGCGATTGGATCCGTATGCGTTTTAGAAATATCTGCAATTTGGAAACGAGTTGGGTCCATCTTATTGGCCGCACCCATACTAGAGATGATCGGAATATTTCGCTTTAAACATTCCTTCATTAAGTGGATTTTATACATAATCGTATCAGAAGCATCTACAACAAAATCCAAGTTGTAGCCAAAAATCTCTTCATACGTTTCCTCTGTGTAGAACATTTTAAGGGCAATGACTTCACATTCGGGATTAATATCCATAATCCGCTCCTGCATGATTTCTACTTTAGGTCTGCCGACAGTTGACAGCAAAGCGATTAGCTGGCGGTTAACGTTGGTAATATCCACATCATCCTTATCGATTAAAACTAAACGGCCAACGCCAGAGCGAGCAAGAGCTTCAGCAGCAAACGAACCAACACCCCCGATTCCCAAAACAGCAACCGTGCTATTTTTCATGATATCGAGGCCTTCTTTACCAATGGCAAGCTCATTACGGGAAAATTGATGCAGCATGATGTTCCTCCAAAAATAAGTTTCATTTTTATCTTTTATTATCTTTTACCCTAAAAAATATAACATACAATCTTATAAAAACAAGTATTTAGATAGGAATTATGAAGATAAAGAGCAAAAGAAAACCCCCATGGCAATTATGCTGGAGGTTGATGTTAGAAAAATAAATAGAAGAGTCCCAATGATGCCGTCGCTTATGTCCTTCGTTTTGAAACCCGCACTCAGCAGGTGGGTGTCCTGTTCCCGGTATTGTAAGTCCTCTATCCCGTCAATGGGTGAGGCATTTACGCAATCAGAAAAACTCCGGACTCCCGAAATAAAAATGTTCGGTCAAAACTTCAGGTAACACAACGTACATTTCAGGACTCTTCTCGATTGATTTAATCATAGCATATTTAGAAGTATGCTTCAAGGATTCATGAAAGCGAATTCTTGTTATTTATTAACATTTAATGACAAATTCAGTTCCTTTAATTGAGCTTCTGAAACTTCACCTGGTGCATTTGTTAACAAGCAGCTTGCACTTGCTGTCTTAGGAAATGCAATCGTATCACGAAGGTTTGTACTGCCCGCAAGAAGCATTACCAGACGGTCAAGGCCAAGGGCAATCCCACCATGTGGCGGTGTACCGTATTCAAATGCATTTAATAGGAAGCCGAATTGTTCCCTCGCTTCTTCAGGTGAGAATCCAAGAATACTGAACATCTTTTCTTGAATATCACGTTCAAAAATCCGGAGTGATCCGCCGCCAAGCTCATATCCATTTAAAACAAGGTCATATGCTTGTGCACGTACTTTTCCAGGTTCTGAATCTAACAATTCAAGATCTTCCCTAAATGGCATTGTAAATGGATGGTGTGCAGCGTAATAGCGACCTTCTTCTTCATCGTACTCTAATAATGGCCAGTCAGTAACCCATAAGAAATTGAACACACTTTGATCAATTAATTGTAAGTCTTTACCCAGTTTTATTCGTAGAGCACCTAAAGCATCAGCGACTACACTCTTTTTATCAGCAACAAATAAGAGCAAATCACCTTCAGATGCTTCAAGACTTGCAGTCAGTGCTTGCACATCTGCCTCAGAGAAGAATTTTGCGATCGGTCCTTTTAATCCTTCCGCATCTACTTTAAGCCAAGCCAGACCTTTTGCCCCATACACAGCAACAAACTCAGTTAACGCATCGATGTCTTTACGAGAATACTTGTCTGCTGCGCCTTTAACGTTAATAGCTTTTACTTGTCCGCCATTAGCAACTGCTGCCGCAAACACTTTGAAACCAGAGTCCTTCACAATCTCAGATAGATCAACAAGCTCCAAACCAAAACGTGTGTCTGGCTTATCTGAACCATAACGGCTCATCGCTTCATCATAAGTCATACGAGGGAATGCTGAAGGAATATCAAGCCCCTTTACTTCTTTCATAAGCTTTGACATCATTCTTTCCATCATGCCCATGATATCCTCTTGGCCTAGGAAGCTTGTTTCGATATCGATTTGAGTAAATTCAGGCTGACGATCTGCACGTAAGTCTTCGTCACGGAAACAGCGTGCAATTTGATAGTAACGCTCAATTCCACCTACCATCAGCAATTGTTTAAATAGTTGTGGTGATTGTGGAAGCGCATAGAATTCACCAGGATGAACACGGCTTGGTACTAAATAGTCACGTGCTCCCTCTGGAGTACTTTTCGTTAGGATCGGTGTTTCAATATCTAAGAACCCTTCAGAGTCTAAGAAATCTCTGATTTGTTTGGTCACTTGATGACGCATTTTTAAAGTTTCAAAAATTACCGGACGGCGGAAATCTAAATAACGGTATTTTAAACGAACATCCTCAGATGCATCTGTTTTATCAGAAATCATAAATGGAGGAGTCTTCGCCTCATTAATAATCGTTACTTTTTCAGCCTGTACTTCAATTTTTCCTGTTTTCAGGTTTTCATTAATGGTTCCTGCTTCACGGCTGACAATCGTCCCAACTACATCAAGGACATATTCATTACGAATTTTCTCAGCTGTTTGGAGTGCCTCAGAAGATGTATCAGGGTTAAACACTACCTGAACAATACCTGTGCGGTCACGAAGATCGATAAAGATTAACCCTCCGAGGTCACGTCTCTTCTGAACCCACCCTTTTAATGTTACTTTCTCACCTACAGCTGTTTCTGGAACTTCACCACAAAAATATGATCTGCCCTGCATTGAAATTATCCCCCTTTAAGCTTGCAATTCTTTAAATTGTGTAATGAAAGAATGTAAATCTAGTTCTACCTGTTCACCAGTAGCCATGTTTTTCACATTGATCTTATTGTTTTTGAGTTCCTCATCCCCGAGAATAGCAACAAACTTTGCTTGCAAGCGATCAGCCGCTTTGAATTGAGCTTTGATCTTGCGGTTTAGATAATCTCGTTCTGCTGAAAAACCAGCCATTCGAAGCTGCTGTAAAAGTCCTACGGTATAATCCTTCGCTTCATCTCCTAGTGCAGCTAAGTAACAATCGATCCCTTGATTCACTTCAAGTTCAATGCCTTCTGCCTGCAGTGCAGCTAGAAACCGTTCAATACTTAAGGCAAAGCCAATTCCCGGCGTTTCAGGACCACCGATTTGTTCTGCGAGTCCATTGTATCGGCCGCCTCCACATAAAGTAGTAATCGCACCAAACCCCTCTGCATTGCTCATAATTTCAAATGCAGTGTGATTATAATAATCAAGACCCCTTACAAGATTGGCATCGACTTCAAAAGGAATATCGAGTTGTGTTAGATACTGTTGTAATTTTTCAAAATAATCCTTTGAATAATCATTGAGATATTCCAAAATGGAAGGTGCTGTTTTCATTAATTCATGGTCACGGTCTTGCTTACAGTCCAAGATTCTTAGTGGATTTTTCTCCAAGCGGTTTTGACAGTCGTGGCAAAACTCGCCGATTCTTGGTTTAAAGTGATTCACTAACGCTTCACGATGAGCAGTTCGGCTTTCTTTATCACCAAGGCTGTTAATGATTAGTTTCAGCTTTTTTAGCCCCATTTCTTTATACAAGTTCATCGCTAAAGAAATCACTTCTGCATCAATGGCAGGATCATTGCTGCCTAACGCTTCCACTCCAAATTGGACAAACTGACGGAAACGACCAGCCTGCGGACGTTCATAGCGGAACATTGGCCCCATATAATAAAGCTTTACGGGCTGATTCGCGTAACCAAACATCTTCTTCTCAACGAAGGATCGAACCACTGCAGCTGTTCCTTCTGGTCGAAGTGTTATACTGCGTTTTCCACGATCTTCAAACGTATACATCTCTTTTTGAACAATATCAGTTGAGTCCCCTACACCTCTTGAAAAAAGATCAGTATGTTCAAAAATGGGGGTACGAATCTCTTGATATTGATATTTTTCACAAAGTTCTCTTGCCTTAGCTTCAATTAGCTGCCACTTCTCTACTTCTCCAGGTAAAATATCCTGTGTTCCTCTAGGAATGCTTATAGACATTGTGGATAAACCTCCTCTTCACAAATCACTTAATATGTAAGTTTTTTATAACACAAAAAAACTCCCATCCCTTGTATACGAAATACAAGGGACGAGAGTTTATATTCCCGCGGTGCCACCCTAGTTGAAGGCACTTGAATGAATTCAATGCTCTTCCTCTTTTACAGTTAACGCCTGCAACGTTCTCTCCTACTAAAAGGACTTTTTTCAGAGAGAAGCCTAGGGAGTGTTCATTCATTAAGTCTCATGTAGAAATGCTTTCAGCCTAAGGCATTTCCTCTCTTTTCATGGGGTTACTTAACTACTATGCTCCATCATTGGTTATTTCCATGTATGTTTTATATTTATATAATAATACGGAGCATTGTTAGTAATGTCAAGAGAGATTTAGGATCTCTCTAAATGTTTCTTCAACTTTCTGACATCTCCGATTGATAGCCCAAATTCAGATGCAAGTTCGAACGATGTTGCATGCTGTTCTTTTTCAATAAAATCATGGAAATCTACACCGAAAATCCTTCCCTCCATGGATTGGATGTTCATTCCTTTTTCACTAAACCTCATTTCCATCACCTCTGCCTTTTCTTCGATATCCTTATTATCTCCATCAAAAAAGAAAAACTTGCATAGATGAATTCAATTTCCGTAATAACTGGTCAATTTTAGTAATTAAGGAATGATTTTCAGCTCTATTTACGCTAAAATTAAATTTGACACTAAAAAAAGGAGGGTGTGGATGGTTAAAAAATTTAGTTTCCTGCTATTATCTATCATTCTTATTTTGGGAGTCTTCCTGCCACAAGGAAAAAGTATTGCGGCAACTGGAACCGTTACAGTTACATCTGATTCGGTGAATGTGCGCAGCGGACCTGGTCTAAGCTATCCTCTTGTAAAAGTAGCCGAGCGAGGCGAGAAATTTCCGATTGTGAAAGAAAAAGAGGATTGGATTGAAATTGAGTTATCCTTTGGTCAAACAGGCTGGGTGGTCAATTGGCTGGTCACAAAAGATAATCAACAAAAAACAACCAGTTCGAAAACTTCCACTAGCACCAAAGGAAAAGTTGCCGTAGCCACTGACGATCAAATAAGAATTCGTTCAGGCCCTGGGACAAGCTTCCGGATTGTCGGTTTCTTAAATAAGGAACAAGAAGTAAACGTACTAGATCAAAACGAAAACTGGTATAAGGTTTCATCCCCTTTTGGCGAGGGATGGGTTGCTAGAGAGTTTTTAGTTGTAAAAACGGCCCAGGTAAATCAGCAAGAGCCCGTTAGTAAACAATCCGGTTATGGGATCGTGAATGCTGATACTCTTAATGTTAGGATGGAACCATCGCAGGCAGGAGCAGTCGTTGGAAAATTAACAAAAGGGACAAGCGTAACCATTTATTCTAAACAAAAGAATTGGGTTGAAATTGGTTTCTCTAATGTAAAGGGCTGGGTTAGTGCAGAGTTTGTAGATTCAGAATCAAAGGCAGGAAAAGATGCCGCTAAGAATAAGCCTACAGGCATGAAGGGGACTGTCACCGCTAATAGCCTTAGCGTCCGTTCTGGTTCAACCTTAAATTCGGCTATTATTGGAACGGTCTCAAGCGGTCAAAGCTTTGCAATCCTTGAAGAGAATAACAATTGGGCTAAAATTGAATATAAGTCTGGCCAATTCGGCTGGGTTGCCGGCTGGTATCTTGATCAATCTACTGCCGCTCCTTCTCAATCTGGACAAGCTGTTAAGGATCAAACCATTACCATCTTACATAATGGAACGAATATTCGATCTTCTGCTAGTGTACAAGCTAATGTGATTGAACTAGCAAATGAAGGCACTTCATATCCTGTTAAAAATGTAGTAAATGATTGGTATGAAATTAAATTGAAGAACGGCAAAACTGGCTTTGTGGCCGGTTGGATTGTTTCTAACAACAACGGTAAAAAACAAATAGAGAAATCTGGCGCAGAAGGTTATCTTAAGAATAAAACGATTGTATTAGATCCGGGACATGGCGGAGGAGATAATGGTACAACAGGAGCAAGCGGAACTCTAGAAAAGGAATTGACACTTCGTACTGCTCGTTTGTTATACGATAAGTTAAAGGCAGCTGGGGCAAATGTTTACTTAACAAGGACTAGCGATTCCTTTATTCCTCTTCCCTCTCGTGTAAGCACTGCACACTCCTATAATGCCGATGCTTTCATCAGCATTCATTACGATAGTAATTTAGACCGAAGCGTTCGTGGAATGACAGGTTATTATTATCATAATTATCAACAATCACTGGCTGATACTTTATACTCGTCGACAGTGGGACAAACCAAACTGCAGGGTCGGGGAGTCCGATTTGGCGATTTTCATGTCATTCGAGAAAATAACCAAAAAGCTGTCCTAATGGAACTTGGGTATTTAAGTAATCCAGAGGAAGAAATGACACTTAAATCAGGCGTATACCAAGAAAATGCGGCATCTGGCTTATTTAATGGACTGGCAAGATTCTTTAAAGGAAATTAAAAGAAGAGGCGGACTCAAATGAGTTCGCCTCTTCTTTTATGCTTTACTTTCAATAATTAATGTCACTGGACCATCATTGATTAATTCTACATCCATCATGGCACCAAAAACACCCGTTTCAACTCGAATCCCTTTTTCACGCAATAGGTCGTTAAACGCTTCGTAGAGTTCAACGGCTTGCTCGGGTTTCGCGGCATCCATAAAGTTTGGTCTTCTTCCTTTTCGGCAATCGCCGTATAGTGTAAATTGCGAAACAGAGAGAATCTCTCCACCTACATCCAATAGGGAATAATTCATCTTCTCATTCGCATCTTCAAAAATCCTTAGATTTGCAATTTTATCGGCTAAGTAGGCAGCATCCTCTTGCTTGTCTTCGTGCGTTACCCCTACGAGGAGAACAAGCCCTTTAGTAATTTGCCCCGTTACATTCCCGTCCACGGTTACTTTTGCCGCTTTGCTTCGTTGGACAACTACTTTCATAATAAACTCCTTAATTCATAATTCGGCGAACCGAATAAATATCTGGAATTTGCTTGATTCGGTCAACTACCTTTTGCAGATGGCTGACATTGTGAATCGCAATAGACATAATGATGGTAGCCATTTTATTACGGTCAGATTTCCCTGTTACGGCTGAGATATTTGTTTTTGTCTCATTAACAGCTTGAAGGACCTCATTTAACAGCCCTCTGCGATCATATCCGCTAATTTCAATGTCCACATTATATTCCTTCCGGTCATTCAGAGATGATTCCCACTCTACCGGAATTAATCTAGACTGGGCATCATTGGAATCAATATTCGTACAATCAGAGCGATGGACAGAGACACCGCGCCCTTTTGTAATAAAGCCAACAATCTCATCGCCTGGCACTGGATTACAGCATCTAGATAAACGAATTAACAGATTATCAATTCCCTGTACACGAACACCTGATTCGCGTTTTTTCGTCGAAGGAAATGCTTTTAAATCCGTAATCGCATTGGCAATGCTTGCTGACTGTTCCTTATCGCGCTTTTTACGCCACTTTTCTGTTAGACGGTTTGCTACCTGTAACGCCGTTACACCGTTATAACCAACCGCTGCATACATATCCTCTTCATTAGCAAAATTAAACTTCTCTGCGACTTTTTTCAGATTATCTGGGGTTAAAATTTCCTTGATATCGAATTCCATTTGACGGATTTCTTTTTCAACTAATTCTTTCCCTTTGTCGATATTTTCATCGCGGCGTTGCTTCTTAAAGAACGCGCGAATCTTATTTTTCGCTTGAGAGGTTTGTGCTAGCTTTAACCAATCCTGACTTGGCCCGTAGGAATGTTTGGAGGTAAGAATCTCAATAATGTCACCCGTTTTTAACCGGTAATCCAAGGTCACCATCTTACCATTTACTTTTGCCCCAATGGTTTTATTACCAATTTCAGAGTGAATCCGGTAAGCAAAATCAATCGGTACCGAGCCTGAAGGCAATTCAATGACGTCACCTTTTGGTGTAAATATAAACACCATATCTGAGAACAAGTCAATCTTCAGTGACTCCATGAACTCCTCAGCATTGGCCGTGTCATTCTGGAACTCCAGGATTTCCCTGAACCATGTTAATTTTTGTTCAAAGGTAGAGCTGTCACTAATGGCTTTCCCTTCTTTATATGCCCAGTGTGCAGCAACCCCGAACTCTGCAATGCGGTGCATTTCATATGTTCTGATTTGAACCTCCAGCGGATCACCCTTTGGCCCAATAACTGTTGTATGCAAGGATTGATACATATTTGGCTTTGGCATCGCAATATAGTCTTTAAAGCGTCCAGGCATTGGCTTCCAGCACGTATGAATGATCCCTAGAACAGCATAGCAATCCTTAATGCTGTTGACTACGATACGTACAGCAAGTAAATCGTATATTTCGCTGAATTGCTTATTTTGCAATGCCATTTTTCGATAAATACTATAAATGTGCTTTGGACGGCCTGACAGCTCTGCCTTAATAGAGACTTCACCCATCCGGTTCTTTACTTCTTCAATCACATCATCTAAATATTGCTCCCGCTCGGCACGTTTCTTTTTCATTAAGTTAACAATCCGGTAATACTGCTGCGGATTTAAATACCTTAATGCGGTATCTTCCAACTCCCACTTAATCTTAGAAATACCAAGACGATGTGCTAAAGGTGCAAAAATTTCAAGTGTTTCATTTGAAATCCGACGCTGTTTTTCTACAGGAAGATGTTTCAGAGTCCGCATATTATGCAAACGGTCAGCAAGTTTTATAAGGATAACACGGATGTCTTGAGCCATCGCAACAAACATTTTCCGGTGGTTCTCTGCCTGCTGTTCCTCGTGAGATTTGTATTTAATTTTCCCTAATTTTGTTACACCGTCGACAAGCATCGCCACTTCACTGTTGAATGCTACTTCAATATCCTTTAAAGATACACTGGTATCTTCAACAACGTCATGAAGAAATCCCGCTGCTACCGTTGCAGGATCCATCTCAAGGTCAGCTAGAATACCTGCTACCTGTATAGGATGGATAATGTACGGCTCCCCTGATTTTCTATATTGTTCCCGGTGAGCATGTTTAGCAAATTCATATGCCTTCTTAACTAAGGCAACATGCTCCTCGTTTAAGTAGTTTCGGGTCTTGTCGATGACTTGGTCGGCTGTTAACACTTGATCATTCGCCATGAAATCACCTTTATTTTCATCTCATTTTGTTTATTCTTATTCAATGGTTCTTCTTATAAAATTGTTACTAAATTAGAATGATTGTTTCTATTATCAGAAAAAATTACAAAGATGTAAAGAGATTATGACCTTTTTCCACAAATTTAAAAAAATATGTCGAAAAACCTTTTAGTTCATTGCCTCATTATTATATAAAGAGAGCACTCGTTTTCGGAGTGCCCTCTAGCTTGTTTAATAGTGCATTAATGTTAAGATATCATATCCGTCAAGTTTTTTACGTCCGTCTAGGTAACTTAACTCAACTAAGAAAGCGATACCAGCTACAACCCCACCAAGCTGTTCCACCAATTGGATCGTTGCATCAATGGTTCCACCAGTAGCTAATAGGTCATCTGTAATTAATACACGTTGACCAGGTTTAATTGCATCTTTATGAATCGTTAAAACGTCTGAACCGTATTCAAGACCGTAGTTTACTTTAATCGTTTCTCTAGGCAGTTTACCCTCTTTACGAACTGGAGCAAAACCCACTCCTAGTGAATAAGCCACAGGACAGCCGATAATGAATCCACGTGCTTCTGGACCTACAATAATGTCAATTTGTTTTTCTTTTGCATACTCAACGATTTTGTCTGTTGCATATCTATATGCATCACCATTATTCATTAAAGGAGTGATATCCTTAAATTTAATTCCTGGTTTCGGCCAATCAGGCACAATTGTAATAAATTCTCTTAAATCCATTCTTTAATTGCCTCCTCAGTCTCAACCGACTCTTGAATCACTTGGTCGAACCAGTTTTTTAATTCCTGGAAGGATGAAAACAATAAATCCTTTTCAAGAGCATACTGCTTCTGTTTGATTTGATAAGTTCTTGAGTCAGTTAAATCACGCTTTTGCGCTTCAGTATTCAAAGTAATAAATCCATTGTTTATTGTAACAAAATCCAAGTCAGAAAACACCTTTGACATAAAGATAATTGTTTCCTCTGACCAGCCGCGGTGCTTGGCAATCACATCTCCATGACGTTTTAAATCTAATGGGCCCTTCTTTAATAAGTATCCATAGAACCATTTAAAGTGATCACGCGTCGGAACAGTGCTGAAAAAATCGCTCGATTCTTTATAAAAATAGGCATAGATTCTTGCCGGCTGTTTCCCTTTTAACAAATTTGATAGAATATCCTTTGATGGCGGGAAGTCTACTAGGACAATGTTTGCTTGATGACAATCAAAGTCTTTTGCTTCTTCTATCGTTTCGATGAGGGTGATTTCCGTCAAGCTGCTATTATTTATTTTATCTAGATGCTCCTTATTAAACACAACAAGTTTCCTGTTTTCGGCAGACACCGTTTGGGCGATATGGTTCATCCGCTTTTGCCCGCGATAGTCAAATAACTGCCATGATTCAACTGCGAGATCATGGATAAAGATTTGTGGTTTACGTATATTGTTCCATTCATTAATAGATAATTCTCCAATTAATGAAATTTTTGAGGCAGGAGAGATCTGATCCATAAGTGCCCCTAAACCAAAGCCAATCCCATCTAAATTTGAACCATTCTCATTAACCAAAACCTTTAAATGATTTTGTTCACTGCCAATTTTTCTCATATTGACAATATCAACATTATTTATTAAAACTTTTGGTTTAGGATTATCCATACCAAAAGGAGAAAGTAAATTCATTTCATCTAATGAAGTTAAATGAACATCCTCTAGACGAACTTCTTCATCTAAATAGGTTACGGGGATTAGATGATCTTCGGATAGCTGCTCTTCTGCAAGGCTATTGAGCCTGTCTCGAAGTTGAGCCACATTTTCTAAATCCAACGTCATACCTGCAGCCATCGGGTGTCCACCAAAATGCGGAAGAATTTCTCTGCATGTCGATAAATTCTTAAATAAGTCAAAACCCTCTATGCTACGGGCAGAACCCTTTGCAATACCCTTTTCAGAGTCAAAACTTAAGATAATTGTAGGACGGTAATACCTATCAACTAGCCTGGATGCGACGATTCCAACGACGCCTGCATTCCAGCCTTCCTTACCGATGACTAATACTTTATTGCTATCAATAGGATACCTTGTTTCAACCTCTTCAATCGCTTCAGCAGTGATTTCATTTACAATAGACTGCCTGGTCTTATTCAAAGCATCCATTTCTTCCGCGAGCTGTTCTGCTTCCTCTGGGTCGTCCGTCAAAATAAGCTGTACAGCCATATCGGCATCTTCTAGTCTGCCAACTGCATTAATCCTTGGAGCAAGTGTAAAACCGATCGTTTCTTCTGTAATGGAAGAAAGGTCGACTCCTGCTAGTTTAAAGATCGCTCTTAGTCCGACATTTTGAGTCACCTTCAGCTTATCCAAGCCTTTTTTTGCAATCAGCCGGTTCTCACCTGTTAATGACACTAAATCGGCAATCGTCCCAATCACGGCAATTTCAAACAAGTGCTCTGGAACTTTTCCATATAACGCATGGGCAAGCTTAAAAGCAACGCCAACCCCGGCCAGTTCTCGGAACGGATAGATGCTGTCAGGAAGCTTAGGATGAATGATGGCAAGTGCTTCTGGTAAGACCGGACCTGGTTCATGGTGATCCGTAATAATAAGGTCAACACCAAGTTCTTTCGCTATAGCAGCTTCGTGAACAGCTGATATTCCGGTATCTACAGTAATAATTAAGCTTATTCCAGATTCCGCAGCATGACGGAATGCTCGTTCATTAGGTCCATATCCCTCGGTAAAACGATTTGGGATGTAAAATTGTACATTTGCACCTAGGTCACGCAATGTCATCATTAACACGGAGGTACTGCTTACTCCATCCGCGTCATAATCGCCGAAAATTAGAATAGGTTCTTGTTTTTCAATTGCATCACGAATTCGGTTAACCGCAAGATCCATTCCTTTTAAGAGGAAAGGGTCATGAAATTCTTCCTTTCCAAATAAAAAATACCGCGCAGATTCTACGGTATCTAAGCCACGATTGACAAGCAGTGACGCAACTAGAGGTGTTATTTTCAGTTCATTTTCCAGTTGTTTAACTAGATGGTTTTCGGATTTTCGAACAATCCATCTTGTCTTCGACTTTAACATTCGTGTGTTCACCCCTCAGACTTTACTATTATACAGGAGTAATAAAATGGTTTCAATCAAAAGAAAAAACCGCAGACAGTCTGCGGTTTTTTTTACAATTAAACTTGTGGTTGATCAGAGTATTTTCTCTTTTCCTTCACCGTTTTAATAACACCTTTTTTATTCAATTCTCTTGCTTTAAACACAACCCATAGAGAGGCTGCAACAAAGATAGATGAATAAACACCAACAATTAATCCTACAAACAAGGCGATATTGAAATTACGGATCGACTCTCCACCAAAAATCATCATGGCAACGACTGTGATCAATACAGTCATTACTGTGTTTACAGAGCGGGTTAATGTTTGACGGATACTTACATTGACTACGTCAGCAATATCTTCAAACGTTTTAAGACGCTTTTTCTTACGCATGTTTTCACGCATACGGTCAAAGGTAACGATTGTATCGTTGATTGAGTAACCCACAATCGTTAGAACTGCGGCAATAAACGTTAAATCCACTTCAAGTCTTGTAATACTGAAGAACGCAACCATAAAGAACGCATCATGCAGTAATGAAGCAATAGCAGCAATCGCCATCGCAAGTTCAAAACGAACACTTACATAAATGATAATCCCAATTGATGCTATTAACAGGGCAATAAGTGCGTTCTTTGCCAATTCCTTACCTACAGTCGGAGAAACTGTACTAACATTCGGCTCGGAACCAAATTCCTTTTTAAAATCTGATTTCAGCTTTGCAATTTCGTCTTTTGATAAGACACCAATCATTCTAGCCGCGCCAATTTCTTTTTTGTCCCCAGAAATGACGATATCATCAGGATTCAAATTATGCTTTTCAAAAGCACCCTGTACTTTTTCTACAGTTAATGGCTTGTCCGAAAGGACTTCTACGCGTGTTCCACTTGAAAAGTCAATGGACAGATTCAAACGGAAAGCAAATAATATGATGATACCTACGGCAATAAGAACGCCTGATAATACGAAAAACTTCTTACGGTTTTTAACAAAATCGATTTTATCAAATCGAGTAGGAAGGTCTAACGTATCAAAGTTTTCAGCGATGTTTTTAATATTTGATTGTTTAACACCAAACCAGCTCGGTTTCTTATTAAAGATTCCACTGTGGACCCAAAGGCCAAGCAATAATCGTGAACCATATACTGCGGTTAAGAAACTCATGAGGATACTGACAATTAACATTGTCGCAAATCCTTTTACAGAGCTTGTTCCATAGAAGAAAAGCACACCAGCAGTAAGAATTGTTGTCAAGTTAGAGTCTAGAATCGATGTAAACGCATTTTTTTCACCAGCTTGGAAAGCTGATTTAATGGATTTACCAACCTTTAGCTCTTCTTTGATCCTTTCGTAAGTAATGATGTTGGCATCGACGGCCATACCGACTCCGAGAATAATCGCGGCGATCCCTGGCAGTGTTAATACCCCATTCATCCAATCAAAGATTAATAAAACTAAATAAATATAAATCGATAACGTAACAGTTGCGATGAATCCAGGGAAACGATAGTAGAAAATCATAAATAGGTAAATGACTGCAATACCAATGATTCCTGCTAAAATTGTTTCATTTAATGCCTGCTCCCCAAATTTAGCACCTACTGAAGTAGAATACACTTCTTTAAGCTTCACTGGTAATGAACCTGCATTTAATAGTGAAGCCAATGTTTTAGCTTCATCAGCTGTGAAACTTCCGACAATGGAAACTGAATCTTGGTTAAATATTTGCCTTACAGTTGGGGCTGACAAATATTTTGGATTTGGTTTTGCTACTTCTTTTTTAAAGGAATCTTTTCCTTCTTGAAAATCAAGCCAAATAACTAGGACATTATTTGGAGCCATATTCATAATTTCTTCTGATACTTTACGGAACTTATCTGCGCTCTTTAACGATAAGGAAACGCTTGGTGCTCCATTTTCATCAAATGTTTGTTTCGCTCCACCCTGTTTCAGGTCCGAGCCATCCATCATAAGACGGTCATTCGCATCACGGAAGGTTAAGTTCGCTTGAGTAGAAAGGATTTCACGGGCTTTGTTTTGGTCTTTAACTCCAGCTAACTGGACACGAATCCGGTTCTTCCCTTCAATTTGGATACTCGGTTCACTTACACCCAGAACATTGATCCGCTTATCCAGTGCTTCAGCTGTACTTGCTAAAACTTCCTTATCAATTTTTTGACCTTTTTTGGCGGGCTTAACTTCGTATAAAACCTCAAAGCCCCCTTGAAGGTCTAGTCCAAGCTTAATGTTGTTCAGGATGTTCTTCGCTGTTGCCCCCATTGTGCTCCCAATAATGAGGACCACAAGAAAGAAAGCAATAATTCTACTACGTTTTACCATTATGTATTGTTCCTCCTTAGTGCATGTGCGTTCGCACTGTTACATAAAACCCTTACAAGCTCTATAGAAAAATAATAAAAAAGTCACTGCTACCATTATGGAATAAGTAAGAAAAGCTGTCAATTTGAAAAACGTGAGATTATTTTAATAACTCTTTCAATTCATCCTCATCATCAAAGGAAAACTCAGCTGTTTTATATGCCTCAATGGTTGCATAACTCATATAATCGCTTACTCTTACAGAGAGAATCTCTTGGATAACCTCGTACAACTTCATTTCTTCTTTTATTTTTTTCCACTTTTTCTTACATAAGAACCCCCAAAGCTCATTCTCTGAGACAGAATCGTAACCAAGCAAGTGAAATTCCGATAGTTTACTTGCTAATGCTGGTTTTACTTGGGTACGAAATTGGTTGTATACGTGGCTATTATCCATTCAAACTGCCCCCTTGGCAAAATCCCTTGATTAATTGACCTTCAAACAAAAAGCTCATACAACTTGTCATGCTTTGTCCACCTCTAGGCATATAGTTAATTGTATATGAATTCTTCTTTTTTGAGAAGGTGGGAATCACGATGTCAAAGTTTTTAAAAGGGACGTTTATCCTATTAATTGCAGGATTAATTACAAGGGTACTTGGTTTTGTTTATCGAATTGTTCTAGCCCGGAGTATCGGTGAGGAAGGCGTCGGCTTATATATGATGGCATACCCCACATTTATTCTTGTGGTTACGATTACACAGCTTGGCCTACCAGTAGCTATTTCTAAAAATATTGCAGAGGCAGAGGCAAGGAAAGATTATGGAGAAATCAAAAAGATTCTAGTAGTCTCGCTGGCGATAACAATTGGATTATCCATCATTATCACCCCTGCTTTACTTTTACTTGCGCCATTACTATCCACCACACTTTTTACTGATCCAAGAACATATTACCCTTTGATGGCGATTGCTCCCGCACTACCAATTATCGCTATGTCTTCCGTGTTGAGAGGATATTTTCAAGGGCGGCAAAACATGCGTCCGTCAGCCATCTCTCAAATACTAGAACAATTTGTAAGAATTACCATAATTGCTACTGCAACAAAAACATTCATGCCCTATGGGGTCGAATATGCGGCAGCAGCAGCTATGGGAGCTTCTGTATTAGGTGAGTTACTGTCACTCCTCTACCTTTTAACCATGTTCAAATTGAAGAAAAGGTTTAAGCTAAGAAAGAACTTTTTTCAATTTGTTCACAAAGGAAAACGAACATTTAAGGAGTTAATGGAGATTGCGATTCCAACAATGGGTAGCCGAATGATTGGTTCGATTGCCTGGTTTTTCGAGCCCATCGTGGTTGCGCATAGTTTAGCTCTGGCCGGTGTCATTGCTGTGAATGCAACGAAACAATATGGGGCCTTGACAGGATACGCTATGCCACTATTGATGCTGCCGTCCTTTGTTACTTTTTCCCTGGCTACATCACTTGTTCCAGCAATTAGCGAAGCTAATTCTCAAAATAACTTCAAATTAATTGAGTATCGACTCCAGCAGGCATTAAGATTTGTCTTCTTAACAGGAGGGCTTGCCGTGATTGTCCTTTATGTCCTTGCTGATCCGCTCATGCAGCTTATGTACGGTTCTTCCAAGGGAGCCTATTTCATCCGACTCATGGCACCGTTCTTCTTGTTTTTTTACTATCAAGGACCACTACAAGCTGTACTGCAAGCACTAAACCTTGCTCGGGCGGCTATGATCAACAGTCTCATTGGGGCAGTTGTTAAAACAGCGGTGATTTTTCTACTCGCATCCCAACCTGCATTTGGAATTACTGGAGCGGCCCTAGGAATTATCGTTGGCTTCGTGCTTGTTACCGGCCTTCATTTTGCGACCGTTTTAAAGCGGGTTTCCTTTTCATTCTATATTCTAGATTATGTAAAAGGCTTCTTGGCAATGGGCGCATCTGCATGGTGTGGGTACTGGCTCTTCGAAAATCTATTCACAAATGAACATTTAGTGTTACGTGTTGGTACGTCTGCCCTATCCATGACTATAGCTTATTCTTTCCTGCTTTTGATCCTTGGCTTAATTAAAAAGGATGAGCTTAAACGAATTCCTTGGATTGGCAAATTTATCACTGTATAAGAAAAAGAAGGCACGCTCCGCCGAGCATGTCTTCTTTTTCTTATTCATCCTGCAGGTCAATATAAAATTCCCCATTCTCATAGCTGCAAAAAGAAATTTTCTTCACATCACGGTATCCCTTTTTTTTCAACTCCTGGCGTAGCCAAAGATTGGTTTTGTTAATTCTTTTCAGGTTTTCTTCTTCAATCGTTCCATCTAAGATTAAAGGGATGGTTATATCACCCTGCTTTTTTTGATTTTTATTATTCTTTATTTTCTCGATTACCGATAAGCTACCCGACGATTCTAGGATGGCAAATTCTACGTCTGCGATACTGCGGATATCCTTTTCTCTTAATTGCGTCATCAAATCATCAAAATTGTACCTTTGCTTACGCATCGCTTTTTCATCAATTTTCCCTCGATTGATAATAATGGTTGGCTGACCATCGACAATGTCTCGAAACTTTTTACTTTTTAAAGAGATCATCGCGAGAATAATTTGGATGAACATTAGTAAAACCATCGGTAATATCGCATGAAAAATACGGACGCTCGGCCTCTCAATGGCTACAACCGCAAGTTCACCAATCATAATAAAGACGACAAGATCGAGGATACTTAACTCCCCAATTTCTCTCTTTCCCATAAAACGGAAAATAACCAAAATAAGAAAATAAAAGAATATTGTTCGAACTACAATCGTAATAAAATCTTCCACAAATGTCGCCCCTTTTTTCCATTCGTATTCATTGTTTGCAGTTTTGGAAAAAAAATAAGGAGAATTATTTTCCAATGCATTTAAAAATAGGAAAATAAAAAAATTTTAATTCTAATTTTCTTCTTTCACGAATACGCTTGTACTAGGAAAAAAACTGTTTCTAAGGCCTCAGACTTTCAGGTAATGGAGGTAAAGGCCTAAGGCAACTGAAGGAGGAGAGCTAAAATCGAATCAAAAAGCTTTGGTACATCCATTTTGTACGGATTAATTTTTATCTTTGCCTTTGCCGTCATTTCCAGTCTAATTTTTGCCTTTATTCTAAGGTTTACATCAGCTAGGGAAGACTCACTTCAATATGTAATAACAGCCTTATCATTTATCGGGCTTTTTGGAGGAGGATTTCTTTCTGGAGGAAAGAGAAAAGAAAAAGGCTGGCTAATTGGGGGAATAACAGGTCTAATTTACTCTTTTGTTGTTTTCTTATTTCAATACTTAGGTTACGACCGCCTCTTTTCTGCTGAGCAGGTAATCTATCACACTTGCTACACACTGATTGCGATGATGGGCGGTATCCTAGGAGTAAATATTTCAACTAGCAATACAAGATCGGCATAAATATAATGAAAAAGGAAGCCATTTTGAAGACGGCTTCCTTTTTTTGTGCAATTATTTCGTTAGGCTAACGCCTTCACCAGCTTCAGTGACTTCACGAATAGCAGAACGATCGTATGTAAGACGGCTGCCATCTCCACACTTAATGACTACCTTATTATCATCAATTGAGTCAATAAAACCGTGTAATCCACCGATTGTAACGATTTTATCACCTTTTTTCAACTCGTTTTGCATGTTCGCAACCGCTTTTTGGCGTTTTTGCTGTGGGCGGATTAATAGGAAATAAAATAACACAAACATTAAAATTAATGGAATGATTGTACTAATTCCTTGCATTTTTGTTTCCCTCCTTTCAAAAATGTTCTATTAGAAATTTTTCGCGTTTGGTTTATTAAAACCATAACGTTCAAAAAACTCTTCGCGGAAATCACCAAGCCGGTCTTCCATGATGGCTTGTCTGACCTTCTCCATTAATCTTAACAGAAAATATAGATTATGGTAAGACGTTAAACGAATTCCGAATGTTTCATCACATTTAATTAAGTGACGAATATAGGCTCTGCTATAATTTCGGCAAGTGTAGCAATCGCAATTTTCATCCAGCGGACCAAAATCTCTCGCAAATTGTGCATTTTTGACTACCAGTCTACCCGTACTTGTCATTAAAGTCCCGTTTCTAGCGATTCGGGTTGGCAATACGCAGTCAAACATATCAATTCCGCGGATTGCTCCATCAATTAATGAATCCGGGGAACCTACCCCCATTAAATATCTTGGTTTATTGTTTGGCAAAAGTGGTGTTGTGAACTCGAGCACACGATTCATCACGTCTTTTGGTTCTCCAACAGAAAGGCCACCGACAGCATAACCAGGGAAATCAAGTGATACAAGGTCCTTCGCACTTTGCTTACGAAGCTCCTCGTATTCTCCTCCTTGGACAATTCCAAAAAGCCCTTGGTCTTGCGGGCGTTGATGAGCAGTTAAACAACGCTCAGCCCATCGTGACGTGCGTTCAACTGATTTCTTCATATACTCAAAGCTTGCAGGATATGGCGGGCATTCATCAAATGCCATCATAATATCTGAGCCTAAGGCATTTTGAATTTCCATAGCTTTTTCAGGTGAAAGGAATAGCTTTTCTCCGCTCATATGGTTCCTAAAATGAACCCCTTCTTCTTCAATCTTACGGAACTCACTTAAACTGAAAACCTGAAAACCACCAGAATCGGTTAAGATGGCACGGTCCCAGTTCATAAATTTATGAAGGCCGCCAGCCTCCTTAATGATTTCGTGGCCAGGTCTTAGCCAAAGGTGATAGGTATTACTTAAAATAATTCCGGCACCCATTTCCTTCAAGTCTTCAGGTGACATAGTTTTTACCGTTGCAAGTGTTCCAACCGGCATAAAAGCAGGTGTGTCAAACGATCCGTGCGGGGTGTGTACCCTTCCAAGGCGCGCTCCCGTTTGTTTACATGTTTTAATTAATTCGTAGCGAATGGCAGTCAAATTTTTATCTCCTTCCGTGTGCATAAGCTTAGATGAGTAACATCGCATCTCCAAAACTGAAGAAACGATAACGTTCTTGAACAGCCGTCTCATAGGCATGCAAGATGTTCTCTCTTCCAGCTAATGCACTGACAAGCATAATCAAGGTTGATTTAGGCAGGTGGAAATTTGTAATCATTCCATCGATTGCCTTAAAGGTATAGCCAGGGTATATAAAAATATTCGTCCAGCCGCTGCCTTCAACAAATTGTCCATCATTTGCAGATGCAATGGTCTCCAATGTCCTTGTTGAGGTGGTTCCGACTGAGACAATTCGTCCCCCGTTGTTTCTAACTTCATTTAGTAATCGGGCTGTTCCATCTGTCATCATGTAAAACTCAGAATGCATATCATGCTCCAACACATCGTCCACATTGACAGGACGGAAGGTGCCAAGACCCACATGAAGCGTAATAAAAGCGATGTGAACGCCTTTTGCCTTAATTTCTTCCAATAAGCTTTCTGTGAAATGAAGACCCGCCGTTGGGGCTGCAGCCGAACCAGGCTCACGTGCAAAGACCGTTTGGTATCTTTCCCGATCATCCAACTGTTCTTTTATGTATGGTGGCAGTGGCATTTCACCTAATTGATCAAGAACCTCGTAAAAAATACCATCATACTTGAATTCCAATACTCTTCCGCCGTGTTCAGAGGTGGCCGTGCAAACTGCAGTTAGAAGACCATCGCCAAAGTCAAGGACAGTTCCTTCCTTCACTCGCTTCGCCGGTTTAACAAGTGTTTCCCACTGGTCACCTTCCAACTGCTTTAAAAGCAGGACTTCAATTTTGGCGCCAGTATCTGTTTTAACACCAAAAAGGCGTGCTGGCAATACCCTAGTGTCATTTAAGACAAGGCAATCCCCTTCACGCAAAAACTCGGTAATATTTTTAAATACTTCGTGTTTAATCTCACCTGTTTGCTTATTTAAGACCATTAATCGGCTGTCGGTCCGATTTTTTAACGGTACTTGAGCGATTAATTCCTCAGGTAAGTGAAAATCAAATAAATCTACTTTCATATTATGACATCCCTAATCTGTATTAAAGTGTGTTACTTATTGTTGTGCGGGCAGTTCCATCCCGAAATGCTGATAGACGGCTGCTGTTACTACCCTGCCTCGTGGTGTTCTTTGTAAGAACCCTATTTGCAGGAGATACGGTTCATATACATCTTCAATGGTCTCTGCTTCTTCGCCAATCGAAGCCGCAATCGTATCAAGACCGACTGGACCGCCACGAAACCTTTCGATAATACCTTTTAATAACTTGTGATCAATATGATCTAGACCAAGACGGTCTACCTGCAGTAATTCTAAGGCTTCTCTTGCTATCAGCAGGTTTATTGTACCATTCCCCTTGACTTGTGCAAAATCCCGCACCCTTCTAAGGAGGCGGTTTGCAATTCTCGGGGTTCCCCTTGACCTTCTAGCAATTTCTGCTGCTGAAGGCTCATCAATTTCTGTATCAAACAACTCTGCAGTTCGTAAAACAATATTCTTTAGCTGGTCTTCTTTATAATACTCGAGCCTGCTTAAAACTCCAAATCGATCGCGTAATGGAGCAGATAATGAACCCGCTCTCGTTGTCGCTCCCACTAAGGTAAACGGAGGAAGGTCAAGCCGAACGGATCGCGCACTAGGACCTTTACCAATCACGATATCCAGACAGAAATCTTCCATCGCCGGATACAAAACCTCTTCAATTGTCCGCGGCAGCCTGTGGATCTCATCAATAAATAATACATCTCCTGGCTCAAGCGCAGTAAGAATCGCAGCTAAATCACCGGGTCTCTCAATGGCTGGACCAGCAGTGGTTCGGATGTTCACACCCATTTCATTGGCAATAATGACCGCTAGGGTGGTCTTACCTAAACCAGGAGGACCATAAAGAAGTACATGGTCTAACGTTTCATTCCGAAGCTTTGCAGCCTTTATAAAAATTTCTAAGTTTTCTTTTACTTGAGTCTGCCCAATATATTGCTTTAACGTCTGCGGTCTCAAGCTTTGTTCAATACTTATTTCACTCTCATTTACTTCACTCGAAATAATCCGCTCATCCATCCATCCTCACCACCTATTTTAAAAGCCGCTTAAGTGCATTTTTAATGTATTGGTCTGTTGACAGCTGTTCTTTTCTTAATTCAGGTGAAATCTTTTTGATTTCCTTTTCTGAATATCCGAGAGCCTTTAAAGCAAGAACTGCTTCTTCAAAAGCAGAATTGGTTTCTTGAGTATGTATAGAAAGTTGGTCTGCATTAAATAAGTTAGGGAAGAAATCAGGGACAATGTCCTGTAATTTTCCTTTTAAATCAAGAATCATTTGTCGGGCTGTCTTTTTCCCTACCCCTGGAAATTTAACAAGGAAACCTTCGTCTTCATTTTCAATTGCTGTAACCACCTGCTGTACTTCACCAGACGCAAGAATGGCAAGTGCTCCCTTTGGCCCGATTCCAGAAACATTTAACAGCTTTGTAAACAGCCTTTTTTCTTCTCTCGATTCAAACCCGTAAAGGGCCATTATATCTTCACGCACATAATGATACGTATAGACTGTTACCATTGTTTCCATTTTACCAGAATAAATAAACGGATTCGGTGTGGATATTTGATAGCCAATTCCGTTGTTCTCTACCACAATATATTCTGGACTAACGAATTCAACGGTCCCTTTTATAAATTCAAACAATACGATTCTCTCCTCTAGTTCCTGTAGCTTCTAAATACGCACTGTCTTTCATTTTAACATAAGAATGAAAAGGAATTGAAGAAAATAGCTGTGAGAAAGAAAAAATCAGGCTGATGCCAACTCAGTCTGATTGAAAGTAGGTTATTCTTTTTTTAGCGAATACGGCTTAAACGTTTCTAGCACTTCAACGTAATGGTCCTTTGATTTGATTGGTATTCCTTGTATTAGCTCTTCTTGTGTTTTACTTTCTAGCTTTTTAATATCTATTTGAAAAAAAGATTGAATGATTTTGAAATGGTCTGGTCTGCCATTGAATATGGTCAGCACCCCGTCTTCCGTGATTCCAAAGAAGCCATTTGCCTTTAGCAGTGGGGAAATATCGTCTACTTGCCTTCTAAACACAAACGTGGTTTTATCCATATCCACCATCTGCCACTGGTCATATTTTGCCCAAAAGTTCTCCATGGACCAACAAGTCTCGTGAACTACCTCCTGGCTGATTTCGCCATCTACGTAGACTTTTTCTAGAATGACGGTAAAGTGCAGCGGTTCTTTCTTCTGCTGTCTTTCTGGTGGTTCCTGTTGTGCAGCGGAGCCTGTGATTCCTGGTGCCCAGCCACTAAACATGAAGAAAGTAACAGCAAAAACGGCTATTCCGAACCGGTACATTGCTATCCAAGTGAACCTCATGCTCCTCACCTCTTATTGTTAAAAATTGAACAATATTTACATTCCTAGTTTAGCCTTAAATTGGCTTTTTATCCCTAGAGTATTTTCCACAAGAAAAGAGCAAAGCCCAGAAAGCTTTGCTCCTTACTTTATTGTCCCCATTTATGTGGTTGACTGTCATTATGCTTATTACGATCGCGTCCCATGGTACCTTCGTCCGTTACCACAGTAATGTCTCTTCCCTTTGTATAGGGTTGAACGGCATTCTTAATCGCTCTTTTTGTTTCAGCTTTCTTTTTGTCATTCACTAATTTGACTGAAACAATGACTGTATTCCCGTAGGCAACTGAACGTACATCCTGGACATTATCGACAGATGCTACTTTCCTTCTGATTTTTGCCGTAACACTATCTTGAAAGTCTGGGTTTGTAGCTACTCCAGTGTTACCGGTGTTCTTACTTAAATGTCCGTGATAGTTCATATCACTGGTGCTAAAACGATTATCTCGTTGAAAAAAATTCCGATCCTTTTTTGCTAAAGGTTTGGTCGGATTTATGGGATTTCCATTTTCGTCCCGATTCTGAAGGAGTTTTCTATTATGTTCTGTGGTAAGCTGGTCTTCATTTCCGATGGTATGATCCATGATTTCTGTTACCCCACCGTCATTATCACCGAACAGATTATCTTGTGAAGGGTGATTCTCATTGGAGTAGTATCCCATCGGCTGTGCGGAGCTATTATTCCTGCTAACTCCCGCTCGGTTACTATCACTAGTACATCCTGCCAGCCCAATCGTCAACATGGCTGAAAGAGGAATAATCCACTGTTTCTTGTTCAAGCGAAAAACCCCCTTAATTAACATCCTGAGGAAGACTGCTAAGAGTCCTACTCTCTTATAGGTTGTTATTTTAAAGGGGATTTCATTCTGGCAAATTCATTTTACAATTTCCTGTAACTGGTCAACAAATCTTTTTCTCGCATAAAACTGTTTGGTGGATAGATCCACTACTTGCTTGATTTTTACTGAATCCGTGTATGACTTTTCTCTGATTAATCGATTCCATTCCCGAAAGATATCAGCCGGATAAGCCAATGCATATAAAAATGCCTCTTCATGTAAATATTTTTTCATTTGGTGCATTTTTTCCAGCTTTTCTAGTGACCAATCCATAAAAGGAAGGATTCGATTGGCATATTGTAAGTAGTCAAATGCGGGCGGACCAATAGAAATTAAATCAAAATCAATTAAGTGTAGTTGTCCTTGAAAATCCCGGAGAAAATTATGGTGGGCAACATCGCCATGGAGTATGACAATGGGTTCCTTATAGAATTGATGGTATCGTTGCTCCATACCAGCTAGTGCCCATTTTGCCCATGACACCATCTCCATAAGAATCGGCTCTTTTATAAAATGCTTCAAGTAAGGAAGATTAGTGGTGAATTGATTTAACCGCTCTAACCATTTTTCTAATAGATGTCCCTTAGATAATAATGTTCGATATCGCCCCACAAACAAACGAGTGGTTTGATGATATTGTTCAAGGAGGTCTAAGCCTTCTTGTCGATTCCTCTCCGTGTGATAAGTAAAGGCTGTTTTATGTGGTGGAATATATTGGATACACCCAAAATACGTACCTTCAAAAAACAATTGTTCTTTTACTAAAGGAGTGAGGTAGGAATAGGTTTTAGTGAATCCTTCTTTTTTCAGTGTATCGGTAAATACCTCTTGTAATCTTAGTCTGCTATTAGTTGAATAGCCCTTAATAATATAAGTATTTTCCTCCGTTTTGAGAAAAAAAACGGTTTTTCGAAGGGGAACAAATTGGATGATTTTTTCGTAAAACTGTAACTGAAAATAAGAGAAGAGACGATTTAGATAATCATCGTCTCCTTTTTTGTTTGCTGGCATATTAATTACTTTCATCACGGTACCCTGGCATACCGTAAGGATTACTTCCTGCAGGTCCCATACCATATGGGTTCATATATGGAGGCTGAGCCATATTCATTGGACCTGTATATGGTGCACTATAGATCGGTGGGGTTGGTGGTATAAAGGTTGTTGGCATAGCTGCTTGCGCTACTTCTGCAGTTGGCATGCCCCCCATGTAAGGAGTTGGCTGTGGTCCTCCACAACCACAATCACCACCTGCACCTACTGGTAAATTTTGTACTGGATACGGGTTGTGCATGTAAGGCATTTGACCGCCAGAAGGACTATCATCCGGTGAGTCAAATTCTGTTACGAAATATGGATTCATACCGCCCATTTGCGGATATCCATATGACATTTGACCACCCATCGCGTTAGGATTCACCCTACCTGGATTGCCGTATGCAGTTCCTGGCATTACTGGAGCTGCTTGTGTTTGAGTTGGCATAGCAGGCTGTGTTCCCATCGGCATTTGACCCATTCCTGCTGGCATCTGACCGTAGCCCATCGGAATTTGACCCATTCCTGCTGGCATTTCTCCATACCCAGCTGGCATCTGACCGTAGCCCATTGGCATTTGACCCATTCCTGCCGGCATTTCTCCATATCCTGCTGGCATCTGACCGTAGCCCATTGGCATTTGGCCCATTCCTGTCGGCATTTCTCCGTAACCTGCTGGCATCTGGCCGTAGCCCATTGGCATTTGACCCATTCCTGCCGGCATTTCTCCGTAACCTGCTGGCATCTGGCCACCCATTGGCATTTGACCCATTCCCGCCGGCATTTCTCCATATCCTGCTGGCATCTGGCCGTAGCCCATTGGCATTTGACCCATTCCTGCTTGATCCATGTAAGGATTTTGCACTGGCTGCTGGAATCCAGGGTTTTGCGCCCCCATCATTCCACCTGGGTTCATAACAGGTATTTGCGGCATAAAGGAAGATGATTCATCATGGAAATAGTGTCCTGTCATAGGTGCAACCGCCATCGGAGCTACTCCAGGATTACCTGCTGGCATTGCCATTCCCTGCATTTGTGGATATGGCATCGGCATCGGCATCATCGGATAGCCACCAAATGGCGGGCAAAAGCCAGGACCTGGCATTATTGGAGTCATTGGCACACATTGTTCTTGAACCGGCATTTCAGCTACTGGAGCTTCAACTGGCGGCGGTGTCGGAACCACTGGTGTCTTTGGAACTACTGGTGTCTCTTTTACTGGAATTTCTTTCTTCGGAACTTCTTTTACCTCTGGAAGGATATTGGCTGGTTTTGGCGGCAACTGAGGCTGCTGAACCGTCATATTTTGCATGTTCATCATATAATAATTATTTATATCGATTTCTGGGACGATTTGTAGAGGCATTTTAGGAGTATAAGGTACTTTTGGCGCTTCTTTCACGATTGGTTTTTCTTTAACAATCGGCATTTCTTTTTTGGGTGCTTCTTTTACAATCGGTGCCTCAACTATTGGTTTTGGCACTGGTTTCTCTTTGGTGAACGGCATTTCTTTCTTTACACCTAAATTGATTGTTGTTTCCGGTTTTGTTCCCATTGGAGCTTCTTTCTTTATGCTTCCTCCTGTTGTAGGGACTTTGATTTTCATACCGGGCATAATCATATCAGGGTTGCTGAGCTGCGAATTTAATTTTTTCAGCTCTTCAAAATTCACGCCGTACTTCTTGGCGATTTTCCAAAGAGTATCCCCTTTCTGTACGATATGGATCTTCACTCTGATTTCCCTCCTATGCATAAGTCCATATAGTGTATGTGAAAATGGGCAAAGTGCTAACATTCTTCAGAAAAACTTATGCTGTTTTTCCAAAAAATATGAATAAGGTGGAAAGAAAGGACAGACACCTTGTTTTTTGGTACATGTATAAGGCACCATAAACTGTCTGTTGATTTCCGCTCCAGGAGCTTCGCTTTCCGTGGGTGTTTCGGCGAGCCTCCTCGGCGCTAGCGCCTGCGGGGTCTCCCCTGAACCATACTCCCACAGGACATTGAATTACATCTTGAATCCTCCCACGCACGAAGGAAATGCGATAGCATTTTCGAGGAGTCTACGCTCCTTCCGCTCCAATCAACAGGTGTTTCAATTCAGCATAAGGCATTAACAAAGGAAAAAAGATGCCTATTGTGAAATGGCACCTTTTCTTCATTACTTATGAATTTTGCAGCATTCTTTCTAGTGCTAGTTTTGCGTTTTGGGCGATTTCCGGGCTTACTTTTATGACGTTTTTTGTTTCTTCTAATGTGTCCAGGCTCCACACTAGATGTGGCAAATCGATTCTGTTCATGGTTAGGCATGGGCACATATGTGGATTTAACGAGATGATTTTTTTATCCGGATGATTTTTTATTAACCGGTTCACCAGATTCATTTCTGTGCCAATCGCCCAAGAGGATCCAGGCTCAGCTTTTTCAATGGCATTGATGATATAGCTGGTTGACCCCGCCATATCTGCTAACTCCACTACCTCCCGGCGGCATTCGGGATGAACAATGATCGTCATTTTTGGATATTGATAGCGTGTATCAATCACATTTTGTACGGTAAAGTTTTCGTGGACCGAGCAATGCCCTTTCCATAAAATCACCTTTATTCCTGATAGATCTCCATCGAATTCTAACTCATTAGTAATTGGGTTCCAAATGGCCATTTCATCTAAACCTACCCCTAAATCAGCCGCTGTATTTCTCCCTAAATGCTGATCAGGTAAGAAAAGAATTCGTTCCTTTCTCTCAAATGCCCATTTCACCATCGTTTCGGCATTGGAAGAGGTAACGGTTGCCCCGCCATTCGCTCCAACAAACCCTTTAATGGCAGCCGTTGAATTCACATAGGTTAAAGGAAGAATCGTGTCTCCAAAAAGCTCTTGCAATCGCTCCCATGCTCGTTCTGTTTGCTGAATATCTGCCATATCAGCCATAGAACATCCAGCACGCATATCGGGTAAGATGACCTTTTGCTTATCAGATGTCAAAATATCCGCCGTTTCTGCCATAAAATGCACACCACAGAAAACAATATATTCGGCATCAACATTTTTGGCCGATAATTGCGCAAGCTGTAAGGAATCTCCCGTCGCATCCGCAAACTGAACCACTTCATCCTTTTGATAATGATGCCCTGGAATAAATAGTCGAGGTCCAAGCTGTTTTTTTACCTCCATCACTCGGTTCTCTAGCTCTTCTCGAGACATTTGCTTATATTTTTCGGGAATCATGATATTCTTTTGTAAAACATCTAACAGGTTCACCTTACTCATCTCCCTTGTTCCAACGCACTTTCACACTAATGTCGAGTGCTTTATATGAATGAGTTAAATAACCAAGTGAAATATAATCCACACCGGTTTGTCTGTAGTCGGCAATATTCGCTAATTGGATTCCACCAGAGGCTTCCGTGATAATGGAAGGAGGAACGAGTTTAATCAATTCCTTGATTTCTTCCGGTGTACGGTTATCAAACATAATGACATCTGCCCCGGCACTGACAGCTTCCATCACCTGATCTGCTGTTTCCACTTCGACTTCCACTTTTACCATATGACCGGCCTTTTCTCGAACTGCGTCGACTGCCTTCGTGATGGAACCAGCAAAGGATATATGATTGTCTTTAATCATCACTCCATCGTATAATCCGAAGCGGTGGTTGAAGCCGCCGCCACAACGTACTGCATATTTTTCAAGCATTCGCAGCCCTGGAGTCGTTTTCCTCGTGTCACACACTTTCGTATGGCCACTATCGAGAGTTCCCACCGTCTTACGAGTTAAGGTTGCGATACCGCTCATTCGTTGAACAAGGTTGAGGATGACTCGCTCTCCTTTTAGCAGATCGCTAATCTTCCCTGATACATGGGCAAGCTCTTGTCCTATTTCGAAAGAATGACCATCTTTTACAAATACTTGAGTTTTGATCTCCGCATGTAACAGTTGAAATCCAGTTTTAATAATCTCTTCACCACAAAAAACACCAGCCTCTTTTGCAAGAAACACAATTTCTCCCTTTGTATCATCAGCAAAGATTAAATCCGTAGTAATGTCTTGTTCCCCTATGTCTTCTATAAAAAATTTCTCAAGTAGCGATCGCAGTTTTATTGTGTTCATCGTTTTTCCCCACTCCATTTGTATAATGATGAATAATCGATTTTCTTAGCCAATTCCCGTCGTCTTCCATTGGAAAATCACTTCTAAAGTGACCGCCCCGGCTCTCAGTTCGCTTTAGTGCAGCTTCGGTAATCAACTTCGCATTGATCAGCATAAAAACCTTGGTTATTTCTTCAGTAGAACATGCGTCTAAATGGATTTCTTGCGCGTTGTATTGGTTAATCCAGGCTAATTGATTTTTAAGATTTACTTCATTTCTAACAATACCAACCCGTTCCATCATTAAATCCTTCAGTTGTTGAACTTCTGGTAATTTGACGCTTTCTTTTTTAGAAAAAGCAAACACATGATTCCATTCAACATGTTGGACTTCTTTTGTGCCTTCATTAATCCATTTAGATAATTGCTCCCCTTGGAATAAACCTTCTAAAAGGGAGTTGCTTGCTAAACGATTCGCCCCGTGTAACCCGGTGCAGGAGGCCTCACCGATTGCATATAGTCCTGCAATGGATGACCGGCCAATTAAATCCGTCTTAATTCCTCCCATTAAAAAATGACTTCCAGGTGCTACAGGGATTTTTCCATCGCTAATACGGATACCATTCTTCTCGCAAATAGCAGTAATGGAAGGGAATCTTGTTTCAAAATCAGCTATTTGACTAATATCTAAATAAACTTGTCTCCCTTGCTTCCGAACTTCGTATATTCTTTGTGACACTACGTGTCTGGGTCCGAGATCCCTTAATGGATGAACTCCCTCCATAATAGGGGTTCCGTCATCTGTAATAAGGCTGGCCCCTTCTCCTCTGACAGCTTCAGAAATTAATCCCTTCGTTTCACCGTTAAGGTAAAGAAGGGTTGGATGGAATTGAATAAATTCCATATCCACCATTTCTGCCCCAGCCAAATAAGCCATCGCCAGACCATCACCACTTACCGTGCCGGCGTTGGATGTATAGCTGTATAATTGTCCGCAACCTCCTGTGGCGATAATAATATGGCTGGCAAAATATCGCTGAATAGAACCATCTGGTATTTTTGCTTTCACACCTATACATTGATTCCCTTCGGCATTTAGAAGTAATTCATAGGCAAAGACATTTTCTTCGATGATGACATTGTTGTTAAGCCTACTGATTAAATGTTCCATTACATTTTTTCCAGTAGCATCACCGCCGCCATGAACAATTCTCTTTTCACTATGTGCCCCTTCCATTCCAAGAAAAAGGTCGCCGCTTGAATCCTTATCAAATAGCTCACCTTGTAGCGCCATGTTTTTTATCAGGGTTGGTGCAGCATGAATGACTTGCTGAACTGCCTCTTTATTGTTGTGAAACCTTCCTGCTTCAAGTGTGTCGACCACATGCTTAGCAGGGTGGTCTCCCGTACCTAATGCAGCAGCAATCCCACCTTGGGCAAGATAAGAGTTGGCAGTTCTAATCTTTTCCTTTGTGATTATCCTCACATTTAGCTCCATCTTTAATTGAGTAGCAAGCTGCAGGGCTGCCACTCCGCTACCAATGATCACTACATCATCTTTTGTCATGTTTTGACCCTCCTGACACAACAGGTGTCTTGACATATATATTTACACACAATTAAACTAAAAACAAGTACTTTAATAGAAAAATAGAATGCCAGTTAACGAGAGCTTCATTTATTAACGGTCCGCGCTTTTATCCAAATAAATAGGACGGGAGAAGACCCATGAAATATTTTGATTTTGCAGCTACGACACCATTAGATTCTGAAGCAGCAGAGGTCTATGTGAAAGTTGGCACGGAATACTTTGGCAATTCAAGTAGTCTTCATGATATAGGAGGTCTTTCGAAGTCATTACTTGAAAATTGTCGGGAAGAACTAGCCAATCTGATTGGAATTGACAAAAACGGTCTTTTCTTTACGAGTGGTGGTTCGGAAGGAAATTTTTTAGCGATTGAGGCCTTATTGTCCGCCCCTAAAAAGAAAGGGAAGCATATCATAGCAGGTTTGGCAGAGCATTCCTCTGTCCATGGAACACTTAATCGATTAAAGAAATCGGGATATGAAGTCACTCTTATACCGTTTAATAAAAAGGGCTTAATTGACCTAGAGCAACTGTTAAGTTCAATCAAACCAGATACCGTGTTAATGATCCTGCAACATGTGAATTCGGAGATTGGGACAATCCAGCCAATTGAAGAAGTGGCTAAGGTATGTAAGGAGAATCAGATTCATCTTCACAGCGATTTTGTACAGTCCTTTGGAAAAGTAAAGATTCAATCCATTGTTCCGTATGTCAGCAGTTTCGCTTTTTCTGGTCATAAAATCTATGGACCAAAAGGGATTGGCGGAGTATACGTCGATCCTCGGATAAAATGGGAGCCATTTTTTCCGGGAACCTCCCATGAAAAGGGATTCCGCCCTGGGACGTTAAACATTCCAGCCATTGCCGCCATGACTGTCGCTGCCCAAAAGCTTTTTTCACGCTTAACGGAAGAGTTAATGAACTATCAATTATTAAGGAAAAGCTTTATTCAATCCTTAGAGCCCATAAAGGACAGCATTAAGATTCACCAGGCTGACGAAGACTCACAGCTTCCGCAAATCATTGGTCTAGGAATTAGTGGAATCCAAGGTCAATGGATGATGCTTGAGTTCAATCGACTAGGCTTCGCGATTTCAACAGGAAGTGCCTGTCATAGCGGCATGCAGCAGCCCGCAATAATAACCCAAGCACTGGGTCTTGAAATGGATGAAGCAAAGGAGTTTATCCGAATCTCTTTTGGCCAAAGTACTGGTCTTGAGGATGTTATTCAGCTCGGGAAAGCCATGGTTCAAATTGTGAAGGCTTTTAAAGGTGAACCCTTATTAAAATAAAGGAAACTATGCTAGAATAAAAAAACAGAGTTAGATTTAGGAGGAATTTTATGGTGGAGCAAAAGAAAATATTGGGAGAGGAAAGGAGGTCATTCATTCTTCAACAGCTAAAGGACAGCCCTGTACCTTTAACAGGGAGCGAGCTAGCGAGTAAAACCAATGTGAGCAGACAAGTGATCGTTGGGGATATCACACTACTTAAGGCCAAAAATGAACCGATTATTGCAACTAGTCAAGGGTACATTTATTTAAAACAAAATACTCTTACTACTTCATTTGAAAGGACCATTGCCTGCAAACATTCACCAGAAGACACCGAAAAAGAGCTAAACTTGCTCGTCGACCATGGCGTATTAGTGAAGGATGTGAAAATTGAGCATACCGTTTACGGAGATTTAACCGCATCCATTATGGTGTCTAATCGCCAAGAAGTAAAACAATTCATGCAAAACCTCCAAAATACCGGTGCTTCGCTATTATCTCAGTTAACAGATGGAATCCATCTTCATACCATTTCGGCAACAAGTATCCAACTTTTAGACCAAGCCGAAGCAGCATTGAAGGAAGAAGGATACTTAATTGAATCATAAAAAAGGACTCGCTAAAAAAGCGGGTCCTTTATTTCTTAATCTAATTTTACCATTACAGATGGGTAACTACCCAGTAGCGTAACGCCGCAACCTAATGCTTCAAGCTCCGCCATTGCTCCGGGAATTAATACTTCATCGAGCTTCATTTCAATATCAATGATGAAGAAGTAATTACCGATTCCTGTCTTCATCGGTCTCGACTCAATTTTTGATAGATTTAATTTTCTCCATGCAAACGCAGATAACACTTGATGGAGAGCCCCTGCTTGGTCGTCTTCAGGTAATGTTACCATCAGCGTTGTTTTGTATCGGGTAGAACCGCTTATGGCTTCAAAATCAAGCTCTTCTTGGCTTAAGACGACAAATCGAGTGTGGTTATAGTCAAAATCATGAATGTTCTTCTTTACGATGGATAACCCATATTCCTTTGCCGCCAGTTCATTGGCAATGGCAGCAGATTTTAGCTCAGGCCGCTCCATGACAAATTGGGCAGCCGCTGCTGTGGAAGAAACAGCTTCATATGGAATGCCTTTAAATTGATGATGTAAGAATTTATGGCATTGTGCAATCGCATGTGAATGGCTGTAGATTTTTGAAATCTCCATCCAATGGTTTTCATTCGATGGATGTACCATTAGATGCTGTTTAATCGGTAAGGTGATTTCTCCTACAATCGGAACCTGTACAACATGTGTTAAATAATCAAGTGTAATATTAACCGAGCCTTCAAGAGCATTTTCAATCGGAACCACAGCCAGATTGACTTCCTTCTCCACTAATGCATCCATACTTTCAGGAATGGTTCGATACGGCATAAGTTCAAATCCAGGAAAGACCTTCTTGACTGCAAGCTCTGTAAACGTAGCCTTAGGTCCTAAAAAACCAACCTTCATTCCCCTCTACCCCCTAATATGTAAAAAGAAGGCTGAGACCAGCCGAGCCTAATGAACTATTGTTCATTAAGCACCTGTTCCCAGCACTTCTACTTTCTCGACAAATTCAAGCTTTCTTAATTCTGAAAGCACGTCATCGAATTCCATAGTCAAGTTTGATGTATTTAGCGACAACGTCACATTCGCTCTGCCTTGAAGTGGGATCGTCTGGTGTATAGTTAAGACATTACAGCCAGACGAAGCAACCACTCCTAACAGTTTCGATAATGTACCGGAGCGATCTTCCAGATGAAAAAAGAGGGTGATGAGCTTTTCCTTTGTAATTGTTGAAAACGGAAAAACTGTATCTCTGTATTTATAATAAGCGCTTCTGCTTAAGTCCACTTTTTGAACAGCATCCGCCACTGATTCAGCCTTTCCTCTTTCAAGCATATCCTTCACGTCTATGGTTTTCTTCATAGCTTCGGGCAATACATCTTCACGGACCAGGTAATATTTTTTATCAAAATTATCCATTCTCATCTCTCTACCTCTGATCTCTTACGGAACCTAATCGACAAACTCAAATTCAAATTCCATCAGCTTAACAATATCCCCGTCTTTTGCTCCTCTTTGTCTTAACGCATCATCTACACCAAGCGTACGTAGTTGACGTGAGAAACGGCGAACAGATTCTTCTGTTTGGAAATTCGTCATTTTAAACATTTTTTCAATCTTTTCACCAGAAATCACAAACGAACCATCTGGCTCTCTTGTAATATAAAATGCTTCTGGGTCTGCTTCATGCTTATAAAGAACACGATGTACTCCTGTTTCCTCTTCTTCATGGTCTAGTGGGAATTCTGGAGTTTCCTCAATCTTATCTGCAATGGAGAATAAGAGCTCACGCAGGCCTTTTCTCGTAATTGCCGAGATTGGGAAAATTGGATAATCTTCTTCAAGGCGTTCTTTGAATTTTTGTAAATTCTCTTCCGCTTCAGGAATGTCCATTTTATTCGCAACAATAATTTGCGGACGCTCTGTTAGGCGGAGATTATATTCTTCTAACTCTTTATTAATACTCAAATAATCTTCAAATGGATCCCGGCCTTCTGTTGCTGCCATATCGATGACATGAACAATAACTCTCGTCCGTTCAATATGTCGTAAAAATTGATGCCCTAATCCGACACCTTCATGCGCACCTTCAATTAAGCCTGGAAGGTCTGCCATGACAAAGCTTCGATTATCTTCTGTTTCAACCATGCCAAGGTTAGGAACAATCGTTGTAAAATGGTATTCCGCAATTTTTGGTCTTGCAGATGATACCACTGATAACAAGGTTGATTTTCCTACACTTGGATAGCCTACAAGACCAACATCAGCAAGAAGCTTTAGTTCTAATATTACATCTCGCTCTTGTCCAGGTTCACCATTTTCAGCTATCTCTGGAGCCGGATTTGACGGAGTAGCGAATCGAGAATTACCTCTACCTCCTCGACCACCCTTAGCAATAGTTGCACGCTGACCATGTTCAACAAGATCGGCTAAAACTTCTTTTGTATCGGCATCAATGATTACCGTACCCGGAGGAACTTTAACGATCATATCCTTCGCGCTTCTACCATGCTGATTTTTTGACATTCCATGCTCACCACGTGGCGCCTTGAAATGACGTTGGTAGCGGAAATCCATTAAGGTACGGAGTCCTTCATTTACTTCAAAGATCACATCTGCCCCTTTACCGCCATCACCACCGGCTGGACCGCCTTTTGGTACATATTTTTCACGACGGTAAGCGACGATTCCATTACCACCGTCTCCGCCTTTTACATAAATCTTCGTTTGATCGACAAACATCTTATTCCTCCCGACTTGCACTATTAAACAAACTGATGTCCTAAACGAAAACGCCTTCACGCTATCATATAGCAGGCATAAAAACTTCTATAGAAAGTTCGTTTTCAGTGAATTCCTTTACTTCTAGCTCTAATGGTTCCTCATGGCTAGAAAGGAATTCCTCCATCAGTTCTCTTTGTAGTATTATCCCGCTAAAATCAAAAAAGAAACGAATTCCGTTTGATTGCGGTTCAATTGTTATTGATAAATGATTTTCTTGAAAAGCTTCAATTGACCTATTTAAACATGAAAAAAGTGAGTTTGTCCAACTTGTTATCCTCACGTCATCAATTGTAGTTGATTCAGAATCTTGAAAGACCTCATATTCCAGTATAAATGAAGGGTTGATCCAATTGGATTTTAATAGTAATGAAGCAAATAACGGCATATGTAAATTTGAAAGCTTTGTCTCATGCTGTGCCTCAATCACTATTTCATCAATTACTTCTTTTGCCCGATCAATCCGATTTAAATCCAAATTCCCTTTTATTAACTGAAGCTTGTTTAACCAATCATGTCGTGAGTGCCGCAGCACCTCAACGATATCCCATTCTCTCTCCATACGCACACTCCTACATAAATGCAGAACATTGTTTGCTGTTAGTATATCAAAAAAATTTCCATGAGTAAGCATTTTTATCTGAATGATTGAAATTGTGGTAAAAAATGAGCTTAACGAAGTAGTTTCCTTGAAGAGTTTAAATGGAAGGTGTACTTTCGCAGCAAAAAGAAAACTCTAACCAAACAGGTTAGAGTTTCCATGTGGTGTAATCCTTAAGCTTCTTGAGCTACTGGATAAACGCTCACTTTTTTGCGGTCACGACCAAAACGTTCGAATTTAACAACGCCGTCGATCTTTGCAAATAGAGTGTCGTCTCCTCCGCGGCCAACGTTCTCACCTGGGTAAATCTTTGTACCGCGTTGACGGTAAAGGATTGAGCCACCAGTTACGAATTGACCATCTGCACGCTTAGCACCAAGGCGCTTTGCGATAGAGTCACGTCCGTTCTTTGTAGAACCTACTCCCTTTTTAGATGCAAACAACTGAAGATCTAATTTTAATAACATTTATTCCACCTCCTGCTTTTTGAAGGTAATTTTTATGTGCTCTCCGTACGTCTCTTCAATCGATCGTAATGAAACAACCATTCCTTCGAGAAGAATTTGGATTTTCTCATATACGTCTTCCGGAAGTTCTTCCGGGACAACGCAGCGGAGAAACCCATCTGCCCGATGTTCAAGGTCGGGAGTTACGCCAGTCAGTTCGTGCACCGCATTGATAGCACCAACAGAAACAGCAGATACGCCTGCACAGACAATATCTTTTCCACGATCCGCAAACAAGGCATGGCCGCTTAGTTCGAATGATTGAATTTTTCCGGATTCAGTACGATAAATTGTAATACCTATCATCTTTTTTCAACACCTTACGCGTTGATTTTTTCGATGATTACTTTAGTGTAAGGTTGACGATGACCTTGCTTCTTACGGTTGTTTTTCTTCGCTTTGTACTTGAAAACAATGATTTTCTTCGCACGGCCTTGTTTTTCAACTTTAGCTGTAACAGTAGCGCCTGCAACAACAGGACTTCCAACTTTTACAGTTTCACCGCCAACGAAAAGAACTTTGTCAAAAGTAACAGTCTCACCAGCTTCAACATCTAATTTCTCGATGTAGATAGCTTGGCCTTCTTCGACTTTCATTTGCTTACCGCCAGTTTCGATAATTGCGTACATGAACTGCACCTCCTTATAAACTCAGACTCGCCATATACAGGCGCTCCTACAAATCTGCAGAAATCTTACTACCTGTTCTGTGCGGTTGTAGCACGGGTGCGCTACAAACATAACATTAAAATCATACATAATTTAAACGAAAGTGTCAACCTATTATTTAGAATCCTTCTGAAGGCTCCATTTCTTTTGAAGCAATCTCCGGTATATCGCCGAACTGCTTCAGCAGATAATAATGCCGCTCGGAAGGCTGAATCGAGAAAAATAATTGGATACCCAACAGGTCCTCTAAAACGACCCGATGCTCCTCTTTTAAGCCCAATAGAGCCTCCTTCACCCCATTGGTTGTCTCAATAAGGATGGCTTCGAAATCAGCATAGCGGTGCTCCAGCAATTCTCTTTCTAAACGGAACGCAATGGTTTCTGGGCTTAAGATGCGCCCTGTTCCTTCACAAACAGGACATTTCACCTGCAAAGCTTCAGATAAGGTTACTTTCGTCTTTTTTCGAGTAAGTTGAAGAATGCCGAGAGGAGTAAAGCCAATTACCTTTGTTCTTTTGGCATCCCTAGACAGTTCAGATTCAACCAAATTAAGAATCGTTTGCTTGTCTTTTTCGCGTTTCATATCAATAAAATCAATAAGAACAATTCCACCGATATCACGTAGACGCAGCTGTCTCATAATTTCTTTGGCAGCAAGCTGATTGGTTTGTAAGACCGTATCCTGGTAATCCGATTTTCCTGAGAATTTTCCGGTATTTACATCAATAATGGTAAGTGCTTCTGTTTCGTCAAAAATTAGATAGGAGCCATGGTCCAGCCAGACGATCCGTTTCAGTGCTTTGTCAATTTCATGCTCTACCTTGTGCTGTGAAAACACATTCTCTTTTCCATTATAAAAGGTGATTTTCACTTGAGCGTTTTTTTGTTCGAGCAGTCTCTTTACAGCCAAGTCATCTACAATGACTTCACCTGTTTTCATCGCTTCCACTTGCTCTACCACTCGGTCCATAAAGGTGTCTTTTTGGTCAATGAGACCAGGTTTCTTTAGGAGTGACGCTTGCCTAAGCATCTCCTGATAGTTCTCGCGGAGTCCCGTCAATTCTTCTTCAATCTCGTCTTTAGAGCAGTTTATGCTAGACGTACGAAAGATCAGCCCCTCTTCTTCTGTTTTAATATGGCTGCCTATCTGGCGGAGGCTGCTCTTTTGCTTTTCATCCGCAATTTTTTTACTGACAGCCACATAGCGCCCAGTTGGCATATAAATGAGATGATTTCCTTGAATCTCGAGAATTCCTGTTACCTTCGGCCCTTTTGTGCCTGTTGCATCCTTTTCCACTTGAACGAGCATCTTCGCGCCTTGGTGAACGAAGGAGGTGACGTTTTGTTGTTTATCAGATGCTTGTACGTAAGACGGCAATTGGTCCCGGTGCAAATAAGCATTTTTCTCCTCGCCGATATCAATGAACACTGCATTCATGCCCGGCAGGACCTTTGTAATGGTCCCAAAATAAATATTACCGACCAGCGAGCGATGTTCTGGTCGGTCAAATACGATATTTTCGACACGGTTATTTCGGAGGTACGCAAATCTTTTTTCCCGTGACGTATAGTTGATAATTAATGTTTCCAATCCAGCTTCCTCACTTTTTCCATAGATGCTTTCATTATAACCATATTCAGTATAAAAAAAGAAGGTCGCTGATTTTATCTGTTAGTCGTTTTTCTGTGAAATAGGCATGTAATAGTTCGTTTTCATCCAAGGTTCCTTTTTCTTTGCCTTCTGCTTCTACGATTATCGGATGTTTGCAGCCTCGTTGAAATTTTTCGAGGACATGGATCAGTAACTCTTGTTCATCAGCTTGTATCGGGACTAATGCAATTGGATTCGATTTTTTCCCATAATATCGTTCTAATAAGAACCTCATAAAGATGAATCTTCGCTGCTTCCATTCATGGTAAAGAGAAAAAGCAAGGAACGCAATGACCACCCAGACATTAATATGTGAGGGGGCAATCATTAATATAAGGAATGAAAAAAGACCAAGGCTTACAATCGAAAGCATAAGTGTAACCCGGTGCGCATGCGGAAAAGAATGTTTCAATGAAAGCAGTAAAAATACCAACTTCCCACCATCCAGCGGCCAAACTGGAAATAGATTAAAGATGAAAATCATGACATTATAGCTGATAAATAGCTGAAACAAATCTTCAGGTATTACGCCAAAATTTTCTAAGAGGTACGCTCCCCCTACCATCCAAAGATGCTGAAGAGGCCCAGCAATCACCACAATGAATTCTTCCTTCAAAGGGCGATTGCCATGCTCATCCATCTCAGCCACTCCTCCAAAAGGCAGAAGGGAGATTTTTTTAATTCTCCAAGAAAAAAAAGAAGCCGCCGCTGCATGCCCCATTTCATGTATAAAAATTATGCCTAGCAGCAAGCAAACTTCTAAAAAATGTGCTGTCATGATGGACAAAGCAATGATGATCCACAGCAACGGGTGGATGTGAACTTGTCTGAGTAATTGTATCGCTCTATTCAAAACGGATCACCTGGATTGGATCGATGAACTCATCGCCCTTTTTAATAGCGAAATAGTATTTCCCTTTTGAATCATCCCCTGCGGAAGCAGAGACTGTCCCTACCACGGTTCGTTTATCAACGTATTCGTACAAATTCACTTTAATATCCTCTAAGTTTCCATACCAAGTTTCTGACTCATCCGAATGCTGGATGATGACGGTCTTTCCAATCCCTTCTTTCACTCCTGCAAATGTGACTACGCCACCATTAATCGATTGAACGGGAGCGCCTTTCCCTGTTTCAATCATGATGCCCTGTCCATTTTTTTCAAAGTTTTCGAGGATTTTTCCCATGGCCGGGACGGAAAATTCCGACTGGACTACTTCTTTCTTGTCTGTTTTATCATCCTCAGAGAATGGTAAAAGCGCTAACGGCTTGCCAAATTTATCCTCGTACCATTGCGAAACGACAGCAAATTTAAAGTCCTGATCCATTGTACTAGTAACAAAACTCCTGACCGGATCAAACGTTGCGGTTTGGTTGCGGAACAGGATGGCAACCACTAAAAACAGGAGAACAGATGCCAAAATCTTAAAAAAGAAGACTTCCTTTTTAAATAACGGATGCCCGTCATCCCCTCCACTGTTTTTAGAGCTGTCCATATAGTTAAAGCTAAATTTGTCCTCATCATCGTTACCTGGCCAGGTGATCTGGCGTTCTGGACCTTTTGCCGTAGTTGTCGTTGAGCCCATTTCTTTTTTTCTTTTAGCGATTCGTCTCCGTATTTCCTCCGGTGTAGACCGCGCCATTCCCATCAACCCTTTTCCCACTTTTTTGTACAAGTCTATGTGAAAAGATTTAGGAGTATGACTGAATTTCATTATATAAAAAAGCCTGTTCACTTCGATTCGTGAACAGGCTCTCATTTTATCTTACGCCAAAGAATTTCTTAAGTTTTGTAAAGACGCCTTTGTTTACCTCTTCTAATGGCTGCAATGGAATCGATTCGCCAAGGATTCTTCTTGCAATATTTCGATAGGCAATCGAAGCCTTGCTGTTCGGATTCAGTGCGATTGGTTCGCCGTGGTTAGAGGCTTTAATGACTTCCTCATCATCCGCTACAATACCAATCAGCTCGATGGATAAATGCTGAGTAATTTCATCAATCTCAAGCATATCGCCGCTCTTCATCATATGATTTCGAATACGGTTCACCACTAATTTTGGAGCTTCCATGTTTTTTTGTTTTTCCAAGAGACCAATAATACGGTCTGCGTCACGGACAGCAGATACTTCTGGAGTCGTCACAACAATTGCTTTGTCTGCTCCTGCCACTGCATTCTGGAAGCCTTGTTCGATTCCAGCAGGGCAATCAATAATAATATAATCATAGTCTTGCTTTAATTCGCTAATCAGCTCTTTCATTTGCTCTGGTGTAACCGCTGACTTATCGACGGTTTGTGCAGCCGGAAGCAGATATAATAATCCGTCAAATCGTTTGTCTTTCACTAAAGCTTGATGAATTTTACATCTTTTTTCTACTACATCGACTAGATCATAAATGATTCTGTTTTCAAGCCCCATAACGACATCTAAGTTTCGAAGACCGATGTCCGTATCCACTAAGCATACTTTTTTTCCTTGAAGGGCCAATGACGTCCCAATATTTGCGGATGTCGTTGTTTTACCAACGCCGCCCTTGCCAGAAGTAATTACTATTGCTTCTCCCACTTTAATGTCCCCCTTCTAATCTAGTTAAATCTGGCCTTAAATGAATTAAAGCTTGTAATCTATCAACGATAATTTGTCGATTATCATCTATGTATGCACATTCCATTTCCCGATTTTCGCTCATTTTAGCGGAGTCTGGTGAACGATTGATGCAATCACTAATTCTAAGCTGTGATGGCTTCATACTTGAAGCCGCAATGACGGCCTGCTCATTTCCAAAGCAGCCAGCATGGGCAACACCCTTAAGAGTACCCATGATGAAGATGTTTCCGCCTGCAATGACGGTCCCACCGGGATTCACATCACCGATTAGCAGAAGATCTCCAGAAGTTTCTAGAACTTGTCCCGAACGAATGATTTTAGATACAGTCATAATTCCTGCCTCAGCCTTTAATCGTTCTGCCTCCGCTTTGGTGATAACATTGGAGATAATGTCGTCCACAACTAGATTCTTTTTTTGTCGGATAAGGTGTTTCAGCTCTTCGCGTTGTTCTTCAGTTATATAACGATTGCCAATTTCCACTTTAACTGAAATTAAGTGACGATCGTCCTGTGTACTTAAATTCGCAGAAAGCTTCTGATCGAGTTCTCTTTTAAGCTCCTCATACGAACACTTATCATCAAGTTGAAGAACGAGACCTTCCTTCGTTCCTTTTATTGTAACATTTTGCCGTTTTTTCATGGAGAATTTTCACCTCATAATTAAGAAAGCCATCTAGAAACGTGCAAAACCTCTTAAAAATAAGGGAATTTGCACGTTTCTATGCTATTTCTGATCGAAAGTACAGACTATCTGATAATAATTCGACATGATGCGTCCATTCTCCTCTTTTTTTAAATGAAAACTTGTCCTTTGCTGAACCTGTAAAGCAAAGTCAGAAGGTCATTATTCATCTCGTAATGACGCAATATGCTTTTCAAATAATCGCTTTAAAGGATAGCCAGCCAGGATAATAAAAGCTGCATTTAATATAAGGGTTGGATAAAAACGCAAATTCATAAAACTCATAAAATCAATGTTTGTGACATGGATTAAGACATCCATCTCATAGACACCCACCTCTAATAATGCCACCCCTACAAGCGTCACCAGAAACGCAATAATAAGGTTTGACTGCAAGATGTGCATAATTTTAGAAGTAAGATAGGCGATGAACGGGAAAAGAAATAAGTATATGCCGATGATTTCTACATAAACGACATCAAACAACAGCCCAAAAATAGCTGCATAAATAATCCCTTTCTTTCGGCCAACAAAAATCGTTAAAAACATGAGCGCAGCAAAAAGAAAATGTGGGACTAATATTCGGTCTTCCCCCCAGATTCTGTCTGGTAAATATTGAACAAAGATACTTTCAAAAATCAACAATAAAAGAAACAAAAGAGGAAGAAGGAATTTTTTCACGATCCTTCCTCCTTCCCACCGGTTAAATCTTTTTGACTTGGCTCTTGCATGAGTCGCTTAGTGACCATCACGGACTTAATATCATAGAAATCCGCACCTGGTTTGACGAGTGCTGTCAGGTTTAAACCATACTGATCTGGTTTCACTTCTACGACTTTTCCGATTAATAATCCTTTAGGGAAAATTCCACCCAAACCAGAGGTGATAACGGTCTGACCCTTTTCGATTTTCGAGCCAGATGGAATCGCCTTTACCATGAGTAGCTTCTTCTCTTTGTCAAAGCCTTCAACAAGCCCATAGACATCGGTTGGCCCTTGAACAATCGCTGAAATCCGATTCTTCGGGTCCATTGCACTTAGCAACTGTACCGTAGAGCTGAATTGTGTAACACTCTTTACTTTTCCGATCAAACCGTTTGCTGTTACAACAGCCATATTTTTCTTTACTCCGTTTAAATTACCTTTGTCGATAATAATCATTTCATGCCAACGATCAGGATTTCTACCAATAACTGTAGCTGGAAGTGGTTTCAAGTCTCTCAAGGTCTCTTTTTCACCGAGAATGTCACGCAATTCTTTGTTGTCTTTTTTCAGTTCTTGAACTTCTGCTTCAAGGCTGACAAGATTCTCAATCCGCGATTTTAATTCCTTATTCTCTTCATATGTATTGGTTAAGTCCTGGAGATTTTCAAAAAAGCCGGCAACATAGTTAGTAGGCTTTGAAACCAGGGATTGAACCCAGCCGGCAGTGTCTTTTAAAAACTGCTCCGGCCAGGTTAGTTTGCTTCTCTCCCTTAAAGAAAACCCAATCAATGCCACGAGAACAATAATGCTGACAAGCAAAATAATCAGACGTTTATTCAAAAAGAACTGTGGCATGATTATACACCTCTATTTTTTCTAGATATCAAGACTCTGCCAATTATCTTGAGTCTTTCGCTTTATTTTTAAATAAGTGGATGTGGTCTAACGCTTTACCTGTTCCAATTGCCACACAATCCAATGGATTTTCAGCAATAAGGACCGGCATCTTTGTTTCTTCACTAATCACTCTGTCTAAATTACGCAGCAATGCGCCACCACCCGTTAACACAATCCCGCGATCCATAATATCTGCCGCAAGTTCTGGCGGTGTTTTTTCTAAAGTATTTTTTACTGCTTCTACAATCGCAAAAACCGTGTCGCTTAGTGCTGCAGCAATTTCTTTAGCTGTAATTTCAATCGTTTTTGGCAGACCTGTGAGTAAATCACGTCCGCGAATTTCCATGTTGTCGATTCCTTCAGGTGTACCTGCAGAACCAACTTCCATTTTAATGGACTCCGCCGTACGCTCCCCAATCATTAGGTTATACGTCTTACGAATATAGGAAATGATGGCTTCATCCATTTCATCCCCAGCCACACGAATGGATTGGCTTGTTACGATTCCTCCTAATGAGATAATCGCCACTTCAGTAGTACCACCACCAATATCTACTACCATGCTTCCCGTCGGCTCCCAAACTGGAAGGTTGGCACCAATCGCTGCAGCAAACGGTTCTTCAATGGTGTAGGCATCCTTCGCACCAGCTTGTCTTGTAGCGTCAATTACTGCACGCTCTTCAACTGCTGTAATACCCGAAGGTACACAAACCATAACATATGGTTTGCCAGAGAAAGGATTATTTGTTTTTTGAGCTTGACGAATATGGTGTTTCATCATCGATGCTGTAGTTTCGAAGTCAGCAATGACGCCGTCCTTCATCGGTCTTAGGGCCACCACATTCCCCGGTGTCCGTCCAATCATATTCTTTGCGTCATTACCAACAGCGACAATACTTTTCGTATCTGTCTGCATGGCAACGACGGATGGCTCTCTTAATACGATGCCCTTTCCTTTTACATATACAAGGGTATTGGCAGTACCCAAGTCAATTCCAAGGTCTCTTGATCTAATTCCAAACATAGTGTTGTATCTCCCTTTCTACACATACAAAATACAAAAAAGCAATAGGCAGGTAATCGCCTTACTTATCATGTTTTTTTCAAATTATTTATTGGACCTGTTACAGGCAGTCCTAAAAAATCATAACTAATATTATATCGTAACGTCAAATAAAACAATAGTGTTATAAATACCCTTTTTCCTTTAAACTAACAAACTTATTTTCACCAATGATCAAATGATCGAGAAGATCGATTCCAATAATCTTTCCGCACTCCACCAATCTCTTGGTCACTTCAATATCCTCGCGGCTTGGTGTCGGGTCCCCACTTGGATGATTATGAAGGGCAATGATGCTTGCAGCCGAACGCTTTAACGCCTCCCGAAAAACTTCTCGCGGATGAACAATCGAAGCATTTAAGCTGCCGATGAAAACAGTTTGTTTATGAATGACTTGATTCTTAGTATTCAAATATAAACAAACAAAATGTTCCTGAGATAAAAAGCGCATGTCATTCATAACATACTTAGCTCCATCCTCTGGTGAGCGAATCACATAGCGATCATTAAAGGATAGATTAGAAATCCGCCGACCAATTTCAACGGCTGCAAGTATTTGAATCGCCTTAGCCGGGCCAATCCCTTTAATTTCTTTGATTTCCTCTAACGTCGCTCCTTTTAATAAGCGTAAGCCTTCAAAATGGTTGAGCAGACGATTGGATAATTGCAGGACAGATTCATCCTTCGTCCCTGTTCGAAGCAGAATAGCAATGAGCTCATGATTGGATAGGCTTTGCGGGCCATGTTGGATAAAACGCTCCCTTGGTCGTTCATCCTGTGGAAAATCACGGATCATCAATGTATCAGTAGACATTTTTTTCCTCCCTTTATTCGGGAGTTAAGGCACAAATAGTTAATACGGTAACTGGTAGCCTGCCTTGCGTAATTCCCTAATGGTTCTTGCAACCGGCAGACCGACAACCGCAAAATAATCTCCATTTATTTTTTTGACAAGCATACTTCCGAGTTGCTGAATTCCATAGGCACCTGCTTTATCTAGCGGTTCACCACTTTTCACATATGAACGGATTTCGTCCTCCGTTAACTCCCAAAACCAAACTTCTGTTTTCTCATAGAAACGGGTCTTTTCTTTTGGAGACATAATTGAAACACCAGTAAACACTTCATGCTGACTACCTGAAAGAGTTTTTAGCGTACGAATGGCTTCTGCTTCATCAGCTGGCTTTCCTAAAATTTGATTATTCGCAACGACAATCGTGTCCGAACCAATGACAAAGGCATCCGGATTATCATTAAAAACAACCTGTGCCTTTCGCTCAGCTAACTCCATTACTACTTCCTCTGGGGAGAGTGTGGGGTCAAAGCTTTCGTCAACTTCACTGCTAGAGACTGCGAATGTTAAGCGGAGATTTTCTAGAAGTTCTTTTCGCCGTGGAGAAGAAGAGGCTAAAATGAGGTTCTGCATTTGATCACCATACCTTTTTTTGCTTCATTAGGGAGATACAATTTAATCCTATCAGAAATTATAGAAGCAAACAATTTTTATATCATTAAATTTTGAGGAAATCTGTCAAATTATGCATTAGAATTATTGTCATGATAAAAAGCCTGTCCTATTTTTGGACAAGCTTTCATGGTAAACTCATTTCCCGGAAAATATGCTTTTTTGTCGATTACATAGAGTAGTAGACTGACAGGAAGTTTAATAAGTGCTGCTGTGCGGCACTTAAGCTTTTCTCACTCTTTGATTTTTGGAAGTCCTTCACTTTTTCATCGGCAGCTGTTAATTCCGCATGGAGCTTCTTAACTTTCTCATTCTTTAAGCCGCTGACCTTTAATTGCTCTCCTAAAGCAGTCAATGTCTTGGTGGATTCTTCAGGAATAGACTTCGTAACTAGTGCACTTGAAGTCACAATAGATAGTGCCTGGTACATAGTCGGTGCAGCTTCTAAAAAGGTCTTCTCCTTCTCCGAAACATCTGCCACCTTCTTTTCATCCACTAATATCGGCTTGGCGAAGACCTCTTGGACTCCATTTTCTTTGTACTGGTTCCCTAATGTTTTCGCGGTAGTTATGGTATCTGCCACACCCATAAATAAATATTGCTTACCGTCCATTTCCACTAATTGAGAGGGAATGCCCTTTGATGTGATTTGATCGGCTGTCGCCTTTGCACCGTCCTTTGAGGAAAATACGCCTCCTTGAATGACATTGGTGGTTAATTGCTCGAGAACAGCGGTCGTAGTTTTTCCTGCGGATGTGGTCTTTTCAGTGCCGCCGCTAACTTCTTCCGTAACAGGGGGCGCAATTGTAACCTTCTTGCTTGGTTCTGTCACCAGCTTAAGCATAAAGAACCCAAAGGTTAAGCCAATGAGGATCGCAAAGGTTGTTGAAATAATGATGGAGCCTAGTGGCCTGCCATTTTTCTTTAAGCTGTTGGCAGAAAAGGATGTGATTTTAATCGGATCTTTTTTCTTCGGCTTTGTGTTACTAGCAATCTTGTATTCGACAATATCATTGTCAGAGGATTCAGGAATGATCCAATCGAAGCTCTCATCGACAGGCTCTTGAGCTGCAGCCGTCTCTAAAAAGCCGTCCGATTCAGAAGGGGTTGGGGTTATTTTGATCACTCTTGTGGTTTGTTCTAGTTTAGCTTCCTTTTCCATTTTTGGAGATTCTTCAAGGATGTCCTTATTTTCTCCATTCAATTTAATCTTAATTGTATTGCCTTTGTTAGGCTTGTCCACTTTTCGTACTCCTCTCTTACGATAGCTAATTGGTTTCATCCTAACATATGTGCAAAAAAAAATAACAAGACTTTTGTCGTCTTGTTATCGTAGACTTTCGTCAAATTATTTGTAAATTCGCAGTTAAGGCTGCGTTTGTGCTGTCGTTGGAAACTGACTTAATGGATTTATTTTGTTTGCTACAGCAGGTGCATCCATTTTTGGGAGCTGTGCCTCTAAATCAGTTAAGCCTGACATATAAAAAGCCGAGACCGTTAGGTTATAACTAAATGGCGGAATCTCTTGTCCTAAACTTGTTACCTCTGGACTCCCTGTATAATTAATCATTTCGACAACAACAATCCGTTTTAATGACTCTAAAGAATCAACAAATTTTTCAAAATCTTCATAGGTCGGTGACTCAACCTGTAACTGAACAGTTAGCTTTTTCAAACCGCCAGTAGGTGCTGCCTGTTGTTGAGGATCAGCTTGGTTAACCCCTCCATCAGGATTCGTATTGTTCTGGTTTGAGACAGTTCCTTGAGCAGCTCCTGTATTTTCTGTACCCGGCTGTCCAGTAGCAGGAATCACATCCGCATCCTTTGAAAAACTCATTGTTTTAATTTTGCTATTTGAAACGGTTTCTGCTTTTTCCAAATCCAAGAGAAATTGCTCTTGAAGAGGTTTGACAGGTATTTTTTTCTGTAACTCCGTTGTATCCTCTGCTTCAGTCTTGGTAGTTTCTGATTTTTTCTGACTAACAACATCTAAAAGCTTTTCTTCCGTTCTTAAAGACTGCTGCTTCATTCCTAAGTCAGACTTCAAGGGTGTTAACGAGAAAAACTGAGCATAGACGATGGTTAATACGATTAAAAGAGAACCGATTCCAATGATAATTTTATCAAGCTTTGAAAGGCGTGGCTTCATGAACCAGTCACTCCTTTCTCATCCTTCTTACTCTTTTTAGTCGATTTTTTTATTGCTTCTAAATTAAATTTAATTTCAAATTGTCCAATATATCGTGGAAGAATATTTTTATCAGGCTTGATAGCTGGAGTAGTCGCCACTGTGCCTGTAGTATTCGAATTTGTTACTGCTGTTTGATTGGTAGTAGTACTAGGGTTATTCTGTTGAACGGAACCAGAATTTTGGTTCGTACCAGCTGTATTAGTTGTGCCTTGTTGGTTTGTACTCGTCGTTGCAGCACTGCCTGTGTTTTGTCCACCAGTATTGTTTGCTGTACTTGCCGTCGGAGTTTGAGCAGTTGTTTGTGCTGTCCCTTCCGTAGTTTCCTTAGTCTCAGAAATCGTTAAAGAATTAAGAGTGGCATCTGTAATCCAATCTGAATCTTTTAGACTTTCTAGGAAATAGGCAGCTTCTCGAGCATTATCGAATTGTACACTTAGTGTCACCGTTCCAGCCTCTGAATAGGCAAAAGTCTGGATAAATCCACGCTCTGGCAGTAATGATGTTAGATGCCTCATGACAGGAATCGTATCTATTGGATAGCTGTTAGCCCAATCCACTGCAACTTTTAATAGGCTTGCAGATGTCGTTACCTCATTCTTTTTTGCATCTTCTTGCTGTTTAGTGGTAATTTTCTTCGTCATAGTAATTCGTTGATCTAGTGATGCTATATCACTTTTCACTGACTTGATTTGCCAAAAATATAGGCCACCAATGAGTACCAGGATCACAACAATAGCGCTTAAATAGAGAATATTAAATTTCTTCGGTTCTTTTTGAGGAAGCAAGTTAATTTCTACTAACATTAGTGCACCTCTTTTAAAGCGAGACCTAGCGGCAGAATTAAATTAGTAGGCATGCTCGCTGACTTACTCTTAGCTTCCTTTTCAAAATTAATGATTTCCACAGGAATTTCAAATCGATCTTTCATTTCATCAAAAATAGCTTGAAGCATTGGATGATCTCCATTTAATAAAAACTTCGTTACATCTTTCTTTTCGTTATTAAGAGAATAGCGATAAAAATCTAGTAACTTATTTATTTCTCGGAAGATATCTTCAAGTTGTAAGACAAGTTCGTTTGGGTCACCTGTAAATTTACAAACCATCAACCCTAAGGTATCTCTAGTAATGTCCCATTGATCCATATCAAACGGCAATGAAAAATGACGCATGACTAACGGCACAGTTTCATCAAAGATGCACAAATTGACACTGGTCATATCAAATTGGACGGTAAATAATACCTCATTTTCGCTGGCTTGGTTTAAATGATAGTACAGGCGATACAATGAAAGCGGGGAAATATCCGCTGAAACTGGATTTAGCTTTAAGCTAGAAAGAAGGTCCACATACTCCATAACATTCTGCTCTGGTGCTGCAAATAAAAGCAAATCCTTTGTCTTGCCATTATCCGGCAGTGTGTAGTAATCAAAGACAGGCTCTTCGAAAGGCAAATGAATACTAGATCCAAGTTCTAGATAAAGATAGCCCTTGATTTCATCCTCCTGGACATCTGCTGGTATAGAGACTTTTCGGATAATGACAAGTGGATCAGGAACAATAAAACGGATTAAGCGTCGTCGAATTTTCCATTCATCAACACATTCCTCAAGTATGTTTGAGAGCGATTCAAAATCGACAATTTTTCCGTCTGTAATAATTCCTGGTGGTAAAAAGCGTTCATACCACCTTTGTGGAGTAGGAGGATTCGCTTGTTTTAATTCTAAAATACGAATCGAGTGGTCATTTATTACTAGGTTGATTATTCGGTTTTTTGTTGAAAAGAGGGAAAATGCCATATAATGAACCCCTTAATAAAAATCCTTAATAAAGAATTTGAAAGTATAAATCGATCAGTTCTAATCCCCAAAAATAGGCTGTCAATGTTCCGGCTGCTATAAATGGTCCAAACGGAATTGGCTGGCGTCTTTTAACGATCCTGAATAGCAGAGCTAATCCGCCAATAACAGCTCCGTAAAATGTTGATAGAAAAAAGGATAATAATACAAGTTTAAAGCCTAGAACAAACCCTAGCAGGGCATAGAGCTTTACGTCGCCAAATCCCATCCCGCCTTTACTGACAATGGCGATAATAAGGAGAAGTACAAACCCTGTTACAGCGCCTAAGAGGCTGTCCCACCAAGGTGTTAATGGTAAAAAAATCCTTTCCAATAAAAAAATCCCTGCAAACCAAATTAAAATTTTATCAGGGATGATCATATAATGAATATCGGAAACGATGATAATCATAAACATTGAAATTAACGTTAGAGCAACGAATAATTCTCCAGACCATCCAACAAAGTATGGTGCAGCAGCAAACATAAGACCTGTCAGTAGTTCAAAAGTCGGATAGATAGGAGAAATCCGCGACTGACAGCCGCGGCATTTCCCCCCTTGTAACATATAAGAAAAAACCGGAATAAGCTCAAATGGTGTCAACTGATGCCCACATGTTGGACATGCTGATCTTGGTGTCACAATCGATTTCTTTAATGGAACTCTTAGGCCGACTACGTTGAAGAAGGAGCCTAGGAGGAGACCATAAATAAAAATTAGGCTATAAAACATTACTTAGCAGCTTTAATAAGATCAGCTTCTTTTTCTCCAGTCGTAGCTGTAGAACTACTAAAATAAGTATATTCCTTGCCTCCAGTTCCAACAGTAGTAACCTTAATTACAAAAACATCATCTGTGTCAATACGGTCTAGATATTCTTTCTCTAAATCGGATCTCTTAATCTCTGTCGCATCAGCTTTTTCGTTAGCTACATACATCCTTGCAGCATTAATTATTTGTACCTTGTCTTGAGCCTCAGCTTTAGCGTCAGATTTGTTAATTACACTTGTAATTGCAGGAATTGCGATTGCAGCAATAATCCCCAAAATGACGATAACTGCTAGTAATTCGATTAACGTAAAACCTTTTTGTTCCTTCATTTTTAATTTTAGTGCTTGTACCATTTTTACTCTCCTTCTGGTTCTATGAACCTAGTAATATTTCTCTATGAGTATACAATAAATGACATCTAGTTGAAAAGAGTTTTTTATCGATTTTTGTCTTAATAGTTACAATTTTGTAATATTACGTTCATATGTACATTTATTAGCTCATTTGGTCGAACATCGAGAACATCGGCATCATAATCGAGAGAACTATTACCCCTACAATAGCGGCCAAAAAGACGATCATAATCGGTTCTATTAATGATTTTAGTCTGTCCGTTCCTGCTTCTACTTCTTTTTCATAGAACTCAGCAATTTTTGATAACATCGCGTCTAAAGCCCCAGTCCCCTCACCAATGGCAATCATTTGGGTCACAAGAGGAGGAAAGGCCCAGTGAGCACTCATCGGCTCTGTCATTGAGCGCCCTTTTTCAAGCGAGTTTCGAGAATCTCTAATTACTTTCGAAATCACTTCATTTTCGACAACCTTTTCCACAATAGACATTGCTTGTAGAATCGGTACAGAGCTTGAAAATAAAGTACTCAGTGTTCTCATCATTCTTGCTAATTGGCCTTTTTGCATCATCTTCCCAAAAATCGGCATTTTCAAGAGTGCATAATCTAAATAGTATTTTGACTGTTTATTTTTTTTCATAAACATAAAAAACAGATAAATCGCAATAAAAACAAGGGCAACAAGCCACCAAAAGGATTGCATAAAATCACTTGTAGATAAAACAAATTTTGTAATCCCAGGAAGTTCCGCATTCATGTCCGCAAACATGGTTACAAATTTAGGAACTACACCAACCAAAAGGAAGATAACCGCACAAATAGCAATAATTCCAATGACTAGTGGATAGGTAAGTGCAGATACTACTTTTTGCCTAGTATGATGTTGTTTTTCAAAATCTTCAGCCAAGCGTTCAAGCGTACCGTCGATATTCCCGCTGACTTCCCCGGCCTTTACCATGTTAACAAACATGGAATTAAATATTTTAGGATGCTTGGTAACAGCATCAGAAAACGGATTCCCCTCCCGTAGTTCCTGTTCAACATCCAATAACGCCCTTTTCAGGCCTTTACTTTCTGTTTGAGCAGCAAGAACAGACGTAGCTTCGACAATCGTTACTCCGGCTTTCAGTAAGGTAGCAAATTGCCGTAAATAAATAACAAAATCCTGCATCTTTACTGGATTCCCAATGGTTAGTTCCATTGTCATGAGGGTTTCCGGAACTTCCGTCATCTCCACTACTCTAACGCCCTCGTCCTTAAGTTTAACCATAGCCTCTCTTCTTGATGCTGCCGTTACAACGCCCTGCTTTTTCCCTTGCCTGTCCCGCCCGGAATATTTAAACCTAGGCATCACTCATCATCTTTTCTTGTAAATATCTTGTGGCCGCTTCTTTCTGAATAAGATTACGGTCGAGCAGTTCTCGAATACTCATTTCAAGCGTATGCATACCTTGGGCGCGGGAGGTTTGCATCGTACTTTGAATTTGGTGAATCTTCTCATTACGTATTAAGTTAGCAATCGCAGGATTATTAACCAAGATTTCTGTTGCCGCTCTTCTACCTTTTTTATCAACGGTCGGAAACAATCGTTGCGAAATAACTCCAACTAGTACAGAAGCTAGCTGGATCCGAATTTGCGGCTGCTGTGCTGGCGGAAACACATCGATAATACGGTTAATCGTCGCTGGGGCACTAGATGTATGAAGCGTGCCAAACACAAGGTGGCCTGTTTCTGCAGCTGTAATTGCGATCCCGATTGTTTCTAAATCCCGCATCTCCCCTACTAGGATGACATCAGGGTCTTGTCGGAGCGCTGCTTTTAAGCCGCTGGCATAATTCTTTGTGTCAAAACCTACTTCTCTTTGGTCAATAATTGAATTTCCGTGTTTATGAAGATATTCAATTGGGTCTTCAAGCGTAATAATATGCTTCCTCATAGTTCGATTCATATAATCAATCATAGAGGCAAGTGTCGTGGATTTACCACTACCTGTTGGGCCAGTAACAAGAATAAGACCTTGTGGCTTATCTACAAGTTTGGTGATGATTTCTGGCAAATCTAGGTCTTCAAGTGTTGGTGTCTTCGACGCTACTACCCTTAGTGCTAGCGAGACACTTTTCCTTTGATGGTATGCATTTACACGGAAACGGGAAGCACCTGGAATCCCATACGAGAAATCAAGCTCCCCTTTTTCTTTAAATTGATCCCAAAGGTTTTCCGGAATAATCTGTTTGGCCATTTCCTCTGTATCTGCAGGGAGCAGCATCTCTTTCCCATACCGTTTAATGTCCCCATTGATCCGAAAGACCGGCGGTACTCCTACTGTGATGTGAATATCGGAGGCTTTAAATTCTAAGGCAGCCCGAAGAATGTTATCAATTTTTTCTTTCATTTTTTCTTTCTCCTACTCCAGAATGGCTACTCGCAGTACTTCTTCTGTTGTTGTTAAGCCTTGTTTTACTTTTAATAAGCCATCATCAATTAAAAAGATCGTTTTATTTTTAATTGCATTTTCACGTAATTTTTGAAAGGAGTTATCATTCATAATAATTCTACGCATATCATCGTTAATGACTAATACCTCATGAAGTGCAACCCTTCCTTTATACCCGGTCATATTACAAGAAGCACAGCCTTTTCCACGTGTAATCTTATCGATTTTCAACCCTCGTCTGGCAAAAATCTCTTTTTCTCTCAAGGAAGGTTCTTGTTCTTCTGCACAATCACGGCATACCTTTCGTACTAAGCGCTGGGCAACAATGCCGGTTACTGAGGAGGCAATCATAAACGGTTCCACGCCCATATCGACCAGACGTGTTACGGTTCCCAATGAATCATTTGTGTGCAGCGTGCTTAATACTAAGTGTCCTGTCAAAGAGGCACGAATCGCAACTTCTGCTGTTTCTTTATCACGGATTTCTCCGACCATGATAATATTTGGATCTTGCCGTAGAATCGATCGAAGACCTGCTGCGAAGGTCATTCCGACATTTGCGTTTACTTGAATTTGATTGATCCCTTCCAATTGGTACTCGACAGGGTCCTCAATTGTGATGATATTAACCTGTTCACTGTTTAATTTATTTAGGGCCGCATATAGGGTCGAAGATTTTCCCGAACCAGTCGGTCCTGTTATTAGAACAATCCCTGTAGGCTGTTCAATTAGTTGATTAAACCGCTTATAATTAAGGGCATTAAAGCCAATTTTGTTTAAATCGTTTAAGGCAGCTCCCATGTCCAATAGCCGCATAACGATTTTTTCCCCGTATACAGTAGGCAGCGTTGATACCCGGAGATCAATAGGATGAAAATCAAGATGTAATTTAATCCGTCCATCCTGTGGAATCCGATGTTCCGTGATATCCAGATTGGACATGATTTTAATTCTTGCCGTTAACACACTCAGCATGTGACGAGGTAAAACCCGTTCCACCCGTAACACGCCGTCAACTCTGTAGCGTACGACGATCTTGGTTTCCTGTGGATCAATGTGAATATCACTGGCTTTTTGGATTGCTGCATTCGTTAGAAGTTGATTGACCAGACGAACAATTGGAGAATCCTGATTGGTTACATCCTCATCTCTTCCCCGCTCATTTGAGGGCAGGTCATCTAATAATTCCTCTAACCCCTCGTCATCATCATAATATTTGTTAATAGTCCGTATGATATCATCCTTGGTTGCAATCGCGGCTTCAATTTGGAAGCCTGTTGATAAACGTAAATCGTCAATGATGATAAAATCCATAGGATTAACCATCGCAACATATATTTTATTTCCTTCTTTTTTTAGCGGAACAATTAGATTCCGTCTTGCTGTTTCCTTTGAAATCAAGGAAAAAAGACTTGTATCAAAAGGATAGTGAAACAGATTCACATGTGGAATTCCGAGCTGAACCTCTAATACTTCTGCGAGCTGTTGATCGGTAATATAGCCCTTTTGAAGTAAAACCTCACCCAGCTTTTGATTCGATCCTTTTTCATTTATAGCAGCCTGCAATTGCTCAGGTGTAATAATCCCCTCTTCAATCAGTAAGTCTCCAAGTCGCTTTCGCCCTTGCTTCTTAATGCTTTCTGGATTATTTAGGCTGTTCATTTGGCTTCCCCCAAAGGTCATCAACACCAGAATCTTGTTGTGGCGTAGCGGATGTTGAAGTAGTTTGACTTCCATCAGGACTCGTTACTGTTGAAGGATTTGTTCCATTAGTAGTCTGGCTTCCACTAGTGGTGGTTGTTCCCTGCTGTGTTCCAGTTAAGCCATGAATTTCAACACGATAGACAGGTGGATAATAATCCTCAGAGATCAATTCAGTACTAAGCAGTTGTTCTCCTTGGTACATTTCTCGGTATACCTTTACGAATCTTCCATCAACCCCTTCAGATTTGACCATTATTTTACCAGGGGTCAAAGAAGGACTGTATTGGATAATCGTCTTGGGCTTTACTTGTTGTTCGTCTTTTTTGCTAATTTTATAATTGTATAGAAGCTTTTCACCCTTTAGCCTTACTGTTAGTTCACTATTTTCAAACTTCAGTTCTAAGGTATAGCTTGATTTATTGGGATTAGTTATCACTAAATCCATATTTTTAGCAGGGTTTACCATTGCTTCAAAACCTACACCTGCATACTCTGGAAGTGTACCACTGATGTTTCGGTCGACAATAATAAAATTCGTTGGTAACATTACCTGATAAATTCCTGTTCCAATAACACTTAAAGCATTTTCTTTCTCTATTTTCTGATTCTTAGCAAATTCCATGAGAGAAAATGTAGCACCTTCAGCAATTTTTATTTCCTGACTTTTATCCACTATTGTCTGGAGGTCGTCTGAAATTTCCTTTAATTTAACGACTGCTTCACTTATAATGATGTCCTTTTTACCTGCCAGCAAGAAATCGTTAGACAAATTAAAGGAATATGCTCCATTCTCAAGCGCAGATGCTTTTGATTCTAAACCAGCTTTCAGCTTAGTAAAGTCTACTTCCTTACTGTTTAGCTCTGGGAACAGAATCGCTACCTGCTCCTCCAACTGCAGAAGATCAATCGAAACAATAGCAGGATTTTTTTGTCCGTCTTTTATTGAATGGATCGTTGACTCAGTGTCAAGATGAAACAGGTTTAGATCAAAGGGAACACTTTTTTCGCTATATTGAAATTCAAACTTCGCATTTTTATTCCATTCAAGGTACTCTTTTTCAAGCATGCTAGCTGCTTCAGTGTCCGTTTTCCCAGAAATATCTAAGTTACCAATAGATGTCCCCGCAGAGAATTTCCCATCAGCATTTGCTAATTTTTCATACGCTTTTGCTCCGAAATGAGAGGAACTAAAGATAAATGCTGTGCAGACCAAAAGAACAACAAATAATTTAAAGAATTGCAAATTTTTCACCATATCTTCGCCCCCTTCCTACACTCTACTTTTGCAAATTGAGTTCTTTCTCCAATTTGCTTTCCTTTATATCCACTTCATTTCCAGCTGCCGCTTCCTCAACTGCAAGGAATAATTCTTCTAAATCATTTTCTTCTAGTACAATTTCACTCGGTTCTTCCTCTTTTGTTTCGAGTGTAAAAGTAGTAATCTCTTCAAGCCATCCTTCTTCTTCTGACTTGTTAAGTTCATCACTTTCTTCTAATAGTAAACTTTCAATATCTGCTAAGTAGCCTTCCTCAGTTTCAGTACCAGCATTGAAGTCCTGTAGGTCTGTAAGCACATCCAGCTCCTCTGGTTCATTTTGTTCATCTAGCCCATTTATGTCAGTTTCTATTAATTCATCTAGGAATGAACGATCTTCTAACTCTACTTCTATGTTTAGCTCATCTTCCACTATCATTTGAGGCTGTACTAACATTTCGTCATTTTCAACAATATAATCTGGTTGTTCATGTATGATAGGATTTTCTGCTTTCTCTAAGTTAATAACAGGTGATAACTCTACACTATCTAAGTTTGAATCTAGTAAATCTAATTCAGTTGAATGATCATCTATGTTGGTATCTGTAACAAAAGATTCTTCGTCTTCGTCAACCTCATGATCAATTACATCTTGTGTTTCAAGATACATAACAGACCCCAAGCGGCTGTCCATTATATAGGCTGTAACTAGGATAAGTAAAAACAATAATAAGGCTGTCTGCCACATTGGGAAAGTCGCAACTGCAGTAAGTCCTCCAAGAGCCAACACAAATGCCGCCAATACAACAAAAATTTTCCCTCTAAAATTGATACCAATAGGTAAAAAGGCTATTATTAGTGATAGCACTAAAGTAGCGCCGATGGCCCATAAAAGCATCTGCATTCGAAAACTCCCTTTCCTATATCCGGACTATTATCCTATTAAACTACATTTTATATCAAGATTTTCTACTTTTATACAAAAATTAGACAAAATTCGCCTACTAAATATTGTATAATATTTTTAATTGGTTTAAAAGCGGATGAAATACTTTTATGGGAAAAATTACTGCTCTCTGTCATTTGTTGTCTATTAAATTAATTAAATGTATACATTAACTAAGTAAATTAGCCCCAGAAGGGAAAGATTGACATGAAATTATTAAAAGAGGAAAAAGGGGTAACCTTATTAGAGGTTCTTTTATCAATAGTCATTTTGTCTATGATTCTTTTAACAACTATGAGTTTTTTCCCACAAATGGGTTTCTTAAATAACCAAAACAACTTAAAAACCCAAGGTATAAATACGGCAAAAGATGTACTTCTTAAATGGCAAAACGATAGTAGATTAGATGTGTTTTTTGCAAATCCTGATGCCGGAGTAATTCCTGATTACAAGCCAATTCCAGGGGCAGATTATTATAATTTTGAATCAGTTGAAGGAAAATATCTAGTTAACATACAAATAAAGAAAACTCCTAGTAGAGAATCAAAAATATATAATGCACATCAAATTGATATTATCCTATTTAAATTGAATAAAACGGGTAGTGCCATAAGTAAAACTTACGGCTTTGTAAAAGTTAGGAGATGAAGTGGTTGAAAAAAGACGAACGTGGATTAACCCTTGTTGAGGTCTTAGCTACTATTACTATAATTTCAATTGTCAGTATAATCATCTGGAGTGTTTTCTTTCAAGGGATAAATTTTTCAAAAAAAGCAACCTCAAGAAACCTAATGCTACAAGAAATGAACCTGCTTGTTACTAATTTAACTAAAATTCATCAAACTTCAAGTGTGTACGAAATATCTAGTTCAGGCCCTAATAACTGCGAGATTACAGTAATTTCTAAAAAGAGAGATAAAATACAAAATATTGACATTGTACAACCCACTCAGATATTTAACCATTCACAGATTTGTTTTAATTTTATCCTTGATATTAAGAATAAAAGAACAGGGACATCACCAAATACAATAGAACCAAATGAAAATGATGTGTCCATTACACTTACTGCAAGTGACAAAAATAATCCCGACAATAAAGTAATAACAAAGTCTTATCTCTATCGAATGAAGGGGGTTGGGTACTAATGAATCAAGTAAAAGGCGAGCAGGGATATGCACTTGTTATTGTATTAGTAGTATTAACTGTTTTTTCTGTTTTGTTTTTAGCATTCATGGGCCAAGCGTTTAACAGTGTTAAGCAAAATCAAGTGGTTGAAAAATCTTCGCAATCTGTAGCTTTAGCTGAAATGGGTGTATCCTATTATGATGTTGCCGTTCAAGATATTTTCGAAAAATTAAAAGATGAAATCAAGGTTAAAGTACAAAATAAGGAATTAACAACAAAATCAGATGTAATCACCTATCTAAAATCTAATTTAAAAAGTAGAATTACAAGTATACCTAACCAATCACCTGTTGATGATAACGCCTCCTTCACCCTTGACAAAGGCCTAAATAAAATTGATGTTACTTCTGTAGGAGATTTATTGAAAATCAAGCTAGTAGTTTTGGGTATAAAAAATAATGACAAGACAGATTTGAATGTCGAAATGGTAATTAACAACTTATCAAGTATCAATATTGTTACGTCTACAGCAAGTAATGTGCCTGAAATTATTTTCGGCAATGTTACAAAACCCGATATTGTAGATGTTAATTGTAAAAACCCAGAAAGTTTAGAGCTAAGCAAAAATAATGGGAACAACGGAAATGGCAGAAATGGTAATACTAATTTAAATGTTATATGTTCTGATGTAATAATAGACACAGCTAATAATACTAATGGTACTAAAACTTATACTGGTAATAATGATGTCGACGTTTCAAAGATTTATTCAACTGTTGGTTTAGTTTTTACTGGAAATTTAAACAATAGAGATACATTACAGATTTTTGCACCTTCCCTTAATATGGCAAGTAATTTTAATAATTCAACATCTGTAACAGTAGAAACGACTAAGAATTTATCTATTGGTAGCAATGTACAGAATACAAATCACACGAATTTCTATATTGGCGGACTGCTAACTATAAATGGCCATCTTGATTTAAATAGTAGTTCAAACGTATATATCAGAGGGACAAGAACACAAACTGAAATTTCGAATAATACTATCTCTCAAATAACAGGTCAATTAAAAATTGATTCTACCTCTAAAATGTGTATTAACGGTAATATTAAGACTTCTAAATTAACTATTGACTCAAAAGATCATTTAATTATTAAGGGTAAAGTTCTTGATTTCTCTGGTAATGAAATTATTAATAGTAATATCAAATATGTTACCGATACGACGGATAAAACCTGGTTACAAAGCCAATGTGGGAACACTTTTGAGATACCCACACCTACTACAACTAGCACTATTGAATGGGGAAATATTACAAATTCAATGATTAATGATGTTATTTATCCTTAGTTAAAAAGCAAGTAAATCTTTAAATAAGAAAAGGTGTAATATTCTAGAAGATATTCTTCTAAAATATTACACCTTTTTAATATATTTCTTTAACTGGTTGCTGATAACAATATTAACATGTAGAATACTCAGCTACCCGATTTCGTCCTGCTCTCTTTGCCCCAACATAAAGGGCACGGTCTGCATGGCGGATTAATGCCAGAGAATCTTCAGCATCCTCGGGTGCGGTCGCCACACCAATGGAAGCGGTAATTCTCACCTGTTCCATTTTTTGATCTAACGACTGACTAATGCTAAATGGCCAGTTGGCAATTGATTGGCGGATCAGTTCGGCCATTTGATAGGCGTCTTCTTTCGATACATCTGGTAACAGCACAACAAATTCTTCGCCGCCATATCGGGCAACTGTTCCGCGCCCTCCAACCAGATTATTTAACCTGCTAGCAAGTTCACAAAGGATTTCATTACCGCTTTGATGACCATACGTATCATTAACCATTTTAAAGTGGTCAATGTCGAGGATAATAAGTGAAAGCATTTTGCGGTCAAAACGAGTGAGTTTATCAAATTCATCCGTTAACATATTTTCAAAATAACGGTAATTAAATAAATTCGTTAATGAACAACGCTCACTTTGCCTCTTTGTTCGTTCATAATGACGGGCATTTTCGATCGCCACAGCAAAATGAGAACAAAGAATATCGATAATCATTAGCTGGGATTTTTCATATGCACGCTTTTTTCTTGAAGCAAGTAATAAAACTCCAATTAACTTTTTGCTCCTAATAATAGGAACACCTAGAATGCTTTCAGCATCTTGTGCAATGTAGCCATTCGAATACTGGGCCCATTCCTTCTTTGCTTTAAATAAAAAGGCCTTTCGGTTTGCCCAAACCATTCCACTTATTCCTTCATCAATGCTCATCGAATGCTGATCATTTGGCAGCGCATTTCCTGATTCAATTCGGCGAATCAATTTAAGTTCATCACCGCTAACCTCAAGGATATAAGCATAGTCAACCGGAAGCATTTCAGTTAATTTCTGTAGGAATAAATCTAGCACATCGTCTACTTCCAGCTTCTCAGCCATCTGGTGCCCAATTTCGGCTGCCTTCTGTAGATACTCATTTATTTTTTCACTAGAGTAATATAGATTAAAGATTGTAGATAAGCTGACGAACGGAACGCCTACAAAAAGGAGGGATAATAAGCCTACCTGATTATAAAGAATATATAAGACAAATCCAATTGGGAAAGTAATAATTGTTGTAATCGTCTCAACAAAGAATTCTTTGCCAAAATAAGGATCATTAATTTTATAAATAACATACAAATTATATGCAAGAATCACTTGATTTAACGTATAGCTTACAACAGCATACAAGCCTGCTAATAATAAGAAATTAGTATTAATTTCTAGTCCAGCTTCTGTTTTTCCACCTAAAAAGTAATATAAAACACCGCTAAAAAAAGAAACCAGAAAAAACATAATTAGGTTAAGTGGAAGGCGATAAAACTCACCCTTGCGGAGAATCCTAAGTTTAAGAACTAATACGACCACTGCAATTTGAGCAAAGATGATTTCTACAAATAATCCGAACCGCAAAAAGGTAGCCAAAGCCACCCATTGAATTAAAAAGATGAACATTTCATTAATGACAATCGGCATGGAAGCAACCACTGATGTTAAAACCAAAAATGCCAATAAATCTACCCAATGTCCGGATATTTTAGGAGGATAAGCTTGATAGGTAAACCACAGACCTGCAGGAACTAATAAAAACCATACAAGGAAAATCGCTTGTTTAGTTTGCGATTTAACAGCTATCTTCCCCACCTCCTTCAATTATCATTAATTCAAGATAAAAACATTTTACCATTTTTACTATAGCTTGTCACAAAGAAATCGTCATATTTTTCAAATTTTTACATAAATATGGTTTTGCTTCAGATATAAAATATAGGGAACCTGTTACTACTAACATTCCTTCTGAACTGAGTTCCTGAATCTCCTCAAATAAATAGGTTTTCCAGTCCGTTACAGCTACTTTATTAGAGGATTGGCTGATTTTCATTAGTTCTTCTCCAGCCGCTGCTCGCGGAAAATCGAAGCTAACAAATGAAATTTGATTAGCCACTTTGTCCAGCTTAGCAATCATTTCATCCAGCTTTTTATCCTTTAATGCTGCAAATACGATATGGATATGACGGTCTTTAAATCTTGTTGACAGCTCATGAACTAAGGCAGTAATTCCTTCCTCATTGTGAGCCCCATCGATAATAACTAACGGTTTATCTGATAAGATTTCAAATCTTCCTGGCCAGAAGGCATTTTTTAAACCCTCGCGAATGGCTTGTTCGGAAATCGCAAACGAGCCCTCTTGATTTAAGTATTCCGTGGCACATACTGCAAGGGCTGCATTTTCCGTTTGATGCTGACCGATCATACTGATTTCAATCCCATTCATCGTTTGTACTGGTGAGGTTAGGTTGAATACTTCGCCTTTTGCCATTGATTCATGTCCGCTGATAGAGAATTCCTGGTTCAATCGGTAAATTGGAGCATTCAATTTTTCAGCCTGATTTTCAATTACCTTTAAGGCTCCTGGATGTTTGACAGCGGTGAAAATCGGTATCTCTTGTTTGATAATTCCAGCCTTTTCAAAGGCAATTTCCTCATAAGTATTTCCAAGGATATTGGTGTGATCCAATCCGATATTTGTGATGATTGAGGCTAGTGGATGAATGATATTCGTGGAGTCAAATCGTCCACCTAATCCTACTTCATAAACAACCACGTCCACCTTGCCCATCTCGGCAAAATAGTAAAAAGACATAGCGGTGATGACTTCGAATTCAGTCGGTCCACCGAGCTCTGTTTCTTCTAATTCGTCTGCCAATGGTCGAATCACATTGGCGAGCTGCACTAATTCCTCATCCGAGATAGGTTTTCCATTTACACTAATTCTTTCATTAAATTGCTCGATATATGGTGAGGTAAAGGTACCAACTTTATAGCCTGCTGCTTCTAAAATATTGCGAAGATAGGTGACCGTTGATCCTTTTCCGTTTGTCCCACCTACGTGAATCGTTTTGATCTTGTATTCAGGGGACCCCAGCTTGTCCATCATCCATTCCATCCGCTTCAAACCCGGCTTAATCCCAAGCCGTAATCTCGCATGGATCCAGTCAAGGGCTTCCTTATATGTAGTAAACATTCCTGCCACCCCATTTAGTTTCTTTTTATAAAGGGAAGACGAATTCCAATCTGGAATTCGCCTCACCAACTTATATTATCCTCTTAATTCTTTAATACGTGCTTCAACAATGCCTCTCTTTTCCAGATAGTCCTGTTCTTTGGCACGCTCTTCAGCAACGACACTTTCAGGTGCTTTTTTCATAAAGCCTTCATTGCTTAATTTCTTTTGAACACGCTCTACTTCTTTATTTAACTTCTCGTATTCCTTCTCAAGACGAGCAATTTCTTCGTCGATGTTAATTAAGCCTTCAAGCGGAAGAATGATTTCTAAGCCTGTAATGACCGCTGACATCGCTTTTTCAGGTGATTCAATATCGATGCCCATTTGTAGTTCCTCTGGATTACAGAAGCGCTCGATATAGCTGCGGTTCGTTTCAATCGCTTTTAGAACTTGTTCGTCCTTCGCTTTTACCAGCATTTTAATTTTCTTGCTCATTGGCGTGTTTACTTCCGCACGAATGTTTCGTACCGCACGGATCATTTCCATGAGAAGCTTCATATCCTGTGCAGCCTGTTCATCGGAAAGCTCTGGTTTAACTTCTGGCCATGCAGCTGTTGTAATGGACTCACCCGCATGAGGAAGGTTCTGCCAAATTTCCTCGGTAATGAATGGCATGAACGGATGTAATAGACGCATGGTTTGGTCTAGGACATAAGCTAAGATGGAACGAGTTGTTTTCTTAGCCGCTTCATCTTCACCGTATAATGGAAGTTTCGCCATTTCGATATACCAGTCACAGAAGTCATCCCAAATGAAGTTGTATAATGCACGGCCTACTTCACCGAACTCATAGCGCTCCGAAAGCTTTGTTACATGGTCAATCGTTTCATTTAATCTTGTTAAAATCCACTTATCCGCTACTGATTTTTCACCACTGAAATCAATTTCTTCGTAGGTTAATCCATCCATGTTCATTAAAGCAAAGCGGGAAGCATTCCAAATTTTATTCGCAAAATTCCAAGTAGCTTCTACCTTTTCTGTGCTGTAGCGTAAGTCCTGACCTGGTGATGTGCCGGTAGATAGGAAGTAACGTAAGGAGTCTGCACCGTATTGATCAATTACATCCATTGGATCGACACCGTTACCAAGAGATTTACTCATTTTACGACCTTGTTCGTCACGAACGAGTCCGTGGATTAGAACATCTTTAAATGGACGCTCGCCAGTGAATTCAATACTTTGGAAAATCATTCTGGATACCCAGAAGAAAATGATATCGTAACCCGTTACAAGAACGTCTGTTGGGAAGTAACGTTTGAAATCATCTGCTTCCTTATTAGGCCAGCCCATGGTTGAGAACGGCCATAATGCTGAACTGAACCAAGTATCTAATACGTCTTTATCCTGCTCCCAATTCTCTGCATCTGCAGGTGCTTCGTGACCTACATAAACTTCTCCTGTTTCCTTGTGGTACCAAGCTGGAATGCGGTGTCCCCACCAAAGCTGACGTGAAATACACCAGTCACGGATATTTTCCATCCAACGTAGATACGTTTTTTCAAAACGGTCAGGAACGAAGTTTACTTTATTTTCTTTCTCTTGCAGGGCTATCGCTTCATCAGCAAGTGGCTGCATTTTAACAAACCATTGTGTAGATAGATATGGTTCAACTACTGCCCCACTACGCTCGGAGTGACCAACGGAATGAAGATGCTCTTCAATTTTGAAAAGAACGCCTTGCTCTTGAAGGTCCTTGACAATTTGCTTACGGCATTCGAAGCGGTCCATGCCTTTATATTTTCCTGCTTTGTCATTCATAGAGCCGTCTTCGTTCATAACGAGGATACGCTCAAGATTGTGACGGTTACCAAGTTCGAAATCGTTCGGATCATGCGCAGGTGTTATCTTTACTGCTCCAGAACCAAAGTCCATATCTACATAATCGTCTGCAACGATTGGAATTTCACGGCCGACGATTGGCAGAATAACTGTTTTTCCAATTAAATGTTTGTAGCGATCGTCTTCCGGATGTACCGCAACCGCTGTATCTCCAAGCATGGTTTCTGGACGGGTAGTCGCAACTTCGATCGATCCAGTGCCATCTGCTAATGTATATCTCAGATGGTAAAATGCACCTTGAACATCTTTGTAGATAACTTCAATGTCAGATAGGGCTGTTTTTGTTGAAGGATCCCAGTTAATGATATATTCGCCGCGGTAGATTAAGCCTTTATTATAAAGGGTAACGAATACTTCACGAACGGCATCTGATAAGCCTTCATCAAGAGTGAAACGCTCACGGCTGTAATCAAGACCTAAACCAAGCTTTGACCATTGTTGACGGATGTGTGATGCATATTCTTCTTTCCACTTCCATGTTTCTTCAACAAACTTTTCACGGCCTAAATCGTAACGGCTTTTGCCTTCACTGCGCAGTTTCTGTTCTACCTTTGCCTGTGTGGCAATTCCGGCATGGTCCATACCAGGAAGCCAAAGAACATCATAGCCTTGCATCCGTTTCATACGTGTAACGATATCTTGAAGGGTTGTATCCCATGCATGACCTAGGTGAAGCTTACCTGTAACGTTTGGCGGTGGAATAACAACGGTATAAGGTTGTTTTCCTTCGTCATCTTTTGCTTCAAAATACTTTCCTTGCAGCCACCAGTCATAACGACCTTTTTCAATCGTCTGTGGATCGTATTTCGTTGGCATTGTTAATTCTTTTGTTTCCATGTTACTTCCTCCTTCTTGAACTTCCGTTTTTCCACTGAAAAACAAAAAACCCCAATCGTCATAAAAGGACGAATGGAGTTTGCTTCGCGGTACCACCTTTTTTCCAATCCATAAAAAACAGGATTGGCACTTAACGGGATAACGGATTTCATCCGTCTTCAACTAATAGGATCATTGGATCCGTTCGCTAAAGAAGCTCTAGGGCGACCTTCTGATGTTCCTCTTAGGAAATCTTTCAGCTAATGATTTCCCTCTCTAAAAGCAGGATGGCATCGTACTCTTCCCTGTCTATGCTTTGTTTTTAAATTATATAGTTATACTACCGAAAAAAAGGGTTTGACGTCAATAATGATAACCAATTTTTTTATTTTTTATACTGTATGCACGGTTCCTGAGAATGCAAGCCTATTTTATGCGCTTCTATAATAGTCTCCTATTTTTTCCTCTTTTGTCTTTTCATTTTTAAGATGGAGGCTAGCTTTTGACATGGAGATGCCTAATATAGACCAGAAAATCGGTGCAACAGGTACAGTACTAATATTAAAAAACGCTTGAATCAAATAGCCAAAAATAGTCGCAATTAATCCATATAGAATAATGGAATCAGTTCCTTGTGTCTTTCTTACTGCATGAAAGCTTTTCCTAAGAACTAAAAATATAAAAACTAGATAAATCAATAAAGCAGGTGTCCCTAAGGTAATGGCAATTTGTAAGTATTCATTATGTGCTTTGTCAACTTTGGTATTTGGATTCCCTAAAAATTCCTTAAGCTCTTTAGGTGTAGCTGGAAAAATAAATTCAAATGTGTCAGGACCAGAACCTAACCAAAAATAGTCTTTAACAAGAGGCAAGGATTTCTTCCAAATAAAAAATCTTGATGAACCTTCATGACCTGTACTCTGATTTGATGCCACACTAACCGAATCAGTAACTACGGAGTTGATTCGATTAAAATAAGACCCATTTTCCGTTATATTAACAGCAAAGAGGAGTAAGCCCAGTGTAAGTAATAATGTAAGCCACCTTTTCCAAAGGTATTTTCTTTTTACCACCACAAAAAGTGTTAGAATTATAGTTCCAAAAAATACACCTAGATACGCACTTCTTGTGTTAGAAAAAATAAGCGCTATAAAACTTAGACATATAGTCATAAAGTATAAAAAGGTAGCTTTTGACTGATTGGTTGTTAAATAGATGGTCAGAGTCAAAAGTATCACTAAAACCAAGTACGATCCAAAGAAGTTTGGATTATCAAAAAAAGTATAGGTACCCGTATAATTGCGCATTGCGCTATTTCTAGGTAGAAAGTCCAATGAATAATGCTGTAGTATGCCATAGATGGAAACAACACAAGAGACTGCTGCTATTCCTGAGAAAAGTGTAGTTACTTTCTTAATATTTATTAGTCTATATGAAAAAAGAAAAACACTAAAATAACAAAAATATGTAATAAGCCCCTCGCAACGATCCAATGAACCATGCACTGCTGTGTACGTGTATTTTGACAATGCAGTAGAAATCTCAATTAAGACTAATAAGATAAGCAGAGTTAATTCAACCGCTGAATCCCTCTTCGCTGGTAAAAGCAAACGATACTTCCTTTTAAAAAGCAGATAAAGCCAAGTACCAATTACAAAAAGATACAAGTAATCAGTCTTAATTGTGGTGTAGTAGGGATCAAAGCCCCAAGGATAAATTAGTAATGGAAACATGATGATAAACCAATACATCTTAAATTGAACTCCCTTTATTGTGTCAATAGAACTATTTTTAATTATTCCATTTCTTACAAAACTTTTCAATTTTAATCTTAATTTCTATATTTTTTTGAAGTAAATTATTTATTTTTTGGGGCACAAACTGGGTGGGTGCTTGAATATACATAAACAAAAGTCAAATCCCAATGGGGAGGTTCTGGGATGAAGAGGAATTTTCATAAGTACAAATACAAGCCTTGGTTCATTACGTGCCGAAGGATTGCAGCCCAGTTGATTGTTCCGTTTACTATTTTTCAATTTATCCGGACGTTGCTTTTACCAACTATTTTTGATGTATTGCTATTAACCTGTTTTCTTGTCATTGCTGTTTCTATCTATTTTGACATAATTTAAGGAGCCCATCTTGCAGAGTTATGACTGCTGCTGGGCTCCTTCTTTTGCTTTCTGTGCATTTTCGATTTCCGTCATTTTCATCACAATATACTCCGAATTCTTTAAATGCCAATACTTATGTTGCAGCTGGGTCACATACTTCAATTCATTCTTTGGCTTCTGCTTGCGGTAATAGCTTTCCGCCACCTGAATGATCGGTATCGGAAGTGCTAAATAGCTGAAGAATAATAGCTTCTCATCCGGCTTGTATGGAAAGTATTTTAAGTAATGATACACCCAGTCAATTGCTGTATCATTCCGCTTCGGTCTCGTATTGATGGCACGAGAAAGATACGGAAGCAGATCATGGATGGGCGAACCATATCGGGCATTCTCAAAGTTGATGAAATAGCCGTACCCGCGATCATCGAATAAGAAATGCTCGGCAGCTAATTTCCCGTGAGTAATCACCATGCGAGCTTTTTCAGTATCCTTAGTGTTTTCGTACCATTCTTCAAACTTTGACTTGGAAAACCTTAGCGCCTGGCTTATTTCGTTATAATACATGCAATACAACAGTTCAAACGGTGACATGTAGGTCTTTTTTTCGCATTGATCGATAAAGCCATCAAGGAATTCTTGATGTTTTTCTATTTGCTGAATCGTTTTTTCATAATGCTCTGTTCGTTCTTCTTTATTGACCGTGACTTCTTTCGCTGAAAGGGTATGGAGCCTTGCTAATTCGCGAAATAATTGCTGATTGGTGGTTTCACGATTACTTGTTACATCATTGGACATCCAGGGCATCAGATAATACAATTCATTCTCGTGAAGTACGGCATACCTGCCGTCCATCGTCGGATAAATTGGCACGATTCGATTAAACCCTTTTTGGTAAAGAAGATGCACATGACGAATGAAATCGGTCCCAATAGCAGGATTGATTTTCTTTAAGGCAAACGTTCCTTTATTAGAGTAAATTTTTTGAACCGTCCCATAATCCTCAACAAAATGAGGTTCTATATAATAGTTTTGTAAAATTGGTGCCAGTTGTTGTACTCGATTGGTCTCATTCATTTGAATTCGCCCTTCTTTCAATGAAAAAGCCGAATTAGCTTTTAAAAGAAGCTGAGCAGGTTAAAGAAAACCCGCTCATCTTTTGTGATTCATTATCTACTTACAAATGCACTTGGGATGTATAAGACCTGCCCCTCGTACACATCTTGATTGAGTTCTAGATTGTTAACGCGCAATAAATTTTGTACCGTTACATCATAACGGTCTGCAAGGGTATTTACGGTATCGCCTTTTTGTACAATACAAACTCTTAATTTCGCTTGGTCAGAGGCTTCGTCTTTCCTTGCAAAAAATTCAGTGAGAGTCATGCTCTTCTTCTTGGCTGGTTTTTTCTTTTTCGCCTTCGGTGGTTCATCAGATGAGGAGGAGGAGCTTTCTTCTACATGCACGATTTCCTCTTCGAAGACCACCTCAATTTCTGGTGCGGCCTCTTCATGAACAACCACTACTTCTTCTTCTACTTCAACCGGCTGGCTAGGCTCACTTCTTGCCCATGCAGGTTCATATTCTTCCTGTTCCTCTGCTGACGGCTGATAATTAAAGGTTGGGAATTTCGGCACAACGTCCACACTTTCTTCTTCCTGTTGCTTTCTTGCCTCTGCTTCGAATAAAAAGTTGTTCTGGTATGTGCTTTGGACAGCCGCTTGTTCAATGGCTGCTTCTTCTTCCTCTTCTTCTTCTGTTTCGTAACGGTTAAGTACCTCATACTCTGGTTGTTCTTCTTGTTGCTGCTGCTCCGCGCCATATAACCCACTGATGGTCAGCTCAGCAGATAGCTTGAGACAACTGCGTTCTGGTGTTGCATAATCAAAGGAATCCACGAGAACATCGATGTCATAGATGCTTTGAATCCGATTATTCGGGATGGTGATATCGACTGGAAAACGATGTGAAAACTCACAAGTACCTTCTTCCTGGCGTTCAGCCACCCTTTCCACAAACTTTTGGGACGTTACCTCGTCGTCCCCACCCTCATTGCTAGCTTCGTAACTTTTATATTCGCCGGTAAGCTCCAACGAACCACGTATGGTTACGTACTGATCGTTTTCCTGGATGGTAATATCCGGGTCTAGAGAAATCGATAGAAGTTCCTCGACTTCCTGTCCTTTTCTAAACCACAAAGATTCCTCCAAAGAAAATCGTAGGCACGATTGATTCTCTTGGGACAAAGCGACTCCTCCTTTCGTATCCTTCACGCAAAATCACTATGTCACTTTCACTCTATGAACGAAGGGATTTATTTATGATAAAAAACCGTGTTGTTAGTAAAAAGAAATCGAAAATTCAAGGTCTTGAACGGTGAACCGCTCAAATTTGTAATTATTCCGCCAACTTTTGAATTTATTCCGCCAACTTGGTCCAGAATTCCGCCAACTTTTGAATTTATTCCGCCAACTTGAGCCGGAATTCCGCCAAATTATATATTTTTTCCGCCAACCACTATTCTGAACCTCTCAGAGAACTACAAAAGCACCCACCAAAACTGGTGAGTGCCCTAAAAAACAAAATTATTTAAGCTTCGAAAAAGCAACTTCTGCTGCTTGAATCGTCTTTTCGATGTCTTCATCCGTGTGGGCAGTCGATAAGAATAATCCCTCGAATTGAGAAGGTGGTAAGAAGATACCCTGCTCCGCCATCTCACGGTAGTATTCAGCAAAGAACTCTAAATTAGATGTTTTTGCTTTTTCAAAGTTAGTAACCTCTTCATTGGTAAAGAAGAAACCAATCATCGAACCAGCGCGGTTGAATGTGATTGGAATATCATATTTTTCCGCAGCTGCCTTAAAGCCTTTTTCCAGAAGATCGCCCTTGCGGATAAACTCCTCATAATGTTCTGGAGTTAATTGGCTCAAGGTTTCATATCCGGCTGTCATGGCAAGTGGGTTACCTGAAAGAGTTCCTGCTTGATAAATTGGCCCGCTTGGAGCGATTTGGCGCATGATTTCGGCTTTACCGCCGTATGCCCCTACAGGAAGTCCGCCACCAATTACTTTTCCAAGACATGTGATGTCAGGCGTTACATTAAAGTATCCCTGTGCACAGTTGTAGCCCACGCGGAAGCCGGTCATAACCTCGTCAAAAATGAGCAATGCCCCGTTTTCGGAAGTAATCTCGCGTAACCCTTCCAAGAATCCTGGAAGTGGAGGAACAAGACCCATATTCCCAGCCACAGGTTCAACAATGATACACGCGATATCATCACCGAATTGTTCAAACGCATATCTAACGCCTTCAAGGTCGTTATATGCCACGGTAATCGTATTTGATGCTACACCTTGTGGTACACCAGGGCTGTCTGGAAGACCTAGTGTTGCCACACCTGAACCCGCTTTAATTAAAAGAGAATCCCCGTGACCATGGTAACAGCCTTCGAATTTCAAGATCTTATTACGGCCTGTATAACCTCTTGCTAAACGAAGAGCACTCATCGTTGCTTCCGTACCGGAAGATACCATGCGAACGACTTCGATAGATGGAACACGTTCAATCACAAGATTTGCCAGTTCATTTTCCATCAAGGTAGGAGCACCATAGCTTGTGCCAAGCTCCACTACCTTTTTCATTGCTTCTACAACACGGTCATTGGTATGACCGAGAATCAGTGGTCCCCATGAAAGAACATAGTCGATGTATTCATTGCCATCGATATCATAAATCTTAGACCCTTTTCCTCTTTCCATAAAAATCGGGTCCATATTTACTGATTTAAATGCACGAACCGGACTGTTTACGCCGCCAGGCATCAGGTTTTGGGCTTCTTTAAATGCTTCAATCGATTTAGTATACGAGCGCATCCTTTTCCCTCTTTTCAAAAATGATTATTGGTCTTCTTTTAACCAGCGAATTGCATCTTTTGCTGCATAGGTGATGATCAAGTCTGCACCCGCACGCTTCATCCCCATTAACATTTCAAGGACTGTGTTCTTCTCGTCAATCCAGCCGTTTGCAGAAGCGGCCTTAATCATGGAGTATTCACCGCTTACGTTATAAATAACGATGGGCAGGTTAAAGGTATTTTTCATATCACGAACGATATCAAGATATGGCATACCAGGTTTAACGATTAAGAAATCAGCGCCCTCTTCCACATCTGATTCTGCTTCTCTGAATGCTTCCATGCGGTTTGCAGGATCCATTTGATAGGTTTTACGGTCACCGAATTGTGGTGCACCCTCAGCTGCTTCACGGAACGGTCCGTAGAATGCAGAAGCATATTTAACGGCATAAGACATAATCGGAATCTCTGTAAATCCAGCTTCATCAAGACCCGCACGAATCGCAGCCACAAAGCCGTCCATCATGTTAGATGGCGCAATAATGTCAGCCCCTGCTTGAGCTTGTGCAACAGCTGTTTTTACAAGTAGATCTAATGATTCATCGTTTAGGATTTTCTCGCCTTCCACAACACCACAGTGTCCATGGCTTGTGTATTCACAAAGGCAAGTATCTGCTACAACGATGATTTCTGGGAAGTGTTCTTTAATAAAACGAGTCGCTACCTGAACGATCCCGTGGTCATGGTAGGCTTGTTCACCGCAAGCATCCTTAGTAGCAGGAATACCGAATAACAGAACGGACTTAATGCCATGAGCCACGATATCTTCCATTTCTGCATGAAGATGATCCATCGATACCTGGAATACCCCCGGCATAGAAGACACTTCGTTGCGAATGTTTTCTCCTTCATAAATAAACAGCGGATAAATAAAGTCCTCCGCTTTCAGATGATTTTCTCTAACAAGCGCGCGCATGCTGGCACTAGAACGCAGGCGGCGGTGACGTTTAAATTGAAGTTCCATTTATGTTTCCTCCCTATCTAAATAAGCAATTGTGCTTTTAATCATGTCTTTAACGGTATATTCTTGTGGCGAAGCATGAACAGGCAGTCCGTATTCAACAAGCTTTTTTTCTGTTACCGGCCCAATACAACCAATGACACACTTTTTCAACTGTTGCTCGAGTCCGAACGTGTTTACTACCTCCATCAAATGGTCCACTGTAGACGGACTAGTAAACAGCAAAATATCCAACTGTTCACCAGCTAACATTCTAGCCAATTTTTCTCGGCTTTCACCGGGCAGATAAGTCTCATAAATAACGATTTCATCGACCACAGCACCGACTTCTGTCAAAGCATGCGAAATGTATTCCCGCGCAAGATTTCCTTTAGGAAGCAGAACCCGCATCCCACGTTGGATATAGGGCTGAAACTCCTCCACAAAAACCTCTGCCACATATGTAGATGGGATAAATGCAGGAGTCAGTCCTTTTTCCATTAAGACCTCTGCCGTCTTTTTACCGATCACAGCGATTTTCGGAAACGCTTCGCCTGCCACTTCTTTTTTGTAAAAAGAAAAAAAGGTTTCAACTGTTACATTGCTCGTAAAAATAATCCAGTCATATGTATCAAGGGCCTTCAAGGAGTCTTGAAGGCGATCGATTTGTTCAACGGGTCGAAAGGCAAGAAGAGGGATTTCAATAGGAATCCCTCCTTCTCTTTCCACAAGCTGTGAAAAGGATCTTGCATGGCTCTCCCCTCTTGGAACAAGAACCTTTTTATCAAGCAGGGGCAACGATTGGATCATCGACCTTCAAGCTCCCGTTTTACCTTTTCAATCAGGTCCTTGGCTCCTTTTTCAATTAATAAATCAGCAGCCTGCACACCAAGTTCTTCCGGATTTTGGCCTCTTAGTTCCTCTTTATAGATCTCTTGACCTTCTGGAGAAGCAACGAGTACATTCAACACGACTTCGTCATTTTCATCCACACGGGCAAAGCCGGCAATCGGCACCTGGCAGCCACCCTCCATTTTTTGCAGGAAGGCACGTTCTGCATGAACCGCTCTTTCTGTTTTCTTACAAGTGAATTTTTCAAATAGTTCTAGTAATTCCTTATCATCCTCACGGCATTCAATAGATAATGCCCCTTGGCCGACAGCCGGAATACAAATATCTGCATCAATAAATTCAGTTACAACGTCAGTTGCCCATCCAAGGCGAGAAAGCCCAGCGGCTGCTAAAATGATGGCATCATATTCTTCTTCCTTTAATTTTGCTAGTCTTGTATCGACATTTCCACGAATCCATTTAATCTCTAAGTCCGGACGTTGAGCTAATATTTGAGCACTGCGGCGAAGGCTGCTCGTACCCACAATGGCACCAGGCTTTAAATCTTTCAATTTCACATGATCTCTCGAAATCAGAGCATCACGGTGGTCTTCACGGAAAGGAATACAGCCGATCATAAGACCCTCAGGTAATACAGCTGGCATGTCTTTCATACTATGAACGGCCATATCAATCTCTTTATCAAGCATAGCTTGTTCTATTTCCTTAACGAATAACCCTTTGCCACCCACTTTTGAAAGTTGGACATCCAGTATTTTATCGCCTTTGGTTACGATTTCTTTTACTTCAAACTCAAAGCGGGGATCCAGCTTCTTCAGCTGTTCAATCACCCAATTGGTTTGAGTTAATGCCAATTTGCTCCGTCTTGAACCTACAATAATTTTTCTCATGACTGCCTCCTAGGGTTATGAATACCATAAATGGAAAGATGATAATCGACCAAATAAGAAAAAGTTAATTAATACTATTAAAAAAGAAGCGGTATTCCAAATGGCTAATTTCCTGCCAGATAGATTTTTTCCGATCCGCAAATATAAATAAATACTGTACGCTGTCAGCAATAAAAACGACCCAATAATTTTCATATCATACCACGGCATTCCAGGTACCTTTAGAAAGGCCCACTGTAAGCCTAAAATTAGACTAAGGAGTAGCATCGGGACACCAATGACAGCTGTTATGTAGGATGACCTTTCGAGTTTATCTAAATCTGCCAGCCTTACTAGCCGTGTTCCCCACTTTTTCTGTTTCAATAAATCATATTGAAGCAGGTAAAGGGCTGAAAATACAAACGAAAGTGAAAAGGCCCCATATGAAAGAATCGCCATTGTTATATGGATTAATAGTAGTTCCGATACCAACTGTTTTGCCATGATCTGTGAATGATATTGCATCGGCGCAAAGGTATGGATAGCCATAACGGTAAAGCCAAGGATATTGGTAAAAAAGACGATAAAATCGACTCGTAGTAAGTGATTGATTACGATTGACAATGTTACTAATACCCAGGCATAAAAATAGAGTCCCTCAAAAATAGTTAATACAGGGAACCTTCCTGTTTTAGTCATATAGAAGAATAGGAACACCGTTTGTAAAACCCAAACAAATGCAAGTAACCAGAAGGCAATTCGGTTCGCCTTCCGGTTATGGTGAATGAAATCAAAGAAATATAACAACACACTGAAGGCATATAGAACAACCGTTAATTCATGAAGCCTTGTCATAAAGACGTCAAACATAGAAAGTACCCCTTATGACTGAAAGGAAGCCTGCGGTCTAAGAACCGGTGATGGGGTAACTTCGGCTACTCTCGAATGTTGTTCTTCAACAAGCTCTTCAATATTAAATATTTTCATAAACAAGTCCATTGCCTGCTCGGCATCTGGTCTTGCAGCCAATTCCTTCGCTTGTAAAATCGGATCCTTTAAAAGCTGATTGATAATGCTCTTTGTATGTTTATTTAATACTTTAAGGTCACGATCGGATAGATTCGGCAATTTTCTTTCTAGACTTTCCATTGTTTCAGCTTGGATGGCTAACGCTTTTTCACGCAGTGCCGAGATGACAGGTACTACACCAAGCATTCCTAGCCACTGTTTGAAATCCACGATTTCTTTTTCAATCATCAGTCTAATTTTTGCCGCTGCTTTTTGACGCTCCTGAAGGTTTGCCTCTACAATACCTTCTAAATCGTCGATATCATATAAAAAGACATTCTCAAGTTCTGAAATTCTTGGGTCTAAATCGCGTGGTACAGCGATATCTACCATGAACAATGGCTTGCCCTTACGCTTTTTCTCTACCTTAGCCATCATTTCTTTGGTGATAACAAAGTCTTTTGCACCTGTGGAGCTGATTAAGATATCCGCTTCAATCAGTGCTTGCTGCAGGTCTGCTAAGGTCTTAGCTTCTCCATTAAAGCGGCTGGCAAGTGACTTCGCTTTATCGAACGTACGATTTATAACCGTTACTTTTTTAACCCCGTTCCCGTGCAAGTTCTGGGCTGCTAATTCACCCATTTTCCCTGCTCCAAAAATCAATACATGCTTGTTGGCAAGGGAACCGAAGATTTTCTTTGCCAATTCCACTGCAGCATAACTGACAGAAACGGCATTGGCACCGATATCCGTTTCTGAATGTCCTCGTTTTGCCACCGTAACCGCTTGTTTGAACAAGTGATTGAATACAGAACCGGTCGTTTCCTCTTGCTGCGCCAGCATGAAGCTAGTACGAACCTGGCCAAGAATTTGTGTTTCCCCTAGTACCATGGAGTTCAATCCGCAAGTCACGTTAAATAAATGCTCGACGGCTCCATCGTCTTCATAAACAAATAAGAATGGAGAGAATTCCGCTTGTTCCATGCCGAACCATTCAGACAGAAATTCTTTTATATAATAACGGCCTGTATGAAGCTGATCGACGACCGCATAAATCTCCGTACGATTACATGTAGACAAGATAATATTTTCTAGGATGCTTTTCTTGGTGTTTAACTTTTTAATGGCATCCACAAGTTCGGTTTCATTAAATGTTAACCGCTCACGGATTTCTACAGGGGCAGTTTTATAGTTAAGGCCGATTACTAAAATATGCATTTGGTTAGATACACCCCCACTTAATAGTACATTAACAGTAATAACTAGTATGATTATATCACGAGCAAATTCGACTTTTGCTCCAAAAATGTGAACAGAAAATGAAACTATATGTTATGATAAAAAAATAATAGGACTAATTTTTTACTTCCTTAAGTACAGTATCAAAAAAATAGAATAGATTCAAGTGAACCTTATTGGAAGTGGTGTTTTTTAATGAAAAATCAGCGTATTTTTCCTGGGATTATTCTAATTGGTTTCGGAGCTTACTTTTTATTGCAGCAAACAGGAATAACTATTTTTCAACAATTTTATACATGGCCTACCTTGCTGTTAATTGTAGGAATTGCTTTTTTAGGTCAAGGCTATTCAGCGAAGGAATATGAAGCGATTCTTCCTGGTGTGATTATGAGTGGTTTTGGGCTCCATTTTCATCTAGTCGGTCATGTGTCCTTTTGGCCAAGCCATACGATTGGTATGCTCATTCTTATTATTTCAATTGGCTTTTTCCTCCGATTTCAAAAAACAAATACAGGCTTGTTTCAAGCATTCCTTTTTCTCATATTAGCTGTATTGCTGCTATTTTATGATCAAATTGCCGGCTACTTTGGCTTATTACAAAATGGCATGAGCTTTATCTGGAAATTTTGGCCCGCTCTGTTAATTGTTGTTGGTATATATTTTCTACTAAAAAAGAAAAAATAAACAAAGAAAAGCGTAAGCGCCTTGGTCAGCCCCGACAGGCAAATGTTCTTCGGCAAGAAAAGTCCGCCTTTTGACTTTTATTGCCGAAGGTTATTTGACCCGAGGGGCTAGGCGCTGGAGCTGGACAATTCTCAAAGATTTTTGTACTTTCTTAAAATAAATAAAAAACCGCCTTGCACTATACCTGCCAGGCGGTTTTCTTTGTTTGTATTTACATGTAGCTCTCAAGTATGGACCAAGTCTTGTCTTTTCCTTCTCCGGTTTCAGAAGAGAACACAACAAGATGATCATTTTTATCAAGATCTAATGTTTCGCGTGTTACTTTTAAATGTTTTTGCCATTTACCTCTTGGAATTTTATCTGCCTTCGTGGCGATGACAACACACGGGATTTCATAATGTTTTAAGAAATCATACATCATCACATCGTCCGAAGTCGGCGGATGGCGCAAGTCAACGATTAGGACGACTGCCCGCAATTGCTCACGAGTGGTAAAATACGTTTCAATCATCTTCCCCCATGCAGCTCTCTCTGTCTTCGACACCTTGGCATATCCGTAGCCAGGGACATCAACAAAATGGAGAATTTCATTGATAAGGAAAAAGTTTAACGTTTGTGTTTTACCCGGCTTAGACGAAATCCTGGCTAATCCTTTTCGGTTTAGCATCTTATTAATAAAGGAAGACTTTCCAACGTTTGAACGCCCTGCAAGAGCAAATTCAGGCAAATGGGTTTCTGGATACTGTTCTGGCTTTACTGCACTGATGACAATGTCTGAACTTACAACTTTCATTGTGTATCTCCTTCTAACAGGGCATGCTTTAACACTTCATCCAGATGGGACACAGGGACAAATTCTAATTCATTCCTTACACTTTCAGGAATATCCTCGATATCCTTTTCATTATCCTTTGGAAGAATGACTTTTGTCAGACCCGCACGATGGGCACTCAAGGATTTTTCCTTTAAGCCGCCGATTGGAAGCACTCTTCCCCTTAAGGTAATTTCGCCTGTCATTCCTACCTCACGTCTAATCGGTTTGCCCGTTAATGCCGAAATAAGCGCGGTAGCCATCGTAATTCCTGCGGAAGGTCCATCCTTCGGAACCGCTCCTTCTGGTACGTGAATATGAATATCATACTTTTCATGGAAATTTTCTTTTATACCTAGCTCGGTTGCCTTCGAACGTACATAACTAAATGCAGCTTGAGCAGATTCCTTCATGACATCACCCAGCTTACCTGTTAGCACTAGCTTTCCTTTTCCAGGTGATAACGAAACCTCAATTTGCAGGGTATCGCCTCCAACTGTCGTATAAGCTAAGCCAGTAGCAACTCCTACCTGGTCTTCCGTTTCCGCCATTCCATAATGGAATCTTGGTTTTCCTAAAAATTCTTCAAGGTTCTTTTCCGTAACCACTACTCGCTTCTTCTCACCAGAAACAATGATTTTTGCTGTTTTTCTACAAATTGTTGCCATTTGACGTTCCAAGCTTCTAACGCCGGCTTCTCGAGTATAATAACGAACCACTTTAATAATTGCATCATCGCGTACTTGAAGAATTCCTTTTGACAGTCCATTTTCTTTAATTTGCTTTGGCAGCAAATGATCTCTACAGATATGAACTTTTTCAATCTCTGTATAGCCTGCAATATTAATAATTTCCATTCTGTCTAATAAAGGACCTGGAATGGTGGACAAATTATTAGCCGTTGCGATAAACATAACTTTTGATAAATCATAGGTTTCTTCAATGTAATGATCGCTAAAATTATGGTTTTGTTCAGGATCTAACACTTCAAGCATAGCGGAGGATGGATCTCCACGGAAGTCGCTAGACATTTTATCAATTTCGTCTAGTAAAAAGACAGGGTTAATCGTTCCTGCTTTTTTCATCCCTTGGATGATTCGTCCTGGCATCGCACCTACATAGGTTCTTCGGTGACCGCGAATTTCAGATTCATCACGCACACCGCCAAGCGATACGCGGACAAAGTTACGGTTAAGTGACGTAGCAATAGAACGGGCAAGACTGGTTTTACCTACTCCCGGAGGTCCAGCCAAACAAAGAATAGGTCCCTTCAAGGAATTAGTCAGTTTCTGCACCGCTAAATACTCCAGCACACGCTCCTTGACCTTTTCCAATCCATAATGGTCTTGATTTAATACTTTTTCTGCACGGCGGATATCAATATCATCCTCTGTCTTTTTCGACCAAGGAATCGTAATCAGCCAATCGATATAATTACGAATCACTGCGCTTTCTGCGGAGCTGGATGGAACCTTCTCATAGCGATCAAGTTCTTTTAAAGCAGCCTTCTTCGCATGTTCAGGCATTTCAGCCTCTTCAATCTTTTTCGTCAGCTCAGCAATTTCGCCGGTTTTGCCTTCTTTATCGCCTAATTCTTTTTGAATAGCTTTCATTTGCTCACGAAGGTAGTACTCTTTCTGTGTACGTTCCATTGAGCGTTTGACCCGCTGCCCAATCTTCTTTTCCAGATTAAGCACTTCTTTTTCATTATGAATGATATCTATGACACGGTTCACACGCTTCTTGACATCAGTGGTCTCAAGGATTTCTTGCTTTTCCTTCAGCTTGATTGGTAAATGAGACGCAATGATGTCCGCCATTCTACCAGGTTCCTCAATATCAGCTACTGAGGCATATGTTTCTGCTGAAATCTTCTTAGAGAGTTTTATGTATTGCTCAAAATAATCAAGCATCGTTCTCATCAAGGCTTGATCTTCGACATCCTTCGTGTCAGGGTCTTCATACGTCATCACGCTTACCGCATAATAATCGTCTTCGTCATAAATAGACACAATTTCCGCACGGTTTAAGCCTTCTACCAGCACTCTAATGGTTCCGTTTGGCAACTTAAGCATTTGCTTCACTTTTGTTAACGTACCAATTTTGTATATATCCTCTTCTGATGGATCATCGATTGATACATCCTTTTGAGTGGTTAAAAAAATTAAATGGTCATCAACCATTGCTTTTTCGAGCGCCTGTACCGACTTTTCACGTCCTACATCTAAATGCAGGACCATTGTCGGATAAACAAGCAATCCTCGAAGTGGCAGGAGGGGGACGATCAATTCGTTCTTTTCCGCCATATAATGCACCTCCACATGCAATCCTAGTTTTCCTACTATTGAAAGCAGATTAGTCTTTGTACAATTCTAACGTATTTATAAAATGGTGTCTATTTTTAGAGATTCGACATCTCTTTTTCCGTTATAGTATTTATTTTCCCCAAACGTAAGGAAATCTTCCTAGTTTCATTTTGGATTTGTTTTTAAAAATAAGCAATAAAAAACTCCGGTTTGATTTTAAAAAACCAAACCGAAGTTTTTATAGATATTAAATCGATTCCTTCTTTGTTAATTCGATTGCCGCCGGGATTGCTTCATGTTTACTAAATGATTGGACGAGGGCAATTTCGAATACCTCATGTAGATGGGTTACTGGCACGATGGTGATGCCATCGATTTCGTTCAGGATGGTTTGCATGTTTTCTTCTGGGATGATGACCGTTTTCGCTCCTGCCTTTTTGGCTGCCTTTACCTTTGGATACACGCCGCCAATCGGCTTTACATTCCCATGAATACTAATCTCACCCGTCATTGCAACAGTATTGTCAATCGGGATTTTATAGATAGCGGAATAAATCCCGGTTGCCATAGCGATACCAGCAGATGGTCCATCAATTGGAACTCCACCAGGAAAATTGACATGAATATCGTAGTCATTTGCCGGAACACCCATAGAGCGCAAAACCGTAATTACATTTTCAATGGATCCACGGGCCATACTCTTGCGACGAATGGATTTTCCTTGACCACCGATGCTCTCTTCTTCCACAATACCGGTTATATTAATCGATCCTTTTTCTTTTGCCGGGATGACCGTTACCTCAATTTCAAGCAATGCGCCAGAGTTAGGTCCATATACTGCTAGTCCATTCACAAGACCTACATGGGAGAAATCATTAATCTTCCTTTCCATCCTTGGTGTCATCTGGCTGGAATGAATCACCCACTCAATATCTTCATCCTTGATATAATTACGGTCCTCTGTAATGGCAAGTCCCGCGGCAATCTGAATCATATTTACCGTTTCACGGCCATTTCTTGCATATGTAGATAAGGTATTGACTCCAGTTTCACTGATTTGCAGCTTTACTTTTTCAGCTGCTTTCCTTGCCACCTCAATGATTTCCTCCTGATTTAAATCACGGAAGAAAACCTCCATACAGCGGGAACGAATCGCAGGGGGAATCTCACTCGGTGTCCTAGTGGTGGCGCCAATTAAACGGAAATCGGCAGGAAGACCATTCTTAAAGATATCATGAATATGTGTTGGTATCTGGGTATTTTCCTCATGATAATAGGCACTTTCCAAGAAAACCTTACGATCCTCTAAAACTTTTAGAAGCTTATTCATTTGAATTGGGTGTAATTCACCGATTTCATCAATAAAGAGTACCCCGCCATGCGCATTTGTCACTGCCCCTTGTTTTGGCTGCGGAATACCCGCCTGTCCCATTGCCCCTGCCCCTTGATAAATAGGGTCGTGAACAGAACCTATTAAAGGATCCGCAATTCCTCTTTCATCAAAACGAGCTGTTGTAGCATCTAACTCGATAAACACAGAAGAAGCTTTAAATGGTGATTTCTGATTCTTTTTTGCTTCTTCTAAAACGAGACGGGCTGCAGCGGTCTTCCCCACTCCTGGAGGTCCATAAATAATGACATGCTGCGGATTCGGTCCGCAAAGGGCTGCTTTTAATGATTTAATCCCATCTTCTTGACCTACAATATCTTTGAAGCTTGTAGGACGAACTTTTTCTGCTAATGGTTCAGTCAATGAAATGGATCGCATTTTGCGGAGCTGTTCCATTTCCTTACGGGATTCCCGATCAATAGACACTTTTTGTGTACGCTGATTCCTCAGCAAATTCCAAAAATACAGCCCAATTATAATTCCGAAAAATAGCTGTATAAATAAGGCGATCCCCGTCCAACTCATACAATTCCCTCCTACTTCCTTGATACTCACAATATATTAATAAGTATTTCCTGCTGAAGGGAGGAATAAACCATTTAAATATAAAAAGACCCGGCATTCCGCCGGGTCATCAATCGTTTATGCAGATTTTTCTTCTGCAACAACCGTTCCATCTTCTAATACTAATTTTGGAACACTGTTCTCTAAAACAGTTTCCTTTGTAATGATACATTTAGTGATGTCTTCGCGTGAAGGAAGGTCAAACATAACATCTAGCATGATTCCTTCGATGATTGAACGAAGACCACGGGCACCGGTTTTCCGCTCAATTGCTTTCTTTGCGATTTCCACTAATGCGCCATCTTCAAATTCTAGCTCAACATCGTCGATTTCAAGCATTTTTTGATATTGTTTAACAAGCGCATTTTTAGGCTTTGTTAAAATTTCAATTAATGCTGCCTCATCTAACTGTTCAAGACTAGCAATAACCGGAAGACGACCAATGAATTCTGGAATTAATCCAAAACGAAGTAAGTCTTCTGGCAATACTTTTGAAAGAAGTTCCTTTTGAGAAACATCTACTTGCTTCACATCTGAACCAAATCCAATGACTTTTTGGCCTAAACGGCGTTTAATAATTGGCTCGATTCCGTCAAATGCACCACCGCAAATAAATAGAATATTTGTTGTGTCAATTTGGATAAATTCTTGGTGTGGATGCTTTCTGCCACCCTGTGGCGGAACGCTTGCAACCGTACCTTCAAGAATTTTTAACAGTGCCTGCTGAACGCCTTCACCAGATACATCTCTTGTGATTGAAGGGTTCTCTGACTTACGGGCAATCTTATCAATTTCATCGATATAAATGATTCCTTTTTCTGCTTTTTCTACATCATAATCAGCAGCTTGGATCAATTTTAATAAGATATTCTCTACGTCTTCCCCAACATATCCAGCTTCAGTTAAAGAAGTAGCATCCGCAATGGCAAATGGAACGTTCAAAATGCGCGCCAATGTTTGTGCCAATAATGTCTTACCGCTACCAGTAGGTCCAATCATACAAATATTACTCTTTGAAAGCTCTACATCATCAATTTTGCTATTAGAATTGATTCGCTTATAGTGATTGTATACTGCAACGGAAAGATTCTTTTTCGCCTGGTCCTGACCGATGACATACTCATTAAGAATTTCACAGATTTCCTTTGGCTTTGGAACATCTTTAAATTCTACTTCTTCCTCCGTTCCAAGCTCTTCCTCTACGATTTCTGTGCAAAGCTCAATACATTCATCGCATATATAAACTCCCGGTCCGGCAACCAATTTACGTACTTGATCCTGTGTTTTACCACAGAAAGAACACTTTAACTGCCCTTTTTCATCATTAAATTTAAACAATTCTTTCACCCCTTAAAACGTGTTAGACCCTTATTTGAAACGGTGAATTACACAAACAAAAATTCTTAATTTTTCTTACTATTCAATGGTATGTATTTTGCATTGTAACACATGAAGCCAACGGACTGGAAATAAAACGCTTTACGCTAATATGTTTTCTTTATGCTTTTGTTTGTGTAAATCATGAAAACTATGTACCCATTTCATCTTAACCATAATTACTAAAGTTAAGTCTTAAAACTGTTTGGAAATTAATTATTCGCCTTCGTTTGCTTTATTTCCTGCCCATTGAAAAATAAAAATATCTCCTGCTGCGAAACACAGCTGGATAATAAACAGGTTTCCCTGTCCTTATTATAATATGTAATGAGAAAAATGTATAAAACAAGGCACGATAAAAATCGCACCTTGTTTTTTAAATGATTATAAGATCATTTTATTTTTTGTTTTCAACAAGAAAGTCAACTGCTTTTTTCAGTTTAAGATCTGCTTTGATTCCTTCTGCGCCGCCAAGAGCTTGTTTGATTGAATCAACTGTCATGTTGTACATACCAGCCATTTTTTCTAGCTCAGCATTCACATCTTCGTCAGTTACTTCAAGGTTTTCAGCTTTAGCAATCGCTTCTAAAGTTAAGTTAACTTTCACGCGAGTTTGTGCTTCTTCTTTCATTTGCTCACGTAATGCATTTTCGTCTTGACCAGAGAATTGGAAGTAAAGTTCAAGGTTCATACCTTGCATTTGTAAGCGTTGTTCGAATTCTTGAAGCATACGGTTTACTTCGTTAGTAACCATAACTTCTGGAATTTCAACTTCTGCATTTGCAGCAGCTTTTTCAACTACAGTATCACGTAGGTTGTGCTCTGCTTCATGCTTTTTGCTTTCTTCTAAACGAGTTTTGATTTTTTCTTTAAGAGCATCTAATGTTTCAACTTCATCATCTACGTCTTTAGCAAACTCGTCATCTAATGCAGGAAGTTCTTTACCTTTAATTTCGTGAACAGTCACTTTGAATACAGCAGGCTTACCAGCAAGCTCAGCAGCATGGTATTCTTCAGGGAATGTTACTTCAACATCTTTAGACTCACCAGCTTTTACTCCAACCAATTGCTCTTCGAAGCCAGGAATGAAAGAACCTGAACCTAATTCTAATGAGTGGTTTTCAGCTTTTCCACCTTCGAAAGCTTCGCCATCAACGAATCCTTCGAAATCAAGAACAACTGTATCACCGTTTTCGGCAGTTCCTTCTTCTTTTACAACTAACTCAGCTTGACGCTCTTGAAGAGTTTTTAATTCATTAGCAACGTCTTCGTCAGTTACGTTAGTATCTAGTTCTTCAACTTCTAGGCCTTTGTAGTCGCCTAATGTTACTTCTGGCTTAACTGTTACAGTTGCCTTGAAGATAAGCTCTTTGCCTTTTTCCATTTGCTCGATATCGATTTCAGGACGGTCAACTGGCTCGATTCCTGATTCATCGATTGCATTTCCATAAGCTTCTGGAAGAATGAAATCTAATGCATCTTGATAAAGTGCTTCTACGCCAAAGCGCTTTTCAAACATTCCACGAGGCATTTTACCTTTACGGAAGCCAGGAACGCTTACTGTTTTAACAACCTTTTGGAATGCTGCGTCTAGACCTTTTGTTACCTCTTCAGCACTTACTTCAACTGTAAGGACGCCGCGGTTTCCTTCTAACTTTTCCCATTTTACTGTCATACCTTTTTTCCCTCCAACAAATCTATTCTCATATCATTCTTAACGAATTGAGTCGGAAAATGTCTTGTCCATCAAGCCAATCTTCCATTTTTAAATGTAAAATATATTTTTTTACACAATGCAACCCCTACATTATAACACAGGATTGTTTTCTTTCAACAGCGAAGCCTATATATTAGGATAAGAAATTTTATCAAATTCTTCTATTTTCGCTCTCGCCAGAATAATTTCATCAGAGGAAACCTGATAATCATCTGAGACTTCTTCTATTTCCCCGTCCATACCAAGATAATTTTCCGCCAACAAATGGAAGGCAGCTGCCCATGCCGCAGGGCTCTTTGGTTCAAGATCAAAAGGATAGCTGATAAAAAATATTCGTTCCACCATCCCGATGGTTTGTTCAAAAAGCACAGGATTATTGCTCAATAACTGCGTCTCTAGTAGTTCCTTCACCTGATTCATTTTGGGCTGTACTCTCACCTCTGGCAGACTGCCTAAATGAAAGGTCTCTTCCTCAGAAAACTTCCTGACGACAAATTCTTTATCAACTTCTTGCTCTTTTAAAAGAGTTAATAGCATAGTTTTAAGAAACGGGTGCCCCGTTTCATCTTTTAGATAGTCAGCCATTTCTGTGATATACGGACGAATGTTTTTTTCTGCTAGACTCGAAATAAGCAGCAGCTGTTCATTTAGATCCTTTATTTTTAGTAGCTGCAACTCTTTTGTATTTGTATCCTCTGTGAGGACGTCCTCTTCCGCTGGCTGACGGTTTTCCGCCATCCTTCGGCTGAACTGGAGAATGGTCAAGAAGTGGTCGTGTTTTTCCGGTGGTATTTCCTTTTCTTCAAGGAGAGCTTCAACCGTTGAGACAATCTCATGGTATTCGTGCAATTGAATCAATACCGTTAAATAGAGATCCACCAGCTGAAAATAGTCACCAATCCCTTTATGAAGCATTTCCTTTGCGAGAACCTTGGCGTTTTTGAAGGATCCAGCTTCAAAGTAGGCGAGGACCAGTCCAATCAATGTATTGTCGTTATTAGGATCCAGCTCTCGAGCTTCTTCTAAGAGAGCAATAGCTTCCTTGAATTTCTTCTTTTCAAGGCTTTCTAATCCTTTATCCGTTAACCTTTGTTCAAGTCCGGGAAAGTAAATGACATTATCTTTTCTTTTTGCTTGTTCCCGTTTTTTCATAGTCTACCGTCCTTCAGTATGTTTGTTGGACATTAGTGTAGCATAATTAGGCCACAAAAAAAACTCACCAACGCTGGTGAGTTACATGTGTATGGTATGTAGTTACTATCTTACAAGAAAATGGCGTCCCAGGAGAGATTCGAACTCCCGACCGTACGCTTAGAAGGCGTATGCTCTATCCGGCTGAGCTACTGGGACATTATTTAATTTGTTTCCCTTAAGACAAGATTTATTATATTATCCTAGTATCAAAAAGTCAACCTACTTCTTTTCATTTTTTTATTTAAAAAATCAGGGGGAAGAATCCCCCTTATCTTTGTAGCGTAAATTCGCAAGCTACGTCTTTCAGTTCCTTGCCATCCACGTCATACACAAACATTTTCACCATCTCATCATTCAAATCTAAAATGACATAGGTCTTTTCTAAACGCTCACGGGGAAGGCGAATACTCCCTGGATTTAAAAATAGTGTACCGCCGATTACTTCTGCTCCTAAAACGTGTGAGTGACCAAAGCAGACGATATTCGCACCCATTTCTTCCGCTTTATATTTTAAATTCATTAATGACGTTTTTACCGAATATCTGTGACCATGTGTAATAAAAAATTTATATCCCGAAACCTCGACCACTGTATCTAACGGGAACCCACCGCCAAAATCACAATTGCCCATTACCGTTACATACCCAGTCATCGCCCGGTCATCAGGCATTAACTGCGAATCTCCGCAATGAATCATTACATCCACGTCGTTAATATGCCTTTGTCTGATTACCTCGAGCTCTCTCGTCAACCCATGACTATCACTTATAACTAAAACCTTGCTCATGACCTCTCAGCGCTTTCCAAAATAGAATCAAGAATGGAATCTAGCTTTTTTAACGCATTCGCACGGTGGCTGATTTTATTTTTCTCATCAGCAGATAACTCCGCCATCGCTAAACCCTTATCTGGTACATAAAATACTGGATCATAGCCAAATCCATTGGTTCCTCTTTGCTCTTTAAGGATCCGTCCCTCACAGGTGCCTGACACCGTACTAGTTTTCTGACCTGGTACTGCAACGGCTAAGGCACAGTAAAATCTTGCTGTTCTTTTTTCTTCAGGAACATTTTCTAGTTCTGCTAAAACTTTGTTTGTATTGTTTTGATCATTCTTCTGTTCACCAGCATATCGTGCCGAATAAATTCCTGGTCTTCCTTCCAATGCATCGACCATTAAACCGGAATCATCCCCAATGACCATTCTGTTTAAAGCATGAGAGACTGCTTCGGCTTTCAAAATGGCGTTTTCTTCAAAGGTCGTTCCTGTTTCTTCCACCTCTGGAATCTCCGGAAAATCTAGTAATGTTTTGACCTCGATGCCTCTTGATGCAAAAATATGTTCAAATTCTCTTGCCTTACCAGGATTTTTAGTAGCAATAATAACTTCTTTCATCATGGTTCTCCTCTTATTTTTTTCTTCGAGTTTCAATTTTCTTTGTTATGTCTTCACCTAATGCCGCTTTTTGCTGTTCAAACAGCTCCATCAGCCCTTCTTGTGCTGCTTGAAGCAGTCCTTGAAGCTGTTCATAGGAGAATGTCGATTCTTCTCCTGTCCCTTGTAATTCGACAAATTCACCATTTCCTGTCATGACCACATTCATATCTACCTCGGCTTTAGAATCCTCCGCATAGTTTAAGTCTAGTACGATTTGCTTGTTTTGCAGAATTCCAACACTTGTTGCTGCTAGATAATCAGTAATAGGAAACTTCGATAAATTCTTTTTCACAGCGAGTTTATTAAGTGCAAGCGCCATTGCAACAAATGCACCCGTGATAGAAGCTGTACGAGTACCGCCGTCCGCTTGAATAACATCACAATCGATCCAAACGGTTCTTTCTCCAAGCGCACTAAGATCCACAATGGCTCTAAGGGCACGGCCAATTAACCGCTGAATCTCCATCGTGCGGCCAGAAACCTTTCCTTTGGATGATTCCCGGATATTTCGCGTCTCTGTCGCTCTTGGAAGCATGGAGTACTCTGCTGTAATCCAGCCTTTTCCTTCTCCTCTCATAAAAGGAGGGACCCTCTCCTCAATGCTTGCTGTACAAATCACCTTTGTATTTCCAACAGAGATAAGGACAGAACCTTCCGGATGCATTAAATAATTCGTTTCAATATGTATTGGTCTTAGTTGCAATGGTTCTCTTCCATCCACACGCACTTATACTTCCTCCTTCATTTGTAAAGCTTTTACCCTAGTTTTTCATATCAAATAAAGAAGAGGCGGCCTTCGGAGCCAACCTCTTTCATTGTCACTATATAGTATAACAAAAAATTTTTTTTAAAAACTACCTGTGTTGACTTTTTCTGGGCGAGAAACTGGTTCTGATAGTTTTTTACCTTTATCATTTTTAAGCTCAGCTTTCCCTTTTACTTGGATAGCTACCTTCTCAATGCCTGTTTGTTCCGTTAAGGAAAGAACTAGTGAATCTAATAAATGTTGAGAGATGACTTTTTCCTCAAAGCTGCCATATACATTTTCATTGAAGTTTAAAGTTACCTTTCCGTCTTCATATTTAGGGGCATCTAGTAGTTTTACATCAGGCATAAACTCTGACACAAGGTTTGATTTCTCACTAGGTCCTTTCACTAGCTCGTTTACAACAGCAACAATATTATCTGTTTCTTTTACACTTACCCTGCGAGTAACTGGTACATAGTAATATGAACCCTCTTCTCCACCGATATAATAGACGGTCACCGGCTTCGTGTTTGTGATATCCACTACATCTGTTGTATCGAAGTTAATACCGGTTGCTCTAGACAGATTTTCGCTGATTGGCGTTCCATTCACAGGCATTTCCGTTAATTCGTGGCCATTCATTTTAAGCTTGACTGATTTTACATTATCAAATTGAGTCAGTGTCCATGTTACTGACTGAAGAATCTTCATCTCGTCTGCCGGCTGGTAATTCTTAAATTCCTTCGAGAAATTTACTGTTGCGACGCCTTCTTTACTAATATCAACAGAGAGCTCGGTATCTTCTGGGAGAACCGCTCTAAAATCATTAGGAAGCATCTCAGTTACTGGTCCGTTTGCAACTAAATACTCTAAAGCTTGTTTGGCAACTGATGCTGTTTTTGGCAAATCAAGCGTTTGTGGTACGACATACCCATTTTTATCAATTAAATATAATTCTGTTTTAACGGTATTTTCTGCTTTCTGTTTACTTGTTGCTGTTGTTTCCTTACTAGCCTTGTTTTGGACGACTGTTTTTGGCGGATCGATTTTCTTTTGTGTTTCGGTCCCGAACAAACCACAGCCAGAAAGCAGGACAGTTGAAGTAAGAACTGTTAAACCAATTATTTTTGCTTTATTATTAGACATCATTAATTCCCCCCTAAGACAGTTTGTACTAACATGTATACGAGCCTTGTAAGAATTTAGACCGCCTTATGAAAGAAAAATAGAACTTTTCTATTAAAAATTTATTAAAAAGAAAAAGAAGCTCTCCAATAGATAGAGAGCTTCTGGTTATAGTTTAATTTTATTTACCTGGTTAACGGGATATCCGAGCCATTGTGAAGCAATTTTAGAAAAAATTCTTCTAGACCCTGTAGTGTAAAACTCATGTTCAGGTTCTTCCTCACAGGTCTCGAGCAACCCATTATATTCAAGGATCGCACTGATTTCACGGGCAGTTTCATCACCAGAACTAATCACATTCACTTCAGCACCCATTGTTTGTTTAATAAGAGATTCAAGCAATGGATAGTGTGTGCAGCCTAAAATGAGCGTATCTAAATTTTGCTGAAGCATGGGCTTTAGTGACTCATTGACAATTTTTTCAGCAATCGGTCCGCCATACTCTCCACTTTCCACAAGTGGAACAAATTTAGGACATGCGTGTCCTTTTACAAAAATACGGCTATTTAGTGATTTCAACGCTTTTTCATAGGCACCGCTCTTTACTGTTACTTCTGTTCCGATCATGCCTACACGATAGTTCTTTGTTTTTTTAATGGCGGCACGTGCTCCAGGGTTAATGACACCAATAACAGGAATTGAAAGTTCCTTACGAATCTCATCAAGTGCAGCAGCTGTTGCTGTATTACAGGCAATGACAAGCATCTTAATGTTTTTTTCTAATAGAAAACGTGTCATCTCCCATGTAAAACGCCTTACTTCCTTTGTTGTTCTTGGCCCATAGGGACAGCGTGCGGTATCACCTAAATAGATGATTTTTTCATTGGGAAGCTGTCTCATTACCTCCTTGGCAACGGTTAATCCACCGACACCAGAATCAATCACACCTATTGGTTGTTTCAAACTTCTCGCCTCATTCTTAACGCATTTCTTGATGTAGTTTCTTTAAGCCATTTTGAAGAAGAAGAATTTCTTCTGTTGTAAAATCAGTTAAAATTTCCTCTAAGTATACTTGACGCTTTTTGATCACTTCATCGATAATCCGCTTACCTTCCTCTAACAAATGAATCCGCACCACACGACGGTCACTTGGGTCTTTGACCCGTTCAACAAGCAGATTCTTTTCCATACGGTCGACAAGATCGGTTGTCGTACTGCACGCTAAATACATTTTATTAGAAAGCTCACCGATGGTCATGTCACCGTCTTCAAAGAGCCATTGCAATGCTACAAATTGGGGAGGAGTAATTTTATAATTTCCCAGCATTTCTCTTCCTTTTTGCTTAATGATACCGGAAATATACCGAAGATCCTTTTCAATATTTGCAACTACGTCCCCATTCACTTTTTGTGAATTTTCGAGTTTCATCTATTCATACACTCCTATTAACAGGCTTCTCCTCAAGACTTTTAGAAATTAAAGCCTTTATGCCAGCTGAACGTCTCAAGCTTGTACTTATTTTCTACTTTTTTCGAAAAAAATTCAAGACATAAGTAAGAAAACAGTTGACTACACTTTTGGAATTCTAATTTTCCATAGGCAAAATGAGTTCAATCATTGTTCCCTTTTGGTCACTCCAAAAATGTATATCGCCATTATGGTTCTCAATGATTTGCTTTGAAATCATGATCCCTAATCCGGTGCCGCCTTCCTTGGTTGAAAAAAACGGTTCACCAATTCTTTTTAAGACATGCTGCGGCATTCCACTACCTGTATCTTTAAATATGAGCTTTACCTTGTCTTCACTATGCCGTTTCATCTCTACTGTAATAACCCCGCCTTTAGGCATAGCCTCTATTGCGTTCTTCATAAAATTAATAAACACTTGTTTCAACTGATTTTTATCACAGCGTATCATAAAACGCTCATGGTCATATAAAGTTTTTATTTGAACTCCGTTCATAATAGCTTGTGTATCTATTAAAGTCTTTACATTTTCCATAAGGGTAATGATATTCTCCAGCTCAAACTTCATCTCTTGAGGTTTAGCTAACACCAATAATTCACTTAAAATGAGCTCAATCCGGTCTATTTCGGATTGGATAATTCCAAAATATGAGTGATTCTCAATTTTATTTTCCATTAACTGAAGGAACCCTTTTATTGCGGTCAAAGGATTTCTGACCTCATGCGCAATCCCTGCGGCCAATTGCCCAGCGACATTCAGTTTTTCAGAGTTTAAAATTAATTCCTGCGTCTTTTTGCGCTCTGATATATCTCGGATAATCGTATGTTGAGCCATTTGATTATGAAAAATAGTTGGAATGGATTTAATCTCCGCGTTAAGGACCGTACCATCTAAGCGGTTCATTTTATATTCAATAAATTCCGTTGTTTCTCCATCCATAACAGACTTCATTCTTTTTCTTGCCTTAGGATAATCAGAAGGATGGATGAAATCAAGAACGTGTTTGCTCGTTATCTCTTCACTAGTGGTGGCGCCTAAAAGTCGAATCCCTGTTTCATTGATGAATAGGATTTTTTCCTCATTGACAATCACCACCGCATCCGGTGAGTGCTCAATTAAATCCCGGAACGCTTTTTTACGGCTCTTTAAATCTTCTTCTGCTATAATACGTTCTGTAATATCTCTAATTACACTTACTATTTCTAAAACATGTTGGGTATCTGGGTCGATAATAGGTTTACAAAGCATCTCTACCCATATAATCTCACCATTTTTTTTAGCTACCCGATAGGAGCTTCTTCCATTCACATGTTCATTCAGAACCTTTTTTCGGTCCTGAAAAGCACGCTCAAAATCGTCCGTATGTAATAATGAAAAAAGATTTTGTCTGATTAGTTCATCAGAAACATATCCAAGGATATGTTCACAGGAGGGAGAAACATACTGAATCTCTCCTGATAAACTAGTACTAATAATGATATCCAGCACATTATCAGTTAATAGGTGATGCATGATCTCCATTTTTCTTGCTTCTTCTTTTTTTCTTTTTAACTGGGAAATATCTTTTGCAACTGCGCAAACACCTACAATTTGGTCATCTACACTGATTGGAACAATGGTTACATTCAAATCGATCAGTTGACCCGATTTGCTTTTCATTATGCAATCAAAGTTTTGGAATTCTCCGAAACATGCTTTATGAAAATGATGGAATACTTTATTTACATTTTCAATGGGAAATAGAAATTGGAGTTTTAATCGCAAGGACTCTTCTTCTCCGAATTCTGTTAATCTTTCAAACGCAGGATTCACTTGGACTAGATGCCCCTCTAAGTCCATCATAAAAATACTCTCTGGATTACAAGCAAACAAGGTTTCATATCTGCTTAGATTACTATGTAGGAAATGTGTTAATAACCGTTTTTTTTCACTCTTAATTGCTTCAACAGAACCATTCATCTCTCTCTTTCAGTTCCTTTCCCCAAAGTCAAAATATATAAAGCCAAGATAGGGTTGATTCCCATCTTGGCTTGTATTTAGAACAATAGATATGGTCTAACCAAGTCCACCCTTATGCTTGTGAAGCTGTTAAGAACGATCAATCTTTATTTAGTTAAAAATGCAATTTGCCCCTAATTAAAATAAAAGGGTTGATTCTTTTATCCTAATTTTATTGTAAATTTAACTAATTATTTTTTCAATATATTTTGAACTATTTACCATTTACTTATATTAAATTTGGCTATATTAATTTGGCCTGTTGATTTCCGCTCCAGGCACTTCGCTTTCCGTGGGTGTTTCGGCGAGCCTCCTCGGCGAAAAGCGCCTGCGGGGTCTCCCCTGAACCATACTCCCACAGGAGTCTTCGTGCCTTCCGCTCCAATCAACAGGGGATAAAAATCTACAATGTTTTTTAACACAGCCTATAATTTATGAACCGGCCTCCAAGACGGATGCCGGTCATTTTTATAGTTCTAGCTCTCCCATTCGAAGGAGCTCTACAACTGCTTGTGAACGCCCCTTAACACCAAGCTTTTGCATGGCATTTGATATGTGATTTCGAACCGTCTTTTCGCTTATAAATAATTCACCAGCGATTTCTTTCGTTGTTTTATCTTGTACTAGTAATTCGAATACTTCTCTTTCACGTTTGGTGAGTAACGGCTTGTGATTATAATCATTCTCCTTCAAGTAATGTAACCCTCCTTGCCTTCGCCAGTTATGAACACGGGGTGGGTATATATTTAGTCACCATATCTTATGTGAACAGTACAAATGTAGTGACTTATTTTCTTATTAGAAAATAAAAAAAAGGCCCTATGATTTAGGAACCTTTAAGCTTCGCATAAATAATATATCGTTTTGGTGCATTTCCTACATATCGAAATGGATAGCACGTCGTCAAAATTAATTCCTCTTGTTGTTTTTGTAAAGTAATAATGCTTGTATCATCCGATTTTACTATTTTCGTATGGATAATTTCATATGTAAAATTTCCAAAGGGCATTTGCATCTTTAGTGAGTCGCCTATCTTGAGCTCACCTACTCGGCGAAATACGGTATCTCGATGCCCCGACAAAACAATTTGCCCCTGTTCCCCAGGAAAGTAGGATCCTTTATAATGTCCGACCCCTTTTTCAAGATCATCCGGATCTGTTCCTTCTATAATAGCCAGCTCTGCTTTAATTTTTGGAATAACTAATAATCCGACCGTATCACCTGTCTGTGGTGGAGGACTATCGTTTTTCCTTTTGACTTGGGGATCTACAGGCTGATGTGAAACCAATTCTTTAGCCTTCTTAAGTGAATCATTTGTTTGGAGCTTACCATCTATTAACTGCCAGATACCGATTCCTAAAACAATAACACCTATTAAAATAATGAACAGTGGAAGCTTTAATTTCAATAGATCCCCTCCCTATTTTCCAGGTAATGATAAGTATAGTATAACAAAGGATCTGTCCGTATTAGAAACGAAAAAAACCTCCTTTTCTTACTAGAAAAGAAGGTTTCAAGATTTTCTTATTAGCTATGGTCACTTCCGAAGAAGTTTCTAAACGATTGGAACGTCGTATCACGATTCAACGCTGCAATAGAGGTAGTCAATGGGATACCTTTAGGGCAAGATTGAACACAGTTTTGCGAGTTACCACAGTTCGCTAGACCACCTTCACCCATAATCGCTTCTAAACGCTCAGCTTTGTTCATTTCCCCAGTTGGATGAGCGTTAAATAGGCGAACCTGTGAAAGCGGCTGTGGACCGATAAAGTCAGACTTACTATTAACATTTGGACACGCCTCAAGGCACACACCACATGTCATACATTTAGAAAGTTCATATGCCCACTGACGTTTTTTCTCAGGCATACGCGGTCCCGGACCTAAATCGTAAGTCCCATCAATAGGAATCCACGCTTTGACTTTCTTTAACGCATCAAACATTCTGCTGCGGTCAACCGCAAGGTCCCTTACTACAGGGAACGTTCTCATAGGTTCTAGACGAATCGGCTGCTCTAATTGATCAATTAACGCCGAACAGGATTGACGAGGCTTTCCGTTAATAACCATGGAACAAGCGCCACAGACTTCTTCGAGACAGTTCATTTCCCAAGTGATTGGGGTAGAGGCTTGTCCCTTTGCGTTCACAGGATTCTTACGAATTTCCATCAAAGCGGAAATGACGTTCATATTCGGTCGATATGCAACCTCAAATTCCTCCTCGTAAGGAGCTGAATCCGGTGAATCCTGACGCATGACAATAAGTTTAACCGTTTTATTTTCAGACATTATTACCCACTCCCCTTTCTATTAATGCTTTGTAGTGTAATCTCGTTTCCGCGGCTTAATTAATGAAACGTCGATGTCTTCATAATGGAAAGCCGGTGCTGAGGTAGCATCAACAAACTTCGCCATTGTTGTTTTCATAAACTCTTCATCGTTTCGCTCAGGGAATTCTGGCTTATAATGGGCACCACGGCTCTCATTACGATTTAATGCTCCGATTGTAATAACACGTGCTAATTGAAGCATATTTTGTAATTGTCTTGTGAATGCAGCCCCTTGGTTGCTCCATTTTGATGTATCATTGATGTTGATGTTCTGGTAGCGTTCTAATAGCTCCTGAATCTTTTCATCAGTTTGTTGCAGCTTGTCGTTGTAACGAACAACTGTAACGTTATCTGTCATCCATTCACCAAGTTCCTTGTGAAGGACGTATGCATTTTCTGTACCATCAAGAGACATAACGGAATTCCACTTTTCTTCCTGTTCCTTTACGTGACGATCAAAAACAGTAGAAGAAACAGCTTCAGAACTCTTCTCAAGACCATTGATATATTTCACTGCATTTGGTCCTGCAACCATCCCACCGTATACAGCTGAAAGCAATGAGTTTGCACCTAAACGGTTAGCACCGTGTTGTGAAAAATCACACTCACCAGCAGCAAAAAGACCTGGGATATTTGTCATTTGGTCATAATCAACCCATAGTCCGCCCATTGAATAATGAACTGCCGGGAAGATCTTCATTGGAACTTTACGTGGGTTATCACCCATGAACTTTTCATAAATTTCAATGATTCCACCAAGTTTTACGTCCAACTCATGCGGATCCTTATGAGATAAATCCAGGAATACCATGTTTTCGCCATTAACTCCAAGCTTTTGACGAACACAGACATCAAAGATTTCACGTGTCGCGATATCACGCGGAACCAGGTTTCCGTAAGCAGGATATTTTTCCTCAAGGAAGTACCAAGGTTTTCCGTCTTTATATGTCCAAATACGACCACCTTCACCACGAGCTGATTCACTCATTAAGCGAAGCTTATCATCGCCAGGAATAGCTGTTGGGTGAATTTGAATCATTTCACCGTTTGCATAATATGCACCTTGCTGATAAACAATAGAAGCAGCGGAGCCTGTATTGATGACAGAGTTCGTTGACTTACCAAAAATAATACCAGGTCCACCAGTTGCCATAATGACTGCATCAGCGGCAAACGATCTGATTTCCATCGTTTTTAAGTCCTGAGCAACAATTCCGCGGCAGATGCCTTCATCGTCAACAACTGCACCGAGGAACTCCCAGCCTTCATACTTCGTAACTAATCCGTCCACTTCATGGCGGCGAACCTGCTCATCTAATGCATATAGCAATTGCTGTCCAGTTGTCGCACCAGCAAATGCTGTACGGTGATGCTGTGTTCCTCCGAAACGACGGAAATCTAATAAACCTTCTGGTGTACGGTTAAACATAACACCCATTCGGTCAAATAAATTGATAATACCAGGTGCTGCATCACACATCGCTTTAACCGGCGGCTGATTTGCTAAAAAGTCTCCGCCATAAATCGTATCGTCAAAGTGAATCCACGGGGAATCACCTTCACCTTTTGTGTTTACTGCTCCATTAATACCGCCTTGGGCACAAACAGAGTGAGAACGTTTAACCGGAACAAGAGAAAAAAGCTCTACCGGAGTTCCTGATTCTGCAGCCTTGATAGTAGCCATTAAGCCAGCTAAGCCGCCGCCGACTACGATCACTTTACCTTTACCCATTCGTGACTCACTCCCTTAATCAAAAAAAATACTATATTTTACCGACCAATAAATAATTATTTAACAAATTCGATAAGTGTTTGAATTCCAATGAATGAAAGAACCACAAATACACCAACGGTCACGTATGTAGAAATGACTTGTGAGCGAGGTGATACGGTAATCCCCCAGCTTACTAAGAAAGACCAAAGTCCATTTGCAAAGTGGAAAATTGCTGAAAGGATTCCCACTAAGTAGAAAACAAACATAAATGGTGATGTCAAAATGTTATGCATCATATCATAGGATACTTCGGCACCAAATGCCGCTGCTACACGCGTTTGCCAAACGTGCCATGTTATAAAGATAAGCGTGATTACACCTGTTACACGCTGAAGCATGAACATCCAGTTCCTAAAGAAACCAAATCTTTTTACATTACTTTTAGCGGTAAAAGCAATATAAAGACCATAGATTGCATGAAATAGCAATGGTAAATAAATAATTACAGTTTCTAAGACAATACGGAATGGTAGACTTCCCATAAAGCCAGCTGCTTTATTGAAAGATTCTGGACCTCCAGTGATAAAATGGTTGACTACAAGATGCTGTGTAAGAAACACTCCAATCGGAATGACCCCTAGCAGCGAATGTAATCTGCGATTAGCAAACTCTCGATTCCCCGCCATACATTTACCCCCCTTAATTTTTAAAAAATGATGTTAAGTTTCCTTATATATGTACCCCTTAAAGAATCTTAACCCACTACCACTGTGACAATTATGTGACATGTCCATTTTACTCCCATCGACATAGAGCGTCAAGAAAACGTATACACAATCTTTATTAAAAAATAAAATTTTTAAAATATATTGATATTATAATAGAATAACTTCGTTTTAAGGAAAGGACAGATTGAATCACTCATACTACCCATATTATTACATTTAATTACCAACATCTTACGGTTGGTATTTCTCCCCATTCGGATAAGATAATTATGATGATAAATAACATAAGATATTCCGAAATAACATATCATTCTTATAAGGATTTGTTCCTAATTCAGCAATTCAGTACTGAAAAATAAATCAAATTGTATATAATAGAATGATAGAAAGAGGGGAAGCTTGTGAAAGAAAGTACAGCCGTTGAACAACATTTGAATACTGCAGAACTCGAACCAAGAACCATTTCCATGTTTGGGTATGAAATCATCAGGGAACATCTTTTACCGGATATCTTAGGGAAGGACACACCCGAAATCTTATACTGGGCAGGAAAACGCCTTGCACGAAAGTTTCCATTACCTGACCTCGAAAAACTGATTGAGTTTTTTGCCAACGCATCATGGGGACAGCTAGTCATAATAAAAGAAACAAAGAACGAAATGGAACTTGAACTATTTAGTCCACTGATTGTGTCCCGCGTAAAAACAAAAGCAGAGCACTTCTTTCAGCTGGAAGCAGGCTTCCTAGCCCAACAAATTGAAATGCAAAAAGAAGTAATCGCTGAAACCTTCGAACATCCCGTAAAAAAAGCAAACAAAGTCCAATTCACTGTAAAGTGGGATCGGAAAGATTCAACATTTTAGTACGGCAAAAAGGCTGACTCGAAATCGAACGAGTCAGCCTCTTTTTTATTCATTTCCAAGTTCAAATGCACTGTGGAGGAGTTCGACTGCTTTTAACATATTCTTTTCTTCTAAGACAGCTGAGACTTTAATTTCAGATGTGCTGACCATTTTAATCTGAATATCATTTGAAGCAAGAACTTCAAACATTTTCGCTGCCACACCAGGGTTAGATATCATACCTGAACCTACAATAGATACCTTTGCTAGTTTATTTTCTGCATCCAGCTGCTCATATCCAAGTACTGCTTTATTGTCTTCTAGGACTTTTAACGTCTCTAACAAATCATTTGTATGGATGGAAAAAGAAAGATTCGCTGATCCACCCTCTGTTGTGCTTTGAATGATAATATCCACGTTAATATGGTTTTGAGCTAATGTAGTAAAAATCGTAGATAAGCTGGTTAAAGAATTAGTTAGCCCTAAAACAGTAACCTTTGTAATTTCATCTTCAAATGCGACACCACGTACAACTAAATTTTGTTCCATTGTTGCTTCCCCCTCTATGACTGTTCCCTCAATTTTCTCCATACTTGAACGCACTTCAAGTCTCACCTGATAATTTTTCGCAAACTCTACTGCTCTAGGATGCAAAACACCCGCACCCAGATTGGCAAGTTCTAGCATCTCGTCATAGGAAACAGATAATAACTTGCGTGCTTCTTTGACATATCTAGGATCTGTAGTAAATACACCCGTTACATCCGTGTAAATATCACATTTGTCTGCATGTAAGGCAGCTGCTAAAGCTACCGCTGTTGTATCGGAACCACCTCGGCCAAGCGTAGTGATTTCTCCATCTTCTGTAATCCCTTGGAATCCGGCAACAATCACAACTTTACCTTCGCCAAGCTGTCTTTTTATCGTCTCTGTATTGATATTTGAGATGCGGGCATTTCCATGGACAGGTTCTGTCACAATTCCTGCCTGCCAGCCTGTAAATGAAACTGCCGGAATCCCCTGCTGATTTAAAGCCATGGATAATAAGGCAATGGTTACCTGTTCTCCTGTTGAAAGCAGCATATCCATCTCCCGCTTATTCGGTTGATTGGAAATTTCCTTCGCTAAACCTACAAGCTGATCCGTAGATTTTCCCATTGCAGAAACAACGACGACTACATTATTTCCTCGTTCAATTTCCTCTTTTACACATGATGCGACATTTAATATCCTTTCTGCACTGCCAACGGAGGTTCCCCCGAATTTCTGAACAACTAAGCCCATGTTTTCCCCTTCTTTCAATTATGCTCTACCTATTTTGCTTCAAAAATAAAAAAAGCAACGAGAGGGCATCTCATTGCTTTTTGAACACGAAAAAATAGATTCCTGTACAAACAATGTAAGATAGCTCTCCAAGACAGGCGTCTTGACAATCCGGCATTTATTCAATACAGGACCAGCAAAGAAGAAATGAGGTCTTCTTTACTTCGGCGAACATCCCCTTTCATGATTCTTCTTCGAAGCTCATCCTTCTCAGAACCACTACTCTTGAAGCTCGCACCTCTACCTTCACTTTAGTACTATAAAGTGATAGTAATTTAAATTTTCACTAATTATAGCATGGTCAATTTATTCTGACAATAACTATTCCTGAAGTTTTTTCATTAATTCTTCTGCTACATTTGCTGGAATGCCCAGACCAGTGAATTCCTCCAGGCTGGCTTCCTTCATTTTTTTCACAGAGCCAAACGTTTTAAGCAATAATTTTTTACGTTTTTCTCCGATGCCCGGGATATCATCCAATAAAGATTGAAAGGCACTCTTCCCGCGTATTTGGCGATGGAAGGTGATTGCAAATCGGTGGACCTCATCTTGAATTCGTTGCAGCAAATAAAACTCCTGGCTGTTCCGCCCAAGAGGAACAATCTCTAAAGGGTTCCCGTATAACAGTTGCGAAGTCCGGTGTTTCTCATCCTTCACAAGACCCGAAAGTGGAATATCTAACCCTAATTCATTTTCCAGTACGTCTCTCACAGCCTCTACATGTCCTTTTCCTCCATCAATAATGATCAGGTCTGGCAGCGGTAAATTTTCTTTGAGGGCTCGAGAGTATCTTCGTCTGGTTACCTCTCTCATGGATTCATAATCATCCGGTCCCTTAACCGATTTGATTTTATATTTGCGGTATTCCCGTTTATTTGCTTTTCCATCAATAAATACAACCATAGCTGATACGGGATCTGTCCCTTGAATATTGGAATTATCGAAAGACTCAATTCGATGGGGTGTATAAATCCCAAGGAGTTTCCCAAGATTCTCTACTGCCTTTATGGTTCTTTCTTCATCCTTTTCAATTAAAGAAAATTTTTCATCCAAGGCTATTTTTGCATTTTTGATTGCAAGGTTAACAAGGTCTTTTTTCTGCCCTTTTTTCGGTTGCAGCACTTTTACTTCCAGAAGCTGCCCGGCCATATTCAAATCAATTTCATCCTGAATAAGGATTTCCTTCGGCTTAAAGTGGTTGGCTTTTTGGTAAAATTGCCCCAAAAACGTGAGAATTTCTTCCTCTGGTTCATTATAAATAGGGAACATAGAAACATCTCGTTCAATCAGCTTTCCTTGGCGGACAAAAAAGACCTGTACACACATCCAGCCTTTATCAACCGCATAGCCAAAAACATCACGGTCTGTGAAATCTGTCATGGTAATCTTTTGCTTTTCCATGATGGTTTCAATATGGACGATTTTATCGCGGAATTCTTTTGCTCTTTCAAAATCCAATTCTTCTGCCGCAGCCGTCATTTTTTCGGTTAATTCTTTCTTAATATCCTTATATCCGCCGTTTAAAAAACGAGTAATTTCATCTGTCATTTGCTTATACTGATCTTCAGACACTTCATTGACGCATGGAGCGAGACATTGCCCTAAATGGTAATATAGGCAGACCCTGTCTGGAAGTGTTGCACATTTACGTAACGGATAAATTCGGTCTAAAAGCTTCTTTGTTTCGTTGGCTGCCATGGCATTCGGGTAGGGACCAAAATATTTTCCTCTATCCTTTTTCACTTTCCTCGTAATAATCAGCTTAGGGTGTCTCTCTGCTGTCAGCTTAATAAACGGATAACTTTTATCATCCTTCAGCATAATATTGTATTTTGGATCGTATTTCTTGATGAGGTTTAATTCTAATAACAATGCTTCTATATTGGAAGAGGTAACAATATACTCGAAATCCTCTATTTCATTTACAAGTCTTAACGTCTTTCCATCATGTGACCCGGTAAAATAAGAACGCACTCGGTTCTTTAATATTTTCGCCTTCCCAACATAAATAATTGTCCCCTGACGGTCTTTCATTAAGTAGCAGCCAGGCTGATCAGGCAACAGGGTCAATTTTTGTTTGATAGTCTCATTCACTCCGGCCACTCCTCCGTCTTTTATTCTATCCTTAAAATTTTAACACATCTGCCTATAAAGGAAAGTGGTAGCTTCTTGAATAATAAAAAATCCTTAGCCAGACTTTTGTCCGGCTAAGGATTTGATTTATTGATAGGCTTAAACGTGCTTTTCTAAAACGCTTGCTAGAGCATCTTTTGGTTGGAAGCCGACAACTTTATCAACCACTTCGCCATTTTTGAAAACTAATAATGTTGGAATGCTCATAACGCCGAAGTTAGCTGCAGTTTGTGGGTTATCATCTACATCTAATTTAGTGATTTTTACTTTATCGCCCATTTCTGCATCAAGTTCTTCAAGAACTGGAGCTATCATTTTACAAGGTCCGCACCATGGAGCCCAGAAGTCTACAAGGACAGTACCTGAATTTGTTTCTGTTGAAAAGTTTTGATCTGTTAAATGTGAAATAGCCATTTTATATAGCCCTCCTATTGATTACTGAGATACTAGGGAAAGTATACCATCGTTTGGAAAAACACGCTAATAATATGTTTCGCCACTAATATACCCTATAAAACCATAAGTATTCTTCAATTATTAATGCTAAAAGCGAGCGGATTTTTTTGCCGCTCGCTCTTCAGGTTATTATTATTATGAGTGTACTTTTAGCTTTTTAAACTCTTCTGTTAATAATGGTACAACTTCGAAAAGGTCACCAACAATTCCGTAATCCGCTACTTTGAAGATGTTCGCTTCTGGATCTTTGTTAATGGCAACAATTACTTTTGAGTTGGACATACCAGCTAAGTGCTGAATGGCACCGGAAATTCCGCAAGCAATGTAAAGGTCTGGAGTTACAACCTTACCTGTTTGGCCAATTTGTAATGAGTAATCACAGTAGTCAGCATCACAAGCACCACGAGAAGCACCAACAGCTCCACCTAATACTTCAGCTAATTCTTTCAGCGGTTTGAAGCCTTCTGCACTCTTCACTCCACGTCCGCCAGAGATAACTACTTTTGCCTCACTTAAGTCAACACCTTCACTTGCTTTTCTTACTACTTCTTTAATGATCGCACGAAGGTCTTTTATCTCTACAGATAGAGAAGAAACTTCACCTGTTCTGCTCTCATCCTTTGCTAGAGGAGCAATATTGTTCGGACGTACTGTTGCAAAAATCATTCCGTCTGTCACAATCTTCTTCTCAAAAGCTTTACCGGAATAAATCGGTCTGGTAAATACGATGTTTCCTCCAACTGCTTCTACAGCTGTTGCATCAGAGATTAGACCGGAAGAAAGCTTACCTGCGATACGAGGGGAAAGGTCTTTCCCTAATGCTGTATGACCAAACACTAATCCTTCTGGCTTTTCTTGATCAATAACAGCTAATAAAGCTTGTGCATATCCATCTGAAGAATATTGCTTTAAGTTTTCATGTTCAACCACTACGACGCGGTCTGCACCGTACTGAACCAACTCTGCCCCTAAAGCGCTTACAGATTCGCCAACTAATACACCTACAACTTCTCCGCCTTCAGCTACCGTCTTTGCAGCTGCAACAGCTTCGAAAGATACGTTACGTAATGATCCGTCACGAGCTTCCCCTAATACTAATACTTTTCTAGTCATATCATTTACCTCCTGAAAACAATTTTATGAAGTTACGATTAAATTACTTTTGCTTCAGTATGAAGAAGTTGAACAAGTTCTTTTACCTGATCATTTAAATCTCCAGCTAAGACCTTTCCAGCCTCTTTTTTAGGCGGCAAATAAATTTCGATTGTTTTGGTTTTTGCCTCTACATCATCTTCTTCAAGATCAAGGTCATCTAATTCTAATTCTTCAAGCGGCTTTTTCTTCGCTTTCATGATTCCCGGTAAAGATGGGTAGCGAGGTTCGTTCAGACCTTGTTGTGCTGTAACTAATAATGGAAGGCTAGTTTCTATTACTTCTGAATCCCCTTCAACGTCACGAGTTACCGTTACCTTTGCTCCATCGATTTCAAGCTTTGTAATCGTGGTAACATACGGGATATTTAAAAGTTCTGCCACACGTGGTCCTACTTGTCCAGATCCACCGTCAATAGCAACGTTACCGCCAATGATTAAATCTGCTTCTTTATCCTTTAGATATTCAGCAAGGATTTTGGCAGTAGTGTATTGGTCGCCATTTTCTACATCATCCTCTATATTAATGAGAACTGCTTTATCAGCTCCCATTGCAAGGGCTGTTCGCAATTGTTTTTCTGTTTCTTCATTTCCTACAGAAATAACAGTTACTTCGCCGCCATTTGCATCGCGAACTTGAATCGCTTCTTCAACAGCATATTCATCATAAGGATTAATAATAAATTCGGCACCATCCTCATTGATTTTACCGCCTGAAATCGTAATCTTTTCTTCCGTATCAAAGGTTCTTTTCATTAATACATAAATGTTCATGGTTTCGCCTCCTAAGAAAATTCAAACATTTTTTCAGTTCTAAAGATTGAGAAAATTTTTTAGAAAAAAATATTTTTATAAAAACTTCTTAAGCACGAGGCTTAAGAAGCTTTATTCACCTTTGAAATGCGGCTCTCTTTTTTCGAGAAAGGCTTGGATTCCTTCTTTAGCATCATTAGATACAAAGACCTCTCCAAACAACTCTGCTTCTCTTTGTGAGCCTTCAAAAAACTCTTCCGTTTTAGCATAATTTAATAATTCAATCGTTGCACTAACGGAACCAGGACTTTTCTTAGCAATTTTCCCTGCTAGTATGTAAGCCTGCTCTAATACTTCACTTTCTGGGTACGCATGATTAGCTAATCCATATTGGACTGCCTCCACGCCTGTAATTGGTTCGGAAGTAAACAGCATCTCTGCTGCACGTGCTACGCCTACATATTTAGGAAGACGTTGCGTCCCTGCAAATCCTGGGATGAGTCCAAGTTGAAGTTCTGGCAGACCAAGCTTCGCATTCTCACTGACAAGACGAATGTGACAGGCCATTGCCAATTCTAACCCACCACCAAGCGCTGCGCCATGAATAGCTGCAATAATTGGTTTTGGGAACTTCTCCATTCTTTCAAATAAATCTTGGCCATACTTCCCTAGGTTTGCAAAGCCTTCAGAGGAAGTGACTGTCGTAAATTCTTTAATATCGGCACCTGCAGAAAAGAATCGACCTTCACCATGAATGACAATAACTCGGATATCACGGTTCGGTTCAATTTCATCCAGTACCGCCGACAGTTCCCTTAATAAACCTGAAGAAAGGGCGTTTGCCGGAGGACGTTGAATCGTAATTGTCGCAATACGATCTTGATTAGACCACTTTAAGTATTCCAATAGTTTCTCCTCCTATCTAATCCTTTATCGGCCACCGCCAAGGCCATTGATTAATAGTCGATGGACTGGGGCTGCCAATGCAAGTAAATCATACTTTTCTTCATTCATCACCCATGATGTCGCTGTTTCATCAATTGTTCCAAAAATCATCTGCCGGGCAAGACGAACATCAAGATCACTTGAAAACTCTCCTGATTCTTTCCCTTCAATCAGAACCTTATCAATTACCTTTAAGTACCCTTTTAGGACATTATTGATTCGCAGTCGTAATTCCTTATTGGATTGACGAAGCTCAAGCTGAGTTACAATTGCCAAGTGATGATCTTCATAAAGCATACTGAAGTGTGCTTCTATCATCATTAATAATTTCTCTGCCGCGGTCCCTTTTCCTGCAATCATGTTATCTATTTTTTCAATGAAATTTCCCATTTTTTCTTCAAAGAGAGAGATTAGGATATCTTCTTTGTTTTTAAAGTACAGATAAATGGTGCCATCTGCTACCCCAGCCTGCTTCGCAATCTTTGAAACCTGTGCCTGATGGTAGCCATTCTCCGCAATGGCAATCACGGCCGCATCAATGATTTGCATATATTTAGGCTTACTCTTTTTCATATCTATCCCCCCTTTGAAGCTATGTATTAAGCAAGAAAAGCGCAAGCGCCTTGGTCAGCCCCGACAGGCAAATGTTCTTCGGCAAGAAAAGTCGCTTTTTGACTTTACTTGCCGAAGGTTATTTGACCCGAGGGGCTAGGCGCTGGAGCTGGACAATTCTCGAAGTCGAATTTTATACTTTCTTAATTTGAAAAAGAAAATATGAATGAATCATCATTCATATTTTAATAATAGTAAGTATATGTAGTTCTGTCAAGAAATACTGTTGAACTACTTCATGATAATCTTAAATCTTTTGATAGACAAGCCTGTGTGTCCAAAAAAAAAGATAGGTTATTGCTATTAAGCATGTTTTGAACTTTCTTCGTCTATTTTTCTTATTTCTTCTTCAACAAGCATTCTTCTTAATATTTTTCCAACCGCTGTTTTCGGCAATTCTTTTCTAAATTCATATAGCCTTGGGGCTTTGTAGGCAGCTAGATATTTTCTTGCAAATTGATTTATTTCTTCTTCTGTTACGGTTGATCCTTCTTTTAAGACGATGTAAGCTTTAACGGTTTCCCCGCGATAGGCATCTGGAACACCGGCTGCAACTGCTTCGAGTACATCTGGATGTTCATATAATACCTCTTCTATTTCTCTTGGATAAATATTATATCCTCCAGCTATAATCATATCTTTTTTACGATCAACAACGTAAAAATAGCCTTTTTCATCCATGTAGCCAAGGTCACCCGTATACAGCCACCCATCCTTTAAGACTTCATCTGTCTCGACCGGGCGATTCCAATAGCCTTTCATAATTTGCGGACCTTTTATTACAATTTCACCGATTTCCTTATTAGGTAGCGGCTCGCCTGTTTCAACTGAAAGTATTCTCACGTCGGTATCAGGATAAGGTACACCAATACTGCCTTTTACCCGCTCGACATCCCAAAGGAAGTTGGAATGAGTAACCGGTGATGCTTCTGATAAGCCATATCCTTCTACCAGCTTCCCACCTGTCACCTCTTCGAATTTTTCTTGAACCTCGAGTGGAAGGGGTGCAGAACCACTTATACACGCTTCAATCGAAGAAAGGTCATACTTTTTTAAATCTGGGTGGTTTAATAAGCCAATATAAATCGTCGGTGCCCCCGGGAATAAGGTTGGACGCTGTTTATGAATGGTTTTTAATGTGGTTAACGCATCAAATTTCGGTAATAAGATCATTTTACATGCCATCTTAATCGATAAAATCATGCAAACCGTCATTCCATAGACATGGAAAAAAGGGACGATTCCAAGCATAGAACCTTCACCGACTTTTGCTTTATAAAGCCAGGCTTCACTCATGGTAGTATTAGAGATTAAATTCTTATGTGTAAGCATGACGCCTTTCGGGGAACCCGTTGTACCCCCTGTATATTGGAGTAAAGCAATATCTTCGTCAGAATTGAAGTCGTAAGTAGTAATGTTATTACGCTTCACTTTTATTGTTTCAGAGAACAAATGAGTGCTTCCCTCATGCTTTACTTTAACAACAATTCCATATTGTTTTTTCTGGATGAATGGATAGGCAAGATTTTTTGGAAAAGGCAGGTAATCTTTGATAGCGGTTACAATTATGTGTTGTAAATTCGTTTGCGGCATGACTTTTGATACACGAGGATAGAGGATATCTAAGGTGATAATGGCCTTCGCCCCTGAATCCTGCATTTGATATTCTAATTCACGTTCCGTATATAAGGGATTCGTTTGAACAACAATCCCGCCTGCTATCAAAATACCGAAATAGCTTATGACAGCCTGAGGAGTATTTGGTAGCATGATGGCAACCCGATCATTTTTGGAGATGCCTATTTCCTGTAGATACCCTGCAAAGCTCAAAGCATCGTCGTAAAGCTGCTTGTAAGTCAGCTCTTTCCCCATAAAATGAATCGCAATCTTATCTGGAAATCTCTCAGCTGTTTTTAGTAAATAACTCTGAACAGGGTCCTCGGAGTATTCCAAAGTAGCAGGAACCTCTTTCGGGTAAATGTCCAACCACGGTTTAGACACTGACATAATAACCCTCCCTTTTTTGTATAGATAATTATAAAAATTCTAACTTCAATATCTATTATAGTACAGTGTTTCACAATTAACAACGAAAGCCCCTAAATTATAGTACAGAAAAAGAGGCTGATTTGAATCAGCCTCTCATCTTTTATGCAAAAAATGCCATATATATTATTCCAATTATTAAAAATAAGCCGCATAATCCAAGAAGGATCTTAGCTAATGTTTCCACTATTTTCTCCCCTTACTAAATTCCTGCCCCAATGACATAGGATAATCCCACTGAAATGACCAAAGAAATGAGGCCCACTGCCCGATTGTCCTTTTGTATTTCTTCGTCAATTTTGAATTTTGGTGTTAAAAATTCAAATATAAAGTAGCCGATTAACAAAAGGGTAAACCCATAAATTCCCCAGCCAATCATGGTAAGCAAGGAATTATGTGCCTCAATGGAATGGCGGAAAATATTAGCAACACCAAATATTTTTCCGCCTGTAGCCAACGCCACAGCTACATTCCCGTTTTTAATTTCCACCCAATTTTTATATTTTGTAACGACTTCAAAAACGGCTAAAAAAACAATCATACATAAAATAACTACGCTATAATAAGCAGCTATTTGAATGTATTCATTCTCCCAAAACTGGTCCATAGATTAATCTCCCCGGTCATTATTTAAATTCTACTATGGTTACGCCAGATCCGCCTTCCCCAGCCTCTCCAAAACGAATTTTCTTAACAGAACGATGATTTCTTAAATATTCTTGAACTCCTTGCCTTAATGCCCCAGTCCCTTTACCGTGGATGATGGACACGCGAGGATAGCTAGATAGAAGGGCATCATCTATATACTTTTCTACTCGTAGTAACGCATCTTCATATCTCTCACCACGAAGATCTAATTCTAGTTTAACATATGAGTCCCTTCCTTTTACAATAGCAACTGGTTTCGTTTCTACTTGTTTTGGGGTGCTCATATACTCCATGTCCTTTTCCTTGACCTTCATTTTCAAGATTCCGATTTGAACCTGCCATTCATTATCTGATACTCGTTCAACGAGTGTACCCATTTGGCCAAAGGTAAGAACCTTTACCTCATCTCCAGGCATAAAAGTATGCGTCTTATTTTTCTTACTGGTAAGCTTCGCTGATTTCTTAATCTCTGGTGCCGCTTCTTGAAGGCGCCTTTTCGCATCAATTAGTTCATGCTCCTTAATGTCTGCATGCTTTTCGGTTCGCATTTTACGGAGATCACGAATTACTTTTTCTGCCTCTGTCTTCGCGTCCTCTACGATTTCCCCAGCTTTTTCAGCCGCTTTTTCCAGCATCGAATCTTTCTGCTCATAGAAATCCATCATTTGCTTTTGCAAATCTTTATGAAGGTTCTCTGCCTGCTTTAAGAAATCACGCGCTTCCTCTTGCTCTTTCTCTGCTTGACGTTTGCTTTCTTCTAAGGAAGCAATCATTTTATCAATTTGATTTGTATCTTCGCTTACATGTGAGCGTGCACTTTGAATGACGCGATCATTTAAACCTAACCGTTTTGAAATCTCAAACGCATTACTTCTACCTGGTACACCTAACAACAGTTTATAGGTAGGGCTTAATGTCTCTACATCAAACTCAACACTCGCGTTTAGTACACCTTCACGGTTATAGCCATAAGCCTTTAATTCAGGGTAATGAGTCGTTGCAATGACTCTCGCCCCTCTTCTATGCACCTCATCTAAAATAGAGATTGCCAGGGCTGCTCCCTCCTGCGGGTCTGTTCCTGCTCCAAGCTCATCAAACAATACAAGGCTATTAAAGTCCACTTTATTTAAAATGTCGACGATATTCACCATATGGGATGAAAATGTACTTAAGCTTTGTTCAATCGACTGTTCATCGCCAATATCCGCATAAATAGCATCAAAGACAGCTAGTTCTGATCCGTCATAGGCAGGCACCTGTAATCCTGCCTGTGCCATTAGGGAGCATAACCCAAGCGTTTTTAAGGTAACCGTTTTTCCCCCTGTATTCGGACCAGTAATGACAATCGTGGTATAGTCTTTACCGAGCATAATGTCATTTGCTACCACTTCATCGATGGGAATTAACGGATGTCTTGCTTTATATAAAGTAATTCTTCCTTCATTATTCATAATCGGCATTGAGGCTTTTATTTGCTTTCCATATCTTGCTTTTGCAAAAATAAAATCTAAATTTGCTAAAACGGCAACGATCACCTGAAGTTCACTTTCATGCTCGGCTGTTTGCGAGGAAAGCTCAGAAAGGATTCGTTCAATTTCAAGCTGCTCTTTAACCCGAATATCCTGTAATTGATTATTCAACTGCACAATGACCTGCGGCTCAATAAACAAGGTTTGACCTGAAGAGCTTTGGTCATGGATAATCCCGCCGTAATGTCCACGATATTCCTGTTTGACGGGAATAACGAAGCGGTCATTACGTATCGTAACAATCGCATCGGAAAGCATTTTACTCGCATTGGATGAGCGAATCATACTTTCTAATTTTTCACGAATGCGCGATTCATTCGAACGCAGCTGATGTCGTAGGGTACGTAAAAGCTCACTCGCTCCATCTAATACCTCTCCGCTTTCATCGATGGCATATTTAATCGCCTGCTCTAGGTTTGTCAGCGGGATAATTCTTGCTACTTGTTCAGATAAAATAGGGAGTTCCGTTCTCTCCTCTGCAAGCTCCTCAATAAAACGTTTCATTTGCCGGCTGGCATGAATGGTGCTGGCAATTTGAACCAGCTCATGTGGGCTAAGGACCCCGCCAATAACGGAACGTTTGATGTGTGCTCGAATATCATAGATCCCTGATAGAGGAACATTTCCTTTTATTCGTAAGACTGTAACTGCCTCATCTGTTTCCGCTTGAAGTCTAACCACCTCATCGAAATCAATGGATGGGACTAAGCTCTTTATTTTTTCCATACCAAGAGAGGAAGAAACATGATTTAAAAGCTGTTCCTTGACCTTGGTGAATTCTAATACTTTTAATGCTCTTTCTTGCATGGAGTAAATCCTCCTTAATTTCGATTGTGCAGGAATTCAAGCAGTTCATTTTTGTTCAGTGCATTTACGACTGAAGATTTCTTGATCCAGCCCTTTTTCGCTGTGGACACACCTATTTCCATATGCTTTAATGTATCCATTTTGTGTGCATCTGTATTGATTAAAATCATTACGCCTGCTTCCTGCGCTTTTCTTAAATATTCTGAGGCTAAATCAAGACGATTGGGGTTCGCATTTAATTCCAATGCTGTATTCGTCTCTTTCGCTAATTCAATCAGCATATCAATATCGACGTCGTACCCTTCACGACGACCAATCTTCCTTCCTGTCGGATGGGCAATTAAATCAACATGGTTATTCGTTAAGGCCGTTTTTAGGCGTTCCATTATTTTTTCCCTTGGTTGTGAAAAGGCCGAATGAATGGATGCAATGACGAAATCCATTTCTGATAGGATGTCGTCCTCATAATCCAACGTGCCGTCAGGAAGGATATCCATCTCAACTCCAGAAAGGATAAGGAAATCATCATATTTCTCATTTAATTTCTTAATTTCTTCCCGTTGCTTCAACAGTCGTTCCGGTGTCAGCCCATTAGCAACCTTCAAATACTGTGAATGGTCTGTTATTGCCATATACTGATATCCTCTTGCACGGCATGCTTCTGCCATTTCCTCAATGGAATGGGCACCATCACTCCACGTGGAATGCATGTGTAGATCCCCTTTGATATCTTCAAGCTCAATTAATTCCTCTTGGGCAGTAAACGTATCTACCTCTTTGCCATCCTCCCTGATTTCAGGTGGGATAAACGGAAGATCAAAATGTTTGAAAAATTCCTCTTCAGATGTGAATGTAAGAACTTCACCAGTCTCCACATTCTCTACACCGTACTCACTGATCTTTTCACCGCGTTCCTTAGCAAGCTGTCTCATCCGGACATTGTGGTCCTTTGAGCCAGTAAAATGATGCAGCGTAGTAATAAATTCCTCCGGCTTCACCAAGCGAAAATCGACGGAAACATCATAATCCAAAGCAAAGACGATGGAAACCTTCGTATCCCCGGCACCTACCACTTCTTTAATATTCGACCAGTCTAAAAGTGACTGACGGACACTTTCTGGTTGTGTAGTTGCAATAATGAAGTCTAAATCTTTGATCGTTTCTCTCATTCTTCTTAAGCTTCCTGCCCTTGAAAAACGATCTATTTCAGGAATTCCAGCAAGATTTTCTTCGATCTGTTCCGCAATTGGAAGCATATAGGCAAGCGGCAGACGCTCTGGTCTGGTACCTACATTCTCGATGGCACTCAAGATTTTTTCTTCGGTCTTTTTTCCGAATCCAGCCAGCGCCTGCACTTTTCCAGTTTCGCAGGCTTCCTTTAAACTGGAAACATCTACGACCCCTAATTCTTTGTATAACTTGGCGATTTTCTTTCCGCCAAGACCTGGGAGCTGCAATAACGGAATCAGTCCGGTTGGAACCTCCTCCTTAAGCTCAGTTAGTACGGAAGATGAGCCATCTTTTATGTACTCCTCGATGACAGCCGCAGTTCCTTTTCCAATTCCCGAAATGGCTGTAAAATCCTCAATTTCAGTTAGGGTACGTTCATCGGTTTCAAGTGCATTAGCAGCCTTCCGGAAAGCCGATATCTTAAACGGATTCTCCCCTTTGAGTTCCATATAGATAGCAATCATTTCTAATAAACGAATTAAATCTTTTTTATTTACTTCCATTTTCGTTCACCGCCTCTTATTTAGCATTTTCATTTTATCTTACTTTATGGCAGAATAGAAAAACTTCTCTGCTACAGAGAAGTTCAAGCAGCTGTATATTCAATCCACAAGCTCTTTATTTGCTGTGAAAGGATAGGGGTGTGGTTCACAATTGCTTTTGCCATAAACGAGCTGTCCAATGGATTTTGTAAAAATTCTATTGGAATCAACGCAGCAATATATAATAAAATAAAGATAATTAGATAGACTTCCAAGAAACCGAAGATTCCTCCTGCCCACACATTTAACTGACGAAGAATAGGCAGATGTGCAATGAAATCTAGCATGGAACCGATAATCTGCAAAAGAATTTTTACCGCAAAAAAGATAATAACAAAAGAGATGGCACGGTAAAACGCGGTCTCCATATTGGTGCTATCTGTTAAGAGTTTTAAGGTTGTTCCCTCACCTAGATTTGGATAAGGAATCCATAGAGTCAGCTTCGGTGCCAACTCAGCATAGTATATTGTTGCTACGACATATGCAATAATAAAACTGGTTAAATGAACAAGTTGCAGTATGAAGCCTCTTTTAAGGCCGACAAAAAATCCAATAATTAAGAGAATAATAATGGCTAAATCCAACATATTAAATTAGTCCTTTTCCTTTAGTAGTTCTGTTTGCAACCGATCCAATTGGTCTTTAATTTTAATATAATCATTGACTGCATTTACGGCTGTTAAAACGGCAAGCTTACTAACGTCCAGAGATGGATTCTTGGAACTGATTTCCCGCATTTTATCGTCAACTAACGATGCTACTAGCCTAATATGACTTGGGCTTTCCGTACCCATAATAACGTATTGCTGACCGTAAATATCTACGGTTGTTCTGTGTTTTTGTGTGTTTGACAACGCAAAAGCCTCCATTCAAAGAATCCTACTCTATATCATAACATGAACTATTAGAACTGGAAAAGTCAAACTAATTAAAAAGTAGGCCAAGGCTCAAGTTTTACTAGATAATAATAAGTAGAAATGTGGTGTTTTACTATTGGGAAATGTAGTAATTAAGGTAGGAATAAATGAGATTACAGAAATGAAGAAGTTTTATTCAAAGCAGCTTTTAGAAAAAAATCCACCTGGAAGCGTGTTTTCTGCCAAGACCCCTGGTTGTGTCATCACAGCTTACAATTCTGGCAAGGTATTATTTCAGGGAAATGATAGTGAAAAGGAAGCTGGGAGATGGGGAAGTGTTGATTCCTCAGCGGTGGCTGGTGGTGGCGGCGGCGCTAAAAAAGTTTCTTCTTCTTCTGCTGCAAAGGGGAATTTGCCGCCCGGCATCAGCCAAATGTCCGCTATTGGATCTGATGAAGTGGGGACGGGAGACTTTTTCGGCCCGATCACAGTCGTTGCTGCTTATGTGAAAAAAGAACATATCCCTCTATTAAAAGAATTAGGTGTACGGGATTCAAAGGACTTAAATGATGAAAAAATTATTGCTATTGCAAAAGTCATTAAGGATGTGGTCCCCTTTAGTTTAATGACCTTGAAAAACGACAAATACAATAAGCTACAGCAGTCAGGCATGTCTCAAGGGAAAATGAAGGCGATTCTACATAATCAGGCCATTTTGAATGTATTGGAAAAGATTGCACCCGAACAACCAGAAGCGGTGCTCATTGACCAATTTGTACAGCCAAGTACTTATTATCAACATATTAAGAGCCAAAAAGCCGTTGCGAGAGAAAAAGTATATTTTAGCACGAAAGCAGAAGGGATTCATTTAGCTGTTGCAGCCGCTAGTATTCTCGCGCGTTACGCCTTTGTCCAATATATAGACAAACTAAGTGAAGCTGCAGGTTTTAAGATTCCTAAGGGTGCAGGGGCACAGGTAGATGTAGCCGCCGCCAAGCTAATTGCTAGTAAAGGGCGGGACATCCTCCCAGCCTTCGTGAAGCTGCACTTCGCTAATACGGATAAAGCCCTGGCTCTAGTAAATAAAAGGAAGTATTAATAGGGTTGGCGAATACATTTATTCTAGGAGGGGATTGATATCATGGCAAATCGACTTAGCTTAACAGAGATTGATCAAAAGGTTGGCGAATTATCCGGTTGGAAACTCGACGGAAAGTTCATCGTGAAAAAATATCGTTTTCAGGAATTCCTAAAAGGGGTAGCGTTCGTGAATGAAATTGCGGCTCTATCGGAAGAAGTCAACCATCACCCATTCATCGCCATCGACTATAAATTAGTCACTTTGCGACTCACATCGTGGAATGCCGGCGGATTGACAGATTTGGATGTGGAATTAGCGGGGAAATATGATGTTTTTTATGACAAATATAAAGAAAAATAGAAAAAAAGAGGAAGTCTCTACAGATTTACAAAGAGACTTCCTCTTTTTATACGTTCTTTTCGTGTTTGGGTAGGTTTATTTGCGGTAAATAGTCTTTTATTTGCGTAAGTAGCGGTTTTATTTGCGAAAAGACTATGTTTATTTGCGATAAGGCCCATTTTATTTGCGTAACAATATTTAAGGGAATTTTACTGGAGAGTATGTGCGCATCTTCTTTGTCCCGGCGGCTTTTAAATTCTTTTCAGATCGCAGCATTCTTCCTGCGGTATCAATTGAATCTAGATGAACAAATACTCGAAACTGCTGATTCGTAATATTTAAATCTATTAATAGAAAGTAATCCTTTAGAGCGGATACGTGTGCATCTTTAGAGTATATGTTACATGCAGTGCAGTACCATTTCTTTTTCTTTCTAATTAATGGAGCATGATTACAGGTAGGACAAAAGACACCAGTTAATACATCTGTACTCTTGATTTGGTATTTTTTCAAAATATAATTGGTTGGAATTGTATTCAGTTTTATGAGCAAACGACTAAGCTTTTTGATTTCTTTAGCATTGAGAATGGGTTTAGTGTACTGGTTCTCAAGACTAGAAATTCTATTTAATAAAACATCCGCTTTACACACTCGGGGCTTCACTTTATGGGAATTTCTCCCAGTTATAACGTACGAAGAATTACCATTGCTGATAACCACCAGATACAAAATTGGAACAGCAGGAAATTTATATTCTGCCATTAATTTCATAAGGTGCTCTCGATGCCTTTCTGCTTGTGCAATGGGATAAGGATAACCTTTTTCCTTCTCATTATTCACTTGGATAAACTGTTCATTTTCTGTATCAAAAATTAGTTTTCCTGCAATATTTTTCACTTCAATTATAAGGGCATATTCTGAGGTTAAAAGGAGAGTATCAATTTGGCAGTTGTAATCACCATCTGGAAGATTTAAATCATGGAGTATTGTGTACTTATCCATTGGGAGTAAACGTAAAAAATAATCAAGATTTACCTCACCTTTATATCCAGCCTGCCTTCTTCCCAACTCTTCTAAAATTTGCTGGTATTTATGATGATTAAGGGGTAACCGCCTAGACAAGGCCTCTAAGATAAGCAATACTAATGGAATTTTCCTTTCTTTAATAACCAAACATTTTCACTCCTTTCATTTTACTAATGTTTTTCTAATAAAATATAAAATCCCCTGCCGAATTTTATCGAAATTTGTTACAAACAAAAGAACTTCTATAATAAGTAAAAAAACCAGCCCGAAGTAATTCCCTCGAGCTGGCCCCTCTTTTAGTCACCAATTATCCGCGTAAAACCGCGCCTGCTTTTTCTTCTAATGCTACAAGAACGCTGCTGTGAACCTTTGTTACTTCTTCATCGGTTAAAGTACGTTCTGGATCTGCATATTTTAAGGAGAATGCGATGGACTTCTTGCCTTCTTCCATCTTGTCACCCTCATATAAATCAAACACGTGAACCTCTTTCAATAACGGCGCACCTGCTGTTAAAATAATTTCCTTCAAGGTGCCTGACACCGTTTCTCTGTTTACCACAAGGGCAATGTCTCTTGTGATAGATGGGAAGCGTGGAATGGCTTCGTATTGTAATACTGGTGCTTCTGCTTCAAGGATTGCTTGTAAGGATAGCTCGAATACGTACGTATCTTTTAAATCAAGCTCTTTTTGAACGCTTGGATGTACTTGACCGACGAAACCGATTTTCTCTCCATTTAAGAGAACTTCTGCTGTACGTCCAGGGTGCATCCCTTCTACTTGCGCTTGAACATATTGAACTTTGTCAGTTAGACCAATCTTCGCAAACATGCCTTCTAAAATACCTTTTACAACGAAGAAGTCTACTGCCTTCTTCTCACCCTGCCAAGAATGGCTGTGCCAAAGACCAGTTACAGCACCTGCAACATGCTCTTTCTCAGTCGGAAGCGTATCTTCGCCATTCGCTAAGAATACGGCACCCGTTTCGTATACAGCCAAGCTATCGTTCTGACGAGCGCTATTGTATTTTACCACTTCTAACAACTGTGGCATGATGCTTAAACGAAGGATACTGCGCTCCTCACTCATTGGCATTGCTAAACGGATGGTATCACGCTTTTCAAGAGCAAATTGTGCCGCTTTTTCCTCACTAGTTAAAGAATAAGTTACAGCTTGATATAGTCCTGCACCTTCAAGATATTGACGGACCACACGACGCTTCTTTTGGTAGTCAGATAACTTTCCAGGAGTTGTAGAACCGATTGGTAATGTCTTTGGAATGTTATCATAGCCATAAAGACGGGCTACTTCTTCCAATAAATCTTCTTCAATTCTGATATCGCCACGGCGTGTTGGTGCCGTCACGGTAACCGTATCCTGCTCCACACTTACTGAGAACTGAAGTCGGTCAAAGATATCCTTAACATCGCTCATTTGAAGTTCTGTGCCGAGGACACGATTGATTTTTTCAAGAGTAACAGATACCACTGCTGGTTCTACAGTCAGTGTATCCACCTCTGATGCTCCTTCTAACACTTCTCCGCCAGCATACTTTGCCATTAAATAAGCTGCACGTTCGCCAGCCGCACGGACACGGTTTGGATCTACACCCTTCTCAAAGCGAGCGCTCGCTTCACTTCGTAAACCATGATCCTTCGATGCTTTTCGAACGGTTCCCCCATAAAAATAAGCTGCCTCTAATAAAACAGTAGTTGTATCTGAAGTTACCTCAGAATTAGCACCACCCATGACACCGGCAAGTGCAACAGGCTCCGTACCATTCGTAATCACCAGGTGATCGGATGTTAATGTACGTTCTACATCATCAAGCGTGACAAACTTTTCGCCATCGTTTGCACGGCGAACAAGAATTTCCTTTGAACCTAAACGATCATAATCAAATGCGTGTAATGGCTGACCGTATTCTAATAAAATGTAGTTGGTAATATCCACAACATTGTTATGCGGACGAATTCCCGCTGACATTAAACGTGTTTGCATCCAAAGTGGGGATGGTCCGATTTTTACATTTTTAATGATTTTTGCCACATAAAGCGGGTTATCCTCTTTCGCTTCAACAACTACGTTCACATAATCAGATGCTTTTTCAGTTGTTGGCTCTAAGCTTGTTTCTGGAAGCTTGACTTCTCTGCCAAGTATAGCAGCCACTTCATACGCAACACCCAGCATGCTCAAGCAATCTGCACGGTTTGGCGTTAAGCTAAGCTCTAGTACTTCGTCATCACGATTAAGCAATTCAAGAGCATCTACGCCAACCTCTGCGTCCGCTGGAAAAACAAAGATTCCTTCAGAGTATTCTTTTGGAACTACTTTTCCTTCCATACCAAGCTCAGTAAGAGAGCAAATCATGCCGTTTGATTCTTCGCCGCGAAGCTTCGCGCGTTTAATTTTAAAATCAGCTGGTAGTACGGCTCCGACTGTTGCCACTGCTACCTTTTGTCCCTGTGCTACGTTCGGTGCACCACAGATAATTTGTACAGGTTGTTCTTGGCCCACATCAACAAGGCATTTGCTTAATTTATCGGCATTTGGATGCTGCTCACGTTCTAGAACATGACCAACCACCACTCCTTTAATGCCTTCGTTAAGAATTTCTACTCCTTCAACTTCAATACCGCTCTTTGTAATTTTTTCAGCTAGCTCTTCTGCTGTTACACCAGTTAAATCAATATAATCCTGAAGCCATTTATATGAAACGAACATGTCGTAACCTCCTATTCATGTTTTGAAAATTGTTTTAAGAAACGTACATCATTGGTATAGAAGTGTCTAATATCATCCACACCGTATTTCAGCATCGCGATTCGTTCTGGTCCCATACCGAAAGCGAACCCAGTATATTTCTTAGAATCGTAGCCAGCCATCTCAAGGACATTTGGATGAACCATTCCAGCTCCAAGAATTTCAATCCAGCCAGTTTGCTTACATACGCTACAGCCGTGTCCACCGCAAATTTTACAAGAGATGTCCATTTCAACAGACGGTTCTGTGAATGGGAAGAAGCTAGGGCGTAGACGAATTTCACGGTCTTCACCAAACATTTTCTTCGCAAATACCTCTAATGTTCCTTTAAGGTCACTCATGCGGATGTTTTCTCCGACAACAAGGCCTTCGATTTGCATGAATTGATGGGAGTGTGTCGCGTCATCATTATCTCGGCGGTACACCTTACCAGGACAGATAATTTTAATTGGGCCTTTCCCTTGGTGTTTTTCCATCGTACGGGCCTGTACTGGTGATGTATGGGTACGAAGAAGAATTTCTTCCGTGATATAGAAGGAATCCTGCATATCACGAGCAGGATGCCCTTTCGGTAAATTAAGTGCTTCGAAGTTATAGTAATCCTGTTCTACTTCAGGACCTTCCGCTACTTGATAGCCCATCCCAATAAATAGATCTTCGATTTCCTCAATGATTCTTGTTAGTGGATGGTGGTTTCCAACCTTTACAGGGCGGCCTGGAAGGGTAACATCAATGCTTTCAGAAGCTAATTTTTCTAAAACAGCTGCCTCTTCTAGCCCCTTTTGTTTTGCTTCAATTTTCACTGCAATGGCTTCGCGTACTTCATTCGCAAGCGCCCCCATGACTGGTCGCTCTTCAGCTGAAAGCTTCCCCATTCCGCGCAGCACTTCTGTAATTGGACCTTTTTTGCCTAAATATGCAACACGAATGTCATTTAATTCTTTTAAGCTTGTGGACTGTTCCACTTTTTGAATAGCCTCTTCCTGCAATTCCTTTAAACGTTCTTGCATGTCTATTCCTCCTTAAAAATAGTTATTATGTTTGTGGTCAGCCAAAACAAACAAAAAAACCCCATCCCTGGAAAGGGACGAGGTTTGTTATTCGCGGTACCACCCTTGTAAACACGGTATGTAAAAAACACATGTGTTCGCTTCATTCGGATAACGGCTTAGGCCGGTGCATCTTTACACGAAAAAACGGTAACGCTCTTTGTGGTCCCGATGCCAACTCAGGAGGTGAACTTCTCTTACCTTTTCCATAAAAGTGTTTTCAGTCTCGACACTTTCTCCCTAAATGGTCCTTGATAAGGTACTTTTCTCCGTCATCGTCTTTACTATTCAATATTGCATTATTATATAATAATTTTCCTTTGAAGGTCAAACTAGATTTCGCCTATTTTTTCAAATAATAAAGAAGAACGCCTGTGGCCACGGCTACGTTTAACGATTCGCTTTTTCCGTAGATCGGGATAAAGAGATTCTTGGTTGTGGCAGATAGCAAATCTTTACCCACACCACTGCCTTCGTTACCCACGATTAGGCCGAAGGATTCTCCACCTGCAATCTCTGTGTAGACCGCTGCTCCTTCAAGGGCTGTACCGTAAACAGGTATATTCTTTTCCTGTAGCTTATCCACCCATTCGTGGAGGTCCGCTCGTAAAATTGGAAGGTGAAAATGGCTCCCCTGGGCAGCTCTTAACACCTTGGAGTTATAAATATCAACGCTACCACGTCCAACGATGACCGCGTTAATCCCTGCTGCATCGGCTGTGCGAATCATTGTACCGAGATTACCTGGATCTTGGACCGCGTCAATCATCAAGAAAGTTTGACCTTCTTCAGCCTGAGCTTCCATTCTCTTACTTGGCATACGGCATACGGCGTAAATGCCTTGCGGCGCTTCTGTTTCTGTTAACAGATCAGAAATTTCCTCTGTTACAAGAGTGACTGGAGTAGAATGAACATCCCAACGCGGCGGTAAGCCTACTTTCTCAGAAACAATTATTTCTAATACCTGTTCTCCTTGTTTTAATGCTTCTTCTACTAAATGGAAGCCTTCCACGATAAATGATTCGGTTTTATCCCGCTCTTTTTTCGTTAAAAGCTTTTTCCATTGTTTTACCTTTGGATTATTTACAGATTCAATATGTTTCAAAACGGGTTCTCCTTTTTAAAAAGCTCGTATGATTTTCTCATTATATCCTAATAACCATACATAATAAAACCAAATAGTAGAAATGATATAAAAGAATAAATGTAATAAAAAGGAGTGTGTGGTTATGAATTTAAATTTGCGTAATGCGATTATTCACAATGTTTCTGGTAATACGCAGGATCAATTAGAAGATACAATTGTAGATGCGATTCAAAATGGAGAGGAAAAAATGCTCCCAGGTCTTGGCGTTTTATTCGAAATCATTTGGAAGAATTCTTCTGAAGAAGAGAAGAAAGAAATGCTTGAAACACTTGAAAGCGGGTTAAAGTAAATTCCCCCTGAAGCTGTCGATTAAAGAATCGGCAGTTTTTTTCTGTAAAAAATCCCCGGCAACTACATTTCGCGCCGGGGATTTCCATATTATTATTCAAATGTAAGCTTATCAACTGTTTCACGGTCTAAGCGCTTGATTACTTCTACAATTAACTTAACCGCATTTTCATAATCATCACGATGAAGCATAGCTGCATGTGAATGGATATAACGGGTCGCAATCGTAATCGCTAATGCAGGAACCCCATTATGTGTAAGATGGATTGAACCAGCATCCGTACCGCCGCCAGGAATGGACTCGTATTGGAAAGGAATGTTTAGTTCCTCTGCTGTATCTGTAACGAAATCGCGAAGCCCTTTATGCGCCACTAATGAAGCATCATAAATGACCACTTGCGGACCTTTGCCCATTTTACTCATCGCTTCTTTTTCAGTAATTCCAGGTGTATCCCCTGCAATACCTACATCAACAGCAAAGCCGATATCAGGTTGGATTTTAGCAGCGGCAGTCTTCGCCCCGCGCAGACCAACTTCCTCTTGAACGGCTCCTACACCATAAACAACGTTCGGATGGTCCGTACCTTGTAACTGTCGTAATACATCAATCGCAATGGCACAGCCAATGCGGTTATCCCAAGCTTTAGCCAAAAGCATTTTTTCATTGTTCATCACTGTAAACTCAAAGTAAGGAACAATCATATCTCCAGGACGTATGCCCCACTCCTTTGCTTCATCACGGCTAGAAGCACCGATATCAATGAACATTTCTTTAATTTCAACCGGTTTTTTACGGGCTTCCGGTGATAATACATGTGGTGGCTTTGAACCGATAATACCTGTCACATCGCCTTTTCTCGTAACAATTGTTACGCGCTGTGCAAGCATAACCTGTCCCCACCAACCGCCTACTGGCTGAAAACGAAGGAACCCTTTGTCATCGATTTGTGTCACCATGAATCCGACTTCATCTAGGTGGCCAGCAACCATAATTTTGGGACCGCCTTCTTTTCCTACCTTCTTAGCAATTAAGCTGCCAAGACCGTCTGTCGTTACTTCATCGGCAAATGGAGTTATGTATTTCTTCATTACTTCGCGCACTTCACGCTCATTGCCGGGAATCCCTTTGGCATCTGTTAGGTCTTTTAACATCGTTAATGTTTCATCGAGTTTAACCATTTATTTAGCCCCCCTAATTATGTATATCCGACCCTTATTATACCTGTAAAAGCGCAAAACTTACAAATTTTCTGGCTAATAGTTATTTTGTTGTCTTTGATAATTTACTTCGTTTTTACGAAAATATGCCTCTTCGATTTCTTCCTTAGTAAGACCAAGCAATGCCGCCAGCTGCATATACGATTTAAACACGTTTATGTACGCATCTAATTCCTTGTTCTTTTGGAACAAGCTGATTGTTTCATACACGGCAAGGAATTGTTCCGTCACAGTGGAAGTAGACTTAATTCCCTCTAACTCAATAGGCATTTGATTAAAACCGCATTCAATCCCCAGTGATAAAATAAAATGGATTCCATCTACAAACTCCTCAAGAATGACATCTTTTTCTGATGATGGCTTGACACTCCAAAACTTAAAACAACGAGTTTCGTTTGCCAACTCCCCAATTTCCACTAGCAATGCAAGGACCTTTCTATCAAATAAATCTTCCTTTTGCAATTGATGCTTTTCTTCTATATGAGAGTCTAACGCCTTTTGCATGTGAAATAATTTTTCAAGATTCATCCCAATCACCACCAAACCTTTATAAAGAGAATCAGTTCAACTACTGCTAAGAAAGGAAAGCCGATTTTAAAAGCTACATGTTTTGTTTTATGACGGTAAAGCTGCATACCAGCAGTTGTCCCAACTGCACCACCAAAGAGAGCTATCAGCCATAATGTTCTCTCTGAAATTCGGTATTCATGTTTCTTCGCACGCTTTTTATCTTCTCCCATTATAAAAAGTCCTATTATGTTCATGATTACATAGACTACAAGTAAAACCAGCCTGCCATCCATTCTGACTCCCCCTTACAGAAAAAGCCATCCTCAAAAGAGAATGGCTTTATATCTTTTAATTATTTTTGTTGTTGCTTAGCTAGGTTTGCTAATTCAGCAAATGCGTTAGCATCGCTAACTGCTAATTCAGCAAGCATCTTGCGGTTTACTTCGATACCAGCAAGCTTTAAGCCGTGCATTAAACGGCTATAAGAAAGACCGTTCATACGAGCTGCTGCGTTGATACGAGTAATCCAAAGTTTGCGGAAGTCGCGCTTCTTTTGACGACGATCGCGGAAAGCATACATTAATGATTTCATAACCTGTTGGTTAGCAACTTTATATAATGTATGTTTTGAACCGAAATAACCTTTTGCTAATTTAAGAACTCTTTTACGACGTTTGCGAGTAACTGTACCGCCTTTTACACGTGGCATGTAATTTCCCTCCTAGAATAAATCGATCTGTCCGAGATTATTTTACGTAAGTTAATAATTGACGAATGCGCTTGAAATCGCCTTTAGAAACAAGAGTTCCTTTGCGAAGTTTACGCTTAGCTTTTGTAGATTTGTTGGCAAATAAGTGGCTTGTATAAGCATGGTCACGCTTAAGTTGACCAGAACCAGTCTTTTTGAAACGCTTTGCAGCGCCGCGGTGAGTTTTCATTTTTGGCATTGGAATATCCTCCTTATTACTTATCAACTTTAGGTGCTAAAACCAAGAACATGCTTCGGCCATCCATTTTTGGATGTGACTCAATAGTCGCTACTTCCTTGCATGCTTCAGAGAAACGGTCTAATACACGTTGACCAATTTCTTTGTGTGTAATCGCCCGACCCTTGAAACGGATGGAAGCTTTTACTTTGTCGCCTTTTTCCAAAAACTTAATAGCATTTCGAAGCTTTGTATTAAAGTCATGCTCATCTATCGTTGGGCTTAGACGAACTTCTTTAGTAGTAATAATCTTTTGATTCTTACGAGCTTCTTTTTCTTTCTTTTGATTCTCGAATTTGAATTTGCCATAGTCCATAATCCGGGCTACCGGAGGCTTTGCATTTGGTGCAACAAGAACCAAATCAAGATTTACTCGTCCAGCAATTTCCAACGCTTCGTTTTTAGATTTAATTCCTAACTGTTCGCCATTTTGGTCAATCAGACGAACTTCACGAGCGCGGATGCCCTCATTTAACAACATGTCTTTGCTAATAATTAGCCACCTCCAAGGTTTATTACGAATACAACGTCTGGGTATAAGAATGATTCACCTAACAAATGACACCCTCGTTGGAATCGACAGGTATTAAAACTTTTTATACGTGCTATTTCTTAAGTACACAAACAAAAAAGTGCGGATGCATACACCCACACTTTACGAAACATAAGTAAATAAACAAAAAGTTCACGTAAAACCTGCCAACTGCCATATGCGTCAATCAGGTGAGAAGCGGGTGCTTCTTCTTTTCCCAAAACAATATTCAATTTAACCTTGATTACTATAACATAAACAAAGACGTATTGTCAAACGAACTATTTATTCATGACAACGAAATTTATTGTAGCAAGAAACCAAAAATTATTCAATAGATTTTTTTCTAAATAAACAAAGAAAGAGAGGAGTCACCCTCTCTTTCTTGTTTGTTAACCTTTCTGCACTTCTGCTTTAACTGCAGCTAAGAAGTCCGCAAATGGCTTTGTTTCGGAGTTTTGTTCACCATATTTACGAACGTTAACAGCATTATTTTCCACTTCTTTGTCGCCGACAACGAGCATATATGGTATTTTTTGCATTTGTGCTTCACGGATTTTATAGCCAATTTTTTCATCACGGCCATCTAATTCTACACGGAAGCCTTCATTTTGAAGCTGTTCCTGAACTTGTTTTGCATAATCATAGTGCGCTCCTGGAGAAACAGGAATGACTTGAACTTGAACTGGTGCTACCCAAGTAGGGAATGCTCCTTTATACTCTTCAATTAAGAAAGCTACAAAACGTTCCATTGTTGATACAACTCCGCGGTGGATAACAACCGGACGATGTTGCTTACCATCTTCACCTACGTAAGTTAAATCAAATCGCTCTGGAAGTAAGAAGTCCAGTTGAACAGTGGAAAGAGTTTCATCTTTACCTAGGGCTGTTTTCACCTGAACATCAAGCTTTGGACCATAGAATGCAGCTTCTCCTTCTGCTTCAAAATAATCCAAACCAAGATCATCCATTGCTTCCTTCAGCATGTTTTGCGCTTTTTCCCACATTGCATCATCGTTAAAATACTTTTCAGTATCTTGTGGATCGCGGTAAGAAAGGCGGAACGAATAGTCGCTAATATTGAAATCCTTGTATACATTAAGGACTAAGTTCACCACACGCTTAAATTCATCTTTGATTTGATCCGGACGAACGAAAATGTGTGCATCATTTAATGTCATTCCACGAACACGCTGCAGTCCAGCTAACGCACCAGACATTTCATATCTGTGCATTAATCCAAGCTCTGCGATACGAATTGGCAGTTCACGATAGCTATGGATTGTATTCTTATACACCATCATATGGTGCGGACAGTTCATCGGACGTAAAACTAACTGTTCGTTCTCCATCTCCATAACCGGGAACATATCTTCATGATAGTGATCCCAGTGACCAGAAGTTTTATATAAATCAACACTTCCCATAACCGGTGTATACACATGGTCATAGCCAAGTCGTTGTTCTTTATCGACAATATAACGTTCAATTACACGGCGGATAGTAGCCCCTTTTGGAAGCCATAATGGTAAACCTTGACCAACCAATTGATTAGTTGTAAATAAGCTCAACTCTTTACCAATTTTACGATGGTCACGCTCTTTCGCTTCTTCAAGTAGTCGAAGGTGTTCAGCCAATTCCTCTTTCTTAAAGAACGCTGTTCCATACACACGCTGCAACATCTTATTGTTGCTGTCACCGCGCCAGTAGGCACCCGCAATGCTTAAGAGCTTGAATTCTTTAATTTTCCCAGTCGAAGGAACATGAACACCACGGCAAAGGTCAAAAAAGTCACCTTGTTCGTAGATTGTCACTGTTTCTTCATCGGGGATCGCTTCAATTAGTTCAAGCTTGTAAGGGTCTCCTGCTTCTTTAAATAATTGAACAGCGTCAGCACGGCTTACTTCCTTGCGAACAATCTCAATATTTTCATTAACGATTTTCGCCATTTCTTTTTCAATCTTTGGAAGGTCCTCTGGTGTTAATGATACGTCAAGGTCCATATCATAATAAAATCCACCTTCGATTACTGGACCTACTCCAAGGTTTACATTTGGATACAATCTTCTTACAGCTTGAGCCATTAAGTGTGCTGTACTATGACGCAACACCTCTAAAGCGTCACTTGAATCAGGTACAACGATTTCTATAGAACCGTCTTCCATGATTGGACGGCGAAGATCATACATTTGTCCGTTCCATTTACCGGCAATTGCTTTTTTCTTTAGGCCTGGGCTAATGGAAGCAGCAATATCTTCCGTTGTTGTTCCGCGTGGGAACTCCTTTACTGCCCCATCTGGAAACGAAATCTTAACAACGTCTGACATGGTAATTCCTCCTTTGTTTTTGAGCGTTAGCGGACAAATCATCCATCAATCGCTTTATAAAAATAAAAAAACCCGTCCCTGGAATAGGGACGAGTTTTGATTAACACGTGGTTCCACCCAATTTTTCATGTTCAACGCAAATCGTCGATCATGACTTTGGTCAGGTAACGGCTGTTGCCGTCAACAATTACTAATTCCACATATCAGGAACTGTTCACTGTTGAAGTTTAAAGGTGGTAAGTATTTATCCCGTGTTAGAAGACTTTCAGCCGGTGGTCTTCCTCTCTAAAAACCGTAAATGAAATACTGTTGTCCTTATCATTACTTTTACTACATATTTTGCTATGTACGTTATTATAATGATTTACTTTCAAAAAAGCAAGATACATAAAACTAAATATTGACATTATTTTATTCTTTTATGCATGATTTTCCGATGAGTCTGATTCGGCAGCCCATTTTCTTACCTCTCGAAGCGCAGAAAATCCCTTAACCGTCACTCTCTCCTCAAAAATATTCTTAATTGTTCTCACCAAAGGATCTTCTGGTACCTTGGTATAAATAAAAATAGAGGTTGGTGCAAGTGACAACAGTGGCGCAATGGAAGCGGAGTCCACATAGACAGGGTGGTTCACTAACAGCTTCCGATCGATTAACCTAGTTAACTCTCCTCTTTTAATCTCAACAAAGTGCTCATTATAAAAAGTAATTTCCTCATCAAACAATAAATGAAGAGTATTCATTTTGGGTTCGCGGTTCACTAAAAAGTCCCTAAGCATGTGAACAAACATCTGATATTCCTGCTCCATCTTGTACTCATCAATAGCAATCTCGACATAGCTTTCCAATGCCTGCAGATAGGAACGCAAGCGAAATTTAACAAAGGAATCAAAAGAGAACGTGACATGATCTTGCAGGATTTCATCAATAGCCGTCCTAATTAAATCAGGCTCGTCGTTTATTTCTTTTAAGAAGACGGACAAATCCTCTCTTTGCCCATCCAAAATCGAATAAATTATATCGATAATCTGCTGTTGCTCTTCCATATCCGTAAAATAATATTGATCACATAAAATTTCTCTAAACCAGTTATCTCGTTTTGTATTCGTTATAAACTGATAAAAAGCCAGCTTCACCGAGTCGAATATATCGGTTGAAAAACATACATCTACTATTTTTACTATATGTCGATCTTCTATAAGAAGAATAGTTTCATGTTCTGGATTATATGGTACATACTTCAGCAAGTGGCTATAAAATTTTTGTGCTTCCACCTTGCTTTGGAAGATGATTTCCGCCAACCAAATCCCCCCTTTGAGGCAATCTCTGTTTTAATATATATGGGGGACTTGGCCAAAATAGAAGTTAGATACTGGTAGTTTTACTATAATAATAAAAAAAAGGACTACCTATTTTTAGGTAATCCTTCATGGAAAGATGATTAAATATAAATTATCGTCTATTGGGACCGCTGACAAGCACGGGCTCACTTAAGGTGCGAATTCGCTCCATGATTCGCATCGCTTTCATTTTTTCCTCTTCACCACGCTGGCTGTAGGTTAAATGATGCTCCAACCCTTGAAAATCAAAATTTGAAGTAAAGAAGGTCGGAAGATTTTCTAGCATACGGAACTGTAAGATTGGTCCTAATACCTCATCCCTCGTCCAACTGGACATAGCCTCCGCTCCAATATCATCTAACATTAACACCGGTTCTTTTTTGAGTGCTTCAATTTTTTCATTTAGAGTCGAATCTGCAATAGAGCTTTTCATCTCTCTTAGTAATTCTGGAACATAAACAATCATCGATGAAATCTGCTTTTTAGCAAGTTCATTTGCTATAGCCCCTAACAAGAACGACTTCCCCACACCAAATTTTCCATAAAGATATAAACCTTTTTGTTTTTTACCTTTTTCATAATTCATCAGGAAAGTCGCAGCCTTATCCACCGCATCCAGCCTGCCAGTATCTCCTTCAAAATCCTCAAACGTAGCTTCCAATATATCTCTCGGTACATAAAGACTTTTTATCAGCTTTTCATTTTTCTTTTTCTCATCTGCCATTATTTTTCTAGGGCAACGCTTATACACCACATCAATCGAGTTCAAGGATTGTACTAGTTCAGGTTGGTAGCCCTGCATGAAATTAATACACTTCCCAAGACTTTCACAGTGCTCACAATCCTGACTTTGCTTTGTAAATTCAAATAATTTACTCATACTTTTTTCAACTATCTGTGGTGTAATCTCTTGATGACGTGCTAAAAATGCTTTAATATCACGATTTTGCAGAACTTCCTGGCGCTGTTTTTCGTACCGTTGTTTAAAGCTTTCATTTGAAGCTAGTCGCTGTAATGTTTTGTTTATTCTTTCCATCACACTCACCTCCTACTTTCTAAAAGCCTTTAATTTCTCTTCGATTGCGCGTTTTTTTGCTTCATCATCTTCGGACTTGTTTGTTTGCCCCTCAGCTTTTCCTTCTTCAGAACCATCCGCAAACCACTCGGGAATCAATTCTTTACGAATAGTTTTCTGTTTCGACGCTTTTCCTGTTTTTTGGTTCTCGGTCCAGCCGATATACGTACGGTGTTCGTTTTTGGCAAGGTCCATAGCTTCTTTTACAGTTTTAACCTGTTTCCTTGCCCAGTGGCTTGCTATCTTTTCTACATACCCTTTGGTAAGTTTCATATCTGTTTTGAGCATGACAAATTGTATCAGTACATTTATTACACCGGGAAGCAACTTTTGTTTGAACATCACTTCTTCAATGATCTGTAAATCTGACTTGGATGGTTCTCCACCGCCGGATAAATCCTTCATGACCCTTAATGGGGAAGTTGTTTCTAAATAAAGGATTAGCTGCTCTTCCTGTGATTTCGGTTCACTCTTTTGAACCTGATGGGCAGCAGGCTGCGTCCGCTCAATTAAGCTCGGCAGCTGATCTTGATTAACATATTGATACCAATCACGTGCACCTTTGCGCAATTCCTCTATATCAATTTCGCTTGATTCATTGACTGCACTTAATACGATATTTTTCATTTGTATGGGGTCAATATTATACAGAAAGGCTAGATTACTTATAACTTCTTTTACCTTCTGTGTTAAAGACTTCTTAGGGACAAGCGATTCATTTAACCCAGCCAGAAGTAAGTCGAAATCAAAAGTATTTAATTCAATCTGTATAGGTTTAGATTCTTGACGTCCGATAAAATGCTGGTTATCTTCTGGTTCAGTATCTTCAGAAATTCCTTGCAGGTATTGAAGACTACCTGGAGTCGCTGAAGCAAACACCTCTTGAAAAGCTCTGGTGACATTCTGATATTCCTTCTCCAGGGGCTTTTGCTGTTCAGAGAAAAACCGTTTCAGCCGGGCAAAATGGTTTTTACCAATTTTCCGATAAAGAAAAATGTTTAACATCCCATCTAAAAAGAATTGTTCTGGTGTTAAAGGAGGGATGATCTCATAGATAAAGGAACGGTCTCCTTCATCTGTTTTCACATAGGTTTTTAGTAAGCCTATTCCCTCTAGTTTTAAGCGAGCTTCGTAAATTTCCTTTAAATTTAATCCGATCAAATTCATCAAAAGATGGTGCGTGGAGGATTCAGACCAAAGCCTATTTTCTTCCAGCTCTGCCCAGAGTGTCATATACAAACTTAAACAAGTTGACCCAATCAAGGGCTGGTAAAGAAACGTCAGCACTTTACGGTCATACTCATGAAGCAGCCCATCCGCTGCAACAATATAACGGTCGATAGGAAGAATCTCCTGCCAATGCTGAGCCATATCATTCCAACCTTTCTCCTTCTATAGTGAAAAAAGAGCCAAAGACGACCCTTTAGCTCATTAGGATTTTTCTTTTTTTATCAATTCTTTTAATTCATCAATAAATACATTAATATCTTTAAATTGGCGATATACTGAAGCAAATCTAACATATGCGACTTCGTCCACATGTGCGAGTCGATCCATTACCATTTCGCCAATCGCTTCACTCTTTATTTCAGAAATACCCTGACTTCGTAGGTCCTTTTCGACGCCGTGAGTAATATCCTCTAATTCCTTTAAGGCAACAGGCCGCTTTTCACAAGCCTTAATCAAGCCTCTCAGTATTTTATCACGGCTGAATTCTTCTCTTGTACCTTCCTTCTTTACCACTATTAAAGGAATCTCTTCAATTTTTTCAAAAGTAGTAAAGCGATAACCGCATTCCTCACATTCCCGTCTTCTGCGTGTTGCACGTCCTTCATCTACAGGCCGAGAATCAAGCACACGTGTACCATAATTTTGACATGAAGGGCATTTCATTGTTTAATCAACTCCAAATCTCACGAAATCCGAACAATCTCCTTCTTTTATCTTATAAAAAAGCAGACCTTTGCACAAGTACAAGTATTAGGAGTTTTGATTTTCTTTCATAACCGTATGTAATTGATTCAACCTCTCGTAATATGCGATCACTCTCTTTTTTAGTTGTGGATAATTACCCAAGATTGAAAATCGTTCAGTCGAAATATTAAAGTCAACAGCTGTTTCTAGTGGTTTTACTGAAACAATAGTGACAATCAAAAAACAAGGAAAGGGCTTTTTCATTTCTACTGCTATCTCCCCATGCTCTTTCGATACCGTGGTAATTTGACAGTCAGCATCTTCACGAAATAATTTTTCAACCGACTCAAAAATTTTATTAAAATTCCCCTTATAATAATGAGTCTTTAGAGAAACATCCTGGTTTCCATCGGATGTTTCAAGTTGACTTTTAAAGCGTCCGAATAAATTCATAAAATTAGTTCCCCCTCAAAAATGCTACACTTTTCTTATAGTTTACAACATATTGATAAAAATATAAAAAGGGGTGTACTTGGTCGTACACCCCTCGATCATTTTTAAATTTTTTCGGATTATAGAACCTTTGCTTGCTTTACATTCACAGGACCCATTCCACGAGGAATTTCGATATTCTCACGTGTTTGAGCATTTAAAGCTTCAGCAATATAGTCAGCAGCTACATTAGGGTTTAAATCACCGCAAGTGTATACATCAATGCTTGCATAGCCATGTTCAGGAAAGCTGTGGATCGTAAGATGTGATTCAGAAATAATTACCACGCCGCTTACGCCTTGTGGAGCAAATTTATGAAAAGCTACTTCGCGAATTTCCGCACCAGATTTAAGAGCTGCTTCAACAAAAGTGGTTTCAATAAAATCCATATCATTCAATTTTTCAAAGTCGCATCCCCAAAGTTCAGAGATTACGTGTCTGCCCATTGTTTCCATATTCATATTTCCCCCTCTAACCTTTTATGATGGTTTCCTGAAATCCGGTTATTGACGGTATCTTATAACTACCACGGGGGAAAGTTAGTCCAGAGAGGTCCTAACCCTTTAAGTAATTAATAGGTACCTAATTTCAAGAAGTTCACGATGACTAGTATACTTTGTTTATATTTTTTTTGCAACCTATCAATATAAAATTTTTCTTAAGATATTAAAAAAAGGCTGTCCGGGGCATACTCCACTATTTATCTTTGATAAAAAAAGACTAGTTCAAAAGCTATTTTATGCTAAAGATTCCATTCTTGGCACAAGCTAAGACAAAAAAAATGCTGTCAATCGACAGCATTTTTTGTCTACTATACACAGATCAACATTCGTTTAAATTAACCAACCTTCACCTGTGAGGAATTCGCAATTTGTTCTGATACATAAAGAGTCAAGTCAACGACACGAGAGGAATATCCCCACTCATTATCATACCAAGCAAGAACCTTCACCTTTCTTGTCCCCATTACCATTGTTGAGAGTCCATCAATTATCGCTGAATGCTCGTTCGTATTAAAATCAACAGATACAAGCGGTTCCATTGTAAAATCGAGAATTCCTCTTAATTTTCCATGTGCAGCCTCAACAAACGCATTATTGATATCATCGATTGTCACATCTTGTTTTAGGTCAACAACTAAGTCGACAAGGGAAACATTTGGTGTAGGTACACGCAGAGCCATACCATGTAATTTCCCCTTTAATTGCGGCAATACCAATGATAGAGCTTTTGCTGCACCTGTTGTTGTAGGAATAATAGATTGTCCACATGCACGTGCCCTACGTAAATCCTTATGTGGATTATCAATATTCTTTTGATCATTTGTATAGGCGTGAATCGTTGTCATTAAACCGCTTTCAATTCCAAACTTCTCTTCCAGCACCTTTGCTACAGGTGCAAGGCAGTTAGTGGTGCAGGATGCGTTTGAGATAATATCATGTTCATTAATATCAAGCATTTCATCATTTACACCCATAACGATTGTTACATCCTCATTTTTCCCTGGTGCAGTTAAAATAACCTTTTTCGCACCTGCATCTAGGTGTAGAGCAGCTTTTTCTCTAGAATTAAATTTTCCAGTTGCTTCGATTACGATATCAATCCCTAACTCTTTCCATGGAAGCTGCTCAGGATTACGATCACTCAGCAATTTAATTCTCTTTCCATTGACGATTAGTTCATTATCTAAAGGGATAACCTCTCCCTGAAAAGGTCCATGATTTGTATCATATTTAAGTAAATGTGCTAAGGTTTCTGCAGGATAACTCGCATTTATTGCTACAACATCTAGTTGTGTTTCCAGGATTGCTTTGCGAAAAACCATCCTTCCAATTCTTCCAAACCCATTAATCGCAATACGTGACTTCATTTTACGGCCCCTTCCGTATTAGTGTTATACTGTTAAGTTGTATTCTTGTAATTAGTATAACATATATAGGTTTTATTGTGATGAATAAATTGCGGATTTTTAAATGTTTTATAATTCTGATAACTTAATAGGTTTTTTAACGAAAAAAATGAGAAGGGTTCTCCCCTTCTCCTGTTAGGTTATTGATTTATTTTTATTCCAAATTTAGTTAATACATTGATGAGTTGTGTTTTTGTTTGTTCGATTGTGCCGTTGTTATCGATTACTGCGTCTGCTAATTTTATTTTTTCATTGAGGGGCATTTGTGATTGAATCCTTGCCTTCGCATCTTCCACCCTGAGGTTATTTCTCTCCATGAGTCTTTGTAATTGTATGTCATAGTCAACGAAAACAAGTATCGTCTTTTCGACCATATAGGTTAGCTTGCTTTCAAATAATAAGGGGATATCCAGCACAACGACTTCTTCCCCACTCTCCTTAGCCTTTTCTACTTGCCCTATCATTCTTTTTCTGACTTCCGGATGAACGATTTCATTTAAGAGCATTCGCTTCTCTGCTTGATGGAAAATAATCGATCCCAATTTCTGCCGATCAATTTCCTCATCCTCCAATAAAATATCCCTTCCAAATGTAGCAATGATTTTAGAATAAGCAGGTTCACCTTTCATAACGGCAAGACGTGCCTCCACATCAGCATCAACTACTGGGATTTTCATTTCCTTTAACATATTTGATACAGTACTTTTTCCACTGGCAATTCCGCCAGTTAAACCAATTACTAATGCCATGCTTTTTTTCCTTTCAAGTATCATAATTTCCAAATCCCGATAATGATTAGCAAAATCCCTGGTAAAAACGTGAACTTTTGAATCCAATCAAACTTATGGAAAAACGCTCCACTTTTTATTCCCAGCATGACAAATAATGAGCTCATGACTGCAACAGTCAATGCTAAATAAATTGGGGGGAACCCTAGCATGGCGGCTCCAATCCCAGCACCGAAGGCATCAATGGACAAAGCAAAGCCTAGCATTAATGCTTCAATACCTGTAATTGTGCCTGATTGGTCAAAATCGGCAGACATAGGTTTCTTCAAAATACTAATCGCTAATCCCAGGGACCGTATTTCAAAATTAACGATTGTTTTTTCATGTTCGAGCAATTCTTTTTCTTTTTCTTTATCGGGTCGAAAAAATTGGTACAATACCCATGCACCAAGAGCAATTAGAATGAATCCCCCTAGTTTTGCCGTGATATTAGGAGAGATTACCTTTTCTAAGCCATGCCCGATTGACACAGCAATCATTAAAGAAGCTGCCGAACAGGTGGCGATAATAAGTATGGATTTAATCGGCATGACCATTTTCCTTAATCCATAGGTAAACCCTACACTAAAGCTGTCAAGACTAAGGGCAAAAGCTAATATAAGAAGTGAGAACAACTGAACCATAACGTCTAGGACTCCTTCCTGAAAATCACTACGATAGTATATGGCAGGAGCCCATCCAGTGTTATTGAATTGTTGTTCTCAAATTCATACAGGGTCGTTTATTATTTTTGACAATTTGGGCAAAAGTGGGTGCCTCTTCCTCCAACAGTTATTTTCTCAAGAGGAGTTCCGCATTTTTTACATGGTTCCCCTTTTCTGCCATAGGCATATAACTCAAGCTGGAACATACCGATTTCACCTTGTGAATTAACATAGGATCGGATGGTACTTCCGCCTTTTTTCACCGCTTCGTCAAGGGTAGCAACAATTTCACGGTGTAATAAGCTTATTTCTTCTTCATTTAATGTACTGGCAAGGCGTTCCGGATAGATCCCCGCACGGAATAGGGCTTCATCTACGTATATGTTTCCGAGGCCTACAAGTAATTTTTGATCAAGAAGGGCTGATTTTACCTTTCTATTGGTCTTTTTCAGCTTTTCAGACAAGTATTCTTGGGTAAATTCGGCGGAGAAGGGCTCAGGACCAAGCTCAATTAGTGGAGGCTTGGTAAACTCTTCACCTTTTTTATATAAATGCATGGTCCCAAACTTCCGTACATCCCTATACCTTAATTCCGTATAATCCGTGAAATGAAAAATTACGTGCGTATGTTTATCAAAAGGAAGTTCTTTTGGATGCACGCCGTATTTTCCTTCCATTCTTAAATGGGAAACTAATGCGTAATGATCGGTATAGATAATGAGAAACTTTCCTCTTCGTCCTACATCAGTTATTGTCTCACCTTTTAATGCATCAATAAATTGTTCAATCTCTACAGGATTCTTTATAATTTTTGGCCAATAGACCGTTATATCCTCAATCGTCTTATGAAGCACTAGATTATATAATGTCTTTCGTACGGTTTCTACCTCTGGAAGCTCTGGCAAAATAGATCCTCCTTTTATTTCGCGTCAAACCATGTTGGACCATAAGAATAGTCCACTTTTAATGGTACCTCTAACTCCAATGCATTTTCCATGACACTTGGTACTAACTCTTGAAGAATTGCCACCTCTTCTTCCGGAGCTTCAAAAATCAATTCATCGTGTACCTGTAGCAGCAATCGTGACTTTAATCCCTTATCTTTTAGTGCTTCATCCATATCAATCATCGCTTTTTTGATAATATCTGCGGCACTGCCTTGAATTGGTGTATTCATAGCTGTACGTTCCGCAAAGCTTCTCAGATTAAAATTACGTGCAGTGATTTCAGGTAGATAGCGTCTTCTTTGCATTAATGTCGATACATACCCCTTTTGTTTTGCGGAATGAATAATATCATCCATATATTCCTTTACACCAGGATACGTATCCAAGTATCGCTCAATGAAAAGACCTGCTTCCTTACGGGTAATTCCTAACGACTGTGATAATCCATAGTCGCTGATCCCATACACAATCCCAAAGTTTACAGCCTTTGCCTGACGTCTCATATTAGAAGTCACTTCGTCTTCCTCCACGTGGAAGACCTCCATCGCAGTCTTTGTATGAATATCAAGATCCTCTTTAAAGGCTTGAATGAGCTTTTCATCTCCAGCAATATGAGCAAGTACACGAAGTTCAATTTGAGAATAATCAGCGGCAAATATGACCCAGCCTTCCTCTGATGGGACAAATGCCTGACGAATTTTTCTTCCTTCCTCAAGTCGAATCGGAATATTTTGCAGGTTCGGATCAATAGAACTTAATCTTCCTGTTGCCGTTAATGTTTGTTGATACCTTGTATGAACCTTTTCCGTCTTTGGATCAATCACCTTTAATAGCCCTTCAATATAGGTGGATTGGAGCTTCCCTAACTGTCGGTAAAGTAGGATGTGCTCAATAATTTCATGATCCTCTGCTAGTTTTTCTAGAACATCAGCAGACGTTGAATAACCGGTTTTGGTTTTCTTTAATGGAGGAAGCCCTAATTTTTCAAATAGAATGACACCTAATTGCTTAGGTGAATTAATATTAAATTTTTCTCCGGCAAGCTCACAAATTTTATTTTCTATTTGAATCAGCCGCTCATTTAGTTCCTTGCCCATGGTTTGAAGACGTTCCCGCTCTACCTTAATCCCACACGATTCCATATCAGCTAAGATTAACGAAAGCGGCATTTCAAGTTCAGTAAATAATTCATATTGTTCGTTTGTTCGCAATTCATCTTCTAATTTATCCTTTAATGCAGCCATGGCGAGGCCTTTACGTACAAGATGTTCCGCAAGCTTAGCCTCTTCTGGTACTTTCCTTTTAGCACCTTTCCCATAAAAAGACTCATCTGATTGGATATTGTGGAAGTCATATCTTTGTGCAATCGCAGCAAGGTCTTCTTGTGTTTCGGAAGGATTAATAAGGTACGACGCCATTAAAATATCGAAGTCAGCGCCTTTTAGATGGATGTCCTGTCTTCTTAAAGAAACCTCTGACCGCTTAGCGTCATAAACGGTTTTCTTTTTCGATTCATCTTCTGCCCAGCTCTTAAACGCTTCAGACTTTAATGCTTGTTCTGTCGGCAGGTAATATCGGCCTTTTTCGTTTACGACGGAAAACCCAATAATATCTGCATAATGATAATTATCATCCAAAAGCTCTACATAAAAATAATTGTTGTCGGCGAAAAGTTCATCGGTTATTTCTGCTGGAATCTCGTATTCAATTTCCTCAAGCTCTTGCTCTGTATGAAGCGTTGCATCTTCCCCAAGCTTGTCTAATAATGTATTAAAACCCAACTCTTTAAATAATGGAACTAACTTCTCTTTTGTATAACCCTCGTAAAGGATTGATTCTAACTCCACTTCAACTGGAGCATGTCTCTCAATCGTTGCAAGCTCTTTACTCATTACAGCCTGTTCTTTGAATTCCTCCAGTTTTTCCTTCAACTTATTTCCACTTACTTGATCAATGGATTGAAGCAGCTTTTCTAGCGTAGAAAACTCTTTTAATAGTTTAATCGCTGTCTTTTCACCCACTCCGGGAACTCCAGGAATATTATCGGAAGCATCGCCCATAAGACCTTTCATATCGATAATTTGGTCAGGTGTAAGACCATATTTTTCAGCTACATGCCGAGGAGTATATTCTTCAATATCAGTTATCCCTTTTCTGGTAATTCCTACAGTGGTATGTGGGGAAGATAGCTGTGTTAAATCTTTATCCCCTGATATTACCTTTACTTCATATCCATCCTTTTCTGCAGATAGTGATAGGGTACCAATAATATCATCCGCTTCATAATTCTCTAGCTCATATCTGGAAATTCCATATGCATCTAAAAGCTCACGAATAAACGGGAACTGCTCAGATAACTCCGGTGGCGTTTTTTGCCTGCCGCCTTTGTATTCTCCAAAGGTTTTGTGCCTGAAAGTTGTTTTTCCCGCATCAAAAGCAACTAACATATGGGTTGGTTTTTCATCCTCTAGAATTTTCATTAACATCATCGTAAAACCATAGACTGCATTCGTATGAATCCCCTTATCGTTGTTAAGGAGAGGTAGTGCGAAAAAAGCACGATATGCAATACTATTACCGTCTATCAGCACAAGCTTTTTCTTTTCCATTCTTTTCACCATCCAACATCATTTCAAATATTTATGAAGCTCAAGGATAAACTCACTGCCTTCTCCTAAGCTGCTTCGCACACTGATCTGCCCGTGATGAGCTTCTACTAAGTGTTTAACAATAGCTAAGCCGAGGCCTGTTCCACCTGAATTACGGCTTCTAGCACGGTCTACGCGATAAAAACGCTCAAATATTCTTGGTATCTCTTCCTTCTTTATCCCAACACCAGTATCCTTCACATGAATTCGAACCTTGTCATTGTGTTCCAGGAGGATGATTTTCACTTCGCCCCCAGATGGTGTATATGTAATGGCATTCACTATTAAATTGATGAAAACTTGTTTTAACCGGTCCACATCACCAATGATTTGCACCTTTTCCTGCTTACAATAAAATTCAAGGCTAATGTTCTTAGCTTCTGCCTTCCCACTTAAAAGGGTGATTACATCTTCAAGAAGAATCTTTACATCTAATTCTCTTAGGACTAATTGGAATCCCTGCTGCTCGATTTTTGAAAGATCTAATAGCTCTTGAATAAGTGTTTGAAGACGATCACTTTCTTTTAAGATAATAGATAAAAATGATTCTAGCGTTTCTTTATTATTCATTGCTCCATCCAAAAGTGTTTCGGTAAAACCCTTAATAGACGTAACAGGGGTTTTCAATTCATGCGAAACATTTGCAACGAAATCCTTACGCATTTGTTCGAGTTTTTTTAGCTCCGTAATATCATGAAAAACAAGTAATACCCCTTTCCATACATTGTTTTTCCCAATAATAGGTACACCATAAACCATAAAAAATTTTCTTTCTATCAATAAAGGAATTGATAATTGCTTATTTACCTTCTGTTCTGTTCGGAACACTTCAGCAACCAGGTGACATATTTCTTCGGAATCAACTACTTCATAATAGAGTTTGTTTAAGTACTTAGAAGGATCCAAGTGAAAGATTTCAACAAATCCCTTGTTTATGAGATTGATAAATCCACGACTATCAATTAAAACTAATCCTGCACCCATATTTTCAATTAACGCACTTAAACGATCCTGCTGCATTTCTTGCGATTTGGTCAGTTCTTGTAGGTTTTCCGCCAGCATATTGATGGAAGACCCTAACACCCCCGCTCCATCGAGCTTACTCGCAGAGGTTCTTGCCCGGTAATTTCCATTTGCTAACTGTATCGCCACATCCGTTGCTGCCTCGATCTGCTTCGTAAACCTCGAGGTCGTTCTAATACATAGAAAACTGACAGCGATTAAGGCAATGACAAGGATGAGAAAAAGTATAAGCAACATCTCAATCTTAAAATGATCCTTCAATAAATCAAAAACTTCGTTTCTAAATAAGTGAATCAGCCAGACACCGATCAAGACTAACACTGTATTTATGGAAACTAGTGCAATTAAGAGTCTTTTCCGTGATTTTGTCATTCCTCTTTTGGTCCCTCCAACTTATAACCCAGACCACGAAGTGTTTTAATATAGACGGGCTTCTTGGTTTCCACTTCAATTTTTTCTCTAAGGTGTGAGATATGTACATCAACGATTCTAGTATCGCCAGCAAACTCATAATTCCAAACAGCACTTAATAACTGATCTCTTGATAAGACCCTGCCTTTATTCTGTGCTAAGTAAAGCAGTAATTCAAACTCTTTTAATGTTAATTCAAGAAGTTCCTCATCAACGTAGGCTTCATATTTTTCCGGATAGATTTTTAGCTTACCAATTTCAATTTGCTCATCAATATTTTTTTCCACTTGTTCCGCAGCTTCGGTTTGAACTTGCGTTCTTCTTAGGATGGCTTTCACACGGGCAATTACTTCTCTTGGACTAAAGGGTTTAACCATATAGTCATCTGCACCGAGCTCTAAACCAATAATTTTATCCAATTCATCATCTTTTGCCGTTAACATTAAAATAGGCGTCATAATATTCTTTTGACGGAGCTGTTTGCAAACTTCCATTCCATCCAAAATGGGGAGCATTAAGTCTAAGACAATAATATCAGGAGATTCAGTTTCTGCTAGTTCTTTCCCTGCTTGTCCATCCATAGCTGTTAAAACCTCAAAGCCTGCCTGCTCTAAATTATATTGAAGTAACGTCACAATTGATTGTTCATCATCTACAACAAGTACTTTGTTTTTCATAATTATCCCCCGCTATTACAAGATATCTTCATTATAATAATAAAGATGAGTTATTTCCTAGAGATTCATCTCCGTCATCTATTATCTTTACAAAAAATTAACAAAGTATTTGTATATTAATAAACAAAAAAAAAGGAATGTTCGAATCACATTCCTTTTCATTCTCATATTAAAAATTCTCTAATGCTTTTCCGTGGATATCTTGCAAGCGATGTGGCGGGCAGACTTTTACTTTCCCTTGAATGACTGTCTCGTTTTTCTCATTGGTCCCTATAACACTGATGAGAATGGTATGTTCTTTGTTTTGAACGTCAATGACTTCAAACAGAAATTCAACTGTCCCGTAATGATAAACCGGCTTCGGAAAGTCGATTTCCTGACTTACTACATGGCTGCCCGGGCCCGGTAAGTATTTAGAGATAGCCGACGTGATGATCCCGGTTAGCATGATACTTGGTACAATCGGTTTTTCAAATGGTGTTTGTGATGCATAATCATGTTGTATGTATAAAGGGTTGGCATCATCTGTTAATCCTAGATAAAGAAGGATATCCTTGTCTTCTATTTTTTCTGTTAGAGATAATTTTTCACCAATCGTTATTTCTTCTATCTTTCTGCCTAACTTTCTTTTTTTTCCTAAAAGCATCAATTGCACCTCCGTTGAAAGCGATTACATTATTAGAAAAGCAGAAGCGCCTTGGTCAGCCCCGACAGGCAAATGTTCTTCGGCAAGAAAAGTCCGCCTTTTGACTTTTATTGTCGAAGGTTATTTGACCCGAGGGGCTAGGCGCTGGAGCTAGACAATTCGCAAAGTCGAATTTTATACTTTCTTAGTATGAGATATAGAGAAATTCGGGGTTGTAAAACCCCGAATCGCTAATTTCTATTATACTAATACGTTCATTACATTGCGAACGGATTCAACTGACTTATCTAGCGCCGCTTTTTCATCAGCAGTAAGTTCTAATTCGATTACCTTTTCAATACCATTTGCTCCAAGGATGGTTGGAACTCCAAGGTAAATACCCTCGTATCCAAATTCTCCTTCTAGATATGCAATGGAAGGTAATACGCGACGTTGATCTTTTAGAATCGCTTCACACATTTCTACTAATGAAGCAGCAGGTGCATAGTAGGCACTACCGTTACCAAGAAGGTTTACGATTTCGCCGCCACCTTTTCTAGTACGTTCAACAATGGCTTCTAAACGATCTTTTGGAATGAGTGTTTCTAATGGAATACCGCCTGCATAAGAATAACGAACTAGTGGTACCATGTCATCTCCGTGACCACCAAGAACAAACCCTGTAATATCTTTTACAGAAATATTTAATTCTTGAGCAACAAATGTACGGAAACGGGCAGTATCAAGAACACCCGATTGACCGATTACCCGGTTTTTAGGGAAACCAGACTCTTTGAATACTGTGTATGTCATAGCATCAACAGGGTTAGTCAAAACAAGAATAGTACAGTTTGGAGAAAATTTCACAATCTCCTGGGTTACACTTTTCATGACCTTTTGGTTTGTCTGCACTAAATCATCACGGCTCATGCCTGGTTTACGTGCAATACCAGCAGTAATAACTACAATATCAGAATCGCGTGTGTCTTCGTAATTAGATGTACCAGTAATGTTTGAGTCGAAGCCTTGAACAGGGCTTGCTTCAAGCATATCTAATGCTTTACCTTTAGTTGGGTTTTCCATTTGAGGAATATCAACTAAAACTACATCACCAAGCTCTTTTTGTGCAAGCAAAAATGCTGTTGTCGCACCTGTGAATCCGCCGCCAATTACCGAAACCTTTTTACGTTTTAATGACATTGTGACTCTCCCCTTTTATGTAGAAATTATTTAATGAATAGGGCTGTTAGAAACAGCCCCTTCATTTTCAACTATTCTGTTTAAGCAGGTATTCCGCTTAGCTTATTCCATGTTCTTAATTAATTCATCTGCAAATTCAGATGTTTTTACTTCAGTTGCACCTTCCATCAAACGAGCGAAATCGTAAGTTACCACTTTAGATGCAATTGTCTTTTCAACTGATTTTATGACCATATCTGCTGCTTCATTCCAACCTAAGTGCTCAAGCATTAAAACACCTGATAGGATCACAGAAGAAGGGTTTACTTTATCCAGACCTGCGTATTTAGGAGCAGTACCGTGTGTAGCTTCGAAAATAGCATGTCCTGTTTCATAGTTGATGTTTGCTCCTGGAGCAATACCAATTCCACCAACTTGTGCTGCAAGAGCATCAGAAATATAGTCACCGTTTAAGTTCATTGTAGCAACTACATCAAACTCACGTGGACGAGTAAGAATTTGTTGTAAGAAGATATCAGCAATCGCATCTTTTACGATGATTTTACCAGCAGCTTCTGCTTCTGATTGTGCCTTGTTTGCAGCATCTACACCTTGTTCAGCTTTAATGCGGTCGTATTGAGCCCAAGTGAATACTTTATCTCCAAATTCTTTTTCTGCAAGCTCGTAACCCCAGTTTTTAAAAGCACCTTCTGTATACTTCATGATATTACCTTTATGCACTAGCGTAAGAGACTTACGGCCTTCTTTGATTGCATAGTTAAGAGCAGAACGTACAAGACGAGAAGTACCTTCCTCTGAAACAGGCTTGATACCGATACCTGAAGTCTCAGGGAATCTGATTTTATTTACTCCCATTTCATTTTGAAGGAAGTTAATTAATTTTTGAACTGCTTCTGATCCTTTTTCATATTCGATACCAGCATAAATATCTTCAGTGTTTTCACGGAAGATTACCATATCTGTATCTTGAGGACGCTTAACTGGTGAAGGTACACCTTCAAACCATCTTACAGGACGTAAGCATACAAACAAGTCTAACTCTTGACGTAGAGCAACGTTTAATGAACGAATTCCACCGCCGACAGGAGTAGTTAGTGGACCTTTGATCGCAATCAAGTACTCGTTGATTACATCAAGTGTTTCTGATGGAAGCCATTCACCTGTTTGGTTGAATGCTTTTTCTCCAGCTAGAACTTCTTTCCAAACAATCTTGCGCTCGCCTTTATATGCCTTTTCAACCGCTGCATCTAATACTCTTTCAGAAGCGGCCCAAATATCTGGTCCAATACCGTCACCTTCGATGAATGGGATGATTGGGTTGTTTGGTACGTTTAGTACACCATTTTTAACTGAAATTTTTTCGCCTTGCATAGTTGTTCTCCCTCCTAGTATGTAAAAAAACTATGAACTTTGTTCGTTCACTAACAAACATCTTAATCAAAGGTTAGAGAGTCTCCCTCTAACCTTTAATTCATTCTATCATATTGAACCAATTTTTCGAAAAAAAGTAAAATATTAAACTCTTTCTTCGATTGGAACATATTTTTGCATTCCAGGACCAGTATATTCTGCTCTTGGACGGATTAAACGATTGTTATCATATTGTTCTAAAATATGAGCCAACCAGCCAGAAACACGGCTGACAGCAAAGATTGGCGTCATTAGGTCATGGTCAATTCCTAAGCTGTGATAAACAGATGCAGAATAGAAATCGACGTTAGGCGGAAGTTTCTTCTCGCCAGTAACGATGCCTTCTATTTTAACAGACATATCATACCAATGCGGTTCACCAGTTAGCTCTGTTAATTTCTTAGACATTTCTTTTAAGTGCTTTGCACGTGGATCGCCTTGACGGTACACTCTGTGACCAAAGCCCATAATTTTTTCTTTCTTTTCAAGCTTCCCGCGAACATATGGCTCAACATTTTCAATTGTTCCAATTTCCGTAAGCATCTTCATTACTGCTTCATTTGCTCCTCCATGAAGAGGTCCTTTTAAGGCACCAATTGCAGCTGTTACTCCGGAATATACATCAGACAATGTAGCCACACACACACGTGCAGTAAAAGTGGAAGCATTTAATTCATGGTCAGCATGTAAGACAAGCGCTTTATCAATTGCTTCAACAGCAATGTCCTTTGGCACTTCTCCTGTTAACATGTAAAGGAAGTTAGCAGCAAAGCTTAAATCCTTTCTTGGAGCAATTGGATCAAGACCTTTTCTTACACGAGCAAATGTAGTAACGATGGCAGGCATTTTTGCTTGAAGTCTAACTGCTTTTCGATAGTTAGCATCAGGCTCCATTAAATCTGCTTCGTCATCGTATAAACCAAGTAATGAAACAGCTGAACGAAGTGCTGCCATTGGGTGTACTTTATTGATTTGATACATTTTAAAATGCTCAATCACTTCTTGTGGAAGTGCAGCATTCTCAGCAAGCTGCTGCTTTAATTCAGCTAATTGTTCTGCGTTTGGCAGTTGGCGGTGCCATAATAAATAAATGACTTCCTCAAAGCTTGCATTCTTAGCTAAATCATCGATGTCATAACCAACATATGTTAGCGTGTCATCAATAATAGAGCTGATGGAAGAAGTTGTTGCCACTACCCCTTCAAGACCGCGTGTTACTGTCATAATCAATCTCTCCTCACATTCTTAATATCCCCTAAGGAAAAACACAGTGTAAAAATAAATCCCCTTAACTGTTCAACATGGATGATTCAGATGACAAAAGGTACTATCTGAGTATAGTACTCTACCTAATGTCTTAATCAGTTAAACTGACTGAGCGATTGCTCGGGATAGACACAAGTAGATGTATGCCCTTTCAATCACAATGAAAAAATTATTTTACAAGTAATTCAGCATATATATATGGTTTATGTAGAAAAGGATACGCTTACAAGCCTATTATAAACAATTATCAGATTTTTGTGAATGAAAAGGCGTCGAAAAATCGAAAAAAATATTATTTCAAAAAAAATCTAACTAAAAAAACTAAATACTTTCATGGCAGCATAGGCTATGCCAGCACCAATTAAGGGGCCTACTGCTACTCCTTTAAAAAGAGAGACAGAAAGAATGGTCCCTAATACTAATGCCGTTGTTATTTGAGGATCATCCGCAAGTAATTTCACACCGCCTTTTGCAAGTAAAGCCACAGCCATTCCTGCTATTAATGCAATCCAGGCATAAGAAGACTTAAATGCACTTGTAAGATCTCTAAATCCTATTTCCCCGCTAGCAATTGGCGCCAGGACAGCAATCGTTATTATTGTCACTCCCCAATTGATTCCTTTTGATTGCAAAAAGGAAAAGGACTTCGCATCTAACCCGCCAGCTTTTAATATAAGTAAGACTCCAACAGCCAACATTAACGAGCTGTTCTTAGCTATAAAACCAATAACTAAAAGCAGTAACAGAAAAAGTAAGGATTCACTAACCATTCGATCACCTTCCTATTGAAATTATCGTACCATAATAACCTATTTGAGGTGAAATGTAGCATTATATCTGTATCATACTGAAACTTTTTAAGATATTTTTCGTAGAAAGATTCAAACCAAGAGAATAATTGGAAAATTATGCAGTTTTCTTCTTAAAATGTTAAACTAATTACTATAGGTTTGTTTTTATAAAAGGAGGATTGCTTTTGAACGTTAAGTACATAAACCGAACTATTCGATTTGTCCTAGTGATCGGTGCCGTTGTCTTAGCACTGTACTCTTTTTATTATTTATCAAAAGTTACATATCCATTTTTAATTGGTCTCATTATCGCCTTTTTAATTAATCCACTCGTCAATTTTTTTGAACACAAAGCAAAAATGCCGCGTGCTCTAGCCGTTCTCATTGGTCTCATCATTATCTTTGCTTTTTTCGCAGGATTGATTACCCTTTTAGTAGCTGAAATTGTTTCTGGGGCTGCCTACTTGGCAAAAGTCGTTCCAGAGCATCTTGATACACTAATAGAATATATAGAGAACTATTTTACGGGCCAGATTATCCCACTCTATAATCAATTAACGAGTGTATTTAATAAGCTCGATGCAGGTCAGCAGGATACCATCATCGGTAATATTCAAAATGTAGGAAAAAGGATTGGAACAACGGTCGGTTCATTTATCCAAGGTTTGTTCGGAAATATTCCTAATATTTTATCCTGGTTCCCAAATGCGGCCACCGTCATAATTTTCTCTTTATTGGCTACCTTCTTTATTAGTAAGGATTGGTATCGTTTATCTACCATAGGCGGCAAACTTTTACCTGAAAGGGCTAAAACTAGCGGACAAACGGTTTTTCTTGACTTAAAAAAAGCATTATTTGGTTTTATTAAAGCCCAACTTACACTAATCTCAATCACAACGGTTATCATTCTTATCGGTTTGCTAATCCTAAGGGTGGATTACGCGATTACCATAGCGTTGCTTACTGGAATTGTCGATATTATTCCGTACCTTGGAACAGGCGTTGTGTTCGTTCCTTGGATTATTTATTCTGCTATTTCAGGAAATATGGCTCTAGCCATTGGGTTAGGTGTTTTATATATTATTGTGCTCGTTCAAAGACAAATAATGGAGCCAAAGATCCTCTCGTCAAATATTGGACTAGATCCACTTGCTACACTCATCGCCTTGTTTGTTGGATTTAAAACCATTGGCTTTTTAGGATTAATCGTTGGTCCGGTAACCCTTGTTATCATAAGCACTCTTTACCGCGCCAATGTGTTTCATGATGTGTGGGCTTTTATAAAAGGAAAATAGAAATAGTAAAAAACGTCAGTCTGTTATGCTGACGTTTTTTATTTTATGATTTTTATATTCCCTTTATCTATTCTTCTCCACAATAGGGTTTTCAGGAGGTATTTAAATGGTTTTCTTGTTAGTGGGAATAGTAATAAAAATCCTGTTATATCAGTTACGAATCCAGGTGTAATTAAGAGTGTTCCGCCAATGATAATACATATTCCGTCTAAAACAGCCTCACCAGGGATTTCTCCATATTGGAGTTGTTCTCTTGCCCTCTTAATCGTCTGCATTCCCTCTCGCTTCGCCATATAGGCACCAATGACGCCCGTTGATAAGATGATTGCAAAAGTAGGCCAGAAGCCTATCGTTTTTCCAGACAGAAGTAGAAGCCCAATATCAATCGTTGGAACGACAATGATCAACAAAAATAAATACCGCATATTTACTCCCCTTCCAATCGGCGTGTTTCTATTATATTACGATTGGTGATGATTTAGTTTTCAATATAGAAAAAGAGGCTGAATCAGCCTCTTTTTTCTTTATTAAAGAACGCTAGCGTGGCCGTTGTAAATAACGCCTCTAGCTGAATCAACTGTGATTTCTTGACCTTCTTTAAATAGTTCCAATGCATTGTCTACCCCAACAATAACTGGGATGCCAAGGTTTAGACCGACAACTGCTGCATGACTGGTTAATCCGCCTTCTTGTGTAATAAGAGCAGCACATTTTTCTAATGCAGGAACCATATCACGATCAGTTCCTATAGTAACAAGAATAGAACCCTGCTTTACCTTTTCTAGAGCTTCCTTTGCATCATGGGCAACAACTACTTTTCCAAATGCGGATTTACGGCCAATTCCTTGTGCCTTAGCAATAATATCGCCGACAACATGAATCTTCATCAAATTCGTTGTACCAGCTTCACCTACAGGAACCCCTGCAGTAATAACTACTAAATCACCGTGTTTTACAATACCACTGTTTAAGCTTTCTTGAACGGAAATCTCAAGCATTTCGTCAGTAGTTGAGCACATTGATGTGATACGTGAATAGACACCCCAAACAAGTGACAATTGTCGAGAAACCTTGTCATTTGCTGCAACAGCAACGATTGGTGCCTTCGGACGATACTTAGAAATCATTCTAGCTGTATGTCCGCTTTCTGTTGGTGTAATGATGGCATTAACTTCTAAATTTAAAGCTGTATGGGCAACAGACTGACCGATTGCATCTGTTAGATTATGTCCAGTGTCTTTGCTGCGGCTAGATAAGATTTCTTTATGATCTAATGCCTGCTCCGCTCTAGAAGCAATATTATGCATAGTCTGAACTGCTTCTACAGGATAAATACCAGCAGCTGTTTCACCTGAAAGCATGATTGCATCCGTACCATCAAAAATAGCATTGGCTACGTCACTAGCTTCCGCACGTGTAGGCCTTGGATTACGTTGCATCGAATCAAGCATTTGTGTAGCAGTAATTACCGGTTTACCAAGGGCATTACATTTTTTAATTAACATCTTTTGAACAAGAGGAACTTCTTCAGCTGGAATTTCTACACCAAGATCCCCACGGGCAACCATCAAACCATCAGAAATTTCGAGGATTTCATCGATGTTGTCCACACCTTCTTGGTTTTCAATTTTAGGGATGATATGAATATGTGTAGCGTTGTTTTCCTCTAAAAGCTGGCGGATTTCTAACACATCTTTTGCACGACGAACGAAAGATGCGGCGATGAAATCGATACCTTGCTCAATTCCGAAAAGAATATCTTTTGTATCCTTTTCAGTGATTCCCGGAAGGTTAACCGATACCCCAGGAACGTTAACACCTTTTTTATTTTTTAATGTTCCACTATTTAGAATCTTTGTGTGGATTTCATTTGCAGATTTATTAACCTCAGTTACTTCAAGACCAATCAAGCCGTCATCTAAGAGAATTTTTGAGCCAACATGTACATCATCAATTAAACCTGGATATGTAACAGAGAATTTTTCAGTAGTTCCTTCCACTTCAGTCATGGAAACAATGATATTTTCTCCAGCCTTAAGCTCAATTGCACCATTCATCATATTGTTCGTGCGGATCTCTGGACCTTTTGTATCTAGCAAGATTGCTACTGTTTTTCCGGTCTGTTTTGAGGCTTCGCGGATATTTCTAATTCGAGCACCATGTTCTTCAAAATCCCCGTGAGAAAAATTCAAACGGGAAACATTCATCCCAGAATGAATTAATTGAGTTAATTTTTCAACACTTTCACTAGCAGGACCAATCGTACACACGATTTTTGTTTTTCGTAGCATGCTTTATTTCCTCCCATTTTAGAAAAGACAAACGCTATTCTTTAAATTGATAATTCCTTGGACAATTTGAAAAGATCTAAGTCCAATGTATGTTTTCTACCTAAAGCTTCAATAATGTCATAATCAACTAACTGATTCTTTTCAATACCTACCGCACGGCCGCCTTTACCTTCGATTAAAAGCTCGACTGCCCTAGCACCCAACCTACTTGCGAGTACTCGGTCAGCTGCAGTTGGAGAACCGCCACGCTGAATATGACCCAAAACAGATACCCTTGTATCAAAGTTCGTTGCTTCTGAAAGTTGCTTAGCAAATTCGACTCCACTGCAAACTCCCTCAGCCACAATGATAATACTATGTTTCTTTCCGCGCTCTTGACCCTTGCGAAGTCTTTCAGCAATTTCATTCATATCATAATTTTCTTCAGGAATTAAGATTGTTTCTGCACCACCTGCAAGACCTGCCCATAAAGCAATATCACCAGCATCGCGTCCCATTACTTCGATAACAAATGTTCTTTCATGTGATGTAGCGGTGTCACGAATCTTATCGACCGCGTCGATTACTGTGTTTAAAGCGGTATCAAATCCAATTGTCAGCTCCGTACCAGGAATATCGTTATCAATCGTGCCCGGTACACCTACACATGGAAACCCATGCTCTGTTAAAGCTTTTGCTCCCATATAGGAACCATCTCCACCTATGACAACAAGACCTTCAATTCCATGTGCTTTCAATTGTTCGATTCCTTGTTGCTGACCTTCTTTTGTTTTAAACTCTAAACAGCGTGCTGAATGGAGCATGGTACCACCACGATGAATGATGTCACCTACAGAACCTAACTCAAGCTTTTTAATATTACCTGAAATTAAACCTGCATAGCCGCCATAAATACCATATACCTCTACATTATGAAAAATTGCCTTCCGCACAACGGCACGAATAGCTGGATTCATCCCTGGAGAGTCTCCACCGCTCGTAAGTACTCCTATTCTTTTCATACCCTTCACCTCAATCATTGATAAAGAAACCAGTGTATAGAATGTTAATAAAAATTAATTTGATTTTCCTCAGATGTACTTCCTTTATTATTAACATAAAACCAACGAATATTTATAAAATAACACGAAGAAATCACCTTAACAACCGATTCATATTAGTAATTATAAAAGACGGAATAATTAGTGAACTGGAAGCGTTTTATTTTGAGATGAAAGCGTAATCATCGACTTTTCAAGGAATTTTCCTTGAACATTGTGTGAATAGCATAAGAAAAAATCGTGCCCGGATGGAGCACGATTTTTTTTACTTCGCACCAATAAAATCATTTACCATTGTATATTCACCAATGGTTCTAAATCTATTATATCGATCAGTGATTAATTCATCCTCTGAAAGCTTAAGAAGTTCTGTAAGGGAAGTTTTCAGGCATTTTTCAATTTCTTCTGATTGCTGTTTAACATCCTTATGAGCTCCGCCTTTTATTTCAGGAATAATCGCATCTATTACACCTAACTCTTTTAAATCTGGTGCGGTTATTTTCATTGTTTCTGCAGCGTTTTTTGCAAGAGAGGCATCCTTCCATAGGATCGCTGCTGCTCCCTCTGGAGAAATAACCGAATAAGTGGAGTTTTCCAGCATAAAAATACGGTTACCCACACCAAGAGCAAGAGCACCACCACTACCGCCTTCTCCAATGACAATACAGATTACAGGAACGTGAAGACCAGCCATTTCGAAAAGATTACGTGCAATCGCCTCACTCTGGCCTCGCTCTTCTGCAGCCTTACCTGGATAAGCTCCCTTTGTATCAATAAAGCAAATGATTGGGCGATTAAACTTATCCGCCTGCTTCATGAGCCGAAGAGCTTTGCGATATCCTTCAGGATGCGGCATACCAAAGTTTCTACGAATATTTTCTTTTGTATCTTTTCCTCGCTGGTGACCAATAACTGTTACAGGTAACCCTTTAAACTTGGCAACTCCACCAACAATCGCTTCATCATCGGCGAAGGTCCGATCACCATGTAACTCAAAGAAATCCTCAAAAAGATAAGAAATATAATCAAGGGTTGTTGGTCTATTTGGATGACGAGCAATTTGTACCCGATCCCACGGTTTAATATTCTCGTATATATCGTGCTCCAACTTTTCCAGTCGAGCCTCTAATTTAGTAATCTCAGAACTTAAATCGACATCTGCTGTTTTAGTGAACTCTTTTAGTTCGGAAATTTTTCTTCTTAACTCCACAACTGGGCGTTCAAATTCTAATTCGCCTACCATTCGAGCTCACCTCCAGGTTGATGAATGTCTAATATGTTGGTAATTTTGTCCACTAAATCCTCACGTGAAATAATGGCATCCAGTTGTCCGTGTTTTAATAAAAACTCAGCTGTTTGGAAATCCTCAGGTAATTCTTCTCTAATAGATTGTTCAATAACTCTTCGTCCTGCAAAGGCAATAAGAGCTCCTGGTTCAGCAAAATTAAAATCACCTAATGATGCAAAACTTGCTGAAACACCTCCAGTTGTTGGATGCGTCATGATAGAAATAATCAGACCGCCATTTTCACTAAACCGTTTTAATGCGACACTAGTTTTTGCCATTTGCATTAAACTCAATGCACCCTCCTGCATCCTGGCACCACCTGAAGCGGTAAAAATAATAAATGGCAGGGAAAGTTCATCTGCTTTTTCGATCGCACGAGTAATTTTTTCACCCACAACAGAACCCATACTTCCCATTCGGAATGAGGCATCCATGATGGCCAATACAATCTTGTGGCCATTTACTGTTCCTGTTCCAGTGACAACCGCCTCGTTTAACTTGCTTTTTTGACGGTCTTTTTCGAGTTTTTCTAAATAATCTGGAAAACCGAGCGGATTTTCAGAAATCATATCTTTATTAATTTCTTCAAAGCTTCCTTCATCTAAAAAGCTGTTAATGCGCTCATGTGAATTCATTTGGAAATGGTATCCACAATGTAAACAAACTTTATTGTTTTTTACCAATTCCTTTGTGTACATAATTTTTTTACATGAAGTACACTTAGTCATAATCCCTTCAGGTACGTCATTTTTAGCTGTTTCTGTTGGAATTGTTGCATATTTTTTCTTTTTTGTATGATTTTTTGTAAAAAGATCTTTAAGCGCCAAAATGAAACCTCCCTTGTGAACGCTCCTGCCATTTAGCAAGATTCTCCATCTATTACTATCTAGAAGTCTTTCTATCCTACATCCAGTTCATACCTATCCTTTGCAAGTGGTCAGACCACCAGCCGGTAAAAAACACCCTTGATCAGAGGGCTTGTATAAATTCCATCATAAAATAAAAAGAATTCAAAATCTGTTAGTTTTTGTCGTTAGAACATGACAAATTTCGAAGTTTATAATAGGTAGAAATTGTTTTTATTTCATCCTTTGCAGCTATTCCTTCAAGTATTAACAGGTAGTTTTCTTTTTTATAATTTTCTCGAGGAAAGTCCAAAGAGTAATAATATTCCTTTAATATACCCCAGAGTCTTAAAAAAAGATGGTTATCTGCAATCTCTATAATTCGATAAAAAAATTCATCATCAGGAACATGTTCAGATTGTTTTATCCATTCTTTTATCTGATCAATTGATGTAGTGTTCATTCTCTGAATGGCTAATCTGAGACAGTCCATTTCAATAAAATTCTTAGTCTCAAAAACATCTCGCTTCGCTTTTTCATCCTGTAGAATGAATGTGCTGAGAAGTTTTACTAGCTGATGTCCGCGGAAATCTCTAATAAATGTTCCTTCTCCTCTACGAGTTTCAATTAAGCCGAGTAATTCCAATGCCCGGAGTGCTTCCCGAACGGAAGAGCGCCCGAAATTCAGGCGCTCAGACAACTCCCGTTCAGAAGGTATTTTATCTCCAGTCTTTAGACCGTCCATTGCAATCATTTCGCGTAGGTGCTTTACAATCTCTAAATATACTTTTGTATTTGTCACTTACTTAATCACTCACTTTTACCGATTATAGCGAGCCTCTGTGTTTTTTCTTTTACATCTTCCGGGTCTACTTTTAATCTAGCAACACCCGTTTCCATTGCAGCTCTAGCTACAGCTGCTGCTACATCAGGAGCAACCCTAGGATCGAAAGGTGCAGGAATGACATAATCTGCATTTAGCTCTTCCTCACTGATTAAGTTCGCAATTGCTTCCACAGCAGCCACTTTCATTTTTTCATTGATATGTGTGGCACGAACATCAAGTGCTCCTCGGAAAATACCAGGGAAGGCAAGAACATTGTTTACCTGATTTGGAAAATCAGAACGGCCTGTCCCAACAACCTTTGCTCCTGCTTCTTTTGCTTCTTCAGGCATGATTTCTGGTACCGGATTAGCCATGGCAAAAATGATGGAATCAGGATTCATTGATGCAACCATTTCTTTCGTCAATGCACCAGCCACAGATACACCAATGAAAACATCCGCACCTTTAATGACATCCGCAAGGCTGCCGGATAAGCTATCACGGTTCGTATACTTAGCAACTTCTGCTTTAACCGCGTTCATTCCCTCTGGGCGTCCTTCATAAATAGCACCCTTTGTATCACACATAATGATGTCTCTTACTCCATAGCTATAAAGCAATTTAATAATTGCAATCCCAGCAGCACCCGCTCCATTTGCAACGACTTTAATTTCAGTCATCTTTTTGCCCACTAATTTTAGTGCATTAACGAGCCCAGCCACTGTAACAATAGCTGTTCCATGCTGATCGTCATGGAAAATTGGGATATTTGTTTCCTTTTTTAGTCTTTCTTCAATAACAAAACAATTTGGAGCAGCGATATCTTCAAGATTTACGCCCCCGAAGGTTGGTTCAAGAAGCTTTACAGTTTCAACAATCTTATCTACATCAGTCGTGTTTAAACAGATTGGAAATGCATCTACACCAGCAAAGCTTTTAAATAATACAGCTTTTCCTTCCATAACCGGCAGGGCTGCTTCAGGTCCAATATTGCCTAGACCTAATACTGCTGTACCATCGGAAACAACAGCCACCATGTTTCCTTTCATTGTATACTCGTAAACCATCTCTGGCTTTTCATAAATATCTTTACATGGCTCTGCCACACCTGGAGAATATGCCAAACTTAAATCCTGAGCATTCCGTACAGGAACTTTTGATTTTGACTCTAATTTTCCTTTATTAATGCGATGCATGTGTAATGCTTCTTCACGTAAAGTCAAAATATGTCACCCCTTAAAATGATTACAATAGATAAATAAGTTTATTAAAATTAAGTTCATTAATAGTGGTCAGACCACACTTGTCTCATTATCACTATAACATATCTGCCATAGTTGTAAAGATTAATCTCTCAGCACCACATTTTTTTCCCCGAGAAGGTTTCTTAATTTCTGTTGCAATTCAAAAGTTGGATGAACTTGTTTTTCACTGCCTAATTTTACGGTTTTCCTAGTCGCTTCATCATGTAAAATAACAGAGGCAGCCCCTTTGTGTTCTGCTAGAATATTATTTATGCTGTTTAAAATTTTCTCGTTGGGCTGCTCTGTAGAAATTTTCAAGTATAATACTGGCTGCTGTCTTATCGGCTTTGTTTTTATCCATTCTTCCAAGTCAAATACCTGCTGAATAATAAATTGACCTTTCCCTTCCCGCTCCTCTACCTTCCCTTCGATCAGAACGAAATTACCTTGTCCTAGAAGAGTTTGATACTTTTTAAATACATTGGGAAAGGCGACTGCTTCCATTTCCCCACTTCCATCACTAACAGTGATAAATGCCATTAAATCCCCTTTTTTCGTTCGTATCGTCTTCAATGCTGAAATATATACTCCTGATGTAGCCCTTTTGTTGTCATGACTTAAATGATAAAGGATCGTTGCCCCTCGTTTCTTAAGCTCCCTTTCAAAGACGGAAATTGGATGGTCGGATAGGTAAAAGCCGAGCGCCTCTTTTTCAAATGCCAGTTTGTGCTCCAGGTTGATTGGATCAACTGGAACATACTTTGGCTTAAGCATAAATTCATCGTCAAACAAATCAAATTGATTGGAATCGTCTGGCTTAAAAATTTGTGCATGTTCAATTGCTACATCTAAACTAGCTAGAAGAACAGCACGATCCTCACCGAACTCATCAAAGCAGCCAGAGTGTACAAGATATTCTAATGTTTTTCGGTTAATCGCTTTCGAGGATACTCTTATACAGAAGTCAAATAGATCATCAAATTTTTTCTGCTTCCTTGCTTGAAAAATTTCCTTTAATGCGGCAGCCCCTATGCCTTTAATAGCTGCTAGACTATAGCGGATTCCTCCTTGTTCAACATGGAAGGAGAAGGCGCTGTAATTAATGGAAGGTGGAAGCACAGTAATTTCCTTTTGCCTTGTTTCCAAAATATATTGTGCAATTTTTGTTTCATTGCCGATGGCAGAGGTAAGTAGTCCTGCCATAAAAAAGACAGGATAGTTTGCTTTTAAATAAGCTAACTGATAAGCAATCATACTATACGCAACGGCATGGCTTCTGTTAAAACCATAATTAGCAAACCGAACAATTAAATCATATATCTCGTTTGCCAAGGATTGATCATAGCCTTTTTTCATTGCTCCTTGGACAAAATGAGTCCGCTCTTTATCTAAAACTTCTTTTTGTTTTTTCCCAACTGCTCTTCTTAAAAGGTCTGCTTCCCCTAAAGAGAATCCCGCCATTGTAGAAGCAATCTGCATGATTTGTTCCTGATACACTATGACACCGTAGGTATTCTCAAGAATCGGCATTAAATCAGGGTGTGGGTATTCTACGTTCTTAGTACCGTGTTTTCGGTCAATAAATAATGGAATGTTTTCCATTGGACCAGGACGGTACAATGCATTAACAGCAACAATATCTTCAAATCGTGAGGGTTTTAAACGAGTTAAAACCTTCCTCATCCCTTCCGACTCCAACTGAAAGATTCCAGTTGTTTCCCCCCTGGCTAGTAAATGAAAGGTCTCTGGGTCATTTAGCGGAATGGTGGCTATATTGACCTTCTGTTTGGTACTGCGGTTAATAGAGAATAAAATGGATTCGATTAAGGTAAGATTTCGCAAACCGAGAAAATCCATTTTAAGCAGGCCAATTTCCTCAAGATATTCCATTGAGTATTGCGTTAAATAAACGGAAGATGACCCCTGTTGAATGGGGATTAAATCTATTAACGGTTTTTCGCTAATGACTACACCTGCTGCATGTGTAGAAGTATGGCGTGGAAGCCCCTCAAGCTTTATGGCCACTTGAAAAAGTCTTTGGTTCATGGGGCTTTCATTAATAAACTTTCTAAACGACTCCGATTCTTGATAGGCGGACTTCAAATCCACTCCCAATCGGGACGGAACAAATCTTGATAGCTGTTCTAGTTCTTTTGAATTCAATCCAAAAACTCTGCCAACATCGCGTAAAGCTGCTTTCGCTGCAAGCGTACCAAAGGTAACGATTTGAGCAACATGGAGCTTTCCATATTTTTCTGCCACATATTCTATTACTTCATCACGACGATGGTCAGGGAAATCTATATCAATATCGGGCATTGAAATTCTTTCAGGATTTAAAAACCTTTCAAATAACAAATGATGTTCAATTGGGTCAACATCGGTAATAAATAAAACGTAAGCAACAAGTGACCCGGCAGCGGAACCCCTTCCAGGTCCTGTTAAAATTCCATGTTCCCGAGCATATTTCATAAAGTCCCAGACAATTAAAAAGTAATTACTAAATTTCATTCGCTTTATAACGCTAAGCTCATAGCTTAAACGCTCATAATATTCTTTTGTGGGATTGGAGAACCGTTCATTTAAGCCATGATTACACAACATTTCAAGAAACTCATCGGCTGGTATGTTGTTTTCTGTTGGAAAGGAGGGTAAGTAGGTTTTATTTAATTCAATGTTTACATTGCACCTATTTGCAATGAGAATAGTATTTTCCAAGGCCTCAGGTATTTCTGAAAAAGCATGTACCATTTCCTCAGCCGTCTTTAAATAAAATTGGTCACCTTCTAATTTATCCCGGTGGTCATCCTGCAGTTTATCTCCATTTTTTATAGCTAGAAGACATTCATGGGCAAACATGTCCTCTTTTTCTAAGTAATGGACGTTATTGGTTGCGACAATAGGAACATGCAGCTCCTGGCTTATTTTAATCAATTGTCTATTAACTAAAGACTCATGGTCTACTTGGTGGCTTTGAACTGAGAGATAAAAGTTCCCATTCCCAAATACACTAACCAATTGTCTAGTGAGATTCATAGCCAACTCATTGTTTCCATTTATGACTGCTTGTTCTATTTCCCCTTCCATTCCAGGTGTTATCGCAATAATCCCCTCAGCATAATGCCGCAGCCATTTTTGCGGGATTCCGTTATCCGATTTTGTTTGCACAGCACTAGATATTTTCAATAGATTCCTAAACCCATTTTCATTCTCTGCAAGTAAAACCAACGGAAAGGATTGATTCGGGGTAATGTCACTTTCCACATCAATGGTCAATCCCATAATCGGTTTTATATTGTTCTTTTTACAAAGCTTATAAAATTCAATCGTACCGTACATTACATTTCGATCCGTTAAAGCAAGCATAGAAAACCCTTTACTCTTAGCGTTGCTAATTAACTCCGGGACAGATGCCGTACTCGTCAACAAACTATAAGCACTATATACATGAAGGTGAATAAAAGACATAACACTACACCGTTCCTTAATTTATTCTATTAATTATTATAAAACTTAAATGCAAAAAAAGAAAATATGTTCTCTTTTTTAAATAAAAAGCGGAGGCGCCTTGTTCAGCCCCGACAGGCAAATGTTCTTCGGCAAGAAAAGTCCGTTCTTTGACTTTTCTTGCCGAAGGTTATTTGACCCGAGGGGCTAGGCGCTGGAGCTGGATTCAAAGGACTAGTCTATTTATTCATACAAATTACTTTCCAAAAACATAAATCAGTGTACTTGTCCATATAAATGTTATATATGTCTTAATCATGTACAGAGGCGGTTGAATGAATGAAAGAGATTGGTTTTTTTCCTACATTTATTGAAAGTTACTTTATTGCTTTAGGGGTTGTACTAGGGGGATCACTTATCGGCGGAATTGCCTCATTTTTAACGGGACAACCACCATTGACAACCGTCTACCGCTTATCCTCAGCACTTAGAATTTGGGCGATCGTAGCAGCGATTGGGGGTACATTCGATACAGTTTATACCTTCGAAAGAGGTTTATTTAACGCCGATACGAAGGATATTTTTAAACAATTCTTATTAATTCTCTCTGCATTAGGAGGGGCTCAAACAGGTGCCCTCATCATCAATTGGTTAACACAGGAGCATATTTCATCATGAGAATCCCACCTTACTATCGAAGACCGTCCTGGCAGCGTTTTTTTGCAGGTGCCGCAGTAGGCGGTGCAATTAGTTGGTGTATTTTTCTCTATATTTACGGAGTATGGCAGGAGGAGAATACAGAATTATTACGTAAACAGCAGCAAAAGATTATCGATTTAAACGAAGAAAAAAAGATTTGGCAGGAAGAGTATAAAGAAATGAACAAGCGGAATATAGAACAGCTGACTGTCCAAAAAATAAATGTAAAGATTATGAACTGGGAAAAATATAAACTCGATCTGCTAAGTGTTTCAGAAACGGAAGACTCGGTAAAAGATGATATCAGTATGATGCTGGCAAAGGATTTAGATACTGTCTATAAAAGCAAGGATCTCTTGAAAAAAATTATTGAAAATAAACCGATTAAAATCAATGACAAACGCTATAAACTCAAGGTAAAGGAGATGGTTATTTATACAAACCTTACTATTCAACTGGACATAGAATTTGAATAAGAAAAGCGGCCCCGGCATTCTGGGGCCATTTTCTTTTAATTTGTATAGTTACGACATACCTCATCTAATTCTTTTAAGACGTGGTCAACTTCATCCCAAGAATAAATGGAAGCACCTGAAGCAAGTGGATGGCCGCCGCCTTTAAATTTTCTAGCAACACCATTTATGACCGGACCCTTTGAGCGAAGACGAACTCGAATTTGATCTTCTTCCTCAATAAAGAATACCCATGCTTTAATCCCTTTTACATTCCCTAAAATGCCCACTAGTAATGAAGCTTCTGCTGGTCTTGCCCCATATTCTTTTAATAGCTCCTTCGTAAGCATAACGGATGCGACTCCGTTTTCCTGAAGCTCAAAGTTCTGAAGGATGTAGCCATTCAATTTGATAATATGAGCATCTAATTCATACATCTTATCAAACACGTCGGTGCGCGAGAAGTTATAATGAATTAATTCTCCCGCATATGCAAAGGTTTTCTCTGTAGTGCTCGGGAAAAGGAATCTGCCAGTGTCCCCGACTATGCCTGCAAACAGCAATCTCGCTGCTTCATCATTCATCTTTAGTCCTTTTTCTTTCCCAGCCAGGTAAAACTCATAAATCATTTCACTGCATGAACTTGCCGTTGTATCTACCCATAATAAATCACCATACGGGTCTTCATTTGGATGATGATCAATTTTTATAAGTTTATTACCTAAAGTGTATCGGTCATCACAGATTCTAGCTGCATTAGCCGTATCACAAACAATGACGAGAGCACCTTTATAGACTTCATCGTCAATCACATCAAGCCTGCGCATAAAATGAAGAGTTGGTTCCTCTTTGCCAACTGCGTATATTTTCTTATCTGGATAGGACTCTTGTAAAATGGCTGCTAATCCCCCCTGGGATCCGTAAGCATCCGGGTCTGGTCTGACATGTCGGTGGACAATGATGGTTTCATATTGTTCAATTGCCGCTAAAATTTGCTCAATCATACACACTGCTCCTTAGAACCAATAATGGCTTTTTTATAAAAAAAAAGGTAAAATAATAGTGATTTTCAAAACTTGGAGGAACCAATAATGTTTGCATTTGCTGTCTTAATTGTCATATTATTTGCTTTCTATTTATTTTATAAGACAAAATACTTTAGAAGCAACCGTGAAGTAGAAAAGAAATGGCTTTCTGCGAAATCAAATATAGCTCTTGGACTTTTTGTCTTTCTTTTCGGTGTAAACCATCTGATATTTATCTCTGAATCCACATTAACTTATATAGTGGCCATTGTGTTTATTGCCTATGGAGCCGTATTCAGCTGGATTGGTTTCAAAAAGTATAAACATTACCTTCCATTTGCGGTCGAGGAAGCTAAGCTGTACGAAGCTCAAAAATAAAAAAACGAAGAGGTTGACTCATGGAGTCAACCTCTTTTTATTATTGACGATCAATTAACTGGCACATCATCATCGCTTTTCCGACCAATATTCCATCGTTAAATACTTCGACATCTACTTTTCCAAATTTCCGGCCCACTTCAAGTATTTTAGGATACACTTCTAATGTGCTTTCCATTTGTACAGGTTTTATAAAGTAAATCGTCATATTTTCAACGACAAGGTCACCTTTTTTATAGCTCCGTAACACACGATTAGCTGCTTCAGAGACAATGGTTGTAAAAACACCATATGAAATGGTTCCAAGATGGTTGGTCATTTGCGGTGTTACTTCACACGAATAAACTTCTTCGCCCTTTGCTTTTCCCTGAAGGAGAACCATTTGATTCGTTACAATGTCATCAATTGTTTCCCCGACCTGCGGCTGCCTTTGATTCATCTGTAATGCCTTCAAGACATCCTGTCTGCTTATAATCCCTTCTAAACGGTTGGAGTCATCGGCAACAGGGAGTACTTCAATACCTTCCCAAACCATCATATGAGCTGTAGAAGCTACGCTGGTTTTCCCATTCACAGTCATCGGCTGTTTCGTCATAATCTTATCAATTGATGCTTCTAATTCTTGTCCTAATATGTCCTTGCTAGTAACCATACCCTGAATTTTCATATTTTGATCCACTACAGGATATCGACTGTGTCTCGTTTCTTGATTGTACTCATGCCATTTGGCCACCTTATCTGTTGTCCTTAAATAATAGGTCTCAGATATAGGAGTTAAAATATCTTCAACTAAGATAATTTCCTTCTTAATTAGTTGGTCATAAATCGCCCGGTTAATCATTGTAGCCACAGTAAAAGTATCGTAGCTGGTTGAAATCACAGGCAATTCAAGACTATCTGCGAGTTTTTTTACATGATCCTCGGAATCAAATCCACCTGTAATTAATACGGCCGCGCCCGCTTTTAATGCCAGCTCATGTGCCTGCGTACGGTTTCCGACAATTAATAGGTTGCCTGCTTCCGTATATCGCATCATGGCTTCAAGCTTCATGGCTCCAATCACAAATTTATTTAGTGTTTTATGCAAACCTGTTCTTCCGCCTAGCACTTGGCCATCAACGATATTTACTACTTCAGCAAATGTAAGCTTTTCAATATTTTCTTTCTTTTTTCGTTCAATTCGAATGGTTCCTACTCTTTCAATGGTGCTGACGTACCCTTTATTTTCAGCTTCCTTAATCGCTCGATAGGCTGTACCTTCACTTACTGTCATCGCCTTGGCGATTTGGCGCACTGATATTTTTTCCCCAACAGGAAGTCCATCAATATATTGCAAGATTTGTTCGTGCTTAGTAGCCAAGACCTTCACCCTTTATAGTTTAATTCCAATCATCTGGTTACCACTTCACCAGATAAGTCTAAATTTTATTATAAAGTGTTAAAAGCCTTGATTCAATGCGGTTTCGCACATTGTTTCCTAATTCTTAGTGAAATGAACGGGACTTTTTCTTTACTCTGCCCACCTGAGGTTTTTGCATTTGCTTTCTTGGGCTGTAAAGCAGCCCTGTAAGATTTCCTGCCATAACCATTAATGCAAAGGCTAACCAGGCCCATGCAAACGTTCCTTGAAGACCTTCTGCATGTATAGATAACCTTGGAACAGCAAAATAAAGCATAAAGCCACAAAGGAGCAGGCAAAGTAAGTAGCGATTCTTTTTCATTATTTAATTCCCCCTATAAAAAGACTGCTTGTTCCATCTTTATGCAAGAGAGGGGGAAAAAAGTCTGTGATTCCATAAGAAGATGATTAAATTTCGATGGACTCTCCCGGTTGAAGGATTTTACCGTTTTGATCTTCGAGCATTTCTAGGAACATGTTTGGATCCTGCTTTATTGGAGGAAATGTATTGTAATGAATTGGTACTACTGTCTTAGCTGCCAACAGTTTTGCAGCATAGGCTGCATCTTCAGGACCCATAGTAAAATTATCTCCAATTGGCAAGAAGGCCAAGTCAATCGGATGACGTTCACCTATTAATTTCATGTCTGAGAAGAGCCCTGTATCACCCGCATGATAAATGGTTTTTCCTTCGTTCATAAAAAGAATCCCAGCTGGCATACCGCAATAAATAATCTCCTGACTGCCATCAATGACATAGCCTGAGCCGTGGAATGCTTGTGTCAGCTTTACCTTTCCAAACTCAAATTGGTAGGCTCCTCCGATATGCATGGCATGGGTCTTCACCCCTTGAAAGCTTAAAAATGCACATAAATCAGCATTCGCAATGACTAGTGCACCATTTCTCTTCGCGAGCTCCACAGTATCTCCCACGTGATCCCCGTGACCATGAGTGAGAATAATGACATCCGGTTTGACTTCGTCTACAGTTAAGTCTGTTAACCCATTACCTGTAATAAACGGGTCTATGATAATTGTTTTCCCATTAGTTTGAATTTGTACAACTGAGTGACCATGATATGATACTTTCATATATGTAACCCTCCCAAAAGTCTTTTATTATTACTTCCATAAAAATATAGGAATTCCTTCCACAAATATACCCATAAACCATACGTTTTAGCACAAGATAATCTCAGATAGTTTACAATTCAAACTTATATTGTTACTCTCAAATTGGATTTGAAATTAGGGGGAGAAATGATGAATCAAAGATTGAACAAACTGCAAGCATGGATGAAGGAGAATGACATTGAGGTAAGTTTTGTTACTTCTTCGGAAAATGTATTTTACTTAAGCGGCTACTATACCGACCCTCATGAACGCTTACTCGCCCTCGCTGTCTTTCAAGAGGAGGAACCGTTCCTAGTCTGCCCTGGAATGGAGGTACACGATGCAAAACGTTCCGGTTGGGAGCATGAGATTATCGGTTATAGCGATATTGATAATCCGTGGGAAATGATTCTGAACTCTATTAATAAAAGAATTAACGGCATCTCTAAGGCTGCTATTGAAAAAGAGCATATGAATGTAGAACGGTATGAACAGCTCTTACGTTTATTCCCGAATGCCACCTTTGTTTCCGTTGAGGAAAAACTAAGGCTTCTTCGTATGGTTAAGGATGCGAAAGAATTAAAAATTATTGAGGAAGCCTGTGCCCTAGCAGATTATGCTGTTGAATTTGGCGTTAGTGAAATTAAGGAAGGAAAAACGGAACTTGAAATCCTAAATGCCCTAGAGTATGCGTTAAAACAAAAAGGCGTAACTGAAATGTCTTTTTCAACAATGGTCTTAACTGGCAAAAATGCCGCTTCCCCTCACGGGAACCCAGGCAATACCAAAATACAAAAAGGCGATTTAGTTTTATTTGATTTAGGCGTTGTTGTGGATCGATACTGTTCAGATATCACGAGAACAGTTGCTTACGGAGACATAAACGACAAGCAAAAAGAGATTTATGATACAGTGTTAAAAGCACAATTGGCAGCGATTGAAGCAAGTAAGCCTGGTGTTAGCGCAGCTGAGGTTGACCTTACTGCCCGCCGGATCATCGCTGATGCAGGTTACGGTGAGTATTTCCCACACCGTCTAGGTCACGGCCTTGGAATCAGTGTTCATGAATACCCATCCTTAACTGAAACAAATCAACTGATTCTTGAAGAAGGTATGGTTTATACGATTGAACCTGGAATCTATGTCCCTGATGTTGCCGGTGTTCGTATTGAGGATGATGTGTTTATAAATGCTGATGGAGCGAAGATTCTGACTAAATTCCCAAAAGAATTGCAAATCATTAAGTAGGTAGATTTGGGTTCTTTTGACATTGTATTTTCGTTTTATTTGATGTAATATACAAATACAAGCTGCGTTGTACGTAATCATAATAAAGTTTTAACCTTTAAGCTGTAACAGGGAGTTTAACCATTGAAGCTGGAATGACAAGCCTTCGTCTATAAGACATGGAGGACACGCAGAAAAGCTTCTGAAAACACCCACTTTGAGGAGTGGTGGTTTAAAACTTTCTTATATTTCTTACGGCAATGGCGGCTACATACTTAGCACTCAAAACCAGTTTCTGAATAGAAGCTGGTTTTTTTGTATATTTGTATATTTTAATTGAATTTATCTGTTTTTACGTGAATGGTCTCCCTTCTTGTTCGTCTCGCAGGGCACGTAGAACACTCCTACGTGACCGTACTCCCTTCACTTTTATCCTTTGGGTCACGTAGAACACCCCTACGTGGCCGTACTCCCTTCACTTTTACCCTTTGGGGCACGTAGAACACTCCTACGTGACCGTACTCCCTTCACTTTTACCCTTTGGGGCACGTAGAACGCCCCTACGTGACCGTACTCCCTTCACTTTTATCCTTTGGGGCACGTAGAACACTCCTACGTGACCGTACTCCCTTCACTTTCACCCTTTGGGGCACGTAGAACATCCCTACGTGACCGTACTCCCTTCACTTTTATCCTTTGGGGCACCTAGAACACCCCTACGTGACCGTACTCCCTTCACTTTCACCCTTTGGGGCACGTAGAACACCCCTACGTGACCGTGCCGTAAAGCTTTTACCAGATTTATTCAAAAAAGAGGCAGGCACCTTGCCCCACCTCTTAACCTGTCTTATCAATTTACTGCTTATCTAGCAATGTTTTTGTATCTGCGAATTCGAGACCTTGTGCTTCTGCGACTGCTTCATAGGTCACATAGCCGTTTAATGTATTTATACCTTTTAATAACGCCACATTTTCTAAGCATGCTTTACGATAGCCCTTATTCGCAATTTGAACCGCATATGGTACAGTAACATTTGTTAATGCCATAGTCGATGTTCGCGGTACTGCACCAGGCATATTAGCAACCGCATAGTGGACCACACCGTGCTTCACATAGGTTGGATTATCATGCGTAGTTATACGATCTGTTGTTTCAAAAATACCACCTTGATCAATGGCGATATCAACAACAACACTCCCTAGCTTCATCGTCTTAATCATTTCTTCAGAAACAAGCTTTGGTGCTTTTGCACCAGGAATCAAAACCGCACCAATGACTAGATCAGACTCTTTCACCGCTTCTGCAATGTTATAAGGATTAGACATTAACGTAGTCACATCAGACCCGAAAATATCATCTAATTGACGAAGGCGATCTGGATTTAAATCAATAATGGACACTTTTGCCCCTAACCCAATCGCCATTTTTGCCGCATTGGTGCCTGCTACCCCACCGCCAATAATCGTAACCGTTCCTCTTTGTACACCTGGTACACCGGAAAGAAGAATTCCCATTCCCCCGTAGACTTTTTCAAGAAATTGAGCACCGATTTGCGCTGCCATCCGCCCTGCCACTTCACTCATTGGCGTTAGTAACGGTAAGCTTTGATTAGGTAACTGAACCGTTTCATAAGCAATCCCTACAACCTTTTTATCCATTAATGCTTTAGTCAGTTCGGGCTCAGGTGCTAAATGTAAATATGTAAATAAGATGAGTCCCTCACGAAAATATTGATATTCACTTGGAAGAGGTTCCTTTACCTTCATGACCATGTCCATGGACCATGCTTCTGCTGGTGTTTCTACTAAATTTGCTCCTGCATTACTATAGTCTTCATCAGAAAAACCTGATCCGATTCCAGCTCCCTTTTCAATAAAGACCTCATGATCAAATTTCACAAGATTGACCACTCCAGCAGGGGTCATTGCTACACGGTTTTCGTTATTTTTTATCTCTTTTGGTATTCCGATTCGCATGTACATACCTCCAATTAATTAAGCAGTACGACAATGGTTCTAAAAATTCTGATTACCAGAGAAGCAATTCCATTTTACCAAAAAAACCTATGGAACCTAAACATTTTTATTAATTGTTTATAAGAGCTTTGCTGAGAAGCAAAGCTCTTATTATTTATTTTTATTACCAGTATGGGTAACCATAAGGGTAGCCATAATAAGGATAGCCATAATAAGGGTAGCCATAGCCATATCCGTATCCGAATGGTGCTGATAATAAAGCCCCTGCAGCTAACCCACCCAAGAACGGTAACCCAAATCCACCAAAGCCCCAGCCCCATGGGCGACCAAAACCAAAGCCAAAGCCTGGACGGCCGAAACCACCAAAACCGAATCCTGGACGACCGAAGCCGCCAAACCCAAAACCAGGACGGCCAAATCCACCACCAAAATGTCCAAATCCACCAAAATGTCCGAAACCAGGGCGGATCCGTTCATCCGGTTGGTTTATCGTAGGCATTCCATAAATTTCAGTAGTCAATGTTTATTCCTCCTCAATTTATATACTTCACACACTAAAGAATATGCATTTCTAAAGGAAACTCTTGGGTAAATGCCCCTCATAAAAGGAAAATTCCTAGATAAATGTCTATTAAATACTTTTGCCACAAAGAAAAAGGCCATCCCATTATGGACAGCCCTTTCCTTCCAACATCTTAAATATTAACTTTCTGTGTACCCGTCACTATCCACTGATGCAGTAGCGGCATTAAAATCAGACTGGTTAGCCAGCGCCGTTCCCTCTCCTATAAAACCGCTATTATAGGAATTCATAATCTGTTGACTTACTTCATTTGAACCTTGCTCATCAAACTCAAATGAATACTGATTTTTTGGATCCCTGTTTCCCATCATGTTATCTCCTTTCGCTGTATCCTACTCCATTATTGTTCGAAAAATTGCAACAGTTATTCGTTGTTAAATAATGTATAATTTAAGTAAGGAGATGATAATCATGGGGCTCAAATATAAACATATTTTAGTCGCTATTGATGGTTCGAAGGAAGCAGATTGGGCTTTTCAAAAAGGTATTGAAATTGCAAAAAGAAATAATGCCGACCTCCTTCTAGTTCATGTGATTGACACCCGTTCCTATGCATTAATCGAAGCCTATGATACAGTGATCGGGGACCGTGCAGAGAAGCTAGCAAAAGATATGATGGAAAATTATCACAAACAAGCAACTGATGCTGGACTATCAGAGGTCCAATATGAGATTGATTTCGGTTCCCCAAAGGTACGAATTCCACGAGACATAGCTAAAAAGCATAATGTAGACTTAATCATTTGTGGTGCCACAGGAATGAATGTTGTAGAGAGATTTTTTATTGGAAGTGTTTCTGAACACATTACACGATATGCACCATGTGATGTACTTGTTGTCCGAACTGAAAAAAACTAATTTATATATGAAGGGTGTGCACCAAGCTGCACACCCTTTTTTCAACTTTCTTTACAAAAGAAGTTTTAATGTGAAGGATGCCGACATTTATAGTAAAATAGAAATTATTACACAGCTTGGAGGCAGCCTTATGAAGGACTATTTTTCTTTTAATCAGCGCCTAGGTATCTCTCTACCCGATATAACAGTAGAATGGGAGCAATATAGCAAAGAAGTCCAACAGGACATTCTTTTTCATTGGGAAAACATACGGGGCTCTATTCCAGACAGAATTGCAGACCTTGAGAATGAAATTAATCATAAACAAGCTCAGCTTTCCGATGAAAATGACTTCACACTTTCATGTCAATTGAACCAAGAGATTGCAGAACTCGCCTCCATTATCAATGATTTATGGCTATGGTATAGAGCAAATCAAACACTTTCGGCAAAAGCACATCACTAAAAAGAGGAAGACTCCATTAAGGGTCCTCCTCTTAATTATTTTGAACTATAAATCTTTTTGAATTTCTCTTACCACATGCCCTAACTCAGGCAAGATCAACTTATTCATTGCCAGCTTTACAGCACCTGTTGAACCTGGGGTAGAAAAGACCGCTTTATTTTTTACTACGCCGGCGATCGCTCTCGAAAGAATGGCTGCAGACCCTATATCCTCTTGATAACTCAACATCCTAAATAACTCTCCAAAGCCAACAATTTCTTTATCAAGCAGGTTCTTTACCGTTTCAATAGTGACATCCCGTTTGGCAATCCCCGTTCCACCATTAATGAGGATTGCATCTATATCTTCACGTCCGCACCCTTTTAAAATTTCATCTTGAATAGGCAGTTTTTCATCCTTTACAATCACGTAATCAGTAATGATGTGGCCAGACTGTTCCAGCAGCTCAATCATCAGCTTACCACTTTTATCTGTATCCTTGTTTCTCGTATCACTAACTGTAAGTACCTTACAATTAATTCTCTTTGGTGCTTCCCGTTTATGTTCCTGCGTGCTCATAGTTGAAACTCCTCTTTTTCTTTTAAATAACGATACTGATAATATTTATGAGCTAAATCCGTTACTTTTCTTGTTAACTGATAGTTTGCACCTGCACCAATGGCCATACTGACAAGAGGCATACCCTGAATCATTTTTTTTCGAAATACAGCAATGACAATTGCTTTAAATAATTGTTGTAATGGCTGCTCAAGCCAGGTAATATCAGTAATCTCTTCATTTCCTTCATAGAAATACGGATTTTCAAACTTTTCTAATTCATTTTTTAACATACCCCAACCTTCTTTTTGAATCCTTGGAGGCAAGGTTCCTGTATGAAACACTTTGAGTGAAGTCATCATTTCGAATGGCGTATTAACTTCATATCCATAGGTCATCGCAATTAATTGGACAACTCTTAAATTGATCACTGCCATTGCCGGGATATCCATCCCCAAGAGCAAGGAGCTCCCCGTACCCGCTAAACCGCCTTGTGCAAAGGAATAGAGGCGATGCCTCGCAATATGTTGTTCTGCTATGTATTGTAATTGATGAATATCCAAATTTTTTAAGTCTGAGATATTTTCTAAATCGGGGATAAAAACTCTTCCAGAGGAAAGAATTCTTTCTTTTGCATCCATTTGAAGCTGCGAGCCTTGAATCATACCATGTAAATGGAACAACCATGTATCAACGAGGGAAAAAAATTGTTTTTGAACCGTTTCAGGCAATAAGGAGAAAGAACGCTCCAAATATTTTTCATATGTTAATTGGAAGTCATTTGGTTCGTAATTGAATAAATTCTGTTCCCATTCAGTTATTTCATTCCATACTTTTCTTTCCCGTTCTGTAAATGGCATCGTATGAACCTCCTCCAACAAGCTTCTCCTAACAGTATATCATAAAGCCAGAGAACGATAAAAAGGCAAAAGCCAATAATTGTTAGCTTTTGCCTCTTTGTAAATTTTAGTTGAAGTTGAAGAATTATTTCGCTAAGCGAACTACATCGCGGGCAATCATTACTTCTTCGTTTGTTGGAATAATTAAAACTTTTACTGGTGAATGAGGATAGTTAATAAATGCTTCTTCTCCTCTAACTTTATTTAGAGCTGGATCCCAATAAACACCCATGAATTCAAGACCTTTTAATACATTTTCACGAATCGTATCACTGTTTTCACCGATACCTGCAGTGAAAATAATGGCATCTACTCCATACATACGTGATGCGTACGAACCGATATACTTATGAATTCTGTTAGCAAATACATCCAACGCAAGCTGTGCACGTTCATTTCCTTTTTTCGCTTCAACCTCAATATCCCTTAAGTCACTTGAGAAACCAGACACAGCTAGCATACCGCTTTTCTTATTTAAAACATCTAACACTTCATCAGCTGTTTGATTTGTTTTTTCCATGATATATGGAATTAAAGCAGGGTCAATATTACCTGAACGCGTACCCATTGTTACACCTGCAAGTGGTGTAAAGCCCATTGATGTATCTATTGATTTTCCACCTTCAATTGCTGCAATACTTGCCCCATTTCCTAAGTGACAAGAAATTAAACGAAGCTGTTCAACTGGACGGCCAAGTAATTCTGCAGCACGTTGTGAAACATACTTATGTGATGTTCCGTGGAAGCCATACTTACGAATACCATATTCTTTGTAGTATTCATATGGAAGGCTGTATAGGAAAGAACTTTCCGGCATGGTTTGATGGAAAGCCGTATCAAATACAGCAATCGCTGGAACATTAGGGAGAACACTTTGAAACGCTCTGATCCCAGTTAGGTTTGCTGGATTATGCAATGGTGCAAGCTCTGAAAGCTCTTCAATTTTATTGATTACTTCATCTGTAATTAAAACTGAATCATTAAACGCTTCTCCACCATGTACAACACGGTGACCAATACCTTCAATCTCATCCAAGGATTGAATGATTCCTAATGTCGTTAATTTATCTAACAGCATTTTTACTGCTACTTCATGATCAGGTATATCCGTAATTTCTTGGATTTTCTCACCATTTACCGTAATATTAAAAATTGAATCATTTAGGCCAATTCTTTCAATAAGACCTTTTGTAATGACATCTTCACTTGGCATTTCAAATAATTGAAACTTTAAAGAAGAACTTCCCGCATTGATTGCAATAATTTTTGCCATTTAGCTAACCGCTCCTTTTATATAACAACGTCGTTGATCTGCAATTTTGGTTTAGTACACCTTTATTTTGCACAAACCGACTTTGTTTATTTCTCTCAATTCCTCATTTAATCACTGAATATAGGACATTTCAAGGAATAAATCACATGGCAACGGTTACAGCGCAAATGTAATTATATTCAAATTTTTCTTTCTTTTCAGCAGATGAAAAAAAGGATAAAACCGGAGTTTTTCACCGATTTTATCCTTTGTTTTCTTGGAACCATTTTTCTATTTGTGAGAGGATCCGGTCCATTTCCTGCTGCTTTGACAGACTCGGAAGGTTCACAAGCAACGCCTGCTTTGGAGGTTGGACTCCTTCACCCTTTTTTTGCAAAATGAAAATACTTTTTGCCGCCTGTTTATTCTTAAACATCGTTTCTGGCAATTGGAGTAGCCCCTGAATCACTACATGATCCTTAATAAATTCACGAAGCTGTCCCGCTTGTTCACTTTCAAAAAGGCCGCTTGGTACTAGCAAGAACAAATACCCACCAGGTGCTGTATGCCGTACACTTTGTTCAATAAATAAATGATGGGCGTACGAATGACCAGTATCAGCCTTTAACTGGTAATCAGCTGCGCGAACATCATTCGGATAAAATCCTACTGGTAGATCTGCTATCACCGCATCCACAGGATCAATAAATAACGGTTCTAAAGCGTCCTGATTAAATAATTGTATCGGATGTTCCTGTAAATTTGCGTTTACATAGGCAAGTCTTATTAGAATGTCATCCACGTCAACACCAACAGAGGTAATCTCTTTAGGTATATGATTTAAAACAGTGGTTAAAAGATTGCCCGTTCCAACTGCAGGGTCAAGAAGTTTAAAGTTTGGTTTTTTGACAAATCGATCAATTAAATAACCGACCAGTAATCCAATGGAATCAGGTGTCATCTGGTGATTAGGCTGTACATTCTCCTTCATCCCTTTTAAAATGACAAGCTGATAAGCCTTACGAATATCTTCCTTTGAATACTTATCAATGTTGATTTCTTCGTATTGTTTTTTTAATCTTTTTACTGTTAATTCCCTTAACTCTTCCTGGAGAATCGTACCTTGGAATATGTTTTCTCCCGTTTCGGCCAGTGCTTCCAAATAACTGCAAGACAATTCTTCTTGTAATGCAAGCGCCGTTTCATTAAAAACTGTAAAAAGTTGTTCTACTGGAGAAATTTTCATTTATTCCCCTCCATTCCTAAAATTCTTTATTCATTTTATACGAGTATGTATTTTTTAAACAAGTATAAAGGCCTCGCAACGTGCCGAGGCCTTCTTATGACTATTTTACTTTGCATTTCTAGCAGCTTCAAGTGCTGCTTCATAATTCGGATGATTTGTTGCTTCGCTCACGTATTCTACGTATGTTACTGTGTCTGTAGAATCAACAACGAAAACTGCACGAGTTAAAAGTCTTAATTCTTGAATCGCAACACCATATGCTTCACCAAATGATAGATCACGGTGATCAGATAGAGTTTGAACGTTTTCAATTCCTGCTGCAGCACACCAGCGCTTTTGAGCAAATGGAAGGTCCACGCTTACCGTTAGAATCTTAACATTTCCTAAACCATTAGCTTCTTCGTTGAAACGTCGTGTTTCCGCATCACATACACCAGTATCTAGAGAAGGTACTGCGCTGATTAAACGAACTTGCCCCTTAGTATCCTCTAAAGTTACCGCTGATAGATCGTTGGCTAACACAGTGAAATTTGGAGCCTTATCTCCTACTTTCACTTCATTCCCTAGTAATGTTACTGGATTTCCCTTAAAAGTTACATTTGCCATCCTGACATCCTCCTTTGTCGTTTTAAAGCAACTACTCAAAATTAGAGAATTTACTTTAATATGTACAGTGTAAATATATCTTTTCAACACATGTTTTGCAATTATTGAGCATCAAGAAAAAGCGAAAGTGCCTTGATCAGCCCCGACAGGCAAATGTTCTTCGGCAAAAAAAGTCCGCACTTTGACTTTTATTGCCGAAGGTTATTTGACCCGAGGGGCTAGGCGCTGAAGCTGGACAATTCTCAAAGTCGAATGTATATTATCGTACTGATAAAAAAAGTTAACCCTCTCATTCGAGAAGATTAACTTGGAGATTAAAACTCAAGCTCTTGTTTAGGCTGATGTGACTGTTGGTTCTGTTGTTGATTTTGTTGTTGTTTATTTTCATCTTTTTTTGAAAACATTTGCTGAATTTTGTCCACTGCTTGTGGTGCCAGCTCTAAGATCTTTTCATATAAATGCGTACTTTCATCAAGGTGCAGCATCTTAACTCCATGTGAGTTCACAATTAAAAAGGCTATAGGGGTAATAGATACACCGCCCCCGCTACCTCCACCAAATGGAAGCTTCGGCTGACCTTGGCCCTGGCCTTGACTCTGCCCCTGACCTTGTGACTGGCTGCTGTCCATTTTAAACTCACTACCACCTGCAGCGAAACCAAACCCCACCTTAGAAACTGTTAAAATAACACTTCCATCGGGGGTTTCAACCGGATCCCCAATAATGGTATTTACATCAATCATTTCTTTTAAGCTTTCCATTGCGGTTGTCATCAAACCTTGAATTGGGTGGTCGGACATGGATCTTTCCTCCTATTTCAAACAGAATTAGTTTTTTCATTTGAGAATTTTGCTTTCTTTTTAAAGTGCGGTTTCCCGCCCTTCCAGAATTTAATCAGCTTTAATCCTGCGAGAATAGCATGCCCTATTCGAAACTGAAAAATACCTGTAAATCTTATTTGGATAACAGCTGCTTGGAAATGAGGCGTAACAGAGAGTTCAGGCATCACTTTCAATGACAGATAATGACTAAGAAGTCCAATGATACTTCCTTTTATCGCCCATATTCCCCCGGTTATCATTCCAGTAAATGCTGCGTCTCCTAATCCAACCATCGAATGCCACTCAAATTTTTTTATAGATACCTTTTTAAAAAACTTCCTAACAATCTTATGCAAGCCAAACACATGCTCTAGCAGTTCTTTTGTATTTTCAAAACTTGTCATCACATCGTCTTTGTCAATCTGATTCACTGAGACATTGTTATTCTCCTCTTTCTTTTTCCCCTTTCTTTTTTTCCTCTTTACTACGATACTAGGGGAATCATCATCAATCTTTATTAATGGTACATCAATCTTGTATTTAATTAACCCAAACCATAATCTAAACTCTACCTTCAAATCATCATTGTCATTAAAATGATAGTAATTTAAAAGAATCGTTAATTTAGAAAAAATAATAAGAAGAAATAATAGCAATAGCAACGACACGATGAGTAGGACCCATATCACTCACATTCACCACCTTTCAGCCTTTTATTATTCGCTTAACCCCAAAAAATAAACCTGCCAACTTGATGTTGACAGGTAATTTAATGATTATCGTTCAATATGAATGACCGTCGTATCCGAGAAGATATCATGAAGGCCCTGTTTTTTAGGTAAGAAGGCAACAATCACATAACCAACAATAATGGTTGCAGATATAAAACGGCCGATCCATTCTCGAAACAAAATGGTTCCCCAGGTTAACTCTTGTTTTTTCAAATCTACTACCTTTATTCCAAAAACCATTTTACCTAGGGTTTGGGCAAAAAACTTGGTCATTAGAACAAAATAAAGATAAAAGACGACGGCCGTTGCAATGGAAATCGGTGCAAACATGTTAAATTCGGATAATGAAATATCTAGCAGTCTGAATAAGGGGTTTATCACTATTCTTTCAATACTTCCAACGACAATCAAATCCAGTAGATAAGCCCAGAAGCGCATCCAGAAACCCGCATAGCGAACGGGCCAATGATTAGTCATCACATTTAGATTTTGTTGTTGTTCGTGCTCCTCCATTCCCACACCCCTATTCTGCATACAAGTACATAAGACGTGGTGAATTAGGCTTTGAAAGGACCTTCATTAGCCCTGCTAATTCTCCATTGTCTCCCATGAATTTTTTAGCCTGCATCGAAAAAAGTGATCCAAATCCAAGATCATCTGCATAACGGACTACCTTTGCGCCTTTAAGCTTTTCATCTTTTTTCATCCGGACAATCACATCATCTAAATAACCGAATTCATCGACAAGATGCAATTCCTTGGCTTGGCGGCCATCATACACCCGGCCATCCGCTATTTTCTTGACTTGTTCGACCGTCAAGTTGCGGCCTTCCGAAATAACCTTAACAAAACCATCGTAGGAATTATTGATCATGGACTGTAAAATCTGGCGTTCTTCTTCGGTCATTTTACGGGTCGGGCTCATAATATCTTTATATTGCCCGCTTTTAATTGTTACAAAGTCGACACCGTATTTATCTGCTAGTCCCTCATAGTTAATCCCTTCCATGATGACTCCTAGGCTGCCTGTCAATGTCTCAGGACTTGCAAAAATCTTCTTTGCAGCTGTTGAAATATAATAGCCCCCAGATGCAGCCATTGAGCCCATTGAAATATAGACTGGTTTTTTCGTATCTTTTTGGATTTCCTTAAGCTTATCGTGAATTTCAGCACTTTCAACGACTCCCCCGCCTGGAGAATTCACCTTGATAATGATCCCTTTAACTGTGTCATCATCTTTTATGTAGTTTAACTTTTTCATAAAGTCCTGATGATTGTACCCTCCGCCCGATAGGAGGGACCCTGTTTCTCCTGTGTCTTGAATTACCCCGTTCACATCGAGAATGACAATTTTCTTTAATTCACTTCCATCTTCAACTACTTCTTCAGTAAAGGACTGTTCGGTGGTAGCCATAAAATCACCTAAATCGGTTTTTAGTCCCTTGAAAGCAAACGCTGATAAGAAATTAATTACGATTGAAACAAAAAATAGTGCAGCTGCAATCCCAAGTGCAGCCCAACGCTTTCCATTCAATATGCTTCCCCCTTTTTTATGTCTGAAATGATGTAACTGCTTTCATATTGTCTCTAAAAAATGCTAAACTAATTTCAGGCTACCATTATTTTAGCAAACTTTTACTGTGTATTTAAAAACAATTTCACCAGCATCTGACAGGAGGCACAATATATGGAATCAAGACGCAACATCTATTTTTACCATAAGCGCGATGAGGACATGCTTGCTAAAGCTGCTCCATTATTTGAAATGGCAGACCGTTATGGCTTTACTATGGTTAATGATTATAGAAAAGCGAATATCATTGCCAGCGTTGGAGATGACGGGACCTTTCTGCAAGCAGTGAGAAAAACAGGGTTCCGGGATGATTGCCTTTATGTGGGGATTTCAACTAAAAATAGCTTAAGTATGTATTGTGATTTTCGAATTAGTGATACATCCAAGATGATCGAGGCTATCACAACAAATGAGCATATTGAGGTCCGCCGCTATCCAACTATTGAAGTCACCGTAGACGGACAAGGTACGTTCCACTGTTTGAACGAATTTAGTATCCGCTCTTCAATTATTAAGACACTAGTTTTGGACGTCTTTGTAGACCAGCTTCATTTCGAGACCTTCCGCGGCGATGGTTTAATTGTTGCAACACCAACAGGCAGTACAGCCTATAATAAATCTGTCAATGGTTCAGTTGTTGACCCGCTCTTATCCTGTATGCAGGTAAGCGAAGTGGCCTCTGTGAATACCAATCGTTATCGAACACTTGGTGCTTCCTTTATTCTAGGCAGCGAACGCACCCTTACACTTAAAGTCATTTCAGAAGGCAATGATCACCCAACAATGGGCATGGATAACGAAGCACTAAGCATCCGCCATGTCGACAAAATTCAAGTGAAAATCAGCGATAAAAAACTAAAAACACTAAAACTAAAAGACAACTCCTTCTGGGAAAAAGTAAAAAGAACGTATCTATAATAAGAGGCAGACTCCATGCAGAGTCTGCCTCTTATATTAGATGCTCGTTCTTTTACTTCGCCATCTTAATTCCATTGCTGAAAAAAGCTTTGTTTTAGATAAAGAATAAATCGTTAATGCTGACCAGATAAACATAAAGGATAAAAGCTGAACCTTAGAAAAATGTTCATTATACACAAAAACACCTAAAAGCAATGTAAGTGTAGGTGCAATATATTGTAAAAACCCTAACAGGGATAGTGGGATTTTTTGAGCCCCTTTTGCAAAATATAGCAATGGCACTGCTGTAGCTGCCCCCGCACCTATTAAAAGCAAATCCGTTCCCATGCTCGAAGCTAAAAACGAATTCGTTCCTTTACTAAACAAGAAAATCATATATATAGCCGCAATGGGTGCCACGACCATGGTTTCTAATGTCAGCCCTACCGCTGACTCCACATTAATCAGCTTTTTCGTTAATCCATATAAACCAAAGGATAAAGCTAATGTAATCGCAATCCAAGGAAATTTACCATGTGCCACGGTTAAAACTAAAACCCCAACAGCAGCCAGGACAAAGGAGATATATTGATAGATCGTTAACTTCTCCTTTAAGACAAGCATACCTAATAAAATGCTGACAAGGGGATTAATATAATACCCTAAGCTCGCTTCAATCATATGTCCACTATTAACTGCCCAAATATAAATAAACCAATTTACACTGATTAACAGAGAAGCAATAGTCAAGGCATACAGTTGCCTTTTGTTTTGAGCAAACCCTCTAAATGTTTGAACAAACAATCCCCATTTCTTTGTAAAAACCAAAACAACAATCATAAAAATAAACGACCAAAATACTCGGTTCGCCAAAATTTCCTGTGCATTAACCCCGTCTAGGAATTTCCAATAAATCGGCAATAATCCCCATAGTAAATAGGAAAAACCGGCATGGATGGCTCCCTGCTGAAGTTCTGTTCTTTTCATATATTCTCGAGCCCCTATTCTTTCTAGTATCGAAATAATCCTAATTATAACCTGAAACACTGAAAATAGGGGATATTTTTGCTTCTAATTTATTCCACTGTAAAAAGGAAAAAAGCAGACAGGAATCCCCCGTCTGCTTGTGCGTATTATACTTGCTTAGCTGATGCAAATTCTTTTTGGCGAAGCTCAATTCTCCGAATTTTCCCTGATGTCGTTTTTGGCAGTTCGGATAAATACTCAATTTTTCTTGGATATTTGTATGGCGCTGTAAGAGTTTTAACATGCTCCTGAAGCGTCTTGGTTAATTCTGGGTCGGCCGGATCTACCTCTTCTTTTAAAACAACAAACGCTTTAACAATAAAGCCGCGAATTTCATCTGGACTTGCCACTACCGCACATTCTTTTACAAATGGATGTTTAACAAGTGCATCTTCTACTTCAAAAGGTCCGATCGTATAACCAGAGCTGATAATAATGTCATCTCCGCGTCCTTCAAACCAGAAATAGCCGTCTTCATCCATTTTCGCTTTATCTCCAGTTACATAATAATCCCCACGGAATTGCATAGCAGTTCTTTCTGGGTCTTTATAATAATTTTTAAATAAGGCAGGTGTTTCCACATGAACGGCAATATCTCCAACCTCTCCGACTGCACATACCTGTCCTTCTTCGTTAATAATTTCTACTCTGTTTCCTGGAGTAGGTTTTCCCATTGATCCAGGTTTTAATGCCATCCCTTTTGTTACACCAACAAGTAAGGTATTTTCCGTTTGACCATAACCATCTCGTACCTCAACGTTAAAATACCTTCTAAATGTATCAATTACCTCACGATTTAAAGGTTCCCCTGCTGAAACTGCACTATGGAGAGCTGGTAGCTGATATTCACCTAAATTATCAACCTTTGCCATTAAGCGATATTCGGTTGGTGTACAGCATAATACATTAACCGAATATTTCTGTAATAGACTTAAATATTTTTTAGGCTCAAATTTGCCGTTATACACTAACCCCGTTGCCCCAGAACCAAGGACCGATAAAAATGGACTCCAAATCCATTTTTGCCAGCCAGGGCCCGCAGTAGCCCAAACCGTGTCTCCTTCTTCAATCCCCAGCCATTTTGAGGCAGCTGTTTTCAAATGAGCAAATGCCCAACCGTGTGTATGGACAACACCTTTTGGATTACCGGTTGTTCCAGAAGTATAGGACAAAAATGCCATATCATCTCTTAAGGTATCAGCTAATGGTAAATCATCCTTTGCCTGTTCCATTTCAGCATCTAAATGAATCCAGCCCTCTTCCTCTGCCCCAATTGTAAACTTTACTAGTGGTTGTGTTTCAGTAATGTTCTTAAATTGGTCTACATATGGAAAATAGCTAACAACTGCTTTCACATCACCGTGTGAAATCCGATACTGCAAGTCTTTTTCCCTCAACATTTCTGAACTAGGGATTACAACCATTCCAGCCTTCAATGCAGCTAAATAGACTACGTAGGCTTCAATAAGACGCGGAACAATAACAAGAACCACATCTCCCTGTTTTAAACCCTTTTCGATAAAAACATTTCCTGCCTTGTTAACTTGTTTTAATAAGTTTTCGTATGTAACTTCTTTGGTCTCCCCAGACTCATTTTCCCATTTCAATGCCATTCTGTTTGGATTTTTTGCAAAACGTTCTACTTCAGAAACAAGATTATACCTTTCTGGTGCAATTAAATCTTCTCTTTTCATCGTTCTCCCCCTTTACAAATAGCCCACAAACCTTATTATACAAAATTATTAAAAAATTTTAAATTATTATTCAGCTAAAAGTATTTTTTATCCACAAAAAAGAGAGCGGGATAAATCCCACTCTCTGTAGCCATCGTATTTTATTTTCGATTAACGAGCAAATCCGCCGCCTAATTGTTGTTCAGCCATAGCGACTAAACGCTTAGTGATTTCACCACCAACAGAACCGTTAGCGCGTGAAGTAGTGTCAGCACCAAGTTGAACACCGAATTCAGTAGCAATTTCATACTTCATTTGGTCAAGAGCTTGTTGTACACCAGGTACTAGCAATTGATTTGAGTTATTGTTGTTTGCCATGTGATATTCACCTCCTTGTGAGTATAGAATGTGTAGAAGATCGCTTCTTCATTCCATCACACAATTGGTAAATGTTCACAAAAATTTCTTAATTCGCTTTATTAGAATAACGCATTAAACTCTGATTGTGAATCATGAGAATCATCAGCAGAAATTTTAAGCGTTTCAATCTTTTGTACAGCCTTCGAAATTAATTCTTCAAAATCAACAAAGCTTTCATAACGCTGGACTTTTTCTCTCCTTGGCTTCGTTTTTGGGGAAGCTGGTACAAATATAGTACAGCAATCTTCAAACGGCCGATTAGAAATCTCAAGCGTATCTATTTCTTGCGCGATTTTTATAATATCGGTTTTGTCCATCGAAATCAAGGGACGTAATATTGGTGTATTCGTCACATCATTAATGGCAAACATACTTTCTAGCGTCTGGCTTGCTACCTGGCCTAGACTTTCTCCGGTAATAATTGCCAACCCTTCTCGTTGCTTTCTAATTTCATCTGTTATGCGGAGCATCATTCTTCTAGTCGTTGTCATTGTATAGTTCTCAGGAACTTGCTCTCGTATAACCTGTTGAATTTCTGTAAACGGGACGATATGAAGTGTTACTGAGCCATAGATTTCCGCAAGTTTTTTTGTTAGGTCAATGACCTTTTCCTTGGATCTCTCACTTGTATACGGTGGACTAAAAAAGTGAACAGCTTCCACTTCTAATCCACGTTTTATGGATAAATAACCCGCTACAGGACTATCAATCCCACCTGATAACATAAGCATGGCTTTTCCTGCTGATTTCACTGGAAGCCCACCAGCACCTTGTATCGTTTCGCAAGATAAATAAACTGCTTCTTGTCTAACTTCTACTCTCAAATTAATATCAGGATTCTTCACATTTACTTTTAGTCCTGGAATATTTTTCAACAAGTGTGTCCCAATTACTCGATTGATTCCGTCTGTATCCAATTCGAATGTTTTATCAGATCGTTTAGGAGTTATCTTGAAAGTCTGCCCTTCACTATAAATAGAATTTACTAACTCTAGAGAGGCTGCTTTGATACTTTCTACTTCTCTTTCTACCTTAACGGCAGGACTAAAGGATTGAATACCAAATATCCCCTTTAACTTTCTGATTATTTCCTTTCCATCTTCACCATTTAAAATGATATACATGCGGTCACGGCTAGCTTCAACTTTTGCATTCGGAAATGAAGAAAGGACATTTACCACACTCTTTCTTAGTTTTTCAATAAATTTATGGCGATTTCTCCCTTTTGTTGAGATCTCACCATAACGAATAAGAATACGATCATAATTCATTTATTTCATAACCTTTCGTATATGTTTAGCAGCTTTTTCAATAGCATTAATAGCTATTTCTGCCTCTTTCGGGGTATTTTCAAAAGATAAACTAATCCTAATTGCACTGTCTGCAAGATCGTCAGGAACCCCCATAGCAAGAAGGGTTCGACTTGGAGATTTCTTCTTAGACGAGCAGGCACTCGTTGTTGAAACAAATATTTCCTGCTGATCGAGTGCATGAATTAATACTTCAGACTTCATCCCACTCAGAGATAGATTTACTATATGAGGGGCCGCATTTTCTACAGGAGTATGAATGGTTACATGCTCTATATTAGCTAGCCCTGTCCTTAGCATGTGTTGGATACTCTCCATTTTTTTAATCCCAGCTTCGCTTTCCATAAAAGTCAACCGAAGCGCTTTTGCCATCGCCACAGCACCTGCGACATTTTCTGTACCGCTCCTCATGTTTCTTTCTTGATTTCCGCCTAAAAATAAAGGTGCAAGTTTCACACCTTCTCGAATAAAGAGAGCACCCGTTCCTTTTACACCATGAAATTTATGAGCAGAAAAGGAACAAAGATCAACTCTGCTATGGTAAATATCAAGAGGTACTTTTCCCACGCCTTGAACGGCATCGACATGAAATAGAACCGATGGATATTTTTTTAATAGCTCCCCAATCTCTTTAACTGGCTGAATGGTCCCTACTTCATTGTTTACATGCATAATTGAGAGGAGGATCGTGTCGTTGCGTATCGCTTTTTCCACCTCGTTGACACTTACCCTACCCTCTCTGTCAACAGGAAGATACGTAATTTCAAACCCCTCTTGTTCAAGCTGTTCCATTACAGCACGGACGGATGCATGTTCTACTTTTGAAGTTATGAGGTGACGACCTCTTTTTTTATTAAACAAAGCAGCACCTTTTATTGCTATATTGTTGCTCTCTGTTCCACCTGATGTAAAATATATTTCATTTGGTTTTACTATTAATAGCTTTGCTACTTGCTCCCTCGCTTGCATTAGTAGCTTCTCTGCCTGGATTCCCATCTTATGCAATGAGGAAGGATTCCCAAAATATTCGCTAGAAACAGTTACATATGATTCCAGTACTTCTTTATATGGTTTTGTTGTTGCACTATTATCTAAATAAATCAATTCATTTCCCCTCCAAACGAAGACGAACTTACAAAATTAAATCTTAACATAATCCTTCCCTTTTGAAAAAGAATAAAAAAACCGATTCAGCTGTCCAAGCTAAATCGGTTTTTGGGATTATTCTGTTTCAATCGTTGCTTTTATCTTCTTCAACGCATCTGGGTCAATTCCATCTAATGATGCTGCCACTTGTTCTAATGCCTCTTGATAATCGTACTGTCTGAATGCTGTTTCAGCTTCTGCTATCCCTCTTGCAACTGATGGGTACTGTCTGCGATAACGATTTCCATATTGAATGGCTTTTTCAGCAAGACTGACATTCTCGATCAGTTCAATCGTTGAATTTACCAATTTCTCTACAGTTAAAACGGCAATTTCTAAATATTGATTCAGAGCAGCTATGTTCAAAGGCTTTTCTTCAAGCTGATAACGTACATTATTGATGCTTTCGTTCGTATCCTCAATGAGATATTTGTAATCTTCTGGTAAGCCTGGTACATTGCTTTTTGTAACGAGGCGGACCGTTTCTCCTACTTTCTTTGTAAGCTCCTTAATTTTCTCCCTTGCTTCTAGCTCGTCTTTTCTTAGGGCTTGCAATTTCAAGGCAAAAGCTTGCTGTTCTTCGCAAATAAGATCCAAATGATCTTTTATTTCGCTTAGTTCCTCACTAATTGCTGTTTGAGCTGTTTCGTTCAACTTTAATTTTTCAACTAAAATTTCATGATGCTTGTAAACTGCAGTAAGCTCTTTTTCTAAATGGGTTTGAATTTCCAAATCACTATCAGATATCTGATAGCTTGCTTGAACATGAACCAGTTCATTTGTAAGATTTTTATTTTCCTCTACAGCAGAAGCAATCTGATCTGCTGTCACCTTTTTATTTTTCAAGACAAAGTGTTTAGCGTGAACTTCCTTTTCAAGAAGGTCAAAGAGGATATCAATTCGATCCTTTACCTCCTTAATCCCTTCTTCTGCTTTGTCAATTTCAGTTATTTCTATCAGCCCAATATTTTCTGCAATTTTTTCTTCTAGCCTTTTTACTTCAGCAATCACATTTAAATGCTCTAAGTAATACTCCTGCTCAGTCATTTCCCGATATCCCTCTAAACAATCTGAGAGCTGATTTGGCAGTAGTGACTGACTTTCTATTAATAGCTGCGGAATAAGGTTCATCTGATTCTTGATTGTCCCTAGCTGACTATGAATGAGCAACACTACTTCGCGTGCTTCAAGATAATTACCAAGCTCCGTCTTTTCATCAAATTCCTGGAACTTCTGGGCCACTTCATTCAGCTTTCCTTCTAGGTGCTTCTCAGCCTTACCGAAGCTGTGACGGTGAGCTAGTAACATTTTTTTACTTTCTCTATATAGTTCCTTAAGCTCCTCAATTTCCACTCTGTTCTTTTCTTCGCTGCCTACGAGTTCATGCAGTTCTTCAAGAATCTTTTTAATTTGTTCTTCGGTTTCCAAAAGCTTCGTATTAATCGCCTCTTGAACCTCTTTCGCCTTTTTGAATCTGTAGCGATCTATGTATTCTTCTGCATCGAAAAGCATTTCTTCTAAGTCAGGCAGCTGAACAGTTACCACATCATCCCACTGACTGCGCCAACGTTCAAAAAGTTCCTCGGTCTGCCCAGTCATATTTAACTGTTTCACTTTTGACATTTCATCGAGGATGGGACGATTCATGATATCAATTTTCCATGCTTCCAATCGGTCCATTTCTTTAAAATACTTTTTCTTTATGAAATATCCCACTACAAATAAGGCTAATAATAGGATGAAAAATCCAATGATATACTTCACATGAAAGCCTCCTATTTCAAACAACATAATTCCACTATGTCTTCAAATCATCTATTTTAATAAAACTCTTAAAGTTCGATTCAATGCTTTTATGATACCATGTAAACGACAATTTTTGACTATTATTTTCAATTTTTTTGTAAATATAAAAAAAAAATAGCGTTGTCCGCTATTTTAGTGCTGCTTCCTTTTTTATAGGAATATCTGTACATAATGTTTTATCTATCCATAAGTGAAGATCTTTTAAATATTTTTGTTCGAAAAATGGCTCATTTGGAAAAACATAGAGTACTTCCCTCATATAATTGTTATTCATGAAGGGCATCATCAATAGTCCCTTTAACTGAATGATTAAATATGGTATAGAATGCGGGCGGAATTCATGCCATTCAAATCCCCGTTCAAATATTTTTTGAAAATAGTATTTTTCTTTTAACGAATAGGTGGACATGATTTCTCTCACCACTTGGGAATCCATCGACATTTCCCGGTAGACAAAACTGGCCAACCGATAATTTTCACATTGGTAGTGCAGCAAATCAGTGACCATACGTTTTAAGCATTCTTTTGCCCCACGTTCAATCGATGCATAGGAGGATTCCATCTTGCCGATGTACTGTTCAAAAAAATGCATAAAGCAATATTCTAAGAGACCAGTTTTATTATTAAAGTGATAGGCAATTGTTGCGGTATTCACATTAGCTAAATGTGCAATATCCCTAATTGACGTTCCTGAATATCCTTTTGAATTAAACATCGAGATAGCGGCCTTTACAATTGCTTCTTTTGCATTTTTCTTCATTAATTCTCCCCCTCCAGGTTTCCCTAGTAATCCCCATAACATAATGATTCTTTGTGTCACATTTGATTCCTTTAATAAAATATCGACAAAGTGTGCTCATTTTCTCTCATTTTTGATAAAATAGAATATAAATTTTAAGAGAAAAAGGTGAAACCCCGTGTTTAACGTCGAAATGTACACCGGAAATCGAGAAGAAAATTATAATCTTGTCATTAAACAATTAGAGGCTCTCCTTCATGGTGAGACAAATCAGGTTGCAAACCTAAGCAATGCCTCTGCTTTATTGAACCAATTCCTTGACCGCATTAATTGGGTTGGATTTTATTTAATGGATACCAATAATGAACTAGTGCTAGGACCATTCCAGGGACTTCCAGCATGTATTCGCATCCCGCTTGGCAAGGGGGTCTGTGGGACAGCTGCACAAAAAAAGGAAACGGTTCGTGTTGAAGATGTGAATCAATTCCCTGGTCATATTGCATGTGACGCAGCTTCTCAATCAGAAATTGTGGTACCACTTATTAAGGGAGACCAGTTAATCGGGGTCTTAGATATTGATTCTCCAGAAGTTAACCGGTTTGATGAGCTTGATCAGAAAAAGCTAGAAGAATTTGCAAATGCTCTCGTGAAATTCCTTTAAGTATAATTAAAAGGGTTAGACACCATTTTTTTGAATGATGGTGTCTAACCCTTTTTTAGATTCTTTCAAATGCTTGCTCAAGGTCTTCTTTGATGTCCTCCCAGGCCTCAAGGCCAATGGAAAGCCGGAGTAAAGTTTCATCGATTCCCATCTTTATTCGTTCTTCTTTCGGAACAACGGCATGTGTCATGGTAGCTGGGTGTTGAATCAATGTCTCTGCATCTCCAAGACTCACAGCTATCTTGATCAACTTAAGTTGATTCATAAACAATTGAGCCGTTTCTTTGTTTCCCTTAATGGAAAACGAAATGAGTCCGCCTGGCTTTTTCATTTGTTTTATCATAATCTTAAAGTCCGGATGCTCCGTATCTCCTGGATAATAAATCCTGTCTACCTTCGGATGCTGCTTTAGAAATTCATAAATGAGCGAAGTGTTTTCACAATGACGGTCCATCCTAATTGGAAGTGTTTTTAATCCTCTTAACAATAACCACGCATCAAAGGGAGAGATGATCGCCCCTATATCTTTTTGTGTTGTCCTTGAAATATGGTTGATCATCTCATTTCCACCTACTACTATTCCTGCGATGACATCTCCATGGCCACAAATATATTTTGTTGCACTGTGGATGACAATATCGCATCCATGACTAATAGGTGTTTGTAAATAAGGAGAACAGAATGTGTTATCTACAACAACTGGAATTCCCCTTTTCTTTGCTACATCGGCTACCATTTGAAGGTCGACAAGTTTCATAGTCGGATTAATAGGCGTTTCGATGTAGATACAGGCTGTATTTGGCTTTATTTGATTTTCAATCATTTCCATTGATGTCATTTGAGAAAAATCATGATTAATCTGATATTTTTCCTTCATTAATTCTAGCAATCCAAATGTACAACCATATACACCTTGGGAGCAGAGAATGTGGTCACCTGATTTCGTTAAAGCAATTAATACAGCGCTCACAGCAGCCATTCCTGACGCAAAAGCGAGACCGGCTTCACCATTTTCAAGAGCAGCCATTCTATCTTCCAACATCTTCACAGTGGGATTCCCTAGTCTTGAATAAATATATCCCTCTTCTTTCCCAGCAAACCTTCTCTCCCCTTGCTCTGCACTGTCAAATGTAAAAGTGGAAGTTTGATACAAAGGTGGTACTAAGCTACCTTGATGTTCTCCCGCATGATAGCCAAAATGAATGACTTCTGTCTCAAACCGCGTTTTTTTATAATTCAATGTGGACTCCTCCTAAATGTAAGCGCTATCACATTTGCTTATAGAATATGTTGAATACGTTAAAATCGTTAAAAGGCTGACGTATTTAAATAGGCACCTACATGCCTGCCAGACAACCGTCCTCTTGTATAACCACCTTGTTTTTGCCTGTTTCTTTTGCCTGATATAATGCTTCATCGGCTCTTTTAAACAGTTGTTGATATGTATCATCGTGATCGCCTTTCCAATAAGAGACACCACACGACACGGTAATATGGGGTGATGAGCATTCAGATACAGATTTCACTAAACTATTTGCAATTGCCACTCCAACTTCTAAAGAAACCTTTGGTAAATAAATGGCTAGTTCCTCTCCTCCCCAGCGTGCCCCGATATCCATGTCTCGGATTTTTCCTCTTATGATATTTGCAACTTGAATGAGCACTTCGTCTCCAACTTGGTGCCCGTGCGTATCGTTAATCTCTTTGAAATTATCGATATCAACCAGAATAAAGGTACCTTCACCATCTTTTTGCATCGAGTGTTGAATCTTTTCATCTAAATATTTTCGCGAGTAAAGCTTTGTCAGGTGATCAATAGTAACTAATCTTTGTAGTTCTTCTCTCAAGATAGAGTTAGTTAGGGAAAGGGATAAATGATGCACTAATGTCTGTAGAAGTTGAAATGTCTCGAAAGAAAAGAAATAGGTTTTTTCATGCATGATAATGGAAAAACCTTTTTGTTTATTACTCAGTTCGACTGGTACCACCATCATAGAGTGATAGGATTTAGTCTGATTAAGATAGGGAACACTAAAATCCCCAAATAATAAAGAGTTATTTTCTTTTTTTAATTTCTTCTTTATGTAATCCACATAGGTTTGCGCATTTGGTGTGAAAAAGAATGGTGTGGAACCTGGGAGTACTTTCGGTTTGACGCTTCCGGTGGAATCCAGAAAAAATCCAACCTCTTGAGCATAGAAGGATAACTTAATTTGCTCGGACATAAATGTCAAGGTTTCGGTGAGTGGCAGGTTTGCATTCAAACGATAGGAGGTTTCGTTAATTAATTGAAGTTCTAGAATAGTTTTTCTTGACTGCTGATAGAGCTGAGCATTTTCAAGGGCCGATCCCGCACTTCCTGCCAATAAGCTTATAAACTCAACTTCTTTTATGGGTATATCTTGAGTGTCTGAGGCTATAATCTGTAACACCCCATATACACCTTGCTTCCCTTTTAAAGGTGCATAGAGAATCGTACTCTGATCCTTATGAGAGAACTCATATTGCACTTTTCCAGTTAAATAGGCATTTGTAGCCGCTATATTTTCACTATCGTATTCCAGGTCAATAATCGGAAGGTCGCTATGCTTGTATGTAGCTTGTGATAATAACAGGAAATAAGAGAAGTCTGGGTATTCATCTTTAAGAAGAACAAATAATTCGCTCAAGAGACTTTCCACATCCAAGAACGAATGCAGTTTTTCTCCTAATTTAAATAATTTACTAAAATCAACCATTTCCAAGATATGCAATCCCCATCCAACAAAGTTCCAAAAATATACATCGCACTTTCATTATAGTTAAATTGGCCAAGTATTTGATATATTTTTTTCGAATAATTTATTAATTTTTTCAAGAAAGATGTTATAATGTGATTCTTGGAACTCAAGGATTATAAAAATATACTTGACTTTCGATGAATAAAAATAATATAATACTCTTTGTGTAAAATATTGCAGCCTATGTGAACACTTTAATAGTCTCATTTTGTTCCTCATGAAAGATTAGTGCTTTCATTTGATGGTGCATCTTGTAACCCTTAGCTGCTAGGGCGAAGGTGCATGAAAACAAAATGACTGTCAAAGAGTCTCATACCGGTTTTTATTTTACCAAAATAAAAACACTAAGGAGGAGTCATTCATGGCTCGATATACTGGCCCAAGCTGGAAATTATCTCGTCGTCTTGGAATCTCTCTAAGCGGCACAGGTAAAGAATTAGAAAAGCGTCCTTACGCTCCTGGACAACACGGTCCAAACCAACGCAAAAAGCTTTCTGAATACGGATTACAATTACAAGAGAAGCAAAAGCTTCGTCACATGTATGGTGTTAACGAACGCCAATTCCGTACTCTTTTCGATAGAGCTGGCAAATTAGCTGGTATCCACGGTGAAAACTTCATGGCGTTACTAGAATCTCGTCTTGATAACGTTGTTTACCGTTTAGGTCTTGCTCGCACTCGTCGTGCAGCTCGTCAGTTAGTTAACCACGGTCACATTCTAGTTAACGGTTCACGTGTAGATATCCCATCTTACCGCGTATTACCTGGCCAAACAATCAGCGTTCGTGAAAAATCACGTAACCTTGATGTTGTTAAAGAAGCAATCGAAGTTAATAACTTCGTACCTGATTTCTTAACATTTGATGCTGATAAATTAGAAGGTACTTTCACTCGCTTACCTGAGCGTTCTGAGTTACCTGCTGAAATTAACGAAGCTCTTATCGTTGAGTTCTACTCTCGTTAATAGTAAAGAAATCCTCATACCATTGGTATGGGGATTTTTTCCGTTTTAAAAAGAAAATCTTCGTTAACTAGTCTGTTGATTTGCGCTCCAGGCGCTTCGCTTTCCGTGGGTGTTTCGGCGAGCCTCCTCGGCGCTTGCGCCTGCGGGGTCTCCCCTGAACCATACTCCCACAGGAGTCTTCGCGCCTTCCGCTCCAATCAACAGTGCAAACAACAATAGTCTTTAACATAGACAAAAATAAAGAGGCTTTGTAACTCCAAAGCCTCTTTTAAATTAGTATTTGATTAATGTGTATTTCTTTTTGCCTCTTCTAATAATGGTATATTGACCTTCGATTCGATCATTTTCCTGAAGGACATATGCCGTGTCGGTAATCTTTTCACCGTTTATCGTAACTGCTCCATTGGTGATATCCTCACGTGCTTGACGCTTAGAAGGAGAAATTTTTGCAACAACTAGTAAGTCAACTAGGTTTCCTTCTTCTTCTCCAGCATCAAATGATGGAACATCTTTAAAGCCCTGCTTAATCTCAGCAGCTGAAAGATTTTTCACATCTCCACTGAATAAGGCTTGAGAAATTTTAATTGCTTGTTGTAAAGATTCTTCTCCATGGATCAGACGAGTCATTTCTTCTGTTAATGCCTTTTGCGCTTTACGAAGGTGCGGCTCTTCTTGAACACTTTGCTCCAACTGTTCAATTTCTTCATGCGAAAGGAACGTAAAAATCTTCAAGTATCTAACAACATCTGCATCTGCTGTGTTGATCCAGAATTGGTAGAATTCATATGGTGTTGTTTTTTCTGGGTCTAACCATACTGCTCCGCTTTCTGTTTTACCGAATTTTGTACCATCTGATTTTGTAACAAGAGGAATGGTTAAACCAAATGCTTTTGTATCTTCCGTGTGTGTTTTACGAATTAACTCCAGACCTGAAGTAATGTTGCCCCATTGGTCACTTCCGCCAATTTGTAATTTACAATTATGATGGTCATACAAATGATTGAAGTCCATTGCCTGCAATATTGTATAAGTAAATTCTGTAAACGATATACCTGTTTCAAGTCGTGATGCAATCGTGTCTTTAGCAAGCATGTAATTTACACCAATATGCTTACCGATGTCACGCAAGAAAGTAACTACATCCATTTTCCCTGCCCAATCATAGTTATTAACCATGATCGCCCCATTTTCGCCTTCAAATTCGAAAATAGTTTCAAGTTGTTTTTTTATTCCTGCCACGTTGTCTTGAACCGTTTCTAGAGTTAAAAGCTTGCGCTCTTCACTTTTTCCACTAGGGTCACCAATTAAACCTGTAGCCCCACCAACTAGTACAATTGGCCGGTGACCGTGCTGTTGAAATCTTCTTAAGGTTAAAAACGGAAGTAAATGACCAATATGCATACTGTCAGCTGTTGGGTCAACTCCACAATATAAAGAAATACTTTCCTTACTTAATACATCCTTTAATCCTTCTTCATCCGTTTGCTGGTAGATGATGCCTCTCCAGGCTAAATCCTGCAATAAATCCATATAAATCCCCTCCATAATAAAATAAAAACGCCCCTGCAATGATGCAGGGACGTAAAATTTACGCGGTACCACCCAGCTTGAGGAAATACAATTCCTCCAACTTGAAAACAATAACGGTTTTAACCGTTCTCCATTACTAAACAACGTGTTCATAGAGAAAGCTCGAGGAGGTAATTCATTCTTCTATTTGTGTCAGCTTGCACCACCGCTGACTCTCTAAAAACAGGGATAGAAGAACTACAGTTGGTTCCTGTCTAAGCTCAAATATAAAAATAACTATAGCTTTTTTTACCACATTTCATGGACCATGTCAAACATCAACTGGAAATTTCAGAAAAATGTAGAAGGTTGTCAGTTTTTATACTTTCAATATGCTATAATGTATGTGATTTTAGATGAGGTGATGCGATCGATGAATGAAAAAATGCAAGTATGGATGGAAAAAGTAAAATCCATGCTTAACTTGTTTACCCATAAAAAAACGGTAAAAAGTGCGCGAATTACTTATCAGGTATTTTGGAATTTGTTTCTCCTTGTTTTGACGGTTGTCATCCTTGGGGGGTCTTTTGCAACTGGTGTGGGCGCTGGGTATTTTGCTTCACTTGTAAAAGATGAACCTGTTCGTTCATACGAAAGTATGAAGAAGGATATTTATAATTACACTGAAACCTCTGATATTTACTATGCGGATAACGTCTTCCTAGGCAGACTTCGCAGTGACCTAATAAGGGAAGAAGTAAAGTTGGACCAAGTTTCTGAAAATTTAGTAAATGCCGTCATAGCAACTGAAGATGAGTACTTCTACCAACATAAAGGGGTTGTTCCAAAAGCTGTTTTCCGAGCTCTTTTCCAAGAAGTAACCAATTCGTCTGTTCAATCAGGCGGAAGTACCTTAACACAGCAATTAATAAAAAATCAGCTTTTAACCAACGAAGTTTCCTTTCAACGAAAAGCAAATGAAATTCTCTTGGCCCTTCGCTTAGAGAAATTCTTTGATAAAAAGGAAATCCTTGAAGCCTATTTGAATGTTTCTACCTTTGGAAGAAACGCTTCGGCACAAAACATTGCCGGTGTTCAAGCAGCAGCTAAAGGAATTTTTGGTGTTAAAGCAAGTGATTTAACATTGCCACAAGCAGCGTTCATTGCCGGCCTTCCGCAAAGTCCGTTTGGGTACACTCCTTTTACAAGAGATGAGAACGGAACACCTGCATTAAAAAATAATCTTGAACCAGGTTTAACACGGATGAAAACGGTCCTAAAAAGGATGTATGATGGTGGTTACATAAATGAGAAACAATATGCTGAAGCATCTACCTACGATATTACAAAAGATTTTCTCAAACCTACTGTCAATACACAAACACATAATTTCCTTACAGATGAAATTGAAAAACGTGCCGTAGAAGTCCTTACAACCGTACTAGCCAAAAAAGATGGCTACACTGAAAAAGAATTGAAAGAGGATGATAAGCTTTTTTACAAATACAAAACCTTAGCATCCCGTGATTTACACCAAAATGGATATGAAATACACACGACGATTAACAAAGACATTTATGATGCCATGCAAAAAGTAAAGGATAGTTATAAATACTATGGCCCTGCTAAAGCACAGGAAAAAAAGGATCCAGAAACAGGGGAAATGAAAACCGTAATGGAACCTGTTGAGGTGGGTGCAGAACTGATTGAAAACAAGACAGGTAAAATTATCAGTTTTGTAGGCGGAAGAAACTATGATAATCAACAAATGAATCATGCAACTACCGCCCTAAGGCCGAATGCTTCAACAATGAAACCACTTCTTGTCTATGGACCAGCTATTGAATTAGGAAAGGCAGCTCCTGGAACACCGATTCCCAATGTTGCCTTGAATTTTATTCCAGGAAGAAGTAAGCCTTGGCCGCAAAACTACGACTACCGCTATAGCGGAATTGTATCCGCAAGATATGCTCTTGCAAAATCGTATAATGTTCCGGCCGTGAAGGTATATTCCGAAATTGTAAATCAAAACCCGGCAAAATACTTAGAAAAAATGGGCTTTACTTCGCTGACAAAGGATGATCATACAAACCTTTCAGCTGCCATCGGTTCCATCAATGGTGTAACTGTGGAGGAAAATACAAATGCATTCAGCACATTTGCCAATAGCGGAAAATTTATTGATGCCTATATGATTGATAAAATCGTTGAAAAGAACGGCAAAGTAGTTTATCAGCATGAAGTAAAACCTGTTGATGTATTCAAGCCTCAGACAGCATATTTAACACTTGATATGATGCGCGATGTTATTAAAATGGGAACAGCAGCAGGAATTAATAGCAAATTAAATTTCCGAGCAGATTGGGCTGGTAAAACGGGAACAGGTAATGAATATAAGGATGCCTGGTTTGTAGCCACCAACCCTAATATTACATTTGGTATTTGGACTGGGTATGATACGCCAAAATCACTAAAAATTTCAGGCATGTCATATAGTCAACGAACAAATAACCTTTGGGCTGAATTAATGAATGCAGCCTATAAAATTAAACCGGATTTAATCGATCCTAAAGAATCATTCCAAATGCCAAGTGGTATTGTTAAACGTTCCTATTGTGCTGTGTCCGGCATGTTGCCATCAAGTGCATGTTCGAAGGCAGGATTAATCGAAAGTGATTACTTTAATGTGAATGATGTGCCAACAAAAGTGGACGATAGCTTAGTAGAAGGAAACTTTGTCACAATTAAAGGTAAAAAGTATTTAGCATTGGATTCTACTCCAAAGGAATTTGCTCAATATGGTTTAATCTTAAATCCAGACTTTATTACTCGAATGGTTGGTAAAACCTTCAAGGATTACAACCAACTTATTCCTCAGAAAGATCGCTGGGGTAAAATATTGGTACCTACAGCAAAAATGGTGGATAACGGTAAAAGACCAAATACAGTCAACTTGTCTGTTTCTGGTAATACACTATCTTGGTCGTCCTCAGGGGATAATGATGTAGTTGGTTACAGAGTGTATCAAGGTGGTTTGCTTTCTACCAAAGTAGCAAGCATTATTAACGGTTCAAGCCTATCCTACACTGTAGGTAACGGTTCGTTTTATGTAACTTCCGTTGATATAGCCGGTAACGAATCTGCACCATCTAATCTTGTAGAGGTAGGAGCAACTGTCCCACCTCCAACTGAAACACCAACACCACAATAATAGAAAAACCGCACCGAATTCGGTGCGGTTTTTATTTATTCTAATCTTCCATTGTAGATAGGTCACCAGTCGGTAAGTTTAACTCCCACGCCTTTAGCACTCGGCGCATGATTTTACCACTTCTTGTTTTTGGCAGTTTATCACGGAAATCAATTTCTCTTGGTGCCGCATGGGCTGCAAGGCCTTTTTTCACAAATTGTCTAATTTCCTCTTTCAATTCCTCAGAAGCCTCAAAGCCGTCACGTAGGGCAACGAACGCTTTAATGATTTCCCCTCTAACCGGGTCTGGTTTTCCAATTACACCCGCTTCAGCTACTGCTGGGTGCTCAACAAGCTTACTCTCTACTTCGAATGGGCCTACACGCTCTCCTGACGTCATGATGACATCATCCACTCTACCCTGGAACCAGAAATAGCCATCCTCATCCATATAGGCAGAATCGCCTGAAACGTACCAGTCACCTGGCATAAAGTAGGATTCATACTTCTCGGGATTATTCCAAATCGTTTGCATCATGGATGGCCAACCTTTTTTAATGGCTAGATTGCCCATACGATATGGCGGCAGCTCTTTTCCTTGGTTATCAACAATCGCAGCCTGTACGCCTGGGATCGGTTTGCCCATAGAGCCAGGCTTAATCTTCATACATGGATAGTTACTGATGAGTTGTGCTCCAGTTTCCGTCATCCACCAGTTATCATGAATACGATGGTTAAATACCTTTACACCCCATTTAACTACTTCTGGGTTTAATGGTTCCCCAACACTTAGGATATGACGAAGACTGCTTAAATCGAATTTCTTTACAAGCTCGTCTCCTGCACCCATCAGCATACGGAAGGCAGTAGGAGCACTATACCAAACTGTAACTCCGAAGTCCTCGATCATCTGATACCATGTTTCTGGACTAAAACGTCCACCTACAATGACATTAGATGTTCCAGTTAGCCAAGGGCCGAAGATTCCGTAAGATGTTCCTGTCACCCATCCTGGGTCTGCTGTACACCAATACACATCATCTTCTTTTAAATCAAGAACCCATTTAGCTGTTTGATAATGTTGTATCATTGCATTATGTACATGCAATACCCCTTTAGGTTTTCCTGTTGAACCTGATGTATAGTGCAAAATTAACCCGTCGGTTCTGTCAACCCATTCGATTTTAAGATCTTTACTGGCTTTTTCAAGTTTTCCTAGGAAGTCAATGTAAGGGCCTTGTTCCTCCACATTTTTTCCAACAAGGAAAATATGCTTTAAGGCAGGTAACTCCTGAACCGGTACTCGCTCTAATAATTCTGGTGTCGTAACTAGAACTTTTGCTTCACTATCTTGCAGGCGGTCACGGACTGCCCCTTCCATGAACGCTTCAAATAAAGGACCAACGATAGCTCCAAGTTTAATCGCACCAAGGACTGTAAAATAAAGCTCCGGAGAACGAGGCATAAAAATAAATACGCGATCTCCTTTTTCTACATCCCCATAGCTCTTTAACACATTCCCAGCTTTATTAGACAGCTCCATCATTTCCTTGAATGTGTACTTTTCATTGCGAAAACCGTCTCGATAGTAAAGAGCAATTTTATTTTTCCGGAACGTTTTTGCATGGCGGTCAATGGCCTCATATGCCAAGTTAACTAGCCCTGTTTCACTCCACGAGAATGCTTTTTCAGTTTCCTTCCAATCAAATTGCTTGTACGTTTCTTCATAATTGGATAAATTATGGTCTCCTTGTACAACTGGTAGCGCTTCCACTTTCATTACTATCTCCCCCTCCTATTTTATAAAGATTATTATAGTACAAATATAAACTATTCACAATTTTAAAAATTTTAATACTCATAAATATTAATGAAATCGCTTTCTCTTACTAGATTTTATGTATAATAGAATTAATAAACTAATGATTTTTTAAGGTAGGTGACCTTATGGAACACAAGAAAACTTACAATGCAAAAGAACTAAAAACTCCTCATGGGAATTTAATCATCGAAGGCCCTATTTCATCAGATAAATTAGCAGGCTATGAATTTCACGAAGACCTTGTTGCCTTCCGTCCTCCTGCACAACAACATAAAGCTTTAATTGGTATCGCAGGACTTCCTGAAGGAAGAATTATAATTGCCAGGCATCGCCACACCATAGTTGGGTACGTTACCTTCCTATATCCAGATCCCCTCGAGAGGTGGTCTGAAGGGAAAATGGATAACTTAATAGAATTAGGAGCTATTGAGGTTATTCCTCAATTTCGCGGCTGTTCTGTAGGTAAAAACCTATTAATCGTCTCGATGATGGATGATGCAATGGAAGATTATATCACGATTACGACCGAGTATTATTGGCATTGGGATTTAAAAGGCACCAAATTAAATGTGTGGGATTACCGAAAAGTCATGGAAAAAATGATGAATGCCGGTGGATTAGAGTGGTATGCGACAGATGATCCAGAAATCTGTTCCCATCCAGCTAACTGTCTCATGGCTCGAATGGGCAAGAGAGTCGACTTAGAGTCCATCCAAAAATTTGACCGACTACGATTTATGAACCGTTTTATGTACTAATGATATTGCTGTAATTCACTTGAGACATGAGGTGATTGATATGATAGTGGAAGAAATAATGAAAACAGACATTGCTACACTTTCTCCAACAGACACCATTGCTGATGCTATGAAATTAATGGAAACAAAGAAAATTCGCCATATACCTATTATTGATAGCCAAAGACAATTGGTTGGATTAGTCACTGTCGCCAATATAAGAGAGGCAACCCCTTCTATTTTTCGTGCAAATGAACATCCAGAGGATTTAAAAAAACCGCTTGAAACGATTATGGAATGCGATATAATCACTGGGCATCCTCTCGATTTCGTCGAAGAAGTGGCCGGCCTATTTTATGAACATAAAATCAGCTGTATTCCTATCATAAATGACCGTAAACTTGTTGGAATTGTAACAGAAACAGACCTATTAAGAACCTTGGTCGAGTTAACAGGAGCTCATCAGCCAGGGTCTCAAATTGAAATAAAGGTCCCAAACCTCGCTGGAATTCTCAGCGATATTACAAACGTTATTAAAAAGCGAAAGGCTAACATTCTGAGTGTTCTCGTTTATCCTGACAAGACTGATGAACATTTTAAAATCCTGGTGCTTAGAGTTCAAACCATGAACCCAACTGCCCTTATTCAGGATCTAAAGCAAGCAGGACATCATGTACTATGGCCTAACCTGCCGGGGATATCCATATGAGTGATCGATGTTCCTTCGTATTCTCAGAAGAACTGTTGAATTATAAGTTCAGCAGTAACCATCCTTTTAACCAATTCCGGCTTACACTCACCGTTGACTTGTTAGAAAAAATGAATGCACTGTCAGCTAATGATATCATTGCTCCTAAAATGGCAACAGATGATGAGTTAGCCCTTATTCATGATCGTAGTTACATAGAGGCAGTTAAGAAAGCAGGACATGGAGAACTTCCTAAAGAAGTGGCAGAAAATTATGGGCTAGGTACAGAAGATACCCCGATATTTCCAAACATGCATGAGGCAAGTGCTCTTTTAGTAGGCGGAACATTAACGGCAGTCGATCAAGTAATGACAGGCAAGTCTCTCCATGCTTTGCATCTTGGAGGCGGTTTGCATCACGGGTTCCGAGGAAAAGCCTCTGGATTTTGCGTATATAATGATAGTTCTGTGGCCATAAAGTACTTGCAAGAAAAATACAATGCTCGTGTTTTATATGTGGATACCGACGCACACCATGGAGATGGTGTCCAATGGTCTTTTTACGATGATCCTAATGTTTGTACCCTTTCTATTCACGAAACAGGACGATATTTGTTTCCTGGAACGGGGAATATTAATGAAAGAGGTCAAGGACCAGGCTATGGCTATTCTTTTAACATCCCTGTCGACGCCTTTACAGAGGACGATTCCTGGCTGCACGCTTATACAACCGCTATTAAAGAGGTCGCAGAATTTTTTAGGCCTGATGTTATACTTACACAAAATGGAGCAGATTCGCATTATTTTGATCCACTCACTCATTTATCAGCCACAATGAAAATTTATCGTGAGATTCCTAGGATTGCGCATGAAATTGCCCATCAATATTGTAATGGAAAATGGATTGCAGTAGGCGGCGGTGGATATGATATTTGGCGAGTGGTTCCAAGAGCATGGGCTCTCATCTGGATGGAGATGACTGAAAACTCGAATTGTTCCGCCAATCTGCCAGCAGCTTGGATCGATAAGTGGCAAAAAAATTCTCCCGTTACCTTGCCAAATGAATGGGATGACCCTGAAGATTTATATACACCTATTCCAAGAAAAGCTGAAATTACAGAAAAGAACCAAATAACATTAGAAAAGGCACTCTATCCTATACGTAATTATCGAAAAAGCGAAAAGGGCCTGCCATCATAAATGGCACGCCCTTCAATATATAACTAAAAATATAAAATTCAAACTTCGAGAATTGTCCAGCTCCAGCGCCTAGCCCCTCGGGTCAAATAACCTTCTGCAATAAAAGTCAAAAGAACGACTTTTCTTGCAGAAGAACATTTGCCTGTCGGGGCTGAACAAGGCGCTTCCGCTTTTCTTATTTAGTGGATTGTCTGTGCTCGATTCGGTGTGGCAGGACAACAATTTGATCTGACACCGTTTCTTTATTCATTAATTTTGTTAATAGTCTCATGGCTACGGCACCAATATCATATAACGGCTGTACAATTGTTGTTAGCTGGGGACGTACCATTAGTCCTAACCTTGTATTGTCTGATGTGATTACTTCGAAGTCCTCAGGGATTTTATAGCCTTTATCCTCCGCACCATGAACCACTCCTAGTGCCATTTCATCTGCTCCTACTAAGATAGCAGTTGGTCTTGCACTTGCTTCAAGTAATTTTTCAAAGGCTTCGATTCCTGAATCGTACGTATAATCACCTTCGACAATTAACTCCTCGTTATATGGAAGCCCTGCTTCTTCAAGAGCTCTTTGATACCCTTTTAGTTTTTTCTGAGCGTTCTTTGGTTCATGAAGCGGACCCACCACAATAGCAATATTCTTGTGGCCTTTTTCAATGAATTCTTTTACTGAATCATACACAGCTTCCTCGTAATCAATGTTTACAGAAGGAATCTTGTTTGACTCTTCAATGGACCCCGCAAGGACGATCGGCACTGGAGATTTTTCAAATTCCTCCACATGATCCGGTGTAATGTTTCCACCCATAAATACAATTCCATCTACCTGTTTACCAAGCATAGTATTAAGTAAATGCAGTTCTTTATCTTTGTTTTGGTCCGAATTACTTAAAATGATATTGTATTTGTACATAGTAGCAATATCTTCAATCCCACGAGCCAATTCTGCAAAGAAGATATTAGAAATGTCAGGAATAATTACACCGACAGTTGTTGTTTTTTTACTAGCCAATCCTCTTGCCACAGCATTTGGGCGGTACCCTAATCTTTCAATTACCTCTAACACCTTTTTTCGGGTAACGGGTTTAACATTTGGATTTCCATTTACCACACGGGAAACAGTTGCCATAGATACATTGGCTTCCCTTGCTACGTCATAAATCGTTATATTCACTTAGAACACTCTCCTGTAACGAACATTGTTTTCTTTATTTTACATCTGTTATTGAAAACCTAGTCATAATTATTGATTGTGAGATAATAAACAATCTTAGTATGTACTTAATGATACGACAAGAATAATAAAGCCGCAATTGCATTTGTCAACATTTTTCGTTTATTTTTCTATAAATCCAATCGAGTAGAGGGAAAATAGGATTATTTTCGCCCCTCTCACACCACCGTACGTACGGTTCCGTATACGGCGGTTCAATTTATATTACAGTGTGTACTTTTAGATAATGTTCTAAAGCAGAGGGAA